>CAZQQJ010000011.1:0-198025 GCA_964595435.1 uncultured Anaerolinea sp. | reverse complement strand
TGGGCATCTCTCCAGTTTACCGCACTTTTTCCTACTTCTCCGACAAACTGCTAGAAAGAGCTTATCATGCACACAGAATATCACAAATGGTGGAGTCATCACCTGAACCAGGACATGGAACTCAAAATCTACGGCCATTATGGCAAGCCGGTAATCGTCTTCCCAGCCCAGGGCGGCCGTTTCTTTGAGTATGAAGATTTCGGTATGGTCGAAGCTGTGAGACCCTTTATCGATGACGGCAAAGTCAAGTTGTTCACTGTGGATAGCATCGATCATCAATCCTGGGCAAACTCAGTGGCCCATCCCGCCGACCGCGCCCGGCGCCACGAAGATTACGACCGCTATATCATCCACGAGGTCGTTCCTCTGGTTCGCCAGAACTGTGTCGGCTCAATCCAGAAACTGCTGGTCACCGGCTGCAGTATGGGCGGCTATCATGCAGCAAATTTCTTCTTTCGCCACCCGGATGTCTTCGACACAGTGATCGCCCTCAGTGGCCTGTACCAACTCAGCATGTTCATCGGCGATTACTCCGACGATCTGGTTTATTACAATTCTCCGCTGAGTTACCTGCCCCAACTCAACGATGTATGGTTCATTGACCAGTATCGCCAGAGCAAGATCGTCATTTGTTGCGGGCAAGGCGCCTGGGAGGATGCCATGTTAGCCGACACGCGTGCCATTCAACGGGTTCTTGCCGAAAAAAACATCCCTGCCTGGGTCGATATCTGGGGCCTGGATGTCAATCACGACTGGCCCTGGTGGCGTAAAATGGCTCCGTATTTTCTGGGTCATGTGGTATAAGTGGTGTAAGCGAATATCCGCACCAGATTACAATCTAAATTTCAAGAGCCATTCATATGCATAACCCACTCGTCGCTTTCCAGGGCGAGGCCGGCGCCTATTCCGAACTGGCAGCCCTGGAATATTTCTCCTACGCTACGCCCACTTTGCCCTGTCACAGCTTCGACGAAGTCTTCGAAGCAGTTCAACTATCAAAGTGCACCCACGGTATGATACCGATCGAAAATTCGTTGGCTGGCAGTATCCACCGCAATTACGATTTACTGCTGCGCAATGAGCTTCATATCGTCGGTGAATATCACCTGCGCGTAAAACATTGCCTGCTTGCACTGCCAGGGGTTACCCTCTCGCAGATTCGCCAGGTGCACTCCCATCCACAGGCACTGGCTCAATGTGAAGCTACGCTGAAACGCCTGGGCCTCGAAACCGTGCCCGAAGCCGATACGGCGGGCAGTGCGCGCCTGCTAAGCGAACAGAAAGACCATCAGGCAGGCGCAATTGCCTCTCAACGAGCAGCTCAGGTATATGGTTTGCAAATCCTGGCTGAAGATCTTGAGGACAATCTTGCCAACTACACCCGTTTTCTCATCCTGGCCCGCCAGCCGCTGGCCGAGCCCATCCCAGACCAGGGAGATTACAAGACTTCGATTGTGTTCAGCCTGAAGAACTATCCTGGAGTATTGTTTAAAGCGCTCAGCGTATTCGCCCTGCGCGACATCGACCTGACAAAAATTGAATCGCGCCCCCTGCCTGGCCAGCCCTGGGAATACTTGTTTTATATCGACTTTGCCGGTCACAACCACCAACACAACTGCCAGCGCGCCCTGGAGCACCTGCAGGAATTAGCGCTGTTTATGCGCGTGCTGGGATCATATCCGCGACATCGATTGAATGATGGAGCACAAAAAACCGCATGATTACCCATTCCAAGACCTATTTGGATTTTGCCGCCACAACGCCTGTCGACGAGCGCGTTTTGCAAGCGATGTTGCCATATTTCAGCCAGATATTCGGCAATTCATCGTCCATCCATAGCTTTGGCCAGCGGGCCGAGGCTGCATTGGAACAAGCACGCGAAACAGTTGCCCGCGGTTTAAACTGCCAGCCCAAAGAGGTTATCTTTACCTCCTGTGGCTCTGAAAGCGATAACCTGGCGTTGCGCGGGGTAGCCTTTGCCGCTCGCCAGCAACGTAACGCAGATCACATCCTGATCAGCCCGGTCGAACATCACGCCGTATCACGCACCGCACAGCAATTGGCCCGGCAGCATGGCTTCGAGCTGGAATATCTGCCGGTGGATGAGGCAGGGGGCGTTCACCCCGAAGATGTCGCCGCTCGCCTGCGCAAGACTACCGCGCTCGTATCGGTAATGTACGCCAACAACGAGATTGGCACAATCAACCCCATTGCTGAAATCGGGGCCATTTGCCGGCAACACAGTGTGCCATTTCATACAGACGCCGTCCAGGCTGCGGCCTACCTGCCCGTCGATGTCAAGACGTTGAATGTCGATCTGCTGGCGCTTGGCGCGCACAAATTCTATGGCCCGAAAGGTGTTGGGGCGCTGTATGTCCGCCAGGGAACAGCAATCACTTCAGCGCTAACCGGTGGTGGGCAAGAGTTTGGTCTGCGCGCTGGCACACACAATATCCCTTACATCGTAGGCTTTGCCGAGGCATTTCGCCTGGCAAATGAGGAACGCCAGGAGCGCACCGCGCACGTGCTGCCATTGCGAGATACCATCATTGGGCGGGTATTAGAAGAAATCCCTGATGCACACCTGACAGGGCACCTGACAGAGCGTCTGCCCAATCACGCCAGTTTTGTCTTCCAGGGTGTAGACGGAAACGCCTTGCTCATGGCGCTCGACGTAGAAGGGTATGCCTGTTCGTCCGGTTCGGCCTGTAAAACTGGCAATCCTGAGCCATCCGAGGTTCTCACGGCCCTGGGCTTAGCGCGAGATTGGGCCCTCGGTTCGCTGCGCATAACCCTGGGCACCAGCACGACGGCAGCAGAAGTAGAAGCTTTCTTGAGCGCGCTGCCTGGCGTTATCGCCAGAATCCGCAACCTGGCCTGACATTCATGGGACAGCACCCTGTTTCACCCAATCCACTTTCCCAGCGCGTCGTGGTGGCCATGAGCGGTGGCGTCGATAGTTCTGTCACCGCTGCCCTGTTGGTAAAACAGGGTTACCAGGTGATCGGCCTGATGATGCGGCTGTGGAGTGAAAGCGGGCACCAGGATGATAATCGCTGTTGTACGCCAGACGCAATGGCCCAGGCGCGCCGGGTGGCGGCCACGCTGGGTATCCCATTTTATCCGGTCGATGCGCAAGAGGTCTTTTACCAGACCGTTGTGCACAGGTTTATCGACGATTACGCCAGCGGAATAACACCCAACCCATGCCTGGTTTGCAATCGGCATATACGGTGGGAATTTTTGTTACAGCGTGCCCTGGCCTTAGGCGCCCAATTTATGGCTACCGGGCATTATGTCCGCCTGCGCCGGGACGAAAACGGTCGTTTTCAGATTTTACGAGCTATCGATCAAAACAAAGATCAATCGTACGTTCTACACGTTCTTGGCCAGGAACAACTCAAACATGCGTTGTTTCCACTGGGTGAATATACCAAGCAACAAGTGCGCCAGATCGCACGCGAATTGGGGTTACCCGTGGCTGAAAGGCCGGATAGCCAGGATCTGTGCTTTCTCGGCAACGAAGATTATCGCAGTTTCTTGCTGCGGAATGCGCCTCAAGCAGAGAATCCAGGCCCCATCCTGGACCGCAAGGGCTTGCTGATCGGCCAACACCGCGGCCTGGCATTTTACACAATCGGCCAACGCAAGGGCCTGGGCTTTTCCAGTCCAATGCCGTTATACGTACTCGCCAAAGACATCCAACACAACACATTGATCGTTGGCACTCAGGCAGAACTGGGCCAAAACGAATTCGTTGCCGCCAACGTAAACTGGGTCTCTGGAGGCCCGCCCAACGCAGCTTTTCGCGCCCAGGTTAAAATACGTTATAAAGCGACCCCAACCTGGGCTACGGTCACTCCGCTGGATGGCCAGAGGGTGCGGGTCCACCTGGATGAACCTGCGCGCGATGTCACGCCTGGCCAGGCGGCTGTCTTTTATACAGATGAAGTTTGTTCAGGTGGAGGAACGATTCAGCCATGACTACCCCTGCATTACTTTTTGGTTTCATACTGTCCACCCTGTATGCAGCGATCTTTCATTTCTGGCGCAACGGCGGCGCCGGAAAACTGCTCTTATATTTGATCCTTACCTGGTCTGGTTTCTGGGCCGGACAATACCTGGCAGAGCAATTGAGCTTCACCCTGGGCGATATTGGGCCATTGCATGTGATCCCAGCGTCTGCTGGCAGCCTGATTTTCCTCTTTCTTGGGCACTGGCTTAGCCTCACCCCCTCTAAAAATAATAAGCGAGCATAAGCTCGCCCAGCTTATGCTCGCCAATAGCTTTTGGTAAATTGTAATCTACAACACCGTTACTTTTGCAGCCTGGAGGCCTTTCGGACCTTGCTCGATGCTGAACTCGACTTTCTGGCCTTCTTGCAGGGAACGATACCCATCGGCTTCGATCGCAGTGTAATGTACAAATACATCTGACCCACCCTGGCGCTCAATGAAGCCGTAACCCTTGCTCGCATTGAACCATTTGACTGTACCGACGACACGATTGCTACTCATGATTGTACTTCTCCTTACATTATCTGAAACGTATTGATTGACAACGTGCACCATTCTCGCCTTTCAGGTAAGTGGCCCAACCGGCTCGGGCGATAAAAAAAGCCGCTCTGAACAAAATTCTGTTCGGACCGACTCTTACGCTTCCAGCAAGAACACACGTGCCACGAACGGCCTAAAGTGTATCAGCGTTATCAGATTTCGTCAAGTTCTTACCATAAATTTTCACGCGTTTTACACAGCAGGTTGCAGATTGGTATCGGTAAGAGTACAATATCTGGAAAAATCTATCAATTGCAGTTGAGACATTTTCGTACAATGCCCAAACTGCAGGGACTAAGCGTAAATATGGACGAACTTTCATCTGCCGCCTGCGCCCAGGCCGGCGACCTGGCCCAATTGGTCAGCCCAACCAACAAGATATTTATTGTCAGTCTGAAACCAGGCGGCGAGCTTCACACCCACCGCGGCATCTTGCGGTTCGACGATCTGATCGGAAAACCCTGGGGGATTGAGGTCTTCACACACATGGGAAGTTCCTATTATATGCTCCAGCCATCATTAAGCGATTTGCTGGAGGAAATCCGCCGTAACACCCAAATTCTGTATCCTAAAGATATCGGCTTTATCCTGGTCACAATGGGCATCGGCCCTGGAAAGCAGGTGGTTGAAGCCGGCACCGGTTCTGGAGCGCTCACCACTGCCCTGGCCTGGGCGGTCGGTCCACAGGGCCGCGTCATTTCCTATGAAACACGACCCGAGATGCAAAACCTGGCGCGTAAAAACCTGGAACGAGTCGGATTGTCAGCGCAGGTAACATTCAAACTACGCGATATCGCTGAAGGTTTTGACGAGCGCAATATGGATGCGCTGTTCCTGGATGTACCCAACCCTTACGATTATCTGCCCCAGGTACGCCAGACTCTAAAGCCAGGCGGTTTCTTTGGTACGATTCTTCCTACAACCAATCAAGTGACCCGCATGCTCGATGAACTGTACTGGCGAGAATTCGCTTTCATCGATGTCTGCGAAATTCTACTGCGTTATTACAAACCAGTTGCCGATCGTTTCCGCCCGGCTGACCGTATGGTGGCGCATACCGGCTTTCTGATCTTCGCCAGACCCATGCTGGGCATCCGTAAGCGTCACAAAGAAGATGCTTCGGAGGCGGAGACAAAGGCCGAAGATTTTGGCGATGCCGAAATTGAGGATTCCTTGCAAGATAGTGGAGAATAACCGCTATGTTCCGTCGTGGTCAACGTCGTCGTTGGGCAATGAACCATCCCCTGGCTGCCAGCAATCCACCAGCACTGCAAGCGCTCCGCCAGGCCAATCTCTTGAAAGATCAAGGACGCTATAACGAAGCCGCCTCTCTATTCGAGCAATTAGGAAACGGCGCTCAGAATCGCGGCATGTTCCGGCGCGCGCCACAGCTTTACCTGCAAGCCGCCCATTGCCAGTTATTGGCTGGCCAGCCAAAGCGCGGCTTTGAACAGATCAAACAAGGTCTGGGGTTACTGGCCTCGCTCCAGGACTGGCCATTATTGCTGCGTGCGGGCAAGATCATGACCGGAGAACTGCATCGGCTGGGTTATCCGGAGGCTGCTGCCGAGGTACAAAGCTGGTTGGACAAAACGTTACCTGCCGCGCAGCTTCCCAATCTGGCGAGTGATGTTGAAAAACACCGTTCCCATCCGCCGGAGAAATGCCCATATTGTGGGGCAACGGTCCGCGCCGATCTCGTCGAATGGATCGACGAGGTCACGGTCAAATGTGTCTATTGCGACAGTGCCATTGGGGCTGAAGGTTAACGGTGGATGCGCTGAGCGAAACGGAAATCATTCGCCGCCTGGCCAGGTATACATACCCATCCGGCGGTGAAGTACAGCTCGAATTCGCAACCTTGCCCGATATCCTTGTTGGGCCTCCCAGACCAGCCGCGGTGCTCGTCCCCTTATTACGCAATGAGGGTAAATGGCACATCCTCTTAACACGGCGCAATGCCGCCTTGCCCGAGCACAGCGGCCAGGTGGCCTTCCCTGGCGGACGCGCTGACCCAGGGGACGTATCTCCAATACAAACTGCATTGCGCGAAACATTCGAAGAGATTGGCATCCAGCCCGCGGATGTGAGCGTTCTGGGCCAGTTGCGTGATTATCTAACCATTACCAATTATCGTGTAACGCCCATCGTAGGGAGCATCCCCTGGCCTTACCCATTGATCCTGGCCGGCCAGGAAGTCAGTCGTGTTTTTACCATCCCGCTAGAGTGGCTGGCAGATCCGGTTAACCATGAGGAACGCCAGCGCCAACTGCCTGAACCGCACGGCCATGCACGCGTCGTCTATTTTCATCCTTTCGACGGTGAAATCTTATGGGGAGCCAGCGCTCGCATCACCCTGAGTTTGCTACAGGCTTTATCCCAATAAAAAGTGGGTGGCTTCTGCCACCCACTTTTTGATGCCGTTTGCTTTAGAACTCTTCTTCTTTCTTACCGCGTTCGATCACCTCAGGCTCAACGGCACCTGCCCCTGCACCTTCCACCTCAGCCTCAGAGATTGGAGGCGTCACCACGACAACCACGTCTTCAGGATCGTCCAGGAAAACCACACCCGTCGGTAAAACAATATCCCGCACATACAATGCGTCGCCAATCTCCTTCAAAGAAGTCAGATCAACATCGAGATGATCGGGCAAGTTCCCCGGCAGACACTCGACTTCCAACTCTTCACGTGAGGTTACCACAATGCCGTTATAGGTCTTCACAGCCGGCGCTTCGCCCTTGAAACTGAGCGATACCGTAATGCGAAGCTTTTCGGTCATCGACACGGCCTGAAAATCAACATGCCGCAGGGCGCCCGTCACTGGATGGCGCTGCCTTTCACGCACCAGTACGGTATGCAGGGTGCCGTTGACATCCAACTCAATCAATTGAGAGGACGATACTCGCGGCAGAACCATGCTCGCTTCGTGAAAATTAAGCGAGATTGCGATGGGTGAAAGGTGATGACCATAAATCACCGCTGGCAAGAGACCCTGGCGCCGCAGCGCTCGCACCTGCTTTCCAATCACCTCACGGGTTTGAGTTTGTAAAACAACTTTCTCCATAACATCCTTCCTCGGAGCGCCTCTCACCTGGCAAGGCAAAATCTTTACCAGATTACCCTCGCTCCTCTGGGTATAAAATCCGGCTTCCACCGGTGGAAATATAGGGGCAATCCTGCCCCCGGATCAACTTTTCCGGCCTGTCAACAAACGCAGCAATAGCAATACCAGGCCCAAACTTACACCTGCAGATAATCCAGCCAACAAAGCGCGGGGAGTATCCACCACAGTCTGCACCGGCCCATCTACCCGTCCAGACAGCAGCACTGTCGTCTTCACCGGTCCGCCCAGGACCTGCCTGGCTGCCATAAAAGCCACCTGCGAATCGTGCAAATCCACAGCCTGGGCATAAGCGACGGCGATCTGGCTATGGTCAACCGACGCCTCATTGACCTGCATCATTCCTACCCGGCTGTTGGAAAGGTTCATCGATCCGGCCTGTGCCATACCCACGGCACCATCCTGGCAGGTAAAATCCTCAGCCTTCACCTGCCCGACCGCCCCCTGGCGAATTTCTACTTCAGTCGCATTGATTCCGCCTGCACTGCTTTCGCTCATCCGCACCAGTTCGGCGGTCACCTTACCAACCGATGTTTCCGATATATTAACCGTTTCGGCTGAATAGGTCAAACCTTCGCCTTCTTCTGTCGGAGCATCCATCTTATCCAGTTCATCGTCTTTTTCACTCATGATGGTCCTCCATCCCATAACACCTGCGACAAGCAACAAAAAAATACCCCCGCCACTGGGGGCAATGGTAGGGGAATTGTAGCCGTCTTACTAGATTTCGTCAAGGCCATGAGGCGAAGGGGATTCTATAATCAGCCCATTCAATAAAGTTTGGACACTTCAGATTCGCGCCGTTCTCCACAAACCACGGGTATAATCAGTCGCGCACATTCTGTCTTTCTGGTAGCGGCGTTGATACCCCGGATAATCGCATGAAAAAAAGAGTCTATGTTGCCTATACCGGCGGAACGATTGGGATGATTCAAACGCCCAATGGTTACACCCCGGCCAAAAACTATCTTCAGGAACAAATGCAGCAGATGCCTGAGTTCTGGCAACCAACCATGCCCGAGTTCGTCGTGCACGAGTTCGACCCATTGTTGGACTCATCCAACATGACCCCGCGTAACTGGCTCATGGTCGCTCAAGCCATTTATGACAATTACACCGGCTACGACGGCTTTGTCGTATTGCATGGCACAGATACCATGGCTTACACATCGTCAGCCCTGCCATTTTTCCTGCAGGGCCTGCGCAAGCCGGTAGTGGTTACCGGTTCGCAAATCCCGCTGTGCGAAGTGCGCAATGATGCCCGGCAGAATTTGATTTCCAGCCTGATCATCGCTGCCTATAGCGACATCCCTGAAGTATGCCTGTGCTTTGGGACAAATCTCTTCCGTGGCTGCCGCGCAGTCAAAGTCTACTCCGACGGCCTGGATGCCTTTGCCTCGCCAAACTATCCGCCATTGGCGGAGATCGGCATTGAGATCACGATCTTCCCTGAACGCATCCGGCGTGTGGAGGATCAGGAAAACGCTCCTCCTATCCGTCTGGCACCGCTCGACTTACAGGCGGTAGGGGTGCTCCGGTTATTCCCCGGTATATCGGCCGAGGTGGTGCGCAATATGCTGAGGCCGCCATTGAAAGGGTTGGTGCTGGAAACTTATGGGGCAGGAAACGCTCCAGATAACGACCCAGATTTTCTTTCGGCCATCGCCGAGGCAGTGGCCCGTGACGTTGTAGTCGTCAACTGCACCCAGTGCGTGCGTGGATCAGTTCACCTGGGAGCATATGAGACTGGCTCAGCACTGGGGCGAGCAGGGGTGATCAGTGGCTACGATATGACCGTAGAAGCTGCCCTCGCCAAGCTATTTTTTTTGCTCAGTACCGAGTCTTCGGTCGATGCGGTGAGGCGCCGCATGGGAGAAAATATTTGTGGCGAATTATCACCGTGCGTCTCGTGGGGCAGCGAACAAGCTCTCGTGTTAAAGAATGGTTGATCAAATTTATGGAAGAACAGACTCCTGAATACCTCCTGAAAAACACCTTCGGTTACGACCAGTTCAAACCGTTGCAGCGTGAAGTGATCCAAAATGTGCTGAAAAAGCGCGATACCCTGGCCATCATGCCCACAGGCGGCGGCAAATCGCTCTGCTACCAGATCCCTTCCTTGATTTTCCCTGGGCTGACTGTGGTCGTTTCTCCTTTAATTGCCCTTATGAAGGATCAGGTGGAACAGCTCAGAGAATTAGGGATTCCGGCTCTCTTCTTGAACAGTTCACTTTCTCTCAGCGAATACCAGGAAAATATGGAGCAGGTGCGCAACGGGCGGATCAAACTGCTTTATGTTGCCCCAGAAACCTTACTCACCCCTCGGCTGTTCAACTTGCTTACCGGCTTGCCCCTGGATTGCCTGACTATTGATGAGGCTCACTGCATCTCTGAATGGGGCCACGACTTTCGCCCAGAGTATCGCCAATTGGTAGAAGTACGCCAGCGCTTTCCGCAAACCGTGTGCCTGGCCCTGACCGCCACCGCCACACCCCGCGTGCGCAACGACATCCAAAACACGCTGCGTTTCGAAAGGTCCAACGAATTCATTGCCAGCTTCAACCGGGAAAACCTCTTGATCGAGGTCATCCCCAAAACCGAGCCAACTTCGCAGACGCTTCAATTTCTCAAGCGTTTTCCAGATCAGTCTGGAATTATTTATTGTTTCTCTCGCCAACAGGTGAACGATCTGGCAGCTGCTTTATCCCGCAAAGGATATGCCGTCCGCCCCTACCATGCCGGCCTGGAGGACCAGGAGCGTAAAGAGAACCAAGAGCTATTCATCCGAGACGATATCCAGATTATCGTCGCTACCATCGCCTTCGGCATGGGCATCAACAAGCCCAATGTGCGCTTTATCATCCACTATGACCTGCCCAAGAGCATCGAAAGTTATTACCAGGAAATCGGCCGCGCAGGCCGGGATGGCCTCCCTGCCCATTGCCTGCTGTTATATAGCTATGGCGACGTTCACAAACTTAAATACTTCATCGATCAGAAAGACGAGCCAGAGCGCCAGGTCGCCTATCAGCACCTCACTGCCCTGACACGTTATGCCGAAAGCGATGTCTGCCGCCGTGTGCCTCTGCTGGCCTATTTTGGCGAGACCTATACCACCGACAATTGTGGAATGTGTGATAATTGCCTGGCAGGCGAAAAAACCCTGGTCGATATCACCATTCCGGCGCAAAAATTTCTTTCCTGCGTCAAACGCACCGGCGAAATGTTCGGCGCAGGGCATGTGGTCGACGTGCTGCTCGGCTCCGAAAACCAGAAGGTCTTAAAATTCGCCCACCAGCAACTATCTACCTACGGCATCGGCAAAGACCTGACCCACAAACAATGGCTGCACATCGCTCGCCAGCTTGTCCAAAAAGGCCTGCTAATTCAGGAAGATCGCTATAGCGTTCTGAAATTATCACCCCGCGCTTACGAAGCGTTGAAAACCAGAGAAACCATTTACGGCGTTTTGCAAATCGAAGAAACACCCCTGTCCAGCGCGAAAAAAGCCGGAGAAGCAGAACATGACGCAGCCTTGTTTGAAATCCTGCGCCGCAAACGCAAAGAGCTGACCGACGCAGCGCGCGTACCGCCCTACGTCATTTTTTCTGACCGCACCCTGGTCGAAATGGCGACCTACTATCCCATGTCTCCGGCCAGCATGCTCAAAATTAACGGCGTCGGCCAGGTCAAATTCTCGCGCTACGGCGGAATATTTATCGATCTTGTCCAAGGATATTGCCAGCAGCACGAACTGGCAGAAAGGCCCAAACGGGCCAGCCAGGTGGCATCACCTGCCAGCCAGGAGCAAATGGAACTAAAGCCCAGATATATCATCGTTGCCGAGGCATACAATGTGGGCCAATCCATTGCCGAGCTCATGGACTTTTTTCACGTTCAGCAGGGAACTATTCTGGATCATTTGATGAAATATTCTCAGGAAGGCTACGTTTTGCGCAACGGAAACGATTTGCTTTCCCTTTCTCACCTGCCTGCCAACCAACAAAAAGCCGTCCTGCAGGCCCTTGAAGAATTGGGGACCGAGCGGCTAAAACCTGTATTCGAGCGACTGAATGGTACCGTCAGCTATGATGAGTTAAAGATCATGCGCTTGCATTATCTGAGCCAACAGACAAAGCTGAGCGACTGAAACTTCAAGCGCGCAAAAACCTGCACCGAGGCGCATCCGCCACGCTCCGCCTGATTTCGTTTATAATCAGGTCTTCAGGAAATCAAAACACACATGTCAGAAAAAGCAAACCCTCTCCAATCCTTAAACAACCGCTTCCAACAGACTCGTAACGTGATTGGCGATTTCCCGCGCCAGTTCTGGGTCCTGGTCATAGCATCCTTTATCGACCGCCTGGGAGGAGCCATGCTCTTCCCGTTCTTCACGCTTTACTTGACCAGCAAATTCAGTATCAACATGACCCAAGTGGGTGTGATCTTTGCCCTCTTCTCGATTTCCAGCGTCGTGGGCAGCGTGATCGGCGGCGCACTGACCGACCGCCTGGGCAGAAAAGGGATGCTGCTATTTGGGCTGGTCATGAGCGCCCTGGCAAGTGTGTTAATGGGAGTTATCGACCAGATCGAATGGTTTTTCATTGCCGTCATGATCGTCGGTACTCTGGCAGATGCCGGAGGCCCTGCGCAACAGGCCCTCGTAGCAGACTTACTGCCCGAAGAAAAACGCGCCCAGGGCTTTGGCATCCTGCGCGTGGTCTTCAACCTGGCAGTCGTCATTGGTCCCTTGATCGGCGGTTTACTGGCGACGTCCTCCTACTTGCTGTTGTTTGTCAGCGACGCGGTCACCAGCCTGATCACGGCAGTAATTGTCTACTTCACCCTGCATGAAACTTACCATCCGCAAGAGCATGGCCAGGCAGAGCAGAGCATGGCGCAAACCTTTGCTGGCTATGGCAAAGCTTTGCGCGACAGTGTGTTCGTTTGGTTCCTGCTGGCATCTGCTCTTATGGCATTGGTGTATATACAGATGAACACCACCCTGGCTGTTTACCTGCGCGATATGCATGGCGTTAGAGAGCAGGGTTTTAGCTACATCCTGGCGCTGAATGCTGGCATGGTGGTATTGTTCCAGTTCCCCATCACCCGGTGGGCATCGCGCTATCGCCCCTTGATTATTATGGCAGCCGGGACGGTTCTCTACGCGATCGGCTTTGCCATGTATGGCCTGGTATCGGCCTATGTCTTCTTCCTGGTAGCCATGGTGGTTATCACCCTGGGTGAGATGTTGGTCAGCCCGGTAGGCCAGGCTATCGTAGCTCAACTGGCGCCAGAGGAAATGCGCGGGCGTTACATGGCAGTGTTTGGCTTCAGTTGGGTCATCCCCTTTGCTATTGGCCCCCTGTTGGCAGGTCTGGTAATCGACAACTTGAATCCCAATCTGCTATGGTATGCGGCCGGCGCTATCGGCATCGTCGCTGCAGTGACCTTCTACCTGATCGAACAACAGGTTGACCGGGCCCGTTGGGCCATCGTCGATAACCGGTTGAATATCCTGGAGCAATTCGAGTTGGGCCAGCTTACTGCCGAAGCAGCCGGCAGAAAGCTGGAAGCTTTAAGTGACAGCGCCTGGGCCCGTCTCGCCCCACAGGCCCCGCCTGGCGAAAGGCGCCATCTGCGCATTCGCGTCAGCGACCTGGACACCGGCAAAATGAGAGTCGACCTGCGTTTACCGATGGGGCTGATCAACACCGTCCTGTACATGGGCGGTCGCGTCTCTGCCGACCTGGATAGCTACTATGCCGAGCACCTGCGCGAGATGATCTCCCGCAGTGACACCCAGGCGCATCCACAGCAACTGGATGCCAATGGCAACCGGTTGGAAGTTTCCATGGAATAAAAAGCGAGCGGCCCATCTATTTGGTGGGCCGCTCGCTTTTTGATCTGAGTCTCTACGCGCTAAACACCTGTTGACGCAAACCAGACCAATGACAACATCACACGGATCGCGCTCGATCCTAAGCCAGGTTGATAATTTCGACCAGGGTCGTGTCCCTCTCCTTGATTGTATCTCCGCCTTCAGTGAGCAGGACCAGGCGGGCATCCAGATGATTTTGCTGCATCCAATCGGCCACATAACAGGACCATCTCTCTGCGCGTTGGGGCTCATAAAATGGGTACACCCCACAGGTGAAAAGCAATTCCTGGCAAGTTTTCTCCACCTGACTGATTGCAACAACCCACTGTTCGGGCCGAAAACGCGCCAGCAGCCGCGCCGTCGCGCCGGAGGTTGTCATGGCAAAAATCAAATCAGGCTTCAACTTCTCAACCATCAAATATAGCCCAAGGGCAACATGATCGCGTTGCGTCAGATGCCCTTCCCTTTCGAACACTGCCGTCAGCGAGCCACACGGCTTACTCTGTTCGGTGTAAGCGGCAATATCCACCATCGCCGCCACAGCATCTTCAGGAAATTGTCCGATCGAGGTTTCGCCTGACAGCATCAGGCAGTCTGTGCCATCCAGAATAGCGTTCGATACATCCGTTACCTCTGCCCGGGTAGGGCGCCGGTTACTGATCATCGATTCGAGCATATGTGTGGCGGTAATCACCGGCTTGCCATACAGGTTGGCCATATGGATCATTCTCTTCTGGATCACCGCCACTCGCTCAAAAGGCACCTCCACCCCCAGGTCGCCGCGCGCCACCATAATCCCATCTGCGGATTGCAAAATTTCATCCAGGTTGTCCAGCGCCTTGGCGCGCTCGATCTTGGCAATGATAAACGGCGCATACCCTATCTCCGCCGCTGCCTGGCGCACCGTCTGAATATCAGCCGCATCCTGCACAAAAGATTGGCTCACCGCGTCCAATTTTTGTTCAGCAGCAAACTGCAAATATTCACGATCCCGTCCTGTAAAGGCGCAAATTCCCAGGTCGACCCCTGGGAAATTCACGCCCTTGCGCGAGCGCAGCTCCCCCCCTACCCGCACCCGGGTGTGCACCTCATCCCCCACCACCTTCTCGACTTCCAATTGAATATAGCCATCATTGATATAAATTGCATCGCCAGGCTTGACCACTCGCGGCAAATCCGCAAAGCTCATCGATACGCGCTGGGCATCACCCACGATCTCTGTGGTCTGGATGATAAATACCTGGCCACGTTCCAACTGGATTGGCTCCTGAACCAACTGCCCAATACGCATCTTTGGCCCTGGCAAATCCCCCATAATCGCCACACGCTTTCCCAGCGCCGCCGCTGCTGCCCGAATATTGGCGATCACCCGGGCATGTTCATCCAGGTTGCTATGCGAAAAGTTGACCCGGGCGATATCCATGCCATTAGCAATCAGCTTCTCAAGCACTTCGCGCGTCTCGCTGGCTGGACCGATCGTGGCGACAATCCTGGTTTTTTTGGCAGGTAAAATAGAGGCGTTCATTGGATATCCATTCGCTGAAAAATCTTAGTGATAGTATTGCCCAATTGTATAAATTGCGTACAGATTGAGACCCAACCAGAAGAATAAATATGCCGCTTTCAATAACAGGCCAGGCAAATGAAGCTTGACGCTCAAAAGACGGCCTATCTCGTACCAACCCAGATCGAATAGTAAAATCGTCGGAATAATGGCAATGAAACCATAACGGGCCGTCGGATACCACAGGCGATACAGTTGGAACAGGTATTTGGCGCCCCGCCCGAGCGCCATCGACCAGACCAGAAGGCTTAACATGCCCATAAAAGCGATGCTCTCCCAGGGCAGCGCCCAACGTTTGCGCACAACGCTCAACACTCCCCCAACCAGTGCGGCCAGCGAGAGGGCTTTCATAAGCGGGTAAACCATCGCTGCCAGACGCACATGTCCCCAGGCGAAATATCCCCAGAAAGAGCCAAACAAGTTTTCTACCACAGTATTGACATAGCTGCGGGTAGCAGCCAAATCTGTAAATACGTAAAGGATCACCGATGGATAATTCAAGCCCTTATCCGGCAATATTTTCTCACCCAGCCGATCTACCCAGGAGCGCAGGTGAAACCAGCCCCACTCGGCCGAAGCATTACGCACCAGGTTTCGGAACGGTTTTCCGCCCCAAACGCCGGTCTGGCCATCAGCGCTATCGAACTGGAGCGATGCGTCCTTTGGCCAATCCCCTTCGACCAGCATAACCCCATCGTAAAATACGGTCGTGGGCTGCACCGGCATCACCTTGAATGGACGCAAAGCGATCCAGTTGCGTTTCGCGGTGCCCTGGAGGGTAACAGTGTAAGCATAAAAGTGCGGCGTCTGATCGACTTGCACCGGAAATCGGTATTCTTGTCCTCCATCCAATGAAACTAAAACTGGCATATCCACCTGAGCCGGGCGATTAGACCATATCCAGGCCCCCACCGTCACCTGCTTATCCTTCAGGCTCTCAGCAGGCGGCAATGCGACCAACTGGTTAATCTGGGCCATGCGAGATGGATTGATCGACGCCTTGATACGGAAAGCGTAACGGCCCATCGGCGCCTGTAGATCAACGCGGCGTGTGGCCCCCGGTTGAAAAGTAATCCGCCCCCACCAGGCCGCGTCGCCCCAATCCACCGTTCCAAGCAAAACGCCCAGAACAGCCAGCCCTGCCAGCCCCCAGACCAATGGGCGCAGCCGGCCACGGGCCGTTGAAAAAAGCACCGCCAGCGGGAGAAAAACCAACGCCGGGTAAGCCGTGCTGCGGGTAAACGCCCCTGCCAGGGCCGCACCGAGCGCCCAGGCCAGGTCGACCAGGTTGAAACCACGCTGGATCAGGCGGGCGCTGCCCCACAAAAACAGGGAAAATAAAGCAATCGCCCCGACATCGCTGTTGACAGCCGTCATCAAGTCAACAAACGGCGGAAGCAATCCCAGGCCAAGCGGCACCATCCAACGCAAAGGGTGACCGGCCGGGGTAAGTTCTGTAGCAATACCCCAGGCAGCCAATATCGTAACCATGAAAAGCAAAAATGAAACCAGCCGGGCAGCATAAAGCTGCGTTTCCAGGCTGGCCGAGCCCAAGGCATAAACTGGCAACGCTGCCAACAGATAATAGCCTGGGCGATCGTCGGTCTGGGGATATCCGGGCACTCCCCGCAATCCTCCAGGTGGTATCTCCGGATGGGGAATATCACGATAAAAACCATTCGCCTGCATCGAAGCGAAGATCTCCTGACTGAGCGCAGGGTCGTAATCTCCGGGCTGCGGAAAACGGTTGCTGCGGGTTAAAAGCCCAATGTATTCGAAGTGATTTGGCTCATCATAATGCTGCCAGGGCGGCAGCAGGAAGGTATATACCAACCCGTTCAGCGCCGCCAGGATAAAAGCTAACTTGAGCAGAAATGCTCCCGATAGCCGCGAGGGTTGCGATTTACCCGATTCGGACGCCATAACGTCTTGAATTCTAACCGACTTGATTAAGCTTATCAAGTATAATCCTTCCTACCCACCGGACCCATCGAGCCATCCGTTCCGGTCCGCCGGCCAGTTCAAAATTCCTCGATAGATCATGTGATGAGCATCCACGCAATCCCATTCGAGCAAGATCATTCCACAGATTCATCGAATCAGATATTAGATGAAATTTCACCAATTGATCTCGCCATCTGCAGGCTGGTTCGAGCGGGAAGCGACCCCGCCAGTGTGTCTTCAGGAATCCAGGCCGAAGAATGGGTGGAAATTACCAGCCGGGCAATAAAATATCAGTTGACCAGTGTAATCTATAACCGCTTGAAACGGACGTCAGCATGGTCGGCGCTGCCTGAAACTGCACGCGCCGGTTTGCACCGGGAACATATGCAGAATACCGCATCTGCGCTGGCACGCTACCATCGCCTGGGCCAGATATTGACCGATTTTATCCAGCAAGAGATAGCGGTGATTGTCTTAAAAGGCGCCTTCCTGGGAGAAATCGTATATGGCGATGAAGCCGAACGTACGATGAGTGATATAGACTTACTGGTTCCGGAGGCGTTGATAGAACAAGCAATTGATAGGCTGCGTTCAGCAGGCTATTGTTCATTCCTGGATCACCCGGCGCAGGAAGATTTTCCCTTCCACCACCACGCGCCGCCATTCGTACAACAAGGATTCCCTACCATCGAATTACACTGGATGTTAGTGACCCCAAAAGAAAAGGTTGAAATCGACCTGGACGGCGTGTGGCAACGGGCGCAGCCGGCAATGATTGCCGATGTACCTGTCCTGGGTCTGGCTCCAGAAGACCTGCTGCTATATCTGTGCGTTCATGCTACCATTCACCACCTGAAAGGTGGGCTGCGAGCAGTCTATGATATTGCTGCGACATGCAATCATTATGCCAGTCGAATCGACTGGGAAAATTTTTTATCCCGCGCACATATGTGGAAAGCGCAGCGCAGCGCTTTTCTCATGCTGGCGTTAGCAAAGGATTTGCTTGGAGCGAGTGTGCCACCGCCAATTCTCTCAGCCCTTCAGCCGAACGATTTCGACCCGGCGTTCTTTCGCCTGGCCCACCACCTGATTTTTTTCAGCGGCTCAACAGCAGCGCCCATTCCTGTGCATGTTGTTAAATTACAAAATACGAAGGGGGTTTGGGGCAAGACGCGCCTGCTCTTTGGGCGTTTTTTCCCACCGGTCAGCGACATTTCCCTCCATTTTGGGGTTTCGCGCCGTTCGTGGCGAGTGTGGCTGTACTACCCTGCTCGCTGGCGAGAGTTATTCGTCCAGCAATCCAGGTTGGTGTGGAAATTGTGGCGAGGTGACCCATTGTTGCTGAAGCGAGAACAAGATGTCACCCGGCGTTTACACCTCGAAGAGCGATTATCATCCTGGTTGGCTGCCGAATCGCCCAACCGGGAAGCAGGCGAGTAATTCTGGCGGCTCTCCAATTCGATTAGTCCTTCTGCGGACGAACGCATACATACCAGGCACCTGCTGCCAGCCCCCAAATAGCCCACACCAGCGGCGCCGGCCTCACCATCCCCCAGACCACAGCATCCATCATTCCATGCACCACCAGGGCGGCCTGGCTACAAAGCAAACCCGCACCAACGGCAGCACATTGTGCATGCTTATGGATGCATCCCCGGCGATAAAGCGACCACGCAACCATCACGATGGTCAGCAAAATGGCCAGCCAGGCGACCAGACCGGCAATACCCAGGTCAATGGCAATTTGCAAAAACAAGTTATGGGCGTGATCCACCGAATTTGGCGGGTAAAGGGAGAATGGATAAAGTGCGTCAGCAGCTTCCGTGAATGACCCCATACCGATCCCGGTAAAGGGAAAATCCTGGATCATGTAAATGGCCCTTGACCATATTTCCAACCGGCCATCCAGTCCGCCAACTGTTCCAGATGAAGTCACCTCTTCCAGTATGGGCCGGATACCGAAGCGACCGGCAAAAAGTATCGACACACCAAAGGCAAGCACTACCGCGACCCATCCCCAGCGCCAGCGCATGACCAACAAGAGAACCAGGCCTGCAGCTAAAGCCAACCAGGCGCCCCGCGATTGCGTCAATGCCAGGATAGGCAACATGGAGAGTACCGCCAGCCCCGAGGCGAAACGTTCTGACCAGCTCAGTTCTCTCCAGGCAAAAAGCAGCCAGGCCAGGGCCACCGGAAAAATCAGAACCAGGGCGCCGGCAATCACGTTGGAATGAATCGTATCCGTGGGGATTAACAGAAATCGCTGGTATAGCGCATCGGGGATAAAGGGCAGTTTACCGGCCGGCCAGCGAACGCTGAAGGGAGCAATGAATGCCAGGCAGAACCCGGCCAGGCTGAGCCCCGTAACCATTAAACGCAGCCGCATGGATGAGTAGCATCCATTCACGATCGCATAATAAAGTGCAATCCCGCTCAACAACCGATAAACCTGGGGCTGCGTCTTTTCTGGCAAACTGGTGACCCACAAAGTGACCGGAACCAACACTAACAGCAAGACGATTGCCCGGTCGCCAGGCGTTTTGAGGCTGAAACGCCCGCTGGCAATCCGGCGTACTGGCCAAAAAGAAGCCGCGGTAATTACCGCGGCCGGAAGTAAACGAGGCCAGACGAAACTGACTGCTATCGCCGCAACAACTACCCAGATCTCAACCCGGGTGAGATAGCTGGCTAAGCTGCGTATCTTGGACACAACGACCATAATTATTGGTTCTCTTTTTTGCTTCCCTTCGCATCCCCATACACATAACGGTGGTACCCACCAGAACGATAATAGTAAGAAGAGTAATAATTATATTTTGTATAGTAATTCGAATGACGGCGAGCAATCGGGTTCATAACGACACCCACCACGCGCGCCCCGGAGCGGGTAAGCTGTTCCATCATCACCTGGGCAGCGCCGATCTTGGTGGCACCAGGCTCGATCACGATCAAAACTCCGTCCACCTTGGCAGAAAGCACAATCGGGTCGGTGATGATCGAGGGGGCCGTGTCAATGATGACAATATCAGCCATCTCCGTCAATTCACTCAATACTTTTCTCATCCGTTCCGAAGCCAACAACTCGGCCGGGTTGGGAGGAATTTCGCCTACAGTGATGGCATTTATGGCCGGTTTACCCCACTCGTTTATCACCTTGGCCAGATTCGCCGGGTCGCGCAGCAAATCGATCAGGCCCTTGTGGTTGGAAATGTTCAAATAGCGGTGCACAGAGGGTCGCCTCAAGTCTGCATCCAGCAAGATGACTTTGCGCTCGCCCTGGGCCATGACCACCGCCAGGTTCACTGCCACAGTCGATTTCCCTTCCGATGGTCCGGCACTGGTGATTTGCAAAGTCTTGATCGGTTTATCGAGGCCGGCGAAATCCAGGTTGGTACGCAAGGTACGAAAGGATTCGACGATAGGCGATAAGGGGTATTCAGCCACATAAACCCCTCCCTCGGCTTTCGACTTCCGCCCCTTACGTTTCCCCATCTCACCGATCAGGCCAAGTACTGGCAGGCCCAGATACTGATTGACATCTTCCGGTGTCTTCAGGGTATCATCGAGGTATTCGATCAGAAAGGCAATAGCGCCCATAACCAGCACTCCGCTCACCCCTCCCAGCAATGCGTTACGCAAGGGCTGAGGCTGTATCGGAGCGGCAGGCACCGGGGCCGGCTCGATTGGCATCACGTTCGGCGTGCTGCGCCGGCGCGCCAGGCGCACATTTTCGTAACTGTTGAGCAGATCAGAATAGATTTGCTGATACAGAGCCAACGTCGTTTGAATCTGGTTTTGGCGCAACGTTGGATCTGAATTCGAGCTTTGCTTGAGCACCAGCAGGTTGCCATAGGCCTCCTGGAACAAAGCACGCATCTCATTCAACTGATCGCGCCGGATCTGAAGCTCCTTGTATTTGAGCTGGTTGGCAGCAGAGAGCGTAGGCGTTGGCACTGGCACGGGCGTCGAAGTTGGAATGTGCCAGCTTGGGGCCGGTGTATTGGTGACCGCCGGGGTAGGGACAAACGTATCTAACTGCGTTTCGAGTCGAATAATTTCCTGGTCTGCCTCAGAAAGCATCTTTTCGATTTGCCTGGCCTGTTCCTCGATCTGCTGCCTCTGCGTCTCCAGCGTGTTCTCAGTGACCTGCGACATCTCAGTTTGCAACTCGGAAATCTGATCTTCAATCTGTGCGATTTGGGTCCTCAAATTTTCTTCGGTCGATTGGTAAAGCCCGTCTTGCAGGCTGTCGTTATACTCAATGAACACGTCGACCAAAGTATTGGCAATTTCGGCAATCCGGACTGGATCGCGGCCGTCCACCGTCACTACCAGCAAATTGGTATTGGTCGTCTGTTTGACCGAAATCTTGGCATCAACAGGATAGCCCAACTTATCGCTCAAGGCCTGCAAGACTGGACTGGTGGTGATGATGCGAGCGTAGTTTTGGGCAAGTTGGGCGTCGCCATAAACGTTATAATAATTCTGGCTCTCTTGCTCCTGAGCGCGGCTGACCATGATTTGGGTGGAAGTCTGGAAGATAACCGGCTGAAAAAGGCTGAACACGTAAGCGCCTGCGCCGCCCAGAACTCCGCCCAGGATCAATAACCAGGCCCATTTTTTGGCAAGCAGCAAATATTGTCTAATCTCCATTACATAACCTTCCGGATCGCTTGAATTACCGTTTCAAAAGCAGTTTCATCCATACCTGGATAAAGCGGCAGCGTCATTTCACGCCCGGCTGCATATTCAGTTTGCGGCAGCCGGACTCCAGGAAAGCGCTGCGCATAATATGAAAACGTGTGAATCGGCGGATAATGCAGGCTGGTCTGCACACCTGCCAGGCGCAAATCGCCCATAAATACCTGACGATCCACTGGATCGGGCAATAACACAGGAAAAATATGATAAGCCGCCGCCACTCCCGGTGCTTTTGACCGGGATTGAAACGGTAGTCCCAACCCACTATCTTGCAAGACCTTCCAATATTTTTCAGTAATTTCCCTACGCCGGGAGTTGTTCGCATTCAACTTACTTAGTTGAACCAATCCCAACGCCGAACGAATCTCGTCAATTCGATAATTATAACCCAAGTCGACGACATCGTACGAATAAGCATGTCCCTGGTGTCGATCCCAGGTCAGGCTGGTCATGCCGTGCGAGCGCAAGGTGCGCACCTTTTCGGCGATATCGTCGCGGTCGGTGACCAACATTCCGCCCTCACCGGTAGACAGGTTCTTGTTTGAGAAAAAGCTAAAGCAGCCGACATCACCCCACGTGCCCAGGGGGCGCCCATCCAGCGAAGCACCCGGGGCGTGGGCAGCGTCCTCGATCACAGCCAGGCCATGCCGCCCGGCAACCTCCAGGATTTCGGCCATCCGGCAGGGATAACCTGCATAATGCATGACCATCACCGCCCGTGTGCGAGGCGTCACCAGCCGTTCGATCTCCTGCGGGTCGATGGTCAATTCATCCGACCCCAGAATGTCGGCAAAACGCACCTGTGCGCCAGTATACAGGACCGCGTTGCTGGTCGCCACAAAACTCAATGATGGGACAATTACTTCATCCCCTGCTCCAATACCCAGGGAAAGGCAGGCCAGATGCAAAGCAACGGTGGCATTAGAGACAGCCAGGGCGTGCCTGGCGCCCAGGAAAGCTGCAAACTGGCGCTCGAACTCCTGGGTCACACCGCCCATCGTCAGCCAGCGGCTGTTCAACACATCCAGGACGACCTGGTTTTCTGCTGGCCCATAATCCAGGTCAGCCAGAGGAACTCGCCATTCCATAAATCAAACCTCTTCCTCTCCCAAAATCTGCGGGCGCAAAGTTTCGAATTCCTGTACGGCCTGCTCATAGTCTTCGATCCGGCCAAGATCCTGCCAGTACCCTTCAAAACGATAACCAGTCACCCGCTCTTTTGCATCAATCAGCTTGAGCACCAGGTTGGGAAAATCCAGGTACTGGCCGTAAGGGATATATTCCAGAGCGCGCGGCTCGAAAACGTAGATACCCATGCTAACGCAGAAATCGTAGCTGGGCTTCTCGATGTAACCGGTCAGTTCGTCTGAACCATTGAACCGGAGCACACCCAGGTCGATCTTCACCTGGCGCTGGTGTGCGGCAATCGTAGCAACGGCACCCGAACGACGGTGTGCGTCAACCAGCTCACGCAGATCGAGCGTGGTCAGCACATCTCCGTTCGTTACCAGAAAGGTATCGTCCAGCCGATCTGCCACCAGGGAGAGCGGTCCGGCTGTACCCAGCGGCTGGTTCTCGAAGCTGTAATCGATCCTGACACCAAATCGCTCCCCATCCTGAAAGAAAGCCCGCAGTAACTCCGCCAGGTGGCCGACAGTCAAAATCACTTCGTCTATGCCAGCCTTCTTCATCTGGCGCAATAAGATTTCCAGGATAGGCATGTCGCCAATCGGCACCAGCGGTTTAGGTAAAATTTTTGTATAGGGCGCCAGGCGTGTACCTTTGCCCCCGGCCAAAACAACAGCTTTCATCGACAATTCCTTGTTTGGACAATCGGTCAATAAGTTATCAGGCACTCAGGCGCCCAGGGATTGGACACCCAGGTTTTGCCTGGAAGGTGCAACATAAATGCCAAATGGATTGCGCCCCATCGCTTTCAAACCTGGTATTTACCAGGTTGGTAAATTTCCAAATGCTGGCGGACCCAGTCGATGGTATGCGCCAGGCCCTGAGCCAGGGTGACTTGTGGGGTCCAGCCCAGGCGCTCCCGCGCCAGGCGGTTATCGGAAAGCAGGCGCTGTACTTCGCTCTTTTCCGGTCGCAGGCGGGCCGCGTCAAGCTCGATGCGCACCGGTCGCCCGACCTGAGCGATGATCTGTTGGGCCAGGTCGCCGACACGCACTTCGCTGCCAGTGCCCAGGTTGAAGGTCTCACCTTCCACGCCGGGGGTCTCTGCCACGCCCAAGAAGCCGGCCACTGTATCGGATATGTAGGTCAGATCGCGGCGGGCATCCAGGTTACCCAGGCGAATGACATCCTGGGTGAGCGCCTGGGTAATGATCGTAGGGATGACCGCTCGAGCAGACTGGCGCGGGCCATAGGTGTTGAAAGGGCGCAGTGTGACCACCGGCAGGTCAAAGGAGCGGTAGAAACTTTCGGCCAGCTTGTCGGCGCCGATTTTGCTGGCCGAATATGGAGATTGGCCTTGCAAGGGGTGGCTCTCGTCGATGGGCACGCGCAAAGCAGTACCATAGACCTCGCTGGTGGAGGTGTGGACAATGCGCTCGATACCGAGATCGCGCCCGGCCAACAGCACGTTCAATGTGCCAATGACGTTGGTCTCGACCACCTCCGCTGGATGAACATAAGAGTAAGGGATAGCAATCAGGGCACCCAGGTGAAAGACGTGGGTAACACCACGCATGGCTGCCTGGACAGCGGGTAGATCGCGCAGATCGCCAGCGATGATTTCAACCTGGGCCAGCTTTTCGGGCGATAGCCGTAAAAGCAGACCGGGGTCGCTGCGTGAGTTATAGCGTACGAAGGCTCGCAGCCGGGCACCTTGCGCCAACAGCGCTTCGACCAGATGGCTGGCGATAAATCCACCTGCGCCGCTGACCAGAACCGGCCGGTCTTGCCAGAAGTTTGCCATATCTTGTCCTTGTTCGACCTGAGACCCTAAAGGTTTGGCAAACCTTTAGGGTCTTCATCCTTTCGTTGAGAGCCCAGGTTGGCAGCCCGTTGAACTGTCACGTCGCGGCGCAGTTGGCTACGACGGGTGTGAAGCTGCGCCATCAGGCCTTCAAGATCGCCGTTGCGAGCGGCATCTTCCATTTGCGCCAACCAACCGTCCACCTTTAGAGGAGAGACTTTGGTCAGGCAAAGATCACAGGGCAACGGCAGGAGAGATGATCCGGGCAAGGCGGCTGTCTCTTCGACGCTGGTGACATCCTGCGCAGACGGCATCCGGCTGCCGTCTGCATTGCCATTCTGGCCAGCGGCGCTGTGGGCAAGGCCATTGAGAGCGGCAGGAATATCAGGAAAGAGCACCACCTGTGCAGGCGTACTGGCGCAAATATTCAGCACCTGCCGCCTTTCATCTGCAGATATATTGTGGATCGCGAAGACCAGGAGCCCGATATCGTGTTTGGCAACCAGTTGAGGAATGTCGGCGCGCTGCCCGAGGACATTCACACCATGAATGCGGATGCCCTGCTTGAACAGGTCGTCATCGACAAAGCCTGCGATGTGGAAAGCGCCAGCGTAGGCCCGGTTGTTGTTCAACATCCAGGCGGCAAACTGCCCGGTTTCGCCGCCGCCGATGATGAGAACTCGTTCCAGGGCAGTGGATGCGCTGCCGCGCCAGGCCAGCCAACGCGTCGCCAGGCCAGTGAGCAAACGACTGCGATAGCGCACCAGGACGAAGCCTACAAAAGACAGCCCGGCGGCCATAACGAGCATACTGGTGGGCAACAGGGCATCCGTCCCCCAGGGCGTCCGCGCTCCGGTAGAGAGGATGCCAAGCAAGCCAGTTGGCCAGACATAGTTAACCAACAACGCGATGAAGGTACTGACCAGCGCACCGGGTATCAGGTCGAAGACATCGTTCGCCGAAGCGCGAGACCAGACCACTCGGTTAGCGCCCATGAAGTAATTGACCAGGCTGTAAAGCATGGCAAAACCCAGAGCCAGGGCGATGGCTGGCGCCCAGCCAACATTGAGCGGGCTGATGGCGCGAAAGAAGAGGCCAGCCAGGCCCATGGCCAGCAAGCTGACCATGGCGTCAGCCAGGAACCAGCTTACGTGGCGGCGGAGGAGCAGGTTGAATGGGCCGAGGAAGAGTTCTTCTTCAAGTGGGGCATGAGTGCCAACACGAGGAAGCAAAACCAGCGCGGTCCAGAAGAGAGTATCCAGGTCACCGCCAAAGGAATGGTGGCGGACATAGAGCTGATCCAGGCGGAGTTTGCTAGGCAAGATCTCGCCCAGGTAGGTATCCATGACCGGTCCGTGAGCAAGCAACGCCTCTTCGTCGCGATAGAGCACAGAAGCAGGACTAGTGACGCCAGGGCGCAGCGAGAGGATTTCCCGGCGCACATCCGCAGGCCAGGAGGCAGCCACCTGGGGGTCTTCAGGGCGCGGGCCGACCAGGCTCATCTCGCCTTTGAGCACGTTCCAGAGCTGCGGCAGCTCGTTGAGCTTGGAGTCGCGCAGGAACTTGCCGAAAGGGGTGATGCGCGGGTCACCCTGGCCAGTAACAAGGGGGCCGCGATAGCTTTCGGGGCGTTCATACATCGTGCGGAATTTGAGGATGTAGAAGACCATTCCGTCACGGCCCAGGCGTGCCCCATGATAAAAGACCGGGCCTGACGAATCGCGCTTGATTCGCCAGGCAAGGTATAGGAATAACGGCGAGAGCAAGAGTAACCCTAAAGCAGCAGCGAGCAGGTCAAAGGCACGCTTGAGCATATCCGAAGAGAGAATAGCAATGCTACGGGTCCGATCCGCGTTCAGGCCCGGGCGGAGTGAGATCGTTTCGGTCATGGCATCCCCCTGGGGACGACGATTTTTGAGTAAAAAAAATTCCAAAAGCGAACGAAACAAACCGGGCCCGGGTAGATAATCGTATGAATTGGGATGTATGATAGCATGATGAGTCGGTTTTGAGTAGGTTATTTCTGGCCGGCCAGGCGGGCTTCGAGGTCATCGGCGAGGCGGTGGGCTTCGGACCAGCGAGAGCGGCGGTAATAGTGGATAGCTTGATTGAAGTCGCCGAGTTGTTCGGAGATGCGGCCGGCATTATAGCAGCCGTTCGAGCCAGGGTCACCGTAAAAGCAACATTGAATATAGGCCTGGCGAGATTGGGAGGGATCCCGGCTGTTGAGCAAACTGCCCAGGCGGCACCAGGTCAGGGCGTCTGCCGGGGCAAGCTGCACAGCGCGCTGGTAGTATTGGATGGCCTGTTCCGGTTGGCCGCCAGCAACGGAAAGTTCTGCCAGCCAAAACCAGGCCTCAGCCTGATCAGGGTACATCTGCATTGCCTGCTGGGCGAGAGTCAGGTCTTGGGGAGCACCGGCGTACACCAGGCGCAACGCAGCCGGAGACGGGCAGTTTAGAAAGGCAGACCAGGCTGCTTGCTGGGAAGCCGGGTCGCCCAGGCGTGCAGCAAGCATGCCGGAGGTCCAGTGGAGGCGGCATATAGAGGCAGCCGCCTGCTGCACCTGGGCATAGGTTCCAGACAGTTGTGAAGGATCAGAAAGAAGGACATGCAGAGTCTGCAAGGAGAGCCGGTTGACCTGCGCCGCCTGCGACAGCGAGCGCCAGGACAGACCGGCCAGGACGAGCACGGACAGGATCAAGACCAGGTTGAGATGAATGGGCTTCATATCAAATCATGCTGGCCGGCACCCGGGGCAGGGCGAATAGCCGCCAGATAGTGGGTATTGAAGATGCGCAGTTTCTCCAGGAAGAGAGCCAGGCTCCAAGAAAAGGGAACCAGGCGGCGGGTAAGGGGTGGGGCGAGGGTGATTTTGCAGAAAATGTAGTGGCAGTTGGGGAACAGGCGGCGGATTTCGACAGGGCGGATACCGAGGGTTTGGGGATTGGTAGGATTAAGCCAGAAATCATACCAGAGGATCAAGCCACCGGGCCTGAGCGTGCGCAACATCTCGCGGGCCAGGTTGGCCTTGACCTGGTCATCGAGGATGGAGGAGAAGGCAGTATATTGTAGCTCGAGGTCGAAGGCGCCGGCAGGGTATGGCAAATTCTGGCCGTCGGCGCAAACCAGGGGGAGATGCGGCAGGCAGCGATGGGCCTCGTGGAGGCGGTCAAGCAGCAGGTCGCAGCCGTGCAGGCGGTACGGCGAAGCGCCGTAGCCCAGGTACTCCAAAAGCACGCCACCGCTTCCGCAGCCCAATTCCAGGATGTCTTTATCCGCCAACGGCGATTGGCCGAGACGGCGCAGCAGGGCCAGGGCGGCGCGCTGGCGCTGTTGCAAAATAAACAGGTTGGACAGGTTGAAGGGCGAATAGATGTCGCTACCCGCCAGGCGCTGCTGGCGTCCAGCGTATTCCCGACGCAGACGGTCCAGGTCGGTTGATGGAGTTTCGGCCGCGAGTCGGTCGGGGTTCATCTATGAGGGACTTTGCCGGTTTTGTCGCCCCACCGGTTGGCGAAACGCAGCAAGCCAACCAAAAAACCCAGGCCATAACTGGTGTGGAGGATGGCATAAACCAGGGGCAGCAGCGGCAGGTGCCGCCAGCCTTTGCGCGAGGCAGTGTAGAGGGAAGCAGCCAGGTTGGCAGACAGATAAGCGGCGAAGATTGCCAGGAACAGCCAGCGGCCCGGCGACCCAAGCAGGCTCAGGATGGCCGATACGAACAGGCTGGCGACGAAGAGAGGCGGGACGAACTGGCGCGGGCGCATCTGGCGGGGATGTTTCTGCAGGACGCGCACTTTCCAGTAGCCATACTGGTAATATTGGCGCCAAAGAGAGCGAAGTGAACTACGGCTATAATATTTCGAGTGAATATCTTCCGCCAGCAAGATTTTCGCTCCCAATTTACGCAAGCGGTAGTTGTATTCGTCGTCCTGGTTGCGCACCAGTTCCTCGTCATATAAACCGGCGCGCGCGATGATCGCCCGCGTATAGGCAGGAAAGGGGACGCTATCGGCCAGCATCGTCTTGCCGCTCGACGTGCGAAAAGCCGAGTCACCGACGCCAAAGGGAGAACTCATGGCAATGGCAATGACCCGCGCGGTACAGGTCTTCCCAATGGTTTCGGTGGAGCCGCCGACCCCATCCACGCCGCCAGTGAGAATGTGGAACACACAGCGAGAAACGTAATCAGGAGCGATTTCACAGTGTCCATCTACACGAATGACGATCTCACCTTGCGCCTGGCGCAGAGCCGCATTCAGGCCAGTTGGGACGATCTTGCCAGGGTTGTCGATCCACCTCAGATTAACCCGTTGGCGTTGGAAGTCCTGGATCACCTGGCGAGTACCATCGGTAGACATACCGTCAGCGACGATGATTTCGGTACATTCCGCAGGATAATCCTGAGCCAGGACCGCGCCCAGGCTGCGGGCGATGATCCCGGCTTCGTTCCGGACGGGCATCAAGATGGTGACCAGCGGATGGTCACCATCTGGTGAGACACTAACGATCTGCCGCCCCTGAACAGGGTGATATTCCATCACTTTTCCGCTTCCAGCGAGCGATGGGAGATGATATTTGGGCGTTTGATGTAACGCGAAATCTTCTCGAATAGCACAAACAACCCCGGCCCGCTGAACAAAATGAAAATCGACATGAGGGGCTTATGGTAACGAGGATGGCCGTAGGCAATCAGGGAAATTCCTGCAGTCGTTAGCAGCAAGATCAGCGCGGCAAACCACACGATTTCCCGTTGTTGCCGCTCTGCCCACATGCCTATCGAGCCACCCAGCAGGGCAATGACGTAAAAGACGTTCGCAGTGAGGGCAACGAAGATCATCCACTGATACGAGGCAGGGCCAAAATCGCCATCCAAAACATCGCCTGCGAAGCTACGTTCCGGCCCCCACATGTCGATGGCTTTCCCAAAGAGACGCATGAAAGCCAGAAGAGGGCGCTGTTTAATTTGTTCGATCAGGGCTCTTTTTAAATTTCCCGTGCAATCAGAGAAAGAAACATAAGGGCGTTGTGGGTCCTTACAGCTTTGAATGGAATTCCATATCACCGGGTCTCCGCTGATTCCTTTCCAGACAAAAATAACATTGTCACTGGAATTGTTCCCATCGTAGAGGGTGATCCAAAAATAGTTCTCCGTGGAACCCCAATATCCCCGCGCTTGATGCGTGTTCCACAACATCGGGCTTATAGTGGCTACCAATACCACCATCATGGCTAGCACTGCAATAAAGCGATGTTTCAATTTTGAAACCAGCAAGGTCAATCCCATTGCAATTGGAATGAAGATTGCGGCCGAACGAGTCATATATCCCAGGCCAGAAACAAGGCCAAGCAAGCACGCCCAAAGGATGATCCATGAGCGAGAAAAACCGCGTTTCAAAGCAAATAAGAGCGAAATGCCCAATAGAAAACTAAACCCGATGAGCGTGTTAAAGAGGCTATCAGATAACAGCACCAGGTTGCCGTAGATCAGGCCCGGGTAAAAAGCTAACAGACCAAGCGAGACGAGGCCATAACGCAGGCCCAAAATACGAGAAACTACAAAAAACATGACCAGGCTTAGGGCAAGCTGGCCGATAACCTGGAGGACACGCATCACCCGCAGGTCCGTGGTTATCTTCAGCACATTTCCCAGGACGTAGGGGTAAAGCGGAGGGCGCATTCCAAAGTCGTAATAGTTTTCTCCGGATGCGATTCGATACCCGTAAGCAGCATACTCTTGCTGATCATTCGATTGCGGGCTGCTCGGAGGGCGAAATGCCAGCGTGAAAATCAAGTAAAGTTGCAAGAGAAAGGAGGATAGTACAATAAGAAGTGCTACATACGAATATTTTTTGGACATCTAAACCTCGTGCTCGATAAACCTATCGCTGGAATAATATTTCTTCACTAAATTCTCCCGGATCAGGCGGCTGATTATCATAAATTTCATCGATGATATAAAGCGGCCGATTGCGAATCTGAGCCAGGATACGCCAGATATATTCCCCAATAATTCCCAATAACAGGATTTGCACGCCGCCGATGATCAATATGACAATCATCAGTGGCGCCCATCCCGTTACAGGTACATCGCCGATCAATTTGAGCACAAAAATGACCACGGCATAGGCAAAGCCTAATAGAGCCACAATGATGCCGATTCCGGACATCATCCGGATGGGCAAGAAAGAATAATTCAAGACACCATCCAATAAATAAGTAAGCTTCTTCCCAAAAGTCCAGCGCGATTTTCCGATCTTTCTTTCGACCCGGTAGTATTCTATGAACTTTGTTCGAAAGCCTAAAGATAAGATCTGGCCTTGAAAGAAAGGGTGCGTTTCCTGCAAAGCAAGGAGATGACCCAAAGCGCGCCTGCCGATGAGAATAAAATCAAACCCACCGGTGGGCATGTTGGGAAAGGCTATCTTTCTCATAATCGAATAGAAGATGCGCGAGGTAAGAATTCTATAGTAGGATTCGTCTCGCCCCTGCCGGGTGCAAATCACAATTTCATAGTTTTCCTTGAAATGTGCATCCAGCATTTTATTGATGAACTCGACGGGGTCCTGTCCGTCCGCAGATATGGCTATGGCGCATTTGCCTCGTGCAAACCTGAAACCAGCCATCAGGGCGTGCACCTGGCCAAAGTTGCGAGTCAGTTTGATGACCTTCACAAAAGAGCGATTCTGTTCGAATATTTGAACAAGTTCTTCAAAGGATTTGTCCCCCGAACCGTCGTCAACGAAGATTACTTCACCTTGAAGGTCTGAGTTCCTGGCAATAACATTCTCCTTAATCATCTCCAGGGTTGTCGCCAACAAACCTTCATTGTAATATACAGGCACAACGATTGTATAGTCGATGCTGTTAGGTGAATTGCTTTCAACCATCGGTTTTATCCATGAGCCGGGTAAGCGCTACGTTTGTGTTGATGCCTGGTGACGCAGGGTTTCTTTCTGCCCATCTGGCAGCCGGCAAATCACTGCGCGGAATTTGCCGGCCCGTGTCCTTGGAATACTCGGGAGCACGTTGACCCGGGTGATAATATCCCCGACATGGAGCCGCATATTTGCCTGGAGATGTTCCATATCGGCCTCGCCAAACCCGGCAGCCGGCACTACATTGATAGTGAATAAATCCAGATTTTCCTGGATCACCTGGGCCTCGCGGATGTTGTCGATCCCTTTGAAGACGGTATCGAAACGAAGCATTGCCCGCCCGTCAGGGGTATAACACATATCTTCGACGCGCCCATCCACTGCCTCGATGACCGGCATCTGGCGGCCGCAGGCGCAATTTTGGTCTACTGCCCAGCGGGCGACATCGCCGATCCGGTAACGGATTAAGGGTTGCAGGGTGTTTTGAAGGCCGGTCGCAATGACCTCCCCCATCACCCCCGGCGGGCAGGGACGGCCCTGCGCATCCAGGATTTCGATGATACCGACCTCAGGGCTGACGTGATAGCGGCCATGCTCGCATTGAGAGGCAAACAGGCAGTTTTCCACTGCGCCGTAGCGATCGAAAACACGGCAATTCCACGCCGCCTCAATCGCCTCCCGGTGCTGTTCCGTCACCGTCTCGGAAGTGGTAAAGACAGCCTGTGCGGGAGCGGGAAGATCATGGTTTTCTAACGCATAGCGGGCAATGGTATAGAGCGCGCTGGGGTATCCCATGATCATCGCCGGGCGGTAGCGGCGCAAGAATTTCATATACTCCGGCAGAAAACGCGGCGACAGGTGATAAATGGAGGCGTAAGCCATGTCTTCGACCGGGCTATAGCGCCAGAAGGGTGGGCGCTCTTGATCGAAACGGCAGACTTTACGCACACCGAACATGACCCGGCGCTGGCGATAATCGACCCCGGCCCAGGCCAGGTTGCGGGCCGCCGGAACAGCCAATTCTAGGGCGTGGAACTCGGGCGCGTAATAGATTTCTGTCGGTGTGCCCGTCGTGCCGCTGGATTTGAACACCATCGCATCCCGTGGCGCGGGAGAAACCGTAAGCAACTCTACCGGGCGTGTACGCAACACCTCCTTCGTAAGGAAAGGTATCCTGCTCAAACTCTCGAAGGGATCGTCGGACAGAAAGACCCCTGCCTGCTGAAAAACCTGGCCATAATACGGGGCGCGTGCGGCACAGGCCAGCAAGTTGCCGAGCTGCCCTAACTGGTAGGACAGGAATTGTTCGCCTGTCCAGCGATCGCGGGCCGCGTATTCGGCAACCAGGCGATGGAAATGGCGGGTGTAACGCCGCCGGTGCCAGCGCCAACCGTAAGTAGCCACCATGATCTGCTGGAAAAAGACCGGGCTGTGAAAGTAAATGCGTTCGAGAAAGCCTGCCATTTCAACCTGTAAGTTGCGCCGATCAAAACAACGCCTGGCGCTGGCCTTGCAAACACACACTATGCCACACACTGACAAAAACGAGCAGGCGGATCAACGCCAGCAAGTTATCATCGCCGGCCAGGAAACGCCCGGCGACAACTTCAACCTGGGCAGGCGAGATCGGGCAAGATTGGATGGCTTCGTGGCGATGCAGATCGCTAACCCAGCGCCGCAGCTCGGGAACCTGGCGCAGATAGTGCGCCCAGGGTACACCGAAACCCCATTTTTTGTGGCGCAGGACGCTCTCTGGCAACCGGTCGCGCATGGCCTGGCGGACCACTTTCTTTCCCGACCAACGCTGGAACAACACGCCGGTTGGCAGGTTGGCCGCCCACTCCACCAGATGAACATCCAGGTAAGGCTCTCGACATTCGATGGATGCGCCCATCGTCATGCGATCGTTGCGGTCGAGGATGGATTGCAGATAAGTATGCTGATCGTAAAACATGATCTGGCGCACCGGCGCGGCATAGGCCCGGCGAGCTTCTTCGACCAACTGATAGCGGTAGGCAAAAGTTTCCGGCCAGTTCGAATGCAAATGCCATTCCGCCGGGAATATATCGGTAGAACCGAACAACACCCGCTCGGGCCAGGAATCCAGGGAGAAAATCTCGGCGGTTTTATGCAAACGCTGGCCGAGAAGAGGGGTAGATTTTAACAGTTGCAATCCCGGCCGTAAAACGTCGAACAGCCACGGGTAACGGAAAGGCCGGTAGCGCACATACCCGCCGAGGACTTCGTCCGCTCCCTCGCCAGAAAGCAGCACCGTGACGCGGCGTTTAGCGTAGCGGGAGATGACCAGCAGGTGAAGATCGTTGCCATGCACCACCGGTTCATCCAGCAACCAGGCTGCGTCCTGAAGGACGGCAGATACCTGGCTGGCAGGCAAATACAATTCGTGGGCAGTGAGATGCCAACGCTGAGCGACCTGAAGCGCCAGGTACCCTTCGTCATAGGCGGGTTCTGCAAAACGCATGGTGAAAGTTTCCACCCCGCGGCCAGCCTGCATGCTCATAGCAGCAACCATAGCACCGGAATCCAGGCCGCCGCTGAGCAGCGCGCCCACCGGCACGTCACTGATACGGCGCAAAGCAATCGACTCATCGAACAGTGCGGTGTATCTTTCTACGGCCTGCTCCGTGTCGAGCGGCAACGGCTGAGGCTGCACCACCTCCGATAGGGACCACCAGCGCTGCACCTGGATATGGTTATCTTTCACCTGTATGTAATGACCCGGCAGGAGGCGCTGTACCCCGCGGTAAGGCGTTCGCTCGCCAGAGACATAGCGAAAGAAGAGCAGCTCCGGCCAGGTAGTTTCGTCGAATGCAGGACGCACCCCGGCAGCGAAGAGGGCTTTTTGTTCGGAAGCAAAAAACAGGCGACCGTCTTGAACGGCGTAATAGAAGGGCTTGACTCCCAGGCGGTCGCGGGCGGCGAAGAGAGTCTTCTGCTGGGCATCCCAAATGGCGAAGGCAAACATGCCGTTGCACTTCGAGAGCATAGCCGGGCCCTCGGAGATATAAAGGTTGAGCAGCACTTCGGTATCGGTTTGTGATTGAAATACCACCCCCCTGGTTTGCAGATCGCGGCGCAATGCGGCGAAATTGTAAACCTCGCCGTTGTGAATAATCCAGTAACGCCCATCGGGGGAGGACATCGGCATGTGCCCGCGGGCGCTTAAGTCCAAAATGGACAGGCGCAGAGAGGCCATGCCGAAGCCTGCCTCCTGATAGACACCGGAATCATCCGGGCCGCGGTGGCGGAGCGTGTAGGCCATTTTTTCTAAAGTAAGCGTTTCAACCGGTTCAGCAGATTGCAAGTTCAGGATGCCGCAAATGCCACACATACTCAGACGTCCATCGTTCTCGCGAAGAGTTGATCCCATTGAGGCAAGATCTTGGCCCAGTCGTACTGCTCGGCAGTCTGGCGGGCCGAAAAAGACAATCTTTCTGCCAGTTCCTGGTTGGCCAGCACCTGTTTCACCCGATCTGCCATGCCATCTACGTCGTCTGGCCCTACCAACAGGGCATTTTGGCCCTGCTTCCAGATGAAAGGGAGCTCGCCAACATCGGTGGTAATCACGGGCAGGCCGCAAGCTGCCGCTTCCATGACCGTGATGCCAAAGCTTTCGTAACGGGTGGTGTTCAAGAAGACCTCCGCCTGGTCCAACCAGCCGGGGATGTCGGATTTGGGAACATAGCCCACAATTTGCACGCGGTCGCGCAGGCCCAGGCGGTCGATCAGATGCTGCGAGGCCTGCAGGGCTTCATGCCCATAGCTCGGCCCAATCATGTTCAAGGAGATTTTGGGGAACTCTGCAGCCAGGCGCTCCACCACGTGGATGGCCATCTCTGGCTGGTAGACGGCGTGGAAGGCGCGCAGCCAGATCAGGCGCGGGCTTCCAACGCTGCGCAGGCGGAAAGGATAGCGGCCAATCTCCATGCCGTTGGGGATCACCTCCACATCGTAGCCGCTTTCCCCCAGGACGCCGGCGAGATAGCGGGAGGGAGAAACCAGGCGGTCGGCGCGCCGCAGGACGCGCCCCACCCAGCCGGGGTGGCGGGCCTGGAACTCGGGCATCGCCCCGCCGTGCAGCACCATAACTATGCGCAGCCCCAGGCGCCGGGCCAGCCAACTGGCGGCGTCTTCGACGAGAAAGCTCAGCCCGCTGTATACCTGCAGGCTGAGGATATCCGTCTGGCGCCGCCAGCGCAGAATGGTCCACAGGATATCCAGCAGGCGCAGGTAGCGGTTGGGCTGCGAGGAGGCCAGCCGGCAGCAATAATGGGCGGGGGATAGCCGGGTGGCAAGCTCCTCGGCCGGGTTGGGCACCCGGCCGGTGTGTTTACCCAGCATCGGACCAGCGAATAAGATGCGTCGCGTACTCAATTTTCTTCCTGGGAATCAAAAACCGGCCGGATCACTTTCGCAGGAATCCCCCCAGCCATAACATCTGATGGAATATTCTGGGCAACTACCGCACTGGCAGCTATCAATACACCTTGCCCGATTTCCGTTCCAGCCGTAACCACCACATGTGCACCCAACCAGCTACCCTTACCAATATGGATCGGACGTAAATCGCCTTCACCAAAACGATAAGAACCGGCTTTCCGGGTATGATTTCCTGAAATAATCACGCAATAGGGGCCGAACATCACTTCGTCGTCTATTTTGATGACATCCGTAGCCATGAACATACATCCATAAGAAATATGGACAGAATGACCTATGTATATTTTAGCAGGATCATGAAAGGTAACATTCCGCCCGATGGTAATATTTTTTCCCGCTGAAGCAAGAAAAGGCCGGATCAGCGCGCCACGAAAACGCAAAAAAATAACATTATCTGGCAGCCAGTTGGTCAAAAGCAAAATGAAATGCAGTGGCCAATCATAACGCAGATAAACGGACAAGTTTTTCAGCATACCAACAACCACCCCCTTATCTCCATCATCATTTTACCTACCTGGACCTCCAATGTATTCTGGCGTACCAGGTCCAATCCTTGCTGGATGTATTGTTGGCGCAAATCGGGCGAGGCCAGCAAGCGTTTAATCCCGTCTGCCAGGGCCTGCGGCTGGCGGGGTTCCACCAGCTCCGCCGCGCCGGCGACGAAGTCGGGGATCGAACCCACCCGGGTGGCGACCACCGGCAGGCTGTGCGCCATGGCCTCCCAGATCGTGCGCGGAAAGCCCTCGAACGACGAAGTGGAGGCCAGGACGAAAAGGTCCGCCTGGCGGTAGAAAGCAAACAACTCCGGCCCAACCGGCTTGTAGCCGTGATAGGCCACCCGCCCGGCGACCCCCCTGGCACGGGCGAGGGCAGCGATCTCTTCCAGGATGGTATCGCCCTTCTCCGGCCAGCCGACCAGGTCGAGCAGCAGGTCTTCGCCGGCAGCGACCAGCATGGACAGGGCCTCGACCATGAGCAGCAGCCCCTTGGCGCGGTCGATGCGGCCGGTATACAACAAACGATAGGGTGGTGAGAGGCAGGTATCCGCGCGCTGGTAGAAATCCGCCCGGCTGAGGGTGGTGGTGTGGGTTTCGGCCAGCCGGGCGGCGATGGGCTGGTACTGGCGGTACAGGGCGCGGCTGTTGACGAAGGTCAGGGCGCGGCGGGCCAGGCGGTCCTGTCCGCGTTTGTTCAGCGCCGTCCACAGGCGGATGAGTTCCTTGCGCCAGCGCGGCTGGGGCAGATCGTCGACCCCGGCCTGGTAATCGCCCACCAGGAGCAAGACCAGGGGCTTATCGCCAGCAGCGCGCCCCATGTCCGGCAAAAGCGGAGACGGGCCGCGCAGCAGCAAAGCATCCAGCTCTCCCAGGTGGCGCGCCAGCGGCCGGCAGTAGCGCCGGGCGTGTAACGTGCGGTAGGGAACGGAGGCCAGAGGCTCGAGAGGCACCACCTGCACGTTGGGGCTTGCCAGGCGGTAATCCAGGCCATCGCTCTCGGCCGGTCCGGCGGCGTGCAGGAAGCAGACCAGCCGGGAACAATGGCCGGCCAGGGCGTCCAGGAAACAACCGAGGTAACCAGGAACGAAGCAGGAATCCCCTTGCACCAAAACCGGAAGGTGGTAATGAAAACCGAGGCGCAGCCCTCGGGTAGCAGGCGTGGCAATCGCTTCAGGTGACATGCGGCCTTTGCGCTAAAACCGGCGGAGCGGCAGCTTTCCCCGGTTATCGACGAAATATGGGGGAGAAGGCGCTTCATCGACCGGCGCTTCTGAACCTTCGGGATTGTCGGCGGCGATGCGCACCGCCGCCCAGGCCAGGGCGACAAACAGCCATTCAAAAGTGCCGTAGATCAGGTCGATGAAATACAGGTGCACCGCCAGGCCGGCCAGCCCCAGGGCGTAAGCAAAAGCCAGGCGGGCCGCCGGCGAGGTTTTGTTGGCGCGCACCTGCCTCCAGGCGATGGGCAGCGGCAGCAGATAAATGGCGGCCATGACCAGGGTGGAAAACACGCCCATTTCGGCCAGCACCATCAACCACGAGTTGAAAGCGCCCAATGCGCCCCCCTCCCTGCCGATGATATATTTCGTGCTGGGGGCTATGGCAAATTCAGTCTTCAACGCGACATAGGTATTCGGCCCCCAACCGGTGAACGGGCGCTGGCGGTACATATCCATCGCAGCGTTACGGGCTACCATGCGCGCCAGGTCATCTGAACTCATCGAAAGTTCGTCGATGCTCTCCGTCTCGACAGCCTGCAGCGTTCCAATGGTCTGATCCAGACCGCGTTGGATCTGCTCGGGGAACAAAACCGCCATTGCAAAAATCAGTGCCGCAAAGAGGCCCAGGAAAAACACCGACCGCCGCGCCGGAAAGGCCAGCAAGGCGACGAGGAACATGGCCGCCTGGGCGATCAGGCCGGCCCGCGCCTCGAGCCAAAACGTCCACAGCTCGATGGCCGCCAGCCCGACCCAGGCCAGGGTATGCCAGCGGCGCGTAAAACCGGGCAGGGAAGGCGCCAGGAGGATGACCAGGCAAAGGGCAAAAGCCGGGTGAAAGTTGAAAATCAGCGCATTACCCACCAGGCTGGGCAGGCCAAAGATGGCGCGCAGCGGAGCAAGCTGGTACTTCCAGATCACCTGAACCACCAGGATGACCAGGATGGCCTTGCCGATGGTAACGAGCTGCTCGGGCCGGCGCACCAACGCCATCACGGCAAACAAAATGACCACGTACAGGAGCAGGTTGGGGAGCAACGGCAAGGAAATTTCCGGCAAAAAGCTGACCGTCGTCGGGAAAACGAAGGCCAGGGCCAGCGCGATCAACCAGAAGTACTGCCAGCCACGCAGGTTGTGCAGCTTTGGGTGCTGGCTCATGTACACCAGGGCGATGAACGCCAGGGCCAGCATCGGCAAGGTGGTAATCGAGGTGGATACCGGGCCCAGGTCGAAGGTCGGAAAAACCGCAAAATACAGCATGACCAGGACCAGGATCAGGCCAGGCACCGGCGCGGCCAGCACCAGCAGGACGCAGAGAAAGGATAACAGCGCAGTAAACCAGACGGACATGAGAATGGATTATTCTACCAGTCCAGGTTGTCCCTGGCCATCGTAAAGTTGCAGCCAGCGCTGCAAATGCTGCTGCCAGCCGAAATCCTGGACGATTCGCTGGCGGGCGGCCGCGCCCATCCCCCGGCGCAAGGCGGCGTCTCCGCCCAGGCGCTGCATGGCGTCTGCCAGCTCAGATACACAGTTGGGGGGCACATAGACCCCGGTGATACCGTCCAGGTTGGCTTGATCGGTAATCCCCGGCAGGCGGCTCAAGATTACCGGTAAGCCGGCAGACATGGCTTCCATCGGCGAGATAGGCATACCTTCCCGGCGCGTCGGGAAAACAAAAACGTCGCCGGCCGCCAGCAAGCGCGCCAGGCGAGGCCGCTCGTCCACCCGGCCCAGGAAGGCAACCTGGGGATGGTTTTGCACAGGAGCCGCCAGGCGCTGCACTTCGAGATCGACCAGGTTCTGGTTTTCAAGCCGGTTATGAGGGCCGATCGCCCACAGCCGCCAGCCCGGGTGCGCCGGGGCAAGCTGGGAGAAGGCCTGCACCAACAGGTCGAAACCTTTGCGCCGGGTGAGGCTGCCCAGGAACAGGAAGATCACATCATCCGGCCCGGCGCCCCATTCGGCGCGCACCGATTGGCGTTCGGCGGGCGGCAGTGGAACGAAAAGATCGTCACGAATCCCGTAAGGGATGTAGCGCGCCTGGCGTGGAAAGACCCGGGCGACGCCTTCGTACAGGGCCGGGCTGACACCGACGATCGCATCGGCGCTGCCCAGGAAGCGGCGCCGCGCCCCGCCGTTCCGCCCGGAAAGATCGAGGGCGATCTCATCCGAATCGGCCAGGGAATGGACGATCACCAGCCGCGCCTTGCGCCGGTGGGCAATGCCGGCCGCCACCCGGCCAGAAAGCGCCTCGCTCAACGGGTCCAGGCCGGCCAGTTGGGCGTAGTGCAAAACGTCGTATTCGAGGCTGGCCAGCCGGGCCAGCGCCCAAAACAGAAAAACGAGGCGGCGCAGCAGGCGCGCCGGGCGGCTTTCGCCCACCACCGGCGAGCGCAGGATGTGCAAACCGTCACGCACTTCGCGCGAAGGCAGCCCTGGCCGCCCGGCGCTGAGCACGGTCACCTGGCAGCCCACGCCCGCCAGGCCGGTGAAGCGTTCGATGGCGGCCAGCAGCTCGCCGCCGAAATCGGGCGGCCAGAAAGGGTAGGAGACGAACACAATTTTCAACCCGTCATCTCACCTGCCGCACGCTTTTCGCTACCCGGATCGCGCCCGGGCCGGCCAGGGCAGCCAGCAAATAGAGAACCGCCTGCGGGGAAAAACCGCCCTGCAAACTGTTGCGGTAGGCGCGCCAGGCCAGGCGCCGCTGGCCCTGGCGGGCGTGCTCCAGGATCGCCCCCTGCCAGGTGCGCTGGCGAAAGGCGTCGATCTGCGCCAGCAAATCGGCTCGGTTGCACCGGCGCGCCGTTTCGGCGCAGGCATCCAGGGCGCGCGACAGGCGCGGGGCAAAACTCGCCGCGCTGGCGGTAATGCTGGTATCGTCTTTATAGCGCTCCATCAAGGGCTGCTCGAAATAAGCAACCTGCACACCTATCACGGCTGCCCGCCACCAGAATTCGAAATCCTCCGGCCCGCTGAGGGCGGTGGAAAAACTTCCCGTGCGCTCGAGGATCGACGCCCTGAACATGACCGTAGGCGTGGCGATGAAATTGCCCAGCAGCATCGCCTCGGGCTGGCCAGCGAGCACCCGGTACAAACGCATGCCCGCGGAGACCTGCTCGACCTGCATGCGCTGCAGGGCAGCGCGGTTCTGGGTAAAACCGAATTCGGTAACGCCGCTGATCTGATTGATGTTCAGGTAGTCGCCAAAGGTAAACTCGATTTGCGGAAACTGCGCGAAGGCGCCCGCCTGGAGCGAGAGTTTCCCGGGCGTCCAGGTATCATCCGAATCCAGAAAGGCGATCAGGCGGCCGCGGCTGTTGGCTAACCCGGTGTGGCGCGCAAAACCGATGCCGCGATTTTCCGGCAGGCGGACGCAGCGCAGGCGCGGATCGGGCGTTCCGGCTACCACGCCGGGGGTCGAATCGGTCGAACCGTCATCCACCAGGACAATCTCGTAATCGCCAAAATCCTGGGCAAAAATGGAGGCCAGCGCCCGCGGCAGCAGATGAGCGCGGTTGAAGGTGGGAATAATGATCGAAACCAGAGGGGAGGTCATGACGATAAAGACGAGGCGGCGGTCACGAAGCTTTCGGCTGCCCGCTCGACCGAATAACGGCGGGCCACCTGGTAGCCCTGGTAACCCAGGTCCTGGGCCAGGGCAGGGTCGAGCAGCACAGTCTGCATGGCCTGGGAAAGCCCGGCGATATCCCGCGGGTCATCCACGATCAGGCCTCCACCCTGCCCCACGAGCGAAACGAAACCCGGGCGGCGGGAAACGATTACCGGCGTGCCGCAGGCCATGGCCTCCAGGGCCACCATACCAAAGCCTTCGACCCAGGTGGATGGGTAGACGGCCAGGTAAACCTGCCGGTACAGCCGGATCAAAGCGTCCGCCGGCAGCCAGCCCTTCCAATCCACCGCATCCGGGGGCAGCAACTGCCCGGCCAGGGCGCGCATTTCCGCTTCGAAGCCGGTGGCCTGCTGGCTGCCATCCGCCCGGCCGCCGGGCATTTCCGCACCTACAATCAACAGGCGCGCCTCAGGCACCGCGTCGCGCAGGCGGGCAAAGGCCCGGAGCAGGTATTCCAGGCCCTTTACAGCCGTGAGGCGACCAGCAAACAAGATTTGCCTTGGGCTTTGCAAGAAACGCTGTTGATCCCACAGGACGGAGAGATATTCGAGCGGCAGCGAATTGGGGATGACCGTGTAGTGCGGCAGCCGGGGGTTGATCTGGCGCAGCCATTCGCCGAGGGGTTCGTTCGTCACCCATACCGCAGCGGGCCAGTGCACAAAACGGCGGCTGCTGCCCATGTCGCCGCGGCAGTAGAAGACCAGCTTCCGGCGGGGGACGAAGCGCGCCAGGCCACGGATATACTGCGGGGCATCATCCAGGATCACCAGGTCCGGGCGCAACCGGCGATAGAGGCGGCGCAAACCGCGCAGGTAAACCAGGGCCTGCAAGGAATAGGCTCCCCACAGGCGGTTCAAAAAACCGGACGACAGGGGAAAGCGCTGCAATAACCCGGCGCTCCAGCGCCGCACCCCTGGCGGCAGCGTGACCTGATGGTAATCTCCGCACAGCGATCCCGCCGGCCAGCGCCCGGCAATTTGAGCCTGCTGGTCTGCCGAAGCAGCAGAGGCGATGGTGATTCTCAAAGATCGCCTGTGCGCCGGACCCGATAAATGTTCGACCAACCGCAGGATGTTGCCGTGCGGGGCGCCGGAGTCCAGAGGAGGCAATGGGCGCAGGCTGGCCGGCCATTCGGGGGTAATGCCGCAGACATAAAGGATATGCAGGACCGTCATTTCACGCAGATGAACGCGCAGTCGTTTTTCCGGACGCCATATTTTCGGGGAGCCACCGTACTCATATCGATCGCCTCGACTTTCGGAAAAGCCCTGCGCATTTTGTCGATAACATCCATTCCGTAATGCCGGTAATGGCCGTTTGAGTCGGGCTTGTCGAAGTACCAGGTCGACGGATGATCAAAATCGCCCGGTATAGTAAAGACAGCCATACCGCCGGGCATTAATACCCGGGCGCATTCATAAAGCGCCTGCTGATCATCGGCGACATGTTCGAGCACATGGTTGCAAACAATCAACGCAAAAGCATGCTCTTCAAAAGACATTTCCTGGATGTCTATGCCGGGGAAGTCGACATCGATGCTGTAATAATCAGCCGTGACGATCTTACCGTTGTGGCTTAACTGAGCAAGCCGGTTGAGCAGCACGAGTTCCGGAGCGAAAACCAGAATATCGCCGGTTGGTTTTTCCTGAAGGATGCCGGGTAACAGGCAAGTTAATCCACGATGCCTGGAACGCGAGTCGCATTGGGGGCATTTGGCCTGATAGGTGACGGCCCTCCAATTCCAGGTAGCAACGAATGAAGCCCCTGTCCACCCACAACAAGGACATTCGACCCTTTTTTTTCTAAAGGCGGACCAGAGATAAAAATTGGCAAAGTTTGCCGTTGAGCCGGCCAGGCGATTTCCAGCAAACCTTACATCCCCTTGCCGCAACAGATAAGCGATGGGGCGCACTTGCCCCAATGTTGTTTCTCTGGCGGTAGGGATGCCAGTTCCCTGCCACCCGGGGTTGACCTTTGAAGTCATCGGACCTTTTCGTTCGCCTTGGGCTGAAATGTCGAACATCAATCTGCTCCGGTCAGCCCAAATTGCTCAGATACTGGAAATGCGCCTGGTAACGCTCGAACGACGCCAAAGTGCGCTCCCGCTGTTCTTCCGGCAGCTTTTCCGCCAGGTCGCTAATTTCCGCTGCGGACAAAGGAGGAAGCCAGGCAGGTTGCTCGCCAAAGCAGTGGCGATAAAGGTCGTAGACTTTCCAGGCGCAGAAAGCGCCCACCAGGCGATGGGCAACCGCCGGGGCAGAAGCCGGGGTCAGCCGGGCTACTTCTTGCCGCAAACTCTGCGCCCCTTGCAACAACAGCAGCCGGGCGATGCTGGTGCCCACGAAGCCACAGGTCAGGCGCTCTTCGGAATGAGCCAGGGTCTCCACACCATAGCCGCGCAGCAAAAGCTGCTCGTTGGCGTAATCCGAGGTATCGTAGTAGCCGGTGCCGCGGTTGATATCGGTGCGCCGGCTGCGTACCGGGTCGAAAGAAAGCGCTTCTTTGACGAATATGCGACGGTCGAGCAGGATGCAATATGTCCCCATGCTGCTGTGCTGCCGGCCGTTTACCGAAAAACCCCAGCCGCGCGGCGCCAGGCTGGCAACCGCCAGGCCCGGCTGCCCGGCAAACCGGGCTTGCGCCCATTCCAGGGCACGGGGTGAGGTGATCATCAGGTCGTCGTCGCACAGCCAGACATACGGCGTCTGGATCACGTGACGCAGGAAATAATCGATCTTGCGAGAGTGGCTGAAATTCCAGAAACGGAGGATATCTGCCCGGAGGAATTTGCGCGCATCGAGCGCGCCGCTGCAATCCACGATCAAAATGCGCACATGCCGGTCACCGGCATTCCTCACGGCAAAGGAATACCATATCCGCGCCAGGTCAGGATAGATCGAAAAGGTGAGCAGGGTGACCGGCGCACCATCCGGTGAGACGGAGGGATCGGGCAAAGCGGGTTTCAGGCTATTGGCCAATAAGGTGCGGCCGGTGTGGAAGAACAGGCGCAGCATCGCGGCGGCGCCAAAAAGCCGCGCCGTGGTTGGCGCAGTCCATACCATTTCGCCGAATACGCGCGGCAGTCGCCGGGTCGAAATCATCGCTTTACCGGCCCCCACATCATCGTTCGCCTGAATCTATCTCTCAAGACAACCTCCAGATAGGGATCCCAGATCAGGCGCCCAGGGCCTGCGCAAGGATATTTTGCAGGGACGAATGATCCCCCAGGTTCAACAGGTGGTCGAAGCCAGGGGCATGGACCTGCCACCGGCCGGCCCGGGTAATATCCACGGTGATGTCGGCCGCACCGGCCAGCGCCTGGCAGCTGCCCGAGGTCTGCCGGGGCGTCTCATCGGGCAGGAGGGCGAAGCGAGCCAGGCCAGACAGGCCCAGTAAATCCAGCAGGTAGCACAGCTCGTCTCGTTGCGCCCCCGAGCCGGCCAGGAGGATACTGAAATTCCTTGAAGGGAGTGCGCCGAGCGCGCGGAGCACCAGGTCGGCGCCATGCTGCCACTGCCAGGGCCCGCGGATCAAGATTTGCGGGCGCTGTTCCAGGGGCTCGCCGGCCGGGGGAGGCGGAAGCGGCGCGGCGCGGGGAGAGCGGCGCGCCGGCTCGAAGTCCTGGCAGGCCCGGCGGTAAAAGTCCACAAACTGCCGGCTATGCACCTGGGGAGCAAACCGTTCGCCGGCGGTCTGGTGCGCCCGGGCGCGCACGTCCAGCATGGCTGGCCGGTCGAGCGCCAGGCGCAGGGTCTCGGGCCATTGCTCCGCCTGCAGCGGCGGCAGGAGGTAACCGTTCACGCCGTGCCGCACCAGTTCGGCGGTGCCGCCCACATCCGTTGCGAAGACGGGGCAGCCCCAGGACATGGCCTCGGCCAGGGAATTGCTGAAACCTTCGGCCAGCGAGGATTGTACGTAAGCATGCGCGCCGGCGAACAGGGCCTGGATGTCGGCGAAGCTGGCTTTGCCGATGCAGCGGACGTGCTCGCGGAGGTCCAGCCGCTGCAACCAATACTCCAGGCGGGGCTGGTCGGGGCCGGAACCCACCAGGGTGAGGCTGGCCGGGATTCCCCGGTCGAGCAGGCCGCGCAGGGCGAGCAGCAGGTCGGGGTAGGACTTGGTCCAATGGATGCGGCCGGCAGAAAGCAGGCGCAGCCCGCCATCGCCAACTGGCGGATATTCGGGCAGCGAGGCCGGGACGGGCAGGGTGGTATAGATGGTGGTGGCAGAAGGCGCCGCGGGGGCCAGGGCAGCGGCTCTTCGGCCCAGGTGATCGCACACCGTATGGATCGCCGCCGCGCCTTGCAAGGCTCCGGCGATGGCCTGGCGGCTCTCGAGCGAACGCAGCGGGTCGACCTGGACGTCGGAGCCGCGCAGGCTGATGGTGTAGGGAATACCCAGGGCCTGGGGGATCCAATACATACCCGTCGCCAGGGTAACCGTGTGGAAGTGGATCAGGTGCGGGCGCAGGCGGTGGAAGTAGGCCAGCAAAACCCGGTCGCGCAACAACATGCGGTTGAATAGCAGCCGTGGTGCCGCCCATAAATGCCGGAGATTGGCAACTTTGGCCCAGGCTGGCAGGTGGTCGTAATTGGGCATGACGCAGGCAACTCGTTGAGAATTGGCCTGTACGCTGGCGACTTCCGCATAGTCGGAATTTTTATGGCGCACCACAAACGTCGTTTCCAACTGGCCTTCGCCGGAAACGGCTTCCAGGTGGCGCTGGATGAAGACCTCGGCCGGCCAGTTGAAAGCTACTTCGACGACCCTCATCTTCCAACCATCCCCCCTACGATCTGGCCCCCAGGCGGGAAACGATTTCCGGCCCATTTTGGACCGCCAGCCGCATGACCTGGCAAATGGTATGGATATCTTCGCCGCCGACCGCCGTGCCGGACGGCAGGGATAATACCTTCTGGGTCAGCTTCTCCGTCTCGGGCAAGAGCAACCCGGCGTGCGGGAAGAGCGAGCGATACGGCTCCAACTGGTGGCAGCCGGGGTAGAAATAGCGCCGGGCGAGCACGTTTTCGGCGTGCAGCAGCCGGACGAGCACATCCCGGCTGACCCCGGCAAGCGCTTCGTCGACCTCGACGATCACGTAATGGTAATTGTTTTTTTCGGCGGGGTCGTACTGGATCATCTGCAAGCCGGGGATCCCCGCCAGCCCGGAGCGGTAGGCCTGGTAATTTCGGCGGTTGGCGGCGATAAATTCGTCCAGGCTTTCCAGGTTGGTCAGGCCCATCACCGCAGCCGGCTCGATCATTTTGCCATTGGTGCCAATATAAATGACGTCGTCGTAGCCGACGAAGCCGAAGTTGCGCATCAGGCGAATTTTTTCGGCCAGGGCGTCGTTGTTGGTCGCCACCGCCCCCCCCTCGAAGGTGTTGAAAAATTTGGTGGCGTGAAAGCTGAAGACTTCGGCTTCGCCAAAGTTGCCGATCATCTGCCCCCGGTAAGAACAGCCGAAGGCGTGAGCAGCGTCCCACAGGACTTTGAGGCCGCGCCGGCTGGCGATTTCCTGGATAGCGTCGATCGGGCAGGGCCGCCCCCAAACGTGAACACCGATGATGCCGCTGGTACGGGGCGTAATCATGCGCTCGAGTTTTTCGGGGTCCAGGTTGTGGGTGCGAGGATCGACGTCGCAGAACACCGGCGTGATCTGCTGCCACTGCAAAGCGTGGGCCGTGGCGATAAACGTGAAGGATGGCACCAGCACCTCGCCGCTCAGTTCCAGGGAGCGAATGGCAATTTCCAGGGCGACAGTCGCATTGCACATGGCAATGGCGTTGCGCACCCCGGTCAGTTCGGCGATCTTGCGCTCGAATTCCAGTACGTACGGCCCGTTGTTGGTCAGCCAGCGGCGATCCAGCAAGTCGTCCATGCGGCGCAGCAGGGCCGTACGCTCGCCAATATTCGGGCGCCCCACGTGAAGGGCTGCCGAAAAGGCCGGCGGCCCTCCGAAAATAGCGAAATCATCTATGCTGGTTTTGAGGGTCATTGTCTATATCTTTCTGATTACCCGGGCGGGAGCGCCATAGGCGACCACCCCGGCGGGGATATCCTTGAGCACAAGCGAACCGGCCCCGATCAAAGCCCGCTCGCCAATCTTTACCCGTTCGATGAGCGTGGAGCCGATCCCGATCCAGGTGGCTTTGCCGACCTGAACGCTCCCGGCCAGGCAGGCTCCCGGGCAAATGTGCGCGCCGTCGGCAATGATGCAATCGTGGTCGACGCTGGCGCGGGTGTTGACGATCACGTTGCTGCCGATTTGGGCGCCCGGGTTGACCACGGCACCGGCGGCAATGACCGTGCCCGGCCCGGGGATGACATCTGCAGCAATCACCGCCGCAGGGTGGATGGCCCGGGCCAGAGCAAAGCCGCTCTTCTGCGCCGCCTCTGCCAGTGCCAAACGCGCCTGGCAATTGCCAAAGCCAATGATAATGTGGCGGACGCCGGCAGCCAGGAGAATTTCGAGCTGTTCATCGCCGCCCAAAACAGTCGCCCCGGCAAAGGAGGTCCCCTTGCGTTCCAGGTTGACGTTATCCAGGAAACCGGCGATCTGATATTCGCCGCGCAGGCGGAGGATATCCGCCACCACCCGGGCGTGGCCCGATGCGCCCCAGATGACCACCCTGGGAGTTTCTGAACCGGGTCGATTGGGTTTCATTGAAAAATATAGCGCAGACCGCGGAGTTTATCCCGGAGAGGCACTTCCGGGTTGCCCAGCGCCTTGAGGGCCGCCGACGCGGCGGGCGCCCAACAGTCGCGCTGCTTCAGGCCCCGCGCCTCGCGGAAGCGGGCGTAAGCCAGCTCTTTCTCGCGCTGGCGGGGGGCAGGGAGAGCGATGGCCGCGGGGCTTGACCAGCGGGCGCGGTTTTGCTCTTCCCAGGCGCGGATCGCATTGCGATACAAGGAGACGTACTCGGGGCCAATGCCCACCCACGAGAACCGGTCTGCGGCGCCCGGCGACTGCCGGGCAAGACGGTAGTACAGTTCCCGATCTTCCACCAACTGTTGGATGGCGCCGGCCACCCCGGCAGGGTCGTTCTTTTCCACCAGCAGGCCCCCACCCAGCAACAATACTTCCCCGGCAACCCCGACCGGGGTCGAAACGACCGGTACGCCGCTGGCCAGCGCTTCGAGAACGGTCAACGGGCCGCCCTCGACATCCGAGGTGCAAACGTACAGGTCGATGCTTCGATAAGCCTGCCAGAGATTATCCGCTGCGGTGAAACCCAGGTTGCGCAGCGGGATGCCCCGGCTGCAAAACAACTCGACGAGGTTCCCCCAGTTCGGCCCCTGAACGACCAGCTCGAAGGAATGATCCAGCGACTTCAAGCGAGACAAAGCCTCCAGCAGGACGTCCAGCCGCTTGCGGCCGTCGAGCGAACCCGCCAGACCAAACGACCCGATGCGAAAGGGAGCGCCCGGGCGAACGATCTCCCGGTTGCGCAGAAACTTTGCCGGGGCGATGGTCTGGTGGGCCAGTCCCACCGGCCGGTCAGAACGGGGAACGACGTAAGCCACCCATTCCTGGGCGGTTACGTGGAGCATATTGGCTTTGCTCGCTTCGGCGATTTTGTGATCCTGCCCGGGTTCGATATGGTGAACCGAAGCAACCGTAGGGCAGGGCAGGCGGTCCACCTGAATATCCGGCGGCAACTGGATCGAGTTAAGATTGCTCAAAAAGTGCAGCACATCCACGTGGCGAACCAGCCCGGAAAACTCGTCTGCACGGCGAAACATCTCGCTGGCGGTGAAAAAATAGAAATCGATTTCCGGGTCCGCCTGGGCGATATAGCGGGCCAGCAGGCCGATTGGTTGGTGAAATTCGGGGACGACCAGCAACACCTTGAGCGGGCCGGGCCTGTCTCCCCCGGTTTCCGGCGAAGGGGGTGGAAGAGTCACCGGTTCAGCGCCCTTTCGATGTGCGCCAGGCGGGTGCGAACCACGGCATCCGGGTTGCACCGCTCGCGAATTTCTTCGGCCGTACGCCGGCTGTGCCGTTCGATATCGACTTCACGGCGAATGCGCAGGATTTCATTTGCCGCAAGCTCCGGCTCGCAGGGCAGGCTGAAGATGGTCTCGAAATCGTTCCCCAGGCCAAGCGCATCGTGCCAGAAAAGCAAGGCCCCGGTCGCCCCCGCTTCAAAAAGCGTGGCCGTGTATTTTGCGTCGGTATGCGGGGGGTTCTCTTTGGCAATGTGGACAAAGCCATCGTGCTGCTGGTAGCGTTTGATCAGGGCGCTGTGCTGCGCATACCCCGGCGGAGGGATCAGATCGGGGAAACCCCACTTCAACGCCCGGCGGCTGATGGGATGCCAGTAACGGTTGCGCCAGACGGCAAGCTGCTGGCGGATCTTGGCCGGAATGCCGTCCGGGGGCGGGACCTGCGCAGCGTCCTGCTCGCCATCCAGCGGGCGCGGCGGGAAGATTTCCCATTTCAGGCCGGTGAGGCGCATCACTTCGACGCTGCGCATCCAGTCCTTTTTGGCGCTGCCCACGGCGGAAGCGTGGAGCAGCGAATCCAGGCGCCGCCGCGGCCGCTTGAAGGGGATCGCATCCAGGTTGACGCTGAAGGGATGGATCACCAGTTTCCCGTTGCCCCGGAAGACCTCTTCCATCGGGCCCGGGTTGGCGAAGACCAGGTCGTAATCCTTCTCGAAGAGGCCGGCCATCTTCAGCCGGTCGGCTTCGATGCGGTACGGCTTGACACCAAAACCGGGGAAGATAACCGCCACGCGCAGGCGGCACGGGAATTCCGTGGCGTATTCCAATACGTCCGTGGCGTAGGCCAGCACCACGGTCTCGTCATCCGCCTCATCCACCAGGTCGAAGTACTTGCGAAAATAGGGCATCTCCCAACGCAAGAAGCGAGGGGCTTTACCGACGACGATCTTCAGGCGGATGCGGCTTGGTTTGTTGAACATATCCTGCTGCGCTAGAACTGGAAATAAATAAATGGGGAAGTGTTCAAAGGGGAAAAGAAGAACACGACCAGCGCTTCGGAGAGCATCCACGCCGGGGTATAACTCTTTTGGATGGGGAGCACCGGCCACCGCCATTCAAAACGGCGCGCCAGCCAGCCGCCGATCACCACCAGCGGGACGGCGATGATCGCCCAGACGAAATACCATTCGATGCGGTATTCCGCGCCGATGAACAGCAGCTTCTCGAACAGCACCAGGGTGGTCTGCCAGTCGGGAGAGCGGAAAGGAACCCAGGTGATGGTCACCAGGACGAACACGAGGAAAGAACGCACCCAGGCCCATGCAGATGTCCAGGGGTACTGGGCCGGCCTGGAGCCGACCACCAGCCGCTCGGCGGACAGGTAAATCCCGTGCAAACCACCCCAAAGCACAAAATTCCAGCTCGCCCCATGCCACAAGCCGCCCAATAACATGGTGATCATCAGGTTGGCATAAGTCCTGAGCCTGCCTTTTCGGTTTCCCCCCAGGGGGATATACAGGTAATCGCGCAGCCAGGTCGAGAGCGAGATGTGCCAGCGGGTCCAGAATTCCGTAACAGACTGTGAAGTGTAAGGCAGGTTGAAGTTTTGCGGGAGTTCGATGCCCATCATCTTGCCGATACCGATCGCCATATCGGTATAGCCCCAAAAATCGTACAGGATTTGAACCGAATAGGCCGCCGCCGCCAGCCAGACGGTGGGGGAAGAGAACAGAGCGGGCGAAGAATAAATCCGGTCGACCATCAAAGCCACGTTGTCGGCGATGACCAATTTTTTGATCAGGCCGCGCAGGAAGTATTGCGACCCTTCGACCAGATGATCCAGATTGACCTGGATGCCCCTTTCCAGTTGGGGGAGAAACTGCATGGCGCGCATGATCGGACCGGCCACCAGGCGCGGGAAAAACGTGATGAAGATTGCGTAATCCAGCAGCGATTTCGCCGGCTGTGTTACGCCGCGGTATACGTCAATGACGTAGCTGAGCGTTTCGAACGTATAGAATGAGATGCCGATCGGCAGGATGATATCGAGCGTGCCGACATGCCAGCCCCACATGCGGGTGAACACGTTCAGGGTGTCGAGAAAGAAATTGAAATATTTGAAAAAGCCCAAAAATCCCAGGTTGACCAGGATGCTGACCCACAGCAACCATTTGCGTTTCTTATCTGAGGCGGCAACGACCAGCAGGCGGGAGATATAATAATCCACCAGGGTGACGGTCGCCAGCAACCCTAGAAAGCGCCAGTCCCACCAGGCGTAGAAAATACAACTGGCGCAAAGCAAGATGACCTTGCGGACAGCGGGCAGCCGGATGAAGGCCAGCAGGGTAAGCACAACGGTAATGAGGACGGCAAACTCGACCGAAACGAAACTCACCGGGTGATCTCCATAATTTTTTCGGCCAGCAATTCTGCCACGATGGCATGCCCAAATTCGTTCAGGTGCCCTTTGCCGGGGAGCGAGTTCATAAAACCGCGCGGCAAACGCCCCTGCCAGGCCAGGCGGTTGAATTCACGGCGCGGATCGACGATGTAGAAACCACCCACATCTTCAGCGCTGTTCAATATTTTCAAGTACTCAGGATCGTCAAAGTTCAAAGCGCCTTGCTCGATCTGCGGCGAAAAAGGCAGCAGGAGCAGGATGATTTTGGTTCCCGCATAAGCTTCTTTCAGCAGCTTCAACTGGTCAGCCAGCCTGGCAACCGGCAGGATTTTCTCGCTGTTCGCCGGCGCGGGGCGGGGTTGGCCGGCGGCGCCATGCCCGGCGCCGAACTTTTCTGCTATTTTGCCCCATCTTTCGCGCCCATATGCATAAAGCATCCACTGCGAAGTGAGCCGGGTGTACAGGTTGGGCTGGAAATGTTGATCGTTATGGAGCAGCTCCAAATCGCCGGCATCGGTCTCAACGAAGTAGCTGCGGTGTTGGCGGTTGAAACTATCTCCCCCCTCCTCGCCCCAGAAGTCTTCGGCGCTGAGTTGGAAGACGACCACTTGCGGGCCGTAATCTTGCCGGATGAGCGGGGCGAGAAAGACGTAGTCGGATATGCCCAAACTATTCCTGCCCAGGTTGTGCAGGTTTACCAAAACGCCCTTCGACCGGAGGCGGGCCTCGGCGAGCGATACGAATTTCATGCCATCCGATACCTGCAAGGCTTCTGTGTGCGAATCTCCGATGGCGACCACCGGCGTCCCCCCACCCTCCCAGGGCGTTACGATTTCGCCGTGAGCCAGATAATGGGTGACCCCATATCCTTCCGTTCCTGCGACCTGCCGCGACCCCTGCAGCGGGACGTCCCCCCAGCCGGTTTCAAAGGTCTTTTCAGGGGCGTAGATCACGATGGCCCGCAGGGCAAGCTCACAGAGGCCCAACGCAAGCAGCATCCATAGCGCGGCCTCGACGAAATAGCGCGTCAGGTTGGCTACGGTGTGCGTCCGGGCGACCGTCTTTACCGCGGGGAACTGCAGCAGGGCGGAGGCGCCGACCAGGAGAGCCCCCAGCCCCGCCAGCGAACTTCGCCCGATCCCCCAGCTTCCACCGCTGTCGATACCCAGATATTCGGCGAAGAAGGATATCCCCAGGGGGACAAAGCCCGCCAGCAATAACCCGCCGTTCAGAATCCGGTACCAGAGCTTGATTTGTGGGGTGCCCATTTCTGTCTTCGCTTTGGCGGCAACCTGCGCCGCCCGGGGCCGGTTCTCAGGCCCCGGCCAGCCGGCGATAATATTCGATCACCGCCGGCCTGATGCGTTCACGGTCGGCGCGTTCGGCCACCAGGGCCCGGTTCGGCTGCATGGCCTGCTCCAGCAAGGCATCGTCCTGCAGGGCGCGCTTCAGGCTGTCGGCGATCTGGTTGGGAAACAAGGCGTGCGCCAGCAAGCCGTTCTTGCCGTCTTCGATCCACTCGAGCACCGAATCGATGGGCGACATGATCGGAAATGCGCCGGCGGCCATGGCCTCCAGCATGACGTTGGGGGTGCCTTCGGAAATGGAGGTGGCGATCATCACCCGGGCCTGGCCCATCGCCTGGATCAATTCCTGCTTGGGGACCGCGCCGTGGCAATGGCCCATCTTGCGCAGCCACTCCGGCATCTGGTGCCAGTAGGAGCGCACGTCGGGGTCGCACATGTACAGGTGGATTTCGTAGCCCTTCAATTCGTTCTCGCACAGGCGAAAGGCCTCGATGATCGGCAAGGTCTTATTGGCCAGCCCTTCGTAGGCCTTGGGCGCCAGGATCACCTTGCGCTGCGCCAGCCCGGCCAGGGGGGCGTTTCCCAGCGCCACGCCGCCGGTGACCGGGATGGGGAAATCGAAGGCGACCTTCTCCGCAGCCATGCCCAGTTTGAGGGCGTTGCCGTAATCCCGCCGGCAATCCGAAATGAAGCCGTCGCACTCCCTCAGGTAGGTCTCCAGGCTGGGGCGGGCCTCCGGGTCGTTCACGCCGAAATTGATCTCGGTGCCCCAGGAAGAGATGACCCACCGGGGGCGATCCTGGCGAGGGAGGGTCTGCAGCGCCATCCAGGCGTAGCGGGCGCCCTTGTTGAAGGAGAGGCTGTGCACGATGTCCGGCTTCCAGGTGAGCAGGATGCGCCTGAGCCAGAGGGTGTTCAGATCCAGGCGGGCGGCCAGGCGATCGACCAGCGGGCGCAGCAGGCGGGATTTCGGCAGCAGCCAGATGGTCCTGCCGGCCGGCCTGGGTTCGCCGGGCTGGCGCAGGAGGTAGGTGGGCAGGCTCCAGGGGAGCGGCGGGTAGCGCCCGCGGGTGCTGGATGGCACGGCGAAGGCGCGCGCCTCCAGCCCCGAACCGGCCAGCAGGTCGAACCAGGACTGGGAATGGGAACTATCTGCGAAGCAAACAAAAAGAATTTTGGGTGAGGAGCTCATGAAAGCAGGGGGTGAATTAAACCGGTCTGCGCAGAATAACCTCGACAGCGTCACCGTATTGCTCTTCAATCAATACGCTGGCAGGATACAGCCGCAACATCGAGACAAAGAACTGCCATACATCATCAAAAACATTTTCGTTCCAGATATAGTATCTCTTCAATAAAAGAACTTCGAAACCCGCTTTCTCTGCGGTAGTTTGAAGCCAGTCGGACGTTATTCCAGGGCTTTTGTGAGTATAGTCCGAATAACCGGCCCAATCCGATTTTTGAATGAGATGCATGAGAGAGTCCGCATTTAAAGTCTGGATATATACCACTCCCCCAGGCTTACATATCCTAAACGCCAGGCTGAGTGCCCGCTCAGGGTCAGCAAGATGCTCCAGAACGGAATGAGCAACAATAACGTCATAAGGTTCTTCGAAGTCGCCGATATCGGCTGTATCGAAATCGATTACCCGGCATCGATCCCCAACACGTCGATTGGCCTGTTCGACAGCCCATGGCGAAATATCAATGCCGTAAGCGTCGAGGCCTCGTTCCAGGGCGGAATTCACCAACACACCGGTTGCACACCCCACATCCAGCAGACGCCCTTTCGCCGGATGATACAAATCGATCAAGCCGAAAACTTGCCCGGGGATGTTGAGCGCCTGCTGGTCGTAATTCTGGTAAACATTCCCCTGGAAATATGTTTCGTCCTGCGATCCCGGCGAAACAACCCGGTGGGTCATTCGCCTGTAGAGGCGTTCATCACCCGAGGCAAATTCCAGTTCAGCAACCAATATTCTTGCCTGTAACGGGATAGCGGTGCGCCCTTCACAATTCAAACCATTCAGAAAAAGCCTGCCACCTTTCAATTCGACCCCCAAATTGTATGGCAATTCCACTTCACTTTCGACTGACAGAAAAGCCGGCAGGCCGCTTTCGGAAAGAGAGTATCTTAAACTGCCCCGTCCCTTTCCGCGTAATGCATAATTCAACGACCATTCCGAACCAGTATGGTAGTTGTACTTTACGGGAAGGTACTTCTTCTGAAAATCGCCTTGAGTGTTAATGAGTATATAAGGGCCAAGTCTACCGGCATCCGACCAATTTGGATTGAGCACGAGAACATCACTTTTCGTAATCTTTTGTAAGGCAGATTTAATCAGACGCTTCAGACTTGTCATATTCAAGCGATAGATGCAGAAAGGTTCAATTAGATAAATGATATACGGGAATAGGGTGTACTACCAGGTTTGGTCGACTAACTATATGTGTCTACTAACTGATGCTGGTGGCGAATTCCTTTCCAGGGTTCCTGGTATCGTGGAATCGAGGCCTTGCCGATTACCGCATTGACTAACGTTCACGAATAACTTCTGCTGGTACCCCAGCAGCAATAACACCCGGAGGGATATTCTTTGTAACAACAGCGCCTGCCCCAATCACTGCTCCTTTACCAATTTCAACGCCATCTAATACAATGACTTTTGAGCCCAACCAAACATTATCGTGAATCGTAATACCTTTGCCGGTGCTTCCTGTTCCAGTGACTGAGCCGGTTCCGGGTAAAACATTATGATTTTGGGGTACCAGGACACAGCCATTGGCTATCGCAACATCATTGCCAATTTTCAACCCCCCATATCCGTAGAATACACAAAAAGGATTAATTCCGCAATGATTCCCTATTTCAATAAAACCACCACATGTTGAAATAAAAGCATAAGGTTGGATTGAGCAATCATCACCGATTGTAAGCCAATCCGGAAATTGACGCGAAGCGGACAACTTTGCTTTACCCCATCTCCCACATTGGACAACAGCATAGTCTAATATATGTGTGTTATTTCCAATTCTAATATTATGATGCCCCACAACTTTGGCTCTGGGAGAAATCGTTGAACCTGACCCGAAATATGCGAACGCCGATAGTTCAGGCTCATTTGCATATTCCCTTATAACTTCCCGAAACCTTTTAGCAACCTTCTTAATCAGATAAGCATAGAGTCGTATTTTGATGATTGCCGAAGGCAGTGAACCTTTGTCATCAGAACTCATGAATTAACTCCATCCGCATGTAACTTGGGCATATTACACGTTCTTACAATTAAATTGTCCAACTGGCGTCTGGCACAACAATTCCCGAGCTATCCAGCAAGCCACTTCCCAACTCGAGATCTCCTTTTATTCTGACCTCTATCTCTATGACATCATCAATCCAATCAACAATTTTATCATCGCTGGAAAAAGCCACGTTGACCTTATAAATCCCAGGCGAAATATTACACTCGCGCCAGGTTAAGGTAACGCTTTTCGGGTTTGCAAGAGACCACTTGTTGGGAAATTGGATTTTTGATTTAAAGGGCACAATTAGTTGTCCATAGATTGAGAAAATACCTAAACCAAGTGCGCAATTGCTATATCTGGTATCTCCCGGATCTAAAGAGAATTCAAAATCCACCTTGTTGCCTATGGAAACAATATTTCCTTGTATCCTATCATCCGATGCAATTTTCAATCCCCTAATCACTGGTTTGCACTCTTTCCTCCTACCCGGATGTCTGGACAGATCTATTTCTGAAGGATACCATTTTTCCCTGCCCACATTGAGATAATGAGCGATCGATTCTGGGGTTTCCCCAAGATATTCTGCCCTCCCCTGACGTAATAACAGCGTTTTAGGGCAAAGATTCTCCACTGCTGTCAAATTGTGGCTAACAAACAAGATTGTCCGCCCCATTTTTGCCACATCCCCCATCTTTCCCAGACATTTCTTCTGAAATGTGGCATCTCCGACCGCCAGAACTTCGTCAACGACCAGAATCTCTGGATCCAGGTGGGCCGCCACGGCAAAGGCCAGGCGCACGTACATGCCGCTGGAATAGCGCTTGACCGGCGTATCGATGAACTTCTCGATCTCGGCGAAAGCCACGATCTCGTCGAACTTGCGGCGCACCTCGTCGCGGCGCATGCCCAGGATGGCCCCGTTCAGGTAGATATTCTCACGCCCGGTGAGATCGGGGTGGAAGCCGGTGCCCACCTCCAGCAGGCTGGCGATGCGCCCCTTGACTTTCACCAGCCCGGAGGTGGGGGCAGTGACGCGCGACAGGATCTTGAGCAGCGTGCTTTTGCCGGCGCCGTTGCGCCCGATGATGCCCAGGACTTCGCCCTGCTGCACCTGGAAGCTGACGTCTTTCAGCGCCCAGATGTATTCGCCGCGGCGGTTGCCGTGGTCGGCCTGGCCGATTTTCAGGTATGGATCGGGCCGGCCGCGGGCGCGCGCCCACCAGCGGTTGAGGTCTTCGCTGAGCGTGCCGCCGCTGATCTGGCCCAGGCGGTAGGATTTGGAAAGGTTTTCGACGCGGATGACTGTGCTCAAGGTTTCGTGGCTTTAATCTTATCTTTTCTCGGAAAATTTACACAATAGATCGTTTTCAACCACACAAGTATGACGAATGCTAAATCATATCCGGTTTTGATGCCCGAATGGCCTGATTAATCATCAATCGCCCCCACCACGCCTTACCAAACCGACGATCAACGGCCCGAGAGACAGGGTGTAGAAACCGAAGTTGAAATGGCCAGGGATGGAATCCGATATGTTCGTGAATTTGCAGTTGACTATTGACGAAGTACCTTTCCAATTCAGCAAATGTGGGAAAATTCTCAATACCTTGGAATGGCCTGACCTTCAGGCGGCTACCGAGGTCAACCAACCATTGCCAGGTTCTATTGGGGCAAGTCAACACGATAACCCCGCCCGGCTTGATCACTCTCGCTATCTCCATAACCGCAGTCCATGGTTCGGGTGTATGTTCTATCATTTCAGAAGAAATGACAATATCAAACTGCCTCGTCTGAAAAGGCAGATCTAAGGCACTGCCATTTATGGGTTGATTACAGCCTTTCATACGTGCCTGTTTCACCATTTCAAAGCTTATATCCAGGCTAACAACCCTTGCTCCTCGTTCCAAAGCGCTTAGGGAAAACCAGCCATTCCCACATCCGAGGTCCAATAATAATTGGCCATCTATATCTTCAGGCAGAAGTTGATCAAATACAATGGATAAGCGTTGCTTTAAATCGTATTGATCCATCAAACTATCAAATTTTTCTGCAACGCTGGAATAGAAATACTCTTTCTCAGCCGGCATATTTGATTTATCTCCAATGATGAATTGACCGAACGCCCAAGGACCGCTACACCGTATCCATAAAGGTCTGTTCGATGCGATTGAAGAGCAACGTGCCGGCGAGCAGCACGACGAGCATGAAAGCGGCGCTGTAGAGCAGCATGGCCGGGTTGACGCTGCCGGCGCCCAGGTAGGCGTAGCGAAAAGCCTCCAGGATGGGGGTCATGGGGTTGGCCAGGATGAGCCATTGGAAGCGGGCGGGAATGGAGGAAACGGGGTAGATCACCGGGGTGGCGTACATCCAGAGCTGTACGCCGAAGGTCACCAGGAAGCGCAGGTCACGGTAGCGAGTGGTGAGCGAGGAGACGATGATGCCGAAGCCCAGGCCCAGGCCGGCCATGATGAGCAGCAAGAACGGGGTGAGCAGGACCCACAGGTTGGGATACACGTCTGCGCCGGCGGCGAGATAGTAGACCAGGAAACCGATGAAGAGCAGGTACTGGATGGCAAAGGCCACCAGGTTGGAGATCAGAATAGAGACGGGCACCGCCAGGCGGGGGAAGTAGACCTTGCCGAACAGGTGAGCGTTGGTGATGAAGGTCTGGGAGGTCTTGTTGAGGCATTCGGAAAAATAGCCCCAGATGACGATGCCGGAAAGATAGAAGAGGAACTGGGGCAGGCCATCGGTGGGCAGGGAGGCGATGCGCCCGAAGACCACGGTGAAGACGACGGTGGTGAGGACGGGCTGGATGAGGTACCAGAGCGGGCCGAGGATGGTCTGCTTGTAGACGGAAACGAAATCGCGCCAGACGAAGAGCATCACCAGGTCGCGGGCGTGCCACAGTTCGCCCAGGCGCAGGTCGAACCAACTGCGCTGCGGGCGGATGACCAGGTCCCATTGATCGCCTTCGGGGCGAGATTGGAGGGCAATCTTCAAAATCTTTCCTTTCACAGTTGCTCTTTTTGTGCTAAACTTCAGTGTATCGGAGAGTGGAGTCGATCTGGCCGCTATGAATTCAAACGTTCATCGACGAAAGCGGATTGGGATAGTCCTGGCGGTTTTGCTGGCAGTGGCCGTACTTTGCGAGGTCGCTGTGCTGCGGGCTACCCTGGCCCAGGCTGCGGGGGGATGTGACGTGCAAGACGCATCGTACACGCGCAAACCGAAAAAGGAGGAGAAGGGCACGCCCGACAGGGGGGGAACGCCGGAAAAGTGGGCCCACACGTTGTGCGGCAGGCTGGTTTATCTGACCTACGCGGTCCCATCCGGCAAAGGGTGGGTGCCGTTGTTTGTGGATGGAGAAAAGGTGCATACCATCGGGTTGCTGCCATGCCATGGCGGGGGGAAGCCATATATCTTCAGGATCAAGCCGATGGATTTGTTGTATTATTACCAGTTCCGGAACGTCGAGTTCGCTACGGGCAAGAGGGTGTGTACGATGGAGTATGGCTGCCTGGACCTGTATATTACGATGTTCCAGAATTACGTGGGCATGGATCGCTGTTCGGATTGCGGAAAGTATAACCGGCCGCCGACCTGGACGCACGTGCCGCTGACGCCTTTCACCGCCACGCCCATCCCGCCGACGCAAGCGCTCATTTACCCGTCCAGCCCAACGTTGACCGAAACGCCGACGCCGACTCTCGGAACGGTGACGGCTACACCGGACCTGTTCGATGTGCTGTACGGCGAGCCTACGCCGACGGCTACGCCGACGCCTGCCACGAAGCCAGCAGTCACTTCCACTCTTCAACCGACGGTTACGGCTACACCGACACCGTTTGTGGCTCCCGGCCGGTCGTGGTTCTCGCCGCTGGGATTGGGGCTTCTGCTATTGGCCGGGGTGGCGCTGCTGGCCTTCTGGGGATGGCGCACAGCGGCGCGTTCCGAATGGGGATGACCTGAAACGGGCGCGCTCCGCCCTTCCGACACGGATCACTGGTTTGCCCGGGTTACTTCCCCCCATCCAACACATAAAACACTGGAACCTCCTGAACGACACGTAACGACAGATTTCTTCTAAGTATCGAAGGTCATCCTACGTGGTCTTGCCATATGCATGCGCACACAACACCGCACACGGCAAGATAAACACTTCATTGAGGATTAACACAAAACCACCAGTTCACCCGGCTTGCGAGGCAAGTGGTGTAGCGTGCAATGATTCGCAATATGACAACCTCGGCCTGGCACCAAGACGGGCGCAAAGCTTTCCATTCCTACCCCTTGCGGAAAGCCGGTTAACGCATGCCGGACTCAAAATCCACAAATCACCGTTCACCCGATAGGCTCGGTTTGTGTTGCCAATTATTCTACTCCGTCCATAAATATTGTGCAAGAAATTTGCCAGGGAAAATTTTTTCTGCACCCGGTTCATAGGTCTGCATGGTCTTGCTCCCAGACGATGACGCGCTGCAAGATATCGTCCAGGGTATAGCAGGGGGTGTAGCCAATTAACTGGTGAATTTTGGCCAGATCTGGAACGCGACGGCGCATGTCTTCGAACCCAGGAGCATAAGCTTCGCTGTAAGGGACCATATGGATAGTGGATGGACTGCCGGTGAGGGCGATTACCCGTTCGGCAAGGTCGCGGATGGTCACTTCCTGGGTGCTGCCAATGTTGAAGACCTGCCCCACGGCGGTGGGATGGACGGCAAGTTGCGCGACGGCGCCGGTTACGTCGGCCACGTCGGTGAAGCAGCGAGACTGGCGGCCATCGCCATAGACTTCCAAGGGGTCGCCGCGCAAGGCGGCGCGCACGAAGCGCGGCACCACCATGCCATAGCGGCCGGTCTGCCGCGGGCCGACGGTGTTGAAGAAGCGCATGACGATCACCGGCAGGCCATATTGGCGATGATAGGCCAGCCCCATGAATTCATCCACGGCTTTGGAGGTGGCGTATGCCCAGCGGCTGTTTTTGGTAGGGCCCATCAGGCAGTCATCTTCTTCACTGAAAGGCACTTTGACACCCTTGCCGTACACTTCCGAGGTCGAAGCAATGAGCACTTTGCAGCCGTAGCGATTGGCAGTGGTGAGCACGGCCTCGCTGCCCATGATGTTGGTGTGGATGGTGTGCACAGGGTCTTCCACGATCAGCTTGACGCCCACTGCAGCGGCCAGGTGGATAATGACGTCGGCCTGGCTGGCCAGGCGATCGAGGACCTGCAGGTTCAAGATCGTCTCACGCACGAACTGAAAAGTGGGGACGCCGCGCAACGCCTGGATATTCTCCAGCCGTCCGGTGGAAAGGTCATCGATGGCGGTTACGGTATGTCCCTGCCCTACGAGCAACTCGCACAGGTGGCTGCCGATAAAGCCTGCCCCGCCGGTAATGAGAAATCGGATACTCAAGTTTGCCTCCTGAAGCCGGTAAACTATTTACCATATCTTCCATGGCGCACGCTGCGTGCGCCACAACTCTTCTAACAATTGCACGTCACGCAAGGTATCCATGCACTGCCAGAATTGCCCGTGGCGGTAGGCGGCGAGTTGCCCCTGTGCGGCCAATTGTTCCATTGGCTCTTTTTCCCAGAGGGTGAAATCGCCCTCGATGTAGTCGGCAATGCCCGGCTCGAGGACAAAGAAACCGCCATTGATCCAGCCCTCTCCGATTTGCGGTTTTTCGACGAAGTGGGCCACCAGGTCGCCTTCGAAGGAAATGCCGCCAAAGCGAGCCGGAGGGCGCACGGCGGTGACAGTGGCCAGCTTGCCCCGCGAGCGGTGGAAAGCCAGCAAGGCATTCAGATCGATATCGCCGACCCCGTCTCCATAGGTGAGCATAAAAGGTTCGTCGCCGATATACTCGGCGATTTTCTTCACTCGCCCACCGGTCTGCGTATTCGAACCGGTATCCAGCAGGTGCACGATCCAATCTTCGCCGCCGCCATTATGGCAGGTGACGCGACCATCCTCCAGGTTCACAGTCAGGTTGCGCGAACGAAAACGATAGTTGATGAAAAAATCCTTGATAATTTCGCCTTTATAGCCCAGGGCAACCACGAATTCTTTGAAGCCATAAGCGGCATAGATCTTCATGATATGCCAGATCATGGGCTGTCCGCCGACCTCGACCATCGGTTTGGGCTTGACGGTGGTTTCTTCCTGCAGGCGGGTGCCCAATCCCCCGGCGAGGATACCAACTTTCATATGCCAACTCCAGTTTGTATGTAGACAACACTCGAGCACCAATTCTAACCCCATTTTGCGAAATCCACTTGTCAATTTGCCAACATTCAGTTACATTACAGATTAGTAAGGTTTGATGAACGCGTTTTGCTGTGCAGCGCGCACCACAGGTTACTGCAAATGATCTGTGGCCGATAAGGTATAGAGAGGACGGCCAGATGGCTGGTGAAATTCAACTGAAAGCGACGTTTCATCGTGCTGCCTACCAATCGATGCCCACACCGCAACAGGCTTATCTGTTGATTGAAGCGGTACCCGCTCCTGGGGCTGGCACCGGGGTGACCCAGGCGTTGAACTTCAGCCTGGTGCTGGATCGCAGCGGTTCGATGGCTGGCAAGAAGCTACAATGCATGAAAGAAGCTGCCAAGCAGGTGGTGGATCGCTTAGGGCCGGGGGATTTGCTCTCGGTAGCAATTTTCGACGATAGCGCCGAGATGGTGATCCCCGGCGGGGCAGTAACCGATCGAGAGGCAATCAAGTGTAAAATCGAGGCGATCCAGGAGCGCGGTGGCACGCACATGTCCACCGGAATGGAGTTGGGGCTTAAAGAATTAAGTCGTGGCCAAAGCCCAGAACGGGTCGATGGTATGCTCCTGCTCACCGACGGCCAGACCTGGGAAGACCAGGAAAAATGCCTGGAGCTGGCAGATCAATGCCGGGCGGCTGGCATTCCTATCACGGCGCTCGGCCTGGGTGTCGGTGAAGAGGGCAACTGGGACCCCCGTTTGTTGGAAGACCTGGCGCAACGCTCCGGCGGGGAGTGGATTGCTATCGACAGCCCGGACAAGGTAGCGAATGCCTTTGCGGCTACGCTCCAAAGTCTGCAAGGGGCCGCGGTGACCAATGCCACGTTGACGATCCGCATGGTGCAGGGGATTACGCCGCGCACGGTGTGGCGCGCCGCACCGTTGATCAGCCGGCTGGATCATCACGCGGTTTCGATGAATGACGTGCAGGTGTTCCTGGGAGATATCCAGCAGCAGGCCGGGCAAGCCATCCTGGCCGATATGCTCTTCCCTGCACGGCAGCCCGGCAATTACCGGCTGATGCAGGTCGATATCTCTTACGATGTGCCGGCCAGCGGTTTGACCGGCCAGCGCAGCGCGTTGGATATCGTCATCCAGTATACCGACGACGCCTCTTTGGCCAACCAGACCAACCAGCGAGTGATGAATATTGCCGAAAGAGTGCTGGCCCATAAATTGCAAACTCAGGCGCTAGACGAAGCCGCAATGGGCGACCGCCAGCGGGCAACCCAACGTCTGCGAGCTGCGGCGACGCGCCTCTTGGAACTGGGTGAAGTGGAGATGGCCGAACAGGCCAACCAGCAGGCCCAAAAGATCGAACAAAGCGGCCAGGTCGACCCGGCGGCAGCGCAAAGGATGCGATATGCCACCAAACGATTGACCGAGACCGGTTTCGACGATTGATTACATTGTTTTCATTAGCAGGAGGAATTGCCATGTCTGTAACGATCTGCCCTGGCTGTGGGACCCCCGCACAACCCGGGTCCATCTTCTGTGATAATTGCGGGTTCGATTTGCGCGCAGTTGCTGCTTCGCCCCAGGCGCCAGCAGCCTCTGCGCCCGGGAATGGCGAAACGATTTGCCCGGTATGCCAGCATGCCAACGTGCCAGGGGCTTTATTCTGCGAGAATTGCGGCTCACAACTGGGGCGACCTGCCGGCCAACCCGCAGCGCAAGCAAGCTATCCGCCCTATCCGGCGCCTGCTCCGGCGGCTCACACGCCCGGCCAGGCGCCACAGCCCGGCGCGGCGGCTCAGCGGCCGGAAGGCGCTGTACTTCCCGGCCTCCTGGTCATTCAGGAAGGAAGCATCAAACTTTCCTTCCCGGCTGGCAAAACGACCATCGTTATTGGCCGTGAAGACCCGGTCAGCGGCATTTTTCCCGATATCAACCTCGACCCTTATGGTGGGCAGGAGGCTGGTGTTGGCCGGCGGCACGCCCAACTCGGCCTGCAAGCGGGGAAGTTGACCATTCAAGACCTGAACAGCGTTAATGGCACGTTCGTGAATAAACAGCGTATTCCACCGCAGCAGCCTTACCCGCTGAATCTCGGGGATGAAATACGCCTGGGGAAAATGGTGTTGAATTACACGGCCAGTTAACGGCTGGCCAGGAGAAATGCATGTCTGATATGCTGCAATTGACCAGCATGTGCAACCGTGAGGCTGTGCCAGTGCTTGCCACGCCTCAGCTCATATACATCCTGACCGAGCTCCAATCCGGCCTGCAGGTATCCAGCGTGCGCCTGCCGCTCAATTTTGCCCTGGTGCTGGATCGCAGCGGGTCGATGGCCGGCGAAAAGCTGCGCACGATGAAAGAGGCAGTCAAAAACATCGTCGACCAGCTCGACCCGGCAGATATCGTTTCAGTCGTGGCCTTCGAAACCAGGACCCAAATTTTGGTGCGGGCGCAGCAGGCAAAGGACAAAGAGGAAATCAAGCGCCAGATCGACCGCATCAAAGACGGCGGAGGGACCAATCTGTCTATCGGCCTGCGTGAGGGGCTCAACCAGGTACGAGAATGGCACAAACCGGAATATGTGAGCCGTGTTATTCTGCTTACAGATGGCGAGGCCACTGACCGGCTGGACGATTCTTACGATCTGGCAAATGAGGCCGGAGAGCAGGGAATCCCGATCATTTGCCTGGGCTTTGGGAAAGATTGGAACGAGGATTTCTTAATTGAGCTGGCCGACCGCAGCATACAGGCCGATCCTGGTACGGGCGCGGGCAAAGCGTATTACATCCCCTCACCCAAAGAGGTGAACCAGATCTTCCAGGAAGTATACCAGTCCATGCAAGTGGTGGCACGGGACGTGCAGATCACCCTGCGCATGGTTCAAGGGATGGAGGCGCGCCGCGTGTGGCAAGTCACGCCATCCATCCAGGATATTGGCAAAGCTACCATCCAGGGGCGAGCAGTGGTCATCCCGCTCGGAGAGATGGAAAAGGCAGGCGCGGCATATCTAATAGAAATTATGATGCCACCACGCCCGGAGGGGATGGTGCGCATTGCCCAAACCGACGTGACCTACACGTCGCCAGACCTGGGCACACAGCGCCAGGCTGTCGACCTGGTAGTCAATTTTACCAACGATGCAACCCAACATAACCGGCTGAACGGACATGTGATGAACATCGTCGAGCGAGTGCAGGCATTCAAACTACAAGACCAGGCACTGAACGATGCTGAAGCGGGAAACGTGCGCGGGGCGACGCAGAAGCTGCGCCAGGCGGTAACGATCTTGCTCTCACAGGGCGAAACCGGCCTGGCTCAACAGATGCGCCAGGAGGCAGACCGCCTGGAACAATCTGGCGAAATGTCCAGCGAGGCTAAAAAGACGATCAAGCTCACCAGCCGCAAGACCGTACGATTATCGGAACCGTAATATCCCGATGGTGTGATGTAAGGAGCAATCCGCACAGGGATTTCAATCTGCATCCCGCGTGTAGCGAATGTGCGCAATCCCCTGGCGCAAGGCATATAGCACTGCCTGGGTACGGTTCGACAGCCCCAGCTTCGACAGGATGTTGGTAACGTGCGTGCGCACGGTGCGCTCACTCAGGACCAGGTCATCGGCAATTTCCTGGTTGGTCTTACCCATTGCCATTTGCTGTAGAATTTCAACCTCGCGGTCGGTGAGTTCGTTCGCTACGTCAAGGTTGCCTTCTCCCTGGATGTCATCCATCAGCTTGCGGGCGATCTCCGGGCCCAGGGCCGGCTTGTTGTAGTAGGTATTGCGAATAGCCTGGATCAATTCGTCGGACGAGGTATCTTTCATCAGGTAGCCGATTGCCCCGGCTTTAATGGCCGAGAAAACCTGGTGATCTTCGGCAAAGCTGGTGAGAACCAGGATGCGCGCCTGGGGATAAACTTTCTTAATTTCCAGGGTCGCCTGCACGCCGTCCATACGAGGCATGACCAGATCGAGCAAGATCACATCGGGTTGCAGTTCTTTGGCCAGGCGTACTGCCTCCACGCCATCTCCCGCTGTGCCAACTACTTTCATACCCGTTTCGGCCGAGAGCAGCGCGCAAAGGCCATCGCGCACCACGGTATGGTCATCTACGACAAGAATACAGATTGGTCTGGTCATTATGTTTTTACCTCGCAGACTCGACTGTCTTTGATTTTACATCAGAATTGACTTGCACAACAACCCGTGTTCCCAGCCGGGGCGAAGTGATGACTTCCAACACACCGCCCAATGCAGCCGTTCTCTCCCGCATATTGGCCAACCCCATGCCACCGCTGGTTTGTTTCACCGCCAGGTCGAAACCGCGGCCATCATCCAGAATTTCCATGACGACCTGGTTGGCCAGACCGCGCAGGTTAACGATAACATTGGCAGCCTGGGCATGTTTCAAGGTGTTATTCAATGCCTCTTCAGCAATCCGATACAGAGCCATTTCCATGGATTCGTCCAGGTCAATCGCGCCGTGAACTTCCAGGCGGGCGTTAATCCCGGTGCGTTTTTCTACAGCATCCAGGCGCCGTTGCAATGCGCGGACCAGCCCTTCGTCCAGATAATCCGAAGGGCGCAATTCGTAGATCATCAGGCGCATCTCGCGCAAAGCCTGCTGGGCTGCCTGGCCGATCTGTGCCAGGTACTGGTCAGTGAGCGTGGAATTGCCCTGGCGCAGCACCTTCAGGCCCGCGCCGGAAAAAAGCACCTGGCTGTATAACAGTTGAGTGATCGAGTCGTGCAGTTCGCGGGCCAGGCGCTGGCGTTCCTGCACCACTGCCGCCAGTTCAGCCTGGCGTACGAGCCTGGCCCGTTCGACCAGGCCGCCGATCTGATCGGCTATGGTCATCAGCAAGGTGATCTCTTCCAACGTGTAATCCAGAATGCTGGCGCCGAACAAACTGAATAAGCCAACGACCTGGCCCTTCGCCCGGATCGGCGCGCCGAGATAGGCCTGTAAACCGGACCGGGCCAATTCCATCACGGCCTGCGGCGCGTTCGCGCTGGTACGCAGATCTGGGACAACCAGGGGATTTGTGGAAAGGGTCAAATTTTGCCAAAAAGGCTCTTCCAGCGAGAGCACATCCAGACTCAATAGATGCTCCGGAGGGAGGCCAAACTGGGCGGCCAGGTAGAAATGAGCATCCTTTTCATCCAGGAAATGGATGGCGCCACTCCGGCTGTGCAAAGAAGCCAGGGTAATTTCCAAGACGTCTTCCAGAATTTGCTGCAGTTCAACCGGCTCGCTGGCCAGCGCGTTAATATCGTACAAGGTCTTGAGGTGCTGCGTGCGGATATCAACTTGCTTTTCAAGCGCTTCCAATACGGATGCTCGCTGCAGGGAGGCGCTAACAATTTCGGCCATGGAGCGATACAGGCGCAGGTTCTGCGTCGAAAAGCGCCGCTTTTCAGCAAAGCCGAAACACAACACGCCGAAGGTCGTCTCTCCGGCGCGCAGGGGTACAAGGATTGCCGACTGCGCTCCAGGCAAAACGGCGAGGAACTCTCTGTCCGTTTCAAAGCCCGGGTGCTCGGGCAGTTCCGTTAATACGGTAACCTGGCCGCTGTTGTAAGTCTGCCACAACGGGTTCTCGCCGGCAGGAAAGGCAAGACCAGCGACGACATTATCCAGCCCAGCCTTCACCAGCAAGCTGGTTTCTGCCCGATCTGGAACCAGGAAAGCGCCGCTGTTGGCGCCGAAGAATTGAGCAATCTGCTGCACAATGGCATAGAGGGTATTCTCGCCGCTTTCCGCCTGGCCAAGGGCGAAGGAGATGTTCGAAAGCACTTCCAGTTCTTCGGTGCGGCGCTGCGACTGCTCACTTAACCAGGCGCGTTCCAGCACCTCGGCCACCTGGCCCGCAAAGACGCGCATCGTTTCGGCATCAGCCTTGCCATAAGCATTTACATCCAGGGAGCCCAGGGAGATAAAACCGAGCAAGGTATCGCCAGCCATCAGTGGCGCTCCCAGCCACCCCCGTACGGACTCCACGTCCGGCCACGATGCAAAGCGCGGGTCAGACTGTGCATCCAGTACCACGACCGGGTTGCGCGTCTGGCGCATTTCAACCACCAGGGGGTTTTCTTCCAGGAATGTCGCCGCCGGAGCGTCCAACCCGCCCCGGCTGGCAGGCACAAAGCGCTGGTTTTCATCGACCAGGAACAAACCGGCGCGATCGTAGTCGATCAGGTGATGCAAGTTCACCAGCAACGTTTCCAGCGTTTGCTTCAAACTGCCTGCGCTGACCAGGGCGGTCATCATATCATGCAAAATTTGCAGGCGCTGGATATGCTGGCGCAGGCGGGTTTCCACTTCTTGCTGCGGCGCGTGATCGATCCATAGCATCTGTATGGCGGGCAGTCCCTGAAAGATGAGCGGGCTGATCAAAACATCGATGCAACGCGGGCTGTCGCCACCTACGGCCAGACAGACGTCTTTCTCGGGCAAGCCCAATTCGCCATTCGCTGCACCATTCAAGGCGGCAGCCAGGCGGTCACGGTCGGCCGGGCTGAACTTCGACAATAATTCATCTTGCGGCAGTCCCAGCAACATCTCCATCCCGCAATCGCACAATAAAGCCGCCGCGGGGTCGGCAAATGCCACCCTTCTTTGCTGCAGAATGACCTGACCGTAATTCATGTGTTGCTAAATTAAAATTTTTCCCCTTACCTCAAGCGCATTTTTCGATAGAGTTTGCCAGGTTACACCTGGCAAACTCTATCGAGCCGCGCAGGGGGAAGGGGTAGAAAATCGGGAGGAAACTTTTCAAGCCGCAGGGGCCGCTTCGTTGGCTTCAGGAGTGCGCGGGGCAGGATTCTTTGATTTCGGATGATTGCCGTCTTGTGGCTCGGTATGTGAAGCTTTATCTTTTGCCGCAGCATTGGTCTGCTGCTGGGCCTGGCGCGCTTTACGATAGGCCGGGCTGTAGACGACAATCGCCTCGACAAATACCTGGCGCATCACCGGATCATGATCCAGTCCTCCCTGCACAAGCTGATCCAGTTTGAAACCCAGGCTATTGGCGTACAAATCCAACGCCTGTGTAAATTCCTGCGCTTCGTAGTTGGAAAGACCATTCAACCACTTGCGAAAATCTTCCGGCAACAACGATTTACCCGGTCCGGCTGCCCAGGCGCGAAACGAGTTCACGGATGTCCGCCGGCCGAACATGGAACTCCAACGATTGTCCACTCGGCCGACCAGGTTGCTCGAGGTGGCAACAACCTTATCTGCAGTTTTATCCACTTTCTCGCTCAAACGACTGGTGGCTACAACGTAACCGAGCAAGCCGAATATGATCACAAGGGTGAGCAAATACATAAGAACCTCCGCTCAGGCTTTACGGCGCTTGCCAATATAATAACCAATGGCCAATGCAATCGCCAAGAGAACGATCAGAGATAACATCGGGTGCCTCCTTGGGGATATAGATCGGATAGGTAACCAGAACGGAGGTATTATATCATGTTCTTTAATCACGCCAAACACGGGTATAATGTCCATCAACGTTTTCCCTATTTGGCCAACCGTGGTTTTATATGACCTGCAGGGCGTGCGGCGCTATCGGCGCAATGTAACAGTATGAATTGGATGTGGAGGTGATCGATGATGCTGGAGAAACTGCGCCAGGAAGTCTGGCGCGCGAATATGGCGCTGCCAGCCAATGGTCTGGTGACCTGGACAAGCGGCAACGTCAGCGGGCGAGACCCAGAAACCAACCTGGTAGTGATTAAACCCAGTGGGGTTTTATTCGAAGAACTGACCCCCGAAAACATGGTCGTCGTCGACCTGGATGGCAACATGATCGAAGGTACATTCGGAGCGTCGACTGACACGGCTTCGCATGTATACATCTACAAACACCGCCCGGATGTGATGGGAGTTACCCACACCCACTCCAATTACGCCACAGCTTTTGCGGCTGTGGGTAAGTCGATCCCGGTCTGTCTGACCGCGATCGCGGATGAATTCGGGGGCCCCATCCCTTGTGGAGCTTACGCCCGCATCGGCGGCAAGCAAATCGGAGAAGAAATTTTACGCAGCATTGGTAACTCGCCGGCAATCTTGATGAAACAACACGGCGTCTTTACCATAGGCAAATCGGTACAGTCTGCGTTAAAAGCGGCCGTAATGGTAGAGGATATTGCCCGCACCGTCTGGCTGGCCATGCAGATTGGCGCGCCCGAGGAACTGCCTGCCGAAGAAGTGGCTGCTAATTTCGACCGTTATCAGCACCGTTATGGCACCTTCGACGCCAGCAGCAACCAATAAGCTACCCCAATGCGAGGCGCTTCGTAAGAGTTTCCCTCCGATCACGAAAAAATAGCTGATGATTGAAGCAATTGTTTTTGATATGGACGGCCTGCTGGTTGACTCAGAGCCCTATTGGGAGCAGGCCCGGCAGCAACTGGCAGCCGAAGTTGGCCAGGCCTGGACGATAGATGACCAACAAGCCGTCATGGGCTCAAGCACTTCGGGCTGGTCGCGATATCTCATCCAACGGCTGAAGCTCGATATTTCGCAGCAAGCAGTGGAAGAGCGCATCATCCAGAAGATGTTGGAATTCTACCGGCAGAAAATCCCCTATCTGCCCGGTGCAGTGGAAGCAGTCAACCTGGCTGTACAACACTATCCTACCGGCCTGGCTTCTGGCTCCCAGCATAGCTTGCTCGAGGCGGTGCTCAACGATGCCGCAATGCGGGATAAGTTCCAGGTGGTCGTGGCTGCAGACACGTTGCCACACGGCAAACCCGCGCCGGACGTCTACCTGGAAGCGGCCCGGCGGCTGGGAATTGAAGCATCCCACTGCGTCTGCCTGGAAGATTCCCAGAATGGCATTCTGGCGGGCAAAGCGGCAGGGATGAAGGTGATTGCCGTGCCAGATGCTCGCTTCTCGCCACCCGACGAAATCCTGCGCCAGGCCGATATTGTGCTGCCCTCATTGTTGGATTTTTCAATCAGGATGGTACGCGATTTGTAAGCCGCGTCGCAGTGCGCAAATGCTACCGTTGCGCGCTGTTATATTTCGCTTCAGCAATCCGTTTCCAGGCCAGCTCGACCTGATCGACTTCCTGGCTGGTTTCGGGATATTCCCCATAGCGAATGCGAACATAGGCGCGGGTGATGGTTTCCAGGTCGCCATCTCTGCCAGGAAACAGGCGGTACAAATCGGGCAAAAATTCCAGGGGCGTGGTCGATCCCGGGCGGGGATGCTGCAGCGCCGCACAGCGATCCATTAACTGCTGGTAGATGCGACGGATGCGCGCCGCTGCCACCCAGCGCTGCGCGGGCCTCAGGCGCGCCAGCATTCCATCTACCGCATCCTGCAAGGCTTTGCGCAACAACTGGCTGGCCTGACCTTCGCCAAGCAATGACTCGGGTGACTCTGGCTCGATCGGCCCACCCATCTCCTGCGCCTGGCGAATGCGGATCAGCAGCACCACAGCCAGCAGAATCAACCCAAGCCATAAGCACGCCGATTGGAGGTAAACCACAACCGCCGGTGGGGCTTTGTCTTCGATCAGAGGGTAAGGATAGCTCCCGGCGGAGGGCACGACTGCTGGCTGATTCATCGCTACACCTTGCAAGACTCCGACCAACCACGATACCAGAGGCCAAAGCACAAAGGAAACCAACACGGCTGGAATGCTCAGGATCAGGAAGAAGAGAGTGCCCGCCCAACGCACCAATACCGCTACCAGGTCTAAAACCAGGCGATATTGCCCGCTCAACAGGCTGCCCACTGCACCGGCCAGAACCAACACTACCAACAGCACGCCGATGATACCCAACAACCAGCGACGGTCGAAGGGGCTTTTCTCTGCACCCTTGGCGATCCCAACGTAAGAAATACGGCTGAAAACAACCGCCATCAACCCAATGAACAAGAAGATGATGAACCACCACAATGCGGGCGTTTCCCTCCCCCACTGGATCTGGTAGAACAGATAAGCCATAAAACCAAACACACCCTGCTGAAAGCGCCGCCAGACCAGTGGAGGGCGATACCCCTCGTTTGCCAGGGTATACCCACGCCACCACAGCCAGAAGACGAAGGCAAGGATAATCAACACGCCAAGGTCCAGGTATAAAAACTGGTCAGCGCGGCTGAGTTCTTCATTTTCACCCAATAGCAACCCCTCGGCGATGACCAGGCAGATGACCAAAACAACAGACATGATGGCTATTTGGACCTTGCGCATCAAGCGCAAAGAGATGAGGAAACGCATGGCGAAGAACGAGGCCGCCATGACCGCTCCCAAAACCAGGGCGCTCTCCAGGAGCGGACCGGTCTGGCTCAATTCCATCATCGTGCGAAACCACGGCACCACCCAGCACAACTCAAAGGCCATCAAGAGCAACGAGGCGATCTGTGACCACCAAAAAGCCGCCGGTGGCTTATCCTGGGATTCGTCGATCAGAACCGGAGTTGAAGTCATAGCGCTTCCTTACTCAGGCCCGGATGGGGCGATAGATGACCTGAATACCGGGCAAGGCGGGAGGTTTTTTGCGAGTGAAGCAATATAAAATGATGCGCCGCCCGGACTTCTTCAGGCGCAAGATTGCTTCAACAATGGCATCATCGATCAAACCTGTGACAATCACCAACGTCGACCCATACGGGACGCGGGGCGCTTCGGTAATCAAAAAGCGATCGAATGAGCTGGTGACAAAGGGCGTCACTCCCGCCAGCGCAGAGAGGAGATGGGCCAGTTGGGCTGGAGAGCGGCCAGCAGGCACCCGAAATGGTTGATCGGCATGCGAAAGGCAAGTATTGGAGATCAGGCCCACGCGATACCCTTCTTTCAAGCCACGCTCGACCAGGGCAGCGGTGACCTGCGCCAAATATTCGAGCATTTCGCGGTCGGTGCCTTCCCAATAATGGGGCAGGGTGAGAACGTTCAGGCAAACCATCATCACCTGCGCCGAGACCGGCTGGTACACTTTCACCTGAAGCTCGCCGGTATGGGCAGTAGCCGGCCAGTGGACGCGGCGGAAATCGTCCTCCGGGCGATAATCCCGCACGCCCATCATCAGGTTGGGGTCTTCGTACAGGCGGCGGCGGGCGCGCTTTTCCCCAAACGGATCGCCGGTAGGCAGTTCCAGCGCTTCAAAGGACAGCGGCTCAGGGAAAACAGTAATGTAATCCAGGGGGCCGTCTTCACGCACGTCCTCGAAAAGTCCAAACAGGTCGCCCGACTCCAGGCGAGGCGGCCCCAGGCGGTAGATGCCGCGCTGGCGCAGCAACAGAGTGAAGGTGCGCCGGTCGCGCTCGTACCAACGCAGGCTGAACAGGCACATGATCAGGCCTAAATCCGGGATGTGGGTAGGGAGCAGTTGGGATTCATCCTGCGGGCCGACCGCGACGGGAAATGCGTCAAACACACGCAGCCAGGCGATGGGCAGGAATTTGCGGTTTTCCACTTCGGCTTTCATCACCAGTGTTTCGCCGGGATAACCGCGGGTATAGAGAAAGCGACGAGCATAGATAACACCATCCAGGGCATGTCGCTTCCACCACTGTGCCAGCCCGCTGATAGCCATCAACATCAACACGAAAGCTGCCAGCGGGTAGGCGCGGGCAAAAATCCCGATCAGGAAAACCAGCACCAGCAGTGGCCACCAGTTTACCGAGGCCAACTCAACCCTCCACGGGAACCGGAACCGTTTCCACGACTCCGGACACCAGTTCTTCGGGCTTGCGCCCGCGCAACTGTGCCTGCGGCGAAAGCATCATGCGGTGGGTCAAGGCATATGGGGCAATGTATTTGATGTCGTCCGGGATGACGTAATCTCGCCCGTGGATGGCAGCCCAGGCCTGGGATGCCTGGTACAGGGCCAGCGAGGCGCGCGGGCTGGCGCCCAGCTCGATCTCAGCGTGTTTGCGGGTGGCATGTGCGATACGTACAATGTAATCACGTACCGAGGTTTCTACGCGAATTTGCCTGCGTTGGTTTTGCAAAGCGGCGACTTCATCCGGAGTGGTCACCGCCTGAAGCTCGGGCAGCGGGTCCGACAGCCGGAAGCGCTCCAGGATGGCGGCCTCCTCGGTTTCGCTGGGATAGCCGATGGCAATACGCAGCAGAAAGCGATCCACCTGCGCTTCAGGCAGCGGGAAAGTGCCTTCCAACTCGATAGGGTTCTGGGTAGCCAACACCAAAAAGGGCCGCGGCAGGGGATGGGTGACCCCATCCACGGTGATCTGGCGCTCCTGCATGGCTTCCAGCAGCGCAGATTGGGTGCGCGGCGTGGCGCGGTTGATCTCGTCGGCCAATACTACCTGGCTGATGATCGGTCCGGTGCGAAACTCGAATTCCTGCTTCTTCTGGTTGAACCAGTTCAACCCGGTGACGTCCGATGGCAGCAGGTCAGGGGTGAACTGGATGCGCCGGAAAGTGCAGCCCAACGAGACCGCCAGGGCACGCGCCAGGGTGGTTTTGCCAATGCCGGGCACGTCTTCCAACAGGATGTGCCCTTCGCACAACACGGCGGCCAGGGCCAGGTTGATGGCCTCATCTTTGCCGACGATCACTTTTTGGATGTTTTCGCGCAACTTGCGGGCGACTTCTGCGATCATGGAAACCTCGCGAGAGTGGGATGGGAATGATGGTTAAGTTTACCAGTTTTTGAGGCAGGTGATGGGTAATTGGTTATCCGTGCTCAGGCAATCCGGGATTTTGCGCAAAGGGATTGGAAACGTTCCCACAACGCCGGCTTATGCGGCGTACACAACCTTATAGAAATACAAGCGAGAGAGAAGGTAGGTTCAGATTTGGGATGCGGTCATTTTCGTAAACACCCAGGATGGTATCCTGGTGAAAGCAGCCGCGGTGATGACAGACGAGCGTTTGCAAGAAGAGGTCGTGGCTATGCCTCACGGTCTTAAAAAATTCATCCACCTGGTCACCCCGAATCCCTCTTGACAACCGCCCTAAACGGTCTATAATCGAGGCAAACAAATTGAGTGAGCACTCACTCACCCTATTTTATCCTGTGTGAGAGGGTAGGCTTCTCGCACAGGCCAGCATGGGAGGGCGCTATTATGGATGATGATTCTGCCAGACCCACCCGCCGCGAGCGCCAGGTAGCTGCCCGCCAGGAGCAGATTATCGACGCAGCGGCGAGGTTGTTTGCCGCCAAGGGCTTCCATCGCACCACGACGCGCGAAGTGGCCCAGGCGGCGGATATGGCCGAAGGGACATTATTCAACTACTTTGAGAACAAGGACGATTTGTTGGTCGGCATCCTGACCCGGTTGAGCGAGAATGAAATGCCGCAGGAGTGGCAGGCCTGGGCACGCCCAGACGAGGCGCGCCAGTTTTTCTCCGAGTTGCTCGACTTGCAGCAAGATTCCGTTGAGAAGAATACCATTATGATGCAGGCCATTCTTTCAGAAATTCTGGCGAATGCCGACCTGCGCCAGCGCTATGCACAGCAGATTCTGGAGCCTACGCTGCACTGGTTGGAAACCACTTTGCGTCGGCATGCCGAGACGGGCCAAATCCGGCAAGTGGATGTCCAAGCGACCGCACGCGTCCTGGCCAGCCTGTGGATGGGGCTGTTTATCATGGAGATCCTGGGCGACCCACTGGCGACCTCGGAGAAGGAACGCCTGGCCGATGCCATCATAACCCTGGCGCTCAACGGCATCGCGCCAACCGGCGAAACCCGTTCCCTGAGCGTCTGAGTAGTGGGTAGCCGGTTACTTCAATGGTTGCACAGGCCAGGCAGCCGGTGCAAGACCGGCAGTCACCAACGGGTGACCGATTGCTGATTCCTAAACCAGGGATATTTGCGGAGGTTGGATGTGTTTGTCAAAAATTTGCTGCGCCGTAAAATTCGAACGCTGTTGACCGTGGTGGGCATCGCCATCGGCGTGGCGGCAATTATCGGGCTGGGAGCGCTGGCCGACGGCATGGAGGCTGGTTATTCATCGATGCTCCAGGGCACCAGGGCCGATCTGGTGCTCAGCCAGCCGGACGCCATGGATATCAGCTATAGCAACATCGACGAAGCCATCGGCAAACAACTGGAACAGGCTCCTGAAGTATCCGAGGTGAGCGCGATGATCCAGGGCTTTGCCGCGGTGGAGGGCGAGCCGTTCTTCTTCGTCTTCGGCTATCCGCAAGACAGTTTCGTGCTCAAACGCTTCCAGATCGTCGAGGGTGTGGGGCTCAACACGCGCGAGGCCCAGCAAGCCCACGGCAAACCGATCATCATCGGCTCGGCAACCGCCGAAGTAATGGACAAAGAAGTCGGCGATACGCTGCGCGTTACCGGTAGCGCCTATCGGGTGGTGGGCATTTACCAGACCGGAGACGCTTTCGAAGACAGCGGCGCTGTGCTGGATCTGAAGGATGCTCAGGAGTTGTTAGGACGGCCACGCCAGGTGAGCCTGTTTTACATCCGCCTGAAGGATCCCTCTTTACGCGAACGTTTCCTGGAACGCGCCGGTCGGCTATGGGATGACCTTTCGGTGAGCGGGCTGCAGGAATATGCCAACAAACAGAGCATGACCGAAATGTTGAAGGGATATGTATGGGCCATCGGTGGGTTGGCGATTGTGATCGGCGGCGTAGGGATGATGAACGCCCAGCTCATGGCAGTGATGGAGCGTACGCAAGAGATCGGCGTACTGCGAGCAATAGGTTGGAGCCGCTGGCGAGTACTGCGCATGATTTTGATGGAGTCAATTTCGGTATGCCTGTTGGGAGGTCTGATCGGCGTGGGGATCGGCTACTTGCTGATCTCGAGCCTCTCACGCTCATCTGTTATTCTAGGGGTGAATGTGAAGAATATCACCACCGACCTGCTGACCCAGGCTTTCGTGGTAGTGTCCGTCCTGGGCCTGGTGGGAGGCGTTTACCCGGCCTGGCGGGCATCGCGCTTGCAGCCGGTCGAAGCGCTACGTTACGAAGGCGGCAGCAGCGGAGGGCGTATCCACCGGCTGCCGTTTGGAGGCATGGCCGTACAAAGCCTGTGGCAGCGTTCTTCACGCACCTTGCTCACCCTGGGCGCCATCGGCCTGACCGTGGGAGCCATTATGGCCATCGAAGGTGTGGTCAACGGCACTACCAGCACGATGACCGATATCTTTTCGAGCAACAATATCGAGATCATGATCCGCCAGGCAGATATTGCGGATACCAGCCTGAGCACGATCGATGAGCGCATCGGCGCAAAAATTGCCGCACTGCCCGAAGTGCGCGATATCAGCCCGATGATGTTTACGGCTATCATGCTGCCCGAATCGGGAGGTTTTTTTATCATCTGGGGATATGCCCCGCAGAGCTTCTCGGTCAAGCGCCTGCACCTGGTCGAAGGCGAATCGCTCACCAGTAACCACGAGATTTTGATTGGGCGTTCGATGGCCGAGGCGATGCATAAAGATGTGGGGGACACCATCGATCTGAGCGGGACGCGCTTCAGAATCGTGGGCATCTACGAGTCGAATATCGGCTGGGAAGAATTGGGCGGAGTGATGACGCTGCGCGACGCCCAGGTCTTCATGGGTAAGCCACGCAAGGTAACCTTATTCGGCGTCAAACTCAACGATCCCAATCAGGCCGGGGCGCTGGTAAAACAACTCAACCAGGATTTCCCTGAAATTCACGCCGCGCTGGCCAGCGATTTTGTCAACCAGATGCCCGATATGCAAAACTCCAAAGGGATGACCAATAGCATCTCCTTCTTAGCGATCCTGGTCGGAGGCGTGGGGGTACTCAATACGATGCTGATGTCCGTCTTCGAGCGCACCCGAGAAATCGGCGTGCTGCGGGCATTGGGCTGGCGGCGTAGCGCGGTGTTGGGGATGATCCTGCGCGAGGCGCTGCTGTTGGGGTTGTTGGGCGGAGTAGCCGGGATCGTCACCGCATTTTTCCTGGCTTACCTGCTGCAGCGGGTGCCAATGGTCGGCGAGGCCATGCAGCCCATCTGGACGTTGGATATCTTTGCCCGCGCCCTGCTGGTAGCGCTGATGCTTGGCACACTGGGCGGTTTATATCCTGCATACCGGGCAACCCGGCTGCAACCGATTGAGGCGTTGCGCTATGAGTAAAGCATCAGGTGTCAAGTATCATGCGTGTGAGGTTATCATTGTGAATTCGGAGGATGTTACCATGAAGATCAGGCAACAAATTTTGATTTTGATGCTGGCGACAGCCGTTGTGGTTGGGTTGGTGGGATGTTCGGGGCTGCAGGTGCAGGCCACGCCGACCGTAGAGCCCCAGCAGGTCGATGAAACCCAGCCAGTGGTCAGTGCTACCGGCAAAGTAGTGCCGGCACATTGGTCCCGCCTGAGTGTGACAGTGATCGGGGTGGTGCAGGAAATCCTGGTCGAAGAAGGTGACCGGGTAAAAAAAGATGACGTCTTATTAAGGCTGAAGGGGAAAGAGGACCTGAGCGCAGCCATCGCTGCCGCGCGCTTCGAGATGAGCGCGGCGCAGAAGGCGCTCGACGATCTCTACAAAAATGCCGAAACAGCCAGCAACCAGACGTTGGATTCGATCGCCATGCTGGAGAAGAGGGTGCGCGATGCGCAATACCAGCTCGATAACTTCACTCCCCCATACGTCCAATCCAAGATGACCACGCAAGAGGCGCTGGTCTGGGCGAAAGAACGCCTGGATCGGGCGCGGGACGCCTTCGAGCCGTACAAATATTATTCGGAAAACGATAAAACCCGTGAAGACCGCAAAGAAGACCTGGACGACGCGCAGGCCGATTACAACTCGGCAGTCAAACGCCTGGAATATGAAACCGAACTGGCCGTCGCCCAGGCCGACCTGAAAAAAGCAAAAGAGGATTACGAAATCTGGAAAGCTGGCCCCGATCCGAAGGATGTTGCCGTAGCCCAGGCGCGCCTGGACAACGCCAAAGCCGCCCTGGCTGCTGCCGAGGCCAAGCTGGAAGATTTAGAGCTACGCGCCCCATTCGATGGCACGATCAGTGAGGTGAACGTGCGCCTGGGTGAAGCCGTCTCACCAGAGTTGCCAGTGATGCTGATCGCCGACCTGGTTGACCTGCAGGTAGAGACGACCGACTTGAACGAGATCGATGCGGCGCGGATTGCAGTAGGAGCGCCGGTGGAGGTAACTTTCGATGCCCTGCCGGGCGTGGCAGTGCAGGGCAAAGTCAAGAGCATCGCCCCGAAGGCATCGGAAGGTTCAGGGGTCAACTACACGGTGGTGATCCTGCTGGATGAGTTACCTGAGCTCTTGCGCTGGGGCATGACAGCGTTTGCGGATATCCAGGCAAAATAAGCGGAGTAAAGCACATGAGCGATACGCAGTGGATGATCGAAACACAAGAACTGACACGCATCTACGGCGATGGAGAGCAAATCCGGGCGCTGGATCACGTCAACCTGCAAATAGCGCCGGGGGAACTGCTGGCGGTGATGGGACCCAGCGGCAGCGGTAAAAGCACGCTGTTGAACGTGCTCGGCGCGTTGGATAAACCGACCAGCGGACAGGTAACCGTCAATGGCCAGAACCTGGCCAAGATCCGCAACAAGGATAAATTTCGCGGCCAGACGGTGGGTTTCGTGTTCCAGTTGCATAACCTGCTGCCAACCCTGAATGCCCTGGAGAACGTCGAAGTACCCATGATGGGCCATCTCGGTCTGTTTGCACGCCGCAAGCGAGCCAAAGAACTGCTGGCGCTGGTGGGCCTGGAAAATCGCATGAACCATTTACCCAGCCAGCTCTCAGGTGGGCAGCGCCAGCGAGTGGCCGTGGCGCGCGCCCTGGCAAACAAACCACCGCTCATCCTGGCGGATGAGCCGACCGGCAACCTGGATACCGCTGCAGGCGGCGACCTGCTCAGCCTGATCCAGGAGATCAACCAGAAGCAAGGTACCACCTTCATCATCGTTACCCACGATTTGAACGTGGCTCGCCAGACACGCCGGGTGCTGGTTATGTCGGACGGCAAGCTGGTGCGGGATGACTGCATCGGTTCACCCATCGAGGAAGACCTCAAAGTGTGGCTGAACTCCGAGCTGGGTAAGCGTATTCTGGATGGCGACCAGGAAGCCCTGGCTTCCCTGGGGATCACCCCAGAACAAATGAAGGCAATCCGCGCCATTTTCGACCACAACTCGATCACGCATCACGAACAGGATTAGTCCTTTCGGTCCGTTGCGGGATGGGTGCAAACCATACCGGATTGTGGGGCAGGCAAAACCTGCCCCACATCATTCATTAAGGTATAATCCACTCGCTATGGACTCAATTGTCGCCCTGGATATCGAAACAACCGGACTGGACGCGGATAAGGACGCGATCATCGAAGTCGGTGCGGTGCGCTTCAAAGGTCACCGTGTGGAGGCAGAGTGGAGCACGCTGCTCAACCCTGGTCGGCGCATTCCACCCTTTATCACCCAATTGACCGGGATCACTGACCAGATGGTGTTGCAAGCGCCAACGATCCGCGATGTGGCATCAGAATTGACGAACTTTGTGGGGAATGTCCCCATCCTGGGCCACAACGTGCGCTTCGACGTGGGATTTCTGCGCAAGCAGGGCCTGTTCAAAGGCAATACGATAATGGACACCTATGAAATGGCGTCTGTGCTGGTGCCCAGCGCGGGCCGCTACAACCTGGGGGCGTTGACCCAGAGCCTGGGTGTACCTTACCCTGCCACGCACCGCGCCCTGGATGATGCCCAGGCGACACGAGGCGTCTTCCTGCGCCTGTACGAGGAGGCCCTGGCCATGCCACTGCCGCTGTTGGCGGAAATCGTCCGCCTGGCCGAAGGGGTAGAATGGCCGGGCTACGCGCCATTTCGCATGGCGCTGCGAGAGCGCTCCAAAGAAGTCGTTTCGGCAAAATCGGTGCGCCACGTTTATGAAGGACCGTTGTTTAGCGAAAAGCTGCCCGGCGCAGCGGCACCGTTGCAGCCAGTTAACGACCCTGCCCCCCTGGACATCGAAGAGTTGACCAGTGTGCTGGAACCAGGAGGAATCTTCGCACACCATTTTCCGCAATTCGAACACCGCCCGCAGCAGGTGGAAATGCTGCGGGCCGTGACTGAGGCGCTCAACGAGGGGCGGCATTTGCTGGTGGAAGCCGGAACCGGCACAGGGAAAAGCATGGCTTATCTGATTCCGGCAGCGATGTGGGCCATCCAAAACAAGCGCCGGGTGGTTATCTCGACCAACACGATCAACCTGCAAGATCAGTTGATCAACAAAGACATCCCCGACCTGTGCGCAGCGCTGGGGGTCGATTTGCGTGCAGCGGTGTTAAAAGGTCGCTCGAATTACCTGTGCCCGCGCCGCCTGGAAAGCATGCGCCGCCACGGGCCAGAAAGTGGCGATGAGACGCGCGTGATGGGCAAAGTGCTCAACTGGCTGCAGACCACGCGCACCGGCGACCGGGCCGAGATCAACCTGAATGGCCCGGCCGAGCGCCAGATTTGGACCCGCCTCTCGGCAGAGGACGAGGCCTGCACAACGGAAAACTGCGTCAAGCGCACCGGCGGAGCATGCCCATTTTACCGGGTGCGCCAGGCCGCGCAGAGCGCCCATATCCTGATTGTCAACCACGCTCTGCTGCTCTCGGACGTAGCCACCGGCAACCGCGTCCTCCCTGAGTATGAGTACCTGATCGTCGACGAAGCGCATCATCTGGAAGATGCGACGACCAATGCCCTGAGCTATCACGTAACGCTGGCCGATATCGAGCGCCTGTTGAAAGCGCTGGGTGGACCGAGCGGCGGGCTGCTGGGCTGGGTGTTGAGCGCCACGCAGCCGGTGCTGGCGCCGAGCGAATTTGCCAGCGTCAATTTCATGGTACAACGGATTACCGACCTGGCTTTTCGTTTCGAAGCCCTGGCGCGCCAGTTCTTTGCCAGCATCGACCATTTTCTACGCGAACAGCGCGAGGGGGGGGCGCCTGGATTTTACGCGCACCAGGAACGTATCCTAGAGGCCACGCGCGCCCAGCCGGCCTGGCAAGAAGTGGAGCTGGCCTGGGACGAGGCCGGCCTGGCGCTTAAGCCAGCCCTGGAGTTACTGGCACAATTGGCCCAGGGGCTGGCTGAAATCCAGGAAGCGTTGGCCGAAGAGGATGACGAGCTGTATGGCAGCCTGATCAACCTGTACCGCGGCGTGGCCGAGTTCTACGATAACATGAACGCGCTGATCTTCGAGCCTTCGGAAGAGCAAATCTACTGGGTCGAGGTACACCCCAATAGCTACCAGCCCTCGTTGCACGCTGCCCCTCTGCACATCGGACCATTGATGCAGCGCCACCTTTGGCACGAAAAGCAAGCCGTTATCCTGACCTCTGCTACGCTGACCGCGGCCGGCGAGTTCGATTATCTGCGCGGGCGGTTGAGCGCAGAAGACGCTTACGAACTGGCGCTCGGCTCGCCATTCGATTACGAAACCGCCGCCCTGCTCTACCTGGCAAATGACATCCCAGAACCGGGCGACCGCAATGGCCACCAGCGGGCCATCGAAAGCAGCCTGATTCGCCTGTGCAAATCTACCGGTGGGCGCACCCTGGTGTTATTCACTTCTTACGACCAGCTCAAGCGCACTTCGCAGGCTATCGCCCCGGTGCTGGCGCGGGAAGACATTCTGGTTTACGAGCAAGGCGAGGGCGCTTCGCCTCACACTCTGCTGGAGACTTTCCGCACCACGCAACGCTCCGTGCTGCTGGGGACACGCGCCTTCTGGGAAGGAGTCGACATCCCTGGCGAGGCGTTGTCGGTGCTGGTGATCGCAAAACTACCCTTCGATGTTCCTTCCGATCCAATCGTGGCAGCCCGCTCCGAAACCTTCGATGATCCTTTCAACCAGTACTCCCTGCCTGAAGCCATTCTACGTTTCCGCCAGGGGTTTGGGCGTTTGATCCGCACGCAATACGATCGCGGCGTGGTAGCGGTGCTCGACCGGCGCGTCTTGACCAAAAAATATGGCCGGCTATTCCTGGGCTCGCTGCCGGAATGTACGGTTAAGATTGGGCCGCTGGCCGATCTGCCACGTGCCGCGACGCAATGGCTGAACCTGTAATCAAATCTTGTTTCAAATCCCATAACCGCGGGGTGAGAGAGACGTGGTAAATGTGCGGGTACATGATGCGCCGCACACCGGTATCCAGGCGCTCCACGTCGGCCTGGCGTTGGGCGCGGATAGCCTCCAGAGAAGGAAGCTCGTAGACCTGGCGCCCATGGCGCAAAATTTCCACCAGCAGCGGCTCGATATCCCGGATCTCGCTGGCAGGCAGGGTGCGCGACTTGGTATGATCGGTGGGATGGCGCAAGATGACCGGATCAGACTGGCGAGGGTTTTCTTCGTCCAGGCCGATCAAGTCGGCAGTAGCCTTGCAACGCTGATCGTAAAGCCGCCATACACATTTGTCTCCCGGGTTGGGCGTCTTTTCCGGCGATTCGGAAATCTTGATAGCAGGTTTCCAGTATCCATCATCTAAAACGGCTACCAGCTTGTAAACCCCACCCAGGGCCGGCTCACCCCAGGAAGTGATCAGGCGTGTACCAACCCCATAGACCAGGCGCTTGACCAAATGATCCGGGTCGATACCGTAACGAGGCGCTTCTTCGGCGATCTGGGTAATGATCTGCCAGATCACCAGTTCATCCAGATTATTCGAGAGAACGATGGAAACATCCTCAAAGCCAGCCTGGTTGAGCATACGCGCCGCCTGGATGCTGAGATACGCCAGGTCGCCCGAATCCAGGCGCACGCCGACCGGGCGATGCCCCTTGCTGCGCAGTTCTTCAAAGACTTTGATGGCATTCGGAATGCCGCTTTCCAACGTGCTGATGGTGTCTACCAGCAGCGTGCAATCATCCGGGTACACCTCAGCATAAGCACGAAAAGCATCCAGTTCAGTCATCCCCAAAGAGACGAAGAGCTGCACCATACTATGCGCATGAGTCCCCTTCGGCGCAATACCTAGCAAAGCTGACAGGCCCACGTTAGAAGTGTAATGGGCGCCGCCAATCAAAGCCGCCCGCGCTCCGGCATTGGCGCCCTTGCCCTGGCCGCGCCGCAATCCAAATTCCAACATCAACTGGCCGCGCCCGATCTCCAGGATACGAGCGGCTTTTGTGGCAATTAGCGTCTGATAATTCAAATGATTGAGCAACGCAGTTTCCAGGATCTGGGCCATAGCCAACGGACCGCGCACGACGGTCAGGGGGACATTGGGATGCACCACACGCCCTTCAGGAATAGCCCACATGCTGAGAGCGCCGAAGTCGCCGTTCTTCTGCAGCCAGTCGAGAAAGTTTTCAGCGAACATTTGCTCGCCGTTGCGCGTTTTCTGATGGCGCAAGTAATCCACATCTTCCTCGCGGAAATGCGCGCCGGCCATCCAGTCCAACAACCATTCCATGCCGGCATTGATGCAATATCCGGCCTTATGCGTGCCATAATCCGGATAAGAGCGAAAAAAATGGTCGAACTGGACTTGCTTCTCATGCAATCCCATGCGATAATAAAGTTGCGCCATGGTCAACTGGTACATATCTGTGAAGAGAATCCCTTCGAGTGTTTGTTGGTCGGACAATTTCATCGGTTCACCTCGCTGTGTATTGTATCCTAATCGTGGGCCGAACGAGGGACAACTCTCAGCATGATATCATTTATGACAAACGTCAACGGATATATTGTGACTTAATTCACGTAACAATATTGACCATTTGTGATAAAAATCACATTGTTTGACGCAGTATGCATTTCTCGAGCGGGGAGAAGTTTAAAGCACAACGTCTGCGTAGCGTAACAAGGAGAGTAAGTATGGTATATCTTGTCCTGTCCATTATTGGCATTTTTTGTGCCTACCAGGTGGTGCGCGCTGGCCGGCTACTTAACGTGACCATCTGGCTGGCGCTGACCAGTGCGGTCGTTTCCGTTTTGATCTATTTCCTGGGGGCGCCAGAAATTGCCGTCATCGAATTGAGCGTAGGCGCCGGACTGGTCACGGTGTTATTCGTTTTTGCCTTCAGTATCGTTGGCGAGGTTACGTTTGATGATACCTCGATTATCCCCAAATTGCTGGTCTGGGCGTTGACATTGGGCATTGCTTTCGGCCTGGGCTGGTTTGTCCTGCCGGTCAAATCCGGCCAGGTGCCGGCAGAAGGGATCACTTTTGCCCGCACCCTGTGGCAGGAGCGCGGCCTGGACGTGATTGCACAAATTGTGCTGATCTTCTCCGGGGTAATGGGTTTGCTGGGCTTGCTTTCGGAAAACCAACCCGAGCGTAAGGCACAGAGCGCCATTCCATTCATCAAACAGGTCGATCTGGATATTCCCGGTGGGCAACGGGTAGCCGCTGCAGAAATCCGGCTGATATCTGGCGACCTGTCCGAAAAGCCGGATTCATCGACTGTCGCACCTGTCGAACAAATCCAGGAGGCAAAATCATGACACAGTTATCCCCGACAAGCATCGTCTTCATCGGTGTGATCGGCCTGGCCGGCGTGGGCTTTTATGGCATGCTGGCAACCCGCAACCTGATCAAAATGGTCGCGGTGCTGCAGATCCTGGTCAAATCAGCCGTGCTGGCGCTGGTGCTGGCCGGAAAAGTAAGCGGCAAGATCAACCTGGGGCAAAGCCTGGCCGCCACAGTAATCGTCGCCGATACGATCGTGGCTGTGATTGGGTTGGCGCTGGCAGTGCAGGTACGGCGACGTTCCGCTTCGCTCGATTTACGCGATCTTTCATCGCTGAAAGGATAAGGGATGGCAGCCACACTCATCTTTCTCACCATCGGTTTGCCCTGGGTTGGAGCGCTGCTCGTTTGGGCAGCGGGCTTTAGAAAATCGGACCATGCGCTCACTGCCCGGTTGCAAAACGGCCTGGCGGTGAGCTTTGCAGTTGCTGCTGGCCTGGCCGCGCTGGGGCTTTTACCCCTGGCAAGCCCCTCGGTAGTGGTACGCCTGCCCATGGGCGCATTTTTCGGCGACCTGACCTTCGTCGCCGACGGCCTGGGCATCTTCCTGGCGGCGATCGCCACCGTGGTCGGCAGCCTGGCGGTAATCTTCTCAATCGATTATATGCATGGCGATCCGCAATTGGGCCGGTATTACTTCCTGGTGTTGTTCTTCATTGGGGCCATGGCCGGCCTGGCACTGACTGGCAGCCTGATGTTTTTATTCGTGTTCTGGGAGATCACCGCGCTGTGTTCGTATGCGTTGATTTCCTTCTATAACGACGATCCTAAAGCAGTGGCAGGCGGTATCAAAGCGCTGGTCATCACCCAGTTGGGAGGCATCGGTCTGCTGGCGGGAGCGCTGCTGGCGTATGTCTATACAGGCAGCTACGAGATCAACATCTTCCTGGAAAAATCCCATTCCTTGCCTGCAGCGGTACTCAGCCTGATGGCCTTCGGGGCATTGGTCGCCGCGGCAGCAAAATCCGCCCAGGTTCCGTTGCACACCTGGTTGCCGGATGCAATGGAAGCGCCGACGCCAGTGAGCGCCTTGATCCACGCCGCGACCATGGTCAACGCGGGCGTCTATCTGCTGGCGCGTTTCTACCCGGCTTTCGAGGGCGTGCCTTATTGGAAGACAGCCGTCATCCTGGTCGGCGCAGTTTCGGCGTTGCTGGCCGCACTCATGGCGGTGGTTGCCAACGATTTGAAGCGCGTCCTGGCCTACTCCACAGTAAGCCAACTCGGATATATGGTCTACGCCATCGGAGCGGGCGGTGTGTATGCCAGCCAGTTCCACCTGTTCAGCCATGCGCTGTTCAAAGCGCTGCTCTTCCTGAGCGCAGGCGCGGTGATCCATACGGTGGGAACACGCGACATGCACCAGATGGGTGCGCAAAACGTGCGCATGCCGGTCGTGCGGGCGGTCTTTATCTGCGGCGCGCTGGCGCTGGCCGGCCTGCCTATTCTGAACGGCTTTTGGAGCAAAGAAATGGTGCTGGAAGCCGGGCTGGGGGGCGGGCCAGCCTGGGTCTATGCTCTGATCCTGTTGGGGGCAGGAATTACGGCTTTTTACACATTCCGTATGGTATGGATGGTATTCTACGCCCCGGTCCCTGTGACCCACGGCGAAGCCCACGGGGAAACAGGGCACGCCCACGACACCCCAATGGCCATGCGTGTCGCCCTGCTGCCGCTGGCTTTCGCGGCACTGACTTCGTGGCTTCTAGCCGGCCCGTTAGGTAAGATGATGGCAAGCAGCCTGCCTTACCACGAACTGGAAGCGCCGACTACCGGACACATGATCGAAGAGGTCCTGACCGCTCCGGCCACCTGGCTGGCGTTGGTGGTCATTTTTCTGGGCCTGGCTGCCTGGTGGTACCGCCAGAACCTGGCGTGGGCAGGCAAGTTGCTGGCCGGTCTGGCACGATGGGCCAGCCAGGGATTCGGCTTTGAAACGCTGAACCAGTGGGTGGTCAAGAAAACGCTGGATGCAGCGGATGCACTGCGCCCTCTGCAAACCGGGCGCTTGAACTGGAACCTGGTCGGCTTGCTAGGCGCGCTGTTGATTGTCCTGGTCTGGCTGGCGTGGAGCATTTGAGACAAACGACTGTGAGCAAACGAGCATGATAACTGAACCGTTTCTCTGGATGATCATTCTTCCGCTGACAGCCTCCCCACTGGTTTACCTGTGCGGGCGCCTGGCAGGGAAATCTCCCAGCCGGGCATCGCGCGTGCTGGCCGCCTGGCTGGCTTTTGTGGCGATGGTCGCCACCCTGGTTCCCCTGGGGCTGGCCACGCAACGCTTCTTGCAGGTTGGGCCGGTGGCTGTCTACATCGATACGATCCCTATGCGCTGCGACGGGCTGAGCCTGCTGTTAGCATATGTAGTCGCCGGATTGGGTACGCTGGTGGTGTGGTTCTCCGGGCCGTACATAGCCAGCGAACAAGGCTCCGAAAAATATTACGCCATGCTGCTGGCAATGATAGGCGTGATGATCGCCCTGGGCTGCGCCGGCGACCTGTTCAACCTATGGATTTGGTTCGAGGCAATGGCGATTTCGACCTATCTACTGGTTGTCTTCTACCACGACCAGCCGGCCTCGCTGGAAGCAGGCGTCAAGTACGTAGTACAGAGCGCCAGCGGATCGGTATTGGTGCTGTTGGGTATTGCCCTGGTGCTGATGCAGACCGGCGTTTTGCAATTCGACAAAATCGGCCAGGCCGTCTCCGCCACTCCGCTCCTGCTGGCAGCCGGCGGTTTGTTCGTGATCGGCTTTGGCGTGAAAACAGCCCTGGTGCCGTTGCACACCTGGCTCCCGGATGCACACACGCAGGCGCCCAGCGGGATCAGCGCCATGCTCTCTGGCGTGGTCATCGAAGCCGGGCTGGTAGCCATGTTGCGCTGCCTGGGGCCTTTAACCGGAGTAGACGGCCGGGGATACCCGGCGGCGACCTGGGGTAACCTGTTGTTGGCAGCCGGGGCTTTGAACATGCTGTTGGGGAATCTGATGGCATTGCGCCAGACTCAGGTCAAACGCTTGCTGGCTTATTCGAGCCTGAGCCACATGGGCTACATGGTCTTTGGCCTGGGCGTGGCTCTTTCGGCCGGGCAAATCGCCGGAGCCCAGGGTGGTATGTTCCACCTGATCAGCCACGGCATGATGAAAGGGTCGGCCTTCCTTGCAGCGGGAGCGCTGCTCTTTGCGATCAGCGGCATCGGCCTGCAAACGCTGGCGGGCAAGGATAGCGCGGCGCAAAACGCGCCTCAACACGGCCCGCTGACTATCTCCGACCTGAATGGTGCTGCCCGGCGCTACCCGCTGGTGGCGCTGGCTTTCAGCCTGGCCGCACTCGGACTGGGAGGCTTGCCCCCTCTGGCAGGCTTTATGTCAAAATGGCAAATTTTTGTGGCCGGTTTTTCTGCCCAGAATCTGTGGATGGCGTTGTTGGTGGTCTTCGCCGCGCTCAACAGTGTGCTCTCGCTGGCCTATTATGCGCCGCTGGTCAACGCCTTATACCGCAAAAACACCTCTGCAGCAATCGAACACGGCACGCCCATTCCTGCCCAGATGAACATCACCCTGGCGTTGCTTTCCCTGGGAATTGTCATCCTGGGACTCTGGCCAGGTCTGGTAGACTGGCTCACCGCCCCCGCCGGGCAGGCAATCCTGGCTGCCTTCGGGCGCTAACCCTTCGAAATGAGGTGCTTATGAACACGACTCTTCTGACACCACCCGTCGCATTTCTGATTTTCCTGGCCCTTGCCACAATCCTGTCGGGCATCGGGCGGGTTTTGGCCGGCCCCGAAAAGCCTTCTTTGCTCAAATCCAGCCTGTACACCGGTGGAGAAGCACACCACAAACCTGCTGGTGCGCCGGGATACCAACCATTCTTTGTCATCGCCCTGTTCTTTGCCATTCTCCACCTGGGAGTGCTGATCCTGGGCACCGGAAGCCTGAGCTGGATGGCAGGGGTTTATCTGGTCGGCCTGATCCTGGCTCTTGTAGCCTTGATCCTGGGTTGAACCGAACGGAGGAACAACGACCATGAATCAAAACATGGAAAAAGCCTGGAGTCGCACAATCGATGCCATCCGCAAGTGGGGCCGGATCAACTCACCCTGGGCCATCCACTACAACAGCGGATCATGCAACGGCTGTGACATCGAAATTCTGGCAACGCTTACGCCACGCTACGATCTGGAGCGCCTGGGCGTCAAGTTGCAAGGCAGCCCGCGTCACGCCGATATCCTGGTCTGCACCGGGCCGGTGACACAACAGTCACGAGATCGCCTGCTGCGTATCTACGAGCAAATGCCTAATCCGAAATTCGTGGTTGTGGTGGGCACTTGCGGTATCTCAGGAGGAGTCTTTCAGGGGTGCTATAACGTGGTCGGCTCGATCGACCAGGTTTTACCGGTAAATGCCTATATCCCTGGCTGCCCGCCTCGCCCTGAGGCAATTATCGATGGGATGGTTAAACTGCTCAACAGTCTGAAAACGACGGAGGCATCATGAACCCGGAAACTTCTCTGCAAAACGCCCAATCGCTGCTGGCTTCCTGGACACAGGAAAGCCAGACCCCTGAGGCAAATCGCCTGGACCTGGTGGTGCTTCCTGAACATCTGAAGGCATCCGTCCAGGCCCTGGTGGATGCACGATGGGGTTATCTATCTGCCATCACGGGGCTGGACCTTGGCGTGGAAGCCGGCCAGATCGAGACCCTGTATCACTTTTGCCAGGGCGCAGCGGTCACTACCTTGCGCGTGCGCGCACCGCGCCAGGCTCCGAGCCTGCCCAGCATCTGCTCCATTTTGCCATCGGCCAGCCTGTACGAACGGGAGCTAATGGAAATGTTTGGGGTAGATATCCCCGATACGCCCAACAAAGACCGTCTATTTACGCCCGACGATTTCCCGGCCGGAGTTTATCCGCTGCGCAAAGACTGTAACCCCCAGGAAGAATTTGCCAAAGGGCGCCCGGGTTCCCTGGATGTCGGGGAGCCAGAGCCCGCCGAAGATCGCTTTATCATCCCAATCGGGCCGCAACACCCGGCGCTAAAGGAGCCGGGGCACTTCGAATTCAGCGTGGATGGTGAAACTGTAACCGACGCCGCCGTACGCCTGGGTTACGTACATCGCGGCATTGAAAAGGCCTGCGAAGAACGCAACTGGATCCAGAATCTTTATCTATTCGAGCGAATTTGCGGCATTTGTTCCCACACGCATGCCTTTGCTTACTGCCTGGGAGTAGAAAAACTGGCCGGCGTCGAAGTTTCACCGCGCGCCCAGGCGATCCGGGAGCTGGTGGCCGGGTTGGAACGCATTCACAGCCATCTGTTGTGGCTGGGAGTCGCAGCGCACGAGGCAGGCTTCGATACATTGTTCATGTATTCCTGGCGCGACCGGGAAACTGTCATGGACCTGCTGGAAAAGTTGACCGGCAACCGGGTGAACTATTCGCTCAACGTGCTGGGCGGCGTCAAATGCGACGTCGACAAGGATCAGGCTGACGCAATCCGCAAGGGGATCGACTTCCTGGAGCAACGCAGTTACCATTACCTGGATATCGTGACCACCGACGTGGCTTTCTTGCAGCGTACGCGCGGCGTAGGCGTGATGACAGCCGAAGAAATTGAGCGATTGGGCGTCGTTGGCCCAACAGCCCGCGCCTCAGGTGTGAATCGCGATATCCGCGTCGAAGCCCCATATGGTTCATATACGAAGTTTCCAGTGAGCAGCGTCAGTGAAACAGCCGGCGACCTGGAAGCCAAATTCGTGGTGCGCATCAAAGAACTGTTCGTCACCTACAAAGCCATTCTGGCCATTCTGGATCACATGCCGGAAGGCGAGCTGACCGTCCGCATGCCGCGCCGTATCCCGGCTGGCGAAACGATCAGCCGGGTGGAGGCGCCGCGCGGTGAATTGTTCTACTTCATCAAGAGCAATGGTGGTGAAAAACCCGAGCGCATCAAGGTCCGGACACCCAGCATCTGCAACTTTGCTTCGGTGATCCAACTGGTGGTGGGCCACCAACTGGCTGACGTACCCATGATCCTGGCAGGTATCGATCCTTGTTTCTCCTGCAATGACCGGTCAGTCATGATCCAGGGCAAGCAGGGGCCTGTCCAGACCTGGGGTTGGGAAGACCTGCGCCGGTATGGTATCCGGCATTACCAGCAGAAGACGCTTCAAGGTTAAATTTTACGCGGAGCGATGATGGACACTTTACAAAGTATTACAACTTTCTTGTTATTTCCCAGCGGGATTTTTATTCTGCTCTCCGGCATATTTTACGAGTGGATCGACCGTAAGGTAGTAGCTCGCTTCCAGAACCGGGTGGGGCCGCGCTGGTTCCAGCCGCTGGCAGATGTGATCAAGTTGATGAGCAAAGAAGAAATCGTGCCCGAGGGCGTACATCGCCTGCTCTTCGTGGGTCTGCCGATCGTAGCTCTGGCAGGCGCCCTGACAGCGGCGCTATATGTGCCTGTCGCCGGCCTGACCCCAGCGTTCAACTTTCGCGGCGACCTGATCGTAACCCTGTATTTGCTCAGCCTGTTGACATTGTGCATGGGCGTGGCCGGTTCGAATACGCGCGGTCTGTTCTCGGTGATCGGGGCAACGCGCGCCCTGACTCAGGTCTTCTCCTACGAAGCGCCGTTCCTGATGGCGCTGCTCGGCCCGGCAATCGTCGCCGGCACATGGCAGATCAACGAGATCAATACCTACGCCAGCCAGCACTGGCTGGTGCTCACCCAACCGATCGGTTTCCTGGTAGCGCTGATCGGTTTGATGGGCAAGCTCGAATTGCCGCCTTTCGACGCCCCCGAAGCCGAGACGGAAATCGTCGCCGGGGCGCTGACCGAATACAGCGGGCGCGGACTGGCGCTGTTCAAACTAGGCAGAGCAGTGGAGCTGGTCATCGGCCTGACGTTGGTGGCGGCCTTTTTCCTTGGCGGGTTGCACAACCCGTTAGATTTCGCCATCAAAACGCTGGTGATCCTGTTCTTGCTGGCAGGTATCCAGGCGTTGCTCACCCGCTTCCGCATCGACCAGGTTGTGCGCTGGTGGCGTTACGGCGCATTGTTGGCCCTGTTGCAAATGTTGGCGATGATCGTCTGGCTTAACTGGAAAGGATAGCCGTTATGAAAATCGGTGCAATGTTCAAAGATGTCGCCCAATCGCTGTTTAGAAAACCGGTCACCCAGCAATATCCCTTCGAACGGCAGGAGCCGCCGGAGAGGCTGCATGGCAAGCTGGTCTGGAACCAGGGTAAATGCACCGGTTGCAGTCTGTGCACCAAAGACTGCCCGGCGAATGCCATCGAGATGGTGGTCAATGACAAGGCCAGCAAAACTTTCGTGCTCGAGTACCGGCTGGACCGGTGTATCTTCTGCGCGCAGTGCGTGCAGAATTGCCGTTTCAGCTGCCTGAAGCTCTCCAGCGATGAATGGGAGCTGGCTGCGCTAAATAAAGATGGTTTCACGATTTATTACGGGCCGCAGGATAAGATCCAGGCTTACTGCGAAGAGAACACAGATTGTAAAGAGTAGACCGCAGAAAGAGAATGGATACAATCCATTCCGGCCACGACCATCCTGAACAAAAATGATAAACGCTCAACCGCCATCTCAAGAAACGGCACGCTTTGCAATCCTGGGGATCGGGCAAGAGCTGAATGGCGATGACGGGGTAGGTCTGGCAGTAGTACGCGCCCTGCGTCCCCAGGTGGCAGGGCGCGAAGCTATCCTCTTGATCGAAGCAGGAGCAGCGCCGGAGAATTTTACCGGGGTGCTGCGCCGTTTCGCGCCGCAGGTGGTGCTGCTGGTCGACGCGGCGCAGATGAATGAGCCGCCTGGCGCGCTGCGCTGGCTGGATGCGCAGGAAGCAACTGGGTTCAGCGCATCGTCGCACACCTTGCCGCTTGCGGTGCTGGCAAGTTACCTGGTAGAAGAAACGGGCTGCCAGGTGGAGGTATTGGGGATTCAGGTGAAGGATACCCGTTTTGGAGCAGGGCTGTCGGCAGAAGTGGAGGGGGCGATTGGCTGGGCGGTGGAGGCAATCGCAAAGCGGATTTCCCCAGGCGACATCAAATAGAGTTCGGTTGGAGAACATTCCGTCTCCTATACTCATGTTACAATATTATCCCCAAACAACACGACGGCGCCACCCATGCAGATAATCTAGCCCTGGCATTGTATCCGCTGTAATCGCCACAAAGGCCCGAATATTGGCTCTATTGATCCACAGAGCGGCAAGCTGGTTTCATTCTTCAATCCGCGTTCGCAAAATTGGATAGAATCCGTTTTCTGGTGGGATTCAACGTTTGGAGCCACGCGGCTGGCATAGCACAAAATTATCCCAGTCTGCCGATAAGCCAAAGCGAGCAGTTACACCGCAAAGGGTGAAAAACGGGGCAAGATAGCAACGAAATTTCTGGCTGAAAGCTGAAAGCCGAAACCTGATTTTGATCCAGCTATTCCCCCGCATCCATCCAACGCTGCATCTGGTCTTTCCAGGAAGCAGCATAACGCCCGCCGCTGTGAAGCAGTTGGCGATGGCTGCCAGCTTCGACAATCTGGCCGTTGTCCATGACGTAGATTACGTCGGCGTGGGCGGCTGTGGTGAAACGGTGGGTGATGAGCAGGGCGGTACGCCCGGCGGCCAACTGGCGAAAGCGTTCCAGCCAGTCAGCCTCGGCCCAGGGATCCATGGCGCTGGTCGGCTCATCGAGGATGATGAGTGGAGCCTGGCGCAAGAAGGCGCGCGAAAGGGCAAGGCGCTGCCATTCGCCAACGCTCAGGTCGGCGCCACCCTGGAACCACTTGCCCAGCATAGTTTCGTAAGCGGAGGGCAGGCGGGAGATCAACTCATCGGCGCCGGCAGAACGGGCCGCGGTGCGAATGCGTTCGATATCCGGCGCGCCGGCCAGATCGCCCAGAGCGATGTTTTCCCTGACCGTAGCGCCATAATGCACCGGCTCCTGGAACAGGACCGTGATGCCGCTGCGCAGACTATCCAGCGAGAAATGGCGCACATCGATTCCATCCAGGGTAATCGCCCCTTGCTGTGGATCATAAAAACGGCACAACAGCTTGATCAGGGTGCTTTTTCCGGCGCCGTTGGCGCCCACGATGGCCGTTATTTTCCCCGCAGCCAGGTGGAGGTCGAATTCGTGCAGCGTGGAGCGCTCGCTGCCAGGGTAAAAGAAAGTGACGCGTTCGAAGTGCACGCCATCTTTCAGTACGGAAGGGAGTTCCCGCGGGGATTCCGGTTCAGGCACGCGCGGCGCCAGCGCCAGAAATTCGAACAAATCGCTCAAGAAGAAACTATTGCTGTAGATTTCGCCCATGTTTTCCATCAGGGCGCGCATCAGGCTTTGGCCCTGGTTGAACGCCGAGTAAAACAGGGCCAGGTCGCCCAGGGAATGCCGGCCCTGGACGACCTGCCAGATCATCCAGGCCACGGCCAGGCCGGTAACCAGCAAGGCGGCCAAACCAGCAAACAGTTCGGCGCGGCTCTGGTCTTTCATCAACTGAATGCGCTCATCGCGCAGGCGGCGGCGCAGCGTTTGAAAAGCCGCCTGGAAGTGGTCGCTCAACTGAAACAGGCGCAGTTCAGCGGCGGAATCGCGGGCGGTCAACAGCCAGTCGTAATACCAGGAGCGGCGCTCATCCGGCGTGTTGCGCACCGTCCACTGGTGCAGGCGCAAGCGATGGTGCAACACGATGTAGAAGGCCGGCAGCGTGCTGACCAGCAACACCGCCGGAAGCCAGGCGGCATAGGGCAGCAGCACCAGCAACATCGCTCCCAGGGTAAGGCCATTCTGGAGCAGTACCCCGGAACTCTCCAGCAAATTCATCGGGCGCAGCGCGGCGCCCGCCCGGGCGCGATGCAGCATGTCATGATATTCGGGCATGTCATAGTAAGCCAGGTCGATCTCGTTCGACTTCTGGTGGATCAAGCCGCTCATAAAATCTCGCGTCTGCTCTCCAAGTACGGTACGCGCCAGACCAATCCCGCCACGCAGCGCTTCTTTAGCCAGTAACACACCCCCCATCAACACTACCCATACCAGCGTTGGACGCAGGGTCTCCCAATCAGAGGCGCCCTGTACAATGACGACCAGGCCATCCACCAGAGCGCGCGTCAGGTACACCAGCGCCACTGGCAGCAAACCCTGGGCAACCAGCAATACAAACCACACGATCATCCAGAATGGAGCGGCCCGGTAAACCAGGTTCAGACCCTTTGAAAGATAGGGAACCTGCCCGAGGCCCCTTTTGAATACGTTGCGAAAAATATCTTTCCTGGTTTGCATCGCAGGGATTATACAATTCTTGCTGCCGGCAGGGCTGCTGGCCGGCGTGCTTTTTTACAGGCGGTAAGTCCTCGAAATATATTCGGCGGCCTGGCAAAGCCCTTGATCCTGGCTGGCCAGGGCATCTTGCAGCAGCTCCTTTGCCAGCGGCGACATCAGATGAACCGCGGTGAAGAGCATACGCGTTTTGACCGCGCCATCCGGCTCGTGCAAGTAAGCCTGGCGAAGCGCGGTGGCGGCGCGGGGGTGGCGGATCCAGGCCAGCGGCATGGCGGCCGTCTGGCGTGTTTCGGGGTGTTCGTCGTGCAAAGCGGTTTCCAGGGCAGCAATGACACATTCAGCCAATGGACTGTCGCCAATATCCATGAACAGGTAATTGGTGGCATGGAACAACGCCAAAGCCAGGCGAGCACACAACTCACCCCGGCTGCGCTCGACGCGCCCGGCCAGCTCTGGCAAACAACTTTCGCCTTCCAATTCAATCCAGCTCAACACGGCAGCGTACAAGACGTCCAGGTCTGAGTCATCCAACGAGCGGCGCACGATGGGCGCGGCTGGCGCCGCCTGGGTAGCGCCCAATGATTCCAACGCCTTGACACGGATTTCCGGGTCTCGGGCCAGCATCAGGACCTCCAATACTGGCACGCTGCCGGCATCCGGGTTGCGGCTCAGCCCCCAGGCAGCCGCCATGCGCAGGCGATCTTCGGCACCGGTCAGGGCTTCGACCAGCAGCCGGTAAGCATCCGGCCCGCGCAGTTGGCAGAGGGAATAGACAGCGCTCTCACCCACGCGCAAATCCGGGTCGGACAGCGCCTGGCGCAACATCGGCTCTGCAACGTACCAGGTGAAATGATGCAAATGATGGGCCACGCTGGCGCGCTGTGGCGCAGCGCCGTTATCCAGGACATCCTGCATCAGGCGGCGCGCATCCCGGTCGCCGCGCCGGCCAAGCAGGCTGGCCGCAGCGAAGCGCACGTAAAACTCATCGCTGCGCAGCGCTTCCGCTGCGGCATCCAGTGATATGGCATCGGGAGGCAACATATTCAACAAGGTACCCAAACCACGCAAAGAGAGGCGCCTTCCCACCGGCGAATGAAGCTGCGACAGGCCAGGCTCGCGCCCGCTCAACCCACATACATTATCCGCTTTGCCTCCCGCCAGGTGGGCCACTATCCCATCTTTCAGGGTTTCACGGCGGGTTTTCAGATCGAACACGTTGAGGTGCAATTGGCGCTGTGCATCCACGCTAAAACGGGCGCGCAGGCGGTCTTCACCGGGTTCGCCAGGTGGTTGGAGCTTCACCAGCGCTGGCTGATCCGGGTTCAGCAGCATGATCTGCTGTGCATCTGCCGCAGCCCGGGCAACGAATACGGCCTGCCCATCCTCGTACTGGACTTCGACGAGCGAGACCGAATCGTCTTCGATTTCACCGATGATAAATTCGACCTCGGCCTGGCCAGGATAGGCTGCAGCAAGAGTGAGTTCGAAGGGCTTCTCTCCCGGGTAGCGGCTGCCCATAGGGATAATTTCATCGAAGGCATGCTGCCCGCTTTTGGAATCCAGGTAGCGCAGGCCATAACTGTGGACCAGGTAATCATCCAGACCAACCCCCGCGGCCAGGCCCAAGGCACCCTCGGCGATGGCGGTGAAAGGTTTTTCCACTCGAACCGCGCCCGTTTTAAAGTACGCCCGCAATGTTTCCTGCACCGAGGGCATCAAAGACGCGCCGCCTACCATCAGGACGTAATGCAGATCTTCTGCGAAGATACCCTGGCGCTGGGCAACATGCATGACTTTATCCAAAGAACGGCGGATTGTGTCGTAGAAACCATTGGAATGAAGCAGTTCTTCTAATTCCTGGCGGGTGTACGTTACGCTATAACTGGCCTGGTCAATCTCAAAAACCAATTCCGAAGCCTCATCTTCCGAGAGGGCAATCTTGGCCTGCTCGCAGGCGGTCAATAAAGCCGGGTAATCTTTTCCCAGGTCCTGTATCGACCGCCCAACGCGCTGCAGTACTGCATTGAGCAGCCACTGGTCCACGTCGCTTCCTCCCAGGTTCAGACCCACTTTCGAGATCACCCGGGCAGTATGCTGGCGGGCAGCCTTGTTCCGCAAATGCTGCAACCAGCCGCCGGTCTTTTCTCTGCTCTCCGGAAGTTGAACCAGCGAAAGATCGAGCGAACCCCCGCCGAAGTCGAAAACCAGCACCACCGCCCCTGGCTCGGTCACCGAATAGCCCAGGGCTGCAGCGGTAGACTCGTCTACCATGCGAATCACCTCAGGCGCCAGGGCACGCACACCGTCGCTGATCCAGGTCAGGTAGCCTTCAAACGCCCCTACGGGAGCGGTAACAACCAACTGATCGATCTCACCGACGGGGAATGGCAAGGCTTCGAAAAGTCCTCGCAGGAAGCGCCGCCCGGCGTCATTGTCGCTCCATGGGACGCCGTCGATCAGGCGCGGCTCAGAAACTGTACCAGCCAGGATGCCGCGCTTGAAACTGCGGAAGAACCGGTTGTCTTTACGCAAGTAAAGCTTTTGGTCCAGCACAGACTGGCCAAGCGCCGCATCCCCCTTACGCCCATCCTGAATGTACAGTAAGGATGGCGCCAGCGGAGGGCGTCCCGCCTGGGGCTCCATGCTCAAGCCAGGCAGGCAAATGAACTCGACGGTATCTTCACCCGCCTGCATGCAAGCTACAAGGCTGTTGGTAGTGCCAAAATCGATTGCCAGTTTACGACTCATAGAGATTCTCAAAAACTCCCACCATACAGATTCAAGGTTGAATGTGTTCCGTGAGAATAACCCGGTGATTGTATCACGTGACACAAAAATATATCAGCTTTTCATCGCGCAAGGTATGAAAAGTGGATAAAATTAGAATATGACTACCAGCGACAAATACAATTACAACGAAGCCATCAGCGATTTCTACCGCGCCCGCAACCAGGCCAACTTGAAGGAACTACTGGCACGGTTGACCGGTGAATCCATCCAGCTTTTATCCTACGACGAAGTGCGGCAAAAACTGCGGGTACAAGGGGGCATCGAGCGCGGCGTCCAGGATATTCCACTGAATGCTATCGTCGGCAGTGTTGGGCGGTATAGTGATTTCACCCGGGATTTCTTACCCAAGGAAGAAGTCAACCCCGACCGGTGGGCGCGGATCAAAATTGCAGCATCAGGCATGGTTGGCCTGCCTCCTATCGATGTGTACAAGATCGGCGAGGTTTATTTCGTCAAAGACGGCAACCACCGCGTCTCCGTAGCCCGCGATCTCGGCGCCACTCATATCCAGGCCTACGTGACGGAAGTCTACAGCCGGGTGCCTCTGACCTCGGATGTACAACTGGACGACTTGCTTCTCAAAGCCGAATACAACCAATTCCTCGAACAAACCCATCTGAACCAACTGCGCCCCGGCGCCGATTTGAGTGTTACGATCCCAGGCCAATACCCGATATTGCTCGAGCATATCGACGTTCATCGCTATTTTATGGGGCTGGATTTCAAACGCGATATTCCTTACGATGAAGCAATAACACACTGGTATGACACCGTTTATATACCCGTCATTCAGGTCATACGCAGCCAGGGTCTATTGCGCAATTTTCCGGGAAGGACGGAAGCTGATCTCTATCTGTGGATCGCTCGCCACCGCGCCCAGCTCGAAGAACAACTGGGCTGGAAGATCCGCACGGAGTACGCCGCCGCTGCCCTGGCTGAAGAAGGTGCCTCAGAGCAGGGCAGCGCCTTGACCCGCCTGGGGAGCAAATTATTGGAAGTCATCATCCCGGAAAAGCTCACTCCAGGCCCTCCGCCGGGCCAATGGCGGGCGCAAGCCTTTTCACAGAGAGGCGAATGCTGCCTGTTTCAGGATATCCTGGTTCCGGTGAATGGGCAGGAAGATGGCTGGTGCGCGCTGGAGCAGGCGATTGTGGTAGCTGTTCGAGAGGGCGCGGCACTGCATGGCCTGCACGTCGTACCTGAGACAGATTTTCCGGATGACCCTGAAACCGCCGCAATCCGGGCGGAATTCGAACGCCGCTGCCAGCAAGCCAATTTGAGCGGAACACTGGTAACGACCCGCGGTGAAGTGGCCGACCAGACCTGCCTGCACGCTGCCGGCTCAGATCTGGTAGTCGTTAACCTGAGCCACCCACCCGGCGCGCAGCTCCTGGCCCGGCTAAGTTCGGGTTTTCATGATCTGATCCAGCACTGCCCGCGCCCTATCCTGGCCACTCCCCAAACCGCCGCTCCGCTCAAGCGTGCCCTGCTGGCCTTCGATGGCAGCCCCAAAGCGCTCGAAGCACTCTACCTGACCACTTATCTGGCCGGCAAATGGTCACTGGCATTGTTTGTCATCAGCGTAGACGATGGCAGCCGTGTCTCACAGACAACGCTCGGTCGGGCACAGAACTATCTGGAGTCGTACCACGTCCAGGCAGAATATATCCTTGAAAGCGGGCCTGTCGCCCAAGTTATCCTGGACACCGCTCAAAAGCACGATTGCGACCTGATTATCTGCGGCGGTTATGGCTTAAACCCGGTATTGGAAGTGGTGATGGGCAGCACCGTAGACCAGCTTTTGCGCAAGAGCAGCGTGCCCCTGTTGATTTGCCGTTAGCCGGTCAGCCCGCCTCGATCGAAGTTTCGCGGAAACTGTAGGTGTTAATCACCCGGGTACGGCCGAGCAGGGTCTCCACAGCAGTATCCGGGCGGCGAACATGGACATGGCCGTGGAACATAAAGCGCGGCTGGAAGGTTTTGACCATCCAGAGAAAAGCGCGGATACCCTGGTGAGGCAGGTCGATATCATCATGGATGCCGGCCGGCGGTGCATGGGTGACAAAAATATCGAGATAGCGCCCATAGAGCATACGATTGACCAGCAAGCGCGGCACAAGCGCAAAAACGTGCATCCACATTTGATCCTGGGTGTATTGAAAGCTGCCCGGGCGATAACGCAGGCTGCCTTCCACGCCGGCCAACAATATGCCATCGTTGCAGATGACGCACCGATGAATATCGGTTGCGCCGTGAGGGGCAGTGCGCTGCCCCTCGGAGCTATATTCAACGACACGGTCGTGATTGCCGCGCACAAAATAAAGCGGCACGTCCAGGGCGTCGAGTACATATTCGAGATAATAATAGGGCAGGTCGCCACAGCCGAGCACCATTTTCACCCCTTCGAAACGGCGGCGTACCTGCGGGCCATAGATAAACGGGACGACCGTGTCGCTCAAGGAGAGGATTTTTATCTGTTGGGATAATTTGCTACGGCTGTGGGTGGCATCCATCCAGGCACCTGCATCCTATTTGGCTGAGGTTCGTGACTATCCATATCCAGGTCATGAAGGATTTGGGGAAGCATCATCTGCGCGGCGCGGCGGCCGGCTTCGATCAGTTTGCGCCGTTGTGAGAAGCGCAGATAAGTGGCGCCAGCCAGGGCCGGTTGGATCAGGCAATCTGCGGCCTGCAATCCGCCTCCCGTATTTTGCAACGCGGTCTCCAGGCCAACCACCAGGTAGCCCAATGGGCCCCAGTAGCGGCGTAACTTCGGGATGAAGATATCGACCGCGATCACATAGTCTGCCCCCATCTGGCGCAGGAGCGGGGCCGGCAACATATTTACGGCCGCTCCTTCGCACAGCCAGCGACCATTCAAGCGTACCGGGGCGATGAAACCCGGCACAGAACAGCTCGCCTGTACCGCCGGGGCGACCGGGCCTTCACGCAGGTAAACCGGTACGCCCTGCTCAATATCGGTTGTGACAATCACCAGGGGAATATGCAGATCAGAAAACTTCAGGTCGCCAAAAGTTTTCACCATCCAGTCCGATAAACCGTTAAAGCTGACCAGCCCACGCAAAGGCCAGACAGGGCGCGCCAACCGCCACCAGTTCAGCCGGGAAGCGAAATGCTCAATCTGTTGGACGGGAATCCCCGCACAGTAACCGGCTGCGGCGATGGCGCCTGCGCTGGTACCGGTGACGAACTCGACCGGAATACCCGCTTCTTCCAAAACGGATAGGACGCCGATGTGCGCCATACCGCGCACGATGCCACCACCGAGGGCCAAACCAACCTGCCTGGAGGCGCTCATGGATTGTTATCCCGATGAATCGACCAGCGATGCATGATCCAATTATTATACCTTCTTGCGACAGATAAAACGGAGCCCGCTTTGCGCCCGGTTTACGAATAAGAGCTACTGTTGATCCCCACAGCCACCTTACGCAACCTTGCTTTCTAAAAAAATGGATTGACACCTGTTGTTCTCAATGCTATAGTTCAAAGATGATACTTCCCATTCTGTACAATGTGCAAGCGAAGGGTTGCTATCGCAGGACATACGATGCCCGGTGCAGGATCATTCAAGTGGTAATCGTTCAAGCGGCGAAGAGTAAAGGTTGTCTTTAGAGGTTCTATGAGATCTAAAACTGGCAAGACTGCATTGGTGCTGGCCGGAGGGGGCCTGACGGGAGCCGTTTACGAAATTGGCGCCCTGCGAGCCATCGATGACTTGTTGTTGGATCGCACGGTCAACGATTTCGATATCTATGTCGGCACCAGCGCGGGCGCTTTGATCGCTTCTTTCATTGCCAGCGGGGTCAGCCCCGAGGAAATGTTGCAGGTGATCGATGGCACGCATCCTTATGCCGGCACCGTCAAACGCCAGCATATCTTTAACTTGAACTGGCACCAGTATCTCAAATGGGGAATGAAGTTGCCGGTCAAACTCCTGGAGGCCTGGACGCATTACCTGCGCAACCTTAGCGATATGACCTTCTTCGATTTGCTCTGGTCGCTGTCTGAAGTGCTACCCGCCGGGCTTTATGACTCGGGTGGTCTCGAAGAGTTTGTACGCAGCGGGATGCACAACCTGGGTTATTCGAATCAATTTCAAGATTTGCCGCGCGATCTGTATATTATTGCCACCGATCTGGATAACGGCGAGCGCGCCATCTTCGGGCGCGACTATATCGAAGCGCCCATCTCAACGGCGGTGTCTGCTTCGTCGGCCATGCCGATGGTCTACACGCCGGTCAGGTTCGGGGAGGGTGAATATATCGACGGAGGCGCACGCGGTAATGCCAGCATCGACCTGGCAATTGAGAAAGGCGCCACGCTGGTGGTGTGCATCAACCCATTGGTGCCTTTCGATAACCAGAACCACGACAAGATCCCCTTTTGGGGCCCAGATGGCGGGCATCTCAGCCAGAAAGGCGTACAGTCGATTGCCAACCAGGTATTTCGGATTTTCCTGCACTCCGGATTGCACTATCATATCAAGCAGGTGCGGCGCGCCCACCCCGAAGTGGATATCATCCTGGTCGAACCAAGCCCGGAAGATTACCAGATGTTCTTTTACAACATCATGCGCTACTCGGCGCGACTGATCGTGGCCCGGCATGGCTTCGAGTCGGTCACGCTCAACCTGGCCCAGGAATATCCAATGTACAAAGACATCCTCGCCCGGCATGGTATCCCCATCAGCCGTAGATTGGTGATCGAAGAACTCAACGACATTGCCAGCTCCGACTTCGACATCAATGTGATTCGCCGGGTATTAGAGGCCAAAACGCCCCGCTGCAGTTCGCGTAAACGCAACAGCCCCATCTGCCGTTTGGATCGTACACTGTCTGAACTGGAGCTGGCTCTGGAAAAATTCGAACGATCAGACAAACAGCCAGCTTCCCAGGCGTGAAGCTACCGATGCTCTTGCAACACCTGTGAGTAAAGCGCCTGGGCGCTATGAAAAACCTGTTCCAGCGCAAAGCTTTTCCATACTGCCCCACCGACGCGTAGCTGGCCGCTACTGACCGCCTGGCTGAGGCGTAATTCGCCGAGCAAAATCTTGTGCAATGCGTCTGCGCTCAGCCCGAGATCGAGGTCGGGGCGCAATTGGCTGACGCCATACATGATTTGAGGCGGGGTCTTTCGCCCATTGATGACCATGTCAAAAGACGGCGCAGTAATCTTAAACCGCAAGATCAGGCGCGAGTTGGCCAGCGATGCGACCAGGGCTGGATCCTCGGCCATACGCTCAAACAAACTTACCAGAGTTTGTTTGAGTTGCTCGGTTGTTGTATAAATCGCCACAGCAGTTGGTCAGCCTAAAAAGATCGAGCGGCGCGTGGACAACCGCTGGTAAATCATTTTCTGCACCAGATTACGCGTCTGGTCTGCCAGTTGCGAAACCAGCATCAAATTATTCGCTGCCCCCGGGCCGTAAGCCTCGGTCGGGATCGGCTCACCGAAATCGATGTACCATTTGGTCGGCAGCGGCACAAACCCTAACAACCCAAACCAGGGCCAGGTGGGCGAGATGGGGAAATAAGGGAAATGGATCGCTTTGGCAACGAAGTCGACTTTCATCAGCGAGATATATGTCTCTTCTGCGCCCACAACCGAAACCGGGATAATCGGCGCCCCGGTCTTCAACGCCATACGCACAAAACCGCCCCGGCCAAAGCGAGCCAGGCGATAGCGATCTTTGAACAACTTGCCCACGCCTTTGTATCCTTCGGGGAAAACCGAGACCAGTTGATCTTGCTGCAAGAGGCGTACACCGTTCTCTTCGGTGGCCAGCACCTGGCCCAGCCTGGTAAACAACGCCGAGAAGAACGGCAGCGTGGGGAACCAGGTGGCATACAGCGTGCGCACCAGGCGCTGACTCGGGTGCTCATTATAGACCGCCGTACCGACCATTGCCCCATCCCAGGGCAATTGCCCCGAGTGGTTGCACACCAGCAACCCCCGGCCTTCTTCGGGAAGATTTTCGATGCCGCTGGCCTCTACGCGCCAGTAAGTTTGATACATGAAATTCAGAAACGGCGTTACGGCCTGAAGCACTTCGGGATCGAAACCCCACTCATCAGTCTCATACTCACCCGTCAGCCGCCGTTTAAGAATATCAGTCTGATACTCCAGCGTATAGTTGAGCATGTACCATACACCCCGCCAGGTATCGGCGTCGAACAGGTCATCGGCGATCGAAGAACGGAGCTTCCCCAGCAGCGCCAACCCCATCTCAGGAGACAGGCGTCTCAAGTTCTTCTGGAGCAAATCGACCATCTTCTGCGGCGAAAACGGCGGCGGGGTGTACTCCGGGGTAATAGCCCGCAAACGCTCGATCAGGCGATCCAATTCTTCAATCAAACGCAACCGCATCTGTTCGTCAGGGATCTCCGCGGTTTCCGGTTCTTCAAGAAGATCCGGTTCCGCCGTTGCCGGCTCATCATCCTGGCTCATCACAATGCTTTCGCCCTCGAAATCTCCAGCCGGGGCATAGACCGGCGGCAAAGGTTCTTCTTCGGCAAAAGCTTCCGCAGAGGGATTTATCTCATTCATCGCTCAATCCATCCTCCGAACCGGCCAGCTTTCCGGCATTCAATTCCCGGGCGCGGCGGCGGCGCTCCAGCGTATCATGCAGCCGCTCTTCATCATAGGCCATCGCAGCCGATTCAGGCATATAGCGGCGCAAACGCTGTTCGCCAGCAAACTCTCGCAACGCCTCTTCAGCAGTGTATTGCGGCACAAAGCCCAGCGCTTCACGCATCCTGGAAAGATCGCCTACCCACGGATAGCGCAAATAATCCATTTCAATCGGCCAATAACGGCCGGCAGAAAAACCAGTGGCATTCACAAGGCCGGCCCCCCAATAAGCAAACAGGTGAAAGACCGGGATGGGAATTTTTGCTGCCAGGGCAACCAGCCGCGAGAGCGGCAAATTGCCCTCGGCGGCAACATTAAATACGCCCGGAACGTCATTGCAGATCGAATGAATCAGAGCACCGACCACATCCTTCTCGTGGACGACTTGCATCAAAGGATCAAAACCCAGCAAGACCGGCGCCAAAGGCTCCTTCAAAAAGCGGACTATCGGCGTATCGACATGTGGGCCGATGATGCTGGAAAAGCGCAAGATGGTCAAAATCATTTCTGGCACCTGGCGACGAAAGCCATTGCAAAAAGCTTCGATCTCAACCAGGTGGCGCGTTGTACCGTAGGCGTTCATTGCCTGCAGGGGATGCTGCTCGGTGATAAAGGCAGGGTTGGTAGGATTGGCGCCATAAACGCTCATGCTGCTTTTCAAAATCACTTTTCGCACCCCTGCTTCAGCGCAAGCGCCCAAAACTTTCATCGTGCCCATCACGTTGAGATCGAACGCTGCCTCGCTGGCGCGAACGGTGTCAACGAAAGTCAGATGACAGACGGTGTGGACATTTTCCGACTTCAATAATTCGACAAACAAGGGGTTGCGAACATCGGCTTGAATGAAATCCAAATCCTTAAGATTCGCTCCAGGGGGTTCCGCACCCACCCCGATGACATGCACATCAGTATCGCCGGCCAGCAAACGGGCTATCACCTGGTCCGCCCAATAACTGCCTGCTCCGGTGATCAGGATCACGCGTTTCTCTTGCATGGATACACTCCCAAAACAATCGATAGGCCCTGCTCGTATCGCCAGATACAGCCCGTCATGTCGCTGTATCCAGGACAAGTTCAACCGCTACTTGAGCACCAGGGCGCCATAGCCCTTTTCACGCAGCAGCGCAGGGTATTCTTTATATAGGGGTTCGACCGCGGGTAACAGCTTCAAAATCTTCGGGATTGGCCCCTGGGCGACAATGTCTTTTTTAGCCAACGCAGAAACCAGATTGACCTTGCCATGCCAGAAGGCGTGGGCAATATCGGCTTTCATGGTCATCACAACATCCGGCTTTAAATTGCTCGGCCCATGGAGAATATCGACAAATGCCCCTGGCTGGGTCGGTTTATCCTTAGCATTCACTGTGGTTACTGCATCTGGATCGGTATAACGGAACTGAATCACAATCCCAGACTTCGCTATCTTGGGCCCCACCTGCGGATTGGTTTTTGCCCGATCCATCAACCCCCCAACACATTCGTAGAACTGAGCAGAATCGCGAAAAACACTCATGTGTATTCCTCCATCTCGATCAGCCATAGCCGCAGTACAAACTAATCGCTAGTATAGTGGAGAAGCGAAATCAAGTCAAGCATCTCCGATTTGCGCTTGACACTTATGACGCGGCGTGTTATAATCATTACGACGCAGCGCGTCATAAAACAAAACGAACGATGTTTCGATCAGAAGATCGAAAATAAGCTAATTTATATTCGAATCAGTCAACAGGAGATAAAAGACATGGCTACCAAAACCAAACCCCCCGTGGTTGTAGAAGAACCTAATGGCAAAGCAGAGCAGAATGCGTTGTTCGATGCTCTGCGCAAAGTCTTACTGGCGTCTATCGGTGCAGTTGCCCTGGCCCAGGATGAAATCGAAGACTTCGTCGAGCGGCTGATCGAGCGAGGCGAAATCGCCGAGAAAGATGGCCGCAAGCTGGTCCGTGAAGTCTTCGAGAAGCGCAAGAAAGAGGCCCAGAAGGCCGAGGATGACTTCAGCAAGCGGGTCGAGGGCACGCTGGACCGCATGAGCGTTCCTTCCAAGTCGGACATTGAAGCGCTGAGCGAGAAGATCACCGAGCTCTCCAAGAAAATCGATGAACTGAAGAAGGCTTGATCAGTCGTTCCGCCATTTGTATACAGTGCGGCTAAATCTGCGCCAAACATACAAATTTCGACGCAAGCGTTCGAGTGGGATAAGGCACCCCGTCTTATCCCACTTTTGTTATAATTAGCGAATCACAATTTCTGAATAGCTCTGCTTACGGTACTATTTTATGATTCTTATCAAACGATATCCCAATCGCAAACTATATAATACCGAAACGAAACAATACATTACGCTGGAAGGTATTGCTGATTTGATCCGCAGTGGCAATGAAATCCAGGTCATTGACCATGCTTCGGGCGAAGACTTGACCACCTTGACCATGACCCAGATCATCCTGGAACAACAGAAGAAGCAAAGCGGCTTACTTTCCAATTCGTTCCTGGCTGGCTTGATCCAATCGAGCGGGGGCCGGCTCTCCGCCCTACAACAAAGCCTGTTTTCTCCGGGCGGATTCCTCCGCCAGTTCGACGAAGAAATCAGGCAGCGCGTTCATGCGCTGGTGCGCCAGGGCGAAATGTCCGATAAGGAAGGCGCCAACCTGCTCGACAAACTGATCCATCAAGGGAGACACAGCCGCCAGGACGAAGATGAAATCCTGGAAGCCTACTTACGGCAACGCGAAGTTCCCACGCAGGAAGATCTCCAAAAACTCTACGCACAGTTGGAAGAATTGTCAGAGAAAATCGAACAGATGCGGGGCAGCGAGTCTTAACGCAATCTTACCTTTAACAGGTTTTTCTCAGCGAGCGATCACGCCCCAAATGATTACAATCTATGGCTCCATCCAACGCTCCTTCGTATTCCCGGCAAACCTGAAAACTGCTTTTGAATACTACAGCGACATCAGACGGACCTTCAGTTTCTTAGCACATATTTATCTTGTCCAGCATTTCGGCGGGTTACAATATCGTCTTGCTTACAACACCACCGAGCTAGGGATTTACCGGGTACGGCTGATGTGCGATATCGAAACCGAACTGGACCATCAGAACGGCATTCTACGCATATCCCCTTTAGAGGAGATGACCCCTGTGCCAATGGAAGCCGGCGTGAATTCATTGATTGCCCAGGGCTTTTATACAAGCGAATCGGTCTTTCACCACACCGGCAACCAGACTGAGATCGACTATACCTTGAAAATACACGCCCGTTTACCGGTACCGTATGGCATTCGCTTCATGCCGGATACGGTGCTCAGCAAGATTGCGAACAATATCACCCACTGGCGCATGGAAGAAATCGCCGAAGGATTTATCGAGCGTTCCGTTCAATTCTATCTGGCTCACCACGGATGAGCTTTTCTTTCAAGAAAGGTAATCACAGGATGAAAAAGTATCGCTTTGCACTACCGTTGATTGCGTTAACCATCACTACCCTGGCGTGCAGCTTGCTGCAAACGCCCTCCCAGGTTGCCAGGCCGACTGAGGCGACGGCAACGTTCGCCAAACCTACCTCGGTCGTGCTGCCGCCTGCGCCCGTCAAACCAGGCGCAGATAACCCGGATGAGCCGGTGGTCATCAGCGGTAATATTCCCTACACTTCGCCGTTCTTCCTGGCTTCCACCGCAGAACCGTTTGTCATGCTGGAAGATGAGGCTGGTTTCGTCCGCCGGGATCGCGAGTTCGTTTGGTCGCTGCCATCGCAGGTGATCGGGCCGGTCGATATGAGCCAGGAAAACAACCTGACTTTCAGCCTGTCGCTACCCGCTGTGCCGCAGGGTACGGTGGTGGATGTCGATCAGAACGGCAAAGAGGATAAAGGGGTGCAGGTATTTGCCGTGGCTTACTGGTCGAACACCTGGCGAGACACCTTCCTGGAGAAACGCGACGGGGTGGGCTGGTCGACCGCATACGCATCCACCATCACCGACCCCGAGAACGACTATGAAATTACCGGCGGCACGCTGGTCGTATGGTCGCCGGATGATGGGCAAAGCTTCCCCACCGGCTTCGGGGCAGACGGCAAACTCTTCACCGAAGACGATCCGGTCGCGTCCATCCCCGCCGGCTACAACCTGGTCGATCTGAACCAGAAGCCTTTCCGGGTCTATAAAGAAGCCAACCCGGTACTCACCCTGACTGAAGGCTCAGGCAGTGTCAAAGATTATTCGGCCGAGGGTTACGGCGATGCATTCAAAGCTCTCTTCGAGAAAGCATCCCGCGAGTACCCCTTCACGGCCGAAAAGAAGGTCGACTGGCAAAAGCTGAAAGATCAATTCGTGCCACAGGCCGAAAAAGTCAGCACTCCCCAACAGTTCTATCGCCTGCTGCGAGATTTTGCCAACCAGATCCCGGATGGACATATCGGCGCATCGCTGGACCGGGATGTTTTCTTCGAGGACTACGGCGGCGGGTTTGGGCTGGTGTTGAGCAAATTGAGCGACAATCGTGTGATCGCCACCCAGGTCCTGCCCGACTTGCCGGCTGCCCAGGCCGGCGTCCAACCCGGCGCTGAGATTGTGAGCTGGGATGGCAAACCGCCCGTGGAGGCCATCGCCGGTGTGACCCCCGGCTTTGGGCCTTACTCGACAGATCACGCCCGGCAGGCCGCCCAGGTCAACTTCCTGACCCGCGTCCCAACTGGCGCCGAAGTCGAGGTGGCCTTTACCAACCCGGGCGGCTCCGAGCAGAAAGCTACCTTGCAGGCAGTTACCGAGTACGACTCGCTGTTCAAGACTTTGCCGGGCTATGATGGCGATAAACTGGCCCTGCCGGTCGAAGCCAGGACCCTGGAAGGCTCGAGGCTGGGTTACATTCGCATCAACACCTTCCAGGACGATTACAACTTGATGGCGCGCCTGTGGGAACGGAACCTGCAGAACCTGATCGATAACGTCGTGCCTGGACTGATCATCGACGTGCGCGCCAATTCGGGCGGTTCTTCTGGCCTGGCCAAAGACTTCGCCAGTTTCTTCTTCGACAAAGAGTTTCTGCTCTACCAGAACTATTACTACAACGAGAACAGCGGCGCCTTCGAAGCCACCAAGTGGCCGACGCGCATCGAGCCGGCGCCGCAGTATTACGATAAGCCCATCGCCGTCCTGGTCAGTTCGGAGTGTATCAGCGCCTGCGAAGGTTTTGCCTACGCCATGCAACAGCAAGGGCGCTCGATCATCGTCGGGCACACCCCCACCGCCGGCGCTTATGGCGAAGTGGGGCTGGGGCAGTATAAGCTGCCCGGCGACCTGACCATGCAGTTCCCCACCGGCCGCTCACAGACCGAAGACGGCCAACTGGTGCTCGAAGGTGTGGGCGTGGTTCCGGATGTCACCGTCCCGGTAACCGCCGACAGCGCCCTGGGCAAGGTCGATGCAGTGCTGGACGCCGCAGTGCAGGCGCTGCTGGACAAGATCAAATAGTCAAGAAGGGCCTGGGGGATTCATCGCCGCTGGCGATGAATCCCCCAGGCCCTTCTATCGATACCGCACGCATCAGGGGGTCGGGTAAGCTGCAGGCGCCGGGTAAGGCGTAGCTTGCAGGCCAGGAGCGGCACCCTCCGCAGGCGGCGGGTAGGCCGTTGCCGCCCAGGCCGTCGCCATGGCAGCCTGTTGGGTTGCCGCTGCCTGGGTCGCCGCCTGCCGGGTAGCCCTTTCCTCCCTGGAAGGCGCCGGGCGTGGAATCCAACCTTCATCTACGTTTTCGGCAACCCAGGAAATCAGGTTACCCCTGTCCAGATCTTGGATGAAATCGACCAGCAGCTTCCCATGTTTGTCCGTGATCATCAAGTGGACTACAGCGATTTGAACGCCGAATTGCGTGTTCAGCTCTCTCATTGTGGAACCGATCGTTCGCACAACGGTGTCAACACGCCAGTTCAGTTCAGCATTGTCCGACGAATCGCCGAGCAACGTCAGCATGACCAACCGCTCGGTAGCAGGGGTGAACTGGCCTGATAGGACTTCCAAGGAGTGCAATTCCAACCCTTGCAGATTCAGCATATGCAACACCTTTTTTTCCGTCTCCCGATCGCTGATTTTGGATGGCGGCGGCGAGGTAAGTTTCTGTGACGGCATATCTGGGGAAAGGAAAATTGTGCCATCGTAGATATTGCGCCCATCGTAATCTGTTACAATCAGATGATAACTGCTTATACGTGTGTCTCCATTCAGATAAGCCAGCTCGGCTTCACGTTCGATCAGAAACTTTTGCCAGCGGATTTCTTGTAGCGACAATCCATCCAGACATTGAAGGGCAATCTCCAGTTCGAATGGCGACTTCTCGAGGATGCTCAGTTTGTCTCCCGGCAGCCCCAGGCGAACCAGGCGGGCGTGGAGAGATTGAGCCACGCTTTGCCCGGCCGCCTCTGGCTGAGGCGCGGCGCCTGGTAAAGTGAAGCGGGCCAGGATAACCACCGCCAGGATGGCCAGGACGAAGAGCAGCCAGCCGGCGGCCTTCAATAGCCAGGTGAAATTTTTCTTCACAGCACACATCCCCTAACAGCCTGCATAGAGATGAATCCACAGGCCATAAAATAACCAATCTCCTATTTCAACTCAATATAGAGAGGCATGGCAGTAACTTCAATTTCCTGGGTGGCATCTAAAGCGGCCCCATAGACGTCATAAACCTTCAATGGCACGTCGGGCAATCCGATCGTATGGGATTTGCCATCCGTCGAAAGCAGGAACCAGGCACGCCGCCCATTCCGATACAGCTCGTAGCCGCTCACCCCCGGGTAATCGGTGATCGTACGCGTGACGGCGGCGCCCTTCAGCTGCGCCGCGCTGAAGCGGAACGCTTCGTAAGCCGGGAGGGGGTTGAAATCCGGGCTGACCAGCCCGGAGCCGCGCCAGCCGGTCAGGCTGTACCAGATGCTGGCGCGCAACGCTTCGGCCAGCGAGACGACGTTCAACTGGGCGACATAAGCGGCCTTGGTCTGGTCGAACTCCTGCGCCCGGCAGGAAGCTTCGCTGCCGTCCCTTCCACATAACAACCCCGCTTCGGTATTCAATAAATATTTTTCGGGGTGGCCGTTGGCGTTCAGCACGCTGCGCAGGTAACGCGCCTTGGCAATCACCACCGGGCCGGTCGTGTCCCAACTGGAATCCCAGTTGGGGTTATAATACTGCCCCGGCCCGGCGTAATAGTCGTAGGCGTGGAAACTGATTCCATCGAAGAAATCGCCGCCGCCCTGGCGCAAGATGCCCTCCAGGAAAAGAGAAGGGGAACAATTCTTCCCTTCTGGGGGATTGACCGGGTCGCAATCCAGCAACAGGCCACCCACCAGCACCTGAGCGGAAGGGTCAGCCCGGCGGACCTGTGGGTATACCTCTTTCAAAACGCTGGCGTAGTAGCCGCCACCGTAATATAAATCGTTCGCATCTCCCCAACAACCGTACAGGCTGTCCGGCACCACCAGGCTCGGGTCGATGTCCGGCTCATTGCCGAATTCCCAGTATTTTACGCTATACGGAGGCGCGCTGTAACGGGCCACCAAATCGTACACGAATTGGGCAAAAGCGCCGATTTTATCCTCTTTTACCGGGCCACAATAGGTGCCGGGGATTTTTTGCGCCCAGGTCGGCGTGCTGCGGACCACCAGCACCACTTGCGCGCCGGCCTGCGCAGCATGCACCAGTTCAGCATCCAGGCCAGCCAGGGCTTCCCACCTGCGCTCGCCTTCCTGCGGCTCGACAGCCGACCAGATCAACGCATTCCGCCGGATCCAAAACGCGCCGGCTTGCAAAGCCATCTCCAACTCACGGATTTCGTTGGAGTCGATCTCAATCCCCGGCACGGGGCTGCCTGCGGGCTGCGGCTTGCGTGTCGGAGGTGGAGCCGCCACCAGGGTGGCCATCGCCGGGGTATCCGTTTGGGCAGGAGCGGTAGCAAATTTATCCGAGGTGGGAGAGATGCCCACCGCCGGCTGGCTGATATCCGTGATGGGGAAGAGCGTTGGGGTCGGTTCGGGGGTGCCGCCCCTACACCCCGCGCACAAGATGCTCAGGCCAACCAATCCAACAATCACCAGGGATGCCCTGGCCCTGAGCGCCTGCATTTGCCTGGGTTTGACCCAACCGAGAAAAACAGAAAGTATCATCCTGGCCACCACCTTCCATCAAACCTCTGGCGGCTGAGGGTCAGCCGCCAGGCGACGGAGTTGCGGCAATCCCTGGTGTAAGACGTCGTCGATTTCCCGGGCAGTCGTTTCAAATTCCGGCAATGGTCCACCGATCGGGTCGGCAATATCCCAGGCCTGGCCAACCAGCTCCGTCAGCATCCACACTCTGCTAGCATATTGCGGGAAAGCCACCTGCAGGGCTTCTTTCTGGCCTCGTTCCATGGTCAAGATCAGGTTGAATTCTGCCACCAGTTCACGCGTGACCGGGCGCGAAACGTGCTGGCGAACGTCTCCCCCTTTTTGCCTGACGACCTCCTGCGTATTGGCTGCCGCCAGATAGCCCGCCTGCGCCCAGACGCCGGCCGACTCGATGCGCCACTGGCTGGCTTCCGAATTTACCAACACCTGAAGTAAACCCATTGCCATTGGAGAACGGCAAATATTAGCTGAACAAACGAACAATACTGAGAACATGGTGCCAACCTCGAAGATCATGGTTGCTGAGTGAGCACAATGCTGTATACCGTGCCCACCCAGGGTTATGACGATGAAAGATCCTTTGGCAACAGCCACACCGCCAGTAAACCGGAAACGATAATGGGAATAAACACAATTGCATGCAAAAGTATACCGTAACTTAGCCCAATCGGGCGACCGACTCCGTAGATCGCTAACGAGAGGACGCAGATATACTCGAAAACGCCGACCTTTCCAGGAAGCGAGGGCAGCGAAATACCCACTTGCAAGGCTATTAAGAGAAGCAAAGGAGCAACCAGCGGCAGGCGAATCCCTAAGGCGAGCAAAGCCATCTGGGTATTCAACAGCGCCGAACCCCAAACGAAAGCGGTGAGGATCGACACCCAGGCTAGAGTCGGCGAGTGGCGCAGGACGGCCAGGCTATCCAACCCGGCCTGCAGGTGCCTGGCGGCCGCGTTCTTCCAGCGGGCAGGGAAAAAGCGGATCACCCAGGTTCCACTCTGCGCAAGGCGTTCGCGCTCCAGCAACAGCACCCAGGTCACTCCCACGACAAGCAACGCAAGCACGACAAACGTTTTCACCGGTGGAACGAACCAGCCAGGCAAGGGGAACAACACCAATAGAAGCAGAAATAAAACGCCATAGCCCAACGTGTCCAGGATTTTCTCGACGACAACCGAGCCTGCCACAAAGGCATATTCCAATCCGGATGATCCCATCACCGCAACCCGGCTGACCTCGCCCAGGCGAACGGGAAATACTGCGTTGAGCATTTGGGCTGCCAGGAACGAACCGGCAACCCGGGGTAGGCTGAGGCGAGGCACGCCCGGCCGGAGCAGCACATGCCAGCGCAGCACCTTCAACCCATTATTCAGAACCACGCTCCCTAACGCCAGAGAGAAATAACGCCAATCGACCTGCGCCAGGACCTGGCGAATTTCCTGGATATCGACTTTGCGAAAGGCAAGATAAACCGCCAGTGCGCTGATGCCGATCTCCAGACATATGCGCAAGTAAGGCGAAGAGAACGCCTGCCTCAAACCGGGATTATCCCATCGTAGCGACCTGGTTATCCCAACGATGCCAGGGACCATGATGGATTTCCAACACCCGGCGGCCTTCACCCGGCGACTGCAAACCGGATAACTCCATATCGGCATCCACCATGATGTGCACCAGATCCCGAAAGAGGACGCGCGGCTCCCAATTCAGCGCCTTGCGCGCCCGGCTGGAATCTGCCAGCAAATAATCGACCTCTGTCGGTCGGAAATATCGCGGGTCGATTTTCACGTAATCGTGCCAGTCCAACCCGACGTAGGCAAAAGCTTCATCCAGGAATTCGCGCACAGAATGCGCCTCGCCAGTGCCGATCACAAAATCATCGGCGTGGTCGCTTTGCATGATCTTCCACATCGCAGCCACGTAGTCCGGCGCGTAGCCCCAGTCGCGCTTGGCTTCCAGGTTGCCCAGGTAAAGTGCTTTTTGCTTCCCCGCGACGATGGCGGCCAGGGCGCGGGTAATCTTGCGAGTGACGAACGTTTCGCCGCGCCGGGGCGACTCGTGGTTGAACAGGATCCCATTGGAAGCGAGCATCTGGTAGCCATTACGATAATTTCGCGTCACCCAGTAGGCGTATAACTTTGCCGCAGCGTAAGGGCTTTGCGGCTCGAAGGGCGTCTGCTCATTTTGCGGCGGCTTTGCGCTGCCGTACATCTCGCTGGAAGAAGCCTGGTAAAACCGCGCCTGAATGCCGCTCTTGCGAATCGCTTCCAGAATGCGCAGAGTTCCCACGCCAGTGATATCCCCGGTGTATTCCGGCATATCGAAGCTGACCCGCACGTGGCTTTGGGCTGCCAGGTGATAGACCTCATCCGGCCGGATGCTGTAGATCAAATCGACCAGATTGCCGGTATTGGCCATATCCCCATAATGTAAAAAGAACCTCAAATCGCTGCCGTTGTGAGGGTCGCGATAAAGGTGATCGATGCGCCCGGTGTTGAAAGTGCTGGCCCGGCGAATCAGGCCATGTACTTCATAGTCTTTCGATAGCAACAGCTCAGCCAAATACGAGCCATCTTGCCCGGTAATTCCGGTAATGAATGCTTTTTTCATAATCTGCGAATATACTCCTGGAAATAGATTTTCTATTGTTCAGCGATCTGCCTTGCGCCCAATCTGGCTGGCGTTCAACTCCACCGCCACCCTTCTTCGATTGCCCAAAAATTCCAGCAAAACCCGCACCCGCTCATTGCCCGGCAGCCGGGCATCGAAGATGGCTTCATAACCACGAAATGGGCCTTCATTGATCCACACCACATCGCCCGGCTTCAGGCCATGGAAAACCTCGCCACCGGCTGCATTGACCTCCTCCACTCGCTTCTCAAGCGCCTGGATCAGATAATCGGGCACCGCCACCGGTTCTCCGCCAAAGCTGATCAATCCCAACGTGTGCGGCATCCACTGAAAGACAGAAAGCCCGACCTGTGACAAATCTGCCCGTACGAACATATAGCCCGGGAAATACGGGCGAAGTTTGCGCGAACGTGGATTAACCGGATGTACTCGTAAGCGCGGATAAAAAACAGCAAAACCCTGGGAGAGCACTTGCCGCCAGGCTGCATCCTCTTTCCGGGGTTTACTTCTTAAAGCGTACCAGTTGTCCATAATGACTGACCTTAACCTGTCCATGCTCTTGCAGGCATAAACCGAATCAGGATTATAACACTACTTCTAAATTCAGCAACCAGCCCAGAAGGCGCCGCAAGCCCCAGGCCGGCAGCACCAGCATCAGGTGAACCAGCACGCTGACGCCAAAAACCACTGCGATAGCGAGCAAGGCCAAATTGAAGGGCCCGGCCAGGTTTTCGGCCATCCAGGCACCAGCGCCCACCAACCAGGTGAAGGCTGTCATCCCTGCCAGGGTCAACCCCAACGGCAGCCAGGAGCGGCGATCGGAGGCCGAAGGCAGCATGGTGCTGCTGACAACCAGGGTCAAATAGAACCATAGCCAGAAATCCGGTCGTCCGGCCAGCTCAGGCAGGTTATTGAACACGACCGCCACACTCCCTTGATGGGAGGCCTGCCACAACTCCAATAAACCAAGCCGCTCCAGGCCAGCGTAAGCGACAAACAGGCCTCCAGTAATCAACGGGGCAGCGCCGATCAAGGTATCTCGCACCCAATCCGTCGCAGCCGTTTCAACAAAGCCCAACTGAAGACGCCCGTTCCCCACGGGGCGCGGCAAGATCGAGAAACGCCCGGTGGGGACCCTCAGCAAAAGCGCCATCACATAATGGCTGCTTTCGTGGAGCAACACGCCAGGGAAGAACAGCACTGCGAACAGAATAATGGCAATATCCGCCCGGCGCGTCAGCAACAAGAAGATTGCCTGGATTTCCCAATGCAACCACCGCTGAAGGATTAAGAGTGGCCCCAGCGTCAGCAGGAGCCACCACAAACCACTCAAGTTGCCCGGCGCCATTTGCGGGGCTGAAGGTCTAAAGCGCTGCGGCCTGGACGATTTGAGTAAAGTCGGCGACCTTCAGGCTGGCGCCACCAACCAGACCGCCATCAATCTCCGCCTCGGCAAAGAACTCGGCAGCATTCTTACCATTAACCGAGCCGCCGTAAAGCACACGCGTCGCCTGGGCAACCTCTGCGCCAAACAACTGGGCAAGCGTCGGCCGGATGACGTTGCGAACAACCTGGGCGGCGCCTTCGGCAGTGGAAGGCCGGCCTGTGCCGATAGCCCATACCGGCTCGTAGGCAACGACCAGTGAAGCCGGATTACCCGCCTCAAGGAAGCTCCCGATGCCGTCCAGCCCTTTTTGTAGTTGTCGCTTCACCACTTCGCCAGTCTGGCCGGCTTCATTCTCTGCCAGCGTCTCGCCTACGCAGACGATGGGGGTCAAGCCATGCGCCAGAGCTGCCTGCACCTTGCGCTGGACAGTTTCGTCGGTCTCACCAAAATAAGCGCGGCGCTCGGAGTGGCCCAGAATGACGTAACGCGCCATCTCGGCAAGCATTGGTGGGGCAATCTCACCGGTGAAAGCGCCAGAAATTTCCCAGTGCATGTTTTGCGCGCCCAGGCCGATATCGGTCCCTTCCAGCAAAGCGGCCACCGGCAGCAAAGCGGTAAACGGGGGGCATAGAACGATCTCAACGCCTCGTACGGCTTGCAAACCGGGGATCAGCTCCGATACCAGGTGACGGGCTTCTGCCACGGTTTTAAACATCTTCCAGTTTCCAGCTACAAATGGTTTACGCATTTTATCCTCATTTCGGTTGGTTAATTTGTTCCAGGATGAATTCCGCAGCTTGCTTGGCCCATAACGGAGTCGCCGGATTATCGATGAGATTTTGCAATTCTTTCTGGCCCTGAACAGGGTCTTTCTCCCTCAATGCGATTTCCGCTTCGAGCAGACCGACTTCAGTCAGTTCCGGGTAATTTTCCTTGATCCTCTTCACCGAGCCCCGGGCCAGGATCAGTTCGCCGCGATACAGAGCGCTACGCCCGCGCAGCAGTTCAACCATCCCGGGCTTCAACTGCTCCTCCGGCAGCCTGTTAATCAGTGCATTTGTTTCCGCTCCCCCGGAAGACAGATAAAGCGCCAGGGATAATTTCTGGTTGAGGTCATCGGGCACCGGTTTCGGAGAAAACCGCAGCGCGTCTAAATACAAACTGGCAGCAAAGACCCAGGCTTGCCGTTCAGCCATTGCATCGCCCGCCCTGACGAAAAAGCCGCTATCCCTGCCCGCCTTTTTACCGGCGGTTTCCAGGGCCTGCCTGGCCTCGAGCAGGTTGCCATTCGCCCAATAAGCCATTGCCAGGTCCAGGTAAACTTGAGGGTTATCTGGTTCTGCCGTGGTCCGGGCCATCGCCGTTGCTAAGGGTACCGGCGGCGAACCAACCCAGGTGGGAACAAAGGTAGCCAGAATTCCTGGCGCTCGCGAGGGTCTCAACAGCGGGCCCGGGCGGGTAGGGATTGCCGCGCCGCCCGTTTGTACAGGCGCAGGTGGAGGGACAGACTGGATTGGAACAGGAGCGCTGGCAATTGGCGTGGCAGGCTGCGAGACAGGCTGCCCAACAGTGTTTTGTAGGCCAACCGGCGTCGCAGCGTTCTGGCGTGGGCGCACGACAAAGACGAAAAATGCAGCAGCGCACAGGCACAACAACGCGACGGACGCCCCGGCCAATCCAACCCATACCCAGGGCGAACGGCGCTTTTGCCCAGCCTGGGCGCTCTGCTGCACTCCGGCTGGCGGAGCGGGCATTGCACTTTTGGCCAGTGCATCCAGGTCGTCTTCATCGATAAAAGCCGTCTGCGGGGAAGGCACCTGGCTAAACGTTTGAACCGACTGATCAACCGCCGGGGCGGGCGGGCGAGATTGGGTCGTCGCTCCCGGCTGCTCTAGTGGGGTTTGGCCAGGCAAGAGCGCCGCCTGTTTCCAGGCATCCACCATAGATGCCACATCCGGGTAGCGGTCGGCGCGCTCTTTGGCCAGCGCCTTGAGCAATACGCGTTCCAGGCTCTCGGATATTTCCGGCCGGATCGAGCGCGGCATGGGCAGCGGGGAATAAATGTGGTCGTGTATCACTGAGAAAGGCGTGTCGGCGCTATAAGGCACCTTGCCGACCACCAGCTCATAAAGTAAAACACCAAAAGAATAGATATCTGCCCCGTTATCCAGGTTGTGCTGGCCCATTGCCTGTTCTGGAGAAATATATTGGGGCGTTCCTAACATCACATCTGCGGAGAGGGTGGACTCGCCGGCCTCGGCCATGCGCGCCAGGCCAAAGTCGGCCAGGTAAATGCGATCGTCGCCGGCCAACAGGACGTTGGACGGTTTGACGTCGCGGTGCAACACGCCCTGAGCGTGAGCATAACTCAGTGCAGCGCCAACGCTTTCGACAATCCGCCCAATTTCATCCGCATCCAGGCGCCCGCGGCTCAAGCGGGCCTTCAGCGTTTCGCCCTCGATGAATTTCATCACCAGATAAGGGCGACCCTCGTGTTCTGCATAATCATAAATCGGAACAATGTTAGGGTGTTCTAACCCCGCCACGACCTGCGCCTCACGTTGAAATCGGGCCAGGAAATTAGGTTCATGGGTAAAAGCAGGATGCAACGCCTTGATCGCCACGTAACGGTTCAACGCCGGATGGTAGGCCTTGAATACGGTCGCCATTCCCCCTTGCCCCAACTGCTCTACCAGGCGATATGGGCCAACGTTTTCTCCAATGACAAATGGCATAAAAGGTAACCAGTTACTCAGGAATCGTGGTGAGAAATTCGCCTGCCAGCCGCAGCAATTCCATGTCACTGCTTTTGCTGTGTAAATTGCAGGCTTATGCCCGCAATTTACACAGCAATTGGCAAATCGTCTACTTATCCTGCAAGGCAGCCACACCGGGCAGGACGAGGCCTTCCAGCATTTCCAGGGAGGCGCCGCCGCCTGTCGAAATGTGCGTAATCTGGCTGCTCAGCCCTGACTGGTTGATCGCCGAAACGGAATCGCCGCCGCCAACGATAGAGACTGCGCCGCTCTCGGCAACCGCTTTTGCCACCCCAAAAGTGCCCTTGGCAAAGTTGGGCATTTCGAAGACGCCCATCGGGCCATTCCAGACGACCGTTCCGGCGCCTTTCAAGGCCTTGGCATACGCTTCGACTGTCTCCGGTCCGACATCGACAATCATCCAACCCTCGGGAATCGGGCCCATGGGGATGGTCTTGAAATTCGCATCGTCGGCGAAGCGATCGGCGATCACCACGTCGAACGGCAGGCGCAGGTGATTGGCGCCTTCCTGCAATAGCTCTCGGGCCGTATCCAGCGCATCGTTATCCACCAACGATTCACCCATTGGGTACCCTTGCGCTTTGAAGAAGGTATTGGCCATACCGCCGCCGATCAGAACCGTGTCGGCGATTTTGAGCAGGTTGCGGATCACACCGATCTTATCGACGATCTTGGCGCCGCCCAGGATGGCAACAAACGGGCGCTTGGGGTCTGCAATGGCCTGCCCCAGGTATTGAATTTCCTTTTCCATCAGGAAGCCAGCTACAGCCGGCAGCAGCCGGGCCACACCCTCTGTGGAAGCGTGTGCACGGTGGGCCGAACCGAAGGCATCGTTGACGTAAATGTCCGCCAGGGCGGCAAACTGCTTGGCCATTTCGGGGTCGTTCTTGGTTTCACCCTTGTAAAACCGGGTGTTCTCCAGCACCAGCACATCGCCCGGCTTCAGTGCTTTTGCAGCCGCTTCGGCCACCGGCCCAACGCACTCTTCGGAAAAAGCGACGGGCTTACCCAGCAACGTCGAGAGATGATCTGCCGTGGGGCGCATCGAATATTTCGGATCGGGGCCTTCTTTGGGGCGGCCCAGGTGCGAGCACAGGATGACCGCCGCACCGTGATCCAGCAAGTATTTAATGGTGGGCAGCGCGGCGCGGATGCGCGTGTCATCAGCCACTTTGCCATCTTTGATGGGCACGTTGAAGTCTACGCGCACCAGGACGCGTTTCGCCTGAACGTCAATATCGGTGATCAATTTTTTGTCGAACATAGGGACCTCTATACAGATGATCGTAGACGTCAGGCGTCACAAAAGGCGTGACACCTGACGTCGCTCAACAGATGCTTACAGAGATTTAGCCATCAGGGCGGCCAGGTCAGAGGTACGCACCGAGTAACCCCACTCATTGTCGTACCAGGCGACCAGCTTAATGAAATTGCTTGCTTCTTTGCCCATGACCGTGGTGAAGGGCAGGTCAACAATCGAGCTGCGCGAGTCACCCTTGAAGTCGATGCTGACCAACGGCTCGTCCTCGGCGCCCAGGATGCCCTTTAACGGGCCAGCCGCGGCATCGCGGAAATCCTGGCGAAGCTGTTCGGTGGTGGTGGCGGTTTCCAGCTCTGCGGTCAGGTCAATCACCGAGACGGTGGAAGTAGGTACGCGCAACGCATACCCGTCCAGCTTGCCGGCCAGGCTGGGGATCACCAGCTTGATGGCCTTGGCGGCGCCAGTGGTAGTGGGGATAATGCTCATCGCCGCGGCGCGCGCCCGGCGCAGGTCGCTATGGGGCAGGTCCAGGATTTTCTGGTCGTTGGTGTAAGCGTGGATGGTGGTCATGAAGCCGCGGGCGATTTTGTATTTGTCGTGAACGACTTTGACCGCCGGAGCAAGACCATTGGTGGTGCAGGAAGCGTTCGAGATGACGTGGTGCTTGGCCGGGTCGTAGCTCTGATCGTTGACACCCAGCACGACAGTCAGGTCTTCGCCTTCAGCCGGGGCAGAAATGATCACTTTCTTGGCTCCACCTTTGGTGATGTGGTTCTCGGCGCCCTTGACCGTCTTGCCTTTCTTGTTCACGCCATCGCTCTTAACGGTGAAGATGCCCGTGCTCTCGATGACAATCTCAACTCCCAGGTCGCCCCACGGGATATTGGCAGGGTCGGTTTCCTTGAAGACCTTGATCGCCTTGCCATCGATCACCAGGCCATCATCCTTTACCTCGACCACACCGTTGAAGCGGCCGTAGTTCGAGTCATACTTAAGCAAGTGCGCCATCGTCTTCATATCGCCAATGTCGTTGAAAGCGACGACTTCGAGCTCCTCGGGATGATAATCCCGGATCGCCTTGAGTACTTGCCGGCCGATGCGGCCAAATCCGTTGATACCTACTTTAACTGTCATTTTGATCCTCCGTATATAAGATTCGATCGTTTTGATTTAAAGATTTTCTCTATTCTACCAAAGGTCCAGAGCGTTCCTGGAATAACTCGATTACCACCTGGGCCAATTTACGAGCATCATGGCGCCAGGGGTAAAGCGTGTCAACCAGATCCGCCTTGAAAACCCGGTAATCATCTTCCAGTTCGGGTTCAATTTTTACCCATTCTACACCATCTGAGAGCTTACTATCATAGGAATTATTAGCAACTGCAACATCAAACAGATCGGCAGATACATGTTGTTCGATCGTCTGCAAGTGATCGCCACAGGTGTAGCCGTTGGTCTCACCGGACTCGGTCGCTACATTGCAGACAAACACTTTGAAGGCCCGGCTGGCGCGTATCGCCTCGGTTATATCTGACACCAGCAGATTGGGCAAGATGCTGGTATACAGGCTGCCCGGCCCGACGACAATGATATCGGCTGCCAGGATGGCCTGGATGGCTTGCGGAAAAGCGGGAGGGGAGCCAGGTTCCAGCCAGACATGCCGCACCCGCCCATTACTCTTGGGGATCTGGCTTTCACCTTGAACGCGCACCTGGTTTACCAGATGCGGCAAAGCGACATCCGCAGAAAGGTGGACGTCATGCAAAGTGGATGGCAAAACACGTCCTCGCACTGCCAGAACACGCCCCGATTCGGCTACAGCCGCTTCAAAGCTGCCAGTGATATCAGCCAGAGCGGTAATGAAGAGGTTGCCCAGCGAGTGCCCTCCAATACCTGCCTGTTCACCGGGGAAGCGATACTGAAAGATCTGTGTCAGTAAGGCCTCATCGTCCGATAAAGCCGCCAGGCAGTTACGAATGTCGCCGGGCGGGAGAATACCCATTTCGCGGCGCAGCCGGCCAGAAGAACCGCCATCATCAGCGACGGTGACAATGGCGGTGATATTGTGCGAATACTCCTTCAAGCCGCGCAGCATCGTTGCCAGACCATGACCGCCGCCAATGGCAACGATGCGCGGTCCCCGTACCCTCTGACGATGCAAGCGGACCGTGTCGACCATCCGCTGCCCGGGCCGGATAAAGGGGAGCAAGATCGAACGATTAAGCTCCCAAAAACCGATTGCGACGATCGCAATGCCAATTCCGCCAAAAACAAACACGCGCAAAGGCCGCGGTAAAAAGCGCAACGAAGCCGTCGAAATAATTGGAAGCCACCAGGTATCTGGAGCCGTGCGATAGATATCCAGAATCAGGATACCGAAACCTACCCCCAACAAAGTAATACCCAGGAGAATGAGCAAAAACCAGCGCTTGACGCCCATGCCCGGAATCAACCAGGCCAGGTGACGGCTGAATTTTCCCGAGATCGCCTTACCAGGTACGGAAGAATGTACTTGCTTCATGCCAAACATACATGATAGCAGTCTTTGGTTTACTCGTCAACAGGAAAAAATTTCATTATTTCCCTGTAAAAACATGCTATACTTCAGCGCATGGCATCCTCAGACAACAAACGCTGGCAAATTGCTCACAAAATCCCAAGCGACGTTGAACAGAGCCTGCTCGGCTTTTCGCCCATCTTGCGCCAGATCCTCTATAACCGCGGTTATGCCACACCAGAAGCTGCCACCCAATATCTGGAGGCGCGCCCCTTGCCGGGCTGCGAACCGGCCAACATGCTGGGGATCGCCCAGTCGGTCGAACACATCCGGCGCGCCATTCAAAAACAGGAATTGATCGCCGTGTATGGCGACTACGATGCAGATGGCGTGACCGCCACTGCCTTGCTGACGCAGGCGCTATTAAGCCTGGGGGCCAGGGTGCAAGGCTACATTCCCAATCGCTTCGAAGAGGGGTACGGCCTGAATATCGAGGCGCTGGATACGCTGCGCCAGGCTGGCACGCAATTGGTGATTACCGTCGATTGCGGCATCCGTTCGCCGGCTGAGGCAAATCACGCCCGGCGCAACGGGCTCGACCTGATTATCACCGACCACCACACCCCAGGCGAAGAAATCCCGGAAGCAATCGCGCTAATCAATCCCAAACAAAGCGGTGATGCTTACCCGGATAAACACCTTGCCGGGGTCGGGCTTGCCTATAAACTGGCCGATGCCCTCTTACAGCAATCTGGCCCAAACAGCAGTTCGCCGGAGAGCGACTCGCCGGCCGCCAGTTACCTCGATCTGGTTGCGCTTGGCACCATTACCGACCTGGCTCCTCTGACGGGTGAGAACCGGGCCCTGGTGCGGCGGGGGTTGAATTTTTTGCGCCGACCCCAGCGCCAGGGTGTGATGTCGCTGATCGGCGTTTCGCAAATCAACCCGGCGCAAATCAATGCTGAAAATGTCAGTTTCGCGCTCGGGCCTCGCCTGAATGCAGCCGGGCGGCTCGACTCGGCACTGGCAGCCCTGAAACTGTTGCTGACCAACGACGTGCAGGAAGCCGCATACCTGGCCCAGTTGTTGGATAACCAGAACCGGGAACGGCAGCAAATTACCCGCCAGATACAGGCCCACGCCGAACAGACCGTCCTGAGCGAAGATGCCGAAGCTCTGCTGCTTTTTGCCGTCGACGAAAACTATAACCCTGGCGTCATCGGCCTGGCTGCTTCAAAGCTGAGTGAGAGTTATTACCGCCCGGCAATCGTCGCCCACCGGGGCGAGGAATTTACCCGCGGCTCCTGCCGGAGCATCCCGGAATTTCACATCACCCATGCGCTGGACCAATGCGCCGACTTGCTCGTCCGTCACGGAGGTCATTCCGCGGCGGCCGGGTTTACTGTGCGCAATGAACTGCTGCCCGAACTGATCCAACGCTTGAAGGATAGCGCCCGCCAACAGCTTGGGGCGCTCGACCTGCGCCCCACCCTGCTGGCAGACGTTGAGATCGAGTTCTCGCAGCTCAAACCCGATCTATTGAAAGATCTGAACCGGCTGCAACCCGTTGGGCATGGCAACCCTCAGGCAGTATTCGTTTCGCGCAATGCGAAGGTCACCCGCAGCCGTCCAGTCGGCAAGGACAATGCCCATCTTAAGCTGACGGTAACGGACGGCCGGATTTTTTATGACGCCATTGCTTTCCGGCTGGGGCACCGCCAGGTTCAACAGGGTTCGATGATCGACCTGATGTACACCTTCGAGGTGAACGAATACAATGGCCACAGCACGCTACAACTCAACGTGCGCGATCTAAAGCCGGCCGGGCTTGACGACGAGCAGCGTCCTTAGCCTCATTCCCGTAATTCAGTCGACAAAACGATACTTGAGCAGCGTCCACACTGCGGCGAAAGCATCTTGCAGCTTGATCTTTTTCCCCTCGTTATAGCTGCGGGGATTGAAAGTGATCGGAACTTCAAAGATACGCACCTTGCGCTTCAAAATCTTGGCGGTAAACTCCGGTTCAAAATCAAACCGGCGGGCATGAATGGTCATGTCGCTGACAACCTCACGCCGGAAAACTTTGTAGCCGGTCTCCATATCCGTCAAAATGTTATCGTACAGGATATTGGTCATGAAAGTCAGCAATTTATTGGCCACCATGTGCCAAAACATGGTGGGACGCCGGGGAGCACCCAAAAAGCGCGAGCCAAAGACTACATCGGCGATATTTTCCTGAATCGGTTTCAGCAAGGCGGGGAAATCCCTGGGATCATATTCCAGATCGGCATCCTGGATAATGATTACATCGCCCGTGGCCTGGCGAATTCCGGTAACCACTGCTGCACCTTTACCCTGGTTGTGGTCGTGCAATATTACCCGGATCATGCTATGTTGTTCGGCCAGGTCTGCAAGGATTTCACGCGTCCCATCGATTGATCCATCGTCCACGATGATAACTTCTTGAGGCACACCTGTCTCTTGTACGCGCTTGACAATCTCACGAATCGTCCGAGTCTCGTTATACGCCGGGATAACAACCGAAATTTTCATACACCCTATTCCTATGAATTTAGAAGATAAGAAACCAGAACAGCTTATAAAGCTGTACAATCTTAGATTATAATCCCTTGCAACACTTAAAGCCCGCAAAATTTTTAGAATCGATTGAATGGCATTTTCCGGAGATGGTCATGAGTCTGGCACGCAGCAACAAAGGCTCAAGTTATTTGACGCAAAAAGATAGCAACCGGGTAGGCTTCCTTCCACCAGCCATTACCCGCATCGAAGACACCGGTCTGTCCGCGTTGTGGTTACAGGACCTGGCTTTGAAAGTGCTTTACTTTCAAGGATACATGAGCGGCTTTAAAGTGGCGGATGAATTAGCCCTGCCCTTCACCGGGGTAGTCGACCAACTCCTGGAAATCTTGAAACGCGAAAAGCTCGTCGAAATAAAATCTGCCCAACAGATCGGCCTGGGAGAAGGCTCATACGTGTATGGAATTACCGGGCTGGGATTGCAACGCGCCCGCGAGGCGCTCGAGCGCAGCCAATATGCCGGACCGGCCCCGGTGCCGCTGGACGTTTATAACAAATCCATCATCACCCAATCTCGCCACCGCTCGGCAATCCAGGATCACGAGATGCGTCGCTCTCTGGCCCACCTGGTCATCGCCGAGAGCACTTTACAGCGCATCGGCCCAGCGGTCAATTCAGGCACGTCGATTTTCCTGTACGGGCCACCTGGCAATGGGAAAACCAGTATTGCACGGGCAATTGGCAACCTGATGCTGCGCGAAAACATTTATATCCCTTACGCCCTTTACATTGATGGCCAAATTGTAAAGTTGTATGACGAAGTCAACCACCGAACCGTTCCCGACGACACTGCTCCGCCTGCCCCCGGAGGCACGGGCAGCTTGCAAGTCGGTGCAGGCGGCACCGGGCAGTTGCGTGCCGCGCCGCGCCGCGATCTGCGTTGGGTGCGCATCAACCGGCCTTTCATCGTCGTCGGCGGCGAGCTGACATTGGCCGGTTTGGACCTGGTTTTCGATGACGTACACAAGTTTTATGAAGCGCCGTTCCAGGTCAAGGCAAACGGCGGTATCATGCTGATCGATGATTTCGGACGCCAACAGGTGCGCCCCCGGGACCTGCTTAACCGCTGGATTGTGCCGCTGGAAAACCGCATCGATTACCTCACCTTGCATACCGGGAGAAAGGTGGAGGTGCCTTTCGATGTGCTGGCCGTTTTCTCGACGAACTTGCCGCCCAGGGACTTAGTCGATGAAGCCTTCTTGCGCCGGTTGCGCCACAAAATTGAAATCGGTGATCCGACCTATGAAGAATACCGGCTGATTTTCAAAGATGTAGCGGAATCGAAAGGGGTCATTTATACCAATTCCGGGTTGGCTTACTTGCTGCAGGAATGGTATATCCGCCGCGGGCGTAAACTGCGGGCATCTCACCCGCGCGATCTGTGTGATCAGATTTTGGATATCGCCCGTTACCTCAATGTCAGCCCAGAAATGACGACACAGATGATCGACCGGGCGGCTGGAGCTTATTTTGTAGATCTGTAAGGGAAAATCTGCGTATGTTCACCCCGTTTTCAGAACTTCCCCGGCCCGCCATCATTGCCCATCGCGGCGCCAGCGCCTATGCGCCAGAAAATACCCTGGCGGCTTTCAAGCTGGCGCTGCAGCAAAGTGCCGATGCAATCGAATTGGATGCCAAGCTGACCGCCGATGGACAGGTCGTGGTCATTCACGATCAGACAGTCGACCGTACTACCCTGCACCGCGGCTATGTCAAACATCTGCGCCTGGCTGAGCTCAGGAAAATGGACGCAGGCAGCCATTTTGATGTCGCCTTTCAGGGCGAAGCCATTCCCACCCTGGAAGAAGTCTTCAAAGCGGTCGGGCAGCTTACCTACATCAACGTCGAACTGACCAACTATACGTCGATAACAGACCAGCTCCCCGAAAAAGTCGCCGAATTGGTTAAAAGCTGCCGGGTGGGCCAGCGGGTATTCTTTTCTTCGTTCAACCCAATCGCTTTATTGCGCATCCGCCGGCTGCTGCCCGAGGCGCCCGCCGGCCTGTTAGCCGGAAATGGGTTCCTTGGCTTGCTGGCCCGCTCGTGGCCGGGGCGGTGGTTGGGGTATCAAAGTTTACACCCGGAATTGGGTGATGTGACTCCTGGCCTGATTGCAAGCACACACCAGCGCGGCAAGAAGATTTTTGTTTATACTGTCAACCGTGAAGAAGATATGCGCCGGATGTTCGAAATGGGTGTTGACGGAATATTTACCGACGATCCAATCCTGGCAGAAAAGGTTTTGAAAGCGGTCAAACATGGATATCACGCCTGATGAGATGATGGTGTTTTGCATCGCCCGCCAGGTAAAAGACGGCGAAGTGGTGGCCCAGGGGCTGGCAACCCCGCTGGTAGCCGCGGCTTATCTGCTTGCCCGGCACACCCACGCGCCCAATTTGTATTTTACTTCGGCCATCGGCCAGGGGATCTGCCGGCAGCCTGCCCCACTGGGCCTGACCCGGGTGGAAAGCCTGTGGCTGGACCGCTCGCTGAACAATGTCGGTTTTGCGCGCGCCGCAGCAGATATCTTGCCCCGCCTGCGGCCTAAAGAATTCTTCCGCCCGGCGCAGGTCGATAAGGCAGGCAACTTCAACAATATTGCTTTCGGAAACAATTACCAACGCCCGCGCATGCGCCTGCCCGGCACAGGCGGGATTCCGGATGTAACCACTTTCATCGACGATATTCATTTATATGTGCCACGCCATTCCCGGTTGACCTTTGTTTCCAAGCTGGATTTTATTTCCGGGATGGGCTACAACCCCGCACGGCGGCACGGCTCAGGCCCGCGCTATCTGGTCACCGACCTGGGCCAGTTCGATTTTGGCGGCGGAACGCCGGAACAGCCAGCCATGCGCCTGATAACCTACCATCCGGGTGTCGAGATTGCTCACATCCAGGCACACACCGGTTTCGAACTGGAAATCGCCGGGGATATCCGGGAAACTCCTGTGCCAGATGAACAAACCCTGCGTCTGCTGCGCCAGGAAATCGACCCCCTGGGCATCCGCCGGTTGGAAGCGCTGAGCGGAGCGGCGCGCCGCCAGTTGCTGCACGAAATCATTTCTATCGAATCCGCGGGTTGAATTCGAATTTCATTCAAACATGGGCTACAATTACGCCGTGCGACTTCGCCTGTTTCTGCTCAACAGCCTGATCATTCTGGCGCTCATCGCGGCCAACCTTTTTGCAATCGTCCCCTTTGCGCGGGCGCAGACTACAACGCCCACACCCTCCGACCAGATGACTGCCCTTCTGGAACGGATGACGCCGGAGGAGCGCGTTGGGCAGTTGTTCCTGGTTACTTTCCAGGGTACCGATGTCGGGCCTACCTCGCAAATCTACAGCCTGGTTACCCGATATCACGTCAGCGGCGTGGCGCTTTCCAGGTTGAACAACAATATCATTGGTGAGCCGAATGAACCGGACGTAACCCTGGCAGGTGTGAGAGATGTGATCCGCCAGTTGCAGCAAAGCGAATGGAACTCATCGCTGCAACCGATAACCAGCCCCAGCGGCGAGACCAGTTTTGTACCAATATATGTTCCTTTATTCGCTGCGGTTGCGCAGGAAGGCGACGGCTATCCATACGACCAAATTCTGCACGGCCTGACCAACATGCCCAACGAGATGGCCATTGGGGCAACATGGACGCCCGATCTGGCAGCGCAGGTGGGAAATATTTTGGGCAAAGAGCTGGCGGCAATGGGAATTAACCTGCTCCTGGGGCCATCGCTGGATGTGCTGGAATCACCGCAACTGGAAACAACCCAAAATTTATCTACACGCACATTTGGCGGCGACCCCTACTGGGTTGGCGAAATGGGGCGCGCTTACATTCGCGGGGTACACCAGGGAAGCGAAGACAGAGTTGCCGTGGTAGCAAAATATTTCCCGGGTCACGGCAATTCCGACCGGCTGCCCGAGGAAGAAGTAGCCACCGTCCGTAAATCGCTGGATGAGCTGACCACTTTCGACCTGTCGCCTTTCTTTGCTGTCACCGGCCAGGCCGCCACACCAGAAGAGACCAGCGACGCCTTGCTGGCCTCTCACATTCGTTACCAGGGCCTGCAAGGCAACATCCGCGCCACGACCCGGCCTGTCAGTTTCGACCCTCAAGCCCTGGGCTTATTAATCGAACTGCCCCCGCTGAAGGCCTGGCGCAGCAATGGCGGCGTGATGGTCAGCGCAGACCTGGGCAACCTGGCAGTGCGCCGTTTTTACGATCTGACCGACCAATCATTCGATGCCCGCCGGGTAGCCTTGAACGCTTTTCTCGCGGGGAATGACTTGCTTTACATCGGGGATTTTGCCAGCGCCAATGATCCCGACTCGTACACGGCTGCAACCCGTACATTAGACTTCTTCGCCCAGAAATACCGCGACGACCCGGCTTTCGCCCAGCGTGTCGATGCCTCGGTACTACGCATCCTCACGCTCAAAGCGCGCCTGTATCCCAACTTCTTGCCGAGCATTGTCCAGCAAAACCCGGTAGGGCCGGACGAATTGGGGAGGTCCACTCAGGTCACGTTCGAAGTGGCCCGGCGCAGCGTCACTTTGCTCAGCCCTGCACAGGCCGATTTGGATGTCACCGTACCCGATCCGCCCAACTTGAATGATCGCATTGTGTTCATCAGCGATACACGTACCGGCCAGCAATGCAGCACCTGCACGCCGTATCCTTTGCTCGAATTGAGAGCGCTACAAGATGCCACCATTCGCCTGTACGGGCCACAGGCAGGCGGGCAGGTATCACCCAACAATCTCTCTTCCTATTCGCTGGACGATTTACAGGCGATGTTAAACTCGCAGGAAAACACTACCCCTTTGGAACGGGACCTGTCTCGCGCCAACTGGATCGTCTTCGCCATGCTCAGCAATCGCAGTGATGTTCCGTCCTTTCAGACGCTCGAACAGTTTCTCACAGAGCGACCTGATCTATTCCAGCAGAAGCGGCTATATGTGTTTGCCTTTTGCGCGCCCTTTTATCTGGATGCCACCAATATCACCAAACTGACTGCTTATTACAGCCTGTACGGCAAGGGGCCGCAATTTGTTGACGTTGCGGCTTATCTGCTTTTCGGCGAACTGCGCGCTCCTGGAGCATCGCCAGTATCCGTCGCTGGCATTGGCTATAACTTGAATGCAGCTCTGTTTCCCAATCCGGCCATTCCGATTCCACTGCAGCTCGATCTGCCCGCCCCGGTAATCACAGGCACCGCAGTGGCAACGCCCGAACCGACACCTACGCCCGAGTTCCGCCTGGGGGATGTAATCCCATTACGCACCGGTGTGATCGTCGATTATAACGGCAACCCGGTTCCCGACGGTACCCCGGTCAACTTCGTTTTTTCGTATGGATCAGAGGCCACAACGATCCGCCAGGTAGAATTCACCCAACATGGCATCGCTCGCACGACGTACGCGGTCAACAGCCCTGGCACGCTCGAAATCCACGCCGAAAGCGAAAATGCCCAGTCGCCGGTAATTCGAGTAGATATCCCCACGCCGGGCGGCGAAGTGGTTACTTTCACCCCTACGCTGGAGCCGACTTTCACTGCTACGATTGCCCCTCCCACGGCCACGCTTGAGCCCGAGGAAACACCGGAACCACCCAAAGAAACCGGGCAGCCCCGGTTAGTGGATTGGATCGTTGCCGTTCTGGTTTCTGCCTCCATCGCCCTGAGCACATACCGGCTTTCCACTCGGACTGGACAGGTGCGCTGGGGAATCCGAGCCGGTTTTATGGCGCTGATTGGCGGTCTGCTGGCCTATTCGCTCCTGGCGCTTCGTCGCGGGCCCGACAATGAAGGAATATTTGGCCTTTCTTTCTCGATGAGTGTGGTCGTGAGTACGATCAGTGGAGCGCTTTCCGGCCTGTTGGCTACCCTGGCCTGGCAACAAATCAATGAATCCAGACATCGTGTCGTGCCTGAAGAGCCCCAGGACCGCCAGCCCCCGCCCTGAACCGTTCGTCTTATCAAAACAGAGACACTGCCAGGCTGAACAACAGCAACCCTGCCGAAATCCACACCAGGACCCGATCCATCGGTGAAGACAGCAAATCTGCCAACGAAGGCGCCGGCAAGGGAGCACGCGGGCGGACGGACGGATCCCAATCCCCCAGTAGAGCCTGCCGGAAATTTTCTATATTTTGCGGGCGCTCATCAGGGTGAAGACTCAGCGCCCATAAGATAGCGCGTTCTGTCCGCTGGCTGACATTGGGGTTCAACTGGCGCAGCGGGGTCAGAGCGTCCGGGTTTAGGAACAACTCCCGCGCCTCCGGAGGAGGGCGGTTGGCTAACAAATGATAAAGCGTAGCACCAAAGGCGTAAATATCGCTGCGTGCATCCGTGTGTCCCGTATCCCCTCCATACTGCTCCAGGGGCGTATAGAGGGCAGTGCCGCGCCCTTGCAAAATGGTGATGGTGACTTCATCTGAAGCCAGGATTTTCACCAGGCCAAAATCGACCAGTTTCAGCAGCCCGGCCGGCGTCAATTTAAGATTGCTGGGTTTGATATCTCGGTGTACAATCGGTGGTTGTTGTGCATGGAGATAAGAAAGTGCATCGGCAAGCTGGCTGGCCCAATTCAACACATCCCGTTCAGCAAGAAACTCTCCCCGGCGGCGCGCTTCAGTGAGCATCGTGCGCAAATCTTTGCCGGGGATGAAATCCATCACCAAATAATCGCGGCCGCCAGATGAGAAAAAGTCGGAGACTTTGGGCAAATTGGGATGATCCAGGCGCGCCAGAACAGTGGCTTCACGTAAAAATTGCTCACGGGCCTGCTTCAACAATTCGGTCGACAGGCTACGATCGTGCTCAACTTCTTTGAGGGCGCACAGGCGGCCTTCCAGGCGCATATCATCGGCCAGGTAAATACTCCCCATACCTCCCTGCCCGATAATCCGCTTGATACGATAACGTCCGCGTAGAATCTCATCAGCTTTCAGCGGTGTTGGCATATACCCATACCCTGCTATTTATGATATTATATCGTGGAGGCGACGGAAATGGATAGGAATACCGACGAAGTTGCGATTTTAGTTGCTCAGGCAGGGCCACTTAGCGGCCAACGCTGGATGCTGCGCAAAACGACGCTTATCGGCCGAGAAACAGGGTGCGATATTGTCATCCCGGACCGGCAGGTATCACGCCACCACGTGCGTTTGCGCACCACACCAGAGGGTGTGTACCTCGAGGACCTGGGCAGCAAGAATGGCACACATTACAACGGACAGGCTCTGAAAGAGACGATCCTGCTCCAGGATGGTGATATCATCCAAATCGCCCTGGCGCAAAAATTCGTCTACCTGAGTTCGGATGCGACCGTACCGCTGGATGAAGGCGCCGGGCCAGACATTTTGCTGCCCGAACCGGCAACACACATCGAACCGGAAGGCAGGCGCCTGCGCCTGGAAAAACGTTCTCGCCGGGTGTGGGTTCGCCCATCCCAAAAGGGCAGCGCCGATGAAAAAGCCGGCGATGAGGTTGAAGTATTGCCTCCCCTTTCTGTTTCTCAGTTTCGCCTGCTGGAAATTTTGTATGATAACCAGGGCAAAGTTGTCTCCAGACAAGAACTGGTCGCCGCGGTATGGGGCGAGGGGCAGGTCTTCGACGTATCGGAGCAGGCGCTGGATGCCCTGGTGCGGCGATTGCGCGACCGGATCTCCCAAATCGATCCTCACCACGAATATATTGTTACCGTGCGCGGGCATGGCCTGCGCCTGGAAAACCCCCTGTAAATCGTTCTTTATAGCCGAAGGTCTTTATTGTAGCCCTGTTGGAGGGTCGTCTAAAAAGTCGGGTTTGGTGAGCGACGGCCCCACTCTTGGGGCGCCGCTCACCAATAACTCTCACGATACGATCAGCCAGTCCGTAAATTGCGCTGCATACTGAAATGCAGCGCCACGCGGTTTGCCTGCACAACATGAGCAGCGAATTGCTTGTCATCCCCTTCTTGAACCTGCATCATAATGTTGCCCAGTAATTCGGTAAATTCCGGGCTGATCTCATCCTGGTGGTCTTCCAGGAATTGACGCATCGCCTTCTCATCCAGTGCGTTCAGGTATTCCTCAATCAATTCCAGTTCAGGCGGTGCGCTGGCCTTTTGCAAAACTTCGATAATCTTCTGCAATTTGCCAGAACGATCCAGGTCGCCGCTCTGGCGCGCCTCGGCCAACATTTGTTGGACTTCCTGGACAAACATTTCATCGATTGCGGGTAACGCCTGCGAGAGGGCCGCGCCCATATCTGGCTCACCCAACAACGCCTCGATTAGCTGGCGGATCTGCTGGCGATGCGCCTCGATCTGGCGGTCGATTTCCTGAGTCATCTGCAAAAGCTGGCTGCGTAAGTCAGCCAGGCGGGTGCGTCCATCGCCGCGGGCACGTTCGATCCGATCACTGAGCAACTGGAAGAACTGGTAATCCATCGCCTGGCGGGCAAAGCTGACCAGGGCACTCAGGCGCGTTTCATTTGGGGCGTCGATCAACAATTCCAACAGTCTGTCACGAGTCAGATCTTTGCCAGCTTTCTGTAAGTCGGCCAGGGCGGTCTCGATTTCCTTCGATTGATCCCGCAATTTCTTGCCAAAAGTTGCGTGTTCGAGCAGGCTTTTCTGAACATCCGTCAGACGCTGGGCTGACTGGCGGTCTCCATTGGCTACAGCAGCTTCCATCAAACGATTCAGAATGTTAAAAAAGTCTGCATCGATTTCTTTATCTTCCTGCTGGATGATCTCAGCGAGCACATTTTCATCTGAGGTATTTGCCAGGCGTTGTACCAGACTCAGGCGGCGCTGCTGCGCCTGGATCATTTCACGGGTGATGCCGTCTGCTTCCAGAATCCGCTCTACCAACCCTTGAAGTGTGAGTGTAGTTTGCGGGTTTAGAAGATACCCTTTCCGCTTCTCCTGCGGGAGCTTATTAATCACCAGGTTGATCTGGTTTCCGATCAGGCGTTCCTGTTCGTTGCGCGGCAGACCCAACTCAGGAGGCACATAAGTCAACAATAGCTCCTTCTCCGGATCATGATACACAATCGGGGTCGCCAGATTGCCCTGGTAGCCGCACATCGGGCACTGGATCAGGTTAAAAGAGCCAGAAAGCAACTGTGCTTTCGCCTGAGGATTAACATTAACATCGAATAATTGCTCAACATCCGCGACGACCGGCTGACGGCAATTTGGACAACTGACTTGAGTTTTTGCCATAATTAGAATACTCCAAAAGCTAGAAGATAGTTTGTCTTGCGCAAGCGCCCGGCATCAGGCCGTATCGCGCGGCAAAGAGAAACAAATTCGCGCACCGGAATCGGGTTTTGGGTCCACCCAGATGCGCCCGCCATGCGCCTCAACCACCGCCCGGGCCAGGTATAAGCCCAACCCTGCCCCTTTGGTGGTGCGCGATGATTCCGAGGCGCGGTAAAAACGATCAAAAACGTAGGGAATATCACCCGGCGCAATCCCTGGGCCTTGATCACTGATACAAATCACCACTTGCTGCGGATGCACCTGTCCAGTGACACGAATTTCACCACCACCAGGCGAATATTTAATTGCATTGGATATCAGATTCGATAATACCTGTGCCAGGCGGTGTTCGTCACCTAAAATCACCGGAAATTGCGGCGGAAAACCCACCACAATCTGGTGGCGATTGGTTTGTGTTTGAAAACGTTCCGCAATGCGCCGGGCCAACAGTGACAGATCGACGTCCGCCAGATTGATCGAAAGCGCGCCAGCCTGCAAACGAGAGGCATCCAGCAGGTTTTCGATCAGCTCAGTCAGCCGGTCCGCCTCCTCCTCAATCACCTCCAGGCTATCCTTTATAATCTCACGATCCCAGGAAGCATCTTCACGACGCAACGTACTGACATATCCTTTGATCAGGGCCACCGGGGTTTTCAGTTCATGGCTCACTACCGAGACAAATGTACTTTTCAGCTCTTCGGCCTCGCGAAAACGGGTGATATCGCGCACAGAGGCAATGATGTTGAGCAAAGAACCTTCGGTGCTGAGCAGCGGTGCATAGGTGATCCCCACCGGCAGGGGCGGCTTTCCGGGGCGTTCCAGGTCGCCCTCCACGTAAAGGGTAGCATTCGGGGTGAGCGGCCAACCGCCAGCTTCGGCCTGTTCCAGAGTCAGGCCGTCCTTCTGCCTGGTCCAATGGATCACCTCGTCGTGGGGGTGGTTGCGGATCTGTTCCGCTGGTAGGCCCAACAGACGCGAAAATGCGGGGTTGCAGTGCTCGATAGTGTGGTCTGCCGCCAGGATCAGGATGCCATCGGCGACCGAATCCAGCAGGGCGACAATGCGCCGTTCTTCGTGGCGCAACTGCGTATAGAGTTGGGCATTGTGGACGGCAATTGCTGCCTGGTCCGCAAAACTTTGCAACAACGCCTTGTCATTCGCCGAGAACACGCTCGGATAACTGCGGAAAACGAACAAAACACCGATAACCTGGTTATGCGCCATCAGCGGCAAAGCGACGCCTGTCAACAGGCCAAAACTGGCGGCGCGCGTCAGGCTTTGCAGCAGGCGATTGATCTCCGGCAGTTCGTATTGGGCCGGCTGCTCATGCTCTGGCACGGTAGCCAGCAATGGCTCCAACTGGCGCAAGAAAGCAGGGGCAATGTCCTGGGATACAGACACCCGCCATCGCCCCTGTTCTCGCAATGCAATTAAACCTGCCTGTCCTGCCAGCATCTCGATTGAAATACTCAATATGCGCGACAAGAGTTTCGCCGGGTCGAGTTCCTGCGTTATCGCCCGGGAAATCTCGAGCAGATAATCTCGCTGGCGGACGCGGAAATCAGGCAGCAATCGTGTGCACCTCGCTCTGGGCGCCCAACAATGGCTCCTGGCCACGCTCGCTGGCGGTTAACGCATCTTCGAAGATTTCCATGGCCTGGTCAATTTCACCCCGGGTAACGCTCAAGGGCGGTGCGAAACGGATGGTGCTCTTCCCACAGCCGAGCAGCAACAGGCCGCGCAAGAAAGCGTTGTCGACGGTGTAATCACGCAGTTTTTCGTCCGGATATCTGGTCTCAGGATTTTTGACAAACTCGACGCCGATCATCAGGCCCTTACCGCGTACAATGCCCATGGAGGGGTGCCGTGAGTGGATCTCTTGCAAGATATCCATCAAATACTCACCCATCTCGGTAGCGTTCTGCATGTACTCGGTCTCGACCAATTCAAGTGTCGCCAGGGCAGCAGCACAAGAAATCGGGTTGCCGCCATAAGTGTTGCCATGCGAGCCACGCGGCCAGGTGACCAGATGCTCTTTGGCAAACATAATGCCCAATGGCATCCCTGAAGCAATGCCTTTTGCAGCGCAGACGATATCCGGCTCAATACCAAAGTGTTCGATAGCCCACCACTTGCCTGTGCGCCCCACCCCCGACTGTACTTCATCCACAATGAGAATGATGTCGTGCTTGTCGCACAGCCGGCGCAACGCCGGGAAAAAGCCCGGCGTGGGGACGACATAACCGCCTTCGCCCTGGATTGGCTCTACCAGGATGCCAGCGATATCTTCGGGAGGCAGCAGACGACCCAAAATCTGTTCTTCGATGTATTCAACGACCTTCACCCCATAGTCCTCGCCGGGCTTGACATCCAGGATTGGGCGGTAAGGATCGGGAAAAGGAACGTGGGTGACGCCATTCATCAATGGATAAAAATCGCGATGATAGAGCGGTTTACTGGCTGTGAAGGAGACCGCACCCATTGTCCGGCCATGAAAGCCGCCCAGGAAGCCGATAAACTGGCTGGCGCGACTGTTCTGGCGAGCAAGCTTGATGGCCGCTTCGACGCTTTCGGTGCCGGAGTTGGTCATAAAACAAACGGCATTGTCTTTGAACGGCGCAATTTCATCGATTTTCTCAGCCAGCTCGATCCATTTCGTGTGGTAGAAATCCGAAGAGATATGGATGAATTTTTCGGCCTGCTCCTGAATGGCCTTGACCACTTTGGGATGGCTGTGCCCCGTGGCAACCACGGCGATGCCGGCAGCGAAATCCAGGAAGCGGTTGCCATCAACGTCCCATACTTCAGTCCCTTTGCCATGATCCATGGCAAAGGGGTAACCACGCGGGTAGGAAGGGGAAATGACGTGTTGGTCGCGCTTGACGAGAGCCCGAGCCTTCGGGCCGGGAAGGTTCATGATCTGCATATGTTATTCTCCTGAATCTTGACTTGTGCTTATCTCTTATAACGAAAACTGTTTTGCGTGGCCCAAAACCTGACAGGTCACAAAAACCTGTCAGGTTAAGAGCAATTTTTATTTGTAAGGCACGTCGCTTACCGTGCTAAGTAATGTGCCGAGGATAAACCCCAGATGGATATATATCAATGAATAGCCCAAGAATTATACCGCGAAAAAGAGTATAATCGGACATCGTGATCTCTGAACCAACTCCTTTTCTTTTCAAATTGCACGCTCGCCAGGGACGCGCCCGCGCCGGTGTCTTTTACACGCCTCATGGCGACTTGCTCACCCCGGTTTTTGCGCCGGTAGGCACACAGGCCAGTGTTAAGGCAATCACCCCTGCCCAGCTCGAACAATTAGGAGCCAGCCTGGTGCTTTCGAACACTTACCATCTTTACCTGCGCCCTGGTGATGAATTGGTAGCTGAGATAGGTGGGCTGCACCATTTCATGAACTGGCCGCATCCCATGCTAACCGATTCGGGCGGCTACCAGGTCTTCTCCCTGGCCGATAATCGCAAAGTGGATAGCGATGGCGTGACCTTCAAAAGCCACATCGACGGCTCGCTGCACCGTTTCACGCCTGAAAAAGCAATGGCCATCCAGGAGAATTTAGGCGCAGACATCATCATGGCTTTCGACGAATGCGCCCCTCCTTACGAAAGGGACTACAACCAGCGCGCCTTGCAGCGCACCCATGCCTGGGCAGAGCGTTGCCTGCAAGCCAAGAAACGGTCCGACCAGGCCCTGTTCGGCATTGTGCAAGGAGGCGTTTTTCCCGATCTGCGCGAACAATCGGCGCAATACATCACCTCGCTGGGTTTTTCGGGAAATGCCATCGGCGGCCTTTCCGTGGGAGAGACCAAAGATGAGATGAACGCCATGCTCGAAGTGGTCGACGCGGTGCTGCCCGAAGATCGTCCGCGTTACCTGATGGGTGTTGGCGCTCCAGAAGATCTGGTCAACGGTGTGCGCCGTGGGGTCGATATTTTTGATTGTGTTTTACCCACGCGCCTGGCGCGACACAATGCAGCCCTGACGCGCGCGGGCAGGCTAAACCTGGTCAACGCTTCGTTCGCCCGCGACCCTCAACCTATCGATGATGGCTGTGCGTGCTACACCTGCCAGAATTACAGCCGCGCTTATCTGCGCCATCTGATCATCGCCCGTGAGATGCTGGCTGCGACTTTACTCTCGATACACAATCTGCATACCCTGTTACAACTCGCCAGAGACATGCGCCAGGCGATTCTCGAAGACCGCTTTGACGCCTTCGCCGATGATTTTCTCAGCAAGTTATTGATTGCTGACGGCTAACCATTGATCCCAGATTACTGACTACATTACGCTATGACTCTACTCCAATCCATCCTGCTCGGCATCGTTCAAGGACTGACTGAATTTCTGCCTGTGTCCAGTTCAGCCCATCTGGTCATTGTTCCCTATCTATTGGGCTGGCAAATCCCGGAGGGCGAGGCCTTTATATTCGACGTACTGGTCCAAATGCCCACACTCATCGCCGTGATCGTCTATTTCTGGCGGGACCTGATGGGTATTTTACGTGCTTTCGTGCGCGGTCTGCTCCATCGAGCGCCCTTCGATGATCCTCAAGCACGCCTGGGCTGGTACCTGATCCTGGCCACGATACCGGCTGGCATTCTTGGCCTGTTGATCAAAGATGCAGTCGAAGCTGCCTTTGCAAGCCCGGTTGCCACAGCCGCATTCTTGTTCGTCACCGCCGGGTTTCTGCTGGCAGTGGAACGTTGGGGCAAGCGCACTCGCTCGCTCAATGAACTGAATTGGAAAGACGCCTTATGGATTGGCTGCGCCCAGGCGCTCTCGATCTTTCCGGGCATCTCTCGTTCTGGCGCCACCATCGCCGGTGGCATGGCACGCGACCTGCAGCGCCCTGGCGCAGCGCGTTTTGCCTTCCTGATGTCCGTACCGATCATGCTGGCAGCCGGCCTGTTAGCCAGCCTGGATCTGCTCGAAATGCCATCCTTCTCCACACTGCTACCCACTTTCATCCCCGGCTTCCTGGCAGCAGCAATAGTCGGCTATTTTTCGATCCGCTGGTTGCTCAATTACCTGACGCGGCGGCCCTTGCACATTTTCGCTATCTACTGTGCGAGCCTGGCTTTACTCATTCTGGGAATTGCCATGTTCCGTTGATCAAATCTTTGCCGGTTAATTCATGCGCTGGGAATTTTTGCTGCTTTTTCTCCTCCTTCTGGTGCTGGCCGGACTTTCCATCGGCACGGTATGGATAGCCTGGAGGCGTCGCGCCGCGCCAGGGGCAATGCCTTTCTTGTTCCTGGAATTCGGCGGAATGCTATGGGCGCTAACCAGCGGGCTAGAAAAACTGACCCTCAGCCCGGCGACAAAAATACTTCTCTCGAAAATCCAGTACCTGGGGGTCGTCAGCGTGCCCGTATTCTGGTTTCTGTTTACACTGGAATATACCCGCCAGGATCAGTGGCTAACGCGCCGAGCCCGGCTTGCACTTTGGATTATTCCGGCAATTACTCTTTTACTGGTCTGGACGAACGAAATTCATCACCTGGTCTGGGCAGAGGTCATCCCGGCAACTACATTCGGCATGCCTTCCATCTACCGGCACGGTGCCTGGTTTTTGGTCATCACGGTCTATGTCTACTCGCTGCTCGCCCTCGGCGCATTGGCGCTGGCCTGGGCGATCCTGCGTTACCCTGCCGTCTATGGGCGGCAGGCAATTTCTATGTTGGCCGGCGTCTCCTTACCCATTATCGCCAACCTGATTTACTTGGATCGGTTACTTCCAATACCTGGCCTGGACCTGACTCCTTACGCGTTGATTCTGTGTAATGCGCTCTATAGTTGGAGTATTTTCCGCTACCAGATATTCGACATCATCCCAATTGCTCACGATGCAATCTTTGATCACTTACTGGACAGCATCCTGGTTCTGGACGACCATAATCGGATTGTGGACATCAACCGTACTGCCCGGGAAATGCTTCACGTGGACCGTAATTCAGCTATCGGCAGAGACGTCCGGATAGCGCTCACCGGATGGAATGGACTTGGCGAAGCATGCTGCAGCGACCCGGGATCACAGGTACAAACTCGTATGGAGCTTTCGCAGGGCCTACACATCGAACTACGTACGACCCCCCTGCGTAGCCGGAATGGGCAGACATTCGGCCAACTGGTTATCCTGCGCGACATCAGCCGGGAGCGACAGGCTGAACAACGCCTGCACCTGCAAAGCCAGGCGCTCGAGGCAGCCGCGAATGGAATCGTGATCACCGACCGGGAGGGCGTCATCCTCTGGGCTAATCCCAGCTTCACCCGCATCACCGGTTACACCGCCCAGGAAGCAATAGGCCAGAAACCCAGCATACTAAAATCCGGTATGCATAGCAGCGAGTTCTACCAGGAGATATGGAATACCATCCTGGCTGGCCTGGTTTGGGGCGGAGAGATAACCAATCGGCATAAGGACGGCCATCTTTACGTCGAAGAAATGATCATCTCTCCTGTTTATAACCCTGGCGGCCAGATCAGCCACTTTATTGCCATCAAACAAGATGTTACTCAACGTAAACAAACCGAAGAATCCCTGGCACGCGCCAACCTGGAAAAGCAGCGCTTGGCCGAGTCGGAAGCGATATCCCAGGAACGCAGCCGTATTGCACAAGAAATACATGATAGCCTGGCACAAAACCTGGCCGCGCTGTTGCTGCGCGTACGCCGCTGGCGCAAGCTGGTGCGAAACGATCCGGCACAGATCGAGACAGAAATCGACGAAGTGGTGTCGTTAGTCAACGCCAGCCTGGTCGAAGCGCGGCGCTCGATTTTTGCCCTGCGCCCGCTGGCGCTCGAAACACAAGGCGTCATCCCTGCCCTGCGTGAGTTAACGCAAGGCTTCGCCGAATATTATCCCGTGCACATCCTGCTGGATGTCAATGGCCCGGGCGAGCGCATACCCAAGTCGATGGAACTGGCCCTGTTTCGTATCGTTCAGGAGGCGCTGAACAATGTCGTCAAGCACGCTCAGGCCACCACTGCCTGGGTCGTGCTGGAAATGAGCGAAGCCCGGGAAATCCGCCTGAGCATCCGCGACGATGGGCGAGGTTTTGACCCTGCCACGCTGCCCAAAACGGTACACGGCAAATACCTGGGGCTGGCCGGCATCGAACAACGCGTGCAAGAAGCCGGCGGCAGCCTGGAAATTCGCAGCCAACCCGGCAAAGGTACCGAAATCAGTGTTATACTTCCGCTTCAGGAAGAATAGCCATGCCGCCCATTCGCCTGTTAATCGTCGATGATCACGCCATTATTCGCCGCGGTCTGCGCCAGTTGATCCAGGAAACCCCGGAAATCGAGCTGGTAGGTGAAGCACAGGACGGAAAAGAAGCTGTCGAGATGGCCCGCCGCCTGAAGCCCGAGGTGATCTTGATGGACATTCAAATGCCGGTGCTGGATGGCATCGAGGCGACGCGGCAGATCGTGGCTGAAAACCCGCAGACCGGGATCATCATGCTCACCGTCCAACGCAGCAATAGCCTGATCTTCGAGGCAATCATGGCCGGGGCGCGCGGCTATCTGCTCAAAGACGCCGATGAAGAGGCAATGATGCGGGCGATTCTGGCCGTTTCGCGCGGCGAGGCGCTGATCGATTCTGGCGTTGCCGCGCGGGTGTTGGATGAATTTCGCCGCCTCAGCCAGCCGAAGAACGTCCCTGAGGAACTCGAAAGCCTGTCCGACGGGGAGATGGACGTCTTGCGCCTGGTCGCACAAGGCGATGAAAACCCGGCCATTGCCCAAAAATTGAACATCTCTGAAAAGACGATCACCAACCGCCTGACGACAATTTACCAGAAATTGCGCGTCAATAACCGCACCCAGGCCGCCCTATATGCCTTGCGCCAGGGCTGGGTACCGCTCGATCCAAAGGGGGAATGAGTGGGGAGGCTACGATTCGACTTATTAATGCTCTATTAATCTTTAGCCTGTCGTAATCCGCAATCCATATCGGAACTAAATTTAAGGGACGGCGCACTGACATTTCCTGCAATGAAATGCCGGATGTGGACCAAATCAGGTTCTGTGAAGGAAAACGACTGGCAAACTGATGGGCTTTTCAACTCTCCAAAAAGCACCCGTATACGCACCATCTACTTCCCCGCCATCATCAGATAACCCCTCAAAAAACAGGTGGCCCACGTTGTGGGCCACCCGCTTTATTTAAAAGACGAATTTCAAAGACGGATATCCTCGCCTTCGACCGCTCTGCTGCCAAAAAGCAAGAGCAGGATGTGCTGGTTGAAGAGCTCCACCGGGCCATCTGGCGAGAGACGAGCGATCTGCCCCAGGGTATAGCCGCCCGCCAGGGGCACATCTTTGCCGATGATTTCGCGCACCGCATCCACTTCGACATTCGCATCCAATTCCAGCAACGACTGCCAGGCCATATCGGCCAGCAGAATCGCCAGGCACGGCCGGGTTGGGCCGAGCGCAGCCAATGCCTGCCGGGCGGCACGCGCCGCGGCTTGCTGGCAGCCTTGCTGCGAACCGACCAGGATATCTACCAGGCCGCCTTCTGGCAAAGCTGTGTTCATGCGCAAACTGCCATCCACCTCGACGCGCAGCGGAGAACGCACTTTCATACCCTGGGCATCGTGAACGCCCAGCGGGTAGAGGCGCACCAGGTCATTCAGCGGAGAATGGCTCCATTCGCGCGCCGGGTAGCCAAAAAGGCGAGCATAGGTTTCGCTGGCCGGCTGGTCATCCAGGGTGCGCACCCACTGCCCCTGCACCCGAGTCAGCCGCGACAAGGCTCCTACCGGGCGCCAGCCATGCGCCACCCCTACGCCCATCGCCACGTTGCCACTCAGAACCGCTGCAGCCAGCCCGCCGTTACCCGATTGCCGCCCGCCCAACTGAAACGTACGCCCGCGCCACAATTCTCCGCCAGCGAGGCAGCCGGCGGCCATCAGACCAGTCTCCGACAGCATATTGCAAAGCAACGCGGCGTCTCCATTCAACCCATCTGCGACCAGCAACAGGCTTTCTCCCGCCTGGGGATCGGGCCGCATCGATTGCAACATCGCCTGCACACAGACACGGGTATCCTGGGCAAAGTTGGGCCACCAGCCGGCGCGCCCCTGGACATCTTCGGCACAGACCAGCGCCACCACCACCGAACGGCGGCTGCGGCCAGCAGCGCTCAGTTCGGCCGAACTGGAAAATCCAAGCAGTGGCACATTGCCCAACAAGTCTGCCGCTCCAGCCAGCACGTCTTGCAAGACATAGACGTGTGAGGCGATCACCCAACCAAAAGCCACCGACTGCCGGCCGACCTGATCCAACGCTCGCCGCATGGCTTGCAAACCGGCTTCACGCCCATCCAACGCCTGCTGCGATTGTCCGACCACCGAAGTCAGGCTCATGGCAATGCTCCCAAACTCGATTTATACAATGTTCACCATCCGTAATCATGTCACCTTGCACAGGCTGGCCGACCGTCGCCAGCTACTGAGTTTCAGCCACCGGCAGCGTAAAATGAAACGTAGTGCCCTGGCCCAACACGCTATCGAACCAGATCCGCCCACCTTGCAGTTCGACCAGACTCTTGGTAATCGATAAACCAAGCCCTGTGCCAGAAGCCATTTCTTTGGCGTTATCCGTGCGGAAGTATTGCTGGAAAATCTTCTTCTGATCTTCTTCTGAAATTCCGATACCCTGATCTTTGACCCAGATATGGACATATTTCGCGCCAGCCAATGAGCTATCCTGCGCCACCTGGCGCTCCGCACCGATATCGAACCCGCCACCTTCAGGGGTATATTTTTGTGCATTGCTGACCAGATTAGTCAAAATCTGGGCCAGGCGCGAGGCGTCTGCCCAAACTGCAGGCAAGTCGTCCGGCAGGTTCATGGTCATTTGTTGGCCTTTTTCCTCAATCTGGCGTTTCAACGAGCGCACTACATCTTCCAATACAGTCGAAATTTTCACCGCGTTGAAATCCAGACGCAGATTGCCCACCTGGATTTTGGTAAGGTCGTTCAAATCCGAGACAATCGTATTCATCCGGTCAACGTTGGAGCGCACGGTAGATAGAAAGCTCGATTGCATTTCGTTTACCGGGCCTGCCATACCCGTAGACACCAGCTCCGTATACCCCTTGATCGAAGCCATCGGGTTTTTCAGCTCGTGAGCCACAAACGAAACAAAGCGGGATTTTGCCAGGTTGGCTTCTTTAACTTCTTCGTACAGTCTGGCGTTGGCAATTGCAATCGCGGCGTGGTCGCTCAAACGGGCCAGAAAGTCCAGGAACTGCTGCGGGTTTTCATCGACGCGCGTGCTCTCTAAGAGCAGAACACCAATGGTAGTTGTCTCTCGCCGGATGGGACTGACGATTTGCGACCGCGCCCCTTTCAAGAGGCTGAATTTCTCTCCACGGGCAAATTCTTCTGCTAACACCCGGCGTGCCTGCCCCTTCTCCACAGCATCGCGCAATGCCGGTAAGTCGACCAACGCAGGGTGATGGTTGCCATCTCCGCCATTCTGCGAAATAACGACCTCGTTTGTATATCCCTGGGAAACCATCACCCGAATGCCATCTTCTTCCACCGCGCCCACCAGGCCGGCCTCGGCCCTGGACTGGCGCAGCGCCCAATCCAGGGTGATGCGCATAGCGCGCTCGATATCCAGGCTGGCATTCAGCTCCCGATCGATGCGTTGCATTACCGAAAGTTCCTCCACGCGCTCGGCCAACGCCTGGTCGGTCATGGTATAGAGACGGGCATTTTCCATAGCAATCGTCGCCTGGCTGGTAAATGCGGTCAGCAACTCCTGGTCCGCGGTGGTGAAAGGCGCACCATTCACCTTGTTGATCACCTCAATCACACCGATGACACGGTCCTGAATACGCATGGGAACAGCCAACAAGTCCTGGGTATCAAAGCCAGTCTGTTCATCGGTTTTGTCGAACCATTCCTTGCGCCGCTTGGCGTCGTTGACAATCAGCGGGCGGCCCACTTGCACAGCCTGGCCGACCAGTCCGGCGCCGGGCGGCAGGCGTCGCCCGATCAGGTTGGACGCTACCGGGCCCAATACCACTTCAAATATCAATTCATCTGTCTGAGGATCGATCAGGAACAGGCTGCCTGCCTGGCAGTTGAGGATTTCGATGGCGCTTTCCATGATCTGGTTGAGCAGAGGCTTGATATCCAGCGTCGAAGTCAATCCGAGACTGATTTCGTTCAACTTGGCAAGCTGGCGGGCGCGGCGTTCGGACTCTTCCAATGATCGCGCTTTGACGATCGCGCCCGAAGCCTGGTCGGCAATGGCCTGGAGCAGGTCGCGCTGTTCATCGGTGTAGATAACCGCCGGGTCGCGGCTGGCGATGCTCATCACGCCAATCGTTTCTGCACCTGCATTTAATGGCACACCCATCCAGGCGTAAATTCCCTGGGCAGCGGGTAACTGGCCTCGCCCGCGGCATTCACGCTCGTAATCATCGGTCAACAAAGCGCGCTGGCTGTTAATGACTTCGATTTCCAGGCCCTGGCCGATGGGGATCGGTTGGTTTTCCTGGTCATGTAACCGCTCATCGTTTTCCAGGTAAAAAGCATGATAGACGATTTCGGTCTCTTTATCCACCAGGGTGACGCGGAAATCGCGTGCCGGAACAATCTGGTTGGTCTGCGCAGAGATCAATTCCAGGATATCGTCAAAAGCCACCGTAAAACTAACGCCTTGTGCCACGCGCGTCAACACATTCATCTCGCGCACGCGCCGCTCCAGGTCGGCCACGACTTGCGCCCGTTCAACGGCCAGGGCCACCTGGTCGCTCAACGCATCCAGATAGCTGAGATCGCGATCGGTGTAAGGCTCCGCCGAGCGCCGGCTGCCTAAGGCAATCCAACCAATCAACTGGTTCCGTCCGGGAAGTGGAACAAAGAGCAAGGCAGAGAGCAAGCTGAGACGCGCCATCTCGGGTTGTAAAGCGGCGGGAAGAGAAGCGACATCGGCCAGGTAAAGCGCTCCGCGCTGTTGAGAAAGTACGTGCACCAACACACTGTTCGATGAAAAACGGACATCACTGGTGGGCGAGCCCTTTTCATTTGCTGTAGCTATATAATGCCCGCTTAAGGGATCATAAATATAGATGTGAAGGAAGGATGGCGAAAGAGAACGATCAATATAGCGGCGCAGCAGGGCAATAATTTCTGCCAGTTCCATAACCTGAGTCAGTTCACGCCCAAAGGCCTGCTGCATTTCACGGTAAACAACCTGGCCACGGAAAAAATACCGGTCCACTGCTCTCTGCAAATAATCACGCAGAGGATTAAAAGCCAGCGCCAACAGAAAAATAAATACACCGATGACCAACGGGTTGGCCGGCGATATGACCTCTCCGAAAATCAGGCTCAAACCGCCCACCAGTAACACGTAACTGGTAATCGTCAACGTTGCCAGGATCGCATACAGCACTACCCGGCTGAGCATGTAGTCGGTGCGCAACAACCGGTAGCGGATGATCGCATATCCTGTAAAGACCGGGAAGAAAACCAGGGGCAGCAACAACCAGGGGGTGAACAGAATTGCCGGATTGATGATGGTGACGATAAACCATACGGCCAGAGGGCCAAAGGAAAACAGTGCTCCCCAAAAGATCAAGCGTGCCTGGCCGCGAACTACCGGGGAGGTCGCAACCCACCAGCACCGCCCTACCATCACCATGAAAAATAATGCAGATATGGCAACGTAGATATATTCCAGACGCCAGGCAAACACATAGGCCGTTGGCTCAACATAGTTATAAATCGTCGTCCAGGTATATCCTCCCAGGATCAAAGCGATGCCATAACCAAACCAGCCGTAGTAGGGATATTTGACCACCAGGCGAACGCGCTCTGGGAACAACAGCGCCAGGTTGACCAATGCCCCACCCACCATAGCCAGGGAAAACGACCAGATCGGCGCCAGGTAATTGGTGGTATACAAATCATATAGGCAACTCAATCCAATAGCAGTGGAAGCGGTAAACAACGCAAATGCTCGTCCTGCCGGATCGTAACGCCGGATACCAAATACATACAGACCGCTCAGCAGGTACACCAGGCCGATAAAATAAGGCAAAAAGAAATAACCCAGGCGATCCTCGACGGGGAAGGTGCGCAACTGAACCGTTACAACCTGGGTCTGACCTTCGGGAGCACGGATGAGCAATTCAATTCGGTCACCAACTTGATATTGGTTCAAGAGCTGGCGTAGCTCCAACGCGCTGGAGACCGTCCGTCCATTGACCGCCAGGGCCTGGTAGCCATAAGAGGGCAGCCGCAGGTCGGTGCCCCAGGCACCTGGCGTGGTGGGCTGCGTATCATTAATCATCAATGTATGCTCGACAAACGCACCAATAAACGGCGTGCGCACAGCAACAATATACAGGATTGGCGTGACCAGGAAAATCATCAAGGCCAGCAGCAAATAGAGCAGGGTGACCACCGGCGTAACCCGCGTCTGGATATAAACAATAAGTTCACTGAAGGATTGGCGAGTGATTTGGGGCATGGTTTTATTTTAAGTTCAAAGCATACGATTCGTCAATTAATTCTTTACAAATACGCTGTCGGTTCGTCGATTTTTCACCGAAATTTAACGGAGGGGTTACATATCTAAGCGCTCTTGCACCCAGAAATGTCGTAAATAATCTTCCGTTGCCGCTTGATGACCTACATCTCGTTGGGCGCGCTCCGAAAGATACCATTTGTGTTCCAACATCTGGCAGTATAGCTCCGCCAATGTATACTGCCGGTTTTCCATATCCTCAAGGCGCGAGGCAACCGGAGCAAAGATGTTCTCCAGCCAGTAATAAGCCGCGGCGCTCAAAGTAACGCTACGACTGTAATCCTGCGATAACCTGGCGCGCAATTCCTGGATTTCATTCATCATTTTTTGTGCCTGCAACTCTTCAGCGTCCAGTCCGGTCAGGTTGTTGATCTGGTCGCGATGAAAATTGCGATCAGTGACCACTGCTCGCAGGCGGAGTTGGGCCCCACCCGCGACCGAATCCAACTCAACGTCGCCAACCGAAAATCCCAACGCGTTCAAGGAACGAATGCGTTCCTGGATCCGAAAGCTTTCGCCGGCATTGATCAGCTCTTCCCGGGTAACTTCTTCCCACAGGCGTTGGTAACGCAGGCGGATATATGCGCCGCTGTCTTCAACCGGTATGCCAGGCTCGACACAGGCCTGCAGCCCAGAGCTGCATAAATCGACCACCTCGCCGTGTATATTTTCATCCATAATCTGCAAGTCATGCATGCGCAACATCGGCGGCGTGTAACCGGGTGAGTGGATTTCAGCCGTTTCCGCGTCGACCAGATAAGCGCGCAATGCGCCTGCATCGCGACGGAAAAGCGTATTGGAAAGCGAGCAATCCCCCCAATAGACACCCGCCAGGTGCAACTGCACCACCAACCCTGCCATTGCGTCCAGCAGCGAAGCGCGCAAATTGGTCAGGCCCTGGCTCATAAACAACATCCGGTAAGGCAGAGAACCTTCAAGGTAACGTGTGATCAGAACGCTGGCTGCGCCCTGTACGGTAGAGGTACGGGCATGTCCAAGCGCGGTGACAACCGGCAGGTGTAACTGGCTGGCTTGCTGCAACAAAGCATACTCTTGCTCAGCCACGCCGGGAGCCATTTCCTTGAGCGCGTATAAGGCCCCTTCTTCATTAACAAATACAACGGGGTGGCGCGACACACCTCGCGGTACTTCTTCTAAACGCGCATACAAACCGGGCCAATCGGCCAGTGGTACATCCCACGGCAAGTGGCTCAGGTCTGGAGCGTTGGGAAGCAAAAAAAGGTCAACGGGCTTACCAGTCATTCATTCTCCTGATCATTTTTTCCGGCCAATAAGCGCGCCTGTTCGACGTACGCCAGACTCTGGTGCCTGAAATACATATTATACAACCGGGCATAGTGTCCGTCCTGTGCCAACAGACGTTCATGATTCCCTTCCTCGATAATCTTACCATCATCCAGCACAATAATCCGGTCAGCCGCTTTAACAGTTGACAGGCGATGGGCAATCAAAATACTGGTTGTCTTTGAGAGAATCAAACCCAGGGCCTGCTGGATCTGCCATTCTGTAAATGGGTCGATGCTGGCTGTTGCTTCATCCAGGATAAAGATCGCTGGTTTTTGGACCAGCACCCGCATCAATGCCACCATCTGGCGCTGGCCCATCGAAAGCAAGGCACCCCGTTCGCCGACCTGGGTTTCCAGGCCTTGCGGAAGACTTTCCAGCCATTCGCCATCTCCTACCTGCCAGGACAGGCGCTCGATCTCTTTCACCATCTGTGCATCCGGGCAGGTATAGCAAATATTTTCTGCCACGCTTCCCGAAAACAAGAAGGGCACCTGAGAAACAATCCCCAGTTGCTCACGGTATCTGGAAAGGTCAAAAGTGCGAATATCTTGCCCATCAATCATGATCTGGCCTCGCTGGAACTCATAAAAACGGGCGATCAGCTTGGCGATGGTCGATTTGCCAGCACCTGTGTGTCCCACCAGGGCTACATTTTCGCCCGGCCGGATATGCAGATTAAAGTCGCACAACACCGGTTCTTTATCCGAATAACGAAACCATAGGTGCTGAAAGTGGATATCGCCGTGCAGCGCCGGCACCGATCGGTGGTCCACCTGTACCACCTGTGGCTCCGCATCGATCAGAGCAAAGACCCGCTCGGCAGCCGACAGGCCCTGTTGAACCTGGGCGGAAAATGCCGTCAGGTTCAACACGGGGAAGAAAAAGCGATCCAGCCCTTGTAAAAACAAAAACCAGGCTCCAACGGTCACCATACCCTGGGCGACGCTCAATCCACCGATATAAACCAGGACCGCCGTGGCAACCCCGACCAGGATATTGAGCACCGGAAAAACCAACGATAACACCAGGCCGCGACGCACGTTGACCTGGTAAGATTGCTGGTTGGCCCGGTCGAACTCATCAAAAATACTGGCCTCCTGGCGGAAGTTCTTGGCAATGGTGATGCCACTGACAGTTTCCTTGATGGTCGCATTGACATTGGCCATGGCACGCATTCCACTACGGGTAACCTGGCGAGCCAGGTTACGAAAACCTACCGCAACCAGAAAAATAATCGGAAAGACGCCAAACAACAATAAAGACAATCGCCAATCGATCGAGATCAGGATGGCGCCCAGGATCAATACTTGAAACATTTGCGCAAATAAGTCCGTGATCAGCACAACCATCTGGCCAAATTCTTGCGTGTCTGAGGTAATCCTGGAAACCACCTTGCCGGAGGCGTAAGTGTCATGGAAAGATAGATCGTGCTCTGCAGCAGCTCGAAAGGCCTGGGTGCGCAACGCCAACACGATATCGCCCACCATGCGTACGACCAGCCGCCGCCGCAGCCAGTTCGCCAACCAGGTGGCCAGGCCAGCCGCCAATATCGCCGCGCCGAGCAACAGGATCACCGAGAGCAAGATGTTCTCGCTGAGAATATCTACCACGCGTGCGACGATCACCGGGGTAGCCGCCCCCGCTAGAGCAATCAGCAGGATCATCACCGTCACAACCACGAACTGCGTGCGGTAGGGTTGGAAGTAGTCAGCGATGCGCCGTACCAGTTCACGATCCGTGTACTGGCGATCATAGCCTTCTGAGTCTAGACCGCTAAAAAATCCCATGTGCTTACTCTTTGAAAATCCGGCGATACACCGGAGAATGCGACATCAATTCTTCGTGTGTGCCCATGGCAACCAGTTCCCCCTTCTGCAGCACCAGGATTAAATCAGCCCAGCGGATTTGCGACAGGCGGTGGGTGATGATGAATGTCGTCCTGCCGCGCGCTGCTGCATAAATGGCGCGCTGGATACGATCTTCTGTGGCGCTGTCGATTGCGCTGGTGGAGTCATCCAGGACCAAGATGGGCGGGTCGGTCAAAAAAGCCCGGGCCAGGGCGAGGCGCTGGCGCTGGCCGCCAGAAATCGTCACCCCGCGCTCGCCAATTACGGTCTGGTAATCTTGATCGAAGGCATAAATGAACTCTTCAGCCTGGGCAGCCTGGGCGGCCTGGTGAATTTTCTCTTGTGGAGCGCCAGGCGAGCCAAAAGCAATATTGTCTTCAATCGATCGCGAAAAAAGAAAGACATCCTGCTCAATGATCGAAATCCCCCGGCGCAACGTATCCAGGTTCCACTCGCGCACATCTACCCCATCGACCATGACCTGCCCAGAAGTTACATCGTAAGTGCGGTTGATCAATTTGACGAGGGAGGTCTTTCCTGAGCCTGTTTGCCCAACAATCGCCACGGTTTGGCCAGCCGGGACTTTGAATGACACCCTCTTCAAGGCCGGGTCATCACTCTCGTAAGCAAACGAGACATTGCGAAATTCGACCTCGCCGCGCATTTTTGCACGATGGCCATGCAAGTTCTGATCCAGATTGGTCTCACGGTTGATCAATTCAAGGATGCGCTGTGCGCCGGCAACGCCCAAAGAGATTTGCGAATAGGCAAACAGCGAGGTAAAGGTTGGAAAACCGAAAAGCTGGATCAGTCCAAAATAGGCCACTACCTGGCCAATATCCAAAGCACCCTGGCGATAAAGGAGCAACGAATGCAACAGCCCACCGGCTTCTGCCAGCCCCAACAATAACAGCGGGATAAAGCGTGCTTCCACATCGCCCTGGCGTACGAATGCGTCACGATAGCGGCGGGCGTTCTCTCCAAAACGCTCGACCTCATTCTGCTCCTGGGCCATACTTTTGACCGTCTCAATGCCGTCAATCGCCTCGGCCAGCCGGCTGTTCATGCGCCCAAACGCCTGCCGTACGTCGCCAGTGATCGGCTGCAATTCATGCAGATACTGCCACAGCGAGAGAAAATAGCCAATCATAAATACAAGCGGCGTAAGCACCAGCCAGGGGTGGTAGCGAGGCGCCACAACCAGGGGCATAATCATGAAAATGGCCGAGCCGACCACCAGGTTCACGCCAGGGCTGAAGAGAAAGTTCACTTCGCGCACATCGTTGGTCGCCCGCGCCATGGTGTCGCCGATGGGTTGCAAGCTGTGAAAAGTCATGCTTTTGCCCAGCAGGCTGACGTACAGCTCGTGGCGGACATCTCGTTCAACGCGCTGGCCGACCAGCTCAGCGCTGAAATTGCGCGCAAACTGCAACACACCGCGCAGCGCCTGGCTGGCTGCAATCAGCAGGGCAATTCGCGGCAAAGCAGCTAACTGTGCTGGTGAAGCCAGCATGGCATTGAAGGCCTGGCCAATCAACATTGGCACCACAGCAGCCAGAGCGGCATTACTGACTGCACCCACAAACAAGATGACAATCAAATACCAGTAATGCGCCACATAGGATGCCAACCAGCGCACCGCACTGCGCCGGTCCGTGCGAAAGCGCGGCGGCACTCCAAATTCGACAGAAGCTGGAACTGCGCTCACGTATTTACCCCCTCGGCAGCAGCAATTTCATCCGGGAAGGGCAACTGCGCCGCAATTTTGTACGGTCCAAATCCGGGCAGCCTGTACACTTCAACGCGCCGCATCCGGCCGTTACGCGGCGTAATCTTGTAAACCTGGCCATTTCGGTGTAAAACCGGGATAGCCCGCTTTTGCCGGCCAAATACCCGCCGCATCGTGGTGGAGAATTGCCGGAAATTTTCTCGCTCTTCAGGCATAACCTGGAATAGAATATCGAAGGCGGCGGTAAACTCGGTCCGATACTGTGCCGAGACGATCGATAAATTGCTGATTACCCAACAGCGATCCTCGTATTCCCAATAATACCCCAGTCCAATAAATTCTCCCTGGCGGGTAATATACGGGAAAAAGGGAAAAGTGCGGCAGGAAACTGAGCGAAAGCCGCGCTGGCAGAGCAAGTGGCCTTTACAAGCAATTGGCACCTGCCCATCAGGCAGTTGGCGGCCAATATGCTCCGTCTCCTGCATAGAATGCCCTTCCCAACGACGCCACAAGTCCGTGCTGGCCTGTAAGTACTCCCACTCTGCCTGGTATGCTGTGGGAATGGCGTGTTGCAAATCGCAGCAGAAGGGCACTCCCCGCTCGTTATAAGGCGCACAACGCTCACCGCAATCCAATGCAGCGATAGGAGATTGAAGACCCTCATAAAAAGAGGCAAAATCGATCACCAATACCTCGCGAATAAGTTTAAGAAATTTTGCCTGGCAAGTTTGACAAAATTGATCCGAGGATACCACAGATTCAGGGTTGTATTTCAATTTGTACCCAAATTTGCAATCCACACGCATTGAGAGGAAAAACGTTTATAATTCCGCAAGGTATGTTACGCGTACGGTATCGCCGTATCGTTCTATTTTTCGCGCGCTTATTACTGAGCCTGGCCTATTGGGAATTGCTGCTCCCACGCCTGGGCCTACGCAAACGATCCGAACGTACTCGCCCGGAACGTTTGCGCCGCGCGGCTATCGCTTTCCGGGCACTGGCTGTACAAATGGGCGGTGTGCTGATTAAAGTTGGTCAGTTCTTGTCTACGCGGGTGGATGTTCTCCCGCCTGAATTCACCAACGAACTTAAAGGGTTACAGGATGAGGTACCACCTGTGGCCTTTAAAGATATTCGCCGCGTAGCCGAGGCCGAGTTTGGGCGCACCCTGGAAGAGCGCTTTGCCTATTTTGACGAAAAACCCCTGGCTGCGGCCTCCTTAGGCCAGGTGCATCGCGCCAGCTTGATCGAGTCACTGGGTGGGCGGCATCAAAGCGCTGTGCCAATACCAGCAAGCATCTCTCACGATGTGGTCGTCAAGATTCAGCGACCGGCAATCGAGCAAATTATCGAAACCGACCTGGCCGCATTGAAAACAGTAGGAAAGTGGCTGGATCGTTATCGCCCGATTCGCAAGCGGGTCAACGTACCCCGCTTGCTCGATGAATTTACGCGTGTATTATATGAAGAGATCGATTATCTGGCCGAGGGTCGCAACGCCGAAACCTTCGCTGCCGACTTTCAAGATTTTCCCGGTGTGCGAGTGCCGCGGGTGATCTGGTCTTATACGACCCGCCGCGTTTTAACCCTGGAAAACGTGCTGGCGATCAAAATTTCTGACTACTCGCTCATCTCAGATGCGGGTGTCAGCCGTGCCGAGGTCGCGTCACGATTACTGAATACTTACCTGAAACAAATTTTTGAGGACGGCTTTTTTCACGCCGATCCGCACCCGGGGAATCTCTTCGTCAACCCCTTGCCTGGCCGTATTGCGCCCGGCGCCAACCAGGCAACACCCTGGGAGCTGACCTTCGTAGACTTCGGCATGGTCGGGCATGTGCCTGATAACCTGCGAAATGGGTTGCGTGAATTGCTCATCGGGGTCGGCACGCAGGACGCGGCGCGAGTGGTGCATGCTTACCAGATGATGGATTTGCTGCTGCCCGGTGCAGACCTGGCGCTCATCGAGCGTGCGGAAGCGCGCGTCTTCGAGCGTTATTGGGGTAAAAACATGACCGAATTGACCTCGGTCAGCTATGAAGAAATGAGCGAACTGGCCGATGAGTTTCGAGAGCTTGTCTACGATCTGCCTTTCCAGGTGCCACAGAATGTCATCTTTCTTGGGCGCTGTGTTGGCATCCTCTCCGGCATCTGCACCGGGCTCGACCCGCAATTCAATGTTTGGGATCACCTGGCGCCCTTTGCGCGCAAACTGATGGTTGAAGAAGTAAAAAGCGGGCGGGAAGCCTGGCTGGCAGAGGCGCAAAAACTGGGGCGTATTGCCCTGGCTTTTCCGGTTAAACTCGATTCTGTGCTTTCCAAAATGGAGCGTGGCGACCTGACGGTACGCAACCCAGAACTCGGCCAGCAATTGCAACGCCTGGAAAAGGCTTTGCACCAGACGACGACCGGGATCGTCGTAGCCGCATTTCTCATCAGCGGCGTGCCGCTCTATCTGGCCGGATACGAGTGGTTTGGGGGTACACTGATCACCGTTTCTGGCCTGGCGTTACTCAGCCTGCTCTTGCGGAAAAAATAAACCGGCCAGCCGAAGATTGGCCGTATTTCCACTTATATCTGTATATCTTCACCTTCTTTTGTGAAATTTGTCACTTGGCGAGATGCGCCAGATCATTTATAATGGGCATGTTATAAATTTCACAAATAACCCTGGAGATTTTGGAACCATGTCTGCTGAAATTCGCATCGATGCCCTCTTACCGGCCGAAATGGCCAAACGCGCCGAATACGTTGGCGTGCGCAAATCAGAAACGCCTCCTCTGACTGTATTAGCCCTGGCCATACTGGCTGGCGCCTTTATCGCCATGGGCGCCATCTTCTCAACCACAATTGCCGCAGGCAGTGTCGCCATCAAGACCCCCGATGGAGCGGCAGCCTTCAGCACTGCTCTGCCCTACGGCGTTACCCGCCTGCTGGCTGGCTCTGTGTTCTGCTTAGGCCTGATCCTGGTGGTAGTAGGTGGTGCCGAGCTGTTTACCGGTAACAACTTGATTGTGATGGCCTGGGCGAGCGGCAAAGTTTCCACGAAAGCTTTGTTGAACAACTGGATCATCGTCTATGTGGGCAACTTCATCGGCTCGTTCGCCACTGCCATCCTGTTGTTCCTCAGTAAACAGTTCACCTTTGGCAGCGGCGCGGTTGGCCTGACGGCGCTAAACATAGCCAAATCCAAAGTCGAAATCGGCTTCTTACAGGCCATTGCCCTGGGTATCCTGTGTAATGCCCTGGTCTGCATGGCCGTATGGATGACCTTTAGCGCCCGCAGCACAATGGATAAGATCGCAGCGATTATCTTCCCCATCACGGCATTCGTTGCAGCCGGTTTCGAACACAGCATCGCCAACATGTATTTCATCCCGGTGGCATTGTTCATTAAAGATTTTGCCAGCAGCGATTTCTGGAAGCTGATTGGCAAGACGCCTGCCGACTATGCTTCCATTACCTGGGGTACATTTATCTTCAATAACCTGATTCCTGTTACAATAGGTAATATCATCGGTGGCGCGCTGATGGTGGCTGGTATCTATTGGATTATCTTCTTGCGTCCCGAAAAAACCAATAAATAAGCGAGGTTTCCATGAAAGCATATGTCCTGATTCATGTTCGGCCCGGATCCGTACCGGAAGTTGTGCGCAACCTGCGCCGCCTGTCTGGTGTGCTGGAAGCCAATATGACCTTTGGCCCCTATGATGTCGTTGCAATCGTCGAAGCCAACGATGTCAACCGCCTGGGACCATTGATCGCATCAGATATCCACCCCATCCCCGGTGTGTTGGATACACTGACCTGCCTGGTCGTCGAACCGGCCTGATTTCTTGCCTCTTCCCGTAACAAAACAGGGGCTGTCTCAAAAAAAGCATTTTGAGACAGCCCCTGTCGTATTATAATGTGACCATGCAATTTCCATCGCTGCCGCCTCGGGCAACGATGGACAAAACAACACTCATTCGTCAGGAGAAATCCATGTACTATAACCCGGCCAACCGTCCACAAAAAGAGTTACGCCCTGGTGTGCGCACGCGTACCTTCTGGGGCGAGAACATGCTGGCGGGCGTCGTCGATCTGGATGCAAACACAATCGTCCCCGCCCACAGCCATCCCCAGGAGCAGTGCACATACATTTTATCGGGCGAGTTAGAAATCGAGGTGGGTGAGAAAAAACAGCTCCTTGGCGCCGGCGAATTGTTCATCGTTCCGGGCAACGTGGTTCACACAGTATATGTCGGTCCGGCGCCGGCGAGAGTATTGGATGTCTTCAGCCCGGTTCGTGAGGATATGAAGTATTGAGTGCGAACAGCGAAGCATCACGTTTCATCGATACCATCCAACACCTGTCCCAGTTACAGCATTATAAAAAAGCCCAGCCCCCGGTAAACTCCGTAGGATTGGATGCAAAACTGGCCGCGCTGCGCACCTGGCAATCGCAACGCCTGGCGAGCACCTATGCGGACCTCCTGGCCAGCAGACGATTTGGGGCTGCCTGCAAGTTTTTCCTGAGCGACATCTACGCCCCACGCGATTTCAGCCAGCGGGATCACGATATCGAACACCTGTACCGGTTGATGTCCCATTTCCTGCCCGAATCCCTGCTCAAATTGGCCAGTAAAACCATCGAAATGAACCAACTGACCCATGCCCTGGATCAAGCATTGCTGCACGCCCTGGTAGACGATTTGGGCGTAACCGATACGATCACACCACAGCTCTACGCCCAGGCTTATCGTATCTGCGACAATTACCAGGAACGCGCCGATCAAATCCACCTGGTGGTGGAAGTCGGGCAAATGGTCGATAAGAGCACTCGCATCCCGCTGATTCCGACCGCTTTACGCCTGGCACGCTTTCCCGCGCAACGCGCTGGTTGGGGAGAATTGCAAGATTTTCTGGAACGCGGTTACGCCGCCTTCAAACAAATGGCAGGGGCCACCGAGTTTCTAAACACGATCCGGCAGCGAGAGATGGAAATTCTGGATCGAATCTTTGCCAATCACCCAGACCCTTTGATTTGACCGTGGTTGTTTTGTGTGGCTGTCTTTATTCAGTCGAGTAGTCAGGTAGCTTCGTAGTCTTGTCGTGCATCCGGTCGGCAATTTTGCGTGGCCGGTGCATTGCACCTGGGCAACTTTTGGAAAGAGGGCGCGCAATCCGCATACCGCTAACCTGCCTGGGTAGGCAGAACAGGCATCTGTGAACCGGGAAGACCAAGCTGGTCTGCAAGGGCCGCCCGCAACGCCAGGCGATCGTCCCAGGGATATTCAATTTCCCCAAAACACATCGATTGCTCGTGTCCCTTACCGCACGCGATCACCAGATCACCCGGTGAAGCCATGGTCACCGCCAGACGAATGGCTTCACCGCGATCTGGAACACGCCAGAATGTCTCCTTCTCCACACCGCCCCGGCTCTCCATACCGGCTGCCATCTCGGCCAGGATGTCGTCCAAACTCTCGGTACGTGGATCCTCGGCCGTCAGGATGGTCCTGTCCGCCAGTTCTGCCGCAACCTCCGCCATCATGCGGCGCTTGGCTCGGTCGCGCAAGCCGGCCGAACCAAATACGGCAATAACCTGCCCGGAGGTCATCTTACGCGCTGACTCCAGGGCGCGCCTCAAAGCATTGGGAGTATGCGCAAAATCTACCAGGGCCATGAAATCTTGCCCCAGGTCGATACGTTCCATCCGCCCCGGCACACCAGGCACACTGGAAATTCCGCGTTGCACCGCTTCTCCGTCCAGAAGCATCACCCCGCGGGTCAAGGCGACGGCCGCCAGGCAGTTATATACATTGAACAAACCGCTCAACGGGCTGGTAATGGGAAAGCGGAACGACTCGCCCCGTGCATCACGCCCGGTCACAATGAAACTGGGTGGAACATGATCCGCCGCAGCGCCGGCGGCCGATAAATCGTGCGCACAAACATCGGCAGACTGCTCGAAACCGTAGCTCAACTGTCTTACAGCAGTAATTCCCGCCAGGTAGTCGTAAGACGAATCGTCACGGTTCAAGACTGCGCCGCGCGGTGGTCGAAAAGGCTTCGATGAGGTATGGGATAATCCTTCGAAAAGCAGGCCCTTCGCTTCTCGATAGGCCTCGTACGTCCCATGATAATCCAGATGCTCGTGAGTGATGTTGGTAACCACAGCCAGGTCGAAATCGCAGGCATCTACCCGCCGCTGCGCCAGCCCATGCGAGGTAGCTTCCAGGACCACGTGGGTCAGGCCGGCATCGACCATTTGCTTCAGGTAGGATTGGATACTTGGGGCATCCGGCGTCGTAACGTGAAACCCGGTGTCCAAAGCCTGGCTGCCGATCACAGCATTGACTGTGGAAATCATCCCGGCTCGCAAGCCTGCCGCCAGCAACACGTGATAGATCAGGTTCGAGGTCGTCGTCTTACCATCCGTGCCGGTGACACCAATCACCGTCAGCTTTCGAGCAGGAAAACCATGCCAGGCAGCAGCCAGCCGCGCCAAAGCTGCACGCCCATCTACAACCTGGATATAGGGTACAGCCAGGCCGCCGAGCGCCTGCGTGCCGACCACGGCCGAGGCGCCGCTCCGGATAGCATCCGGGATGAAACCATGCCCGTCCGCCGTTCCGCCGCTGAGGGCTACAAACAAATCACCCGGCTGCACCTGGCGCGAATCCATTACGATGCCGGCGATCTCAACATCCGCCGGGGCCGGCGCCGGGGTCATTTCAATTTGTTCGAGAAGAGCGGAAAGTTTCATTAACCGGGCAAACAGGCAATTTAAAAGGTAGCCCATGCCAGCGCCATGGCCGGCACGGGCTACCTTGAGCAACCATCCTAGCCCAAATTCTGGCGCAGGGTTTCCAACTGACCGGCGACCGAACCATCCACAACTTTGTCGCCGACTTTGACCACCAACCCGCCCAGGATACTCGGGTCGACACGGAACGCAACCGTTTGAGAGCCGGACTTGACCAGGATCTCCTTGCGCACTTCTTCCTTTTCTTTATCGCTCAACGGAAGAGCACTGGTGATTTCGGCAGACGCGCCTTTCAATTCGGCACCTTCCAAAACCACCACTTTACCGGCCTTGACACCAGAGAAAAACTCGTCAATCAAAGCATGCTGGCGTTTTTCATCCAGCGTCTCGTTGACCAGCTTCTGCGTGGCAGCGATAGCCAACGCTGCAATCTGGCCGCGCAAATCGCCCAGGATGCGGTCACGCTCCAGGGTTGCGTCGACGAGGGCCTGTTCACGAATTTTTGCCGTTTCAGCTTCGGCCTGGTTCTTCACTTCCTGCCCGGCAGTCTCGGCGCGCAGGGTTGCTTCGCGCACCTTTACGGCGGCTTCCGATTGGGCATTGGCGATAATTTCCCGCGCTTCCGCTTCTGCATTGGCGCGCGCTTCGCTTGCAATACGGGCATCTTCCAGGCTCTGGGCAATTTTCTTCTTGCGATTCTCCAGGGCGTTGATGATCGGTTTATACGCCAACATGTGAAGGATGACCATCACAATGGTAAAGTTGAACACTTGAAACAAAAAGAAACCCAGGTTAATACCAAGTGCTGCCATATCTTGTCCTCCTCGCGAAGCTGGATGCTGCTCAGGCCGCGAAAATAATAATCAGGGCCACGGCCAGGGCATAGATGGCCACCGCTTCGGCGAAGGCCATACCCAGGATCATGTTGGTCTGAATGATGTTGGCAGCATCCGGGTTACGACCCATCGCCTGCACACCACCAGCCGCAGCGATACCCACACCTACGCCTGCACCAATTGCACCGACCATCGCCAGACCAGCGCCCAACAACTTCAAACCAGCAACGAAAGCTACAGGATCATTCATTTTCTCAGACTCCTTCTCAATAGTATCAAGTGGCATATGTCACAGCGCCAGGCGCCAGGACACATCTCCGAATCTTCTTAGTGATGCTCTTCTCCGTGGCCATCACCGTGATGGCTGACCAATGCCATGCTCATAAACATGGTAGCAAGCAAAAAGAACACATAAGCCTGGATGATGCCGAAGAAAATCTCAAACAGATAAAGACCAGGCGGCAGAACGATCGGCAACAAGGCGCCGATGATGGAAAGCAGCAACACACCGGCAAAGATATTGCCAAACAACCGGAAGCTGAAGGACAAAATTTTGGCAAACTCGAGGATCAGTTCCAGGAAGCCGACGGCGAAGTTGATCATACCAAAGGCGCCTTTACTCAACTCCTGAACGGCGACGAATTTGGTGAAATACCTCGGCCCTTGCGCCCAAACGCCATAAACTTGCGTCATAAACACTGCAATGACCGCCAGGGCAAAGGTAAAGTTCAAATCGGTGGCAGAACCGCGCAGGAAAGGCACCACAATACAGTTTTCCGTACAGGCCTCATGACCTTCGCCTTCCCCTTCGTGAGAGGCAGTTTCGGCCTCGTGCTCCCCACCACCGCTTGAAGTCGTCACCCGGTCCGGATCCAGTGCTGCGACGGTCAGACTGCCGATATGGAACAAGGGCACTGTGCCAAAACCTTTGGTCAGGGGGGATTTTTCAAGGTAGCCAATACTCTCAAAACCAGGAACCAGCTTGACCATATTGGCAACGAAAACCAGCAAAAAGATGGTTCCAACCACCGGAATAATACGGCGCGCCCATTTACCGGTAGAGCCTTCGACCGTATTCCACAGAAACTCCACCAGCGCCTCAAATGCGTTGTAGATACCGCTGGGGACCTGATTACCCTGGCGCATGAAACGATAGGCGCCGATCGCCAACAGGATCAAAATCACATCGGCGATCAACGTTGCCAGCATGGTGTTGGTGATCCACGAACCCGGCCAAATCGGCTCGGCTGGCAATATCACGGAAGGCGCCAGTGGCTTAAAGATTGAGGGGAGAGCGTACGCCGCCACAGCGCCGAGCACAATCATCGCTAAAACGATTAAGCAGCCCGGATTCCCTTTTTTCTTCTCTACTTCTTCACTCACCGGTCTTCTCTCCTTCTGTATTAGATTGATCACCCGCCTGAGGCGGCGGAGACATGGTATTCTTCCTTACGGCGTTTCTGGCAATCCAAAACGTCAGCACCAGAGAAAATGGGGCAGAAAGCAGAACGAACAACACGGTCAAAAGGGGCTTCGTACCGAGCAGTCGGTCCAGCCACAGCCCGCCAAATACTGCCAGAATGACAATGATCAGCGTCAGGCACCCTACTTCCCCACCAACCCATACAAATGTCATCCCAATCGGCGCAGGAGGACGGTTTTTATGGGTTGGGTCGCCAGTTGGGTTCATCGCCCGCGAATTGTATCAAAAGGTTTCGCAGCCGTCAATTGTTAAGGAGAGGATGTTCAGCAACTTCAAATTGCTGAACATCCCCATCGGATCAAAACATCGAAGCAGCCGCCGTGCTGGCCCAGGTAAACCACGGGCTCAACACCGTCCCAACCAACAGGATACCGATGACCAGCACCGCCATGGCGAACGTTGCGCTGCGGGGTATCGCTATCGATTGCTCATCGCCTTCCGAACGATACAGATAAACATATTTCAAAACCGTCAGGTAGTAGTAAAGGCCGACGATCGAGTTGAGCACACCCACCACCGCCAACCAGATCAAATTAGATTGAACAGCCGCGGCAAAGACAAATACTTTGGCCACAAAACCGGCAAAGGGCGGCATGCCTGCCAGGGACAGAAAAGCCACCAGCATGGCAAGCGCCAGTCCCGGGGACCTGCGGCTCATTCCATAGTATGCCTTCATGTCATCCGAGCCGACGATGCTGCTATAGATTGATACAATGCCAAAAGCGGCCAGGTTGGTAATCAGGTAAGCGCCCAGGTAGTAGATAACGCTGATCAAACCCAACCCAGAAGCAGCGACGATGCCTATCAGGGCATAGCCCGCGTGCGCGATAGACGAATAGGCCAACATACGCTTGATATTGTGCTGCGTCAGGGCAATTAAGTTCCCTAACGTCATCGTCGCCACGGAAATAGCCGCCAGCACTGGTGACCACAAGAGGATCAAATTAATGTGCGTGCCAAAAACAGCAATCAGCAAGCGCAACAATACCACAAAACCAGCAGCCTTCGAGGCGGTGGAGAGAAACCCAACCACCGGCGTCGGCGCGCCCTGGTAAGTATCCGGCGCCCAAAAATGGAAGGGCACTGCGGAAATCTTGAAGCCAACGCCAACCAGGACCAACATCAAGCTGCCCAAGACAAAGGCCAGCGATATATTCCCTTCCTTCAGGAAAAATCCGATGTACTGTAAGTTGGTCATCCCAGCAAAGCCGTATATCAGCGAAAAGCCATACAGCATAATGGCCGAAGACAGCGCCCCAAATAACATGTATTTGAAGCCCGATTCGGTCGATCCTTCGGATCGCACCAGAAAACCAGCCAGCACATACATCGGGATCGAAACCGACTCAAAGGCCAGGTACACCATGATCAGATCGGCGGCAGAGGCCATGAACATCATGCCAATCGTGGCAGCGATGAGCAGCACATAAAACTCACCCCGATCTCCCAATCCCTGGTAATCCATCCCCAAAAGGGCAGTCACCGCTGCGCCGAACAAAAACAGCAACGAGAATGTGTAGCTCATCCAATCCCAACGCACCATTCCACCCCAAATCGGTTGAGAAACAGGGGCGGGGACTCCCGGGATCATGATGAGCATGATAATACCCATCCCGGTTGCAGTGACCCAACCCAGCAGGCGCTGCTTTTCCCTGGGCAGCCAGATATCCAGGAACAATACGATTGCGCCGAGGACAAGCAGCAATATTTGCGGCAAAATCGGTACGAACAACGAAGGATACAGTTCCATAGCTAGACACCTCCCAGCAGGCGCATTACATTATCCACACCCGATTGCACCAGGGGAACAATCAGTGTTGGGAACACTCCCATTGCAATCATGATCACCGAGAGGAAGACCACTGCCACTTTGTCGAGCACATTGACATCATGGACATGGCCATCAAATTCAGCCGGCATCTGGCCGAAGAACACCTTGCCAATAATGCGGATAATGTACGATGCGGTAATCACAATTGAGATCGCCGCAATGATCGCGATCCAGGTGTAGTTGGCCCACAACCAGGTAGGCTGGCCGTTCCACAACCCCATGAAAATCGGGAACTCTGCGACAAAACCAGAAAATCCCGGCATGCCCATCGACACCAGGCCACCGACGATAAATGCTACCGCAACCAGCGGCATCACTTTACGGAAGCCTCCCAGCTTTGGAATTTCACGGGTGTGAGCCTGATCATAGACCATACCGACGACAGCAAAGAAGAGAGCCGTCATCACGCCGTGCGAGAACATCTGCAAGCCCGCGCCCAACATTCCTTGCCGGCTCAAGGTGGCAAAACCCATCGCCACCAGGCCCATGTGCGAAACCGACGAGAAACCAATGACATATTTGAAATCGGTTTGCACGCTGGCAATGAATGCGCCGTAAACGACATTGACCAGGGTCAAGAGAATAATCCAGGGCATGTGGAACCTGGCGCCCTCAGGCAACAGCATGATGCCAACCCGCAAGGCAGCAAAAGCGCCCAGTTTCATCAGCACGCCAGCGTGGAACATAGATACTGCGGTGGGCGCCGCCACGTGGCCATCCGGGCTCCAGTTGTGGAAGGGGAAAATGCCACCCAGAACTGCAAAGCCGAAGAACACAAAGGGGAACCAAAAGCGCTGGAAATCTACCGAGAAACCCGCCTTTTCGAGAGCCAGCATATCGAACGTGCCCAACCCAGAAGTGAAATACATCGCCAGAGCGCCGACCAAAGCAACGACCGAGCCAATAAATAGATACAAAGTCAGCTTCATTGCCGCATATTCACGAGTCACCTTCCAACCCCAGATCGAGATCAGCAGATACATGGGAAAGACGGCGATTTCGTAGAAGAAAAACAACATAAATAAGTCAATCGCCACAAAAACGCCAAAAACGCCGGTGGCGAGGATGAACAAGAAAGCGAAGAATTCACGCGGGCGGTCATCAATACCCCAGGAGATCAACACACCAGTGAACATAACAACACCGGTCAGCAATACCAGCGGTGCGTTCATCCCATCCAGGCCGACATGATAGGCGATCCCCAGCGCCGGCAACCAGGTATATTTCTCGACAAACTGATAGCCCCCGACCGCCGTGTCGTAGGAGAAATAAGCCCAGAACGACAGAATCAGGGCAAATGCACCGGCTGCCAGGGCGGCTACCCGCGTTTCTGTCTTACGGTCAGCGGGGATGAGCAGGATCAACAGCCCTGCTACCAGCGGAGTAAACACAATGAAACTCAATATCGGAAATTGCATCGTTCACCTCTTTGCGGTTCACGTCATGGATCGCAAGATGCGGATCAGAACCACATCGCTACAGCGCGATTGATCACACCCAAGATCCAATTCGGCCAGACGCCAATCCAGAAGATCAGAACCATCAGCGGCACAATTACAAATAATTCACGGCTGTTGATTTCGGTGATATGCCCTACCCAATGCTCGTTGAGTGGCCCATGCAACACCTGCTTGATCCCTTTGAGGATATAAGCGCCGGTGACAAAAAGGCCAATCATCGCCAGGGCCGTGTACAGCGTGAGGATCGGCCAGGCGCCTCGCACCACCAGGAACTCGGAGACGAAACCATTGAGGCCCGGCAAACCCAGCGATGCCATGGATGTAAACATGAGGATACCGCCGTAAACAGGGATCAACGGGAATAAACCGCCAAAATCGTTCAAATTACGGGTATGTGTGCGCTCATAGATCACACCGACCAGGAAGAACATGCCCGCCGCAGATAGGCCATGGTTGAACATCTGCAATACCGCGCCGTTGAGGGCGATATTGGCGCTCAGGGCGGTGCTTTCATCCTGGCTGCCCATGGCAAAAGCGGCTGCAGCAATGCCCAGAACTACAAAACCCATGTGGTTGACCGATGAATAGGCCACCAGGCGCTTGAAATCGTTCTGTCCCCAAGACGCCAACGCTCCGAAGATAATCGCCATCACTGCCAGGAAACCCAACGCCCCGGCGTAATATTTCGCCTCCACCGGATACAGCGGCAGCACCAGGCGCAGAAAACCATACGCACCCAGTTTTAGCAAAACGCCGGCCAGGATCATCGACCCAGCCGTAGGGGCTTCGGTATGTGCATCGGGAAGCCAGGTGTGGAAGGGCCAGACCGGGACTTTGATGGCAAAGGCGATGGCAAACGCCCAGAAAGCGATGGATTTGACCACGTTGACCGGCAGGCCAAAGAGAGAGCCTGTCAGGCTGTTCCACTTGCTGAACAACTCGACGATATCGAACGTCCCTGCCACCGAACCGATCATCTGAATGGCCAGCAGCAATCCCAATGACCCACCCATGGTGTAGATCATGAACTTGAACGAGGCGTAAATTCGGGCGGGCACCTTACGACCACCCCAAATCTCGCGTTCGCCCTTTTCGCTGCCCCACTGGTTGATCAGGAAGTACATAGGAACCAGGCCAAACTCCCAGAACACGAAGAAGAGCAGCAGGTCCAGCATTAAAAAGACACCCAGCATGCCCATTTCCAGCAGGAAGAACAGCACCATATACGCCTTAACCCGGTCATCGATCGAGAAGGATGCCAGGATCGACAGTGGGGTCAGGAGGGTGGTCAGCAGGACCATAGTCAGCGAAATGCCATCCACACCAACGTGAAAAGATGAGTTGATCGGGCTGAACCAGGTCCACTGCTGCTGGAACTGAAAACCTGGCAAATCGGGCTGGAAATTAAACCACAACACCAGGGATAGAATCAGCGGGATCAGGCTCAACACAAAAGCGACCCAGCGGATCAGGGCTTTTTGTTCCTCAGGCAACATCAGCAGGATGATGGCCGCCAGAACAGGGGTAAACAATATGAGCGTCAGTATATTATTGAAGAGGAACTCCATCGCTCGCTCCTGTAGCAGATTGTTCTCTCGTGAGTACGCATCCAGCCGCGCAACAACTTCGCTAACGGCCAGCCACAAGCAGATAATAGAACAGCGCCGTAAAGGCGGCAATACTGACCAGCGCCAGGATCATGTACTGCTGTACACGCCCGGTCTGGATCGTGCGGAAAACGCCGCCCAACTTCTTGGTCCCTTCGCCGACCATGTCGCCTGAACCGTTTACGATGGGTTTGTCAATGGCATTACGCAGGAAGTTACCAATGATGCCGGAAATATAGGCAAACCCATGCAGAATACCATCGATGACCGTACGGTCCATCCAAAGCGAGGTGAATGTTTCTGCCAGCCAGTAAGCAGGCCGGACGAATACCGCATCGTACAGTTCGTCGAAGTAATATTTGTTCTTCAGCCAGCGATAAACCGTGGCGCCCAACGTTTTCTCCACCGGATCCCTGGCGCCGGCCTGGATGCCATTGTAAACGTAATAGCCCAGCGCAAGCCCGCCCAGGGCAACGACCAGAGAGGTAAGCAGGGGTATCCAGTTGAAAGGAAGCGCCTCGGGATGCTCCAAGAGCGTGCCGCCTACGAACTCGTGGAACCAGTTGGGAAGCAAGCCACCGATCAAGGGGAATTTCTCGGGGATGCCTACCCAGCCGAAAACGACGGCGAAGAACGCCAGAATGACCAGAGGCAGTGTCATCGTCCATTTGGATTCGACGGCATGCCCGGCCTCTGCCGTGCGCGGCTCGCCCAGGAAAGTCAGGCTGATCTGGCGCATGGTGTAGAAGGCAGTCAACAACGCAGCCAATCCCAGGACGATGAAGACTACCGGCGCATGCGCCCAGGCATCGGCCAAAATTTCGTCTTTCGACCAGAAACCTGCCGTCACCAACGGAAAGCCGGACAGCGCCAGGCCACCGATGGTAAAGGTCCAGAAGGTCACCGGCATCTTCTTGCGCAAGCCGCCCATGTTGTACATATCCTGCGGGTCCACGTGATGGTCCCCAGTATGCAATACGCCATGTTCCATCCCATGGATCACCGAACCGGAACCCAGGAAGAGCAGCGCTTTGAAGAATGCATGCGTCACCAGGTGGAAGGCGGCGGCAACATAACCGCCAATCCCCAGGGCAGCGACCATGAAGCCCAGTTGGGAAATGGTGGAATAGGCCAGAACGCGTTTAATGTCATTTTGAGCCACGGCAATCGTCGCGGCAAACAGAGCCGTGAATGCGCCGATGAAAGCCACAAACAGCATGGGCGGGGTCAGGTGGCCGTGTTCCATGCCTGCCGAGAGCAGCGGATAGATACGAATGACCATATACACACCGGCAGAAACCATCGTGGCAGCATGGATCATGGCCGAGACCGGCGTAGGGCCTTCCATCGCGTCTGGCAACCACACGTGCAACGGCCATTGCGCAGACTTGCCAATCGTGCCGATGAAGAGCAAAATGCCAATCAACGCCGCCGCCGACCAGCCAGCAATGTAGGAGGGTGTCTCAGCCAGATGCTTTAAAACTTCTTCGTTGTGGAAGATTTGCTGGTAGTTCAGCGTGCCTGTCATGGAGTACAAATAGGCAATGCCCAACAACATAAACACATCGCCGACTCGGGTGGTAATGAATGCCTTGATCATCGCCGCCCGGGCAGACGGCTTACCATACCAGAAACCGATCAGCAGATAGGAACACAGGCCCATGATTTCCCAGCCGACGAATAACGTCAGCATGTTATCCGAGAGCACCAGAGTGTACATGCCAAAGGCAAACAGACCGATGAAGGCAAAGAAACGCGAATACATCGGTTCGATGGATGGCACGCTGTGCTTGTGACCGTGCGCGTCGGTAACCGTGGCGCCGTGCGGCGGCAGGCCGGGCCGGTCGTGATCGCCCTTTGGCTGGCCGTAGTTGTGATATCCCACGCTGTAGATGAAAATCATTAAGATTGTCCAGGCCACGAAGAACAACGTCACTGCCGACAGAGGATCGATCTGCACGCCAATGCTGAAATAGGTATTGCCGGTAGCCAGCCAGGGGATGGACGATGCAAAGGGATGTTCACCCAAATGTTCTGCACTCAACGCGCGCCAGAAGATCACCATACTGCCAAGCCAGGAAAGCAGCGCAGCTCCCACGGCCAGCGTATGGCTGAGCGCCTTATTCTTGTTGGTGAACAGAATGATCAGGAAAAATGCCAGTACAGGCGGAAGAGGGGTTAGCCAGATCAGGGTTTCAGTCGCCATAGGTTCCTCTCACCACTTCATGAGGTCAATCTCATCGGCAGCAATCGTATCCCGGCGGCGGTAGATCGAAATGAACAGCGCCAGGCCAACTGCTACTTCCGCCGCAGCAACGGCAAAGACGATGACTGCGAAGACCTGGCCGGCCATTGCCAGAGGTTGGCCATACCGCCAGAAAGCCACCAGGTTCACGTTGACTGCGTTGAGCATCAATTCGATCCCCATCAGAATGGCGATGGCATTCTTACGCGCCAGGACGCCATACAATCCGATGCAAAATAACGCCGCAGAAAAAAACAAATACCATGAAAGAGGCACCATCTTTTCCTCCTACTTCCTTTCCCAGGCGATGACCAGCGCACCGATCAGGGCCGCAAGCAACAGCACGGAAGCCAGTTCGAATGCCAGGACATACCCTTCTGGGGCTACCAACACCACCCCCAGAGCGCGCAGGGTATCAAAGCGGGGGTCCATCTCCGCCGGCTGGGCTGAAATTCCCGGCCAACTGACAAACATCCAGGCCAGGAAACCAAAAACCAACACAGCGAGCAGTAAAGCCCAACGCCAGTTCTCATTGAAGCGCGGTCCCGTATCGGTGGCAACCTTGCGTGTCAACATAATAGCAAAAATGAGCAAGATGGCAATTGCCCCAATGTAGATCACCACCTGCACGACAGCCAAAAATCCGGCTTGCAGCAGAGCGTAGACAACCGCTACGCCAAAAAGCGACAGGATCAACCAAAGGGCTGAATGCACCAGGTTTCGCGAGCTGACCACCATCAAACCCGCTCCCAGTGTTACTGCCGCCACGAGGATAAAAACAATCTGTACAGGAGTCATGGGCACATTTCCTATTCAGAGATTTATGGGTTACGGCTTGGATACCGGTGAAAATTCTAGCGTCGCCACCGGCCGCGGCTCCCCCACCCGCTCACGCTGAAGTTTGGCGTAGGTGCGCAAAAGGCCAAGCGTCACCCAGGCTACAACCAGATTTGCCACCAACATCCAGAACGTATATCCCAGATTGCCGGGGAGTACCTGTAATCCGACCAATATCTTATCCAATATTGCCGTGACCACCAGCGCCGACAATCCCAGAGGCACCAAGAATTTCCAGTTGAGCGCCATGGTATGGTCGATGCGAATACGCGGCACCGTGTATTTGACCCACATGATCACCCAATAAATGAAAAATGCTTTGGCGAACAGATAAAACACCCCCAAAATCGGTACTTTGTCGACGCCCCAACCACGCCAGCCGCCCAGGAACAGGGTAGAGAACAACGCGCCCATCGTCAGGGCATGGAGCAATTCGCCGGCGTAGAACAGGCCGAACTTCATACCGGTATATTCGATGTGGAAACCTGCCACAATCTCCGACTCGGCCTCGGCCAGGTCAAATGGAGCGCGGCCCAACTCGGCAATGGCCGAAATCAAAAAGATCAAAGCTGCCAGTGGCGCGGCAAACAGGTAAATGATCCCCTGGCTCTGGACGATATCCTGCAACGCCATCGACCGCGCCATAATCACCGGGATCATCAGAGAAATCACCATCGGCACTTCGTAGGCAACCACCAACGCCACTGTGCGCAACGCGCCCAGCAAAGCATATTTATTTTGTGATGCCCAACCTGCCATAATAATCCCTAACGTACCAATCGCCCCAACCGCCACAATATAAAGAACACCGACATTCAGGTTGGACCCCAGGACCGTCGAAGAAAAGGGGATGACCGCCCAAAGCGCCAGCACGGCAGCCAGCACCAGAACAGGCGCCAGGTTATAAACAACCTTATCCGCGCCTTGCGGGGTGATATCTTCCTTGATCAGCAACTTGATCACGTCGGCAAGGGGCTGGATCAGTCCAAACGGGCCAAGCCGGTTGGGTCCCAGGCGATCCTGGAAACGAGCCACCACTTTACGCTCCACCCAAACCAGGAAGATATCCAGTACCAGGACGGCGGTAGCTATCACCACCACCCCAATCACCGACATAATCAGGTTCACCAGGCCGGATTCAAGACCCCAGCCAGTAAGCAAATTGAAGAGCCAGGTTGCAATTAAATTGATAGGATCAGACATTACGATGCTCCTGATAGATGGAATGGTCACATCATCAAATCGTCTTCGCGCGCGAATTGTTTCCGTATTACGAATAAAAGGCTGAGGGGTTCAACCATCAGCCTTATCTCGTACACAACTCGCTTATCAAGACCATTGAAGGATACCCTTCTGCCAGGCCCAAACCAGGCCTGCGACCAGAATCAGGATAAAAAGGATACCCTCAACAACAGCAAACATGGGCAAATAATCAAAGGCAACCGCCCAGGGAAACAGGAAGACTGTTTCCACGTCGAAGATCAAGAAGATCAGGGCAAAGACATAGTATTGCACTCTGATTTGTACCCAGGTGCTGCCCACGGTTTCAATACCGCACTCATAAGTCTGGAGTTTAATACTATTAGGTTTCCGTGGAGCAATTAACCGGGGAATAACCAAACCCAAGATGGGGAAAATAGGGGCAAGAAGCAGAAACAAACCGATGAACATCAAATCCTGACCTTGCATGAGCTCTCCTTCTTGTGAATAGGATCACTTGTGTTTAATGAAAACACAATGCTCCCCCTTTGGGTACGGGGCAACACAGGCATTTTACCATACTTTAATCGATCTATAACATAATATCTCCCAGGCAAAAGGGTGATATAAGATATGACAGGGCAAAAAATTATTCATGAACTAATATCCGGCCAGAGTTGTATCTTGTATAATGATACTGGTAGAATCTTGACAGAAAGAGAGACAATATGAAATTAGCCCCTTCGTCACATCGTTGGTGGGATTTGCCTGCTGCATTGTTGCTCGGCGCAGCAATTTTAACCGCGGCAACTCGCCTGGTGGCCACCAGTTGGACAGATAACCTTTCGATCGTGCAGACAGTGGCCTTCCTGGGTACATTGGCCGGCCTTGCCTTAGGCGACAGCCAATTCTCCAAGCGCAGCGCGCTTTTCTTTGCCTTCGCATTTGGATTGTTTGTCGTCCCCTGGCAATTGGGGGCAATCATCAGCGAGAAAGCCTTATGGGGAGATCGTTTGCATATCTTGCTCATCCGCCTGGGCGTGATTATTTACCAGTTGATCAACGATGAAACCATTCGAGACTCGCTTTTGTTCCTGGTTTTGATGAATATCCTGTTTTGGGCGTTGGGGGTTTCGGCCGGATACATGCTGGTACGCCACGGTGATGCCTGGAGAGCGATCATCCCCACCGGGCTGGCAATGTTCGTGATCCATTCCTTCGATCCCCTGATCACCCGCCGCACCTGGTACCTGGCCTTCTATTTGTTTTTCGGGCTGGTGCTGGTTGCCCGCATGGCTTTCGTCCGCCAACACAATCGCTGGCAAGAAAGCCGCACGGTATTGCCTCCTCACCTAAACCTGGACTTTATCCGGTTTACGCTTTTATTTGCCTCGATCATCATCTTGCTGGCCTGGAACGCTCCGGCCCTGGCTCAAGCGCTTCCAGCCGCGCAGAAACTCTGGCAACCGGTGCGCAGCACATGGAACAATACGATCGACAATTTCCAAAATGCTTTTGCCTCCCTGCGCTCGACGACGCCTGAGTTAAGCCCAATCTATGGCAACAACGCTGCGCTGGGGCGTGGCGGGGAACTTTCTAACAGGCAAGTGTTTAACGTGCATGCGCCCATCGATGCGCCAGCCGGGGTGCGGTTTTACTGGCGCGCCCGCACCTATGACGCTTACGATCAAGGCCAATGGTACAGCAGCATCGACACAGATCACAACTACGACCCATCGACCGATGATCTGTCCGTCCCCATGGGCATTGGTCGATGGGAAGGATATTTCGACGTCGTCAGCGCGATGCACATGGGCACAATCTTCACGCCATCGCAACCGGTTTGGGTCAGCCAGGCGGGCCAGGTGCAGTATGTTACGAACCCGGATAATACGCTCGACATTGCGTCTTTCGTCGCATCCCCTTCCATCACCCCGGGTCAAATCTACCAGGTGCGATCCTCGCTCGGCGCAGCTACCATCAGCCAACTACGCAAGGCGGGGACCGAATACCCTGATTGGGTGACCGGGCGGTATTTGCAACTTCCGGCCTCTATTACTCCACGAACCCGGGAACTCGCCGAACAAATTACAGCCGGCCTGGAAACCCCGTACGACATGGCCTATGCGATCACTGCCTATCTGCGCCAGAACATCACCTATGTAGAAGAAATCACCGAAGACATTCCACCATCACAGGAGCCCATCGACTGGTTTCTGTTCGACCTCAAAAAAGGGTTCTGCAACTACTATGCTACGGCTGAAGTTGTCCTGCTCCGGGCAGTCGGCATCCCGGCACGTTGGTCAATCGGTTATGCGCAGGGGGAATCGATTGAAGATGAAACAACCCGAGGGTTGGGCGCAGAGCAATTGACTTTCCTGGTGCGCCATAAAGACTCTCACGCCTGGCCAGAGGTGTACTTTCCCACGATCGGCTGGGTCGAGTTCGAGCCAACTGCATCCCAACCCGAGATCATTCGCCTGGCCGATGACTTTCTAAACTCCCCGGCGAATAACCTGCTGCCTGCCAACAGCCAGGATCCTTTTGACGAACGGGATAAACACCTGGGTGAACAGGACAGCCCGGTCGAACCGCTGGGGCAACAGCAAAATGCGACGCGAATTATCATTGTTGCGAGTATAATTATCCTTGTTGTTGTCATCTTGTTTGTCTTTGGTGGATTGTACCTGTTCCCATTATTCGGCCTTCCACCTCTGCCAGCGTTGATTGCGAAAGCGCTGCAGCAGTTCGGGGTCCAACCACCTCAAGCCCTTGAGGATTGGGCCAACCGCCTGAACCAACCTCGGCGAGTAGTGCAATTGCAACCCGTCCCACTCCTGTTGGAAAAAACCCTGGCACGCATGGGTTTCAAATCTCCAAAATTCTTAAGGAACTGGGCAAGATGGACAACAATGCCAGCACTGGCTAAAGCATACAGCGAGATCAACCGGGCGCTATTTCGCCTCGGAGAACCAGCCACTGCGACAGACACACCTGCCGAACGGGCTGCCAACCTTTCCAAACTGGTTCCTCAGGCAGAAAAACCGGCAGATCGGCTGGTGAAAGAATATCAAGTGGCAACTTTCAGCCGCCAGCCAGCCGATTTGCAAATTGCACAACAGTCTGCAAAAGAAGTCAGGCTTCTATCGCTCAAAGCGGCCTTACAGCGCTTGCTTGCCCGCTGGCAAGTTCCCGAACGCCAGAGGTATCGGATTCGACCATCACGATAATGATCCAGGGCTACGCAAAACGACTTTCAATCAAAAAGAGGTTTTGATCAATGGCGATTACCGAGCGACAATCTGCCCTTACCGATGTGATCCAGGCTATCAATTCGTCTCTAGAAATCGACGAAGTGCTGCGGATCGTGATGGATAATATCATCCGCCTGATCAAGGCGGAACGCGGGTTCTTGATGCTGCGCAATGAACGTGGTGAGTTCGTCTATCGCATTGCCCGAAACTGGGAGCAGGAATCGATCGACCCATCCGAATTCGCCATCAGCCGCACCATCATCAAACGCGTCGTCGCCGATGGACAACCTATCCTGACGACCAACGCGCAGGAGGACCCTCGTTTTGGCGGCCAGGAAAGTATCATCATTTACAACCTGCGCTCGATCCTATGCGTGCCCTTGAAAGTCAAAGGGGAGTTGACCGGCGTCATCTATGTAGACAATCGCATCCACGCCGGCATATTCTCAGAAGCCGAGCGTGACGTACTGGCCACGTTTGCCAACCACGCCGCAGTTGCCCTGGAGAACGCGCGTTTATTCGAATCGGTGCGCCGCACCCTGGCCGAGGTTACCGAGCTAAAGAACCTCATGGACAATGTCTTCGCTTCCATCGCCAGCGGAGTGATCACTGCCGATGTTCACTATAAAGTGTCTTTGTGCAACCGTGCGGCGCAGAACATCCTGGGGCGGTCCAACCCGGAAATTGTTGGGCACACCATTGAAGATATGCTTGCACCTACTGTAGGGGCAGCCGCTGCCAGGGAGATTTTCAACGAAATCCAAAACGTGTGCGCCACCGACCAGTCGATCATTGGGCGGGAATTCAATTTCGCCATTCCTCCGCGCGGGCAGGTCTCTTTGATTATGAATCTTTCTCCGCTCAAAGATGCCTCATCGGCGACCCAGGGCGTAGCCATCGTAGTGGACGACATGACCGAAAAGAAACGCCTGGAAGCACAGCGGCGGTTGTTCGAGCGCATGGTTTCCCCCGCGGTGATCAACCAGCTTGATCCCGACCAGTTACAATTGGGCGGCCGGCGCGCCCATATTACCGCCCTGTTTGCCGACATCCGCGGCTTCACCCGTTTCAGCGAGCGGCTGGATCCAGAGACGCTGGTTTCTGTCCTGAACCGCTACCTGGCGGCCGCGGCGGAAGCCGTTTTGGCCCAAGAAGGCACCATCGATAAATTCCTGGGAGACGCGGTAATGGCCTGGTTCAACGCCCCAATCCCCCAGCCGGACCATACTCTGCGGGCAGTTCGTGCGGCACTGGGCATTCGTGCCTCAGTGCAACGATTGATTTACGAACTGCCTGCCGAATTTCACTTGCACTTCGGCGCAGGCATCCACTTCGGCGAAGCCGTGCTCGGGCTGGTAGGAACCGAGAAAAGGCTGGAATACACGGCCATCGGCAGCAGCGTCAATATGGCCAAGCGCATTCAGGAGAATTCCGCCGCCAACCAGATATTGATCAGCGAGACCGCATATGCCTTCGTCGCCGACCGGGTGGTTGCCCGGCCAGTGGAGCCGATCCACGCCAAAGGCATACGCGAACCGGTGCACGTTTACGAAATCATCGGCATGAAGCCCTGATAAACGATATGATTACGAACAGGTGGAGTTCCTCACAAGGGAACTCCACCTGTTCGTTAAAAAGCCTTACCGTAGTGCTCGGCAAACAAGGCCGGTGAGCCGCCGGTATGCCAGAAAAGTACGGTCTCGTCCGGCGAGAAATAACCGCGACGGGCCAAATCGATCAAGCCTGCCGCGGCGCGTCCCGTATAAACCGGATCAAGCAACAGGCCTTCTGTGCGGGCAAACAACTGGATGGCCTCACGCTCGGCTTCTCCCATCACAGCATAACCACTGCCCAGGTAATCCGCATTAACCAGAATATCCTCGGGGCGGAAAGAAATCTTCTCCCCAAGCCAATCCGCAGTTTCACTGGCTAATCGGGCAATACTCTCGGTCATCACCTCCTGGGTCTCATCGATGCTGACCCCCAGGATTTTGCTCTCCAACCCAAACAGGCGCGCCCCCAACACCAGGCCGGTCTGCGTTCCGCCTGATGCAGATGCGAAAACGATCCAATCCGGGCGCACACCCTGCTCAACCAGTTCTTGAACAGCAAACGCATAAGCTACCGAACCAGTTGAGTTAGAGCCGCCCACCGGGATCAAGTAAGGGCGCCGGCCGGCATCCCAGGCCGCTTGAAAGGTATCCCGAAGCATGTGTGAGCGCGCCTCGTAATGCGTCCAGACGATCTCGGCACCCAGCAGTTGATCCAGCAACAAGTTGCCTGAGGCGGCCTGCCCTGGCGCGGGCATCGCGTCCTGCTCGGAATCGGAAAGCACCAATATACAATCGAACCCGTAACGCGCAGCCGCCGCAGCGGTCTGGCGGCAATGGTTCGATTGCAGTGCACCCGCGGTAATCAAAGTACGAGCGCCATTGGCCTGCGCCTCGGCCAACAAAAATTCCAGTTTGCGGGTCTTGTTTCCCCCAAACGCCAGGCCGGTCAGGTCGTCACGTTTGACCAACAACTGAGGGCCCTTCAACGCCGCCGACAGGCGTGGCATGCTCTCCACGGGGGTAGGCAAGCTGGCAAAACGAAGTCGCGGGATATTTTTCATGTCGTCAATCCTTTCTCACTTTGAGTGATGCGTAATCGGTCGATCCAGCCGCAATCACCGATTTTTCGCGGCCTGCAAAGCAAAGGCTGCTTTTATCCAGAAATCATCCGGCGCGTGCGCCCTACGCCGCGCCGGCGCATTAAGTCGAGAATACGCGGCAAAATCTGCGTATACAGGCGGTACAGAGCCGGGCGAAGCGGCAAATCCCAGGCACCCAGGCCGCGCACCACCTGCCCACCCAGGCCTTCTTTGAAACGATAAACACCCCATAACCCATCGCTCTCATCGAACTCATCCGGCGCGCCCCACAGATCGTATACCAGGCAGCCGGCAGCTTTTGCACGGCTTATCGCCTCCCACTGTAACAAGTAATTAGGCATCTTTTCGCGATGCGCCAGGGTCGACATGCCATTAATATACCAGGCGCGCTCAGCAAAACGAAAGATCACCACCCCACCAACCGCCTGGCCGTCTACTTCTGCAATCAACGGCTCAGCCATTCCTGAACGCATGAAAGTGGACCAAACTGCAAGATAGTAATCTTGATCGCGAATGACAAACCCATCGCGCGCCGACGTCTCAGCATACATGCGGTAGAGGCCAGCCAGGTCATCGTGTTCAGCCTGGCGAATGACCACCCCTTTGCGCTCGGCCAGGCGGATGTTATAGCGCGCCTTTTGCTTCATTTTCGCCAACAAATCGTCCAGATCGGGGCGCAAGTCGATCAACATCGTGTTGCGAAACTGCACCTGTTCGTCAGAGAAACGCCAGCCCCTGGATTGCAAATCTGCAACGACCGCTTGCCCGGTAGCATCCTCCCAGGCATCGGGTTGGCCGGGGGCGCCGGTACCCAGGCGCACATCCGGGTCGATCTTGACGAAGATCGCCCCACACTGGCGTGCAAACCTGGTCAGATCGTCCAATACCTGGCAGCGCTGCGCCTCATCCTGCCAGTTGCACAGCGGTCCCTTGGGGGCATACAGCACTCGCGGGCGCACTGGCAAGCCAGGGAGATGTATCTCACGCTGTAATACTAACGCGGCCGCGCCAGCCTGTCCCCGTTCGTGGCGCCATACCAACGGGTGAGGCTCCCAGCCATTGGATATCTTTACCTGTCCCCATTCCCAGGTCTGCAGCAAATGCGCCTGTGGCAGGCAGGATATCATCCCGTTCCAGTCCGAGGCGTCCCATGTCTCGTTACACATCTGCATGGCTACTCCCCCTGCGCCTGGCGGCTGCGCATCCACCAGCCATATAGCCCGTACAATGCTGTATTGTAGACGCGATCCCAGGGGCCCAAAGAACGCAAAAGCTGCCCGCCGAAACCGCGCTTGAAGCGATACACACCCCAAAGTCCATCACTCCGGCTGGAGAAATTTGCTTCCAGGGTTTGCTCATCGGCGTCGGGCACTCCCCACAAATCATAGAGCGTGCAGCCCCGGGAGCGAGCCCAACGCATCGCCTCCCACTGCAACAAATAGGTCGGCATACGCTCGCGATGAGCATCCGAAGATGCACCATAAAAGTACCAGGCGCGCGTTCCACGGGCAAAGACCATCACTGCTGCCAGAGGCTCACCTCCAAACTCTGCCAGGAGCAAAGCACATTCCCCGCGCTCCGAAAACAAATCAAAAGCACGGCGATAATAATCTGGCGAATGGACGCCGAATGCATCCCGTTCACCGGTCACCGCCATCAACCCGGAAAAAATCTCCAGGTCCTGGCTGAGAGTAATCGTGACGCCCTTTTTCTGCGCCAGGCGGATGTTATAACGCGTCTTTTGCTTCATGCGTCCCAACACCTGTTCTTCGTCGCCACACAAATCGACTACCAACGTGCGTCGCGGCTGAACACTGTGAACGCTCGGGTTGAAACCTGCCGGCGGCTGGTCGCCGGTTCCGGCTGCACAAAACTCGATTTGCTCATTCGCCCAGAGCGGCGCTTCTCCGACAGAGCCACCCCAGAGATCCGGCTCAACTTTCAAAAAAATCGCCCGCCGCTGGCGGCAAACCCGGTCCATTTCCGGCCACAATGCTTCCCAACCGGCATAAGCGGTTTGCGGCAAACAACCGACCGGCCCTTTGGGAATATAAGCCAGGCTCACTCCCAGCGGCAGTTGCCGGAAAAGCACCTGCGCGCCCGCTGCCTGGATCGAGGTAGAGGGCGAGAGGACGTAAGCTGGCTGCCAGCCAAATCCGGCCTTGAGTTTTCCCCAGGCGCTGGTTTGCAACAAATGAGCTTGCGGTTGGCCAGCCAGGAACTCTTCCCATTCTGAAACCGTGATCTCAGGCATACCCTGTTCTCCGTAGCAGGGACGGGTCTGAGACCCGTCCCTACAGACCGGTCCGTACAAACCCGCTCCTACATCAATAAAGCGAGGTGATATCCGGCGGCGGCGTGCAACGTACCGCCGCGGCAGGGATAAACTCATCCAGGATTTTCACAATCGCCGTCGAGTCGCCTTCTCGTGCCAGAAGGATCAGTTCATCCACGGTGCGTTGCAAGGCATTGCCGGTCAATACATCTTCATCCGCCAGCAAAACTATATCCGGGTGAGGGGTCGGCTCATAACGCGCCCACTTATCCCACAGTTCCTCGCTCAACTTCTCTCCAGGGCGGATGCCCGTATATACGATTTCGATATCTTTACCCGGCTCCAACCCGGAGAGGCGGATCAAATCCTCGGCCAGGGCCAGGATACTCACCTGCTCACCCATATTGAGCACGAACACCTCTCCTCCGCGACCCATCGAAAATGCCTGCAACACCAGGTGTACCGCCTCCGGGATCGTCATAAAATAACGTTTCATTTCAGGGTGCGTGATGGTCACTGGCCCACCTCGGGCAATTTGCCGTTTGAAGAGCGGTATGACACTACCCCGGCTGCCCAGTACATTGCCGAAACGCACGACAGAATATGGGATATCGGTGCGGCGGGCAGCATCCAGCACCAGCAACTCCGCGATACGCTTGGTTGCGCCATACACGCTGGTCGGCTGGATCGCTTTATCTGTTGAGATCATCACCAACCGTTCGATATCGAAACTCAACGACACATCTACGATATTGCGTGTGCCCAGGACGTTGTTCGTGATGGCTTCATCTACGTTGGCCTCCATCAGAGGCACGTGTTTGTGAGCCGCAGTATGGAAAACCACCTGTGGGCGATTCTGGTCGAAAACAGTCGTCAGGCGATCCAAATCGCGAATATCGGCAATGACCGGGATTACCGGCAAGCCGGGAAAGTTATCCTGAATTTCAAGCAGGGTTTCAAAAATACTGTTTTCACCGTGTCCCATCAAAATCAGCGAGGCCGGCATCCAGCGGGCAATCTGCCGGCACAGTTCCCGTCCAATCGAGCCACCTGCACCGGTAACCAGCACACGCCGGCCGCTCAAATTGGCGCCGATCAAGCTGTCATCCATGCGGGCCGGTTCACGGCGCAACAGGTCGGTAATTTCCACCTCTCGCAAGCGGCTGACATTGACTTTACCGCCGATGAGTTCATAGATGCCTGGCATGGTGCGAAAGGGGATATTCCGTCTTCTGCACGCATCCGCGACCTGGCGGATGACACGCCCCGGGGCGCTGGGGATAGCAATGACCACCTCTTGAATCCGGCGGGTAATGACTGTGCGTGTCAGGTCTTCCAGTGTACCCACGACGGGCACACCATGGATCTGCTGGTTTTGCTTATTGGGATCATCATCCAGGAAGCAAACCGGCTTCAAGCGCAGGTCGACGTTCTTCTGCATTTCACGTACCACCAGCACCCCGGCATCGCCGGCACCGATGATCAATACCCGGCGCGAGATGGAAGGCTTCTCCACAGAGGCAGATTGCGCCTCGAAGATCACCCGCATCGAAAAACGAACCCCACCCACCAATATCAACAACAACAACCATTCGATGGGCAAAGTGCTGCGCGGGAAATATGGCAATCGCTCGATTGCTCGCAGGAGAACGATGATCAGGGAAACCAGCACCGAGGCAGTCGTGACTGCAACCACCACCAGCTTCAACTCGCGCACACTGGCATACACCCACATCGGGCGATACAGGCCAAACGCATAAAATACAAGCGGCATCACCGCCAGTGAAACACCGAGCAGCCAGTAAGCCTGTGGCAAATAAAAGCGAAACAATGGTCCCAGGTCGGTACGCAAAGCAAAGCTGCCCAGAACCGCGATCACAATCAACAGCAGGTCCACGATGAAGAGAACCCTGCCGCGGAAAATAAGACGCGAACGTATACTCATCGGCCTCTTAAACCCAAAACAGTAGCAGGTGTGCGCAACAGGATCACCAGATCCATCAGGACACTGCGCCGTTTGATATAGTAGAGATCGTACTCGAGCTTGACGATCGTCTCTTCAATTGTGGCAGCATACCCGAAATTCACCTGCGCCCACCCGGTCATACCTGGCTTGACCAGCAAACGAGCTCGATAGAACGGGATGTGCTTCTGAAAATAATCCACCAGTTCGGGCCTTTCAGCCCGCGGGCCAACCAGGCTCATATCTCCACGCAGCACATTGATAAACTGTGGCAATTCATCGATATGCGTCTTCCGCAAGAAACGCCCCACGCGCGTGGCGCGTTCGTCGTCTTCCCTTGCCCAACGGGGTTTGCCGTCCGGTTCTGCATCCCGGCGCATGGTGCGAAATTTGATGATCTGGTAAGACTGGCCGCCGCGCCCCAGGCGGGTCTGGGCGTAGAAAATGGGCCAACCATCATCCAACAGCGTCGCCAGGGCGATAAACGGAAACATCAGCAACATGACCAGCGTGCCAAACAGGCCGCCCAGGATATCCAGCAGGCGTTTGACCAGCAGATCAAACCCGCTGACGCTCGTTTCGTCGATGAAAGAACGCAAAATCCAGGTTGCTTCCAGGTAAAGGATCGGCACTCGCCCCAGCAATTCTTCATACACCTTGGGCATGCGCACAATCTCCACGCCGCGCTCCTGTGCGTCCAGCAGCGCCTGGAACATCTTGCCCATCATCTCGCCGGTAATGGCAACGACGATATCGGAAACCTGATTTTCTTGAACCAAAGCCAGGAGCTGATCGCTCGTTCCAATGACCGGAGAGCCTTCAATGATCATTCCCTGTTTTTGTTGGTCATCGTCCACAATCCCGACCACGACAAAGGGCTTCACTTCCAGGTTATTGAGCACCTTCAGGAGTAATGCTCCGCTGCGCCCTCCGCCCACCAGCAACACCCGGCGCATAAATTGTGGCGCGGTGAAAATCCGGATATAAAGCCAGCGCCAGAACAACGTCAACAGAGAAACAGCAACTAGAAATGTAGCTACGCCACGGCGAGGCAGCAAAGACTTGGGCGGAGCGACATAATAAAAATAGAGCGCCAGGTACAACACCACGCCTACCAACAACGCGGCAGCCACACCACGAATCGTTCGCCGCCAGTCGGCTGCCCGGTGGACATCGTACAACTCAACCATCAGCAACAACCAGACCACCGGCAAAAAGAAGAACCACGGCGGTACGCGCTTTTGGATAAATTCCAGGGTAAAGCCGGTAAAACGCTCGCTGACACCCCACATATACAGGGCCACCAGCAAAGAAACCGCTGCGACCACGAAATCTCCGATAATCAGCAGCGTGCGTCTTTCAGAAACTCTAAGTTGCCAATAGCTGGTCCGTAATACCGGTTTCGGATCACCTGGTTTCGAGAGACTCGATTGATCATCACTCATCGAACGACCATACTCCACAAAAATGCGCTCCCCCAGGCCAGATGCATGGTCGCAATTGCCAGAGGAACGCCAAATGCCAACGCCCAATCCCGGTGATGAATAGCGGTATTCAGCCCTACCAGAGCCAGGATCGCGGTATAGGTCAATAATTCTATCACGAATATCCATCCCGCGAGAGGCCATGCCGCCATCAGTGCTAACAAAACCAGCAGGCTGAGCACAAACGCCGGAGGGAGCGCCTGCCGCCAACGAATGGTTTGTGGATAACGGCGCAGCATACGCGCTTTCCAATAACCATAACGCCAATACTGGCGCGCCAGGTCGGCCAGCGCGGAGCGGGCGAAATACACCGAACGGATCGCCGGGTCCAACCAGATGTCCTCCCCGGACTGGCGCACACGCACATTGAACTCATAATCTTCGTTGGTCAAAAGCGTCTCGTCGAATGGGCCAATCTTCGCCACCAGCTCACGGCGAAAAGCGCCAAAAGGCACCGTATCCACCGCCTGGGCGCGGTCGGTATAACGATAGCGCGCGTCCCCCACCCCCAGCGGGTGCGCCGCAGCCACGGCGATCGAACGAGCCTGCCAGCCGGTCCCCCCCGGGCGGATCTGCCAGACCCCGCCCACGCTGGCGCCCAATCCCTGCTCCAGGCCGCTCACACTGGCTTTCACGTAATCCACATCCGGCATCGAATGGGCATCCAGGCGCACGATGTAAGTCCCACGCGCAGCTTCGATGGCGCAATTCAGCGCGGCTGGAATATTACGCCTGGGATTATCGATCACACGCACCAGCAAATCGGGATGTGCCTGCTGGAATTCCAGAACCCGCTGGCGGGTCTGATCGCTGGACATCCCATCGGCAATAATCACTTCCATCTCGCTGCGCGGGTAAGACTGAGCATACAAGGCATCCAATAACAGGCGGATCGTATTTTGCTCGTTGTAACAGGGCACGATCACCGACACGCGTGGCATTTTCGTTTATAGGTATCCTGTGATCTATTGGGTGGATCAAGAGGCTGATATACGAGCGTCTTTGCGCCGCCGGGCCAGGGTTTCATCATCCGGGCGAACGACCGGCAACCGCACCACGAAGACGCTCCCCTTGCCAGCCATCACCGTCTGGTCAGGGTTGGCGCCCGCAGCCACTGCTTGACCGCGATTATAAGCCTGGATGCTGCCGCCGTGTACCTGGACAATCTCGCGGGCAATCGCCAGCCCCAGCCCGGCTCCGCGCCGGCTGCCGCCGCGGCGGGCTTTATCCGTCTGATAAAAGCGCTCGAAGATGCGCGGCAGTTCGTCTTCTGGAATACCCGGCCCGCTATCGGCGACGCCGACTTCTACACTGCCATCCACCGCCCGTGCCAGGATTGCCACCTGCCCTCCGGCAGGCGTGAATTTCAAGGCGTTATCCACCAGGTTGGTAAACACCTGCGCCAGCCGGTCGCCATCGCCAATGATCGTGGGCAGTGCGCCTGAGGATTGGCCGGTGCTGAAACTTAACCCCACCTGAGCCTGGCGGGCCTGCGGGGTAAATTTGTTCACAATGCCGGCGAGCAAATTTTGCAAATCGACCGCGGCACGTTCGAAGGTGAGCGTGCCGGCATCCAGGCGAGCCAGGTCGAGCAGATCCAGCACCATGCGGTACATACGCCCGCTCTCGTCATAAATCACCTGGGCCGCCTGCTGGATCGAAGGGGCGTCGCCAGCCGTCCCATCCAGAATCGCCTGGGCAAAGCCCTGGACGGAGGTGAGCGGCGTCTTCAAGTCGTGGGATACATTGGCAACAAAATCGCGCTGCGAGCGCTGGCTGGCCTGCACCTGTTCGATCATTTCATCGAAGGCTTGCATCACCGCTTTGACTTCATCTGGCCCTTGCGGGCGGATTTTACGAAACTCTCCGGCCGAAACCGAACGGGCGGCGCCCGCCAGGTGTTGCAACGGCGCGGTAATCCAGCGGGCAATGAGAAACGCCAGCAGCAAAGACAACCCGGCAGCCAGCAAAAAACTGCGCACAAACGGCGTCAGGAACTCCTCGCGCAAGAGGGTGGCTGCTCTGAACCGCGGGCGGGGAGTGGCCACCAGCAACACATTGCCTCCTTCCATCGGCGTGACCACGTACAGCCACTGCCGCCCGGCTGCATCCTGAAAGGTTGGGATGATGTTTGGTTTTTTATCGGCAAAAACACCCCAGGCCGGCAGTGCGGGCGCATTGCCGGCGCGTGAATCGACCAGCAAGCTTCCCGCACGATCGAACATCGCCACCCGCGCCCCGGCAAAATTGTCCAATCTGCGGACGGCTTCCTCCATGCGCGCGACAGGCATGCTACCCGGTTGGAAGTTGAAGACCGGACCACGCTGCAAGGCCAGGCTAGAAACCAGTTGCAAACGCTGGATTTCACGGCGGTCTGCTGCCGGGTTGCGCAACAAATACACAGCCAGCGCCAGCCCGGCAATGGTAATCACCACCCCCACCACCATCAGATAGGTCAGCCACAGGCGAAAACGCAGGGAGGAGAACATCAAACGACCAGCTTGTAACCGACCCCGGTCACCGTCTCGATGTACACCTGGCTGGCAGATAGCTTGCGGCGCAGGTGGCCGACGTGTACATCTACCGTGCGCGACATGCCGTAATATTCGTATCCCCAGGCTTTTTCCAACAACTGCTCACGGGTGAGCACCAGACCCTTATGTTCGGCAAAGGTCAGCAGCAAATCGAATTCCTGGGCGCGCAATTCTACCCGCTGGCCGTTCAAAGTTACCTCGCGGCTGGCCGGGTCGATCACCAGATCACCCAGGTGCAGCGGACCTTTGCCAGGCTGCTCAACGCGCGCTCCCCGGCGCAAGATGGCCTTGATGCGCGCCACCAGCTCGCGCGGGTTGAACGGTTTGGCCAGGTAGTCATCCGCGCCCAGCTCCAGGCCAATGATCTTATCCACATCTTCATCGCGCGCCGTCACCATGATGATCGGAATGGGATGGTTCTGGACGCGCAGGCGGCGGCAAACCTCCAACCCGTCCAGTTCAGGCAACATCAGATCCAGCACCATCAAGGCTGGCTTGAGGCGTTCGACTGCCTGCAACGCGGCGCGGCCATCGCCCACCGCTTCGACGCGAAAACCATCCCGTTCCAGGTACATGCGCGCCAGTTGGACGATATTCGGTTCATCGTCCACCAGCAAGATCAGCTCACCCGGCATGCCACCACTTCGATTTCGACGGAGGCGCCTTTGGGCAGCGCCCCCACCTGTACGGTCGAGCGAGCCGGAGGGTTCTTGGGGAAGAACTCACCATATACAGCGTTCATTTTCGAAAATTCAGCCATATCCTGCAGGAAAACCGTGGTCTTCAAGGCGCAATCCAGGGACGAGCCGGCCGCTTCCAGAACGTACTTCAGGTTGGTCAACACCTGGCGCGTCTCGGCCTCGATGCCGCCCGCCACGATCTCGTTGGTCTCAGGATCAAGACCGACCTGGCCGGCAGTGAACACCAGGTCGCCGAAACGGGTGGCAACGGAATAAGGGCCTAAAGCCTTGGGGGCCTTTTCGCTGGTAATGATTTGCTTTTCAGACATTTTTCACCTCGAAAGATTTTTATGGTGGTTTTTGCACGACACAAAGCGCGGTACAAAAACCACGCGAAAGCAGATAATTGATTTTACCAAGTTTATCAGCCCGCGCACAGACGCGGCGTGCAAACATTTTGTAAAATCTATGGGAGTGATGGGTAATCGGTCAATGGGTGGTCAGGGCAGGTCGAAGGTGACATCCCAGGCGCGGTACGCCGCGCCAAAGCCCCCTGTCCGAGCAGTTTGACGATGCGGTAGCGGTTGTTGAGCACCTGATGACCCATCGCCAGCGGCATGGCTTACCTCCCGGTTGTGTCTGGCTGGATTATAGCACACCAAACTCCAGCATCACCAGAACATCCTGCAGCGCAGCGCTGAAAATTTCCTGCATGATCGCTTCGCTCACCTGGTACGGCCCGCCAAAGTTGCCGTCCCCGTACACCTGGCGCGCTTCGCCGGCGCCCAGCAACCCTGGCACATAGGGCGGCTGCTTCTCGCCCTGCGGCAGATCGGCCACCCGGGTAAAACTAAAGGCCTCGATCCAACTGGCATGGGACGATTTCAGGCCGTGGCTTTGAGCCACCTCGCCTACGGAGTGCGCCTGCCACCAGGCATACCAGGCCAGGCGCAGGCCAGGCAAGTCGCTGGCTACTTCATAGAGGCGGGCTCGAGCCGGGTCGTTGCCGCCGTGGCCATTGAGCAGCAGGATGCGCCGGAAGCCGTGCCGGTAGGACGAACGCACCAGGTCTTCGGCCACATCCAGCAGGGTGCTGGCGCGCAGGCTGAGCGTGCCGGGATAACCCAGAAAATAGGGCGAGCAGCCAAAATTGAGCGGCGGCGCCACCAGCACGCCCGTCTTCTCGCTGGCAGCGTCGGCCAACGCCAGCGGGATGCGCACATCGGTGAGCAGGCTCAGATAGGCGTGCTGCTCGCACGAACCCAATACCAACATCAGGCGGTCGTCGTTCTTCAGATAAGCCTCGACATCGAACCAGTTCAGGTCTTCGAAACGCATGGTTGTCTCCGGGTTGGCAAGTAATCGGTTGCCGAGTCATTGGTCATGTGGGGCAGGTGCAACGCACTTCTAAAAGTGCATCGCACCTGAACTTAACTCATCTGCCGATTGCCCCACCACCATCCGATCAAATCACGATATTGACCAGCTTGCCCGGCACCAGGATCACCTTCTTGGGATCTTTACCGGCCAGGTATTTCTGTACGGTCTCATTGGACAGGGCAAAGGTCCGCATCTGCTCCTGGGTAATATCTACCGGTACCTGGAGACGGTCGCGCACCTTGCCATTGATCTGTAACACCAAAGTAATCTCTTCCTCGGCGGCGGCAGCTTCGTCCACTTCCGGCCAGGCCTGGTTGTGGATCGAATAAGGCTTGCCCAGGTGCTGCCACAGCTCTTCGGCCACGTGCGGCGCCACCGGGGCCAACATGCGCAGGTAAATATCCTGCGCCTCGGCCCATTCGGGCGTACCGCCGGCACCCTGCTCGCGGGCTTTGTACATCTCATTGAGCAGTTCCATCAGGCCAGAGACAATGGTATTGAACTCGAAATTTTCGAAATCGTGCTGCACTCGCCGCAGGGTCTGGTGCACTTTACGGCGCAGGCTGCGCAACACCTCCGGACCTGGCCGGCCAAAGTTTGCCGGCTCGGTGAACAGGTTCCAGATGCGGCGGATCCAGCGCGACGTGCCTTCGATGCCGCTGCTGTTCCAGGGTGCGCCCATATCCCAACGGGCAAAGAACATCAGATAGGCGCGCACCGTATCGGATCCATAGCGATTGACCAGGTCATCTGGAGCGACCACGTTGCCGCGGCTCTTGGACATCTTCTCGGAATCTTCGCCCAGGATGATACCCTGGTTGCGCAGTTGGGTCATCGGCTCAGGGCCTTTCATGATGCCCATATCACGCCCGGCCTTATGGAAGAAGCGCGTGTAGATCAGGTGCATGGTGGCGTGCTCGATGCCGCCAGTATAGATATCTACCGGCATCCAGTAATCGTACTCCGCCGGGTCGAAAGGATATTCGTCGTAATCCGGCGAAAGATAACGCAAGTGATACCATGACGAACACATGAAAGTATCCATGGTATCCGTCTCGCGCTCGGCCGGGCCGCCGCAGACCGGGCAGGTGGTATGCTTCCAGGTAGGATGCAGCTTAAGCGGGCTTTCGCCGGTCGGCTTCCACTCGACATCGTCGGGCAGCAGCACAGGCAGTTGCTCATCCGGCACCACTACCGCGCCATGCTCCGGGCAATAGACGATCGGGATCGGCGCACCCCAGTAACGCTGGCGTGAAATCAGCCAGTCACGCAAACGGTAATTGACCGAGCCTTTACCTATGCCCTGGGCCTCCAGCCACTCGGTCACTTTGCGTTTAGCAACGTCACCTGGCGTGCCCGAAAACTCGCCCGAATGGATCATCTTACCGTATTCGTCGTGGTAGAGTACATCCCGGTACCACTCGAAACTCCACAGCAGCCCCATCAACGTCGGCGGCAGGGCATGCCCCGGGTGCAGACCGGCCAGCCGCGCCAGGATGCGCTGCTCGCTCTCTACCGAGTCCCATGCCACCACCCCATCATCGAAGATGAATACCCAGCCCTGGCCGACAACTTCCAAGGCGGCGCCCGGGCAGAGGAACTGGCTAGCGATGGCGACAAAACGCTCGACCTGATCTGCCTTCAAGGTAACGTAGCGGCTGCCCTGGCGCGTCTCGAAAGAGATGCCCGCGGCCAGCAGCGCCTGGGCAAAGCCCTCGTCTACCGCCCCGTGCGAAACGATCGCCTTTGCCAGACCACCCGCTCGTTCGATCACCGGCAGGATGGGCAAACCGAACTTCAGAGCGAACATAAAGTCGCGCTCGTCATGCGATGGAACGGCCATGATGGCGCCGGTGCCATAGGTCATCAGGACGTAATCAGCAATCCAGATCGGGATGCGCTTACCGTTGACCGGGTTGACGGCATAGCCGCCGGTGAAGACGCCGGTCTTATCTTTGTCCGCCGACTCGCGCTGGATATCCGTCTGGCGCTCGGCCTGACGGATGTACGCTTCGACCTCGGCGCGTTGTTCTGCAGAGGTAATCTTCGCCACCAGGGGATGTTCTGGAGCCAGGACCATGAACGTGGCGCCCCACAACGTATCCGGGCGGGTGGTGAAAATCTCCAGCGGATCGCCCTGTTCGGTGTGGAAAACCACCGAGGCGCCTTCCGAACGCCCGATCCAGTTAACCTGCAAGGTACGCACACGTTCCGGCCAGTCCAGGTGCGAAAAATCGATCAGTTCTTCGGCATAGGCCGTCGTTTTGAAAAACCACTGCTCCAGGTTTTTCTTGATCACCGACGTCTCGCAGCGCTCGCAGTGACGGTCTTCGCCCCACACCTGCTCGCGCGCCAGGGTGGTATTGCAGTTTGGGCACCAATCCACCGGCGACATCTTGCGGTAGGCCAGGCCGTGTTTGTAAAGCTGGCTGAAATACCACTGCGACCACTTGTAGTATTTAGGGTCAGCCGAAACCGCCTCGCGGCGCCAGTCGAACATGGCGCCCATCGTGCGTAACTGGCGGCGCATCCGCTCGATGTTGGCATAGGTCCATTCCCGCGGGTGAATACCGCGCTTGATGGCGGCGTTTTCCGCCGGCAGGCCAAAGGCGTCGAAGCCCATCGGGAAAAGCACATTGTACCCACGCATGCGCATGAAACGCGCCCGGGCATCTGAGGGGGTCATGGCGTACCAATGGCCGATGTGCAGATCACCGGAGGGATAAGGCAGCATGGTCAGGGCATAATATTTCGGTTGAGAGGCATCGATATCGGCGTTATACAGCCCCTCAGCTTCCCAGCGCACCTGCCACTTTGGCTCGATTTCAGCGGGGTTGTAGTGAGGTATTTCAGTCATGTATTCTCTCCATTTTTCTTAGCAATAATAACCATCCTGCGCGAATCAACGGTTAATGGGCTGCTATCCCAATCACCGAAAGCACGATATACGATCATACCGGCTTGCTCCAACAGCATTCGCATCTCGGTAAACGAATACAAGCGGACAAAAAACGGCTTGTCGCGACGAACTCCGTCACGAATGATCACGCGCTGGTTGACCAGATGACCGGTGATGCAATCGAACGTATTGCGGTCGATCATCAGATTGCCTTCTTTTTCGGTAACGATACAAGGCAACATACGCTTGAGAAGCGCATCCCGGTTCTGGATATCCAGGATGAACAGGCCGCCAGGCCGCAAAGCGCGCCCGACCCGTTTCAGCACATCCAGGTTTTCCTCATCCCGGAAATAACCGAAGACGGTGAAAAGCATCAACACACGGTCGAATTCATCCTGGAAATCGATCTGGCGCATATCTCCTTGCCGGTAATCGACAGAGACGCCCTTTTCCCGGGCATCATTGCGCGCCAGGTTCAGAAAACCGGGCATCAAGTCTACGCCCGTCACCCGTTGGCCCAAGGCCGCCAGGCGGTTGGCGTGCCGCCCAAAACCACAGGCCAGGTCCAGGATGTCCAGAGGCCGGTCCAATTCGAGCATTTGCGCCAGCGCAGCGACTTGCCTGTCGGTGTTTTCAGCCGTAAGCATATCGGAGTAGAAGTACAGATAGTCATCCACATGGAATACGGTTTCAAGGTCAAAAACGTGCTCGTGTTCTTCCATTCTCTCTATGCCTCCGCAGGATTGTATAAAGCACGCTGTGCGGCATCGATACTCGAGGTGACAATCTCCATCGCAATCTCAACCCGCCGCGCCCAGTGCGCCGGGTCGGCGTCATAAGCCTGGGCAGCCAGTTGCTGCTCGGTGACATCCGCGGCCCGTTCGCGATAGCGATCGGCGGTCTCCCAATCCAGGCCATCCACCTCCAGGTAGGCGATGTGGTAACCGGCCCGCTTGAGCAGCACCGTCCACTCGGCATCCATTCCGATCGCCCGCACGGGACCCGTGTTTGCCATTAGAAATTGGGCCGCGCCGCGGCTGAAACCCTTCGAGCCAGCGCTGACATCCATGTGTTGGCCTACCAGGTAGCCCGTCACCAGGTTGCTGATCGCTTCGGTCTGGATCATCGACTGAGGATGGGTGGCATATGCGGCCGGTGTACGCCCGATCACCAGGTAATCGGTGTGCCGGATGGCGCCCAACGTCTGGCGCCATTCATCGGGGCGGGTCTCGATCCAGCGCAACAGGCGATCCATATCGGCGTAGTGGATATGCTCCGCTCTGCTTTCGAGAGCCTGCTCGATGCACAACTTGCGCCCACCGCCCCATGCCACCGATTCGGTGAGTATAACCGGCACACCGGCTTCCAGGAACCCCAGTTCCGGTACCCAGGCGCCCGGCGGTACGACGATAGACATCGCCGCATATTCAGCCTGCATCTGCGCCAATAAGCGTTGAAAACGCTCTATCTCGCCGCGTGGATTCCATGTAGCCGCCAGCGCAATCCCCATTCGACCTCCTATAAAGCCAACCGCATGGCAAAGGTATGCCCGTGCTGCATCTCCATCAATCCAGCCCACAGGCCGCGTAAATCCTTCTGCCCCAGGCTGACATGGGCAGCGCACTTACACTTGGGTTGGTGGGGGTCAGGGCAAGAACCAATCGCCTGGCTGACCGACTCCACCGCGTCCGGGCTGACCCAATAACCGATGTGATTCCACGACTCGGACTCGGGGCAATCCCCGCGTCCCTGGGCATAAACCGCCACGCCCTTAAAATGGCAGGCCTTGCAAGCGACCACCTGTAAGGAAATCTCCTCCGACTGGCGATCCGGGGGCAGATCGATAGAAAGGACTATCTCCAACGAGTCTCGCACATGACATTGCGGGCAACGAAACGACATTACGCTCCTTTACGCTGAAAACCGTTTCACCTGCCGGTTGCGGCGCACTTCCGAAGTGTCTCGCAACCGAGCAGCTTATTGGGTCACAACATTCAATACCTTTCCCGGCACATAAATCACACGCTTCACGCTCTTTCCAGACAGGTGCTGCTTTACCTGTTCAGCGGATAAAGCCTCACGCTGGATATCTTCGGGCGAAGCATCGTAAGCCACCTCGATCACTTCACGCAGCCGGCCGTTGATCTGCACCGGAATTTGCACCCGTTCATCCCTGGCCAGGTCGGCGTCCCAGGCCGGCCAGGTCTGCTGGTGCACACTGCCCGCATGCCCGGTCAATTGCCAGAGCTCTTCGACAATATGCGGCGCGGCCGGGGCCAGCAGTACCAACAGGGTTTCCAGAGCGGTGTGAAAATCTCTGGTATGCCAGGCATCTGTGCGCTGCCGTTCACTCAAGGCATTGACGAACTCCATCAAAGTGGAAACCATCGTATTGAAGCGAAACGCTTCGATGCGTTCATCCATCCGGCGGATCGTCTTGTGCAGCAAACGCCGCAATACGGGGTCGTCTGCCTGGGAATCGGCGCTTTGGGAAAAGGTTTCGCCATACAGGTGCCACAAGCGCTTTAAGAAACGCCACGCGCCCTGGATGCCTTCCGTGCTCCAGGCAATATCCTGCTCAAAAGGCGCCATGAACATCTCATAGATGCGCAAGGCATCTGCCCCATAAGTCTCCACCATGGCATCCGGGGTGATGACATTGCCGCGTGATTTGGACATGCGCAGGCCATCCGGCCCCAACAACTGCCCCTGGTTGAGCAGCCTGGCAAACGGTTCACGAAAAGGCAGCAGCCCGGCGTCAGCCATGACCTTTATCCAAAAGCGGGCATACAACAGATGCAGCACGGCATGTTCTGCGCCGCCCACGTAGAGATCGACAGGCAGCCAGTAACGCATCGCCTGCGGGTCGAAAGGCCCCTGGTCGTAGTGCGGGCTGGAAAAACGCAAGAAATACCACGAGGAACAGGCAAAACCGCCCATGGTATCCGTTTCGCGCTGGGCCGGCCCACCGCACTGCGGGCATATTGTGTTGACGAATTCGGGCAGGCGCGCCAGCGGCGACCGCCCGCTGCCATCTGGCTGGAAATTTTCCATCGGCGGCAACAGCACAGGGAGTTGGTCCTCAGGCACCGCCACCTCGCCACACACCGGGCAGTAGATGATCGGAATAGGCGTGCCCCAATAACGCTGGCGGCTGATCAGCCAGTCACGCATGCGATAATTAACCCGTGAGCCACCTGCTCCGCTCGCCTGCAGATCCGCTGCGACCTGGCGAGCGCCATCTTCACTCAGCAACCCATCATATGCCCCGGAGCATACCATCTTCCCCGGGCCGGTATAGGCCTGCGTCCAATCCGCGCCATCCAGTGATGTCGCTTCAGGTGGGGCAATGACCACTTGAACCGGCAGATCATATTTGCGGGCGAACTCGAAATCCCGCTGGTCGTGGGCCGGCACCCCCATCACCGCGCCCGTACCATAACCAGGCAAGACGTAGTCGGCGATCCAGGCCGGGACACGCTCGCCGTTGAGCGGGTTGACCACATAGCCACCGGCGAATATGCCGGTCTTCTCGCGCGTTTCCACCATGCGTTCGACTTCACTCTGGCGAGCAGCCTGAACAACATAGTCCTCGACCGCCTGGCGTTGAGCCGGTGTGGTCAACGAGGGCACCAGTGGGTGCTCCGGCGCCAGGACCAAAAACGTCACCCCGAAAACGGTGTCGGGACGGGTCGTAAAGACCGGTATCGCCTGGCCGGTTTCGGTGCGGAAGATAATTTCACAACCTTCCGAGCGGCCAATCCAGTTGCGCTGCATGGCCTTAATCGACTCGGGCCAATCCACCGTATCCAAACCGCTGGCCAGGTCATCGGCATAAGCGGTAATCTTGAAATACCAGGCCGGGATCTCGCGCCGGTAGATGGCCGTATGGCCGCGCCAACACACGCCGCCGGCCACCTCGTGGCTGGATAGTGTCGTCTGGCAGCCATCACACCACCATTGCCAGTTGGTATCGCGATAGGCCAGGCCGCGCCGGTAAAGCAGCAGGAAGAAATACTGCGTCCAACGGTAATACTCCGGGCGGGACGAATCGATCTCACGCGACCAATCGTAACTGGTGCCGATCAAGGTGAACTGGCGGCGGAAATTGGCCGTATTCCGATCGGTGGTCACCCGCGGGTGGACGCCATGCCGCACAGCGTATTGCTCGGCCGGTTCACCGAACGCATCCCAGCCCATCGGGTGCAGGACGTTGAACCCCTTCATGCGTTTGAAGCGCGAGATAACATCTGTCGGCACATAATTGCGGCAATGGCCGACATGCAGCCCATCTCCCGACGGATACGGGAAAAAGTCCAGGCAGTAGAACTTGGGTTTACCGCCGCCTTCGTGCGCAAGATAAAGCCCACCCTGTTCCCAAACTCGCTGCCATTTGGGCTCAATTGCCTGTGGTGAATACTCAGGCCAGGGTTCTGCCGGGCGTTTCATCTTGCACCTCCAAATAAGTTTTTATCGAGATGGTGTGCACTGGCAAAGCAGCCGTACACCACCTCAGCGTTATACGATCGTCAGCCAGCCATGCCGGTCAGGGGCCTGGCCGCCAACGATGGCAAAAAATGCTTCCTGCAGTTTTTGGGTGATCGGGCCGCGCGTACCATCCCCGATCTGCACACGATCCACCGAGCGCACCGGTGAGACTTCCACGGCAGTGCCGGTCAAAAAGATTTCGTCGGCCACATACAGCATATCGCGCGGGATCGTCGTTTCGCGCACCTCGTATCCTAAATCTTTCGCCAGGGTGATCACGTACTCGCGAGTGATACCCATCAAAACCGACGAGCTGAAAGACGGGGTATAGACCACGCCGCGGTGGATCACGAAAATATTCTCACCGCTGCCCTCGCTCACGAAGCCCTGCGCATCCAGGGCAATACCTTCGGCAAAGCCATTGTCTTTGGCTTCCATGGTAATGAACTGCGAATTGACATAGTTGCCGCCGGTCTTGGAAAAGGCCGGTGAAACGTTCGAATTCACCCGGCGCCACGAGCTGACCATGACATCCACACCCTTCTCGATGGCGTCCGCGCCCAGGTAGCGGCCCCACTCGAAGGTAATAATCACGGTTTCACTGGGGCAAGAACGCCCATCCAGGCCCAACGAATCAAAGCCGCGAAATACCAGCGGTCGAATATAGCAGGATTTATGGCGGTTGCGGCGCACCGTCTCGATAATCGCGGTGCGAATTTGATCCAGGGAGTACGGAATCTGCAAGCGCGTCAAACGGCCCGAATCGAACAGCCGCCGTACGTGAGCATCCAGGCCCAGGATGGCCGGGCCCTGCGGCGTTTCGTAGGCACGAATGCCCTCGAACACACTCGATCCATAGTGCAGCGCGTGCACGGCCACGTGTACCTGTGCTTCATCCCAACGGACAAATTCTCCGTTGAACCAGATCCATTCAGATTTCGGTATGGGCATATTTTCCTCCAGCAAATTTCCTTTATCTGCACCCAAAACGTGGGCAAAAAATGACAAACAAAAATCCTCCGCCCTCAGGGACGAAGGATCACTCCGCGGTGCCACCCTGCTTGCCGGCAACGAACGCACCGCGTACGATGCCAGGCCGCTCTGGTTCGCGCTAACGGGCGAAACCCGTCGCCGGCTAACGGGTTGGCCGCTCACCGGCGAGGCCAGCCTTGCACGGGCATCCCGCACTCAGCAGCAGGCGAGTTCAACCTGTAACGCTCTGCGGGCGCTGCGCCGGGCTTCCACCTCGCTCTCCCGACTCGCTGGCAGATGGTCTACTACTCCTGCGATGGCCTTAGAAACATTCAGCGGTTAACCCGCAGCAATCAGACCTACTTCTTACTGATAGCTGACCGCTAACCGCCGACGGCTATTTGGAGTGGACCCAGAGGGATTCGAACCCTCGGCCTTCTCAATGCCATTGAGACGCGCT
>CAZQQJ010000010.1:0-203888 GCA_964595435.1 uncultured Anaerolinea sp. | reverse complement strand
ATTTGATCGTGCTTCGGGTAAGTGTTTAGCTAAAGTTAGTTTAGATCAAATAAGATAAATAATTCGCAATCCTTGACAGGAATGATTTTTTGCGGATAATAAGGGTTACAACTGATCGTTACAGGCTGTGATGGAAGAAAGTACGCCAGTGAAAGCTGACAGGGAGGCCTGGGGCGCAGACTGAGACCCCGGCCCAGGTGAAGCTGGCCGAAGTTCCTTCTGGAGCTTCCTGGGTGAATGACGCGACACGTGGCGTCTATTAGTCCGGGACGCAGCCCCAGCGTTAGCGGGGGGAGCCGATCGCTCAGAATATTCTCTGAGCCGCCGGTCCTGAGTGGGTCGCATGCTTGCGACCAAGAAGGGTGGTACCGCGGGTCCTTCATCCCGTCCCTGCAGGGACGGGATTTTTTATTGAAGTTGGGCGTGTTTTTCAAGACATGCCAGATTGCTGAAAGCTGACCGCTGATTGCTGGCAGCCATCATAGAGGAGGTACGATGCTCGAACAACTGAACCAGATTGAAAGCCAGGCGCTCGCCGGCCTGGACGCCGTGCAGGACGAAGACGCTTTGCAGCGTTGGAAGGTGGCATACCTGGGCCGCAGCGCCCCGCTGATGAAGACCTTCGACCAGCTTGGCAGCCTGCCGAAAGAAGAGCGCCCGCTCGTCGGGCGGCGCGCCAACGAAGTCAAGCGCGCCCTGGAAAGCGCCTACGAGTCGTGCAGTACAGCCATCCGCCAGGCAGCCATTCAACGCTCGCTCGAAGCCGAGCGCCTGGACGTGACTCTGCCCGGGCGTCCACCGCTGCGCGGCCGCCTGCACCCCAACACGCAGACCCTGCGCCAGATTTATCGTATCTTCGGCGACATGGGTTTCCAGGTTTTTCGCTCGCGCGAAGTGGAAAGCGATGAGTACAACTTCGAATTGCTCAACATCCCTGCGCATCATCCCGCGCGGGACATGTGGGATACCTTTCACACCACCACGCCGGGCGTGCTCCTTCGCACGCATACCTCGCCGGGCCAGATCCACGTCATGCGCCAGTATGCCCCGGAACCGATTCGCGTCATCCTGCCCGGCATGTGCTACCGCTACGAACAGGTCAGCGCCCGCAAAGATACCCAGTTCAACCAGGTAGAGGGCCTGGCTGTCGGGCGCGGCATCACCTTCGGCGACCTCAAAGGTACCCTGACCGATTTCGCCCGCCGTATGTTCGGCCAGAATGTGCGCACCCGCTTCCGCGCTTCACACTTCCCCTTCACCGAACCATCTGCCGAGATGGATATCGAATGTTTTCTGTGTGGTGGGCAGGGCTGCAGCGTGTGCGGCGGCAGCGGCTGGCTGGAAATCCTCGGCTCTGGCATGGTCCACCCCACCGTCCTGCGCAACGGCGGCTACGACCCAATGCAATATTCCGGCTACGCCTTCGGCATGGGCCCCGAGCGCATCACCATGCTGAAACACCGTGTGGAAGATATCCGCTACCTTTGGGCGAATGATTTGCGGTTTTTGGAGCAGTTCTAACAGCCAGTCGATGAGTAATGAGTTGATGAGTAATGAGCGAACTTTGGAATAAGAGGGAAGGTGTTCGTTTCTGCTATATCGCCCGCGGCTCTTTGGAAGAGGTACACAGCCATTTGGCGCTGGCGCACCGTATTGGCTATCTGTCAGACGAATTGTATGCATCCTTGATGAATGAGATTCAAACACTGCGCCGGACTATGAACGGTTATATCGCCTTTTTGAAACAGAGCAAACACGGCGCCAACGAACCAGGCGCTTATCATTTCAAGGAAGACGGCAGCCTCTATGTCATTTCGTCAAATGAGCCTGATAACCCCTCCACTGATTACCTTGTGACCGATGACTGATTACTCGTTGACCGATTACTGATAACTACAGGAGCACTTTTATGAAAACCCCCATATCATGGTTACGAGATTTCGTCGACATAACTCTCCCCCTCCCCGACCTGGCCCACTTGCTGACGATGGCCGGGTTGGAAGTGGAAGAGATCCGTTTGGCAGGGTTGCCGGCGAATGGCAGCCTGCAAAATGCCACTGCCCATTACGAAATGAAGATTGAAGGGCTATCCTGGGAAGCGGACAAGCTGGTCACCGCGGTGGTTACCGAGGTGATGCCCCATCCCAACGCCGACCGGCTCGTGCTGTGCAAACTTTACGATGGCGAACGGGAACACATCGTCCTGACCGGCGCGCCCAATTTGTACCCCTATAAGGGCCAGGGGCCGCTGCCCCAGCCTTTGAAAGTGGCGTATGCTCGTGAAGGCGCCAAAATTTATGATGGACACCAGCCAGGCCAGGTGCTCACCACCCTCAAGCGGGCCAAGATCCGCGGCGTCGACTCCTATTCGATGATCTGCTCCGAAAAAGAGCTGGGCATTTCCGACGAGCACGAAGGTGTGATCATCCTGGATGCAGACGCCCCGGTGGGCGTGCCGCTGGTCGAGTATATGGGCGACGCCGTGCTGGATATTGCCATCACCCCGAATATCGCCCGTTGCACCAGCATCCTGGGCGTGGCGCGTGAAATTTCCGCCCTCACCGGCCAGCCGCTGCGCCAGCCAGGCTATGAGGTAGACTGGCGTGGGCCTTCCATCGAAGGCAAGGCGGCCCTTGAGATCCGCGACCCGCAGCTCAACCCGCGTTTCGTGCTTGGCCTGATCGAGGATATTGAGATCGGTCCCAGCCCCTATTGGGTGCAGCGCCGCCTCAAGCTGGCTGGCATGCGCCCGATCAGCAACGTCGTCGACGCCACCAACTACGTCATGTTGGAGGTTGGTCAGCCCCTGCACGCTTTCGATTACGACGTGTTGGCCCGGCGCGCCGGCGGCCAGGCGCCTACCATCATTACCCGCACTGCCCGGCCTGGTGAGAAACTGACCACCCTGGATGATGTAGAACACAGCCTGGACGACTTCAACGTATTGGTATGTGATACAGCCGGGGCGTTGTCCATCGCCGGCGTGATGGGCGGCGCCGAGTCAGAAATCAGCGAAAGCACGCGCACTATCCTTCTCGAAGGCGCGGCCTGGAATTTCATCAATATTCGCCGTACTGCCGCCTCCCAGCGCATGCAGACCGAAGCGGGCTATCGTTTCTCGCGTGGAGTGCATCCTGCCCAGGCGCAGCGCGGCGTGTTGCGCTGCCTGGAGCTGATGCACCAGTGGGCTGGCGGAGTCGTCTACCGGGGCCTGGTGGACAGTTACCCGCTGCCGCCCGTCGATCCCCTGGTCGAAATAACCCCTGCCGACGCTCGCCGCTGGTTGGGGATCGACCTCTCTCCGCAGCAGATGGCCGAAATCCTGGCGCGCTTGGAATTCAAAGTCGAAATCGACGGTCAGGTGGTGCGCGCCCAAACCCCTGACCACCGCCTGGACATCGGCGAAGGTGTGATCGGCGTGGCCGACCTGATGGAAGAGGTCGCCCGCGTCTACGGTTACGAGCGCATCCCGGAGACGCGCATGGCCGACGAACTGCCCCCGCAGCGCAACAACCTCGACCTGGATCGGGAAGAGAAGGTGCGTGACATCCTGGTGGATCTCGGCCTGCAGGAAGTCGCCACCTATCGCCTGACCTCGGCTGAGCGTGAAGCGCGCCGCCTGCCGGCCTCCGCCCCCGCGGACGATAAACCTTACGTGCGCCTGGCCAACCCCATCGCTGCCGACCGCTATGCCATGCGCCACAGCCTGCTGGCCAGCGTGTTGGAGGTGGCCGAGCGTAACGTTCGCCTGAGCCAGCGCCTGGCCTTGTTCGAGATCGGTCCGGTATACCTGGCTTCCGAAGAAAACTCTCTCCCCGATGAACCGCTGCGCCTGGCGATCCTGCTCAGCGGGCGGCGGGCAATGCCCTCCTGGCAGCCGGCCGATGCGACTCTCATGGATTTTTACGATCTGAAGGGCATCGTCGCTGCCCTGTTGGACGGCCTGCACATCACCTCCCTCGCTTACGAGCCGGGAGAACACCCCTCGTTCCACCCTGGCAAATGCGCTTACGTGGTCATTGGCGAGCGGCGCGCCGGGGTGATCGGCGAATTGCACCCCCTGGTGCGCGGCAACTATGACCTGCCCGATGCGCCCGTGCTGGCTGCCGATCTGGATATGCAGGCCATCCTGGAAAGCATCCCCGACCTGTACGCCATCCAACCCGTCTCGCCTTACCCGCCGGTTCTCGAAGACCTGGCGGTAATCGTGGACGAGGGCATCCCTGCCGGGCAGGTTGCTTCCGTCATCCGCCAGGCCGCCGGGCGGACCCTGGCTGACCTGCGCCTGTTCGACGTCTACCGCGGCGGGCAGATCGGCCCCGGCAAGAAGAGCCTGGCTTACAGCCTGACCTACCAGGCCTCCGACCGCACTCTGACCGACGACGATGTGCTCAAGGTGAGGCAGCGGATTATCCGCCAGTTGGAGAAAGAATTGAGGGCGAAGTTGCGCAGTTGAGCGATGAAATGGCAGGGGTTGTGCGCAACCACACAACCCCTGCCATTTCATTTATAATATTCTTTATGCCCAAGACTCACACCCAATACGTTTGCCAGCAGTGCGGGCGAAGCTTCGCCCGCCAGATGGGGCGCTGCCCGCAGTGCGGCGCCTGGAATAGCATGGTCGAGGAAGTGGTTGCCGCCGCGCCGCCAACCGCTGCGGCCCACGCCGGGCGCGGGCTGGGCGCCCGCTCGGCGCCGCGCCGCCTGGTTGAGATCAGCGGCGACGTGGAAGAGCGCCTGCCGGTGTCGATCGGTGAATTTGCGCGTGTCCTGGGGGGTGGAGTCGTCCCTGGCTCGGTGGTGTTGATCGGCGGCGATCCGGGCATCGGCAAATCCACCCTGCTGCTGCAAGTGGCCCTGGAAATGGCCCGCCAGTCAACCGTGCTCTACGTGTCCGGGGAGGAGTCGGAGCGCCAGGTCAAAATGCGCGCCCTGCGCCTGCTGCGCGGCGACGGCGCGCCGGGCGATCCGGCAGAGCGCCAGCCGGCTTCCCGGCGCAGCGCCGAGGCACACCTGGACATCCCCGACAATCTCTTCCTGGTGACCGAAACCAACCTGAATGTTATCCTCGACCATATCCAGCAGGTCAAACCCGGCCTGCTGATCCTCGACTCGGTGCAGACCACCTACCTGCAAGAGCTGGATTCGTCCGCCGGCTCGGTTTCCCAGGTGCGCGAAACCGCCTCTCGCCTGCGCGAAGTGGCCAAGTCCACCGGTATCGCCGTCTTTCTCATCGGGCACGTCACCAAGGAAGGCGCCATTGCCGGCCCGCGCATCCTGGAGCACATCGTAGATACCGTGCTCTACCTGGAAGGTGACCGTTTCCAATCCTATCGCCTGCTGCGTTCGGTCAAGAACCGTTTCGGCGCCACCTCCGAAGTCGGCGTGTTCGAGATGCGCGAGCGCGGCCTGGTCGAAGTGACCAACCCCTCCGAGGCTTTCCTGGCTGAGCGTATGGTCAATGCCCCCGGCTCGGCCATCGCCGTAACAATGGAGGGCACGCGCCCGCTGTTGATTGAAATCCAGGGTCTGACCAGTCCCACCTCCTTCGGCAACCCTCGCCGCACACCCAACGGTGTGGATTTCAACCGCTTGCTGCTCACCGTGGCGGTGCTTACCCGCCGCGTGGGTCTGCACCTGGGCGAGCAGGACATCTTCGTCAACGTCGTGGGGGGGATCGTGGTGGATGAACCTGCTGCCGACCTGGCGGTTGCTGCCGCCGTCGCCTCCTCCCTGCGCGGCGCTCCGCTGCGCGCCGATACCGTGCTGATCGGCGAGGTAGGTCTCTCTGGAGAGCTGCGCATGGTCGGCCAGATGCCTGCCCGCCTGCGCGAGGCCGCCAAGCTGGGCTTCAAAACCGCTGTCGTCCCCCGCCGCCTGCGTCGCGGCGAACCCTGGCCCGACGATATCCAGATTGTCGAAGCCCGTTCCCTGCGCCAGGCTCTGGATGCGGCGCTGCTCGGCGAGCAAGGAAACCGGGATTAGAGCCGCGGTATTCGCAGATTCGGCGCTCGGGGATGGGTCGCCCCGGATCCACTCCTGGCGCCCTGGCCTCGACGCCTGGCACCTGGCAAATAACCCTTGACTCCTGATACCTGCTTCCGCGTCCGTGATGTCGAAATCCATGGCGATCTGATTCTCGCCCCGATGGATGGCTATTCCGACCTGCCTTTCCGCTCCCTGTGCCGCGAGCTGGGCTCGGCCATGAGTTACACCGAGTTCATCAATGCCATCGACGTGATCTATGGCCACCCCCGGCTGGAGGAGAAACTGGCCTTCCTCCCGCAGGAGCGTCCCGTGGTTTACCAGCTTTTCGATAGCGAACCGGACCGGCTGCTGGAAGCTGCCCTGCGTTTGCAAGAACGCCGCCCGGATATCATCGACATCAACCTGGGCTGTTCGGCGCGCTGTGTTTCCGGGCGCGGCGCGGGGGCCGGCCTGCTGCGCCAGCCGGAAACCGTTGCCCAAATCTTTGCTCGCCTGAGCCGCGCCCTGCGCTTGCCTGTCACCGCCAAGATGCGCCTGGGTTGGGATGATGAAAGTCGCAACTATCGCCTGATCGCCCGGGTCGTCGAAGAGAACGGCGGTGCGTTGATCGCTGTTCATGGCCGCACCCGTTCCCAGCGTTACGCCGGCCATGCTGATTGGGATGCCATCGCCGAGATCAAGCAATCCGTTTCCATCCCCGTCATTGCCAACGGCGACGTGCGTTGTGTGGCAGATATCGAGCGCATCCAGCGTCATACCGCCTGCGATGGGGTAATGATCGGGCGCGCCGCCCGGGGGAACCCGTGGATCTTTGCGCGCCTGGACCGCCAGCAGGTGCCGCCCGAAATGGTGCGCAGCACCCTGCTCAACCATCTGCACCGTATGCTTGACTTTTATGGCCAGCCGCATGGTTTGCTGCGCTTTCGCAAGCACGCCGACCACTACCTTTCCCCTCTCGATATTCCCCCGGAACTGCGCCAGCGCTTGCTCACCGCACAAGATTCGGTAGAATTTATCGAAACGCTGGAAATTCTTAATGCCTGACTCATCTTCCTCTCTGTAAATTCTATAGAAATCTACATTGCCGGGGGTTATAATATCTGGTAAATTTTGACGGCAATTATCCTCTTTCTAAGGAGTGCCCCATGCTTCTCAAGCGTATCCAGCTTGGTATGATCCATGTCGCCGTAGCCATGACCCTGGTGCCGATCAACAGCACGCTCAACCGGGTGATGATCAAAGAGCTGGCCATCTCTGCTACCCTGGTGGCGTTGCTGGCCTCCTTGCCATACCTGTTTTCGCCCATTCAGGTGGGGCTTGGCTCTTTCTCCGACCGCCACCCGCTCGGTGGCTACCGCCGCACGCCCTACATCATCCTGGGACTGGCGCTGTGCGTCCTGGGAGTAGTGCTCTCGCCTCAGGCCGCTTTCCTGATGGCCGGTAACCCTGCTCTGGGTATCCTGATCGGTGTGTTGGCCTTTGGCGCCTGGGGTATGGGCTTCAATTTCGCTACAGTTTCTTATCTTTCCCTGGCTTCGGAGCTTTCCGGAGAGCGCGGGCGCGGGCGCACGGTGGCAGTGATGTGGTTCATGATGATCGTCAGTATCATCATCACCTCCATCGTTCTAAGCCAGATGGTCGATCCTTATACGCCTGCCGCTTTGCAGCGTGCTTTCTGGATCGTCGGCCTGGCCGCTCTGATCATTGGCCTGCTCGGCCTGCTTCGCCTGGAGCCGCGCTTCACTGCCTCTGCTGCCCCGGCAAGTGAAAACTACTCGTGGAGTGTCCTGGCGCGGTTCGTCCTGGGGAATCGCCAGGCGTTATTTTTCTTCGCCTACCTGGTGATTCTATTGGCTGCCTTGCTCGGCCAGGATATTCTGCTCGAACCGTTTGGCGGCGAGGCCTTTGGTCTGACTGTCAAACAGACCACGCGTATTACCTCCATTTGGGGAGGCACTTTCCTGGTAGCGCTGCTGGTTGCCGGCGCCCTGGAAAATCGTCTCTCCAAGCGCATCGTTGCCCAGGTGGGCGGCTGGGGCGCCCTGGCCGGTTTTGCCTTGATCGCAGCCAGCGGCAGCCTGCTCAATAAAGAGGTCTTTTATAGCGGCGTTATGCTGCTGGGCGTTGGCTCGGGCCTGTCCACCGTCTCCAACCTCTCCCTGATGCTGGATATGACCACTGCCGGCAAAGTTGGCTTGTTCATCGGCGCCTGGGGTATGGCGAATGCCATCTCCCGTCTGCTCGGCTCCGTCCTGGCCGGCATGGTGCGCGATCTGGTGTCCCGCCTGGCCCAATCGCCGGTTACTGCTTATGTGGTGGTCTTTGCCATTATGGCCGCCCTGATGTTGGTTTCTTTGCTGATGCTGCACCGTATCGATGTCAAAGCCTTCCGCGCCAGGGCCGTCGCCGGGCCATCCATTATCGAACGCGCCGCCATCGCCTCCGATGCTGGTTAGCCTTGAAGAAGTGATGAGTAATCTGCAATGGATCATTCGTGTTCACAAATTATACGTTGGCCGGTTCACCATCGACTGATTACGGAGTGCCTATGTCTGCTGAATGGTTAAGCCTTAGTGACGTTGCCAACATCCTGGGAGTTCACCCCAGCACGGTGCGCAGTTGGTCCGACCAGGGTATGTTGCCTGTGTATCGTACGCACGGCGGTCACCGCCGTTACCTGCGCAGTGAGGTTGACCTGTGGCGACTTGCCCGTCGCGCCAATGGGGTAAGCGATGCCGATCTGGTCGTGCAAAATGCCCTGCGCAGCACCCGCTTTCAGATCAGCGAGGGCCGGCTGGCTGCCGAATCCTGGTACATTAAGCTCAACGAAGAAGCCCGCGAACAGTATCGCATCAGCGGCCGTTCTCTGCTTCAGGGTTTGATGCATTCGTTCAATCTCGATGCCGAGCGTGCTGCCGCCGAGGCCGAGGCGTTGGGTTATGAATACGCTGCCCGCGGTCGTCGTTGTGGCCTCAACAGTGTAGAAGCAACCAATGCTTTTTTGTTCTTTCGTAACGTGTTGATCGAATCGATGCTGGCTGTTTACGAATCGGCTGCGGTGCAATCTTCGCATGCCTGGAGCAGCATGTTTCGCAAAATCAACGACTTCACCGACGTTATTTTGATCACCCTTTTGGAAACTTACGAAGCCTACTACCGCGCCAGCCGATGAACCCCCCTTCTCGCCAAAGCAAACGGTTTACCCCAAATTCCTGGACGCAACGCGTTGTGCCTGTCTTGCTGCTTGTGCTCTCGCTAGGTTTGGTGCTGCTCATCATCTTTATCGTCCTGGCCGCCCTGGGCGTTGTGTAATCATTCCTGCGAATCATGGCAAAGTGTTCTTGTCTGGATATCGATTTGCCCCGCGATCGTTTTGCGCGGAAGGTGTGTTGTACGTATTCTTCGTGCATTGTACCTGAGTAATATCTGACGGATCTGGAGGTTTTAAGTGTTGTATCTGCCGCTCCTTTCGACCACGGTCACATTCATCTTCGCCGCATCGGTTCTTTCGCGCTGGCGCTATAAGCGCCCCAATCACTTGCTGTTATGGGGCATCGGCCTGATTTTTTACGGTCTGGGCACGCTGTCGGAAGTGATCCTTTCGCTCACCTTCAACCCCTGGGTGCTGAAGTTGTGGTATTTTGCCGGCGCCATGTTGACCGCTGCCTGGCTTGGCCAGGGCACGGTTTATCTCCTGGTGCGCCGCAAAAAAGTCGCCCATGTCCTGATGGTCTTCCTGGGCGCCGTTTCGCTGATTGCCTTGCTGTTGATGATTGCCGCTCCTCTGGCGCCCTCCGCCCCGGCGTATAATTCTGCAGCGCCCGCCTCGGCACAATATAAAGATATCCTGGTGCGCAACGGTCTGACCATCCTTCTGACCGTCTTGCTCAACATCTACGGCACCATCACTCTGGTGGGCGGCGCATTGTATTCGGCCTACATGTTCTGGCGCAAAAGTATCCTGGCCAATCGTTTGTGGGGCAACATCCTCATCGCCGCTGGCGCTTTGCTCCCGGCCAGCGGGGGCTCCTACCTGATGGCCGGCCTGGTAGATTGGCTCTACCTGAGCGAGTTTCTGGGCGTGATCTTGATGTACACTGGCTTTCGCCTGGCGACTGCTGCCCGGCCCGTCGCCGCTCCGGCTGCATCCGCCGCGGATTGATATTCCACTCCTGGGTAGGGCGGGCTGCCGGGCGGAACACTCCACATACCGGCGCCCTGATGGTACAATCACTGCATGTCCAACCATCAAGTCGCTCCTCCGATAACTGTTCTTGATTCTGGCCTGGCGGGCCGCCTGCGCCGCAACCACGGCGTGGAGCATGCCACGCTGCACGTTCTGGGGGGCCGCTATCCCGGCCGCCCGATGGCGGGCTACTCCGATCCCGGGGGGTTCTGGATCGTCGGCGATCTGGAAATCGAAGACATCGCCTCGGCAGTGAAAGAGGCGCTGTCGCGCCTGGGCAATGGCGAAGAGATCCTTGCCGTGCACCCTAATTGTGGCACCAACCTGGCCGTGAGCGCTGCCCTGGCGGGATCGGCGGCAGCCCTGTCGATGCTCGGCGTAGGCCCGCGCCGCCGGGATCGCCTGGTTCGCCTCCCCCTGGCTGCGCTTCTGGTCGGACTGGCTCTTTGGATAGCTCGCCCGCTTGGGTTGCTCATCCAGGCGCGCCTCACCACATCCGGCCATCCCCGTGACTTGAGCCCGACTGCCATCTACCTGCACCAGCAAGGCCGTTTGAAAGTCTATCGCATCGCCACTCGCGGATGAGCGATACCACGCCCGTCGTTTATATCTTGCATGGCGATGACGAATACGCCATTGCTCAGCAACTGGACGACCTGGAACGCAAATTAGGCGACCCGGTTACGGCTTCGATGAACACCACCCGCCTGGATGGTAGTTCATCCAACCCCGATCAGTTGCTCTCTGTGGCTGGCGCCATGCCATTTCTGGCCAGTCGCCGCCTGGTGATCTATACCAACCCGTTGGCACGTCTGAACAACCCTGCGGTGCAGAATAAGTTCCGCGAACAGCTCGAAAAAGTCCCCCCGACGACTGCCCTTGTTTTGGTCGAGCATCGTTTACTGACCAGCGATAAGGATCGTAGATCAGGTCGCATCCACTGGCTGGAAAAGTGGGCGATTGCCAACCCACAGCGGGCCTTTATCAAAGCTTACCTGATGCCGAAAGGCGGAGCGCTCATTGCCCGCATCCAGGATCTGGCCCGTGATGCGGGTGGGCAGATCACGCCGGACGCGGCTGGACTGTTGGGCGATCTGGTGGATGGCGACCCTCGCCTGGCGAACCAGGAAATCCACAAGCTGCTCGCCTATGTCGCCTATAAGCGGCCGGTAGAGATCGATGATGTCCAGGCGATCACCGCCGACGCCGGGCAGGGGGATATTTTTGATCTGGTCGATTGGCTGGGTGGGCGTAATAGCTATAAGGCGATGGGTATGCTTCATCGCTTGCTGGAATATCAGGACTACTATACCGTGTTTGGTATGATCGTGCGCCAGTTCCGCCTGCTCATCCAGGCCCGCGAAATTCTCGATCAAGGCGGGCAAAAAATCGAGGTCGCTCGCCAGGCGCGCGTTCCTCAATTCGTCGCCGAAAAACTGATCGCCCAGGCGCGGCGTTTTACTTTGCCCGACCTGGAACGCATCTACCATTATTTGCTGGATATCGATGAGGCTGTCAAAACCGGCCAGGCGCCGGATGCCCTCGCCCTGGAAATGTTCGTTTCTTCTCTGACTGCTGTTTCATAATTTACTGCGTTCATAACTTATCGCAGGAACGATCCCAATCTGCACGTTTAGGACCGCCCCTGCTGATAGATTATGTTCGCATGCCAATCCAGAAATGATTGGGCAGCACCGAGCGGTGCGTGCGCACTTCCATTCCCCCGGCCTGTACTTTATCGTTTTCCTTGCCGTCTGAATTCTGCTCCGCAGCTTTTGTGCCGTTTGGCAGCATGCTCGGATGCACAAAACACAGCGTGGGGGTCTTGCCGTACTTATTGCGATAGTACACGACCGCCCGTTCTACCTTGACGTCCAGGCTGGCGCGCGGGTCGTTATCGAACCACAACATGCCGACATTCATTGCACACCTCCTTCGTTCATCATCTCACATACCCAAAATAGCAGCGCCTCCTCGCCGAATGGAGCGCAGAATTGGCCGCTTTCCAGGTCGTGGGTGTCCAGACCTGCATCGCCGCCCAGGTAAGCCGCCAGTTCGCTATCCTCCACAGTGCCCACCAGGCGCGTGCGGAAAGCTGCCAGGAAGCGCGGGTCGAGCGTTTCCGCATCCTGGCTGTCGATCGTGGCCAGTATCCAGACCCGCGAGCGCGGCCCGTGGCGCACCAACCAGTACAGCCTCAGGTAGGCTTTTTCGTCCAGCCGTTCGGCCAGCTCTGCCAGCCCGTCGATGGCCAGTACAATCGCCGGGTCGTGCGCCCGGCTGTGGCGGCGCGCCTCGGCCAGCGCCGCCAGTTCGTCGATCAGCTCACCTGCCGGTGGGTAGTCGACGGGAAAGATCTCCTGGCAGTGTTCCTTTTCTGCCAGGCCCATAAACGGTTCGGCTTGCGTGGCGATCACGCTCAGGTGCACCCGTTCGGCCGGGTTCAGGCGCGCTGCCGATTCCAACGCTGCCAGGAGCAGGTGCGTCTTGCCGCAGCCAGGGTCGCCGGCCACCAACAAAGCTCCTGGCGCCGGGTTAGAGAGGTCCAGGTGGAAGGGCAGCCCGTCCTCGCAAGCACCCAGGAACAGCGAATAGGGCGGCATCACCCCATTCTGCTCCAGCAGTGCATCCAGGGTTGGCGGCCAGGGAGTTGCCTCCGCCTGGAGGTCGGCTCCATCCTGCCCGGCTGCCATTGGCGAGTTATCGCCTTCCAGCCTGGCAGACCGGTCCGTTTCGGTCTTCCCATCGTGATCTGGATCGCTGCCCTGGATGCCCAGTCCGCGTTGTTCCAGGGCGCTTTGCAGTCGCGGCCGCCACGCCTCGAAAGCCTTGCGGCTGGCATTCAGATAATCGTTAAAAGTGCTCATCGCAGCCTCTATCACCTTTCACCTGCGGTGGATGCCTGAAATTTTCACGCATCCACCGCACTGGAAAGAACCTGGCGGTCTGACACACGGGTGAAGGATACCGGTGGCGTTTTCGCATGGTTTCTGCCAGGTCCGACCTGCACGGCAGGCAGGCGGTAGGTTCTCGTTAGAGAACATTTGTTCTAATTATAGCGAAAACCTTCTCCTGAGTCAATAGCCAAATCAAACTTTCCCCCAAAAACTCACGCTCTCCACGTGATACGTTTGTGGAAACACGTCGAACGGCGTCGCCTGTAGCAACTCGTATCCTGCTGCCGCCAACCGTTTGGCGTCTCGTCCCAGCGTGGATGGGTCGCAGGAGACATACACCAGCAAGCGGGGCGCCAGGCGTACCAGCCCGTCCATCGCTTTGCGCTCAACCCCCTGGCGCGGTGGGTCGACCAGGATGATCTGCGGCTGTGCGTCGAGCGTTTCCAGCGCCAGGCCGGCGTCGGCTTCGTACAGCGTCACGTTATCGAACTCGTCCAGGTTGGCGACGAAATCCTCCCCCGCGCTGGGCGAAGCCTCGATCCCGATCAATTGCCCCACCTGTCCGGCCAGGAAGGCGCTGAACAACCCCACCCCGCAATAGGCATCCACCAGTGTCGTTTTGGGCGTCAAGGGCTGGAAGCGCGGCAAGTGCTCCAGCACGTGCGTGACCATCGCGGCTGCCATCGCGGTATTCACCTGGAAGAACGAACCGGCCGAAACGCGGAACGGCCGCCCCAGCACCTCGATGAACAGGGCTTCGCTGCCTGCCAGGGTCAGCGTTCCCGCCGGGCTGAGGTGCGCCACCGAGAGCGGCAGGTCTTCCACGCTCAATTCTGGCGGCTGCGGGTCGCTGCTCTCCAGGATCAATTGCACGTCGTCGTCCATCCCCAGGCGCAGAGCCACCCGCTCCACTTCGGCCAGCGCCTCGAAATCGAGCTGCGGCCAGACCTGGTTCAGCACTGCCTCCGGCAGGTGGCACTCCTGGATGGCCAGCGTCTCCTCACTGCGCGCCCGCTGGTAGCCCAGCCGGCCTTCCGCCGCCAGGTGGAACTGCACGTGGTTGCGGTAATTGAACATCGAAGGCGAGGCGACGATCGGCTGTACCGGCGGCTGTACCAGCCCGCCGATGCGCCCCAACTGGTCGCGCAGGATGCTCTCTTTCGCTGCCAGTTGCCCGGCGTAATCCAGGTGCTGGTAATGGCACCCGCCGCACTCCATGTAATGGGCGCAGCGCGGTGCAACCCGCTGTGGCGAGGGTTGCAGCACTTCCAGCAGCCGGGCGCGGGCAAAGCCGCGCTTCTCCTCGACCAGGCTGACCCGCACCGCCTCGCCTGGCAGGGTGAAGGGAACAAATACGGCGCGCCCATCGGGCAGGCGGCCGATGGATTCGCCGCCATAGGCGTGGGCGGTTAACTTTATTTCATACTCCATGTTGGTCTCCAACTAATAATATTCTTTGATATACCCATACGCTTTCTCGAACAACTCCGCGTCATCGTGCAATTTGTATTTGAACAGAAACTTGCTGGGAATAAATCCCCTGCTCAGTTCATGGAAGTCGGCTTTGGCTGACTCAGCGGGCAGGTTAGCCCGCAGGGCTTCCACGTGCTGAGAAGCGGCTTCAGCCGCGCCGGACTGGAAATGGCAGCCGGGCCAATTTTATCATTGCGCATGGAGCATCCTGGTTTATGATATTCGGATCACAGCGCAGTAACAGGGTCCAGATGCAGCTCAACCCGCACCATTTCATCTTCTTCTCTCCGCAGGGTAAAGCCAAATTTCTTGAATACGTGAAGCATGATCTCGTTATCCTCGAGCACGTGCGCATAGACTTTCTTTACCCCGCGGTCTCTGGCAATTTTCAACAGGTAGCGGGTCATCAGGGTACCTAAACCCTGTTTTTCCCACGGATCGCCCACCACAATGGCGTACTCGGCTGTTTCATTGTAGGGATCGGCGATAAGGCCGGCGGCGCCAATGATTTTTTTCCTGCCCTCTTCGGTAAGTTCAGCGACGATGGCGATCTCCCGGTCGTAATCGATGTGGGTATAACGGATCAGCATTTCATGCGAGGCTTCTTTGACCGGGCCGAAAAACCGGAAGCGCATCGTTTCAGCAGAAAACGTCTTAAACAACTCCACCAGCATCAGTTCGTCTTCCGGCCGGATGGGCCTGAGCAGCACAGCTTTCCCATCCCTCATCTCGAAGGTCCTCTCGTACTCCTTGGGGTAAGGGCAGATCACCAGATGAGAATACGGCTCGACGGTTTTCCCGGCGATTTTTTCATCCAGGACAATCTTGGCATTCAGGACGATGCCCCCGTGTTCGTCAAGAACAAATGGATTGATATCGATTTCGCTGATCTCGGGAAAATCCATGACCAGGTAAGCAAACTTGTACAGGAGAAATTGTATGGCCGCCAAATCCACGGCCGTCATTTCGCGGTGCCCTTTGAGCAGCCGCGCTATTTTCGTCCCGTCGATCAGCTTCTGAGCCAGGGACATATTCAATGGTGGAATCCCAATATTGATATCTTTGAAAACGTCCACCCCCGTCCCGCCCATGCCGAAAACGATCACCGGTCCGAAAATCGGGTCTTTTTTGGATCCGATCAGGAGCTCGTGTCCTTTTTCGATCATTTGCTCGACGGTAACCCCGAATATCCGGGCCTCTGGAAGGCGGGAGTGTACGGTGCGCATGATCTTTTGATAGGCCGGTTCGATTTCCTCTTCTGTTTGGATGCCTGAGACGACCCCTCCGACCTCCGCTTCGTAGATAATGTCCGGCGATGCGATTTTCATCCGTACCGGAAACCCGATCTGCGCCGCCATTGCCCTGGCTTCCGCCGGCCAGCAGGCCAGCCTCTCTTTTGCGACCGGGATATCGTAATTCGCCAGGATTAATTTGGCTTCGGGTCCCGTCGAAACGAACCTGCCGGACGAGGCGATATTGCTGATGATTTTCTTGTTGAGGGCGGTGTGGGGAGTGAAGGCATGCGGTATGGTCGCCGGAGTCTCGTTCAGCAACTTCAAGTTCCACTGGTACTCGTACATGTTCAGGAATGACCTGACCGCATCTTCAGGTTTCTCGTAGGCGGGTATTTTCCCCTGCTCAAGGATATAGCGGCCTTCTGCCACGTCAATTTCACCTAAGAACGCAGCCAGCACGGTTTTATAGGTGGCTCTCGTCTTTTCCACCAGGTCCCTGGCCACGGCAGTCGCGTCCGTCATTGCCTGCGGGGTCAGGACGGTCAGGACGCCGTCAACGTTTGGGTCGCGCAGGCATGCTTTTACAGCCGTGCTGTAGCGGGCCGGGTCGGCGTCGCCGAGGATGTCGACCGGGTTGCCCTGGCTCCAGAAGGGGGGCATAACTCCATCCAGGTAGTCCAACGTTTCGGAGGACAGGTCTGCCAGGTAGCCGTTCTGATCGATGAGGGCATCGGTGGCGATTACTCCCGGTCCACCGGCGTTGGTGACGATCGCCAGACGATTCCCGCGCGGCAGCCTTTGCATCGATAGAGTCTTGGCGCAGTCAAACAGTTCGGCAACCGTGCCCACCCGCAGTATTCCGGCGCGCCGGAATGCGGCGTCAAATATCTGGTTGTTGCCGGTGACGCTGCCTGTGTGCGACAGCGCGGCCCTGGCGCCTTCCTGGCTCTTGCCAACTTTGAGCACGATGATCGGTTTGGTGCGCGCAAAGCTCCTGGCGGCGCTCATAAACCTGCGGGCTTGAGACAGGGTTTCCATGTAGATAAGGATGGATTTTGTTTCCGGGTCGTTTCCGAAATAATCGATCAGGTCATGAAATCCGATATCGACCATTTCCCCAATGGATACGAAATAGGAAAACCCGACGTTCGCCTTTATCGACCATTCAATGAATGCGTTGCATAGGGCGCCGCTCTGGGAGATAAAGGCTATCCCGCCCTTGGGCGCCATTTTTCGTGAAAAGCTGGCGTTCAGGTTCAGTTTAGGCCGGAGGAAGCCCAGACAGTTGGGGCCGAGAAGCGCCATGCCGCTGGAGGCCACTGTGTGCTGTATTTGATCTGCCAGGCGGTTGCCCTCTTCCCCTGCTTCGGAAAAACCTGCGGCGATCACAACCGCTGAAAGGACGCGACTTTCTGCGCACTCTTTCAATAGATCTGGAACGGTGTTTGCCCGTGTTGCGATAATGGCCAGATCGACCTGTTGAGGGACGGCGGCGATATTTGCGTAGGCTTTCACACCCTGAACCGTATCGCGATTAGGGTTTACCGGGTAGACAGGTCCGGCAAATCCGTTTGTGATCAGGTTTCTAAAAAGTGAGTAGCCGACGCGTCCGGGTGTATCGGATGCCCCGATGACGGCGATGGATTTGGGATTGAATAAAGTGTTTAACTGTTTGGTGTTCATCAGTTTATCCCAATCATTCCGGCGGTGGGGATCGAAATCCCGCCTCAGCGCATGCAAGCCGGTTGGAAACCGGCCGCCCCATCAGCCCGTAGGGCTTCCACGTACTGAGCAGGGGGATTTCATCCCCGGCGATAGTGTTCTGCTCCTCGAACATAGCTCACTTCAATCCTGGTTGTCTAATCCTGATGGGTAGATCATGGATTTCGGTTGTATCTGATGCAATGATGATAACCGATTTGTCACAAACCAGCAAAGAGTTTGACTCCTGTCTATCTGCCCCGCCCCTTCGCCATCATTCCCTCCTCACTCATCATCCCATCACCCAATTATAAGAAAGCTATAAGCGTCCCGCCTGGATGGATTGCATTGCACCCTCGCGCATGGTAGAATGATTGATTGAGCGGTTGATCGGCATCATTACTTTCCAGCGCCCAACTCCTGGGCGCCTGTTACTGATTATGGACGACTGCTCACTGGCTGCTGATTCCGGCGTAAACCGCCGATATTTTGGAGGTAAGAATGGAGCAACAAGTTGGAACATTTGCCGTCAAGAAGGGCCTGGCCCAGATGCTCAAGGGCGGCGTTATTATGGATGTGGTCACCCCCGAACACGCCCGCATCGCCGAAGAGGCCGGCGCATGTGCTGTGATGGCCCTGGAGCGGGTTCCTGCCGACATCCGCGCTCACGGCGGCGTGGCGCGTATGAGCGACCCCGAGCTGATCTTGCAGATCATGGATGCCGTTTCCATCCCGGTGATGGCCAAGTGCCGCATCGGTCATTTTGTCGAGGCGCAGATTCTGGAAGCTATCGGTGTAGACTATATCGACGAGTCCGAAGTGCTCACCCCGGCCGACGAAGCGCACCACATCAACAAGCACACCTTCAAGGTGCCGTTTGTCTGCGGCTGCCGCAACCTGGGCGAAGCCCTGCGCCGCATTGGCGAAGGCGCCGCCATGATCCGCACCAAGGGCGAGGCCGGCACGGGTGACGTGATCGAAGCCGTGCGCCATGCCCGGACAGTGTTGGGCGAAATCCGCCGCCTGGAAAATATGCCTGAAGAGGAAGTGATGGCCTACGCCAAAGAGATCGGTGCGCCCTATGAGCTGGTGCTCGAGACGCGCCGTCTGGGGCGCATGCCCGTGGTCAACTTTGCCGCCGGCGGCGTGGCAACCCCTGCAGATGCGGCCCTGATGATGCAGCTTGGCGTGGACGGCGTCTTCGTCGGCAGCGGCATCTTCAAATCGGGCGACCCGGCCAAGCGCGCCGCCGCTATCGTCAAGGCTGTTACCCACTTCAATGACCCCTACATCCTGGCCGAAGTCAGCCGGAACCTGGGCGAGCCCATGGTTGGGCGCCAGATCTCGGCGATCCCTGAAGGCGAACTGATCGCGGGGCGTGGCTGGTAAAAGCGCAGGCGTATGAAGATCGGTGTATTGGCCCTGCAGGGCGACTTCATTGAACATATCACCTTGTTGCAGCAGGCCGGCGCCGAGACTGCCGAAGTGCGCTTGCCGGAACAACTGGATGCACTGGACGGCCTGATCATCCCGGGCGGCGAGTCGACCACCATCGGCAAGCTGGCTGTGGCGTATAACTTGATGGAACCGCTTCGCCAGTTCGGGCGAGAAAAAGCCATCTGGGGTACTTGCGCCGGGGCGATCTTTCTCTCAGCCGATGCCCACCGCCAGCAACCGCTGTTGGGCCTGATGAACATTGTCGTGGAACGTAATGCTTTTGGCCGCCAGGTGGCCAGCTTCGAAACGGAACTGGATGTGCCTGCCTTGAGCGACGTGGCTTCACCATGCGAACCATTTCACGCTGTTTTCATCCGCGCCCCGTTGATCGAGTCCGTCAGCCCGCCTGCGCAAATCCTGGCGCAGCTTTCTGACGGTCGCATCGTGGCTGCCCGGCAGGGACGGTTGTTAGCGACCTCCTTCCACCCTGAGCTGACCGGTGACAACCGTTTTCACCGTTACTTTATGCATATGGCTGGACCTGGGCGTATCGAGTGAATTTCGAAAAGCGAGGTAACCTCCATACACGAGAAACCTATGAGCGTGCGTCCCTTCGATTGGCGTGACCTGCCAGCGCTGCAGCGCAACCGGAACGAATGTGTCTTCCTGGATAGTGCGCTGGTTTTGACGCGCGGCCCGTTGTTGGTGCCCGGGGCCTTGTTCTCTTCCCTGGTGCCTTCAATGGGTGTGTTGACTCGCGTGCTGGATGGTGATGCGGCGGGCGAAGCTTCTGCTTTTGGACAGTGCCTGCACCTGGCTGGCTCTCCGTTTGCTTACCTGACTTACCTGACTCCCAATGCAGCTCTGGATGTCATCTCAGTGGCGCAATTGGTGGAATCGCTGATGTCCCTGGCAGGTGAACGTGGCGCTTTGCGTCTCCTGGCAGACGTGGATGAACATTCGACCGTCTTCGATGGATTACGCCAGTGCGGTTTTGCCGTCTACAGCCGCCAGCGCATCTGGCAGTTAACCGGTCACCCGGTAGAAAGAGCGGCCTCGCCTGCCTGGCGCCTGGCTACCAGCCAGGATGAACTGGCCATCCGTTTGTTATATAACAACCTCGTGCCTGGCCTGGTGCAGCAGATCGAGCCTTTTTCCACACAGCGTCCCAAGGGCATGGTGTATTACGAAAATGGCGACCTGTTAGCCTATGTTGAGCTAAAATATGGGCATCGTGGTATCTGGGCACAGCCTTTTATCCACCCGGGTGCCCAGGACGTGGCGGAGAATATCCTCGATCTGTTGGGCAAGATCCCCTTCCGCCACTCCCGCCCCGTGTATATCTGTGTGCGCTCTTACCAGGCCTGGTTGGATACAGTGATCGAAGAATTAGGCGCCGAGGCCGGTCCACGCCAGGCAGTGATGGCCCGCCAACTGGTTGCTCCACAGAAAGCCCTGCGCACTTTCAGCGTGGCACCCCTGGATACAGGCCAGCCGGAGGTTACGGCCCCCGTAGCACATGCGACTCGTTTGGTGCATCCGGCGCAGCGGGAAGCCCCAAACGATATGAGAATGATCTATGCAACAGAAGAAGATTACCGATGATTTACACGCCTTGTTGGCTGTTCTGCCGCCGGCAATTGCCGACGCAGTCACCCAGGCGAATGATAGCGACAATCTGCTGGAAGTGATCCTCGACCTGGGGCGATTGCCAACGGCCCGTTTCACCACTCGTGAACTGGTGCTCAACCAGGTCGAAGTCCAGCATGAGGATATCGATTACGTGGTTGAGCGCATCGGCGAATTCGATACCGATAACCGCGCTGGTCTGGAACGCACGTTGCACCGCATCTCGGCTATCCGTAATCGCCGCGGTTATATTGTTGGCCTGACCTGCCGGGTGGGCCGTGCTGTGTATGGCACCACGGATATTATCAAGGATTTGATCGACAGCGGGAAAAGCCTGCTCATTCTGGGGCGCCCTGGTGTGGGCAAGACCACCATGCTGCGGGAAGCGGCGCGTATCCTGGCCGAGTCCAAGCGGGTGGTCATTGTAGACACCTCGAACGAGATCGGTGGCGATGGGGATGTACCTCACCCGGCTGTGGGCCGCGCTCGCCGGATGCAGGTGGCTACGCCGTCCTTGCAGCACGAAGTGATGATCGAGGCTGTGGAAAACCACAACCCCGAGGCCATCGTTATCGACGAAATTGGCCGTGAGCTGGAGGCAGAAGCCGCTCGCACTATTGCCGAGCGCGGCGTGCAGTTGATTGGCACGGCGCACGGCAACTCCCTGGAAAACCTGCTGCTCAACCCCACCCTCTCTGACCTGGTGGGCGGCATCGAATCTGTCACCCTGTCCGATGAGGAGGCGCGTCGCCGCGGTACGCAAAAGACCGTTCTGGAGCGCCGCTCGCCGCCTACCTTCGATGTATTGATCGAGATCCAGACTCGCGATCGCTTGGCAATTCACCCGGACGTGGCTGCCGCGGTGGATGCCCTGCTGCGCGGTTACCCCTTGCCGCCGGAGATACGTTCACGGGTGGATGGTGGTGAAATCCGCATCGAGCGAGCAGCTCCCCCAACGCGCCCATCCACCTCTGCACAGCAGGGCTACCGGCGCCAGGGTAGTGAAAGCCAATATGAACGTCCTTCTTCTCCGTTTGAGCGCAGCGAAGGAACTGCCAACACTGCGCGGAGCCAGGGCGAAGCGGCGCCATCGCGCGATCGCTCCAGTTTGCAAACCCAGCGTATCTACCCGTATGGTGTCGCTCGCAACCGGCTTTCACAGGCTGCTCGCCGCCTCGGGGTGCCGGCGTTGATCGTAAACGAAGCCGGCGATGCAGATGCGCTTGTCACCCTGCGCTCCTACTACCGCAAGCGGCAGCGCACCATCGTCGAAGCTGAACAACGCAATGTGCCGATCTATGTGCTGCGTTCCAATACCGTCAACCAGATGCAGCAATTCCTCGGTGACCTGTTCAATTTGTATACCGAAGAAGTAAACCAGGCTGGTATGGATGCGATTGTTCAAGAAACTCGCGCCGCGATCAGCAGCGTGATGAACGGTGAGCGTTGGGTGGAACTTCCGCCGGCTGTTTCGGCTGTCCGCCGCATGCAGCACCAGATGGCTCGAGATGCCAACCTGGTGTCGCATTCTTACGGCAAAGAGCCAAACCGCCGCGTGCGCATTTTCCGCGAATCGTAACCCCAGATAATAGAGGATGGGGCCTGCAGGGCAGGTTTCATCCTCAACAGGTATGGTGATCGATCAAGCATGCCCCAGCAGACCCCTGGTAAGTTTGTGACGTTGGAAGGACCGGAAGGCAGTGGTAAGACCTACCAGATGGCTGCCCTGGCGGCTTTTTTACGCCAGGCGGGCTATTCTGTGCTCACCACGCGCGAGCCGGGCGGGACGCCTATTGGCGACCAGATTCGTGCCGTGCTGTCTGACCTGAAGAATACGGAAATGCGCCCGCGTACCGAAATCCTGCTTTTCCAGGCCTCGCGTGCCCAACTGGTCGAGCAAGTCATCCGCCCCCACCTGGGAAGCGGCGGCCTGGTATTGTGTGATCGTTACGCCGACTCTACCCTGGCCTACCAGGGCTACGGGCATGGTGTTGACCTGGATGTGCTGAGAACTTTGATCGAATTTGCCACCGGCGGGCTGCAGCCAGATCTGACTTTGTTGTTGGACCTGGACGTAGAAGCAGGGTTAAAACGCAAAACTCGCGGCGGCGAGTGGAATCGGTTGGACGCCTATGCACTGGATTTCCACCGCCGCGTGCGCGCCGGCTATCTGGAGATGTCGCAACGCGAACCGCAGCGCTGGGCCATTGTCGATGCCAGCCTGCCACCCGAGCAGGTTCAAACTGCGATTCAAAAAGTCATCCAGGCCAGGCTCCCGTCGTTGGAACCGTCAGCTGCTCCTGGCAGTATGGGTCAGTAGGGCGCCCTTACCTGTTTTCCGGGTTATCTTCACTCGTCGAAACCGCCCCCCATGCCTCCACCCAGGTCGCCTCCCAGGTCGGGGATAGCAGATTCGATCTCTTCAGGGCTTTGGCCGGCTTCCAGTCGGTCGACCACTTCGTTGAACTCGGGGCCGACTTCCTCGCCCATCTCCCGCCCCATTTTGCGCATCATGCGCCCCAGGGCGCGCGGGTCTTCGTCAAGCCCGTCCAGGTCGCCCATATCGCTCATGCTCTCCAGGCGGCTGTCTTCAGAGCGGGCGATGCGCACCCGGCTGATCCGCCGCTGCACGTTCTGGCTGTGGCAATGCGGGCAGGCAGCCGGTTGAATGCCATATTCGTTATACGACATGAACAGTTCAAAACGTTTGTTGCAATCCAAACAACGGTAAGGATAGTACGGCATAGGTGATCTCACTCCATGAACGATTGTACCTGGCATAAAACGCCGATGCACAACCCAAAAAGTACTTTTGAAATTATAATCGACTTATCTGAGTCGTCAAACATCTCAATAGAGAGAGGTTGAGTTTGTCGGAAGAAACCAGTTTCACTCCTTGTGACCCGCAGCCTTTGTTGGTGGTCATCTCTGGCCCCTCTGGAGCAGGCAAAGACACCGTGCTGGACGAGATGAAAAAACGTGGTTTGCCTTTCCACTTCGTCGTCACTGCTACTACCCGCGCACCTCGCTCTGATGAGCAAAATGGTGTGGATTACTTCTTTTTGTCTCGCGACGAATTTGCTGAGATGATCGAACAGGACGAACTGTTGGAGTATGCAATCGTCTACCAGGACTATAAGGGCATTCCCAAACAACAGGTGCGTCAGGCCTTAGCCAGTGGACATGATGTGATCATGCGCATCGATGTGCAGGGTGCTGCCACCATCCGCCAGCTTTGCCCGGATGCGGTGCTGATTTTCCTGACCACGCAGGACGAAAATGAGCTGGCGCGCCGGCTGACTGCCCGGCACAGCGAAACCCCTGAGAGCCTGAAATTGCGCATTGCCACTGCCCGCCAGGAGCTTAAGCGCATCGAATTGTTCGACTATGTCGTTGTCAACCGTGAACACAAGCTGGATGAGACCGTAGACACGATTGTTTCTATCCTGTGTGCCGAGCACCATCGTGTGCTGCCTCGAAAGGTGACCCTTTAATGTACCCTCCGCCGGATGATTCATCTCCATCCTATCCACAAAGCCCACAACCGCAACGGGTGCGCGTAAGCGTGCCCCACGTTCGCCCGCTGGTAACCTATACGCTGATGGGTGTGACCATCCTCGCCTTTCTACTGCAAATGGCCAGCGAATTCGTACTGGGTTACGATCTTCTGGGAGCGTTTGGCGTAAAGGCGAACGATCTGATCGTGAGCGGCCAACTCTGGCGTTTGTTTACCCCTATGTTCCTGCACAATACAGGCTCAATTCTACACATCGCTTTCAACATGTATGCTCTGTATGCGTTGGGCCCCGCGCTGGAAACCCATTATGGCCACGGGCGATTTATCATATTATACATTCTGGCCGGTTTTGCCGGTAACGTGATCTCGTTCCTGTTCACTGCCGCCCCATCTTTGGGCGCCTCGACCGCGATCTTTGGCCTCTTGGGTGCCGAGGCGATCTTTCTGTACCGCAACCGCGAGCTGTTCGGTGCCGCGGCGCAGCGCGCCTTGACCAACGTGGTTATCATCGCCGTCATTAACTTGATCTTTGGATTACAGCCTGGCATCGACAATTGGGGGCACATCGGCGGGTTGCTGGGCGGCACCTTTTTCGCCTGGTTTGCCGGTCCGCTGTATCATGTCGAGGGTGGCTTCTATGGGGCGCAGTTGGTCGACGAACATGGTTCTGCTCAGACGCTTACTGCCGGGATTGTCGACGCGCTGGTATTCGTTGGCCTGGTTGCGATGAAGATATTTTCTTAGAACTTTGGCGGCCGCTTTTCGATGAAAGCTCGAACACCCTCCTGGTGTTCAGCGCTGCGCCCGGCGATTTCTTGCAAGTGCGCTTCGTAGTCCAGGGCTTGCTCCAAATTTCCCAATACGGCTTTGTTGAACGCCCGTTTGGCCAGCCCGATAGCGTGCAGTGGACCGCGCGCCAGTTGCGCTGCCCAGGCCGTCGCCTGAGATTGTAGCTCGTCGTCTGGCGCAAGGCGATTGGCCAGTCCCCAGGCCAGGGCCTGCTCGGCATCGATCGGTGCGTTGCTAAAGGCGAATTCGGCGGCTCGGCCCAGGCCAATCAGCGCTGGCAGCAGTAGCGAGACACCCGAGTCGGGCGCCAGGCCAATTCCGGCGAAGCCCACCACAAAGCGAGCGCGGTGCGAAGCGATGCGCAGGTCGCAAGCCAGGGCAACCCCCAATGCTGCTCCGGAGACAGCCCCATCGATTGCCGCCAGTACCGGCTTTTCCAGGTGGCGAATTTGCAAGATCAACGGGTTATAGGTGCGCAGCAAGTGGTAACGGAAAGGGATGTCTGCCTGGCGTTGGAACTCGGTCACGTCCTGGCCGGCGCTGAAGTTGCCGCCAGCGCCGGTAAGCACTACGCAGCGTATTTGCTCGTCTCGCTCGGCCCGCTTGAGTGCATCCTGCAGCGCGGCGATCAAGTCGAAATTAAAGGCGTTTACCTTGGGGCGGTTGAGTACAAGGGTGAATACGCCTTCCGCTAAATTGGTTAACAAAAGTTCCGCTTCTGCCATTTGCGCTCCTTGGTAAAGACACGAACAGGGAACCGCGGCATTGCAAGCGGTTCCCTGTTCGCGCAGGTTATCTGATTGAACGGCGCACGTTTTGCGCCAGTCTGGCCCTTGGTCCGCAATTAGCGGTCCGGGAAGCCCAGATCATCATCGTCCAGGTCGTCCTCTGCGTCATCGCCAAAATCATCCCCGGCGTCATCCGCTAAGGCCGCCTCGTCGAACGGCAGCCGTACCCATAGAAACAACATTTGTCCCTCGTCAACGCTAAGCGTACGGGCCGCCAGGATAGGCGCTTCGCTTTGTAGCCCATCCACACCGCGGTATTCCAGGTTGATCGTATTTTGGTGTCGCCAGGCGCGATTGCAGCGCTCCAATAATGCTGGCCCGTTGAAGGTGCGCAGGCGGGTCAGGGCGATATTGTACAGGCTTGGACTGTCGTTCAAACCCATTGCCCACCCATCACCGACTGCCTCAAATGTCGGGGGTGGTCCTTCAATAATCGTGATTTTTTCGTCCATATACCTTTACTCCGTCCGCCAAATCATACCATAAACCTTTTCGGGCGGCTGAACAAATTTGATAGCTGCCTGGGTTATCGATGAAACTGTCGTTTTTGATAAGTTGAACGGCACAAGGTATAATCGGGTTAGGAGATTGACGTGATGCACAAACTGGTAATCATGATAGAGTCTCTGGACGATACACAATTTCTCGAAGAGAGATGGCCGGAGTTTTTGCACCTGGCTGAGGCCATGCCCGGCCTGCAGCGTGAGGCGTCCAGTCGCGTGGAACATTTCCTGTTTGGTAAAACCCCTTATGTGCAAATGCACGAATTATTCTTTAATACGCGGGCTGACATGGAAAAAGCGCTGGTCAGTGTAGAAGGCCAACGCGCAGGCCAGTTGTTGCAGCAAATGACCGGTGGGCGGATGGCGTTGTTCTTTGCTGAACACAAAGAAGACAATATGGAAAATATCCGTTATCACAGGCAGGATTGATGTGAAATTGCGCGAAACTGGCACAAGCCGCAGCAGTTGTTTACCAGTATGGGGCCTGCTGTTTGTTTTCATTGTGGTGATTGGCCTGACCGGTTACCAGCTTTACCGGTCGCACCAGTTCAATTTGGGGCGCACTGAGCGTGTGCTTTCCTGGCTGCGCGATGCAGGCGGACACAGTGAGTGGGCGGTCAAAGCCGGTGAGCAGTGCGCCGGGGCGCCTTTCCAGATGCCCACCGATGGCTATATTGGTTATATCTGGGGTGACTCGTTTCGTCCCGGCCACCATCACCAGGGCATCGATATCTTCGGCGGTGCGGATCCAGGCGTAACCCCGGTTTATGCAGCTTACTCGGGTTACCTGACTCGCCAGGCGGACTGGAAGTCGTCCTTGATTATTCGCATTCCCGAAGACCCGTTGCAGCCTGGTCGCCAGATCTGGACTTATTACACCCATCTGGCCAGCCCGGATGGCGAATCGTACATCAGTGTAGATTTTCCGCCGGGCACCAGCGAGGCGCTGGTCGAGGTGGGGACTTTTCTGGGTTACCAGGGCAACTATTCCGGCACACCCGGCAACCCGGTGGGAGTGCATCTGCATTTCTCGCTTGTGAGGGATAACGGGCAGGGAGGTTATCTCAACGAATTAGAGATCGATAATACGCTCGATCCCTCGCCTTACCTGGGCCTGCCCCTCAACGCCAGTCAAAACCAGGAACAGATACCCGTATGTCAGATGACACATTCCGTGGTCAGGTAGCCCTGGTAACCGGGGCAGGCAGGGGCATTGGCAGAGCCATTGCCGAGGCATTTGCCGCTCGGGGTGCCTGCGTGGCTGCCAATGATATTACTCCGGTCAATCTGGATGTCACCATGCAGAGTATCCTGGCAGCCGGCGGGCAGGCCAGGGACTACGTTTGCGATGTGGGCAAGCTCATGCCGGTGCGTAGTATGATCGACCGGGTACTGGCGGACTGGGGACACATTGACATCCTGGTGAACAATGCCGCTGTGCAGCCGCGATCTGCCTTGCTGGACATGGATGAGTGGGATTGGCAGCGCACCCTGGAGGTTAACCTCAGCGGGCCATTTTTTACCATGCAGCAGGTCGGACGGGTGATGCGCCAGCAGAAAGGTGGTGTAATGGTCAATATTGCCGCGGCAGTCGAGCGCGCCTCAGCCTCGCCGGAGCGGGCTGCCTTTGCCGCCAGCAAGGCGGGTTTGATCGCTCTGACGCGTCGGGCTGCCGATGAACTGGCCGCATACCATATCCGTGTCAACGCCATCTGCCCGGCGTGGATCGAAAGCGGCGCGCTGGCGCCAGAAATCCCGCCGTTGTTCGAAATACCCCTTGGCCGGCCGGGCACAACCGCAGAAATAGTCAACGCGGTCTTGTTTCTGTGCAGCGATGCCGCGGCTTATATCACCGGTCAGTCCATCCAGGTGGACGGCGGTTGGGCCGCGCGGTGAGAGAATAGAGAGTCAATTTCCTTGCTCTGGCTGGTGAAGGGTCTTTCTTGCTGAAGGCTAACCGTTGATTGATAAAGTTACCCAAGGAGGCAAGATGAGCGCTTATGCTACAATTTTGACAGAGGTTCGTGAACGTGTCGGCCTGGTGCAACTCAACCGCCCACAAGTAATGAATGCCTTGAACAATGTGCTGCTGGAAGAGTTGACGGCTGCATTATCGTCTTTCGATGCCGATCCTGCCATTGGCGCCATGGTGGTTACCGGCAACCAACGCGTGTTCGCTGCCGGGGCAGATATCAAGGAGATGGCCAACGCCTCGGCAGTGGAGATGTTCTTACAAGATAACGTCTCCCGCTTCGACCGCGTTCGCCGTCTTAAGAAGCCGGTCATTGCTGCCGTCTCGGGTTGGGCGTTGGGCGGTGGTTGTGAGCTGGCTCTTTCCTGCGATATGATCGTCGCCTCCGAGACGGCTCGTTTCGGCCAGCCAGAGATCACCATCGGCGTAATCCCCGGCGCGGGGGGCACACAGCGCCTGGCGCGGGCTGTCGGTAAGGCCATCGCCATGGAAATGGTCCTCAACAACCGCGCCCTGAGTGCTGAAGAAGCGCTCAATTTTGGTTTGGTCAATCGGGTGGTTCCTGTCGAGCGTTACCTGGACGAGGCGTTGGCGCTGGCGCAAGAGATCGCCGGGCGCGCCCCCCTGGCCGTGCGCCTGGCCAAAGAAGCAATCAACAATGCTTTTGAAACTACCCTTTCGGATGGACTGTCTGACGAACGCCGGGCGTTCTACTTTCTGTTCACCACCCAGGACCAGAAAGAGGGTATGGCCGCTTTCCTTGAGAAACGCAAGCCTGAGTGGAAAGGGGCATGATCCGTTTCACCGATTTTGTCGCCGGGCTGCGTTCGCTGGATTTGCCCGCTTCCGCGCCGGTTATCGCGCACGCTTCGCTTTCGGCTTTTGGTATGGTGGAAGGTGGCGCCCCTGTTGTGGTAGACGCTTTGCTGCAGGTCTATCCAACGTTGGTGATGCCTGCGTTTACCTACAAGACCATGCTTACCCCCCGCATTGGCCCTCCCGACAATGGCCTGACCTACGGTATATCCAGCGATGCCAATCTGGCCGCCCAGTTCTTTACGCCTGACCTGGCCGTGGACCAGCTCATTGGCATCATCCCGGATACATTGCGTTGCTACCCCCAGGCCAGTCGCTCTGACCATCCCATCCTATCTTTCACAGGAGTCAATGCGCTCCCTTATCTGCGCAGCCAGACGTTGGCCGAGCCCCTGGCGCCCATCGGTGAACTGCTCAAGGCGGAAGGGTGGGTTTTGTTATTGGGCGTTGACCATACCGCGAACACCAGCCTGCACTATGCTGAATACCTTGCCGGGCGCAAACAATTCGTGCGTTGGGCGCTCACCCCACGTGGAGTGGTCGAGTGCCCTGGTTTTCCCGGATGCTCCGATGGTTTTCAGGCCATCATCCCACGCCTGGCGCAAGTTGCTCGCCAGATAGTCATTGGCCAGGGGCTTGTGCGCGCCATCCCCCTGGCCGGTTTGATCGAGGCAGCAAAAAATTGGATCGAGGCCGACCCTCAGGCCTTACTCTGTGGACACTCGTATTGTGAACGGTGTTACTCCATCCGTAAGACTTTGCCCGGAACGAAATCCGCTGTTCAGCGAAACGGCCAGTGGCCTGTTTAGGCTGCTGGCGCCGAGACAGGCAAATCGGCCCAGAAGGTTGTGCCATTGCCTAGTTGGCTGCTGACGCCAATCTCCCCGCCGTGACTTTCGATGATCGATTTGGCGATGGCCAGCCCTAACCCGCTGCCGCGCACTGCACCGGGGCGCTGTGGCTGAGTTTCAGCGCGGTAGAAGCGCTCGAAAACATGGGGCAGGTGTTCGGGGGCAATTCCAGGGCCGCTATCGCGTACCAATAGCCGCACGGTGTTTTCTTTCGGCCCGGGGCGCAACAGAACTTCCACCTGCCCGCCTCTGGGAGTGTATTTGATTGCATTCTCGACCAGGTTGTAATAGACGCGCCGTAACTGGTCCTCGATGCCCATCACTCGCGCCAGGCCTGGCTCCACATCCAGGGTCAGGCCGACATCCGCCCGGGTAGCGCGGATACTAAACGTTTCATAGACTTCGTGAGCGATAGCGCTCAGGTTGACCAGGTCTCGTTTGCCGGCGTGCATACCGGCTTCCATACGCGATAGATCGAGCAGATCGTTGACCATGCGTACCAGCCGGTCGACTTCAGCCTCGATTTCGCCCAGGAAACGCTCGGCTACTTCGTGATCTTCCAATGCGCCTTCACGCAGTGCCTCGGCGCGTAGTTTTACCACGGTGAGCGGTGTGCGCAGTTCGTGGCTGGCATTAGCGACGAACGCGCGCAGCTCGGTGACATTGGATTGCAGGCGGCTGGCCATGCTGTTAAAAGCCTCCGCCAGGTGACGCAGCTCTTCTGGACCGGCGGGCTTGACGCGCACGCCCAGGTCGCCGTGTTCCATGTTTTCGGCAGCTCGGGTCAGAACATGGATCGGGCGCGCCAGGTTATTCGCCAATGCCAGTCCTACCAGGCTGACGCCTGATGCAACGAGCAACGCAGCTCCTAACAGGAGCAGGAACGAGCGCCTCGCCGCAGCTTGCGTCGGTGCCAGCGGGATGCTCAGGCGGAGAATGCCGGTAACCTCGATCTCCCGCTGGATCAGACTGGCCATGTTCATCATCACTTTACCGTTTTCGTCACTGCGGATGCTGACCCCGCGGCTTAGCCCGCTTTCCAGCGCGTCCATTACCTCTGGCGCGTTCAACCGGTTGGCGCGCGGCGGCAGTTGGTCACTGCTATCTACCAACGGAAATCCATCTGGCCGGAAGACCGTAAAATGCATCTCCGGGTTGTCGGCGAACATGTTGTTCAACATGTCCTTGATGAATTCCTCTTTGATTTGCCCCTGGCGCAGCTCCTCCAGTGGGAGTTGCAATGCATTGCCAATGGCGAAAGCCAGGCCTTGCAGGTTGTGTTCTGTTTCAGCCGTGGCGGCTTGAAAAATATATCTGCCGGCAACGATGGCCATTAAAATGATGCCGACCATCGAGACCGCCAGGTGTGAGAGAAACAGGCGTGAATTTAAAGAACGAGTTATCTTCATCAGCCAATGCTTTCAGCATCCTGTATCTATCCCAGCGGGTGGGCAAACGGGGTGCTAGGAAAGCTCCTCCTGACCGGCAAAACGATAGCCGAAGCCGCGCACCGTCTGGATGTACTGCGGGCTGGCCGGGTCCTCTTCGATTTTCATGCGCAGCCAGCGCACGTGTACATCCAATGTACGTGGGTCACCGACCCAATCGTCTCCCCATACCAGCTTGATCAACTCGTCGCGACTCATTGCCCGTCCGGCATTCTTCATCATCACTGAAAGTAGATCGAATTCTCGCGCAGAGAGCTGTACTTCCTGGTCGCCTTTGAACGCGCGCCGGGCGATTGGATCCAGGCCCAATTGGCCGGTCGCCATCAACTGCGGCTGTACTGTTGTCTGGCGGTCCAGTTGTACACGGCGCAGCATGGCCTGGACGCGTGCCAGCAGCTCGCGGAACGAGAATGGTTTGGGCATGTAGTCGTCAGCGCCGACCTCTAACCCCAAAACCCGGTCGATCTCCTCGCCGCGGGCAGTGAGCATGATCACCGGTATGGTGGTAAATGTGCGCAAGCGGCGGCACACTTCGAAACCACTGATATCGGGCAGCATCAGGTCAAGCACCACCAGATCGGGATTGAACGCTTCCACAGCTTTGAGCGCCGACATTCCATCTGCTACCGCCTCGACCTCGAAGCCTTCACGTTTCAGGCTATAGGTAAGCGAATCGGTAATCAACTGTTCATCATCGACAAGCAAAATGCGCGCCAAGATTCACCTCCGCGATTCATTAATCTTGCTGGCAGACCGTCACATTCTTGCCAATTATACGTCTTAATATACGTTCCAGTAAGTTGTGCCGGGACGAATTTTAAGGTGTTTTAATCCTATAAAACTCACCTGAAAAGGCACCCATCTCGCCCAACAGGCCAGCGGTGGCAAACCGGTGTTGTGCGCAAATTGCCATGCTGACCCGGCGTTAGGCATGCCGGGCAATGGCGATGCCCCCTCGCTTTCTACTGCCATGCACGGCAAGCACAAAGAAATTACCCAGGACTGTTATGCCTGCCATCCTGGTCCAGAAACCAGGTGCTTGCGCGACACCATGTCCACCAATTTCGGCATGCAGTGTATCGATTGCCACAAGGGCGGCATGCAGGCTTTATCTCGGGAAGACCGCACGCCCTGGGTAGACGAGCCGCGTTGTGGTGATTGCCACGCCGCGCAGTATGCCGAGAATCCTGGTAAGCTGTTCCGCAACTCGAAGGGCCACGGCGGGTTGTATTGCGAAAGTTGCCACAATAGCACCCACGCCATTCTGCCCAGCCGTGAAGCCAACGACAACCTGCAATCCATCGCTCTGCAGGGCAAAGCGGGTACGATCAGTGAATGTACCGTATGCCACCTGACAAAGCCGACCAACGGCGGGCCGCACAAGTAGCCCCGGGTCGCTGGTCAGGCGAATCTGGCAGATTTGCCCAGAAAAAGAAGTCGCTGGCCTAGGGTGTAATCGATCCTGGATGAACTGCGCCTTCTGCCAATACAAATGGCACAGATGCGCAGCGCACCTGGCTTGTGTAAATCAGGTTGCCGGCCGTGTCGGACATCACCATGCCGGTCGATGGTTCTACCCAACATACGGAACCGACGGGTGGCTGGCTTGAGGCTGCCAGCGTGACGAGCACGTTCCCGGCCTGGCTGGTTTCCACCAGGTAGATGCCCGCCCATCCGGCCCGGATGGTGTTGCCGGTGATCGTCCAATCGCTGGTCTGTGTTACCAGAATCCCCGCGCCGCCGGCGGTGAACGTGTTGTTCTGAATGCGGATATTGCGATGCGGCCCCCAGGAGGTGATGCAATTCTGTGAGCACTCCATCGCCAGGTTCTCGATTACAATATTCTCGACCGGAATAGCGCCGAAGATGATCCCGTTGCTGCCGGTAATGATTGCACCGTTGACGCCGCGTAGCGTCAGGTTCGAGTAGACGATATCGATCGTCTGGTCGCTCTCCTGGGCTTGGGCGTAAACGAAAGGACCGTACATACCATCCAGAAAAACTGCTCCTGGATGCGTTCCGGCGTCTGTGGTCCGGTAGATCGCCAGCTCGATATCGGCTGCGCTTTTCACATCTTTGGCCGTCAGGATAACAATGCTGGAAAATCCTTCGTCTGCTGCGAGTGCGGGCCGGGTAAAGCTGCAAACCACAGCCAGGGTAAGGATCATTGTGGATAGAATAACCAGGGGTTTCATTCCTGCCTCCTTTACGGATGAGAACTGCTGAACCGTGTGGAGGGTGGGCAGGGTGCTCGCGAATTGCCTCTCGCTTACAGTATCGCGCCGGAAGCAACGTGGGTATTGATAAAATACTGATAAACGTCTGACATTGGCCCCCATGGGAGATGTGTTTTGAGCAATTGGATAAACTGGCTATTGCTTTTGAGGAAAGTTTTTTGTATAACTGTATCTGGATAACGGTTCGCGTCTGGCGAGCCACGCAAAATGATGACACGAATCAGCGTTCATCCACATGTGTGTTCCCGAACTAAAGAAAGGAGCTTCCCGTGTTCACCTGGGGTCAATTTGCTGCTTCCGATCCTGAGCTGGCCGCCCTTGGCCAGGGGCAATTGTTCCAGTTTGGCGTCGGGCTGGCCTTCCTGGCTACTGTGCGCAAGGATGGCGGCCCTCGTCTCCATCCAGTCTGCCCGGTCCTGTTGAATGGACATCTCTATGTTTTTGTCCCAACCACATCTCCGAAACATACCGACCTGCTGCGCGATGGGCGTTTTGCCATGCAGGCTTTTCCGCAACCCAAAGAGGAGTCGGAGGAATTCTACCTGGCGGGCACGGCCACAGCCATACATAACCCCGACCTGTGGAAAGCAGCGTCGGAAGCCACCCCAAGCCAGGTACGTGAGGGCGAGACACTTTTCGAATTAAAGCTGGAGCGCGCCATGCATACCGGCTGGGAGAATTGGGGCACGCCCGGGTTACGCCCGGTGCATCGTAAGTGGAAATCGTCCGGTCAGGGGTAGTCGCGGAGTTTAGGATGATCGATTCACCAGGACCCACGATCCAGTTTTACCGGGTTGATCCCCTTACCACCTGCCACAATCTGTTGGCATTCATCGAATGGCTTACTGAATACTCCGCGCTTGAGCCGCTGCCGCCAGTCTCACTGATGTTCCTGGATATGAAGTCCTTCGATAAGCTAAATGACGAGCGCGGCCATCTATATGGTGATATTGTTCTGCGCGATATCGGGCTGGCGCTGCAGGATGAAACCCACCTGCCAGTCTATCGCATCGGTGGGGATGAATTTGTCGTAGTGCTTCCCAGAGGCTCGGTATTGGAACGAGAAGCACTCGCCCGCCAGATGTTCCAAAGAATAAGCCGCGAGGCAGACCGGTTCTCGCTCTCTACCCCGGTAGCCCGCGTCGCTCTCGTCCATTATTCAACGTCAGAACGGATCGCTCCCAGCAATGTGATTCTCCAGCTCAGCCTGGCGATGGTTATTACCAGACGCCATGAAGAGATTTCGTTTCAAGAGTTTGCTGCTGCTGATCTGGTTGATATAAATGATCCGGAGGCCTTGCGTTGGGTGGCGGAGCGGGCAGTGAACCGGATGGTCGCGCTGGGTATGATGCTCGATGACGCCCACCGCCTGGCCATGACCGATCCAATCACCGGTTTGCCGAACAGCCGCGCCGCACAGCATAAACTCAAACAGGTTCTGGCACATGCCAGCCTGGTCGGGCAATCGGTTTCGATCTTGATGATGGACGGCGATAACTTGAAGGCTTATAACGCGAACGGCTATGCCGCCGGGGACGAAATGATCCGCATGCTGGGAAGTACTTTGCTAAGCAAACTTCGCCCTGGCGACTTCCTGGCTCGCTGGCGTATGGGAGACGAATTTTTGGTGATTTTGCCTGGCTCGACTCGCGAGCAGGCCACGTTGGTCGCAGAACGGCTGCTGCTTGCTGTGCAGCAAACCTCTCAGGCATGGCCGCTGCCAGTGACCATTTCCGCCGGAGTGGCTGCCTACCCACAGGATTACACCACTGCAGAAGATCTACTGGCCCGTGCGGAAGAGGCGCAGCGCCGGGCGAAAGCTGCTGGCAAGAACCGTGTAGTCATGGCTGGCTAAAATAAACGAAAAATCCTACCTGTAACGTATTGACAAATCGAAATTCTTCGATATAATACATATAGATAATTTTCGATATGAAAATCACATTTCGCATCGACACCGTTGAATTTGCCAAAGCGCTGGCCGATGAGACTCGCCAGAAGATTATGGCATTGTGTTGTTGCCAGCAGTTGAGCGTCAATGAGATTGTAGAAGCGCTGGATGTGGCGCAGCCGACCGTTTCACATCACTTGAAAATCCTCAAAGATGCCGGACTTGTGCGAGTCAAACGCAACGGCAAGCAGGTGTTTTACACCCTGAACCAGGAGCGGCTGGCCAGCGCCTGCTGCCAGGTGGCCGAAAACTTTGCGCCGGATCACCCTGTCGAATTGGTTACAAATGGGTAGTATTTTTTGCATCTTCAACAATCGACGTATATAAATATGTCTATATTTTCTTGAAAGGAGAAAATCGATGTCATCTCAATCAAACCAGGAAACCGATGCCGATATTCGCACGGTGGTGCGCGAACGGTATGGCGCCATCGCGGCGCAACCCGCCCCGCAGGAAAAAGCCAGTTGTTGTGCCCCAGCCAGCCAGGCAGGTTCCTGCTGTAGCCAGGATAATCTCATCTCGCTTTCTCAGATTGAGCAAATTTACGAAACGCCGGACGCGGCGCAGCTTCCCGAAGAAGTGACCCATCTTTCCCTGGGATGCGGCGATCCGGTTACTCTGGCCTCCTTGCAACCTGGGCAGGTTGTGCTCGACCTGGGGTCCGGCGGCGGCATTGATTGCTTTCTGGCCGCGAAACGGGTGAGCCCGGCCGGGCGCGTGATCGGTGTGGACATGACCCCGGCCATGCTCGACAAGGCCCGGGCCAACCGTGCCAAACTGGGTGTGGAGAATGTGGAGTTTCGGCTGGGTGAAATCGAGCACCTGCCGGTCGAAAACGGCGTTATAGATGTGATCATCTCGAACTGCGTGATCAACCTCAGCCCGGATAAGCCGCAGGTATTCCGTGAAGCCTGGCGTGTCTTGAAACCCGGCGGGCGGCTGGCGGTCAGCGACATGGTGACCAGTGGCCCTCTGCCCGATGAGATCAAGAATAACCTCAGCGCCTGGGCCGGCTGTGTGGCCGGCGCGTGGGAGGCCAAAGATTACGTTGCCGCCATCCAGGCGGCCGGTTTCGAAGATGTGCAGCTCACCCCGGTATACATGGACAAGGCCCTGGTCGACCAGGCCGTCGAACAACTCGACTTGAAAGACGCCGTCGATCCGTCCGACGAGTCGATCTATCAGGCGGTCTTCAGCGCCAAGGTAACCGCTCGCAAGCCTGCCAGGTAGGATGCTTTGGGGTGAGCGGTTCGCTTACCGACCTCCTGCAGGCGACAGACCTGCGGGAGGTCGGTCAATTATTGTGGGCGGGTGCTGAGGCGTCTTCGCCGTAGGAGGTATCCCCCTAAAACCAGGATACCCACCAGCGCTAACAGGATTATGCAACCTGCACACACGGGCACGCCTAAGACCAGCATAGACAATAGGGTCACTTTGCCCCTGCCGATGTTGCTGGAGACGTAAGAGTAGCCCAACGCTTTGCAGCATTCTTCCGCCCGTTTCTCCACATCGGTTGATCTCCATTCACAACTGCCATCGCCGGTTTGAATGATCCCCTGGTCGTCCGGATAATAGGCTTCCCAGCCCTGCGGCAAAGTATAGTTCATATACTCATCGCCGGCCCAATAGCCAGCGCATTCTCGAGTCTGGCGGTTGAGTGCAATCCCCCATCGTGCGGGAGCCAGTAAGAGCAAGATACAGGCAAGAACAATCAGCTTTTTCATTTTCGCTACTCCAGCCAGTTATAGCCATCGATAGAAGATACCCGCTTGCATCAGCATGTACCAGCATTGTACAACAAGCCCAACCTGGTTTCAATATGCCGCTGCATCTCAAATACTTGCCTTTCACAAAAATCCCCTCAACCCTCAGGTGCTGCGTAAAAATCGCGATGAATTCTGATCGCTCCTTGACCAATCGTTCATCACCCAAGCGAGAAATAAAGTAGAATTGTAATCAATGCCACTTTAGCCATGCAAACTGCTCCGAAAGCAGTGCGTGATTTGCCAAAACCAGGAGATCAGGTGATGAAACCGGCTACGACCGAAGACATTTTGGACCTGATGGATGCGTATCTTCCTTCGGCTGCCCTGAGCGCTGCTCTTGAGCTGGGCTTATTTTGGTTGCTCGCAGAACAGCCGCTGGATGGCCCCTCCGTGGCGCAAAAATTAGGGATCCCCTTGAGGCGCTGCCAGTATTGGTTGCAGATTCTGAGCAAGATGGACCTTCTCACCCAGACTGAAGGCGCGTACCGCACTTCTCCGTTGGCCCAGGCGGTTATCCTGGGTGCCTACCAGCAAGATACCTGGGCCTACCTGGCTAAGGAAGCTCGCCTGCGTTACCCGGCAGTCCTCGATCTTGCCTTGCACATTCGCACGCCTGGCTCGGTTTGGCAGGCCTTGGGCATCACACCGCCCGATTACTTCGCACAACTCAAAGAAAGCCCCCAGGAGGCGCGCCGTTTTACGCGCATGCTTTACGAAATCCATCTGCCTTATGCCGAGATGATCGCTGACAACCTGGATATACGAGGCGCAAACCGCCTGATGGATTTGGGCGGTGGTTCAGGGGTCGTTTCGCTGGCTTTGTTGAGGCGCTACCCACATCTCACCGCCCTGGTCGCAGATATCCCCAATGTTTGCGCCGCCGGGCAAGAAATCGCCCGGGAGAATTCCCTGGATGATCGTATTACTTACCACCCCCTTGATCTCATGGGAAGCGACCTGCCGGGAGGTTTCGACCTGGTCCTGGAGTGTGATGTAGGCCTTCAACAGGTAGACCTGTTCCGCAAAGTGTTCAGCGCCTTGAACCCCGGCGGGCGTTATATCATTATCGATCAGTTCTCTCCGTCGAAAGATATCCCGCCATCGACCCGCCTGGAATGGGCCTTTCTGGGTTCACTGAAAAACCCTGCATCGGCCTATCCCACGGTGGCCGAAATCCAGGCGATGTTGGCCGAGGCAGGCTTTCAGCCACTGCCCGAAAAATCATTGCAGCCGACCGACCGCCTGCGCTGGTCTGACAATTGGATAATCCTTGAGGCTGTCCGCCCGGGTTAAACCTTCCCATTCCCCAGGTGCCCGGTCGGTGGTAGATCGAACGGCAATTGCCCATGCCTCTCTTCTGGCTCTCGCTGGCTTTCTTATCTGGTATTGTGTTGGCTGAACTGCTGGCCTGGCCAGCGTCTGTTTGGCTGGTCCTGGCTGGAGTCGCCCTGGCAGCCGAGATTTTCCGCCGCCTGTGGTCGCGTTTTCTGCTTCATACTTGCCCCTCGATCGCCGTCTCTCGCCTGGCTCAAAACCGCATTGTTTCTTCCATTGCTGCCGCCATTGCCCCACTCTCGCTGCCCCTGCTCGTCCTGTCCCTCGCCCTGGGCGGCGTACGCCTGCAGGCTGCCCGCCCGCAAATCGGGCCGGAGCACATCGCCTGGTATAACGACCGCGACGACAACTTGCTCCTTGAGGGCATGGTAGACGGCTGGCCGGATGTGCGCGATACCTATACCCTGCTGGAGATCGAGAGCGAGCGCCTGTGCCTGCCGGATGCCGCCGATTGTACGCCGGTGAGCGGGCGTCTGCTGGCACGCGTGCCCCCCGTCGACGATTGGCGTTACGGCGATCGGGTGCGCCTGGATGGCCTGTTGAGCACCCCCTTCGAGAACGAGGAGTTTTCCTATCGCGATTTTCTGGCCCGCCGGGATATCCATACCACCTTCTCCTGTGGTTACTGCCCCACCTGTTCGGCTCAGCGCGCCGACCTGTGCATCTCTCTGTTGGAACGCGGCCAGGGCAACCCTATCCTGGCCGCCATCTATGCCTTGCGCCAGCGCGGCGTGGAGACGGTTTACCGCCTGTTCCCTGATCCGGAAGCTGCCCTGATGGCGGGCATCCTGCTGGGCGTGGAGAGCGGTATTCCTGAGGACGTGCAGCAGGCTTTCAACGATACCGGCACCTCGCACATTATCGCCATCAGCGGTTTTAATTTTGCCATCGTGGCCGGCCTGTTCGCTGCTCTTTTCGGCCGGCTGCTGGGCCGCTGGCGCGGCATGCTGGCGGCTTTCCTGGGCATTGCCCTGTATGCCCTCCTGGCCGGCGCCGGCGCGGGCGTGATCCGGGCAGCCATCATGGGCGGGTTATCCGTGTTCGCCATGCGCCTGGGGCGCCGCCAGAATGGCCTGAACAGCTTGGCCTTCGTCGCCGCCCTGATGGCGCTGTTCGACGCCTATGTGCTGTGGGACGTCAGCTTTCAGCTTTCTTTCATGGCTACACTGGGCCTGGTACAGTATGCCGATCCTTTGAGCCAGGGTTTCGTGCAGCTTGCTTCTCGCCGCCTGCCGCCCGCCATGGTGAGGCGCCTGGCTGGGCCGGTTGGGGAATATTTTCTGTTTACACTGGCGGCGCAGTTGACCACCTTGCCAGTGATCCTGTATTATTTTCAGCGCTTCTCCTGGGTTTCGTTGCTGGCCAACCCGCTGGTGCTGCCGCCTCAACCGGCCATCATGATCCTGGGCGGGTTGGCCACGCTGGCTGGTATGCTGTATCTGCCCGCCGGTCAGCTCCTGGCCTACCTGGCCTGGCCTTTTGTGCTCTACACCATCCGCGTGGTCGAACTGCTTGCCCGGCTGCCATCTGCCGCATGGACGATTGCCCCGCTCAGCTTGTGGGCGCTCTTGCTCTTCTATTTCCTGCTGTTTGCCTGGACCGCGTTCGGCGGCCGGCTGCGTGCCTGGAGCGCGGCCAGGCTGGGTAGCGCACTACCTCGCCTGGCCTGGCCGTCTTTGACCGGCGCTGCCCTGTTGGCTGTCGTAGTATGGCAAATGGTGCTGGCGGCTCCGGATGGGCGCCTCCATTTGACGATGCTGGATGTGGGCAGCGGAGATGCTTTGCTGATCCAAACCCCTGGCGGGCGAACGGTGCTGGTAGATGGCGGCCCAAGCCCCAATACCCTCTCGGATGCCCTGGGACGCCGCTTGCCGGTCGGGCGCCGGCAGATTGACTACCTGGTCGTGGCCGCTTCCGGAGAGGAGCAACTGGCGGCCCTGCCTCGCACTCTGGAACGCTTCTCCCCGTCTGCGGTATTGTGGTCCGGTCCAACCGATGGTTTCAGCGCCCGTGGGCTGCGCGGCTGGTTGACCGATGCCCGTATCCCGGTGACCGATATGCAACCTGGCCAGGCGCTCGATCTGGGGGACGGTGCGCGCCTGGCGGTACTGGCTGTGACCGGCAGAGGATCGATCCTGTTGCTTGAATGGGGCAAATTCCGCGCCTTATTGCCAGCCGGCCAGGACTTCGATAGCCTGGAGGCCCTGTTGGAAGACGGCCGGGTGGGCCCCGTGACTGCTTTGATGCTGGCTCAATGTGGCACCGCCCAGCTCAATCCGCCGGAATGGATTGCCCGTTGGCGTCCCCAGGTTGTCTTGCTCAGCGTGGCAGCAGATGATCGCTTCGGGCGTCCCGCGCCGGAGACAATCCAGGCGTTGCAAGGCTATACCCTGCTGCGCACCGACCGGCACGGCTGGATCGACCTGGGCACCGATGGCGAGCAATTGTGGGTGATGGTAGAACGGCGATAAAGCCAAACTGAGGTTGAATATCCGTCGATGGTTTCTATCTATCTGGTTGCCGTCTCCCTGGCCGGTTATCATCTCCTGGCGGTGCAGACATGGCAAGGGAATTTGAAATGAAAACCTGGGGTGCCTTTGCCTCAGAAGAACCTGATCTGGCAAAAATTGGCCTGGACTTGCTCTTCCCCTCGCCTCCGGTGGGGCTGGCCTTTCTGGCCACCTTGCGCAAGGATGGTGCACCGCGCTTGCACCCGGTCAGCCTGGTCATCTCGCGCGGTCATTTGTACACCCTGGTTCCCCCGGCATCGCCCAAGTGCGCCGATCTTATCCGGGATGGCCGCTATGCATTGCAAGCCTTCCCGACATCGCGAGAAGACAACCAGGAATTCTACATCGCCGGTCGCGCCGAATGCCTCCGCGACTCGGCGTTTCTACAATCGCTCATCGCAGATACACAAATCCATGTGGTCAAGGGAGAAGTGCTCTTCGAACTGCTTCTCGACCGTGTAATGTACACCAGAGTGGAAGATTGGGCGACCGCGGCCGAACGGCCTGTACATCGGAAGTGGCGGGCAACCCGTCAATAGTTGCTTGCACCCCGAGAACCTGGCAAATTGGGTCTGCAATTCTCGTTACTCATCGACGGATGACTCATCGCTTTCATAAAGATTCCAGCTTGCCGGATTCGCGCACATCCACCGGCACGCCGTCGATTTGCGTGGGCAGCAGATCGTCGGGCGATAGGGACGACCTGGGGACTTTGCGGCTGACCATGACCACCAGCCCGATTTCATCCCGGCGTTTCCCGTCCCGATGCAAGAGGCCTACCCCCACCCCCACAACGTTGGCTTTAGCCGACAGTGTTTCCTGGTAAACCAGGCGCACTGCCTGCGCCCGGGCGATGGCCGCCTGTTGCTCTGAAATCGAGCGTGGGCGGCGTCCGGCAAAGTTGATGTTCAACTGGCTGAGTACTTCCTGGATGGGGTTATACAGCGTGGTTTGAGTAGACCCGGCAAAGAGCAACCCGATGGCCTGGTGTCCCTGGCCGGTGACCAACAGCGCCCCCGAATCGCCCCCCTGTGACATTGGTGTGGTAACGATCTGGCCATCGAAGGTTGCTTTGCGTTCCTGCCCATAATGTACGACCACGGTAGCATCCAACACACTGACCACACCGCTGGTGAAGCCTGTTGACCGCCCTGATTTGCATACGCTCATGCCCAATTCAGCCGGGGCCGTCTGGCTGATTTTACCGATTTCCATGTTCATTTGCACGATAAATTTATCGTCCAGTGGGCGGGCCACCGCGGCGTCCACCCGGTTCGTAACCAGCGGGTGGCGCTGGATGGCCTGCAGTTCGTGCTGCGACCCGATCATCCGTGCCAGGGTGTTACCCAACATGGCATAGCTGCGTGCAAACGAGCAGGCCGGGGGGGCCACTGTATAGCGGATAGGCACAAAGCGCTCCAGGCAGGCAATCTGGTCATGCACCAACTGGCCGCCGTCATAAGGGCCTGGCTGCAAAATTGGGTCGCCGGGCCGGGCATCGTTGCTGTTGGCCAAAACGTGGTTATTCGAAAGGATCAGTTGTTCCCTGTTGCTTTGGTCATAAACCACCCCACCGAACGTCCCGGCGGTGATTTTGTAATGCCCCAGGCTCACTCCTCCTGGCGCCGGGCGCCACCGCTCGGTTGGGGCCGGCATGGCCCGCAGGTAGCCCACCTGCATCACGTCGGTGCGCACCCTGTCTACCTCCTGCGGGATGATTGCTTCGGCGGACAGGCTGGAAGGGGGCAGCTTTTGCTGAACCAATACCACCACGCTCAACTCGTCCGTCTGGCGTTTGCCGCTGACCTTATAGCCAATGCCCACACCAACCACGTTGGGCTGCTTGAGCAGGGCCGCTTTGTGAAATGTCTTCGCTTGTTGGACCTCTTCGTATTCGGCCATTCGCTTCCTCCACGGATAAAGCTGTTAACACCGTGAAGTGCAGGAAACGTACCAGAAGTTGCACGCAAACCTGACAGGTCTTTACAGGCACACAACGACCTGGCGTCATCATTAAGACCTGTCAGGTTGGGGCCACGCAAAACGATGGTAAGAACCCGCGTTCATCCGCGTCAGCCCGCGTCCTATCAAAAAAGCCGCTCGCGCTCTGCGGGCCACGCAAAATGGGTGAGCTTTCCTGATTACTTATTGACCGATTACTGATCACCCAAATATGAAGAAGCCAACTCAGGCTGCACCTGGCAGAACCTCAGACCGCAAAGGCCGGTAACTACAGCGGTCCTTCAGCGTGCAGTAATCACAGTTCGACGCGCCTTCTATGCCCGACGGCTGGCGCCCAGTCCCCATGATGAGCGAGAGCGACTTGAAGTGAACATGTTTCGTTCGACCTGCAACCCACGGATGCGTTGTTCGACCCTGCCGCCGATTGTGCAAACCGCCACGATCAATTCTTCCGCCCCACCGACCACTCGAACGACCGCTCCCCCGCCGATTTTAGCGCCGTTTGCCAGTACCAGTTTTTCGTGTTGAAATTGCCGGATTGCCACGCGTTCCCAGATCGCGGCTGGCTGGATCAATTCCCCGGCTTCATCCAATGCCTGCTGGAACGCTGCCTGGCGCGCCGGCTGCCGCAGTAACCGGGCAAAGTCCTCGCCGTGGAGCTGGATATATCTCTCGATGTCGAAGGTGATCGAAAAGTCTCGTTGGATGGGCATGGCTTGGCCTCGTGACTTGGGTTGCCTGAGAAGTGGGGCCTGGGGAGCGGCGATCCCATACGTCATGGTCGCCGCTCCCTGATCATCCTCTATACGATAGGAGCCATCTCTGGGCGCCTCTTGGGACAACCCACCGTCATTAAAAAATGAAGAGCCGCAATTTAGCGGTACACTCCGTACTCGCGGGTGAACTCGAACATGGCTTTGACGTTTTCTGGCTTGGCCTCATCGAGCAGTGCCGAGGTATCCATGACGTAACCGCCATCCTTGCCGCACGTATCGATCAGCTTCTTGCAATATGCCTTGATATCGTCCGGCGTACCCGTGACCATCAGACGGTTGGGCAGGTTACCGGATATCGCTGCGATGCCACCCAACACGGCCTTTGCCTTGACCATATCCATTTGGGCGAAGTGGTACAACACCTTGCCAGGCGGCACGTCGGCAAAGTATTCCAGGCGCTCGGTATCATCCCCTTCGCAGTACACCACCGGGGTGACGCCCTTATCGATTAGCGCCAGTATGCCTTTGCGCAAGAAGGGCCAATAGAAGGTCTTGAAGTGCTCGTCGGACATGAAACCGCCCGCGCCCTTGTGCATCCAGATCCAGCAGAAAGGCACATCAGCTCCGGCTGCTCCCGAGCCATACTCGATGAAGATTTGCGTGGCTACTTCCAACGCTTCCAGCAGACTGTCAGGCCGGCGCAGGATATCGGCCATCACGCCGCGGGTGCCGCGTAGCGTATCGCCGATAATATCGAACGGTGGCCAATCAAACCCGGCATAAGCCTGCGGGAAACCCTTGGCCTTGATTTCACCGGCGTACTGGCCCAACGAGCCAAACCAGGCATCAAGTTCCGCCCCGGCCTCGATCGCCACTTTGAGCGATTGCCGCACTTCAGGAGCGGCCAGGCCAGCCAGTAGCCCGGTCCAGCCGAACCACATCATCCGGCGCATGGCTGGAAAGCTGGCCAGGCCCTCCAGCCCTGCAAAGGAGCGCGGCAGCCACTTGGTCGTCATGAAATGCGATGGGTCGTAGATGAACTCGTCATACTCATCGCCTTTCATGTACTCGCCTTCGATGAACTGGTACATGATGTTATCGCCCAGCCCGTGCCCTGCCCATTTGAACCACTTCAGCCCCAGGATTTCCATCGCCTTCGCCGGGTACATGAGCACCGGGCCAAAATCCAGGTCGGGTTGGAATTCGTCTACAAACTTGTGGCACACCTGGCGTGCCAGGGCAAAATCGTTCATGGCGTCTTTGATGCTGACACCTGCCCAATAATACGGGAAAGCCTGAATGGGGCCAAAAATGGGTACCCGGTCAGGGATTTTCAATTGAACGACGTCCAGGACGCGCTTGACACGTTCTTGATAGAGTTCTTCTGCTGACTTATCCATGGTTACGCCCTCCCCATCCAGGTCTTGGCAAGCTTGACGGCCGTCGTCGCATCCGGGCCATACGCGTCTGCGCCGATGTAAGCGGCGACGGAGTCATCCATCGGCGCGCCGCCGATCATCACCTTTACGCTATCCCGCAGGCCCGCCGCCTGAATAGCAGCTACTGTAGCTTTCATCTGGTCGAACGCCAGGGTTAGAAAACCGCTCATCCCCACGATCTCTGGTCCGATCTCTTTGATTTTGGCGACAAAATCCTCTGCCGGAACGTCTACCCCCAGGTCGTGGACCTCGAAGTTGTTGACGTCCAGCATAAACGCGACGATATCTTTGCCGATATCATGGATATCTCCAGCCACCGTGCCGATAATCACTTTACCCAGCGGCTGTCTCGCGGAGGAAGCCCCCTTTAGTTTTGGCTTGACCATCTCACCGATCTGCTTGAGGATGTCGCCGGAGATGATCAAATGAGGCAGATAATATTCCTTCTCTTCGTAGCGTTGGCCGACCAGCGTCATCGCTTCCCGGCAGGCGTCCAGTACAAGCTGGGGTTCTGCGCCGGCGCTGAGCATTTCCTGTGCCAGCCTGGCCGCTTCTTCTTCCTGTATGTTGGCAATTGCTTCGACTAATTTTTCTTTCATACCATTGCTCCCATATAAATTTGATCAGCGTATAGAGTAACTCCCCGTTCCGATGACTCAGGGTTATAACCACGGGTTGGTCGTCTTGGCGTTGCCGCCTGATCTGGCATAGCTTCTCTCCTGCTTTGATGATTGATTAACGCGCCAGGGAGTAAATCCATATTTGGATTTACTCCCTGGCGCTCGCAGAGACGGCTTTCGGCGTGGGACGAGCAGGCGTTCTGGCTTCCCATCCCGGCACGAGGCGTGGATTGGGTACACAGTTGCGGCCCAGCATCGGATTTTCACCGATTTCTCCTGCTGGCGTCTCAATAGGTTAGTCAGCTTTGTCGATTTGTGCCAATATAGTACAACTTGGATTGAAAGTCAAGGATAGCCAGGCCTGGTCCATGCGGGTGAACCAGGCTCAGGCGGATAAGTAATGAAATGATCGTTGTAATCAAAAATAACATTGAATATATTAATTATTTGTGTTGACAATTTTATAATATTGAATATAATATGAATATTCTTCAACAACGCCGGATTCGTTTTACATCGCTGTATCTCGGAGCTTAGAAAGGCACTTACACATGAACGACAGAACGATCGATAGAACCAACGCTGCGCCCGGCCGAAAGTGGCTGGCGCCGTTTTTTACCTTGTGGGGTGGGCAGGCCTTCTCGCTGTTGGGCAGCCAGTTGGTGCAATTTGCCCTGGTCTGGTGGCTCACGCAAACCACCGGATCGGCCACTGTGCTTGCCCTGGCCACCTTGATGGCCATGCTGCCTCAGATTATCCTCGGGCCGGTCGCGGGGGCGATGGTGGATCGTTTCAACCGCCGCGTCGTGATGATCCTGGCTGACGGCCTGAGCGCTCTGGCGGTGGTCGTTTTGGCCGTCTTGTTCTGGGTTGGTCAGGTGCAGGTCTGGCATGTTTACTTACTGATGTTCTTGAGGTCTGCAGCGGGCGCCTTCCACTGGCCGGCGATGCAGGCCTCCACATCCCTGATGGTTCCGAAGGAGCACCTGTCGCGCGTCCAGGGGTTGAACCAGATGCTCAACGGCCTGATGAACATTGGCGCAGCGCCATTGGGAGCGCTTCTGTTGGGGTTGTTGCCAATGCAAGGCGTCCTGGCCGTTGATGTAGTCACCGCGGTGGTGGCGATCACGTCGCTATTCTTCATTGCTGTCCCACAGCCGGCGCCTCAGTCTTCTGTTGAAGAGGGACAGAGCCAGGGATCTTTGATCCACGATCTCAAGGCCGGTTTTCGTTACGTGTGGGCCTGGCCCGGCCTGTTGATTATCGCCATCATGGCAACACTGATCAACCTGCTTCTGACCCCCACCTCTGCGCTGCAGCCGATCCTGGTCACGCGCCATTTCGGCGGTTCTGCAGCGCACCTGGCCTGGCTCGAAGCAGCCTGGGGTGTGGGGGTGGTGGCAGGCGGTTTGGCGTTGGGCGCCTGGGGCGGTTTTCGCCGCCGGGTATATACTTCGATGGTGGGGTTGATCTTGTTGGGCACCGCGGTTGGCGCAGTCGGGTTGGTGCCGCCCCAGGCCTTCTGGCTGGCTGTGCTGCTTATGTTCCTGTGCGGCTTCTCGAACCCCATGGTCAATGGGCCCTTGTTCGCTGTCATACAGGCGGTGGTGGCCCCGCAGATGCAGGGGCGCGTCTTTACCTTGATCGGCAGCCTGGCTACGGCTATGTCTCCCTTGGGCTTGATCTTCGCCGGGCCGCTGGCTGACCGCTTTGGAGTTCAGGTCTGGTATCTGATTGGCGGCCTGTTGACCGCTCTATTAGGCGCAACCGCCTTCTTCGTACCTGCCGTAATGAACATCGAAAGCGAGCGCCAAACCCTGGAAGATCAGAATAACCTGGCAATTACCCCGGGATTGGCAGATTGATCTCCTCAAGAAATTGAAGACAGAACGGGGCTGCTGCTGCGGCTCCGTTCTGTTTTCAAAAAATTGCTGGTGTGTAACCTTTTGCGGGGGATCGCGTCTAATCATTGATATAGAAAAATATTTCACCTGGTAAAGCCAATCAGGTGAGCAGGAGATGATCATGCCCTTATTTGAGTTTGTGTGTTCCGATTGCAACCAGCCCTTCGAAGAACTGTTACGCAGTTCCAGCGCCATTGCCGAGGTAAACTGCCCAAGTTGTGGCAGTCCAAAAATCAGGAAGAAGTTATCCACCTTCGCCTCCAAAACTTCTGGTGCAAGCTCATTTTCGTTTGGCGCCAGTTCGTCTGCCTCGTGCAGCACAGGCGGCACCTGAGGCATTTCCCGCTAACCGGCCGTGCGCTGGTTAAATTTTTCTTGTAAAGGAGATTTTCGAGAAGCGTCGCTTCCCGAAAATCTCCTTTACAAATGCGAGAGGGTTAATTGACAGAATAGGGCGGCGCGGGTAAACTTCTGTCACGATGAGCAGCCTCTACGACGATCGACAACGCCAGTTCAACGAATATTTGCGGGATGGTATCAGCGCCGCCAAGAATGGCCAGTGCAAGCTGGCTCAAACGCTCTTGAACCGCGCCCTCTATCTTAATAGCGCCGACGCTCGGCCCTATCTTTGGCTGTCCTCCACGACGGACGACTCTGCCGAACAGATCGAATATCTCGAACAGGCCGTGGCGCGCGACCCGACCAACGCTGCTGCACGCCGCGGCCTTGCCCTGTTGAAAGGCAAAATCGACTCTTCCCGCCTGGTGCCGCAAGGCGAAGGCGTTGCTGCCGTGCAACAGGCGCAGAGCGTTGACGCTCAAGGTCGCTCTTTCCAGTGCCCGCGCTGCGGTGGGCGAATGACCTTCGAAGTGCAGAGCAGCTTGCTCACCTGCGAATACTGCGGCTACCAGGAGACCGGCGAACAGGAGGGCAATGGCGGCCAACAAAAGCCCTGGAATCCTGAACACGCTGAGCAGGTGCTGGATTTCGTCATGCCTACCACCGTTGGACATCAATGGGCGACGGCCCAGCAGCAGCTTAAGTGCGAGCGTTGCGGTGCTTTGAGTGTGTTGCCGCCGGGACAGCGGGCGCACACCTGTCCTTACTGTGGGGCGAACCAGTTCATCGAAACGGCTCAAGCGGAAGAGATGGTTGAGCCGCAGTGTATCGTGTTGATGAAAATCGATGAACATCAGGCCACACAGATTGCCCAGCGTTGGTTAGGCAAAGGCGTTTTTGCCCCCGATTCGCTGGTGGGTGCTGCCTCCAGCCTGCGCCTGCGTCCGGCATATTACTCTTGCTGGACGTTCGACGGGATGGTCGAAATGCGTTGGACGTGCGAGGTGGCTGAAGGCAGCGGCAACAACAAGCACTGGAGGACCAGCAACGGCGTCGAGATGCAATTTTTCAACGACGTCCTGGTGCCTGGAGTCAAGGCCCTCTCGACCAAAGCCCTGGAGAGCCTGTCACCATTCAATTTATTCGAAGCGCAGGAGTTCAAGCCCGAATACCTGGCTGGTTGGCCGGCGTTGATCTACGATCGTTCATTGTCGGATGCATCTCTGGTTGGACGCGAAATTGTCATGCGCCGTTTGCGGCCACAGATGGTTGATCTGATTGAGATCGGGCGCGAGAAACGCAACCTGAATATCAGCAGTGGCGCGTGGAGCGGCTTGACCTTTAAACACATCCTGCTGCCCTTGTGGAGCGGCGTTTACCGTTTCCAGGGCAAAGAATACCAACTGCTGATTAATGGCCAGACGGGTAAAATCTTTGGCGATAAGCCACGCGATAACTTTAAACTGGTTTTCGCTATTCTGATTGGCGTGATGATCCTGGCCCTGCTTGTCGTGTTATACTGGCTGCTGAACAGCCCGGGCGTGCCGTGAGCTTTTTCCCCGTGACTGATCGCTCAGCAACCGATTCCCCCTTTCTAAATGAGTATTGTGATCCTGAAATGACTACCCCCATGAATTTTCAATCCATCATCATGACCCTGCAAGATTTTTGGGCCAGGCAGGGCTGCCTGATCTGGCAGCCCTATTATTCTCAGGTGGGCGCCGGAACGATGAACCCGGCTACGTACTTGCGTGTGATCGGCCCGGAACCGTGGAACGTAGGTTACGTCGAGCCGTCCATCCGCCCGGATGACGGTCGCTATGGCGAAAACCCCAACCGCATGCAAATGCACTACCAGTTCCAGGTGATCCTCAAGCCCGATCCAGGCAACCCGCAGGAGATGTACCTGAAGTCGCTGGAGGCCCTGGGCGTCGATCCTCGCCAGCACGACATCCGCTTTGTCGAAGACAACTGGGAGTCGCCCGCTTTGGGCGCCTGGGGCCTGGGCTGGGAAGTCTGGCTGGACGGCCAGGAGATCACCCAATTCACCTATTTCCAGCAGGCCGGCGGCCTCGTTCTCGATCCTGTTTCGGTGGAAATCACCTATGGCCTGGAGCGCATCGCTATTGCTTTGCAGAACGTGAACAGTTTCCGCGATATCCAATGGAGCCCCAGCTTGACGGACGGTGACGTCAACCTGCAGGCCGAGCAGGAGCACAGTAAATATTACTTCGAGATTGCTGATGTCGAACGCTTGCGCCAGATGTATGACCTGTTCGAGGCTGAAGCGCAGGCCTGCCTGGAACGCGGCCTGGTATTGCCGGCCCACGATTACGTGTTGAAGTGCTCGCACACCTTCAACGTGCTGGATACCCGCGGCGCAGTAGGGGTCACCGAGCGCCAGGCGCTCTTTGGGCGCATGCGCGACCTCTCTCGCCGCGTGGCCGAAGCCTACCTGGATCAGCGCCAGCGCCTGGAGTTCCCCTGGTTGAATGAGGAGTCAGCAGTCGGCAGCCAGCAGCCAGCTATGGACAGCCTTAAATCGCCCGTGGCCGGCGGCCCGGCGTCTATCGTCAGCGGTCCACTGTCGGCGCCGTTCCTGTTCGAAATCGGCACGGAAGAGCTGCCAGCCAGCGACCTGGATGCTGCTCTGGAGCAGTTGCACACCCGTCTCCCCGAAATGCTCAGCATGCTGCGCCTGTCGCACGGCGCGCTGCACATTTACGGCACGCCCCGTCGCCTGGTCGCCCATGTTGAGGATCTGGCCGCGCAGCAAGATGACGTGGAACAGGTCTTCAAAGGTCCGCCTGCCAACCGTGCTTTTGGCCCGGATGGCGCTCCTACTCCCGCGGCAGAAGGTTTCGCCCGCAGCAAAGGCGTGGCGCTGGCCGACCTGCAGGTGCGTGAGATGGATGGCGGTCGTTATGTTGCCGCCGTTGTGCGTCAGGCCGGTCGCCGGGCGGTGGAAGTGCTCGGCGAAGCCCTGCCTGCTCTGGTAGCTGGCTTGCGCTTCGATAAATCCATGCGTTGGAACCATAGCAATGTGGCCTTTTCGCGCCCCATCCGCTGGTTGTTGGCGATCTACGGCCAGGCCGATGTTTGCCAGGTAGTTCCTTTCGAGTATGCCGGTTTGCGTTCCGGCAATACCACTCGCGGCCTGCGCTTTCGCCAGCCGGAAGAACAGCGTGTGCGTTCGCCCCAGGAATACTTCGATTTTCTGGCCGGTCAGGGGATCGTACTGGATGTCGCCGCCAGGCAGCGCATCATCGCTGATCAGGTAGCCAGGCTGGCTGCTGAGGTGGATGGCGCAATCCCTGATGATCCCGGTCTGCTGTCCGAGGTGGCCAATCTGGTCGAAGCGCCCACGGCTCTACGCGGCGCGTTCGACCCGGCGCACCTGAAACTGCCCCGCGAGGTGCTCACTTCGGTGATGAAAAAACACCAACGTTATTTCCCGGTGGTGTCCCTCGACTCCGGTGAGCAGGCCCTGTTGCCCTATTTTATCGCCGTACGAAATGGGGATGGCGAGTGGCAGGATGTGGTGATTGGCGGCAATGAGCATGTCATTCGGGCTCGTTTCGCCGACGCCGATTTCTTTGTGCGCGATGATCTGAAAAAGTCGCTGGAGAGCTACCTGCCGTTTCTGGATAAATTGACTTTCCAGGTGAAGCTTGGCTCGATGCTCGACAAGACGCGTCGCATCGTTGCCCTGGTGGATGACCTGGCGCAGCAAATTCGCCTGGATGACGAAGACGCTGCGGTCGCCCGCCGGGCCGCGCACCTGTGTAAGGCTGACCTGGCCACCAAGATGGTGGTCGAAATGACCTCCCTGCAAGGCCAGATGGGGCGCTTCTATGCCCTGCGTTCTGGCGAGTCGTTGCCGGTGGCGCAGGCTATCTTCGAACATTACCTGCCTCGCTACGCCGGTGACCAGCTCCCTGCCGGCCGCCCTGGTCTGGTAGTGGGCCTGGCCGATCGCCTGGATAGCCTGTGTGGCCTGTTCGCAGCGGGCCTGGCTCCTTCCGGTAACAAAGACCCCTTCGCTCAACGCCGGGCCGCGCTTGGTTTGGTGCAAAACCTGGTCGCCTGGGATCTGGATTTCGACCTGCGTTCCGCGTTGGCCGCCGCTGCCGCGCATCTCCCCATTCCCGCCAGCGCCGAGGGCCAGCAAGCGGTCTTCGAGTTTATCGTTGAGCGTTTGCGCAATACGCTGCTCGATGGCGGCCACCGCTACGACGCGGTGGATGCCGTTCTGGCCGCCCAGGGCGCAAACCCGGCGCCCGCTGCCCGGGCAGTGACTGCCCTGGAAGCCTGGATTGCCCGCCCTGACTGGCATACCATCTTGCCTGCCTATGCCCGCTGTGTACGCATCACCCGCGACCTGACGGAACGCCTGCCGCTCGATCCTGCTAACTTTGCCGAGCCGGCTGAGACCGACCTGTACGCGGCGTTGACCACCGCAGAAACTGCCTCGCCCTCCCCTGGCTCGGTGGACGACTTCCTGGCTGCCTTCCTGCCCATGATCCCGGCCATCACCCGCTTCTTCGACACCGTGTTGGTCATGGCTGACGACGAGCGCCTGCGCCGCACTCGCCTCGCCCTGCTGCAACGCATCGCCGCCCTGGCCAGCGGTGTGGCCGACCTTTCCCGCCTGGAAGGCTTCTAAACGCCGGTTGTCTGTGCCGTTGCGCCCAACGCCGTCCCGCCTGTTTGGGTTGGGACGGCGTTTTTTTTATATCCGGCCCCATACGCTCGAATGAATCGTTCCCGCTATCTTGTGCTTTGGGTATAATCATGAGTGCCTGGATATCTACATACAGAGCAATTGGTTATTGTCCGAAAAAGCGCCTTACGCTCTACGGAGCACGCAAAATCGGTGAGCAACCCGGATGACTCATTGACCGATTACTCATCACTCAGATGAAGAGGAGAGAGTCCCCAATGATCGACCTGCCAACCAGTATCTATGCTGTTACCGTTTACCCTGACCGCGCCCGCGTGGCCCGTTCTGGTAAAACCACCCTGGAGCCCGGGCTTCACCAACTGCAAATTGCCGAGCTACCCCTCACCTTGAACCCTGAGTCGGCTCGCGCCGCAGCGCGTGGCACAGCCCGCGCCCGCTTGCTTGGCTTGCAGGTGCAGCGCGCTTATTATGCCGAGACGCCCGCCGAGCAGGTGCGCCAGTTGGAGGTGCAGCTCGAAGCGGTGCAGGACGAAATCGCCGCGGTGGATGCGCAGATCGCCCGGTCAACGCAGAACCGCGCCCGCGTGGATGCCCTCGCCGACCAGTCGCGCATTTTTGCCCGCGCCCTGGCCAAAGGTGATCTGAGCGCCGAGGACCAGATGGCCCTTTTCGACCGCTTTAGCCAGCGTGCTGGCCAGCTCGACGCTGAAGGGCAGGAGCTGGCCGTGCGCAAGCGTGGCCTGGAGCGCCGCCAGCAACAGCTCAAGGCTCAGCTCGACCAGGCGCGCAGCCTGCGCCCGCGTGAGCGTTACACCGCCCTGTTGGATGTAGAAGTGCTACAGGCCGGCGACCTGCAAGTCGAGCTGAATTACGTGGTAGCTCAGTCCGGCTGGAAACCGCTCTACGATCTGCGCCTTTCCGAAGACAGCGAACGGCCCTCCCTGGAAGTGGGCTACCTGGCGCAGGTGACGCAGCGCAGCGGCGAAGCCTGGCAGGATGTGGCCCTCACGCTTTCCACTGCCCGCCCGGCGCTGGCCGAAAGATTGCCCGAATTGCAGCCCTGGTATATTGCCCCGCGCCCGCCTGTGCCGCCGCCGGCAGCGCCCGCGCCGATGCGTGCTGCCATGCAGGCCATGCAGGTCGATGCCAAGGCCATGACCCTGGGCGCGGGCGCCGAGCCGCCCCTCATGGCGGCTGAAGAAGTCGTTGCCCAGGTCGAAACGTCCGGCGCGGCGGTCAGCTATGCCATTCCGGGTTCCGCGAATATCCCGCCGGATGGCGCCGCTCACAAAGTAACGGTGGCCCGCTTCAACCTGCCGCCCGAACTGGATTACGTCGCCGCTCCCAAACTGGTCGAAGCCGTTTACCGCCGCGCCAAAACGACCAACGACAGCCCCTACACCTTGCTGCCCGGCCCGGCGAACTTGTTCGCTGCCGAGGAATTCATTGGCTCGACGACCCTCGACCTGGTCGCTCCCCAGGGCGCTATCGAGCTATACCTGGGCGTTGATGACCGCCTGAAGATTGAACGGGAACTCAAACGCCGCGAAGTAGATAAGAGTCTGATCGGCGGCAAGCGCCGCGTCCGCTTTGGTTACGAGATCCGCATCGAAAACCTGCTGCCCGTCCAGGCCAAACTTACCTTGCACGACCAGATCCCTGTCTCCCGCCACGAGGAGGTCAAGGTGCGCCTGGAAGCTGCCGAGCCGAAGCCGGCCAGCCAGAGCGAGCTTAACCTGCTGGATTGGGAGTTTATCCTGTCACCGGAGGAAAAGCGGATCGTGCGCTTCGATTTCGTGGTGGAGTATTCACAGGGGTTGGATGTAGCCGTTTAATTCTGACATAGCCTCGGCTGTCATCTAAAATTGCTCTGACCTGAGCGTTCCGGAGTGCAACATTGCATTGGGCTGACCTGGCTTACGAGGTGGCCTGTTTTGTCGTGGGGCGTTTGGTCGCCCCTGGACCTGGAGCAGCAATTCCCGGTTGTAACCTTTCCCCTTTGTCTTGCATCTAATCAGACAATACCAATCTTGATGAAACGAGTGGAAAACCATGCCTGAAAACAATTTCTTTGAACGCCTGCGCCAGAACCCTCGCCCGGTAGTGGTCGATTTCTGGGCGCCGTGGTGTGGGCCTTGCAAAATGATCGAGCCGGCTCTCAAACGCCTGGATGGACAGTATGCCGGCCAGGTGGACGTGTGGAAAGTCAACGCCGATGAACAGCCCGAACTGCTGCGCCAGTTGCGCATCTATGGCATCCCTACCCTGGTCAGTTTCAAAGACGGACGGGAAGTGGCTCGCCAGACCGGGGTAAGCTCTCCCCAGGCGTTAGCCGGCTTGTTCGAGGCCGCCTTGAGCGGCGAAAAACCCCTCCGCCGCGGCCCGGCCCTCTTCGATCGCCTGCTGCGTATTGCCATTGGCCTGACTCTCCTTTACCTGGGCTACACCGGCGGCTTCGATGGACTCTACCTGTTCTCGGCCCTGTTGGGTGGTGTTACCCTGTTCAGCGCGGTCTATGATCGCTGCCCGATCTGGAACGCGCTGGCTCCCCGTCTTAAGACATTGCTTTGGCCTGAAAAGAACACTTGAAACTAAAAACTTATTGCTTGTTCTCCCGGAATGTCACCACTGTTAACTGTCCAGCCAGCACTTGCACCAGTTCCCGCCGCAAACCGCCCATGGGGAATGAGACCCGGTACAGGCCGGCGGGTAGTTCGCTTGCTGCGAAGCTCTCCAGCCAGGGAGTCTGGTCGCGCAGGCCCTTCTCCTCGTAAGTGATCACCGTCACCTCGAAATCGCTCGGCCCGTCTGCTCCCTGTGGCAGGTGTTGCAAGACGATACTTTCCATTTCCAGGCTGTCGCCGTACGCGCCGATGAACCGCCCGGCCAGGGCGCCCTTCGCCTGTCCGCTGGCATCCTGGTGCGGGCGCAGCCAAAGCTCGGGGTTGCGCGAAGCCTTGTAGGAATTCTCACCCAGTCGTACCTCGAAGTGCAGGTGCGGCCCGGTGGCAATGCCGGCCTGTCCCACTTTGCCCACCTCCTGGCCGGCTTTGACCGGCTGCCCCACCTGCACCTCGATCTCGGACAGGTGCCCGTATAGCGTATAGACTGGCTGCGGCATGTCCGGGAAAGCCCCCAGCAGCGCTGGCGGGACGGCGTGCTCGATCACCACGACATTGCCATAAAAATTGGAATACGGTCCGTAGAAGGTGATCGGCCAGGCGCCCTGCGGCGAGGTCGGCCTGGTATCGTCGCCTGCCACCACCACTACCCCGTCTGCCGCCGCCAGCACCGGCGTACCGAATTTATTCAAGAACTCCACCCCATGGTGTGGATCGCGCATCCCTCCCTGCGTATTCCCGAAGCGATAGGTCACATCCACCGTATCGTTGCCCGGCAAAGCAATCGGTCGTTGCAGGAAAAACTGCGCACTATATTGGCAATAATCCGGCGGGCATGCCGTTGGCCTGCTCTCCACTTCACGGGTTGGCGTCGCGGTTGAAGCCATCCCCCCTTCTACAGTGATCTGAAGAGAGGGCAGGAGCGAGGGCGTCCCCCCCTCTCTTGTAATCTGGAGAGGGGCCGGGGGTGAGGCTGTCTCCGTTTCCTCGGTCGTCTGGAGAATAGCGGGTGTCGAAGCCGTTCCCCCCTCTTCAGTGATCTGGAGGGGGGCTGGGGGCGAGGCCATTCCCCCCTCTCCAGTAATTTGGAGAGAGGTCAGGGGTGAGGCTGTCCCCCATCCGCATGCTCCCAATGCCAGCGCCAGGCCTACCAGCAGCATCCGGTAGGTCAACGGTTTCATTCCAGTGTGATCCCCGCGCGTTCTGCCATTGCCGCCCGGATTTTCTGTTCCGCCGCGCTGGCGCGTTCCTCCAGCGGGCGCAACTCACCGAGCAGTCCCGCGCCCTGCGCCGGGTCGCTCAACCCGGCGATATTGATCCGTACGTTGTAGCTTGCTCCGGTCAAGGCTGCTCGCCCCAATGCCGCCCCGGTTGCTCCATCGCTGATCGCGTTCACGTTGCCCAGGGTTGCAGCCTGGGCAGCCAGTTCCATTACTTCCACCGCCATGCGCGCCGTTTCTAAAGGCACCTGCGCCGCGGTCAACGTTGCCTCATCGATGGTATGCTGGCGAATGGCTGCCTCTTCGTCGGTGTCGCGCGGCAGCTTCATCGCGGTCATCACCGCCTCGAACGCCTCCGCGTCGCGCTGGATAGCCGCCTTCAATTGGGCGCGCAGCGCTTCGGCTCGCTCCAACAAGGCGTACATCTGCGCTTCTACCGCCGCATATTTCTTCTTGCCCAGCGTCAGCCGGGCGACCATCGCCGCCAGAGCTGCCCCGGCTGCTCCGCTGTAAGCGGCTGCCGAGCCACCGCCAGGGGCGGGTGTGCCCTCGGCCAGCGCATCCAGGAAATCTTCCGAAGCCGACGGGCTGGCTTCTTGCTGCGCCGCCGCCAGGCGATATTCCAGTACCTGCTCTGGCTCGAATTGGTCGAGCTGTGTGTACCAGCGCGCCGCGTCGATCAATGCCTCTTGCGGGATCAACCCTACCAGTTCGCTGTGGTGCACTGCCACGCCGTAGCGGGCTGCTTCGCGCCGGATCGTCTCTACCACGCGCGCAACGGGCGTGCTGCGATAGTTGGTCAGGTTCATCGAAACCTGGGCGCGGCCCTCCACCAGCAATCCCAGCGCCTTGACGTAGCGCAGCCCGCCGGACGAATGGCGCACGGCTTTGGCGATCTTTTTGGCGATGCCGACGTCATCGGTAGCCAGGTATACGTTGAACGCCACCAGCGGTTGGCGCGCCCCGATCACAGTGGCGCCAGCGGGACCGACTCTGGCCGGGCCGAAATCTGGCTGGCGATCGGGATTGACGCCCATCTCCTCTTTCAGCGCCTCGTATTGCCCGCGGCGGATGTTCTCCAGGTTGACCCGTTCAGGCCGGGTTGCGGCCTGCTCGTACAGGTAAACCGGGATGCCCAATTCGTCGCCCACCCGTTTCCCCAGCCGCCGGGCGATCAGCACGCATTCGGCCATCGAGATGCCTTTGATCGGCACGAATGGCACCACATCGCTTGCCCCGATGCGCGGGTGTTCGCCGGTATGCTCATCCAGGTTGATCAACTCGGCGGCTTTGGCGATAGCACGGAAGGCCGCCTCTTCGATCCCCTCCGGCGAGCCGACAAAGGTCAGTACCGTGCGGTTGTGATCCAGGTCTGAGTGGCGGTCCAGCAAAGTGACTCCGGCCACCGAAGTGATGGCCTGCATAATGGCCTCGATGACCTGCGGGCGGCGGGCATCTGAAAAATTCGCAATACATTCGACAATCGGTGTAGACATGAGAGAACCTTTTTGTTAAAGAGTTTTGCGCACGCCGCGGCAGTGGCCGCCTGGCGTGCGCCTTTATTATACCCACACAAACAGATAGTTCAAATCATTTGTGCAGGTCGCGTAGTTTTTGGAAAAGCTCTTTTTCCTGCTGGCTCAAGCCCTTGGGCAATTGCACCTGTAGGGTGGCGTACAGGTTGCCGCGCTCTTGTGGGTTGCGTAAATTGGGCATGCCCAACCCGCGCAGCCGGAAGACTTTGCCGTTGGCTGTTTCGGGTGGGACGGTCAGCTCCACCGAACGTTCCAAAGTAGGTACGGAGATCTTGCCGCCCAGGATTGCGGTGTAGAGATCAATTGCCACGTTGACCCTGAGGTCGTCGCCGTCGCGGGTAAAAGTGGCGTGCGGCAACACTTCGACCTTCAAATACAGGTCACCGGCCTGCCCGCCACTGGGGGCCGCCTCGCCCTGCCCTCCCAGGCGGATTTTCGAGCCGGTCTTTACTCCGGCCGGGATTTTGGCCTCGATGCGCCGCCCATCTTCCCATTGCAGGCTGCAGGTTGTACCGCGAAAAGCCTCTTCCAGCGAAATCTGCACGTTTTGTTCGCTATCCCGCCCGCGCCCGGCGCGCGTGGTGGCCCGTCCTCTGCCGCCCATTCCGCCTTCGCTCCCGCTTCGCCGCCCCAGGTTGCCGAACAGCATTTCGAAGAAGTCCGAGAAGCCGCCGAGCCCGCCTATATTGCCAAAGCTGCCCCCCAGTATTTGTTCGAGTTCTTCCTGCGAGACGGTGCGTGAATAGCCTTGCCCGCCCGGGAAACCGGTCGTCCACTGCGACCAGTCGAAGTCCTGTGGCCGTCCGCCGCTGCCGGTGTATTGCTGCCAGGATGCGCCGAACTTGTCGTATTTTTCACGCTTGGCCGGGTCGGATAGTACCTCGTAAGCCTCGTTGACCTCTTTGAACCTCTCCTCAGATGCCTTATTGCCGGGATTTACGTCCGGGTGGTATTGCCGCGCAAGTTTACGGTAAGCTTTTTTGATCTCGTCTTTGTCAGCCGTTTTGCTGACGCCTAAAATCTTGTAGTAATCCTTGTAATCCATCGTAACTGCCTCCGCGTTTCGTTGCGGTTTCAGATATCAACATTTATTTTACTCCAAGAATGACATTGCATACTGCCTTCAAACTGCTTGCAATGTCATTCATATACTCTTCTTATATTGTGTTTGCGTTTTTCTAACACTCCCTTTGTATCATATGGCAAGATTGAAGCATGCAACGCAACAAGATCAACCCATATGTGAAGTGGTGATAAACTCATCAATTTATTAATGACACAGGAGATAGACGAAATGTACCGCAGATACCGAATCCCGAATATGTGGCGTGATATGGATCGCTTCCAGCGCGAAATGAATCGCATGTTCGAAGAATTTTCCCCGGCGCGCCTGCGTTCTGCCCCGTCCTATCCGGCGATGAACGTGTGGAACAGCGAGCAGGGCCTGGTAGTCACAGCCGAGGTGCCCGGTGTAAGCCCTGATGATATCGAAATCAGTGTCATTGGCGACAACCTGACCCTGAGCGGCACGCGCAAGCCGGATGAGCTGAAAGAGGGTGCTCGCTATCATCGCCAGGAGCGTGGCTATGGCAAGTTTTCCCGTGTACTGCAGCTTCCTTTCCCGGTGAATGTCGAGAAGATCGAGGCTACTTTCAAGGACGGCGTAATTAACATCACCATGCCTCGTGCTGAAGAAGACCGCCCGCGCAAGATCGCTGTCAAAAGCGTTGCCTGACCCTTTCATTTTGCAAGTAATGATCTTGCAAATATTATCCCATTCTGGAGGTTATCGATGGCTACCAAGACCAAGGATATTGAAGTCGAAAAGCAGGAAATCACTGCTACCGAAGACACCGAGCGCACCCGCGATTGCCGCTGCTTCGTGCCGCGCGCTGATATTTACGAAGTCGATGACCAGATTGTGATCGTCACTGACGTGCCCGGCGCCAATGAGGGTTCGATCGAGGTCACTCTGGAGAAAAACATCCTGACCATTAACGCCTACGTCGAACCCGCATTCCCCGAAGGCTACTCGCTGGCTTTTGCCGAGTATGAAGTGGGCGACTACCAGCGCAGCTTCAAACTCTCTGATGAGATCGACCGTGAGAAAATCCAGGCCACTGTCAGAGATGGTGTGCTGCGCCTGTACCTGCCCAAGGCCGGCGCTGCCCTGACCCGCAAGATTAGCGTCAAGGCCGGTTAGTCTGTAAACCTGTTTCGCGACTGGTCGAGGGTCACTCCCTCGACCAGTCGCGAATCTTTAAATAGCCAGCAATGCCAGGCCGCCGAACAACAAAGCGATCCCGATCCACGCTGATGTTGCCAGCACCTCTCCCAGTAAGAGCACGCCTAACAACCCGGCGGTCAGCGGCTCGGCCAGCGAAAGCGTTACCGCCGTGGCAGCCGGTATGATTTTCAGCCCTCGGGCAAACAGGATATAGGCAGCGGCGGTTGCCACCAGCCCCAGATGCAAAATAACTACCTGGCCTCGCGGCTGGTTCAACCAGCTCAGGTCGGACAGGAACAACACCGGGGTCAGCATGAAAGCTCCCAGGCAAAACACCACAGCAATCGCCGCCTCGGGTGGCTGAGATTCGAGCAGCCGCTTGCTGGCGACCGTATAAGTAGCATAACAGGCGCCGGCGCCGAGGGCCAGCAGGATGCCGGTTGTTTCAACGTTCAGTTCGCTGTTCGCCATTGCCAGGATACTGCATCCCAGGATGGCCAGCGCGGTTGCCCCAAACCATTTACGCACGGGGCGGTCCCCGTATATTAAAAAACCCAATGCGCCGGCCAGCACCGGCGCGCTGCCGATGGCGACCATCGTCCCAACTGCCACGCCTGTGCGGGCCACGCCAGCAAAGAAACACAACTGGTAACCCGCCATGCATCCCGCGGCGGCAAGCGTCGGCCATATCGGCCAATGCCGGTTTCGGAACAAAGCGCGCCGCACGGCGGCTACAGCCAGCAGCGCCAGCCCGCCGACCAACAGCCGTGCCGCGCCCACTGCCGCCGGCTGCGCGCCGGGTGGCGCAAGCGCCTGCGCCGTACCGGTCGTCCCCCACAGCGCAGCCGCAGCCAGCACCAGCCACTCGCCTCGTATAGGTCGCATGGCGCTAACTATATCATGGTTTGAGTCGATCAGTGGCCAGATCAGTTATAATGCTGAAGTGTAGGATTGGCGGCTGGAAATGTGTTCTTTTTGGGGCGATGAGTGATCCGTTGCTGAGTAATCAGTTCTTGATCGCCGATTTTGCGTGACCTGCACGGCACGCGCAGCTTATACCAGCCGCAAGAGAAGCTGTTTTATGAACGATTTAGGTGTACTCATGCCTTCTGATAACGACGAAACCTTGAACCGTATCGTCCGGTGGGGCGAAGCGCGCGCAGATGTGCGTGCCCTGGTGCTCACCTCCACCCGCACTGTCCCCGGCGCGACCGTCGACCGCCTGTCCGATTACGACGTCATCGTGGCGGTTGACGACGTGCCCGGCATCATGCCCTTCTTCGAGAGCCGCGCCTGGTTGGAAGCCTTTGGCCGTGTGCTGGTGCTTTACCGTGACCCGATCTTGCCCTGGTTCGGGCCGGAAAGCGGACCGGGCAGGCAAGGACCCCGTGCAGACTCGAGAGAAGCGGAAAACTTCCGTGACGAGAAGTTTGCCTATATTACTGAATATGAGCAGCATGGCTTGAAGATCGACTTTACCGTCATGCCCGCCAGCCTGCTGCGCCAAATCGCTCGCGCCCCTCTCCCTCCCGACCTCGACCTGGGGTATCGTGTCCTGCTCGATAAAGATGGCCTGACAGTTGGCATGCCACCGCCGACCCACCGCGCCTATATCCCTGTACCGCCTACCCAGGCCGAATACCTGGAGTCCATCGAGTTGTTCTTCCATAATTGCACTTACCTGGCCAAGTACCTGTGGCGCGATGACTTGATGCCAGCCAAATCAATAGATATTGATCTGAAAGCCGGACATCTGCGCGAGATGTTGGAATGGAAGGCTGAGATCGACGCCAACTGGACCCTGCGTCTCAAGGCCCACGGGCGTGGACTGAAGAAAATCCTGCCGCCTGATCTGTGGGCTGAACTGGCGGCCACTTACGTGGGCGCCGGCCTGGAAGACAACTGGGCCGCCATGTGGCGCACCATCGATCTGTTCGAGAAAGTCGCCCGTGAAGTCGGCGCCGCCCTGGGCTACGCCTATCCCGAAGAGATGCACCGCCGCAGCGTGCAGCATTTCCAGTGGGTGCAGAAACTGCCGAAAGAGAATGTATCGGCCGATCGCTGAGCCCGGTTATCCAATCCCATTCATGGGGTGCAGCTTCGTAGACCGGCGACTTCATCGCCGGCCGGAACCCCTGGGTGCCTGATCCCTGGGCGCCTGAGCGTCTGATCGCCCGGCACTCCCTTATCCCTTACCCGTCCAAGGAACCTCAATGTCTTTCCGAGACTATCTCCATCGTTTAGAAGAAAATCACAGGCTGTTGCGTGTCCAGGCGCCTGTTTCGAAGACCTACGAGATCGCCGGTATTCTCAAAAAACTGGAACCGGTCCCCCTATTATTCGAAAACGTGAAGGAGTCGGCTTTTCGCGTTGCCGGCAACCTGTTCTGCGGCAAGACGGCCTTTGCAGATTACTTCGGCATCCCCGTCTCCGGGATCATCCCCCTGATGGCGCGCGCCATTGACACTGGCTCACCTTGTCCGGTGGTCGACTCGGCTCCCTGCCAGGAGGTGGTGAACCTGGAACCCGATCTGGATGACCTGCCCATCCTGCGCCATTGTGAGAAGGATGGCGGCAACTACATCAGCTCCGGCGTGGTGATTGCTCGCCATCCAGGTCATGGCCAGAACGCCGATTTCCACCGCTGTATGCAGTTCTCGCAGACCGAGATGGCGGTACGCGTGGTGCGCTCGCGCCACTTTGATACCTTCTTGCGTGACCTGGGCGCAGTGGATGTGGCCATCTGTATCGGCAATGCCCCCAACGTCCTGGCCGCCGCAGCCACCTCGGTGGAGATTGGCGTGGACGAGTTGCAGATCGCCAACGCCCTGGAGCCGCTGCCCGTGGTGCATGCCAAAACGGTCGATCTGTTCGTTCCCGCGGAGTGTGAGTTCGTCCTGGAAGGCACCGTCTATCTGGATCGCCGCCATGCTGAAGGGCCCTTCGTTGACCTGACCGAGACCTACGATGTGGTACGCCAGGAGCCGGTCTTTGTACTCAAGGCCCTCACCCATCGCAAAGATGCCATCTGGCAGGCGCTGCTGCCCGGCGCCTTGGAGCACAAGCTGCTCATGGGCATGCCGCGCGAGCCGACTATTTTCAAAAAAGTCAGTGAAGTAGTGCACTGCCTGGATGTCAATGTCAACCCGGGAGGCTGTTCCTGGCTGCACGCCATCGTCCAGATCGATAAGCAGGCTGAGGATGATGGCCTGAAAGCCATCCACGCCGCCTTCGCCGGGCACCGTTCCTGCAAACACGTCTTCGTCGTCGATCAGGATGTCGACATCTACGATCCCCTCGCCGTGGAATGGGCCATGGCCACCCGCTTCCAGGCCGACCGCCAGATGGTCGTGCTGGACAGGGCCCCCGGTTCCAGCCTGGACCCCAGCTCTGAGCCGGGCACGCACGACACAACGCGCCTCGGTTTTGACCTGACCCATCCACTGGAAGCGAAAGGTAAAGATTTTGCAAAGGCGCCCTTCCCGGAAGTGGATTTGAGCAGGCTGGGGATTGGTTGATGCCTACTCAGGAATCGGTCGATGGGCAAACGGTCACCTGGGCCTGTAAGCATCAGGCGTTCGAGGACTTGGCCAGTTGGTTGGCGTTGAAGGAGAATTGCATGGACAATTATTTATGAAGCTTACTCAAGAAGAACAAAACATGCTGGATGGCCAGCATGGCCGGGCGGTGCGCAAGGCGATGGAAATCCTGGTTGCTCTGGGCACGATTTACGGTGCCGAGCGCATGCTGCCGGTCACCTCGGTCCAGATCGCTGGCGTCAGCTACGATAACCTGGGTGAGGCGGGGTTGCAATTTCTGGATGAGATGGCAGATGGCGGTGGGCAGGCGCGCGTTCTGACCACCCTCAATCCGGCGGGTATGGATGTAGAGAACTGGCCTGCCCTGGGCACCAGCCCGGAGTTTGCTGCCAGCCAGCAACGCGTCATCCAGGCCTTTGCCCGGATGGGCGTGATCGCTACTTGCACCTGCACCCCGTATCTTTCCGGCAATCTTCCGCACTATGGCGAGCACATCGCGTGGGCCGAGAGTAGCGCGGTCTGTTATGCCAACTCGGTGTTGGGTGCGCGCAGTAACCGCGAAGGCGGCCCCAGCGCCCTGGCTGCTGCCCTCACCGGCTTTACCCCCGCCTATGGCTACCACCTGGAGCACAACCGCCGCCCGGATGTAGCCGTTCAGGTCCATGCCGTCCTGGATGGGACGCATCATTTCGGCGCCCTGGGCAAAGCCATTGGTGAAAAATTACAGGCCGCCGGCAAGAAAAGCGTGCTGTATATCCTGGGGATTGAGCAAGCTTCTCTGGAGCAGCTCAAATCTTTTTGTGCCAGCCTGGCCACTTATGGCGGCGTGGCGCTTTTCCATATGCCGGGCGTGACCCCCGAAGCGGCCTGCCTGACTCCCCCGCCAGATGGTTTTGCTATTACCCGGGCGGATGTCGAGGCTGCGCTGGCATCGCTCAATGACGCCTCTCTGGGCGAGGTGGATTTTGTCAGCCTGGGCTGCCCGCATCTGTCCATTCAAGAGATCGCCCGTTTGGCCGGGCTGCTGCATGGCAAACAGGTGACCAGAGAATTCTGGATTACTACCGCTCGTCCTACCAAGCACCTCGCCGATCGCATGGGCTATACCGGAATCATCGAAGCCAGCGGAGCAAAATTTGCGGTGGACACGTGCTGTGTGGTTGCCCCGATCAAAGGCCGCTTTACCGCCCTGGCTACCGATAGCGCCAAAGCGTGCTACTACGCCTATGCCAAGAATAAATTCAAAACGGCTTTCTTGTCGTTCGACGAAGTCGTTCGCCAGGCAACGCAGCCCCTTTCGACGACTTCGTAGGGTAGAAAGCCTGCGTGGTCTAGCTGCGCACAGAAGCCAGGTTGATTGAAACCGGGAAGTTCTGGCGTGAGCTGGATGAAATCCTGACGAAATAGTTAATCGAGTTCTCACCAGGTGATGATAAAATTGCCCGGTGCGTAACGCCTTGCGCATGTTGCAAGGCGTCATTTATTTGATGCCTGACTTTGGAAGTGTTCGAAGAAAATTTGAGCCAGAAACGTTGTTTCGATCGATGATTTGCTGCACGATGTCAGGATATGGTATTGGAATGGTAATTTGTCTTTGTTGGGAGCCGTTAGCGTGAGCGAAACAAAAGAGCTGGCTGCGCCGACCGCAGAATTCACGGTGATGACCTGTAATACTGGTAATGGCCGGGCGAAGCCAGAGCGGCTGGTCCAGGTGTTACATGCCTCTGGAGCGGATGTGATTGGGATGCAAGAGGTCAGCCACAAACAGGCAGATGCCTTCGCCAGCCGGTTGTCTGCCAAATACCCGTACCAGGCTTTGTTCCCGGATGGTTTTGCTGGTAAGGCGGTTCTCAGTCGTTATCCCCTTGTCGACGTCGAGCAGCTACATCTTTCAACGTCGCGCCCGGATCTGTTGGTCCGTTTGAAAATCGGTGAGTCGCAGCCTGTCCTGATTGTTGCCCATCCACCTCCGCCGCGCTTGTCCTGGAATGGCATCCGTTTCGACTGGCAAACCTGGCAGCAAATCCAGACTCTGGCGCACCTGGCGCGTGAAACCAATCCGGCAATACTATTAGGTGATTTCAACCTGGCTGACTGGTGGGGCGAATATGCTTACTTGCGCGCTTCCGGTTTGCAAGATGCTTACGCGGCTGCGGGCAGGAAATCGGGTTATACCTTGCCGACGCGCATTGGCCCCTGGAGGCGACTTCAGCGGGTCAACCGGATGTTGAGCTGGTTACCGCTGATCCCGCTGTTGCGCGTCGATTACATCTGGCACACCGGAGAATTGAACAGCCTGGATTCCTGGGTAGGCGAAGATACCGGCTCGGACCATCTGCCAGTGCTGGCGCGCCTGGCCCTGGAAAAGAACGGCAGCGCTGATTGACTTACCCATCTTGATAAATTGAATTGGTTATAGGGATACAAATGCCCCTCCTGCTCACTCTTCTCTGCCTCGGCAGGAGGGGTGTAGAAACCCGAACAATAACCGGTCCAATATGGGCCCGGCAGGATTCGAACCTGCGACCAAGCGGTTATGAGCCGCGCGCTCTGCCGCTGAGCTACGGGCCCGTCAGGCGCACCGCTCCCCTGGCTGTGTGCGGTTTCCAGGCAACCTCTATTTTACCATTATTCTACCCGGAATCGCTTCACTTTGCTTGCGGTGGCTGCCGGTCACTTTGAATAAAACTCCTGGCATTGGAGCAGGTGCAGGCGGTGACCACCAGTGCGTTGCGCTGCAGCGTGCCCAGGTAAGGTTGGCTGCCGTTGTGGGCGATCCACCCTTCCAGGTTGAAAGCCAGGACTCCGCCGCCGATGCCCTCCGCAGGCATCCATTCGCCGTTATATTTGCGCGCGATGTGAACGTGGGTCCCGGTGGCCGCGCCGCCCTCGCAGGACGGGTGGCCGATTGGGTCGCCCTGTTTCAGAGTGGCGCCTTGTGGAACGCGGTGGTCAGAGCCTACGTGCAGGTAAAACACCACCCAGCCGGTGCGCTCGTCGCCGTCGCCGTCGGTATCCAGCACCACCTGACCCACTTCCGAGCGCGCCACGACCCCCTCCGTCACCGCTGTGGCCCATACTGCGCTGGGAACACACCCGGAAGTCTTGGATGGCGGAGCGAAATCCAGGGCTGAGTATGGCTCGCCGGTGCCCCAGCCGGTATGCGGCCCGCCGGTCAGCGCCCAAATGTCGCCTGGCTGGAAAGGCAAGATGAAGGCCGGCTGCACCAGGCTGCCCGGGATGTGGTTTTGTGCGTTTTCCCACGGGTCGCCGAACAGAGAGGCATAGATGCGCGCCAGGCCATCCGGGGATATGGCCCGCTCGTATTCGGGAGGCTCGTACAGGGTGTTGAAATAGTTGTGCAAGCTGGCAGTGGCGGCGTTTTGCCAGGGGTCGATGCGCTCCAATCGGCCATCCTTAAGCGTCAGTTCGGAGAGCTGGGAGGTGCGATAGCGGTAATAGCCATTATTGAGCAGGTTGGCAGCCCAGGCCAGTTGCAAGAACAATCCTTTGTGGCTCCACCGGTGATAACCCAGGGGGTATTCATCCAGGTCGCCCTCCGGTCTGGGACGGGTTAGCGCGCCGGCCTGGTATTCGAGCAGCGCCAGCAGCAAGCGCGGGCTGACGCTGTAATTCAGCGCCACCAGGTCCACGATCTCGGCGCCGCTGCGGTTGGCGTCGGATACGTAATTCTGGTAATCTTTCAGCCAGCCAGGGTGGCTGGCAACGAACTGCCGGGTATCGAAACCGACCTGCGCCGGGCCATTGACGAACAGGCTGTCGGGGATAATTTGATACGGCGAACCCCACAATGGCAGGTAGTAGATGGGAATCTTCATCGGCATGCCTGGGGGCATGGTCGTAGCCGATTGCGGGATGAACGGATTGGCTTCCAGGATTTCGCCTGCCGTGGTGTTGAAACGGCTGGCCAGGTTCACCAGCGTATCTCCGGTTTGCGCCGTGTAATCTACCAGTTCACCGGGCGAATAGCGCGGCCGGCTGGGATAAGGTCGTGGCGGGGGGAGCAATGCAGCCGCACCGGGCTGGGGCGGGGGCAGCCGGTCTTCCCGTGCAATCGAAGTGGCTGGCGCGCCAGCCGCCTCGGGCGCGCCGGGCTGGCAGGCGCTTAGCAGAAAGGTTATGGCAATGATCCAGGCAGTAAATCGCTGGCGGGCAACCATGCTTGGGATCACCGGTTTAGGGATCATCGTCCGTGCGGGTGATAAAAGTCAGGTAATTGCTGCACGTGCAGGCGGTTAGCGTGACCCCATCCCGGGTCAGGGTGCCCTTATAAGGCAACGGGCCGGCGTGAGCGATCCAGCCGCCCAGGTTGAAGGGCAGCGGGCCATCTGCCGGTACCCATTCGCCGTTGTATTTGCGGGCAATATGGATGTGGGTCCCGGTAGCAAAACCGCCTTCGCAAGATGGATGGCCGATTGGGTCGCCCTGGGCCACCCAGGCGCCCACAGGCACGCGGCCCTTTTCGGCAACGTGCAGATAGGTCAGCACCCAGCCGGTTTGCTCGTGCCCATCGCCGTCCAGATCGATCACCACCAGGCCCGGTCCGGTGCGCACCACCAGGCCCGCGGCAGCCGCTGTGGCATAAGCGGGGGTATCCGAACAGCCGGTTTCTGTAGAGCCGGGGGCAAAGTCGATAGCAGCGTAAGCGCCATCCTGTTCCCATGCGCCGTGCGGCCCGCCGGTATAACTCCAGGTCCAGTTGCGTGTGAAGGGTAAGATCAGGGCCGGCTGGGTAATTCCAGGAGGAAACAGTGGCTCTACCGTGCGGGCGCGTTCCCAGGGGTTGCCGTACATCGAAGTGTAAAGGGCGGGGAAACCCAGTTTAGGGTTTAACGTGTCCAGCCATTGTTGGCTGGTGTAAAGCTGGGCGAAATAATATTGCAGTGCAGCGGTCCCCGCGTTTAGATCAGGCGCCAGATGGGCGGTTACGCCGTCCGAGAAACGAATTTCGGTCAGGCGGCCTTCGCGATAAGCGTAATATCCGTTGGCAAGCTGGTTCACCGTCCATACCAATTGGTTATACAAACCCTTGGCGGATGGTAAATCCAGCCCTAATGGATAGTCGATCTGTACCTGAGACTCAGGGCGTCCATAGACCCAATGGCTGTGGTATTCGAGCAGGGCCAGCAACAGGCGAGGATTGATCGAATTTTCTGTGGCCACGCGCAGGAGCACTTCGGCCCCCGATTTCATCCCGGTGCTCTTGTGCCATTCGCTATAGGTATTCATATACCCGCCGGACTGCGCCACGAAATCCTGCACATCGAAATCGACGGCGGACGGAGAAAAGACCACCTCGCTATCCGGCAAGAGTTGCTCAGAAGCGGTCGTGTTAGCCAGCCGGCGCGGGATGATCAGCAACTGCCCGGGGTCGATAAAAGTGGTCTCCGGTAGCGGCTCCGGTGAAGTGATCTCTGCTGGAGCAACGCCGAAACGCCGGGCCACTACCTTAAGCGCATCCCCGGCCTGGGCATAATACAGGATCGGTGACGAGTCGACCACGTTGACCTGTGGGGTGGCGGTAGATGTCGCCGATGGCACAAACGTAATCCTCTCGACGGCAGTAGGCGGCAAGGCAGGGGTGTCGCTGGGCTCTGGCGCAGCCGTGGGCGGCGCCTCGGTGGGTGGATCATCAACCGGCGGCGTGTTGCTTGGCGCGGGCGAAGGCAGTGCCGTCGGCAAATCTGCTCCCGGCTCGGCTATCTGGGTCGGTGAAGGTACAGGGCGCAAATTGCCTACCCCGGCCGGCGGTTGAGGAAGTTGCGAGCTGGGCGGAATCCAGTAAGCCCCGCTGGTGGTACAACCCGCCAGCCACGCTACGAGCGAGGCGATCAGGACAAACCGGTAAGCCAGATCGCGCATCTTTCAGCCTCGATGACTTGAGAATGGGAACTTGATATTTTTACACTGGTCAACGCTGGATACCGTTATTATCTGAAATACCTGCATAAGCCTCGATTTTTTGGCTGGCCCGGGTCAGATAACCATCATATTCTGTTCCCAGGCTGCTGGCGACCCAGCCGTCCATCACAAAAGGGATGTCCCGGTAAGCAGGGATCCACTCACCATTATATCGCCGGGCCACGTGTACGTGGGTGCCCGAAGAAATGCCGCCTTCGCAAGACGCATGGCCAATCTTCTCGCCAGCCTTTAGATAAACGCCAGGCTGGACGCGGTCGCGTGACTCGACGTGCATATACAGGACCGTCCAACCGGTCTGTTCCAACCCATCACCGTCCAGGTCCTGTATCACCGCGCCGTTCTCGGCGCGCAGGATCAAACCGTCCGCCACGGCGGTCACCCAATCGTTGCTCTCGACGCAGCCCAGGGCTTTGCCGGGCGGTGCGAAATCCAGGGCTGCCCAGGCTGAACCGTCGCCCCACCCGCCGTGCGGTCCGCCGGTATAGTACCACAGCGTGCCCGCTTCAAAGGGCAGTTGCATGTCGGGCTGGAACAGGTCGTTGGGCAACAGTGGCTCGAAGGCATAGTCGAACGCATACCCAAACAGGGCATTGTAAGCGGCAAACAGCCCATCTGCTGAGACAGCTTTCTCCCAACTCGCCCGGTCGTATAAAGTGGCGTACATCGCCTGGATGCCTGCCGTCCCGGCGTTGATCGTCGGGTCAATTGGCACAATCGTACCATCGGCCAGTATCCAGGAATTGATGTCATTGGCTCGCCACAGATAATAGCCGCGGTTCAAGCCGTTGGCCGCCCAGGCAAGCTGCCGGTATAAACCTTTGCGTTGTGGGTCAGGCAGGCCGACCGGATATTGCTGGTCCGCTTTCTTAGGGTTGGGGTTGGTCACCCAGCCGCTCTGCTGTTGCAAGACTGCCAGGAGCAGGCGAGGATTGACGGAATAATCCTGCGCGATACGCTGCACGACCTGCGCCCCGCTGATGGATTGGTCGTCAACTTCCTCGTGGTAGCTGGCCAGAAAACCGCCCTGCTTTTTGGCGAATTCCTCGACATCGAACAACACACTGTAAGGTCCGTACACCAGCTCCGAGTCGGGGATGATCTTGAAGTTCGGCCCCCGGCTCTGTGGGGTAGGCACCGGGATGGTGAGTACCTGGCCGATTTCCAGCACGTTGGCATCAGCCAGTTTGTTGGCCTGCACGATTTGCTCGACGCTGACGCCGTAACGATTGGCGATCTGGCCGAGGGTATCGCCGGCGCGTACGGAGTAACTTTCTGCACTGGTGCGTAAGGCAGGTAGGACGTGTGGTGTGTCCGGTGTGGGGGTGAGGATAGGAGCGCCGGGTGAGCGGCGCGGCGCCCAGGGCAGTTGCGTCGCCTCGCCGGCAACGACTGCCGCAGTGGGCATGCTCTGGGCGGAAATGCTCCAATAGCCGCCCGACTGCTGGCTGCGCGAACAGGCCAGGCTGGCGGCAAAAAGCAGGAACAGAAGCAGGTAGAAGCGGAGCAAGCGGCGTTCCATGAAGATTCTTAATGAAAATTCTACCACATGGGGTGACGCAGTTGGTTGAAGAACGGTTAAGGTTTACGAAGCAATGAGTGCAAGGATTGGGCCAGGCAGGTGCATGGTTGGTGTTCATTGTTTGGTGAGTTGTTCGACCCGGCTCTCGCCAATGCTGAAATAGCGCGCTTCTGGGTGATGGACGATGATCGCCGCGGTGGATTGTTCGGGCACCAACTGGTAAGCGGCGGTCAGACTCATGCCCAGTTCCTGCTCGGCAGGCAGCAGGTCGAAGACCGTGCGGTGAGCCTCCAGCTCGGGAATTGCCGGATAACCCCACGAATAGCGCTTACCCTGTCCGGCGGGCAGGCCCATCTCGCTGCGAATGTGACGGTGCAGGTACTCCGCCGTAGCCTCGGCCGTCTGCACCGCCAGGCCGTGCGTATAGTAAGCCTCGGCATAATCGCCGGCGCTTTGCAAACGGTCGAATCGGTCGGTGGCTTCTTGCCCAACGGTGACCACTTGCAGGGCAACGATATCCATTTCGCCGCTTTCCCGGGGTGCGAAATAATCTGCCAGGCACAGGTGGTCTGCCGAGGGCTGGCGCGGGAAAGTAAAGCGGGCAATTCCCTCGGATAGGCTTTCCGGGTCGTACAGGATCAGCGCCTCGCCGTCTGCCTGGCACGGCCAGTAGCCGTAGACGGCCTGCGGCCGGAGCCAGCCCTCGCGCAGCGCCTGGCGCGTCATGCGCTCCAGGCGGGCTTCGAACTCGGCTTGCAGGCGCTGCCATTCCTCGCCGTGAGCGTTTTTGGCCCCCCACGAGAGGCGGAATAACTCATTCCTGGCCAGGTGCTGGAAGATGAACTCCAGTGGCATCTGCCGCACAAGCCGCGCCCCTCTGGGTAGCGATGCGGGCGGCTGGAAGGGCCGGGCCACAACCGAAGAACGCGCCCGCCCTGGCGCTTGCTTCGCCTGGCTGGCTGTCCGGTTCAACTCCCGCTCGGCGTCCTGGTACAGCCGCTCCAGCAGTTGGGGGCGCCGCTGTGTGTCGGTCAGATCATCCATCGTTGCCAGCCCCTCGAAAGCATCCTTGCAGTAGAACACGCCTGGCTCGTAGCGCTCGCGATCCTCGGTATACAGGATGCGCCAGCCAAAACGCCGGTTGATGGCTGCCCCGCCAATCAGGACGGGAAATTTCAAGCCGCGGCGGCTCAACTCATCGACGATCAGGGGCATCTGTTTGCTGGTATTGACCAGAAGAGCGCTCAGGCCAATGGCGTCCGCTTTCGCTTCCACTGCCCTGGTAATGATCGTTTCGGCGGGCACCTGCTTGCCCAGGTCGATTACCGTGTAGCCATTGTTGGCCAGGATGGTCTTGACCAGATTCTTGCCGATGTCGTGCACGTCGCCATATACGGTAGCCAGCACCACGGTGCCTTTGCTGGCGCCCTCTTTGCGTTCCAGGAACTGCTCCAGGTGCGATACAGCTTTCTTCATTACCTCGGCGGATTGCAGCACGAAAGGCAAAATCAGTTCGCCGGCCCCAAAACGGTCGCCCACCTCTTTCATCGCCGGCAGCAAGACAGTATTCAAGATGGTTATGGCTGCTTCGTGCGCGCTTTGCTCGCCGCGCTGCGCCAGAATCTCGTCGATGTCGGCCTCGACTCCATCCTTGTGGCGGTGCAGGATGCGCCAGTGCAACCGCTGTTGGGGTGTCATGCCCTGGGTTGCATCCGCTTGAGTGGCCGCAGCGCGTTGCCCCTCCCCGCTGGATTGGAAGTGTTCGATAAATCGCTGCAGCGCATCCGGTCGGCGATTGAAGATCAGGTCTTCGGTCAACTGGCGCTGCCCGGCGGGAATTTCGGCGTAGGGAGTGATGTGCGCCGGGTTGACAATGGCCATATCCAGGCCCGCCTGCACCGCGTGATAGAGCATGATGCTGTTGAGCACCGGCCGGGCAGCCGGGTCCAGGCCGAAGGAGACATTGCTGACGCCCAGCGAAGTGAACACGCCAGGCAAATGGCCCTTGATCAGCCGGATGCCATGCAGTGTCTCGACGGCTGAATGGGCGAACTCGGCGTCCCCGGTGGCCAGGGTAAACGTCAGCGCGTCGAAGATCAATGCTTCGGGCCGCAGCCCGTGCTCTTCGACTGCGATCTCATACACCTGTTGCGCAACTTCCAGCTTGTGCTGGGCGGTCTTGGCCATGCCTCGCTCGTCGATGGTCAGCACCAGCACGGCGGCGTTATGTTCCTTCGCCAGCGCAAAGACCCGGTCGGCGCGGGCGCGCCCTCCTTCCAGGTGAGTGGAGTTGATCAGGCAGCGCCCCGGTGCGGTCTTCAAAGCCGCTTCCATCACCTCTGGCTCGGTGGTGTCGATGGCCAGCGGCACTTCTACGCCGGAAGCCAGTTTTTTGACCACTCTGCGCATCAGCGCCGCCTCGTCCGGGCGCTCGGTAACCGCCACAGAAATATCCAGGGCGTGCGCTCCACCTTCCACCTGCTCGCGGGCCACCTCCAGGATCGCATCGTAATCTTCGGCCAGCAGCAGGCGTTTGAACTTGCGGCTGCCCTGCGCGTTGCAACGCTCTCCGATCAAAAAGGGGGGCGGCTCCTGGTGCATGGGCATGGCGCGCGTGGCCGAAGACAGGCGCGCTGCGCTGGCCGCCGGGCGTAGCGGGTGGCGCCGGCGCGATGCCGGCGCACCGCCCAGCTTTTCGACCAGCAGGCGCAGATGGGCAGGAGTTGTTCCGCAGCAGCCTCCCACCACGCTGATGCGATCTTTTTCGACAAACTCGCTTAGCGTCTGGGCAAACGGTTCCGGCTCCAGCGGATACACCGCCTCGCCGTCGATATTCAAGGGCAGGCCGGCGTTCGGGATGCACGAAACCGGTAGAGAGGCATTCTCCCCCAGGTACTGGATCGGCTGGCGCATGTGCTCCGGGCCGGTGGAGCAATTCAAGCCGATCACGTCGATCCCCAATCCTTCCAGTGTGGTCAGGGCAGCGGCGATATCGGTGCCCAGCAGCATCCGCCCGGTGGTATCCAGCGTGACTTGCGCCTGTATGGGCAGATAGACCCCGTTCTCCGCAAAGGCGCGCTGGATCCCGGCGATCGCCGCCCGCACTTCCAGGATATCCTGCGAGGTCTCGACCAGCAGCAGATCGACTCCTCCACGGACCAGCCCGGCGGCTTGCTCGCAAAACACATCCGCCAGCTCGTCGAAACTCACATTGGAAAGCTCAGGGTCATCCGCCGAGGGGAGCTTGCCCGAAGGGCCGATCGAGCCAGCCACGAAGCGTGGATAATCCGGTGTGGCGTATTCGTCGGCCAGGCGCCGGGCCAGGGCGGCAGCAGCCTGGTTGATTTCGATCACTCGCTCCTGTAATCCGTATTCTGCAAGCGTAATGCGGTTGGAGCGAAAGGTATCCGTCTCCAGCACGTCCACCCCGGCCTCGAGAAAAGAGCGGTGTACGCGCTCTACGGCCTGGGGGCAACTGATCACCAGATAATCGTTGCAGCCGTTGTAGGCTTCTCCGCCGAAGTCAGCCGCGCTCAGTTTTTGGGCTTGCAAGCTGGTGCCCATGGCCCCGTCGAAAACCAATACGTAATCGTGCAGCGCGTCCAGGTAGCGCCGGTTGGTATATCGCTGGGTCATGGAAGCTCACGCGTTCTTCAGGTCGTTCAGCGCCAGGGATAGCTGCACCAATAAATCTTCCGGCGATGTGTAAGGGATGACCTGTTTGGCGCAGCCGAGGGCGGAACTGGGCAGGCGGTCACCCAGGCTGTAGAACAGCCAGATCGGTACTTCGTAGGCGTAAGCGATTCCCATCTCGATCAGGCCGCCGCGCAATTCCGGTTCGTAAAGCACAATCATCAGGCCCGATTTGCGAATGTGGTGCCGCACGAAAGGCATGAATTCTTGCGCGTCGACCAGCCCTTGCCGGGTAATCTCCTGATAAGCCAGGAACGGCTCGTGCCCGGCCTTACGGACCAGCTCAACGACCATCTTAACCATATTTTCGCGCTGTGGTTGGTCGCGCAGCGCCTTGCTTACGATCAATATTTTCATTGGCTGCCTCTGCCCTCGTTGCCGGGTTACTGTCTAGCTCGTGCAGCTAAGTCTACCATGCCCCCACAGACATGTCAAAGGTGCTGGTGAAAATGAGTATTGAGAGCATGTTTGTAGCGTTTTGTCCTGCCCCTTTGCCGGGATATGCTTTACTTCGTCTGCGCAGTATGATAGACTCATCTTAGACCGGTAAAATATTTTTTAGCGTTTTGGGTGACGTTATGGAATACTTGCGCACCATTCAGGATTATGAGCACTTAAAAATTCTGGCGGACGCCCGCCGGTTGGCAATCTTGCGCCTCTTGATGGCTGGCCCGGCCACTCTCTCGCAGCTTGGCCAGGTCCTGGGGGAACACCCCGCGCAGGTGCGCCACCACCTGAAACTCTTAGAGCAGGCCGGCCTGGTAGAACTGGTGGATACACGCGTCGTGCGTGGCTTTACCGAGAAGTATTATCGCGCCCGGGCGCGGGCCTTCCTGTTACACCAGATGGTTTTGCCTGCAAATGCTGAACCCGGAATTGTGGTCATGGGCAGCCATGACCTGGCGCTTGAATTGCTCGCCGCCCAGGCGCGCCAGTCCAGGACCAGCCCTCTCAATATCGTGGTTTTGCCTGTCGGCAGCCTGGATGGCCTGGTCGCCCTGCGCCAGGGAATCGCCCAGGTTGCCGGCTGTCATTTGTTGGACGCCGAGAGCGGCGAATATAACCTCCCCTACGTCCGCCACCTCTTTCCGGACCAGGAAGTGAGGTTGGTCACCCTGGCCCATCGCGAACAGGGGCTGCTGGTGGCGCACGGTAACCCGCGGGATATCCACGGCCTGCAAGACCTGGTCCGCCCGGGACTGAGCATCGTCAACCGCAATCGCGGCTCAGGCACGCGCCTGTGGTTGGATCACGAGCTGGAGACGATCCACCTCCCGGCAGGTTCACTGCACGGCTACGAGCGCGAAGTGCGCACCCATACGGCTGTGGCAGAGGCAGTGGCCTCGGGCAGAGCCGACGCCGGGCTGGGTATTCTGGCCGCGGCGCAAAAATACAGCCTGGATTTTGTCCCCCTGTTTCAGGAGCGTTTCGACCTGGTGGTGGCGCAGGAGTGGGTCGAAAACCACCGCCTGGAGCCGTTGTTTGATCTCCTGGCCAGCGCCCATTTGCGCCGCCTGGTGGAAAGCCTTGGCGGGTACCAGACGGCCCAGATGGGCGTCCAGTTGATCTGAATAACTTGTAGACATTCGCTGCTCAATTCCCGGCCGGCCCGGACAATTTTGGGGGATCTCGCCTGTTTTCTGAGGTAAAATTGTTGTTTGCAAATCTTAGCAAGGAGTTTTAGAACCATGCATTTTCGAACGCGAATCCTGGCTGCGCTGCTGGCCTTGTTATTCAGCATCCTGGCCTGTAATATGCCCCTCGAGCCGTCCCAGTCGACGCCTGCGCCCACCGATACCGGTTTCCAGGCGCCTCCCGGACAGGGAATCCCCACCCAGGCCGCGCAAAGCGGCGAGCCCCAGGCGCCTGCTGCCCCGGCCCCCGTGCAGGGTGGAGAACAGCCGGATATCAAACGGTTTACCCTGGCAACCAACAGCTCGCTGGTGACCATCGGTATGTTGCCGCCCTTGATTACCAATTTCCAGACCCAAACCGGATATCAGATCAAGGGCGAGTATGGCGGCACGGGCCGCGCCTTGAAGCTTGCCAGGAAGGGTATCATCGGCGTGTTGTTGGTTAACGAGCCGGACGACGAGAAGAAATTCATGGCGGAAGGATATGGCAAGGACCGCATCCAGGTGTTTTACACCGATAGCGTCCTGGTTGGCCCGGCCGAGGATCCGGCAGGCATCAAGGGCACGGCCAAAGCTGTCGATGCCTTCAAGAAGATTGCCGGCAAAAAAGCGTCGTTCTTCTCGCCGGGCGAAGATTCGTCCGCCTATGGGATCGAAACCTATCTTTGGAAGCAGACCGGGATCACCCCGGCAGAACCCTGGTACGTTGTCCCCAAAGAGGGCAACGAGGGTACCTTGAAGCTGGCAAGCGATCTGCGCGGCTATACTCTGATCGACCGGGCCACTTTCCTGACTATCAAGAAGGCCCAATCATTGAACCTGGAGGTCCTCGTTGAAGGCGACCGCAGCCTGTTCAGCGTTTATAGCCTCATCACGATGAACCCTGAAAAAGCGCCAAAAGTCGATCAGCAGGGCGTGGCTGCCTTTGTCCAGTATTTTACCTCTCAGGAAGTGCAAAACTACATCGCCCAGTTTGGCGTCGATCAATTTGGCCAGCCGGTATTCTTCGTGGGTGCCCCCTGATCGTCAGCAGGTTATTCGTTGACTTCTTGCCGCCCGGAGAGGGCGCGCAGCAGCGTGTTTTGATCGGCATATTCCAGGTCACCGCCCACCGGCAGGCCGCGCGCCAGGCGAGTCATGCGTACCCCAAACGACTGCAATTGCTGTCGCAGATAGGCTGCTGTGTAATCCCCCTCCATGCTCGGGTTGGTGGCCAGGATAATCTCGTGGATCCCGCCGGCGCGCACCCGGGCAATCAACTCGCGAATGCGTAATTGCTCTGGCCCGATCCCTTCGATGGGCGAGAGCGCGCCGTGTAACACGTGGTAACGCCCCAGGTAAGCCGCGGTGCGCTCCAGGGCAATCACGTCCAGCGGCTCTTCTACCACGCAGATCAGGCCGCCGTCGCGGGCTGCGCTGTCGCAGATTTCGCATTCCACCCGCCCGGCAGTGGTGATGTTGAAGCAGGTCTGGCAATAGGTCGTGCCAGATTTAAGGTTGAGCAGCGCTTCGGCCAGGTCGCGTGAAAGGTCTTCGGGGGCGCGCAGCAGATAGAACGTCAGCCGGGACGCCGTCTTTGGGCCGACTCCCGGCAAACGGGCGAAGGCATTCACCAGGTTTTGGATCGGTTCGGGCAGAGACATCGCCGCTAGAAGGGCAGGCCACCCGCCAGCGGCCCCAGGCGCTCGGCGGCCAGGTTGCGCGACGCCTCCAGGGCCTTATTGAAGGCGGTCAGGATCAAGTCCTGCAGCATTTCCGCGTCCGCGTCTTGCAGCAGAGCGGGGTCGATCTCTACTGCTTTGCATTCCTGGTTTCCGGTTACGGTAATCTTCACCGCGCCGCCTCCTGCCGTGGCGCTGACTGTTTCCACCGCCAGTTGCGCCTGTGCCTGTTCGATCTGTTCCTGCAACTTCTGTAACTGCCCCATCATGTTCATCGGGTTTTGCATCTTGGGGGATTTGAAACCTTTGGCCATATTGATCTCCTTTCATAACCTATTTGCTGGTATCCACCAGTTCGCCGCCCAGGTCACGCAGGGCAGCCGCGACCATGCCATCGTCGTCTACGCCGGGCGGAACGGTATCCCGCCGGGCCGTGTCGATCACACACTGGATGGTAATCTCGCGCTGAAAGACCTGTTGTAGGACCTGCTGCACCGGGGCCAGGTTTTCCGGCCGTTCCATCTTCGCTTTGAGTACATCGCTGGCGAAGCTCAAGGTCAGCCGGTTGCCTTGCAGGTAGCGCGACTTGCACGAGTTTAACACCCCGTAGGCCGGCGCGTTGTGCTGGCGCACCAGGTCCAGTATCTGCCGCCAGGTTTCAGCCGACAGCGATTGGACTGCCTGCTGGTCGTTTGCATTGGCCGGGGTGGGCATCTCCGCCGCCGGAGCGGGCGTCGTTGCCGGGGGAGGCGCAGGGGCGCGACGCGCCGGGGAGGCCGGCCTGGGCGTCGTGTGGGCTTCGGCTGCCGCCGCGGTTGCCTGGGGCGCGCTTTCCGCTGCCTGAGAAGGGTACAGCGCATCGATAAAAGCCATCTCCAGGGGCAGCGCTGGCTGCCAGGCGCTGCGCCCTTCCGTGGCCGCTGTGTTGAAAACCCGGATCACGCGCAGCAGTTCCGGCGTGCTGAATGCCTGGGCGTGCCGCGCCATCTGGGCGCGCATCTCGTGGGTGGCGTCGATCTGCGCCGCGTTGCCCATGCGCACCAGCAGCAGGTCGCGCAGGTAATCGACCAGTTGGCGGGCAAACTGGCGGGCGTCGCTGCCCGCATCCAGCGCGGCGTGGATCTGGTCCAGGCCCGCGTCGGCCTGCCCGGCCACCAGCGCCTCGACCACCGCCAGCACGGCCTGGTTGGCGGCGGTGCCCAGCACGTCCTGGGCCATTTCCAGGGTGATGCGTTGCCCGGTGGAGGCCAACTGGTCGAGCAGCGAGATGGCGTCGCGCATGGCGCCGGTCGACTGGCGGGCGATCAGCGTCAGCGCCTCCGCGTCGGCCTGGATGCCCTCGTCGGCGGCCATCTGGCTGAGGTGGGCGACGATGTCGGCCACCGGGATGCGCCGGAATTCGTGGCGCTGGCAGCGTGACAGCACCGTGGCAGGAATTTTGTGCACCTCGGTGGTAGCCAGGATGAAAATGGCGTGCGGCGGCGGCTCCTCCAGCGTTTTGAGCAGGGCGTTGAAGGCCGCCGTGGAGAGCATGTGTACTTCGTCGATGATGTAGACCTTATAGCGTCCCAGGTTGGGAGAAAAATTGATCTTGTCGCGCAGGTCGCGCACATCTTCCACGCTGGTATTGGAGGCCGCGTCGATCTCGATCAGGTCGAGGAAACGGCCTTGCCCGACGGCCAGGCAGTGCTCGCACTTCCCGCAGGGGCGTTGCGCCAGGTCCTCGTCCAGGCAGTTGACCGCCTTGGCCAGCAGGCGGGCGGTGGTGGTCTTGCCGGTGCCGCGCGGCCCGGCGAACAAATAGGCATGGGCGGTGCGTCCGGCTGCCAGCGCATTGCGCAGCGTATTGACCACGTGCTGCTGGCCGATCACCGCATCCCAGTCTTGGGGGCGCCATTTACGGTACAGGGCTTGGGACATGCTGTTATTCTATACGCGGGAGGCGTTTTTTACAACCCCAGGGAGGCAATCGATTCGTCGAAATGAGAACTTGACTTTTTCGGGTGGTTCTGGTATATTCATAGAATAAATGTACTAATTTTATCTAATTAGTCCAAAGATCGCTTTCAAACCTGACAGGTCTTTATAGGCGCTCAACGAGGCGGTTTCGTCGTGAAGACCTGTCAGGTTTTGGTCACACAGAATGATTTTCAGTCAAACAGGAGAACAAGTCGACGATGAAAGACCTTTCAAGCTCTCTCTCCCGCCTGCGCGCTGCCCTCGACGGCCGGGTCATCACGCCGGGCGATCCGGAATATGACCGGGCGCGCACTATCTTCATTGGCGGGATCGACCGCCGGCCGGCGGTCATCGTCCGGGTTGCCAATGCCAGCGATGTTGCCCGCGTCGTTGCCCTGGCCCGCGAGACCGGGTTGGAGCTTGCCGTCCGCAGCGGCGGCCACAGCTACGCCGGCCACGGCGTCGTCGACGGCGGTATCGTGCTCGATCTCAGGGACATGCGAGCCTTGCAGATCGACCCCGAGCGCTGCACGGCGTGGGCCGAGACCGGCCTGACGGCCTTCGAATACACCGCAGCGGCGGGGCGCTATGGGCTTGCCACCGGTTTTGGCGACACCGGTTCGGTGGGCGTCGGCGGGATCACCCTGGGCGGCGGCATCGGCTACCTCACGCGCAAGCACGGCCTGACCATTGACAGCCTGCTGGCCGCCGAGATTGTCACCGCGGATGGCCAGCTCCGCTACGTGGATGCAGCCACGCATTCCGATCTGTTCTGGGCGATCCGCGGCGGCGGTGGAAATTTTGGCGTCGCCGCCCGGTTCCAATTCCGGCTGCACGAGGTCGACAGGGTCTTCGGCGGGATGCTCATCCTGCCGGCGACGCCGGAAGTGATCGCTTCGTTCATCGCCGAGGCGGAGGCCGCGCCGGACGAGCTTTCCACCATTGCCAACGTCATGCCCGCCATGCCGCTGCCCTTCGTGCCTGCCGAATATCATGGCCGGCTCGTCCTGATGGCTTTGATGGCCTATGCTGGAGATGTTAAAGTCGGAGAGCGTGTCCTGGCGCCCTTCCGGGCCATTGCCAAACCGGTGGTAGATATGCTGAGGCCGATTCGTTACCCTGAGTTATACCCACCCGACGAGGGCGATTACCACCCGACCGCAGTAGCGCGCCTCGTGTTCATGGACAAGATCGAGCGCGCTGAGGCTGAAACGATCCTCCAATACCTCCAGGCGTCCGACGCGGTGATGCGCGTCGCGCAGCTCCGCGTGTTGGGAGGTGCGATGGCGCGTGTGCCGGTGGACGCCACTGCATTTGCTCACCGCCAGTCACGCATTATGGTCAGCGTGGCCGCTTTCTATAATGGCCCACAGGACTATGCTGCGCGCCGGGCCTGGGTGATGGATTTCTCGAAGGCTTTGCAGCAGCAGGATACCGGCGCCTATGTCAACTTCCTCGGCGACGAAGGCATAGAACGGGTGCGCGCCGCCTACCCGGGATCGACCTGGGAGCGGTTGGCAGCCATCAAAGCCAGCTACGACCCGGATAACCTCTTCCGCATCAACCAGAATATCCCGCCGGCAGTGGATGCAAAAGCTGCCCACAAACCGGACAAATCTAAGTAGAACCGCATCATCGTGGTCGTAGACCCTAAAGGTCTTCGAGACCTTTAGGGTCTGGGCCACACCAAACGGCTTTCAGCCAAATAAGTCAACCTGCCGGACTCGGCCGGCAGCCTGGTTCAATGAAAAATGGCGTCCGCGTTCGTCCGCGTTCATCCGCGTCCCATTTTTCATCATAGGAGTGATCGCATGAGTGGAATTCGAGTTTTCGTTGGCACGCGCAAAGGCGCTTTTATCCTGACCTCGGACGCCGGGCGGAAACGGTGGGAGGTTCACGGCCCGCTCTTTGCCGGCTGGGAGGTCTACCACCTCAAAGGATCGCCCGCCGACCCGGACCGGCTGTATGCCTCGCAGTCCAGCGGCTGGTTTGGGCAGGTGATCCAGCGCTCGGACGATGGCGGCCAGACCTGGGAACCGGCCGGCAACGAATTCGTTTACAACGGCGCCCCCGGCACGCACCAGTGGTACGATGGCACGCAGCGCCCCTGGGAATTCAAGCGCGTCTGGTATCTCGAACCTTCCCCGGCTGACCCGGACACCGTTTACGCCGGGGTGGAAGACGCCGCCCTGTTCCGCACCCGCGACGGCGGGCGCACCTGGCAGGAGCTTTCCGGCCTGCGCAGCGTCAAAGGCCAGCTCTGGCAGCCGGGCGCCGGCGGGATGTGCCTGCACACCATCCTTCTCGACCCCAACGACCCGCGGCGCATCTTTGTCGCCATTTCGGCTGCCGGCGCCTTCCGCAGCGACGACGGCGGCCAGACCTGGCGGGCGGTGAACCGCGGCCTGCATTCTGGATATGAGCTTCCCGATCCGAACGCCGAGGTCGGCCACTGCGTCCACGGCCTGGCCATGCACCCCTCGCGCCCGGGCGTTCTCTTCATGCAGAAACACTGGGATGTCATGCGCAGCGACGACTCAGGCGAGTCCTGGTACGAAATCAGCGGCGACCTGCCCACCGACTTCGGCTTCCCCATTGCCGTTCACGCCCACCAGCCGGATACGGTCTACGTCGTCCCGATCAAGAGCGATTCGGAACACTATCCGCCGGATGGCGCGCTGCGCGTCTACCGCAGCCGGGCTGGCGGAAACGAGTGGGAAGCGCTGACCGAAGGGCTGCCGCAAAGCAACTGCTACGTCAACGTGCTGCGCAGCGCCCTGGCGGTCGACTCGCTCGATCCTTGCGGCGTATACTTCGGCACCACCGGCGGGCAGGTGTACGCCTCGGCTGACTCCGGCGACCATTGGGCGCCCATCGTCCGGGACCTGCCCGCTGTGCTGTCGGTCGAAGTCCAGACCCTGCCATGATCCGCCTGGTGCTGCCCACGCACCTGCAGCGGCTGGCGGGCGTCCGCCGCGAAATCGAGCTTCAGATCGAAGGACCTGTCACGCTGGGCGCCGTGCTGGACGCCCTGGAGGCCCGCTATCCAATGCTGCGCGGCACCCTGCGCGACCACGTCACCCAACAGCGCCGGCCCTTCATCCGCTTCTTCGCCTGCGGCGAGGATTGGTCTCACGAGCCGCCGGACGCCCCATTGCCCGCAGCGGTCGCCACCGGCGCACAGCCGCTGCGGGTGGTGGGGGCCATGTCCGGCGGGTAAGGCCCGACTATGGGGCCCGGCTGATGGTGCGTTGCGCCAACCGTAACAGGAACAACCCCAGGAACAGGAAGGACAACAGGGGTTTTCGTTGTAATTTCTCCACGCCTTTTCGGCAATGGCCAGAAACAGCCCATCGTCACCGGATGGTGGGCCGGTGCCAAAGAGAGAGAAGACGATCCAGCCGGCGTCCCGGCCACAGCCCCTGAACCAGGGGAACGGCCGAATATAGAAAAGCTTCGCCTGGCCCGGTAGGGCTTTCTGAAAGGCCGGGCGAAGCGGGTAATTACCCCCGAAACCCCCTCCGCATTTTCCGCGTCCGTCCGCGTCCCATTTTAAGTAGGGGCGGGTCTCAGACCTGCCCCTACTTTATCCTCGCCCGGTCGCTTTTATTGTTTCAATCTCTTTCCCCGCGTTCAACTTCATCACCTGCAGACTCTCCGCCGGCGTCTGCAGGTTGTAATCGAAAATGCGCTGGTTGATCTTCTCGACCTGTTCCGTGAAAACCGCCATCGCCCGCTGCCATTCGGCCTCGACCTGGGCGTAGGGCTGCCGCTTCTCCAGCGCATCCTGCCGCCAGGCCCAGGCCCGCGCCAGGGCGGCCCGCGCCGCGGCGGTTTCGGCTTCGATCTCCAGGCGCAGCTCGATCCACGGCAGGGTGAAGCCGCTCTCTTTGAGCACGTGGTGCGCCAGCCGCCATTCCGGGTCTTCGTGCGGGTTTTCGTCCAGGCGCAGCGGCTTGCCTTTGCCGGGCAGGTTATCGAACTTGCCGTCTTGCATGGCTTTCTGGATGTGATCTTCAATACTGGGCATAAGTTATCCGCACAGATGTGGACCACGCAAAATGATGATACGAATCCGTGTTCATCCGCGTCCGTCCGCGTCCCATCATAAAAAGATCAAAGAGGGTCAGCCAGGGGCATCCGAGGCTGCCTGGCCGCTCAGGGCACCTGGTAGCGGGCGTGCACGTTGCCCTGGGCGTCCCGCAGGATGACCGTGCTGCCGGAAGCCCACACGGGCTTGTCCAGCCCCCAGTACAACTCCACCACGGTGTTGACCCCGCTCTTGGTGTAAATATTCACCGCGCCGTCGGCAAACAGGGTGAGCTGCGGCGCCTGCGGAAAGATGAACACGTTGCCGCGATCGTCTTCCAGGCGCCAGCCCACCAGAGAGAGCTCGCCCTTTCCGCTGTATTTCAGCCGCACGCTTTCCGAATCCAGGTCGCCCGCGCCGATCACGCTGTCGATCACCACGTTGCCTTTGGCGTACACCGGAATGCGCAGCACTTCCCCCGCCCCCAGCGGCTGCGAGCGGGTGAACCCGTTGGCCGCCACCAGTTCCTGCACGCTGACGTTGTGGTTGGCGGCGATGCTGTCGAACGTGTCCCCCGGCTGCACCTGGTACACGATCACCGCTTCGGTGGGCGTCGGCTGGGGCAGGGCGTTCGCCTGGGGCGTCTGCGCCGGCGCCGGCGTGTTTTTCGGGCTGGAGAGGCGGTTGAATGCCACCGGCAGCAAACCGCGCGGCAGCGGGCCTTGCGTCTGGTCCCAGACGAACAGCACCGCCAGGGTGGTGCACGCCGAAACGATCACGTTCAAGAGGATGTAGAAGAGTAAACGTTTCCAGGATTTCATCGCTTTTCATCCTGATAAAGACACATAAATCGGAAAGCGAATAAATGATAGCATAAATTACAGATTGACGGAGCCCCACTTTGCTACTAAAATGAGCCCATGCCCTACCTGATCGACGGCCACAACCTGATCCCGAAGATCCCCGGCCTCTCGCTGGAGGCCCTGGACGACGAGCAGCAGTTGCTGGAACTGTTGCAAGAATATTGTCGCCGCCAGCGGAAACAGGTCGAAGTGTTTTTCGACAACGCCCCGCCGGGAGGCATGCGCGTGCGCAGCTTTGGGATGGTGCTGGCGCGCTTCGTCCGCCAGGGATTGACCGCAGACGAGGCCATCCGCAGGCGGCTGGTGCAGTTGGGCCGCTCCGCTCGAAATTGGAGCGTGGTCAGCTCGGATCACGCCGTGCAGGCCTCGGCGCGGGCGGCGCACGCCCAGGTGGTCCCTTCGGAGAGCTTCGCCCGCATGCTGGCGCAAACTCTGGACGACACGCTGGCGGACCGGGGTACGGGCGCCGATGCCGGCCTGGACGCCGGCGAGATCGATGAGTGGATGAAACTGTTCGATGAGGGGAAACCGGAATCCTGACGACTGTAATCGGACAAAATCTATCTTTTAATTCTAAGCCGTTTCTAATGCATTTCGGGTCGAAATAGGGTATATTATAGCAGCCGACACCTGCCCTCCCTGTTTATTGGTATCAATTCAGGTGTCGTGCCACCGGCTGATTTGTGCAGCTCGTCCCCCCCGTGTTGTACTACCGGTGGCCCTCCTTAGATTGCCGGGCGTGTCCCCCCCACGCCCGGCAACCCTTTTAAATCCCATCTATCTTATCTTGCGCGTCGATGGCGGACAGAGCTCGCCATCGACGCGCAAGGCGAAATTTTATTCGCGCTTCAAGACGAGGATCGTCTGGTCGTCGGACAGGGGCGCCTCGCCGATGAAAGTTTGCACCGCCTGGTCGATGCGATCCAGCAGGCCCTGGGCGGTCAACGGTTCCTGGTCGTTGGCAGCCGGGGTCTGCGCCGCCCCCGAGATGGCCTGCAGCAGGCGCTCCTCGCCGAAGGCCTCGTAATCCGGCGAAAAAGCTTCCGTCACGCCGTCCGTGTACATCACCAGCAGATCGCCTGCCTCCAGCGCCGTCTTGCGGTTGTGGATGCGATTGTTTTCGACCACGCCCAGCGCCATGCCGCAGCGTTCCAACTGCTCGACCTGGCCGCTCCGGGTGCGCAGGATCAGCGGCAGATTGTGGCCGGCATTGGCGTACTCCAGATCGCCGGTATCCAGGTCCAGCACCGCGTAGAAGATCGTCACGAACATGCCGCTGGGCGCTTCGGGGACGATGATATTGTTCACCCGCTCCAGCGACTCGGCGGGCGAATCGATCTCCTGGACCGTCGCACGCAGCAGCGTGCGCGCCAGGGTCATGAACAGCGCGGCTGGCATGCCCTTGTCGGCCACGTCCGCGATGACCATGGCCAGGCGGTTGCCGGGCAGTTCGAAAACGTCGTAGAAATCGCCGCCCACTTCTCGCGCCAGGCACCAGCACACCTGCAATTCCCAGCCGGGTGGCTCAGGCAGGCTTTGCGGCACGAAGGCGCGCTGGATCTCGCGCGCCAGTTGCATTTCACGGTCCAGGCGCTCCCGTTCGACCACCTCGCGCTGGTACTGTTCATTCTGGATCGCCAGCGCAGCCTGCTGCGAAATGCCGGTGACGATTTCCAGCCGCTTTTCTCGCAGGCGGCGGTTCGAGTTGGCGTTGCTGAAGCCTTCGCCGGGCGCCGGTTCCGGTTCTTCCACCAGGAACACGCCCAACACCTTGCCTTTTACCGAAAGCGGAAAAGCGATCAACAGGCAGGCCGCGTTTTCAAGGTATTCGTCGATGGCTTCCGGTTTGGGCGCGGCCAGGCCGGCCCAAACTTCAGGGACCTGGTCGGAAGCAGCGATCTCGTCCCACAGGGGGCAGGCCAGCAAACTGCCTTCGTCCAGGATCGCGTCCAGCAGGGGGAACTCTCCCGGGGCGAAAGCGCTTCCCTCTGCCGCTCGTGAGACTCCATAGGCCTGCGACAGGCGGAACAGGCGGGCATCTTCATCCCACAGGTAAATCAGGGAGCGCTTGACTCCCACCAGGATGGGGGTGATGCGCACGATCGAGCCCAGAGTCTCGTCCAGGTCGTTCGATGAGACCACCGCCTGGGCCACCTGGAGCAGCGCCACGGATACGTAAGCCTCTTCCTTCTGGGCCTTGAGCAGGCGGATGTTATCTACCGCGATGGCGGTCTGGTGGGCGATGCCCTGCAAGATGGCCAATCGTTCGTCGAAGAAGGCTTCCAGCGATTTGCCGCTGCCGGCTGTCCCCGCGCTGTAATCGACCAGGAAGGCGCCCAGCACTTCGCCGCGCGCCAGCACGGGCACCAGCACAGACAGGCCGTTCTCGTGAGTGGGATGGGCGTCGCCGCTGGCAGAAAAGATGTCCGTCAGGCGCTGGTCATCTGCGCCGCCGCTCAGGATCACCGGGCGGCGTTCCAGGGCCAGGCGGTCGAGCGCAGGCACGTCGCCGGGTGCAAACCGCCAGCGCTCGAACTCTTGCTGCTGGTCCGGCGCCAGGCCCGAAGCGGCGGACGGCAGAAAATCTCCATCGTCGTCCAGGATATACAGCAAACAGGCTTTTACGCCGGCCAACATGGGCGTGATGCGAATCACCGTGGCAAGCAGTTCGTTCAAATCTGTAATGGACTGGGTCGCCTCGGCCACCTGCAAAAGCACCGTGGAGACCCACGCCTGTTCGTGGGCTTCCTCGTACAGGCGGGTGTTTTCGATGGCCACCCCGGCGTAGCTGGCGAAAGCCGCCGTCATGGTGCGGGCTTCCGAGCCATAGCGTCCGGCAGTGTGGTGCGCCAGCACCAACAGGCCGCGGGGTTGCCCATCTGCGCGCAGCGGGGCGGCAATCGCCGAATAATCTGCCGGGAAGTTCAAGATCACCCCCAGCGGGTCGAAAGGCGAGTAATCGGCGCGCACGATCGGCTCGTCGGATAGCAACGCCTGTTGCAGCCAGGCGGTAGCCGGTTCGCTGAACGACGCGCCGGCCAGGGCGTAGCCGTTATAGACCAGCAAATCGTCGGGAGAGAGGCCGGTTTCGATGTCCAGGCCGGCTGCGCCGGGTCCCCCTACGGCTGCCAGGTGCAGCGGCGGCGGGCCTCCCTCTTCCTCGGACCAGGTGTACTCATCCAACAACCAGATGGCAGCCACGTCCAGCGGCAGGGTGCGTTGCAGTTCGGCCAGGATGGCCTCCAGCACCTGATCCAGGTCCATGTCTGCCGAAAGCAGGCCGGCGCCCTCGCGCAGGCTGTCGGCTACCTGGCGCCGCCAGATCTCCGAACGGTACAGGTAGGCGTTGCGCATGGCGATGGCGATGTGGTCGGCCAGCGCCTCGAACAGGAAGCGATCCTCCTCGCCAAAAGCGTTCAACCGGTCGCTCTGCACATCCAAAACCCCCAGCACGTTCCCGCCGAAGACCAGCGGGACGGTCAGCTCCGCGCGCGTCTCGTCAGGAGGCAGCTCCGATGGGCGGTAACGCGCCTCCTGGCTGACGTCGTTGGCCAGCGCAGCCTCGCCGTGGCGCGCCACCCACGGGATCATCCCCTGGGGATCGTCCAGGTCGTAAGCCAGCCCTTGTTGGCGAAGTACCTGGCTGCGTTCGCCGCTGCCTGCTTCGTAAAAAATCTTGCGCCGCCCAGGGTGTACCGTGAACAGGTGCACGTAGGGGTAACCGAACCGCTTTTGGATCAGGCTCACCACTTCATCGAGCAGCTTTTCTTGCTCCAGGATAGACGTCACCGCGCTGCTGACCTCGTACACCGCGGCTAACCGGGTGGCGCGCTGGTGCAACGCCTGATAAAGCTGCGCGCTCTCGATGGCGATGGCGATGTTCCCCGCCAGCGCCCGCAGCACCAGCATATCGGTATCGTCGAAATCATCCGCCTGGTCGCTTTGCACGTCCAGCACGCCCAACACGCGGTCTTGAACGGCCAGCGGTAAAGCTACTTCGGCCCGGGTTTCGGGCAAGGAGTCCAGGTGGCGGAAGCGCGGCTCCAATTGGACATCGTTGGCAATGATTTCTTGCCCGGTCAGGGCGACCTGCCCGATGATCCCTTCGCCCAATTGCACCTCCAGGATGGGTGAGCGAGACGCACCGGCGTCCTCGGCAACCACCGGGCCGGCGCTGGCTCGCAGTTGCAGCGTTTCCTGCCCGGTCTCCACAGTGAAGATTGCCACGTAGGAATAGCCAAACGCCTGCCAGATCAATTCCGTAATCCGGCGGGTGATTTCGTCCAGGTCGCGCAGGGTGAGCACCTGCAGGCTGACCTGGCGCACCAGGGTCAGTTGTTCCAGGCGCCAGCGCTCGTTGGCCATGCTCAGGCTGGCTTGCAAGGCTAACGCTGCCTGCGCTGCCAACCCGTCGATCAGTTCTAATTCTTGGGTGCTGAATGGCGGGCCAGATGCGCGTTCTGCTTGAAGCGCCCCGAGCAGATGGTTTCGCTCGCCCTGCCGGTCGTGCGTCAATAAGGGCGTGGCAACGGCGTGGATGGATTGCGCCTCAGGCAGGTGCTCGATGGGCCAGAATTGATCTGCATGGCTGTGGTCGCCGCCGGCCGCCTGGCGCGCCGCGAGGCTCCATTGGAGCAGCGGTGAGATTTCTTCCCCGGGTTCATCCGGCCGGAGCGTCTCGTTTGCTTTGGATGGCAGGCCGCGCCATGCAGTTGGGGTAAGCCATAAATAGGCCCGGGAATCTGTCAGGCGCTCGACCGTGCTCACGATGTGCCTGCGTTGCGTGGCGATGCTCTCGTCTGCTGGCAGGCCCAGCGCGGTAGAGCGTTGCGCCAGGTGGAGCAGATCCTCGCCGAAGGCTAACACCTGGCGCAGGCTGCTCTGAGCGAACCCGTGTGCGCCCGGCAGAGCTGCGCCCAATCTAACCTTCCTTGCGCTTGAACATTTTCAGAATATTGCAGGGTTTTCCGGTTTGGGGGTCGTCGAAGAAGGCAAACTGGACGTCATCCATCAGCTGGTAAATGAAATACAGCCCCAGGCCGCCAATTTCACGTTCTTCCAGCCGGGCTTCCAGGTCCGGCGTGGGCACTGCCTGGGGATCGAAAGGCTTGCCGCAGTCGCGCAGCGAAATACTTAAGCCGTTTCCGCCGATCTGGCAGGTGCACTCGATCATTTCCTCGCTCTCGCCTCCATAGGCGTGTTCGACGATGTTGGTAAACGCTTCGTCAACGGCCAGTTGCACCGCGTAAACGGCGGCCGGCTCCAGGCCGCACGCCTCGGCGGATTCGGCCACGAAGGTTCGCACAGGGTCCAGGTTGTCGAAACAGGCCGTGTACACAGCCGAGCGCGGTGCTGAGGAAGGATTAGAGTTGGAAGATTCGGATTGGGGCGCTGAGGTTCGGGAAGGCATCTTGACAGTAAGTGGTGAAAGCAATTGATCAGAGAGTAAGTTACTCATGCAAATATTTCAACACGCTGAAATATAGAGGCTGAAGGTAGCTTTGACCTCCAGCCTCCGCATTTCGCAGTGCCAGGCGGTAGCTAAATAGAACCCACCGCGTCTAAAACATTATCGAAGAAACGGAAGAGCGGGACAAAGCCGGCCAGTTCCAGCGCGTCGTAGATGCGCTTTGGCACGGAAGCCAGGACAACTTCGCCGCGGTTGTAGCGTTTGCAGGTCTTTTGTGTGCTGATCAGGACGCGCAACCCGGCGCTGGACATAAACTCGACTGCACTCAAATCCAGAATGATCCGGTAGCGCCCTGCTCCTGTGGTCGCATCCAGCATATTGGCTAGCTGTGGTGCGGTAGAGCTATCGATGCGCCCGATCACCTTGAGCAGGTCACTATGCTTATACTGGGTGGTGGTAATTTCCATGGGCAAGCCTCCACTGATTGATGAATTTCAAGCTGAAATAAAGCCAGGTGGGGAAATTATATCACACCTGGAACGGCGGGACGAATTCGTGGTAACGTCGATCGCCAGGGCGAAAATCGAATATAATTGCCCTCATTACGACAGCGATCGTTCTTGCTTTGTTGGCGTGGCAGGATCGGAGGTAGTGGTATGCAATTCAAGCCCAAACGGATTACTTTCGAGGAACTCAGCGAGCGGCTGCGCGACTACGAGCGCAAGTACGGATATTCGACCATCGAGTTTTACCGGCGCTTCCAGAGCGGAGAACTCGGGGACGATGATGATTTGATGATGTGGAATGGACTCTACCACCTGTACTTGACTTCGCTGCCGGTGCGCCAGTTTATGCAGAGCGAGATTGCCTCTTTGTGAAAATAGACGACTACTTCGTGGCTGTAGAACGCAGCCTTCGGCAGAATCCCAATGTGAGCAACGTCGAAGACTCGATCGTCAGTCTGGCTTCTGACGATTATAACGGTTTGTTCCGTTGCCGGGCTGTCTTTTGGGATGACTCGTTCCTGGATATCTACGAAGTAGTCAGCACTGAACTGGGCTATCCCGTTCGATTGAGTTATGCATATACCTACATTCGGAATGGGCAACGTGTGTTTCGGTATGACAATGCGCCTCACCATCCCGAGATTGTGACGCACCCTTATCATAAGCACATTGGACCATCGGATAAACTGGCCCCGGCAGATCAGCCCGGCCTAAACCAGATATTCGCTGAGATTGCAGAATGGTTGGGGGTCTCAGATGCTGGGACTTAAAAAGCTACGCCCATCTTTTCTTTTGTCCCTTGTATTTCTACTGGCTGGCTTGCTGCCGGTTTGGCCGGTTCTCGCCCAGACCGGCACGCCGCCACCCCCGCGTGATGCCCTGATTCAAGCGATCCAGGCGCGCGCCCAGAGCGATGTCGCGATGGGCAAATCTCCTGAATCGGTTGCCGGTCTGCAAATCCTGTTCGGTGAGTCAGCCAAAGCCATAGGGATGCCGATGACCGAGGTGGTGAGCACCTACGAGGCGGCCTACCAGGCCGCCCGGCAGGCGCGCTCGCCCTGGCAAGATTCGATCGATTTGCTGCACCCAAGCCCGGGTTGGGTGGTGGCTGGCATTCTGCTGTTCATCCTGGTTTTTCGGGATGTGATCAAAGACTACCTCAGTCGCTTCGTAAAGTGGCTGTTCGAGGCGGCCTACCAGCGCCTGGCTGGCTACCGCCCTTTCTGGCTGTTTGCCCTGCGCCGTTACCGCGCTGCGCTGGAAAACCAATATCAGGAGTTGAAAGTGCTTTTCCGCCCCGATCGCCCGCTAAAGATGCTGGACGTTTACGTGCCGCTGCGCGTGTCGGGCAGCAGCAGCCGGGATGCGGTAGACGCCTATCGCCAAATCCAGCAGCACAAGCGATTGGTAGCGGTCGGCGCACCGGGGGCGGGCAAGAGCATCTTCCTGCGCCACCTGGCGCTGACTTACGCCCGGCGCGGGCTGGGCGATTTCCCGCGCCAACCCGTGCCGGTGTTATTGGAACTCAACCGCCTGAATTATTCGCAAGAGCCGTTGCTCGACCAACTGGCCAGGGTGTTGGGAAGCTACGCTTTTCCCAATGCGCGCGGCTTCCTGCAGTCCTTCCTGAAACGCGGCCAACTGCTGCTCCTGCTGGATGGGCTGGACGAAGTCGACGCCGCGGCCCGGGGGCGAGTAGTACAAGCTATCCAGGATTTGCTGCCGCGCTCCGAGGGCTACCAGGATAACCAGGTCATCATCACTTGCCGCACGCAGGTCTATCGCGACGAGTTTGCCGATTGGGCCGAGCGCAAGCTGGAAATCATGGATTTCGACGACCAGCAAATCCAGCGTTTTCTGAGCGCCTGGGAAAGGGATATGCCCCAGGCGGAGGGCAAATCCGCCAAACATCTTATTAGCGCGCTGCGCGAACGCCCGCAAATCATGGCCCTGGCACGCAACCCGCTGCTGTTGACCATGATCGCCTACCTGTATACCGACACGGCCTTTGTGCTGCCCCATTCGCGCGCCGAATTCTATGACCGCTCGGCGACACTGCTGTTGGAGCAGTGGAAGATTGAGCGCAACCGTTACAAGGCTGGCCAAAAGCGCCTGGTGCTGCAGCACCAGGCGTTAGTCAGTGGACAGACCAGCCGTGACCGGCGCAATATCGAAGCCACTGCAGTACTGGCCGAAATGCTCCAGGTACTGCCCAGCCTGACCTTGAAGGACGACGACGCCCAACCGATGCTGGACGAGATCGTCGAGCGCAGCGGCCTGCTGATCGCTGTCGACGGCGGGGCGCGTTACCAGTTTACCCACTTGACCCTGCAGGAGTTCCTCGCCGCCGAAGCGTTGCGGGATAAAGAAGATGCGCTGCTGGCCAACCTGGGGAATAACCCCGAGGCCTGGCGCGAGGTGGTGCGTTTGTGGTGTGGGCTGGAACACGACAGCACCGGCTTGATCCGTAAAGTTTACGTCTCCGATCCCCTTCTGGCTTTCGAATGCCTGGCCGACGCGCAGCAGGTCGAGGGCAACTGCGTGAACGAACTGGTAGATGCCTTCAAAGCGCGCTTGCCTGAAGCCGCCGAAGATGAACCCCTAGCGCGCGCCATGGCCCTGGTGGCAGCCGATCCCCGCCCACGCGGCGTCGATTGGTTCGACTACCTGTGCCAGCGGCTGGCCGATCCCCAACTCCAACGGGCCGCAGCCGCGGTGCTCTCACTGACCAACCTGCCTAAAGCAGCACAGGCGTTGGCCGGACGCGCCGGCCAGGAAGCGGATTTGCGCCTGTCCTTGACGCGCATGGGCGACCTGGCCGTGCCGGCCCTGACGGGGCTGATAGGGCTGGGGCAGGATTATGCCCTGGACGGTCTGTACCAGATTGGCACGCCGGCCGCCGCCCTGGCACTTGCGTCGCTGCTCTGGAAAGACAATCCGGCGGCGTATGCGGCAGCCTGGCGCTTGGCGGCGCTGCTGCTTCACTTCAATATAGAAACAGCACTGCGTCCCTTCACCCTCACGCCGGAACAACGCAAGACAGCTCAGGTACCCTGGGTGTGGGAACCTTTCAATGAGCTGGAGTCTTCCAGTTTGCCGGCGGTTGCCGGGCGCATTGCGCACCTGTTGGATACGGCTGACCCAGACACCATCCCATCCCTCGATCCATCACCCGCCTTCGATGCGCGCCTGGCAATCCCGATCTGCGCGGTTCTTGGGCAGAAAAAACGGATCAAGAAATTAGATCGAGAGTTATACCTAGAACTGGTTGAACGGTTGAAACAGCCAGCGGATTCCTCGCTCACTGCCTGGCAAAAATGGATAGCAGAATCTAGAGAGAAGGTAAGCGACCACCCTGTCTGGCTTTATTTGTTGGCCGGCCTGCCGGAGGCTTTACAATTCCGGCTGTTGCAACGCGTGTTGGATGGCCCGGTTCCTACCCCTGATGATTGGCGCAATGTATTCCACCCGGCGCAATACGAATTTGCCAGGAGTTGGCAAGCGCGGGGTGTCAAATCGCTGCTCTTGCTTGTATTGGGTTTGAACCTTTGGGGTGTGGTAGAGACCCTCCTCCGCAGCACTCAACTCTGGACGTGGGGAAACGCTGGTGCAGCGCTATTGGGCATATTGGCCCTCGCAGGGATGGGATTGGTCGGGCTGTACGAATTTGTTCTCGATGAGGTTTTTGGCATTTTATTTACGGCTATGATCTGTTTTTGGGTTGGTATTGGAGCAACGATAGGAGCACTATCTAGCAACTGGGTCACGGGCACCGTAGTTGTCGCCATGCTCAGCGCCACGCTCGGCGCTGCCCTCAGCGCCGCCCTCAGCGCCAAGGCCGACGCCGTGATCGTCAGCGCCGAGGCCGACGCCGTGGCCGTCGCCGTGGGCGCCGCCGTGGTCGGCGCCGTGCTCCTCACCGTGGGCGCCGTGGTCAGCGCCGTGGTCAGCGCCGTGGTCGGCGCCGCGGTCGGCGCCGTAGGTGGCGCCGTGTTTGTCGCCGTGGCGGCATGGCCGACCCAAATCCTTTATACCTCGTCAGGCTGGACAGGCGTCGCGCTATTTTGGGGAATCTGGTTGGCTTGCCTGTTCGCTCTGTATACATTGGGCATGCGTCGGGATCGCCAGTCGCGTAACCCTCTGCACGGCCTGCTGGACGAGCCAGGCCTGGCGCCCGAACACCCCATCCGCCGTTTCTCCTTTGGTCGCTGGTTCAGATGGTATCGATAATTCTACGGCAGCCGGTGAATCTGGCACGTGGTACACCAGAAAACCCGCTCAAGCGGGTTGCCGGTCGTGTTTCGATCCTGCTTCAGCAGGTTTCCAATATCAGCCGCCGGTTTCAACCGGACGGCGCTGAAAGACGTTGAACTCTCACATCCAAGAGGCCTCTAATGCAAAAAACATCCAAATACCGCTGGTTCGTTGTCAGTATCTTCTTCGCCTTCATGCTTTTGCACCAGAGCGACAAGCTGCTGATTGGCCCGTTGACCACTTCCATCATGGAAGATTTCGGCATCAATCGCGCCCAGATGGGTTTTGTGACCACCGGCGCGCTGCTGGTCGGGGCAATCTGTTACCCGCTGTGGGGCTACCTCTACGACCGTTACGCCCGCGCCAAATTGTTGGCGTTGGCCTCCTTTATTTGGGGATCGACTACCTGGCTGGGGGCTATCGCCCCGACCTATGGAACGTTCCTGGCAGCGCGCGCCACCACCGGCATCGACGACTCCAGCTATCCTGGCCTGTACAGCATGGTCTCGGATTATTTTTCGCCAGGGTTACGCGGCAAGATCTACGGCCTGCTGGAATTGACCATGCCGGTCGGCTACCTGCTGGGCATGATCCTGGGCCTGTTCCTGGGCGGCGCGATCGGCTGGCGCGGCGTGTTCTACATCACCGGCGGGTTAGGGGTGGCCCTGTCGCTGGTGATCTTCTTCGGCGTGCGCGAGCCGCCCCGCGGCCAGAGCGAGCCCGAAATGGCCGGTGTGGAACAGGTTTCGACTTACCGCTTCGAATGGAGCAAGGTACGCGAGTTGTTCCAGAAGCGCACCCTGCGCCTGCTGTTCATCCAGGGCTTTTTCGGCGTCTTCCCCTGGAACGTGATTACCTATTGGTTCTTCAATTATCTGGAGACGGAGCGCGGCTATAGCCAGGACGCTGTATTTATGACCATGGTCATTGCTGTGCTGGTGCTGGCGGCGGGCTACCCCTTGGGCGGCGCGCTGGGCGATTACGCTTTCAAACGCACGCCGCGCGGCCGGGCGTTGGTCGCCGCCACCGGGGTGTTGAGCGGGGCGGTCATGCTGACCATCACCCTGGCCGTGCCCAACGAAAGCCAGGTGCTCTTCGCCATTCTGCTGGCCGGCACGGCCATCTTCATCCCCATCGCCGCGCCCAACGTGGTCGCCACGGTCTACGATGTCACCTTGCCCGAAGTACGCAGTTCGGCGCTGGCCATCCAATATTTCATCGAGTCGTCTGGCGCCGCCCTGGCCCCGGGTATTGCCGGCCTGATCGCCGACCAGACCTCGCTGAAGACATCTTTCCTGTTGATTTGCGTCAGCACCTGGGTGTTGTGCGGCATCTTCTATGCCCTGGTGGCGTTCGTCGTGCCGGAAGACGTGCGCGCCCTGCGCCAGCAAATGAGCCAGCGCGCCCGCCAGGAAAAAGGGTTAGCCGTGCTCGGGGATCAGGGCCTGGTGACCGGCGGGTAGTATCCAGAAACAGCTACTCCTGGCAGGTGTGTTGCCTGCAGCCGCGCAAAACCGGTGAGCAGTCTGATGACGCATCGACTGCTCACTCATTACCCTATCAGGGGCAACCTATATGCGCTCTAAAGTCTCCCGGGTGTGTTCGTCGCGCACGTTGCCGGTGTTGAGTGTGCCGGCCGGTTCCAGTAGCAGCACCTGCACCTCCTCTTCGGCAACTGGCAGGTGTTCCACGCCGCGCGGCACGATCAGGAATTCCCCTTCTTGAAGGACGAATTCCTGGTCGCGAAACAGCATCCGCAGGCGTCCTTTGACCACCAGGAACAACTCGTCTTCGTTTTCGTGCTGGTGCCAGACGAATTCGCCCTGCAGCCTGGCCAGCTTGATATGCTGCCCGTTCAACTCGCCAACAATTTTCGGGCTCCATTGATCGGTAAACAGGCTAAATTTCTGGTTCAGGTTCACGATTTGCATGGTTGAGCAACTCCATCAGGCGCGGGTGATCGGCGTACACGCCGCGTTTCTCGGCGGGGAGCAGCGCCGCAATGCGGCACATGATCTCGTCGGTATATTCTTCCAGGGCGGCGTCCCGCTCTTTGCCTCTGACCGGCGGCAGGGTAAATGGATCCCCAACGTAGACGGTGACGTGCGGGCGCTTCAAGCGGCGCAGGTGCGCCACGACATTGTAGTCTTCTGAGCCAACCAGCGCCACCGGCACGATCGGCGCGCCCGACTTGGCCGCCAGGTAACTGACCCCCGGGCGGGCCTTTTGCAACACGCCGGTCTTGCTGCGTGTTCCTTCCGGGGCCAGCACCATCACGCCGCCCTGCTTCAAGCGGTTGAGCGCCTCACGCAGGGCGCTGAAATCGGCGTTGAAGCGGTCGACCCAGATGGCGTTCAACCGCTTGACAAACCAGCGCGCCAGGGGAATATTGCGGTATTTTTCCGCCACCAGCAGGATGATGTCCTTTCGGCGAGTGACGTGATAAATAAACAGCGCGTCTAACCGGCCGACGTGGTTGGATGCGATCACGATGCCGCCTTGCGGCGGAATATGGTTAATGCCGGCGATGCGCAGCCGGCAGCCCAGGGCGACGATTAGATTGATCAGGAACCGCGCGATTTTATAACCCATGACATTTTCTCAACCGTTCAAGACCTGTAAGGTGGGTTGCAATTTGAGCTCGTCGATCAGAGCGTGCAATTCTGCCAGGTGGAGCGGGCGGCCTTTCGCAGCATAAGCGGTCAGCACGGCTTCCATCATGTTCACGCCGAAGGAACGATCATCGTAGCGCGGCGTGGTGGTGAGCACCTGCCGGACGCCGCGCTGGCGTAACAACTCCACATTCTCTGCGGTGGTCGTGTTGGTAATCACCCATTTGCCCCGCAGGTCCGGCGGCGAATATTTGTGAATGTAATGCATATCACCGGCAATCAGGTCAGCTTCTGCCCAGTAGCGTTCGAATTTCGGATGGAAGCTGTCGTCCTTTGCCCCGGGCGGGAAGAGCACCTGGATCGGCAAATAACCCACCAGCGGCAGTAACCGTCGCGCCAGGCGCTTGAATTGTTCCAGGCCGCGGATCGGGAAAGGAAGCCCAAACATGAACATCAGGTCGCCGATCCACACTTCGTCAGCAATTTGGCTCATCGCACTGATCAGCCCGATACGATCCGTTCCGAAGGGAATAAATGCCCGGCGAAAACGAGGCCATTCGCCGACCAGCGGACGGGCCAGTTCAACCACCCGTCCTTCCAGCGCATATTTTAGCATCCGGCCATCCACCAGCGGGGTGCGTTTTACATCCTGCACCAGTTTGAGCGCAGCATGGATGGGATAATCTCGCCCGTCGAGATGCACGTAAAGGTCGATGCCCCCCACGCTCAACGCGTCCACCTGGCCATCCAGGTCTCTATACAGGCGGCGAGCGGCAGCGGCATCCCCACCCGTACCGATACGCTCGACACTGATTTCTGTTCCTTTCAAATTGACCAGCACTTTTTTGTTTCGACTGGGACTCCCCAGACTGACTGACACAGCACGTTTCATAGATGTTCTCCAGGCCAAATGATAACCCGCCGCAAGAAAAACGTCAATCGAAGAGTTGCTCGTAAACCGGACAGGTCTTTATCGGCGCGCAATGATCTGGTGTCATTGTTAAAACCTGTCTGGTTTGGACCACGCAAAACGGCTTTCAGACCTGAATACTTTGTAAGGTCGGCTGCAAGGTAGCTGTGCTACAATAAACGAAGCCGCGTAAAAATCGCGTAAAGTACCGATTGCTGCAGGTCCCGAACCTGGCCATTCGTTTCCCGGAGGTTGAAATGCCCGCTGCCTATGACGTGATCTTCATCGACGATGAGGTCTCGCTGACTGAGATCTTCCAATACTATGTCCTGGCAAAGTATAAGCACTGGCGCTTTTTGACGTTGAGCAATGCCAATATGGCGTACCGGGAAATCGTGTTCAGCGGCTTATCCGCCACGGTGTGGATCGTCGATATGATGATGCCGGGCAAGAATGGCGGCCAGATTGCATCAGCCATCCGCGCCAAGCATGGTCACAGCCCAACAGTGCTGGCCTACACAGCCCTGGACCGCGCCGAGTTGCAGCGCCAGGATGAATATCGCACCGAGTTGCATCATTTCGACAAGATTATCAGCAAAATGGAAGACCCGACCAGCCTGCTTTCGTTGGTGGATATCTGGGTGTTGCACAACTGATCCGCTAAGAAAATTTCGCCCTCTTCCACTGCCCGTCGTCTGGACATCCTGCCAGGCAACGGGCAGTGTTTTATGTATAATAGGCCCATGCAAATCTCAAATGGGAAGGAGTGACGCGATGAAATACCGTCGTTTTGGACGCACGGGATGGATGGTTAGCGAAGTGGGGTATGGCATGTGGGGGATGGGCGGCTGGACGGGGGCGGACGACGCCGAGTCGCTGGCTTCGTTGCAACTGTCGGTCGAACTGGGATGCAATTTCTTCGATACGGCCTGGGGGTACGGCGCCGGGCACAGCGAAGGGCTGCTGGGGCAGCTCGTGCGCGCCAACACGGGCAAAAAGCTGTACACAGCTACCAAAATCCCACCGAAGAACTTTATCTGGCCCAGCCGCAGAGAGTTCACCCTGGATGACTGCTTCCCGCCCGACCACATCGAGGATTACGTCCATAAAAGCCTGGCCAACGCCGGGCTGGAATCGTTCGACCTGATGCAGTTCCACGTCTGGGAGGATTCCTGGGTGGAGGACGATCGCTGGGCAAAGAAGATGGACGAACTGAAGCGCCAGGGCCTGGTCCACGCTGTAGGGATCAGCATCAATCGTTGGGAGCCATGGAACGGCGTAAAGGCAGTACGCAGCGGTTGGGTCGACGCCGTTCAGGTGATTTACAATATCTTCGACCAGAACCCGGAGGACGAGCTTTTCCCCGCCTGCAAAGAAATGGATGTGGCCGTGATCGCCCGCGTCCCGTTCGATGAGGGCACGCTGACTGGCACCTTGACCCTGGAGAGTAAATGGCCGGAAAACGATTGGCGCAGCACCTACTTCGTCCCTGAAAACCTGGAGTCCAGCGTCGCGCACGCCGAAGCGTTGCGCCCGTTGATCCCGGCAGGGATGAGCATGCCGGAGATGGCCATGCGCTTCATCCTGAACGAGCCGGCAGTGAGCACGATCATCCCGGGCATGCGTAAAGAGAAGCATGTGCGGGCGAACATCGCCTGCAGCGAAGCCGGTCCGCTGCCCGCCGGTCTGCACCAGGCGCTGCGCGCGCATCGCTGGGTGCGCACCCCCACCCGGTGGTCCCAGTAGCTGCTCGCAAACCTGACGCCCTGATTTTGCGCAAAATTAGGGTGTCAGGTTTGGGCCACACAAAATGACGTTCAGTTAAATTAGAACGAAAACTGGATCACGCCCCAGTGGCCGTTGTACATCCAGTCCGGCTCCTGGCGATCCATTTCTTCAGCTTTGCCGGGCGGCAGCCCGGTGATGATCTGGGACTTGAGCACGCGCAATACCAGCACCGGCGCCGGCCGGTAGGCTAGGATGCTGGCAAAAGGCGCGGTGAAATCCCAGTGGCGATCACCCAGCCAGCGGCGGTAGTTGGCATCGCCCTTGCTGATCAGCAGGTCGGATTGGGCCAGTTCCTGGCGCAGCGCGGCAGTCATTTCCCAGCCGGGCAGCGGCGAAACCCAATAATCTTCCGCACACAGGCGTAATCGCCTGCCCAGGTGATATTCCTGGATGCGCTTTCCCATCTGGCTGACGCTGGGCCTCTCGCTCTGCTCCAGGTAAGTCATCATTTCGAGGATATCCGCCGTGGTCGCGTCTGAAACGTAGGTGGGATGGGCTTTGGCGTGCAGGTAAACGGTTCCCGCCAGGCGGCTGGAGAGCAAGAAATCGGCCAGCAGCAAATCATCAGCCAGCTCCAGGCCGACGTTGTCCAGGATGAAATCCACCCGCGCCTCTCCGGGCGGCCGGCTGCAAAGGTAATTGCAGGCCGCTGCTGCATCGTCAACCAGCAGGTGGGTCGCTAACTGCTCTTCGCTGGGGCGAGCAGGCTGCCCGCCGCCGGCCGGGAAAATGCTCAGGTCGGCCTGGTTGCCCCACACCACAGAGTGAAGCAGGTGGCGCAGGCTGGCAGATGGGGGCGATTGGCTGGGCGTCCGGTTTTGAGTGGCCGTTTCCATTCGCATGGCATCCGTCTCGGCGCACAGCGGCTCCAGCGCCTCCAGGACGCCGGCCAACCCTTCGTGCTTTTGCGGGCGGTAAGGATCGACGCCATGGCCCGCCCCGGGTTGGAAATAGCCGCTGGCCTCCAGGATGCGGCGGAAGAAATAGATTTCTGCGTCGAACCAGGGCGCCTCCAGCCAGGTCCGTCCCAGCCAGGGCGCCAGGTAAGCCGCCCACGCTTCGCTATCCGGCGCGCCGGGGTCATCGATAGGGCGCAGGCGGCCGTGGGGCATATCGGCGGCCAATGCCTCCAGCCGGGCCGCCGCCTGGGGATGCCAGGCGGCGTCTTGCGCTGTGCGCCGGGCGATGCCCGGCAGGCGACGGGTCATCGTCGCTTCGGTAAAAGTGCCCGGCTCGCAGCCGCGCAGTGCGGGCGGGAGAGGCAGGGCCGGAATTGGGGATAAAGGAGCAGCCATAGGCCCCAAGTATACCTCTCCCGCCTCTCCGTTCACGATCAGTTTCTGGCCTGTCCGGATCTGCTGGATCGCAATTTGATCCACGCAGGGGATCTCGCCGATGATACACCCCACTGCGGTGATCGTTTCGCACTCGGCGTTGACTACCGCCAGCGGGGCTTTGCCGTTGAATTTCAGGCGATAGAGGGTATACGAGCCGACCGTGGAACCTTTGCCCGTGGGGAAGACCAGGATTTTGCCGGCGATCGATCGTCCCTCCAACTCGTGGCCGCGCTCCACGACCACGCCGCTTTCAGGGTCGACTCCGCCGAAGAAAGAAATGCCCATGGAGGTGACCAGGGCCTCGCCCGCTACGATCCCGGGGGAGATTTTGCGGCCTTGCAGCTTCATGCTCAATGGGGGGCCTACTGGTATGCCAGTTGCGAACGGAGTCCGCAACTGGCATACCAGGCGATTAACGATCAGGCAGGCACTGGAAAATGCTCGCAAAGCTGCTTGATCTCGCCGCGCACGCGTTCTTGCAAGCCCTCGTTCTGGGAGTCGCGCAGGATTTCGCCGATCCAGGCGGCGATTTGCTTCATTTCACCTGGGCCGAAACCACGCGTGGTGATAGCAGGCGTGCCCAGGCGGATGCCGCTGGTCACGGTCGGTTTGGCAGGGTCGTAAGGGATCATATTCTTGTTGGTGTGGATGCCTGAGTTGTCCAGCACTTCCTGGGCTTCTTTCCCGCTGACGTTGAACGAGCGCAGGTCGACCAGCATCAGATGGTTGTCGGTGCCGCCGCTGACCAGGCGGAAGCCCTCGCTCTGCAGGCTGCTGGCCAGCACCTGGGCGTTGTCCACTACACGCTGGGAGTAGGCCTTGAATTCAGGGCGCAGCGCTTCGCCAAAGGCAACGGCCTTGGCAGCGATCACGTGCATCAACGGGCCGCCCTGCAGGCCGGGGAACACCGCGCTGTCCACTTTCTTAGCCAGTTCGGCTTTGCACAGGATCAACCCGCCGCGCGGGCCGCGCAGCGTTTTGTGTGTGGTAGAGGTCACGATATCGCAGTAAGGCACCGGGTCGGGGTGCAGCCCGGTAGCGACCAACCCGGCGATGTGAGCCATATCCATCATCAAATAAGCGCCGACAGCGTCGGCAATCTCGCGCAGGCGCTTGAAGTCGAACCAGCGCGGGTAGGCGCTGGCGCCGGCCAGCACCAGCGCCGGGCGATGCTCCTCGGCCATCTTGGCCAGGTCGTCGTAATCCAGCACTTCTGTTTCCGGGTGTACACCGTAATGGATAAACTGGTACAGCTTACCGCTAAAATTGAACGCCGATCCGTGCGTCAGGTGGCCGCCGTGATCCAGTTTGAGCGCCAGTACCTTGTCCCCGGGTTTGATCAGAGCCTGGTAGGCCGCCCCGTTGGCCTGTGCGCCGCTGTGTGGCTGCACGTTGGCGTGATCTGCCCCGAATAGTCTTTTGGCCCTCTCGATAGCCAGGTTCTCGGCCACATCCACGCACTGGCAACCGCCGTAATAACGGTGGCCGGGATAACCCTCGGCATATTTATTGGTCAATACCGAACCGAGCGCAGCCAGGACGGCCGGGCTGACGTAGTTTTCCGAGGCGATCATTTCGATGCCATCGTTCTGTCGCTGTCGTTCGGCTTCAATCGCTTCATAGAGTTCCGGGTCCTGCGCGTGCAGCAGTTTGCGCGGGTCCGGAGCTGCATCCCAGGCATTCGAAGTGGTTTCAAGAATCTCAGTTGATACACCCATTGTCAAAACTCCTTTTTTGTCTTCTCGTTTTTAGGCTCGAATAATTGCATTATAATCCCGAATCGAAAGAGATAGACGCATATGACTGGCCGCCCCGACCCTACCGACTTTAGCGGGAAAAGACACCGATCTGCCGCCGGATTCGAGGCTTCAGCCGGATGGCACTGCTATATCTGGTCCGGCTAAAGCATCGAATCCCGTCAAAGGTGGAAGAGCCACCGCCCCGCCAGCCGGCAGGACTGGCTCTGCGTGATATAATCTTGACGAATATACCGTCATCTCCAGGTAAACGTTTATGAACGATCAGACTTTCGATTACACTCCCCTTTCCGCCGACCAGTTAGCAACGCTGAACGATGCCCAAAAGGAAATTTTCCTGCAACTGGACGCGGCAGACCGCCAGTTTTTTGCCGCCAATTTCTCACCGGCATCCCTGGGCAAGGCCCTGGAGCGCAAGTGGGAAACGTTGAAATCGCGCGCTGCATTGGCTGCCCACGACCAGCGCCTGAAGGATCGCTTGCAGGCGAAGAGCGGTGAGGCGGCCGCCAGGCCCGCTATTTCTGCCAGTGACGTGGCCGTCGGGGCGGCCGGAGTCGCCGGACTGGTGGGGATTGGCGCGCTGGCCCGGCAGATCGCTCCAGAGGGGAAAGCGAACTGGCGCGGGGTGGCGCCGCGCGATCTGGTCGATGCCCTGGTCAACGAATTTGCCCGCCAGGAAAAGACCGATATCCGCTTCCAGCAGCCGGATTCCGGCGGCGCCCTGCACGGCGAAGTGCTCTTGCGCACCTCCGGCGGGTTGGCGCCGGCTTTGAACCTGACCCTCACCCCGCTTGGCGAAACCACCCAGGTGGAGATCAGCAAAATTTCCTCGGAGAGCCTGCTGGAAACGGTCAAGGAAGGCGGCCAAAAATTGCTTGACCTGGTGCAGGATGGCCTGCGCCTGGGCAAAGGACGAACCGGGGCAGGGGACCTGCTCGACATGGCCGGTAAGGTCATGGATCAAGGGGTGGGTGTGGCAAAAACGGTCAATGACCTGGACCTGGAAGACCGCGCCTGGGAGGCGGTCCGCCGCGCTGCCGGGCCGCTGCAGGCCGTGTACGATGAGAAGACGGCTGGTGAAAAAGAACGCCGCCTGAAGTTGGAGATGGCCTGGGACGATTATCTCTCTTGCCCCAAATGCCGGGTGGCGTTTTTGGCAGAAGATAGCGAGTGCCGGGTGTGCGGTACCGCCCGACCGGCGAAACCGGAACAACCCGACCCGCGCCGCGTTTGATCGGCGGCAGGTTTTATTTTGCAGGCCAGGCCAACTGCGGTGTGCTTCGATGCCTTATCGTTATAGCAGCGCGATCCGCTTGAGAAACCAGAACGACGATTCCAGGATGCTGGGCTTGACCCAGACCACCTGGTTCGGGTTGCTCGACCTGGCCCAGGACTATGGCTGGACTCCCCTGGGGATGGACTTGCCCGGCCCGTGGGACCTGCTCGATCTTGAACTGGCCGGTTATTCCCCGGTAGGCGTGCTGCCGGGGAATGCCGCAACCGAAACGCCCCGCGCCTGGCCGGTTGTACTGGAAGACGCCCTCGGCCTGGCAGATGCCCTGGAGCAGGCCTTCCTGGATTATGAACCGCGGCGCGTACCCGCCTCTTATTACCTGTTCGAGCCGGATCATTCGACTTTCCATTTGCGCCCCAGCATCGGCGCAATTCAGGCCCTGGCTGATTTCTGCCGCCTGGGGGCGTTCTGGATCGAGCCGTACCGCTAATCTCCGCGCCAGCTCTTGAGCATTTCGCGCACCGAGCGGGTCATCTCCAGCGAGAAATCGGCGGTATATTTCCGGATGTAATTGAACTGCACCACGTTCTGGGCGCCGTTGGGAAATTCGCGCCGCTCGAACGAGCGGCGGCCGAAAGGCAGGTGCAGATCGTCCAGCTCTTCGGGCGTGAAGCGGCGATATTGGTTCTGGTGGACGATAAATTTGCGTTCGAAGCGCGGCACCAGCGGCCCGTCGCGCTTGCCCTGCGGCCGGCCAAAACAGATCAACGCCGCGGGGAAGGTATAGCGTGGCAGGGCGAACAGATCCCGGTGAATCTCCCAATTTTCGATGATGTCGCCGATATAACACGAGCCGATCCCCAGCGACTCAGCCGCGATCGCTGCCGTGTGGGCGGCAATCAGTGCGTCCATCAGGGCCAGGATCAGGTCGCCTTCGCCGGGTGAGCGCGGCTGGAGGCCCAGCTCGCCGGCGCGCGCTTCGCAGCCGGCTGCTGCGTACAGGTCCATCCAGCGTTGGTAGTCGGCCAGGAACAGCAGCACGTACGGCGCGGTGGCGATAAAGGGCTGGTGGTCGCAGGTATCGGCGAGCCGGTCCTTCAATGCCGGGTCTTCGACCTCGATGACGGTGTAGAGCATCATCGCCCCGGCGGTCGGCGCCCGCAGGGTGGCTCCCAGGATGGCGTCTTTTTCCTCCTGGGTCAAAGGGGTGGGGTCGTAGATGCGAGTGGAGCGGCGGTTGGCCAGCAGTTCAAGGGTCGAGTTCATAGAATCCTCTGCTTTTCTCTTGGTTTCCGTAAAGTATAATCGCTTTTATGGCTCCCTGGAAAGTTCCTCAGACGGCGCATGCCTACCAGCCGGTGATCGACCGGGCACTGGCGTATATCGACGAACACCTGGCGGACGAGATCAGCTTGGAGCAGGTCGCCCGCGCCGCGTTGCTCTCGCCCTTCCACTTTCACCGCATCTTTGCCGCCCGGCTGGGTGAGACGCCCAACCAGTATATCAACCGCCTGCGGTTGGAGCGCGCTGCCAACCTGTTGATCAAAAACCGGGAGGCTTCGATCACCGAAATTGCTTTTGCCTCCGGTTTTACTTCGTCCGCGGTGTTCGCTCGCTCGTTCAAAGAGCATTTCGGCATTCCTGCCAGCCAGTTTCGCATTCTCAAGGGTGAAGCGTTCAAAGGACTGATCGAGCGTTCGCGTCAGGCGGGGGAGAGCCCTGGGCCAGCCGTAGCGGATGGGTTGGCCTGGGATGTACAGGTCAGGCAACTGCCTCAACGGCTGGTGGCCTACGTCGCCAACCTGGAGGGGTACAGCCTGCCCAAAATTTGTGCTGCCTGGAACCGGCTGTTCCGCTGGGCGCGGCAGCATGGAATAATGGACGAACACACCCTGGTGATCGGCATCTCTTTCGACGATCCGTTCATCACGCCCCACAACCGCTGCCGTTACTATGCCTGTATTACCATCCCGCAAAGGCCTTCTCCCCAGGAACGCGTCAGTTATATGGAATTGAATGGGGGAATGTACGCCGTTTGCCGGGTTGCCTGCCATGCAGAGCGGATTGCCGATGTCTATCACGCCTTGTATGGCGCCTGGCTGCCGGACAGCGGCTACCTTCCCGGCGATATGCCCACCTACGAGGTGTATTACCAGACACCCGAAACGCACCCCGAGGGCAAATACCTGCTGGAAATCTGCCTGCCGGTGCAATAAGCCATCTCTTGTTACAAAGCCGAAGCACGAATTCGCAAGATCGGCAAAGCGGGCTCGCAAGATCGGTCAATGATCCTGTCGCCTGTGAGCGTATTATTACGTCCGCACACACCACTTACAGGAGATAAGATCATGGATACGATACCCTCCAAACAGGTTCAATTCCACCACGCCCTACTGCAAGGAACAGCCTATCAGGCCGGGCGGATGCAAGGGGAGATCATCGCCGCGGTTCCAGGCTGGCTGGCGTTCATCCGTTCCGGCAAGGGCGCTTTCTCGCCGGATGTTTTCCGCCAGGTAATGCAGTTCTTCGACCGCTACTGCCCCGGCGTTAACGAAGAAATCCACGGGCTGGCAGATGGAGCCGGCATCCCGGTTGAGGACGTCGTCTATTACGCCAGCACCTACCTGCGAGCAACGGGTTGCAGCCACTTCGCCGTGCTGCCCGCGGCGACGGAAAACGGCCACGTCCTGGCAGCGCGCACGTTCGACTTCAGTGACAGCTCGGACGACCTGCGCCTGTGTACCACGCAGATCGAAGGAAAATATCGCCACCTGGGTTTCTCGATCATGCTGTTCGGGCGCAGCGAGGGGATGAATGAGCACGGTCTGATCGTGACCACATCCGCTGGCGGCATTCCTGTCGGCCCCGTACGTCCCCCGATCCAGAGTGGGTTCCAGTTTTGGGCGCTGGTGCGGGCGGTCCTGGAGACCTGCCGCACGGTGGATGAGGCGTTGGCCCTGGCGGAGGGGTTCCCGCAGTGTGGTAACGCCATCCTGATCCTGGCAGACCGGGGCGGCGCGGCTGCGCTGCTGGAGGGGTACGGCCCGCACCACGCCGTGCATCAGATCGGCCCGGACTCTCCTCGGCCCTACCTGTGCGCCACCAACCACTACGCCCTGCCAGAGATGGGCGCCTGTCAGGGCGAGGTGATGGGCAACTCGCTTGTTCGCCGTGAAGCGGTTACCCGCTTCCTGGAAACAGCCAGCCGTCCGGTAAGTATGCAGCCGATGCAGGATTTTCTTTCCACCCCCTATCCCGCCGGTTTGAGCTGCCACTATTATCCGGAATACTTTGGTACGGTTCATGCCATGCTGTTCGATGCCACGCAGGGGACTGCCCGGGTATGCTTCGGCGCGCCGGACGCCAACCCCTGGTACTCCTTCGACCTGGCCGTTCCGGCAACACCGGGTGCATACCCCTCCATTCTCCCGCAAGAACAGGCTTCTCCAGATTTCTGGAAGATGGTCGCGCCGGCCTGAAAGTAGTTGAGCGATGCGTGTTCATTGTAGGTGAGGCTGTAATGAACACGCATCGCTTCCCCTCTATCGACTGCTCAGAACACGCGCTCTTGTTGCCTGGCCACAGATTGGCCGATTACTCCTCACTCAAACAAAGAAATAATGATAAACTAGGCCGCGATGAAACGCTGCCTGGTATGGATCATCCTGTTGGCGCTTTTGGCGGGCCTTGCCGGTTGCCAGGCGCGCCTGCCGCAGGTGACGCAGACCCCCACAGCCGGTTTGCCGCGTGCCGCCACCGTCGCCCCTTCCTCGACCCCAACCGCCGCCCTCCCGGCCACGGATACTCCGCCGCCCCCACGCATCGACGTTTCTTCGAACCAGGTGCGCGGCGTCATCATCCACTTCTGGCACCCCTGGTCTGGTGCAGCCGGTAAAATCATCCGCCAGCAGGTCGATGAGTTCAACCTGTCCAACCCCTGGAATATCGTCGTGGTGCCCGAATCGCTCTCCAGTTACGACCGGCTGGATGAAAGCGTGCGCGCTGCCCTGGTTGACGATAAAGCCCTTGACCTTGCCGCCGGCTTTCTATACCAGGCTCAGGCCTGGGATGCCGTCCACCCCCTGGTGGATTTGCAGCCCTACGTCGAAGATGCGCAGTGGGGACTGACCGCCGAAGAACGGCTCGATTTCTACCCGGTCTTCTGGTCGCAGGATGTCGTCGATGGCCGGCGGCTGGGCCTGCCCGCGCAGAGTTCCGCCCAGCTATTGTTTTATAACACCACCTGGGCCAAAGAACTGGGTTTCCGCGCCCCGCCTGCCACGCCGGAACAGTTCTCGCAGCAGGCCTGCACCGCTGCCCGGGCCAATGGCTCCGACATGCTAGCCGAAAACGACGGCACGGGCGGCTGGATCGCCTCCAGCGATTACGCTGTACTGTTGAGCTGGGTTTATTCCTCAGGCGGAGACGTTCTGCGCGTGCCCGAGCCGGGCGCCGACCAGCCTGCTTATCAGTTCGATAACCCGCTCATCGAAGAGGCTTTTACTTCTTTCAAGGGCATGTACGACCTGGGCTGCATCTGGTTCCCCGAGGCGTCCGATCCTGCCAGCGACTTTGCCGCCCGCCGTGGCCTGTTTGCCACCGGCAGCCTGGCGGATATCCCCTACCAGGCACAGGTCTTTAACCAGGCGGGCAGTCGCGACGCCTGGATGGTCATTCCCTACCCATCCGCCGTCGCCGCCCCGGTCACTGCCGTATACGGCCCGTCCTACGTCATATTCTCTTCATCGCCGTCGCGCCAGCTCGCCGCCTGGTTGTTCCTGAAATGGCTGCTCTTGCCGCAAAACCACGCCCGTTTTGTCGAAACCGGCGTTTCCTTCCCTGTGCGCCAGGCCGAACTGAGCTACCTGACCGGCTACCAGAACCGCTACCCGCAGTGGGCCGCTGCCCTGGAGCTGCTCCCCGCTGCCCGTCCGGAGCCCTCGCTGCCTTCCTGGAGCACCGTCCGCTGGGCGTTCAACGACGCCATCACGCAACTGTTCCGCTCCTACTTCAAGCTCGATCAACTCCCCGCCATGCTATCCCTGCTGGATCGCACCGCCGCCGATCTGCAGTTGGGTTCCAATCTGAAAGAGCTGTTTGCCACGCCTTCGCCCACGCCATGATACCGTTGGCGAATTCCATTTCGAGTCGGCTGGTATCGTGGAATCGAGGCTTCAGCCGGAGATTTTGCCAGCCAATAACCCGGCCGAAGCCTCGACTCCGCGCCCAAACATGCTTTGGTTGATTTCGCAGCAGTATCCGCCATGAGGCCAGGCGACTGAAAGCCATATCAGGCCTGCCCCAACGTTCGCCTAAAGGCTACCAGAGGAAATGTTCCACGTCGCACTTGAGCACGTAGGGATAATGGCGGGCGAACTCCTGGGCGCGGTCCACCGCCTGGTGGGTGCCCTTGCCGCGCCGGCAGGCGTAGGAATCGTGGATGAAGCGCCGCTCGAAAATCGGCTCGATCACGTTGCACAGGGCGTGGTGCACCACCCGGTCGCCGAACGGGGCCGCCGAGATCAGGCGCGGCTTGGGATCGTAGATGTGGAAGCTGTGGTAGCCGCCGGGCGCATAGCTCTGCGCCTGCAGCTCGTCCTGCAGCGCCAACAGGTTGTCTTCCAGGTGGTATTCGAACGCGGCCACGTCTGCCTTGCGGCGCTTGCCTTTGGCTGCCTTGTGGAAAGCCAGCAGCAGGTTGTCGAAATTACAGATATACGGGTACAGGTTTCGGTAAGTCTTCATTTTTAAAAATCGATTCGGCCGGGGGGCGTAGCCCCCCAGACCCCCCAGAAACCAGCTCCCAGGAAACAGAAGCCAGGAATCAGCTCTCAGAACCAGGCGAAAGCACCCGCAAGCCGAGACTCTCGAAGTAGAAGACGGGAGCGATCCTGAAACGGCAGGCGCAACGGGCGAGCCGCTGGTCGTAGAGCCATGAACCGCCGCGCACCACGCGTTCACCCTCCGCTTCCGGGTCTTCGCTCTGCGCAGCGTCGTAGGGATAGGGGCGGTACAGGCTGGCCGTCCACTGCCACACGTTGCCGGCTTGATCCTCCGCGCCGAACGGCCCTCGCCCGCCCGCCGCGGCGTACGCCCCAACCGGCGAGGGGCGCAGCACGCGCCCTTCCAGGGTGTTGGCCTTTCCCGCGTCCCACTCGTCGCCCCAGGGGTAAATCCGGCCCTCACCATTGGCCCCTCTCCCAACCTTGGGAGAGGGGAGCAGGCTCCTGGCCCTGCCGGCCAGACCGGGCGAGGCGGACGGGCCGCGAGCGGCGGCTTCCCATTCGGCTTCGCCGGGCAGGCGAAAGACACGGTGGGTCACGCTCGACAGCCAGGCGCAGTAGGCGCGCGCCTCGAACCAGGTGACGCCCACCACCGGCTGCGAGGGATTGTTATAGCGGGCGTCGTCCCAGTAGTGCGGCCGGCGGCGCGACTTCTCGCCCAACTGCCGGGATAGCTCGCTTTTTAGCTCATCTTCGTTCAGGCCAGCCATGTACTCATAGGACTCAATCTCAGCAGGCGAATACAACCCGCTTTGTTGGAATTGTGCTTTCCAATCCGGGTTGTTCCTCAGCCAGTTCCAGATTTCCAGCCAGCGGCCTAATAACCCGCCGGCCACGTCTTCGCCGCGCAGCCAGCGTTTGGCCAGCTCGCCCTGCCAGTGCGCTTCGTCTTCGTAGCCGCCCGCCTGCATGAAGCAGGCGAACTCGGCGTTGGTCAGCGGCCAGCGCCCGATGGAAAACGCCTCCAGCTCGACTTTACAGGCCGGCTTTTCTGGATCGAAAGCCTGCGGGTCGCCCGGGCGGCTGCCCAGGGTGTAGCACCCGGCAGGTACTTCCACCATCTGCGGCAGGATGGCGCGCACCCCGCCGAACTCCTGCGCCGGGAAGCGCGGGTCGCCGGCCCGCCCCAGGATGAAGCCGGCCTGCAGGCGGGCGCGCAGGTGCACCGCCGGGTTGCCCAGCTCGTCCAGCAAATCAGCGGCCACCTTGCGGGCAACTTCTGGCGGGGCGAGGATGCCGGCCTCGTCCAGGCAGCGCCCGGCCAGGGCCGGGTTGCACAGCCGCACCGCCTCGATCAAAGCGCCGGGGTCGCCGGCCAGCCCGCAGGCCAGCAGCGTGGTCTCCTCCCATCCGCTGGCGGGCGGCTCGGGCAGCGGGTCCCACTCGCCGGCCTGGGCGGGGGGCATCTCAGAAGCCAGGCGCGGCGTGCGCCACAGGCAGCCCAGCGCCTCCCCTCCCTCGAAACGGCGCAGCAGCTCGACGGCCGCAAAATATTCCTGGATCAGGTGGTGGTAGAAGCGCACCTCGGGTTTGACGCCCGGGTCGAGGATCGTCGCCGCTCGCCCGAAGCGCAGCAGGTCGGACGGCGGGATTGGGATGCGCTCGCCGTCCAGGTCTACCGCCTCCGGCAGGGCGGCCCGCGCCGCCGCTAGGGAGAGCGTGGTGCTTTCGCCCTGCGCCTGCATGGCGTAGGCCATCTGCGCCAGCGCCCGCCGCTGCGCTTCGCGGGGCAGCCAGCCGGGTTGGGCCATCCCATGTTCGCGCAGGAACAGCATCTCGACGAACCATTTCAGCAGTTTGCCGCGGTTGGCCAGGATGCGCTGGTTCAAGCGGTAGGCCAGGGCCAGCAGGCGCAGGTTGAAAGGGTTGCGCGCCAGGCGGCGCAGGCGCGCCCGCGGGTCGTCCAGCAGCGCTTCCAGCCCTTCGGCCTGGTCCTGGCGCAGGTAGGCGGCGATGCGTTCGTCGTCCAGCGGCTCGACGATCACCCGCGGCAGGTTCAATACCACGTCATGGCTTTCGTAATCGATCTTGCGCGAGGTGAAGACGATCTGGTTGCCGCCCAGGTGATCTTCTTTGAACAGCCGCCAGGCCTTCAGGCAGGCGTCCCGCTCCTGGCGGGGCAGCTCGTTGATCCCGTCGACCAGCAGCAGGGCGCGCCCGCCGGCCAGGGCGGCGGCGAAGTCGATCCCGGTTTGTCGCTCCCACTCGATTTGCAGGAATTCATATGGATCGCGCTGCCCCTGCTGGCTGAGGCGCACGAACAGCGGGATGCGCCCGCCGTTTCCTTCCAGCCGGGCGCGCCCGGCCTCGAAGGCCATCTTCTGCAGGGTGGTGGTCTTGCCGCTGCCCGGGTCGCCCAGGATGACGAAGGCGGCGTGGCGCGCCTGCGCCTGGGTGATGTCCTCCAACGGGATCGGCTTTGGATGGGCAGAAAGCGGGGAGCCGGGCGGCGGCAGGCAATATTCTGTGAAAGCGAACGGGATTTCCAGCCCGGAGAGGTCGGGGCGCTCGTCCATCTGCGCTGCCAGCGGGATGAACCGGGTTGCCCAGGCCATGTACTCGCGGCGCACGACCAGCGAGAGCAGGTAGGCGCGCTCGCGGCGCAGGCCGGCCAACTGCAGCGCTGCGCCGGGATGGAAGGTGAGCCGCTCGCCGTGCAGCTCGGCGCTCAACGCCTCATCGGGGCGCGCCGCGCCCGCCTGCGCCGCGCTGAAAACCGCCCCGCCAGCCAGCAGGTTCAGCACTTTCTCGATCAGCCGCTCGACGTCTTCCGCCGAGAAGCCGTAGTGTACGATTTTGTCCCGCCCGACAAATTCGGCGCAGGTTACGTTGCCGTCGATGTGAGTCATGGCCAATCCCTCTTTGGTAGGCAGCGCTCAGCGATCAGGGTTCAGCTTTCAGCCCTCCACGTTCGGCTCGGAGGGCGGCGCCTGGCTCACCCCGATGTCCACCGAGTCTTCCATGCGGATTTGCCCGCGCAAGAAGGCCCCTTCCTCGGTGGCGAAGGCCGCCGCCACCACGTCGCCCCACACCCGCCCCGTGGAGCGGATTTCGACCTTCTCGGCGGTGATGTCGCCGCGCACCGCCCCGGCGATCACCACCGTATTGGCGCGCAGATGCGGGCAGGTCACCCGCCCGGTAGCGCCGACCACCAGCAGCCCGCGCAGGGCGATCTCGCCTTCGAAAGAGCCCTCGATGCGCACCCCGCCGCTGCCGCTCAGGTTGCCTTTCCAGATGATGCCCGGGCCGAGCACGGATGTGACGCGCTCGGCGGGCGCCGGCTGCACGGCAGGGGTGGGGGCTTCGTCACGTCTTCGAAACATACCGCTTCAGGCTTGCTCCTTTTCTTCCAGGGCCTCGGATATACCGATAATATTGTACCCCGAGTCGACGAAAACCACCTGCCCGGTTGTGCGCGCCGAGAGATCGGAACACAGGAAAACCGCCGCATTGCCCACGTCATCGATGCTGACGTTCTGGTGCAGCGGGGCGAAGTCGGCGAAACGGCGGTACATGTTCTTGAAACCCGAGACGCCCGCCGCCGCCAGCGTGCGGATCGGCCCGGCAGAAATGGCGTTGACCCGTATCCCTTGCGGGCCGAAGTCGTAAGCCAGGTAACGCATTGAAGCTTCCAATGCCGCTTTGGCCACTCCCATCACGTTATAGTGGGGGGCCACCTTTTCGGAGCCGTAATAGGTGAGCGTCAGCAAGGAAGCGCCGGGGCGCAGCAGCGGCTGGAAGGCTTTGGCCAGGGCGGTGAAAGAGTAGACGCTGATATCCATCGCCAGGTGGAAACCCGCCCGGCTGGTGTTGTAATACGGCCCCACCAGTTCCTCCCGGTTGGCGAAGCCAATCGAGTGCACCAGGATATCCACGCCGCCAAACGCGCTGGCTGCCTTTTCCGCCACCGCCTGGATTTCCTCGTCCGAAGCCACGTCGCACTGCTCGACGAAGGCGCAGCCGATGCTCTGCGCCAGCGGGCGCACGCGCCGCTCCAGCGCCTCGCCCGCGTAACTCAATCCAAGCGTTGCCCCCTGTTGGTGAAAGGCTTTGGCGATCCCCCAGGCGATCGAACGCTCGTTGGCAACGCCGAAAATCAGGGCCGTCTTACCTTGCAATAGACTCATAGCTACCTCCGAAGGATGACCAAACTGTACCCAATATAACCCTTTCGCTGGCTTTTCGTCACGCCGTCCGGGGACGTCAGTGCCGGAAGTGCCGCACCCCGGTAAACACCATCGCCAACCCTGCGCGCTCGGCGGCCTGGATCGCTTCTTCGTCGCGCAGCGAGCCGCCCGGGGCGATGATCGCTGTGATCCCGGCGCGGGCAGCTTCCTCTACCGAATCGGGGAAGGGGAAGAAGGCATCCGAAGCCATTACCGCTCCCCGGGCGCGCTCGCCGGCCCGCTGCGCCGCGATGCGCACGCAGTCCACCCGGTTGGGCTGCCCCCCGCCGATGCCCACCGTGGCTTCGCTTTCCCCCTCGCTCCTGGCGAAGACGATGGCATTGGATTTGACGTGCTGGCAGGACTTCCAGGCGAAGCGCAGGGCGCGCCATTCCGCTTCGTCCGGCTGGCGCGACGTTACCACCCGCCATTCGCTGCCCGCCGGGTCGCCCAGGTCGAGCGACTGGCGCAGCAGGCCCTGGTTGACCGAGCGCAGCTCGAAGGGCGGCTGGAGCGACAGGCCCGGCATCGCCACCAGGCGCAAATTCTTGCGGGCTGCCAGCCGTCCCTGCGCCTCGGCCGTGAAACCCGGCGCAGCAATGCACTCCACGAACAGGTCGCCCAGCGCTCCGGCAATCGCTCCGTCGAAGGGCCGGTTCGCAGCGATCACCCCGCCAAAGGCCGAGACCGGATCGCTGGCCAGGGCCAGCCGGAAGGCTTCTGCCAGGCTTTCTGCTGTTGCAATGCCGCAGGGCGAGAGATGCTTGACGATGCACACCGCCGGGCGCTCGAAGCTCACCGCCGCCCGCCAGGCTGCGTCCAGGTCGAGCAGATTGTTGTACGAGAGCGCCTTGCCCTGCAAAACGCTGCCCCCCAGCGGCCCATCCCCCGGCACAAAGCTGTACAGCGTGGCTTCCTGGTGTGGGTTCTCGCCATAGCGCAGCTTGCTGGCCGGGTACAGGTTCAAAGCCAGCGGCTGCTCTATCCCCGCCATCTCGCCCAGGTAAGCCGCGATGGCCGCCTCGTAACGCGCCGTGAGCGCAAAGCCTTTGGCGGCCAGGCGCCGGCGGGCGGCGTCATCCACTTCGCCGGCCTGGAGAGCAGTCAGCACCTGAGGGTAATCCGCCGGCTCACAGGCCAGAATGACCCGGGCGTGGTTCTTGGCCGCCGCCCGTATCAGCGTCACCCCGCCGATGTCGATATTCTCGATGGCCTCCTCCAGGGTGGTCCCGGGACGGGCGATGGTCTGCTCGAAGGGGTACAGGTTGACCGCTGCCAGGTCGATAGGCCCCCAACCCAGGGCCAGCAGCTCCTCGCGGTCTGCCTGGCCGGGCCGCGCCAGCAGCCCGCCGTGGATGGCCGGGTGCAGCGTCTTCACCCGCCCGCCCAGGATTTCAGGCGAGCCGGTGTAATCGGCCACCTCCGTCACCGGCAGATCATGCTGGCGCAGCAGGCGGGCCGTGCCGCCGGAGGCAAGCAGTTTCCAACCCAGGGCGACCAGGCCGCCCGCAAATTCGGCCAGGCCGGTTTTGTCGTGGACAGAAAGGATCGCAGTAGGCATCATCATTTACTCACTCACCCAGTTGTCGAGGTTTAAATCGTGTACCCTCTCAAATTCGGCAGTATTATTGGTCACTAATGTGACTTGCAGGCTCAGGGCATGCGCGGCAATCAACAGGTCGAGCGCCCCAATGGGTGTTCCCTGGCTCTCTAATGCCGGGCGGATCTTTCCGTAGGCCGCCGCCGCCCGGGCATCGAAATCTGCAATGATCAATGGGATCAAGAATTGCTCCAGCGCTTCGCGGTTCTGTTCTGGACGTTGGCTTTTTTGAACGCCGTAAAACAGTTCTGCAGCAGTGATTGATGAAATACATATCTCGCCGGCCTGGCATTCCTGGAAGCGCGACAAAACCTGTCGCGGTTTCTGCCGGATCAGGTAGATGCAGATATTGGTGTCCAGCATGTATTTCATTCAAAAATTCCCTCTCGCTTCGCTTGCTGTGGCTGGTTGCGTGTGCTCATAAAATCGTCAGTAAAGAGGTCCAGGCTGTCGAAGAGTATTTGCCAGGGTTCGTGGTAGGGCAGGAGCACGATCGCATTCCCTATTTTCTTGATGAACACTTTGTTTCCCTCGAAGCGAAAGGATTTCGGCAGCCGTACGGCCTGGCTGCGTCCATTGACAAATAGTTTAGCCGTTTCCATCCGGCACCATCCTTAATTGGAATTGGGTATATACAATTAGTATATATCCAACGATCGGAAAGGTCAATAGACAATATACCACGCCAGTTATGCAATCACCCGTACGGCATGCCGTACGGGTGATTGGCTTTGTAAGGTAACTGGTCGCCCAGATTTATTTTAACATCGGAATCTTGACCCCGTGTTGTTTCGCCGCCTGGATCGCCTCATCATACCCCGCGTCGGCGTGGCGGAGGACGCCCATTCCCGGATCGGTGGTCAGCACGCGCTCCAACCGGCGCGCCGCAGCCGGGGTGCCGTCCGCCACGATCACCTGCCCGGCGTGCTGGCTGTAGCCGATGCCCACCCCGCCGCCGTGGTGGAACGATACCCAGGTTGCGCCGCCCACCGCGTTGATCATCGCGTTCAGGATCGCCCAGTCGCTGACCGCATCGGTGCCGTCCTTCATCCCCTCGGTTTCGCGGTTGGGAGAAGCCACCGAGCCGGCGTCCAGGTGATCGCGCCCGATCACGATGGGCGCCTTCACCACGCCTTGAGCGACCATCTCGTTGAACTTCAAGCCGGCCCGGGCGCGCTCGCCGTAGCCCAGCCAGCAGATGCGCGCCGGTAATCCCTGGAAAGGCACTTTCTCGCGCGCCATTTTTAGCCAGCGGCGCAGGTGTTCATCCTCCGGGAAAAGCTCCATCACCGCTTCGTCGGTGCGGTAGATGTCTTCCGGGTCGCCGGAGAGCGCCACCCAACGGAAGGGGCCTTTGCCCAGGCAGAATAAGGGCCGGATATAAGCCGGCACAAAGCCGGGGAATTCAAAGGCATCCGTCACACCGTAATCGTAAGCCCGCTGGCGCAGGTTGTTGCCGTAATCGAAGACCTCGGCCCCGGCGCGCTGGAAGGCCAGCATCGCTTCGACGTGTTTGGCCATCGATTGCATCGAGCGGCGCTCGTATTCGCCCGGGTCGCTGTGGCGCATCTCCTCAGCCGCCGTCACGCTCAACCCGGAGGGCACGTAAAACAGCACATCGTGCGCCGGAGTCTGGTCGGTGACCACGTCTGGGATGACGCCGCGCACCACCAGCTCGGGGTAAATGTCGGCAGCGTTGCCGATCAGGCCGATCGATTTGGGAATCTTTCGCTCGACATGCTCCTCGACCAGCGTCATCGCCTCTTCCAGGGTATCCACGACCAGGTCGATATAGCCGATCTCCTGGCGGCGGCGGGCGCGTTGCGGGTCTACTTCGACCACCAGCCCGACGCCTTCGTTCATCGTGATTGCCAGGGGTTGGGCGCCGCCCATGCCGCCCAACCCGGCGGTGAGCACGAACTTGCCCTTCAGCGAACTCCAGCCGCGCTGCCGCGCCAGCGCCCCGAGCGTCTCGTAGGTTCCTTGCAGGATACCCTGGGTGCCGATGTAAATCCACGAACCGGCGGTCATCTGTCCGAACATGATCAGCCCTTTTGCGGCCAACTCGTCGAAGTGTTCTTGTGTGGCCCAGTGTGGCACCAGGTTGGAATTGGCGATCAACACTCGCGGTGCATCCACGTGGCTTTTGAAGACCCCCACCGGTTTACCCGATTGCACCAGCAGCGTTTCGTCATCTTCCAGGTCGCGCAACGTCGCCAGGATAGCGTCGAAAGCTTCCCAACTGCGAGCGGCTTTGCCTCGTCCCCCGTACACCACCAGGTCTTGGGGGCGTTCGGCTACCTCGGGATCCAGGTTATTTTGGATCATCCGGTAGACGGCTTCGGTAAGCCAGGACTTGCAGGTCAGTTGCGTCCCGCGCGGGGCGCGCACAATACGTGGTTCAGACATATCCGACTCCTTGGATTTAAACGTTGATAAAACGTTGATAGGCCGTCCGCATGGCGCAGACGGCCTAATGATAACAGCATGCCCGGCAGTTTGCCAGTCTTTTCTATTCGATCCTACGGAAATTTCTAAGCAGCAGTCGGCAGCGAACCCTGGCTTAAGAAATTGTCAAAAGTCGTGGTTTTCAAGCGATATACCAGTTCGGCCTGTGCATCGCACCAGATCGGTTTCATCGGGCAAGAATCGCCGAACAGGCAGGCGCCGCTGGCCGACACACATTCGTTGAGCAAGATAGGTCCATCGATCGCCTCGACCACCTCGAGCAGAGAAATTTGCTCCGGTGGGCGTGCCAGCGACACACCGCCGCGCGCTCCGCGCGACGTTTGAAGCAACCCGGCTACAGATAGTTGAGATACAATTTTTGCCAGAAATGAAGGGGGGATTTGTTGTTCCTGGGCAATCTGACTGGTGGCCGCGCGCTGCTCAACACCTAATTGAGCCAGGTATAACACGGCGCGTACGGCATAATCGGCTTGACGAGTGATTTGCATGGTGAAACTCCATTTCCTGATTTAATAGATAAGAATTATTACCAATATTTTAGACTAATTTTGGCTAATTCACAAGTGACACATATCATACATCTGGGATGATTGTCATCTTTATTGGGTGAGTAACCCTAGAATAGATGGCTTATGTGGACAGTGATTGTTACCCAACAGTGTGTGGTATGTAGCTTCTGGATAACTGAGAAACCTCGTGTGCCGGGTAAGCCACACAAAGCCGGCAACAAGGATAGGCCCCTCATCGACCGGTTACAGATTGCTCCAATCGAGAATGCTTTTGAATGTCCGAGCATAGATTGTGGTAAGATAGGCGCGCATTAGAAACTTGCCAATCAGTGGGTACAAGGAGATTAACCATGAAACAAATTTGTGTTGTCGGCGTAGGGTACGTCGGCCTGGTCACCGCAGCCTGCTTTGCGGACCTGGGCAACCGGGTAATGGCTCTGGATATTGCCGAGAAGAAGATCGAAGGCTTGCAGCGCGGTGAGATGCCCATTTACGAGCCAGGGCTGAAAGAACTGGTCGAGCGGAATATGGCCGCGGGGCGGCTGTCTTTTACTACATCTTACGATGATGGCCTGCAAGGCACAGAGTTTGTCTTTATCGCCGTCGGGACCCCCTCCGGTGTGGATGGCGAAGCCGACCTGCGCCACGTGGCGGCAGTGGCAGAGACCATTGCCAGGAAGATGACTACCCCATTGATTATCGTCAATAAGTCAACCGTTCCGGTAGGGACGGGCGACTGGGTAGCGGATATCGTGCGCAAACACCAGCCCAGCCCGGTGCCTTTCCAGGTGGTTTCCTGCCCCGAATTTCTGCGAGAGGGCTCTGCCATCAGTGATTTTATGCAGCCTCATCGCACCGTATTGGGCTCTTTGGATATGGCTGCTGCCGAAAAGGTAGCGCAACTGCACCTGCCGCTGCGCGCTCCGATCGTGATCACCGATCTGCGCACAGCCGAAATGATCAAGTATGCTTCCAATGCCTTTCTTGCGACCAAGATTTCGTTTATCAATGAAATTGCCAACATCTGCGAAGCGCTGGGTGCAGATGTAAAAGAAGTAGCCGTTGGTATGGGTTACGACAAGCGCATCGGCTCGATGTTCCTGGACGCCGGCCTGGGATATGGGGGCTCGTGTTTTCCCAAGGATGTCAAGGCCCTGGCCTACATGGCTGAGGAGAAGGGTGGTCACCCGCAACTGCTGCGCGCGGTCATGGATATCAACGACGACCGCCGCCCGCTGGCCATCCAGCGCGTCCGGGAAATGCTGGGCGACCTGCGCGGCAAGACGGTGGGACTGTTGGGCCTTTCGTTCAAGCCCAATACCGACGACATGCGCGATGCGCCCTCGATTGATATCGCCAATGCGTTGAGCGCTGCAGGCGCGCAGGTCCGGGCTTTCGACCCTGTGGCCATGGATATTGCCCGTTCGCTCTTACCCCAGGTGGAAATGTGCACGGATATTTACAGCATGGCTCAAGGGTGTGATGCTCTGATGGTGATCACCGATTGGAACGAGTTTAAAAACCTCGACCTGGCCCACGTCCGCGATGTGATGCGCCAGCCGGTGCTGTTCGATGGCCGCAATATGTACGACCCTGAAACAGTAACCAAGCTGGGCTTTCACTATCGCGGCCTGGGACGCGGCTATAACAACGTGCGGGGCGAATGACGGAAACCTCTTCCCTCCCACCCGTATGCGATTATGAAGGCTCGGATTACCAGACCTCGTTCTGGGAGCAAGGTGGGCGCGCCTATGAAGACCGGGTCGAGGAAATCGCCCTGAAGCGCCTTCTGCCAGGCGGTGGTCAATTGCTGTTGGAATTGGGCGCCGGGGCGGGGCGCAATACCCCGCGCTATGTTGGCTTTGAACGCATTGTGTTGCTGGACTACTCCCGCACCCAATTGCAGCAGGCGCGCCAGCGGCTTGGCGATTCGCCCCGCTATCTGTATGTCGCTGCGGATATCTACAGGCTGCCCTTCGTACCCGGCCTGTTCGACGCCGCGACGATGATCCGCACCTTGCACCACATGGCCGATGCGCCGCAGGCGCTGCGCCAGGTGCGCCAGGTATTGCGGCCAGGGGCGGTTTTCATCCTGGAATTCGCCAACAAGTTGAACCTCAAGGCGATCCTCCGCTATGCCTTACATCGCCAGGATTGGAACCCTTTCTCCTTGGAGCCTGTCGAATTTGCCGCCTTGAATTTCGATTTCCATCCCAGGGCGGTGCGCTCCTGGCTGGTTGAAAGCGGCTTTGCCATCCAGCGCCAGTTGACCGTCTCCCATTTCCGCATGGATGTTTTGAAGCGCCGGGTGCCCCTGCGTTTGTTGGTTGGGATGGACTCGCTGGCGCAGTGGACTGGCGACCTGTGGCAGCTTGCGCCCAGCGTATTTGTGCGCTCGCAAGCCGTAGGTGATCCGCCTCTCTCCGCGGTGGGCGCTGTTTTCCGTTGCCCGCAGTGTGGCCACTTCCCTTTGGTCGAAGAACCCGGCGGCCTGGCGTGCAGCGCGTGTTCTTGCCGCTGGGCAATTCACGACGGAATCTACGATTTCCGTCAGCCCCTCTCTTCATTTCCTGTTTGACCCGATGTCATTGTGTGTTGGCCAGACCTTTAGGGTCTCAAAGATCCTAAAGGTCTACGACCAACTTCTCCAAAACCCAAAAGTGGGACAGCCCGAAAAAGCGCAAAGGCGTGCGTTCCATCGCCTGCAGCAAGGCGCGCAGCGCCTTGCCGGCCGTTGGCCAGCGGGCAATGATATTATCGTAAGCGCCGAAGATGATCTTGCGTTCAACGACGCGCACCGGCAGGCCGTCGAACAGGCGCGCCAGGTCGGATGTGCTGTAAATGCGTACGTGGGGCGCCAGCCGGTCGCGCAGCCGGCGGGGCAAATAATTGACCAGTGGGATATTGCCAAACCGGTATTGCCCGCCCCAGTAAATGCCATGTGTCTCGAAGGGGTAGCCGCGATTGGGCACGAACAGGACGATGCGCCCGCCGCTGTCCAGCGTACGTACCATCTCGCAAGCAGCCTGGCGGTCATCCTGCACATGTTCGAGCACTTCGTGGCTGAGAATCAGGCTGAAGGTTTTTTCGGAAAAGGGCAGCCCTTCGCCGGCCGCGCACAGCACGTTGGCGTTGTGCAGTTGTGCAGCGCGCTGCCCGGCCTCGGCGGCGCGAGAAAAATCGTATTCCAGCCCAACGATTGCTCCAGCGTAGGGCGATAGATGGTCGACGTACATGCCCACACCGCAGCCGTTTTCGAGCACATTCCCATGCATGCGCTCGCCGGCTGCCTGTAAGATCATCGCCAGTCGCCGCTCCTGGCCGGCGCGCCAGACATACGAAGGCTCGCCGCACCGTGCAGCCTTGTCGAAATCGCGTTGCTCGCTGGGATGGGGTGATCCTGTAGTGTTCATTTTCCCTGATACTCTCGATGGTATGGGTGGCGCTGCGGGCTGCTCACACGACAGAGAGAAAATGTTTACCGTCTACTTCCACTTCTCGTACAGGTTATTCTCGATGCCCATGCGCGCCAGCGCCCGCCCGACGATCTGGTCGACCACCTCCTGCAGGCTGGCCGGGCGAGCGTAGAAAGCAGGCACTGGGGGGAAGATCACTGCCCCCGAACGGGCTGCCAGGGACATCAAGCGCAAATGCCCGGCGTGGAGCGGTGTTTCGCGCACGGCCAGCAGCAGAGGCCGGCCTTCTTTGAGCGTCACATCCGCCGCCCGGGATAGCAAATCCGTGGTGTAAGCGTTGGCAATCGCCGAGAGCGATTTGATCGAGCATGGCATAACCATCATCCCCCGCGTCTCGAAAGAGCCGGAAGCGATCGGCGCGCCGATGTCGTGATAACGGTACGTCACGTCTGCCAGACCCAGCACGTCTGCTACGTTCCAATCGGTTTCCTGGGTGATTGTGGCGCGGCCAGCCGGAGACAGCACCAGGTGAGTTTCGATGCCTGTTTCCTTCAGAACCTCCAGAAGGCGGATCCCCAGTATGGCCCCCGACGCCCCGCTGATGCCTACGATCAGGCGAGAGGGTGCCTCACTCATTTGGCTTTTTGCCCCAGTGGATGGCGATCGTGCCGAACATCAATCTTTGAAATCCTACTTGTTGGAAACCGGCCGCTTGCAGCCGGGCAGCGAGTTGTTCTGGTTCCAGAAAGCCTTCCGTCGAGTCGGGCAGATAATGGTAAGCGTCTGTTTGTCCGGTGAGTATGCGCCCCAATGTGGGGATCACCCGGTGCAGGTGGATGCGAATCAAGGGAGCCAGCGGTGAGCGGGGCGGCGGGGTGGTGTCCAACGCAACGATGCGCCCGCCAGGTCGCAGCACGCGGTATTGTTCGTCGAGGCATCGTTGCACGTGGCTGAGGTTGCGCAGCAAGAAACCCGATACCACTGCATCGAAAGTCTTCCCCGGGTAGGGCAGCCGCCCGGCGTCGGCTGCACACCAGGCCGGTCCGCCAGGATTGGGCGCCTGGCGCGCCTGTCCGGCGCGCATCATTTCCAGGGTGAAATCGGCAGCCAGGACGAAAACACCCGGCCGCTGGCGCAGGGCCTCCCGGGCCAGGTCGCCGGTTCCGGCCCCCAGGTCCAGCAACCGGCCCCGCTCCGGCAGCCCGGCGCGTTGGATAACCATTCGCCGCCAGCGCACATCCTGCCCGCCGGTCATGATGCGATTCATCAAGTCATAACGGTGAGCGATACGGCTGAACATTTCCTGCACGTACTCCGCTCGCTCCGTTCCACTCAAGTTAGCCAAATGCGCTCCTGTTTAGCCCAAAGCGCGGGAACAGCGTAAAATGCTGCCCCCGCGTACAAGTTGGTGTTGCTGCTATTGCTCGCTCTCACCGAGCAGTTGAGCATCCTCCATCTGCGCGACTCGTTTACCTTCCTCAACGTCTACCCGGGTGAGCAGGTAACCGCCCAGGAAAAAGAGCAGGATCAGGCTCAATACGGCCGGGCGGCTGCTGCCAAAGATAATGCCGGCAGCAGCAAATAGCGCCGGGCCGATGATCGACGAGAATTTTTCCATAATGCCAAACAAACCAAAGAACTCGCCGCTCTTGGCCGCCGGTGACATGGCCGCATACAGGCTGCGGCTCAACGCCTGGCTGCCTCCCTGGACGATGGCCACCATCCACGCCAGGAACCAGAATTCGACCACCGAGTCGATGAAGTACCCCCAAACCGCCACCAGCGAGTAAATTGCCAGTGCCAGCAAGACGCTGCGCTTGGTGTCCAGTATCTCCGCCAATCTGGCGAAGAGCAGACGTCCAAGCAATAAAGCCAGTACCAGGCAGAGAATCTCCACGCCGATGATCAGTCCGATCACCATCCCCAGGTTACTTTGCCGGATAGGCGGCAGCACCTTTACCGCCTGCACGGTGATGCGCGCCCCCAGGCTATCCGGGTTTTTCTGCCCCAAGTTCTCCACGCGCAGGATATGTTCGCCGGGCGTTTCGGCTTTGAAAGTCTCGCTGACCTGGTAGCGGGGCGTAGGATTGTAGGCGTCTATGGTAACAGGCTGCGAAGTATCCGGGTCCTCGAGTGGCTTGCCGTCGATAGAGACTGCCCAGGTGCCGTAGTCAGGCCCTGAGCTGTAGAACAATTCGACGCTTTGCCCGTTGAACGGGAACTCGTAGCTTGCGCCGGGAGCGGTTGCCGTTTTCAACAGCAAATCACGATCGCCGCCGTAAATATCAGCCGGGATCGCCAACGCTTGCCAGTCCCCCAGGTAACGGACGGTTGTGTCATCGGCCTGGTAAAGCCCTTCGCCTGCCGCCGTAGCTGTGGATGGATAGGGAGCCGGGCGGGCGCCGCTCAAATTCGATGGCAGCAGCCGCGCCCCGGTGAGCCCAAACAACGGCAGGGCAAGCGCATTTAATACCACGAAAGCCAGGTAAAAATGGCGGCGCTTCTCCTCTGCGCTGGGCAGGCGTCCAAAGACCAGCGCGTAAGGAATACCCACAAACTGCACCAGGAGCAGAGCCAGGATCAATTCTGTAGCGCCAAAACCGAGTTCCGCGCCGTAAATAGCTGCCACCCCGATGATAGTGCCAATCCCATCGTTATAAATCAAAAACGAGATCAGGTATTTGAATAATTCTCGATAGCGGCGGATATGCCCCAGCGTATCCCCCAGGCGTTTGAAGCTGGCCGTGACGATGGTTTCGCCTTTTGAAAGTTTGGCCGTCGCGGCAGGAGGTTCGGGAACGCGGCGCAGCAATGGGATGGTGAATACCGCCCACCAGATCGCCACGCTCACGAAAGAAAGCCTGGCTCCCAACGTGCCAGGCAATAGCTGGATCATGACGATATTGATCGCCAGCAGGATGCCGCCTCCCAGGTACCCCATGGCATAGCCGCGCGCTGAAACGGCATCCTGGTCTTCCTCGCGCGCCACGTGCGGCAGCAGTGCGTCGTAAAAAGTATTCGCCCCGTTAAAGCCGATGCGCCCGATAATCCCAAAGATAGATGCCAGGACCCAATCGCCTGTTTCGACAAAATAAAGCAGCGCTGTGCTGGCAACACCGATGCCGGCGAAGATCGCCAGGAAGCGCTTTTTGCCGCGCATAATGTCGGAGATGGTGCCCAGGATAGGGGAGATGATCGCAATAATCAGCAGCGACAGGCTTAACCCCGTGCTCCAGTAAGTAGTAGCGACGGTGGCGCTGGGCAGGGTTGCGCCGGCCACCTGGCTGAAATACACCGGCAGCACTGCCGCCAGAATCGTGGTAGCAAAGGCCGAGTTGGCCCAATCATACATCGTCCAGGCCCAAATGCGGCGCTTATATTCTTGCGGGCTGATTGCCTGGGTGGAGCCGAGAGCGGCAGTTGTCATCATGCCTCCGGTGCAATTTGCTGATTTTGTTTGAACACGAGGCGAACACATCCCTATTATAAATTAGAAACCTCACATGATCAGTGTAGAGTTTTTGTACTATAATTACCCCGCATTTTATATATGTTTTATTCCGAGCAGGTAATCATTTATTCCTGGCTGTTTTAGATTTCATTCACCTGCTCACTCAAAGCCTGCTACGCAAACGAGTCATTGTTGGAATTATTGATGCTCAATCGAGCTCCTATACAGTAAAGACTTCAGGTTACCGTCTCGTTGCCTTGTTCCGCGTGGCGTCTTTGTTGTGAGCGCAACTATGTTTGCGCTTTTTTGCTTTATTCTTTTTTGGGAGGCATTATTGTGATAGGTGTTGAGTTTTTCTTCCGTATTATTGGGATGATCTCGCTGGGGATTCTTGGCGTGTATCTTGGCACAGACCTGGGAATAATGGCAGGGGGTTCGCCGGACTTGTTCGCCGTTATCCTTGGGTTGGTGGGTGCTTTGGTCGGGTTGGTGTTGACCCCATTCATCACCACTCGCCCAACGCGCTACCTGGTTTCCTACCTGGCAAAGGTCTCCGCGCAGACCCTGACCTCTGGCTTGCTTGGCCTGGTTTGTGGTCTGATTATCGCCGCGTTGTTGTCTTTGCCCATCTCGATGTTGCCAGAGCCGTTCAGCCAGGTGCTGCCTTTTGTCGGCGTGGTAGTCTTTGGCTATTTCGGTATAGCCGTTTTTGTCCTTCGCCAGGATGATATCTTCAATATTCTGTCCTCGCGATTGTCGCCGCGATCCGAGCTTGCACAAGGGGATGAACGCGGTGCAGCATCTAACCTGGGTACGGGCCTGGTGGGTCGCAACATCCTGCTGGATACCAGCGTGATCATCGATGGCCGTATCGCAGATATTGCTCGTACAGGCTTTTTGGCCGGAACATTGTTGATCCCTCGATTTGTGCTCAATGAACTGCAATACATCGCCGATTCGCCCGATTCACTGCGCAGGCAGCGCGGCCGGCGTGGCATGGAAGTGCTTGCCCAATTGCAAAAAGACACCGCCGTGCCGGTGCGTATCAGCGATATCGATGTTGAAGGTGTGCGCGAAGTGGATGACAAACTGGTCGTTCTGGCGCGCCAGTTGCGTTGTCCTATCTTGACCAACGATTACAATCTCAACCGGGTAGCCGAGCTACAAGGAGTGGCTGTGCTCAATGTCAACGAGCTGGCCAACGCGGTCAAATCGGTCCTCTTGCCCGGTGAGACAGTCACGGTAAACATCATCCAGGAAGGGCGCGAGGCCGGGCAGGGAATTGCTTACCTGGACGATGGCACCATGGTGGTCGTCGAGGATGGTCGTGACCGAATCAATTCCAAGACAGCCGTTACCGTGACCAAGGTGTTGCAAACAGCCGCCGGGCGAATGATCTTCGCCCGCCTGGATTAATCGGCTCATCGCGCAATAGCCGCGACGAGTGCTCACACGGATAAGTGACAGGCCATGCGTGAGTGGATCACTGGACGTAACCCGGTATATGAAGTCTTGCGCGCCGGGCGGCGGCATGCCTTTCAACTGCTGTTGGCCCAGGGCGCTCAGGAAAAGGGCCGCTTGGCCGAAATAATCCGGCTTTGTCAGTCTCGCAAAATTGCCCTGGAACGGGTGCCGCGCCAGCGCCTGGATGCGCTTGGCAATGGGCACCAGGGGGTGGCGCTCGAGGTCAACGATTACCCATATTGCGCTTTGCCAGACATTTTGATTGCTGCACAGAAACGCTCGCAGCCGCCTTTCGTCTTGATCCTGGATGCCTTGCAAGACCCTCAAAACCTGGGGACGCTGCTTCGCACAGCCGAAGCAGTGGGTGTACATGGTGTGCTATTGCCGCTCAGGCATACGGTCACCGTGACACCCGCCGTGGTCAATGCTTCCTCCGGCGCCAGCGAACACCTGCTCATCGCCCAGGTCAACCTGGCGCAGGCCATTGCTGCGCTCAAGGAAGCCGGCGTATGGGTGATCGGCCTGGAAGGCAGCCCGCAGGCTGAAACGGTTGGCCGCGTGCGCCTGGATGGCCCGTTGGCCCTGGTGGTCGGCAGCGAAGGCGAAGGAATGCGCCAACTGGTGCGCGACTCGTGCGATGTATTGGTCCGCTTGCCAATGAGCGGTAAAGTCGAGTCGTTGAACGCCGCAGTGGCGGGTTCGATTGTGCTCTACCTCGCCTGGCAAGCGCGTGGCTTTATTTCATCCTGAGATAAGCCGGTCGTAGACCCCAAAGGTCTCTGAGACCTTTAGGGTCTGGGCCACGCAAAATGACCTTCAGTCATAAAAGGTGTTTCGATCATGACCTTACGAATCTACAGTACCCTGACGCGACAAAAAGAAATTTTTGAAACTATCCAGCCGGGCGTCGTGCGTATGTACGTCTGCGGCCCTACGGTATACGCCTCAGCGCACGTCGGACATGCCATGTCAGCCCTGGTCTTCGATGTCATTCGCCGTTACCTGGAATATCGCGGCTATGAAGTCCAGCATCTGATGAATTACACCGATGTAGACGACAAGATAATCCAGCGCGCCGCGGTGGAAGGGGTGGAGCCGCACGCCCTGGCCGAGCGTTATATCCAGCACTTCCGTGAACACCTCGACGATCTGCACATTCTTCCGGCCACCCTCAATCCTCGCGCCACCCAGGATATGCCCCAGATTATCGAAATGGTGCAAAGCCTGGTCGATAAGGGCTATGCTTATCCAGTCGATGGCGATGTATATTTCCGTGTGCGGCAAGACGACGATTACGGCAAGCTTTCCGGTCGAAAGCTGGAAGATATGCAGGCCGGCGCGCGCATCGATGTCGATGACCGCAAAGAGCATCCCATGGATTTTGCCTTGTGGAAAGCGGCCAAACCCGGCGAGCCGGCCTGGGAAAGCCCCTGGGGGCCTGGTCGTCCAGGTTGGCACATCGAATGCTCGGCGATGAACCTGGCCCACCTGGGAGAACAAATCGATATCCACGGCGGTGGCAACGATCTGATTTTCCCTCATCACGAAAACGAGATCGCTCAGACCGAAAGCCTGACAGGTAAGCCGTTTGCCCGTTATTGGGTGCACAATGGTATGTTGCAACTTTCCGGCGAGAAGATGTCCAAATCGCTGGGCAACCTGGTCACCATCCAGGATTTTCTGGCCCAGCATGAGCCGGATGCGTTGCGTTTGATGGTATTGAACTCTAGCTATCGTAGCCCGTTGACCTTCAACGATGATGTCATCGCCCAGGCGGAGCGGGCTTTGGATCGTCTGCGCACGGCGCTGCGTCCGGCGCCCGGTGTGTCCGGCGCTTCTGCGGAAAGCAGGCAGGCCTTGCAGAACCAGGTAGAGGCTGCCCGGCAAGGCTTTATCGATGCCATGGATGATGACTTCAACACGGCTGGCGCCCTGGGCTGCTTGTTCGACCTGGCGCGAGCGATTAATCAGTCGCGTGATGCTGGAGTGCTGGGAGCCGATTTGAAGCAGGCCCAGGATGTATTGGCAGAGTTGCTCGGTGTATTCGGTCTTCGCCTCGAACGGGCCAGGCCAGCCGGCGAACAGGCGGAGCCGTTTGTGAACCTGTTGCTCGAAATGCGCACCGAGTTGCGCAAGCAGAAGTTGTGGGCTTTATCCGACCTGCTGCGCGATCGCCTTGCAGGGCTGGGCGTTTTACTCGAAGATGGCAAAGATGGCACTACCTGGCGTTGGAAATAAGTTGCATCGGAAATTTTTGCATAAACTTTGCGCCTCGGGCGGGTCGCGTCAAATCGTCGGTTATCTGACCGGATTACTCAGTGACGCATCACTCATCCACTCGATGCGATCGCAACCCTTCCAGGAGATCAAATAATGGCAAACATTCTTTGTATTGGTGCAGGTTATGTAGGTGGGCCGACCATGGCGGTGATCGCCAGGCACTGCCCTGAACATCGCGTGGTAGTCGTGGATATCAATGCCGCCCGGATTGCCGCCTGGCAATCCGGGCATTTACCCATTTACGAGCCTGGCCTGTATGACGTCGTCCAGCAGACCCGTGGCAAGAATCTCTTTTTCTCTACCGAGATCGACCGCAATATCGCTGAGGCCGATATCATCTTTGTCAGTGTTAACACCCCTACCAAGGGCTTTGGTCAGGGCGCCGGAAAAGCCGCCGATTTGCAGTATTGGGAACGGACTGCCCGCCAGATTGTGGAAAATTCGACCGCTCCAAAGATCGTCGTTGAGAAGAGCACGGTTCCAGTGCGTACTGCAGAAGCCATGGAGCGCATTCTGAACTCGAATCCTGGCGGCTTGCACTTTGATGTCATTTCCAACCCCGAGTTTCTGGCAGAAGGCACCGCCGTTCAAGATATGGAAACCCCGGATCGCGTGTTGATTGGCGGGCGAGAAACGCCATCCGGCCAGGCCGCTGTTCAGGCAGTCGTCGATGTGTACGCCCACTGGGTGCCACGCGAACGCATCATCACCACTAATCTGTGGTCGAGCGAGCTGTCCAAGTTGACCGCCAATGCTTTCCTGGCCCAGCGTGTTTCTTCGATCAACGCGATTTCTGCGTTGTGTGAAAAGACTGGCGCCGATGTCAATGAAGTGGCCCATGCCATTGGCCTGGATAGCCGTATCGGTCCACGTTTCCTGCGCGCCAGCGTGGGCTTTGGCGGCTCATGCTTTCGCAAGGATATCCTCAACCTGGTTTATCTCTGTCACTACTATAGCCTGCCTGAGGTGGCAAACTATTGGGAACAGGTCATCAAGATGAATGAATACCAGGAGGAACGCTTCGTCTCGAATATGGTCTCAGCAATGTTCAACACGGTTGCTCGAAAGCGTATTGCGTTGTTCGGCGCTGCGTTTAAGGCACACACCAGCGACACCCGCGAATCGCCCGCGCTTGCGGTTTGCCAGGGGCTGTTGGCAGAACAGGCGGAAATTGTCCTTTGCGACCCGCATGCCCTGGAAAATGCCCGCGCTGACCTGGGCGAAGCAGCCGGCCGTGTGATCTTCGAGCCCGATCCTTATGTTGCAGCGCAAGGCGCCCATGCTATTGCTCTTCTAACCGAGTGGCCGCACTTTGCTGAATTAGATTACGAAAAGATTTATGCCTCGATGGTCCGCCCGCCCTTTATCTTCGATGGGCGCAATATCCTGGATCATTCCCGGTTGTATTCTCTGGGTTTCAATGTCTACACGGTCGGCAAGCCTCCCCTGACCCATTTTTCCAACAGCGGGTAGCCTGGCATACCGGCGCGTTTTCTGGCTGGCGGGCCTCGGGCACCTTTATTATCTTTGTGGCGTTTTGAGAAATTCTTGCGGCGAAACCCCTACCACTTTGCGGAATACGCGATTGAAATACGATTGATCCTTGAAACCCACCTGGCGGGCGATGGTACCAATGCTGTGCGATGTCGTCGTAAGCAACGTCTTGGCTTTTAAGACGCGGTAGCGGTTCAGGTAATCCCAGGGGGAGATACCCAGTTCACGGTTGAACAGCCGGGTCAGGTAATCCTCGCTGATGCCGATTGCTTCGGCGATTTCCAGGCGAGTGAGCAATCGCATATAGTTTTGGTGCATGTATACAAGCACGCGTTTAATCAGTGCGCTGGTGTGTGCAGGCAAAGCGTCGTCACCAGACAGGGTGCGGTTGAATATTTCGAGCGCCTCGCTTTCCGTCCAAATGCCCTTGCTTTGCAGCGTGACATGGGCATGATGTTCCAACCGCTTGACATCATCCAGGCTGAGAAGTTTATTGCTCAGGATAATGACCGGCACTTGCCGCAGGTTCGGGTCAGAGCGCATTTGATCGAGTACATCTGCGCCGTTCAATCCTGGCATAACCAGGTCGAGCAGAACCAGCGCGGGCACGTCATCAGACATTTGCTTCAGGGCATTTTCACCATTTTCCGCCAGGCGGATGGAGCAATTTGGGAAGCCTTCTTGTACCAGGTCCAGGTAGCTCTGGCGCACCTGCGGATCATCGTCCACGATCAGGATCGAACCAGCCGGCTGCGCCGGGCAGAGCGTGTTGATTGTATCCAGTAACGTTTGCTGCTGCGGAGATTTGAGTACGAAACTGGTCATGCCAGCACTGAGCTTTTGCCCGCCAGAGTCACTTTGGGGCTGTTGCCCGTAAAGGATGAAGGGCGCCTGGCTGACAGTGGGGTGATGGCGCAGGCGGCGCACCAGCGACCAGTCCCCGGCTCTGGCGCTGGATAAATCCCAGGCGACAGCCAGCGGTCGGTTCGCAGCCAACGCTGTATCGATATCGTCTACTTGAAGAATAGTGACGATTTCCAGCTTTTGCCTGGAGGCGATTTCGACAATTTCGGGTGCTGGCTGGCCGGACGTTGAAAGCACCAGCAGGACCGGACGCGCGTTTTCAGTCGCCGCATGTGGATATTCGAGGGCCGAAAGCGGGATGTAGATGTGAAAGGTGCTGCCCTTACCGGGTTCGCTATCCAGAATCATCTTGCCACCATGCAGGGCAACAATGTGGCGAGTGATGGACAGGCCTAGCCCGATGCCCCCCGTAATGTGCCGGCCAGGGGCTTGTTCTATGGTTACGAACGGCTCAAAAATACGTTCTTGTTGTTCTGGCGAGATGCCCCAGCCAGTATCACTGACCCAAAAGTGGATGTTTGGAGGGCTGACTTCTGCACCGAGCAACACCTGCCCGCGTTCGGTAAATTTGCCGGCGTTACTGAGCAAGTTGAGCAAGACCTGGCGTAGCCGTACCGGGTCAGCCCGGATGAGAGGCAAACGTTCAGGTAGTTCGATCCGCCAGGTGAGGTTGGCATTGGCAAATTGGTCGGCGATACTGTGGAAGGATTCGACCAACAGGGGACGTGGATCGATCAATTCAAGCGCAAGGTCGAGTTCGTCAATTTCAGCCCGAGAAAGATCGAGCAGATCGTTAATCACCCGTAACTGGTGCTCGGCGTGATTTTGGATGCGTTCGATATCGTTTTTCAGGCCGGGTTCGAGGGTATGGCCAGTTTCCTGGGGTTGGAGAATATTCTGGGTATAACCGATAATGATATTGAGTGGGGTGCGCAGTTCGTGGCTGACGTTAGCAAGCAAGCGCGATTTGACACGGTCGGCTTTTTCAGCAGTGATGCGGGCCTGTTGAATTTCTTGGAAGAGCATGGCGCCTTGCAAGGCGCTGCTCAGGTTGTTACGCAAGAGTTCATAAATTTCGCCATCGTGTGGGCCAATCTCAAACACGGCATAACCGATTGACTTTTCCTGGAAATATAGCGGCTCTACGACCAGGCTGTACCGGCGGTGATGGGGGAGCAGATCGGGCGGGATGAGTTGGCGGACCGGAAAGTGCAGCCCATCTGGGTCGAGCGCGACGCGGCCAAGTTCTGTGTATGCCAGAATAAGGTGAGCATAGGCTGGCGAGTCCGTTGACTGATCGTAGAGTATGATATAGGCGCTTTGAATCCCTAATCCTGGCAGGCGTTCGGCCAGCACATCGCTCAACTGCCGGAATTCGAAAGAAGTCAGCAATGCCCGGTTGATCTCGCGCAGGTTTTCAGCCTGGCGTTCGGCCTGCCATTGCCGGTAAGCCTGTGCGCGCTGGGCAGCTTCGCTGACAACGACGCGCGCCTGAGAGAATATTGCTTCGGCGGAGGCGCGTTGTTCGATGGAAAGTCCGGGGAGTGTGTATTTGCGTAAGACAGAGAGGACATCTTGCCAGGGCAAGATATCCTCTTCGCTCTGTATGAACTGGTCCAGGGCGCCTTCAAGCACGCTAAACAATCGGCGAGAGGCAGGCCAGTGCAGATCAGATTGCAGCGCCTCCGCAATGGATTTCATCAAGGGGAGGTAAGATTCGTCGCTTGCTTCCAGGCAACCGGTCATTTCTAAAAGGCATTCTTCTGTATGCAGGTGGGCGCCGGTTTCATCTGCTGCCGAAAGGGTCGAGTGGGGTGGCGAAATGGCAGCGCGCGCCAGCCCGGCAGATGGGCATCCGCACGATTGGCGCACAATCAGGTGAGAAGGCAGTGTGATCAGCGCCGGGACGGATTCGCCAGCCAGTTGAGAGAGTAGCACTTCGATGGATTTTGCGCCCTGGTTATAAAAGGGCAGGTCTACTGTAGTAAGAGGTGGGGTGGCGAAGCGCTCTTCGATGGAATTGTTAAAACCTGTTACCGCGACATCGTCGGGGATCTTGAAGCCGCGCGCCTGCAGGGTTTTCATTGCCCAAATAGCCAGCATATCGCTTACCGCGACAATAGCCTGGAAGTCCACGCCGGGTTGAAGTCCACGCTCATCCAGTAAGTAATTGATTGCTTCGGCGCCGGCCTCCCAGCGCAACGGGCGAGTTACCAGTTCGGGGATGAATGGCAGGTGGTGAAATTGGAGAGTATCCAGGTAAGCGCGATAACGTTCCTGCGCGTAATAATGCCCTTCAGGTCCGCGAATGAAAGCCAGCCGTTGGTAGCCGTGGACTTCAATCAGGTGGGTCACCAATGCGCTCATCCCGTGATAACTATCCACCGATACCGTGGGCATCCCTTCCATAGACTGTGCCAGGCTGACGGTCGGCAAATTCTGGTATCGTTGGTGAAATGCCTGGATATCTGCCGGTCCAACCACGCCGACCAAACTGGATGACCAGGTGACCAGGCCGTCCAGGCAGGCCTCTCCCGCCAGGTCATAGATCAAATTACGCTGCCCCTCGTAGGCGACCGTGGACTTCAGACGCCCGCCTGGGAAACAAATCAAGTTAACGTCATGGCGTTCAGCAGCATCGAGCAGGCCGGGCCACAAAGCCCGACTGGCACCTGTGTGAAGAGATGCCAGCAGGAAACCCAGCGTGGCGCGCTGTTGGGGTAGGGAGGCTCGCTTCACCATACGACAAGTTTACCGCAACATTGAGCGGTTTTGTTCAACCATTGTGCGGTATATTTCAAATAGTTATCTCTATAATCAGGATGTACCAGTGTACAAAAGATATAAGGGCCACCAACGGATGACAGAAATAAGCATGCACAAAACCTTTTTCCAGACGCCCATTCTCTGGAAACAACTCCTTGCCCGTTTCACAAGAAAAATCTTCAAATATCGCTGGCTGTATTTGCTGATGCTGCCGGGGTTTCTGTATTTTTTGCTGTTTCGCTACTTGCCTCTTTGGAATGCACAAATCGCCTTCAAGGATTTTAAACCACTTTTAGGTGTAGAGGGGAGTCCTTTTGCCGGCTTTAAGCATTTCACCACCTTTTTCAATTCCTACTATTTCAGCGAGCTGATTAGAAATACCCTGATTTTCAGCCTGGCAAAATTGATCTTGGGTATGCCGGTTGCCATCATCCTGGCGCTTTCGCTCTACGAATCCATATTTTGGCGCCTCAAGAGCCTGGTCCAGACCGTCGCCTACATGCCCCATTTCCTCTCGTGGGTCATCATGTTCGGCGTTTTGCTGATGATGCTCTCCCCCACCGATGGATTGGTCAACGAGATTATCAAAAGCATGGGTGGAAAACCTATCGCTTTCCTCACTTCACCGCGCTGGTTCCGGATTGTGGTGGTTGGCTCGGATATCTGGAAAGAAACCGGCTGGAGCACAATTATCTACCTGGCGGCGTTGATGGCTATCGACCCAACCCTGTTCGAATCGGCTGCCGTAGATGGGGCGACCCGCCTGCAGCGCATCTGGCATATCTCGCTGCCGGGGATTATCAGTACCATTGTGGTCGTCACGTTGCTGCGCCTGGGAAACGTCCTGGATGCGGGTTTCCAGCAGATCTTCGTGCTGTATTCGTTGCCAGTCTACAAAGTGGGCGACATCCTGGATACCTGGGTTTATCGCCAGGGCATCCTGGAATTTCAGTTCAGCCTGGCCACTGCGGTAGGCATCTTCAAAGGCGCCATCGGGCTGGCGCTGGTACTTGTCTCTAATAATCTGGCGAAGAAATTTAGCGGTTCGGGATTGTACTGAGGCGAGGAGAAATTATCATGCGTTTCATAAAATCCTGGGACGATATCTTATTTCAAATCCTGGTGAATGGTTTCTTGATCACCATTCTGGTTGTGGTCATCATCCCTCTCTGGCGTGTGCTGCTCATGTCCGTCTGGCCTTTGAACTACATCGACACCAAAACCTTCGGGCTGTGGCTTACACCCTGGAAGTGGTCGTTCGAGGCATATAAACAACTGCTTAGCCACCCTTCGTTTATCCGGGCTACCACAAACAGCCTCATTATCACGGTGGGCGGAACAACCATCAACATGCTGCTCACCGTTCCTTTCGCCTACGCGCTTTCCAATCGCGATCTGCCGGGACGTAAGTTCTTCGTCACCTTTGTCATGATCCCTTTCCTGTTTAGCGCCGGGCTGATCCCCACTTATCTGGTTGTTCAAAAGTTCGGCCTGGTCGATTCCTATTGGGCCGTCATCCTGCCGGGCGGCATCAACATTTACAACACGCTGGTCATGAAAAGCTTTTTCGAGGGCCTGCCCGAAGAGCTGAAGGAGGCGGCCCGCCTGGATGGGGCCAACGAACTGCAGGTTCTTTTGCGTGTGGTGCTGCCCCTTTCCAAGCCGATCTTGTTGACCATCGGCCTGTTCTACGCCGTCGGACACTGGAACGAATTCTTTTCCGCGATCTTGTATCTAAACGATGCCAAGCTTCAGCCCTTGCCCGTGCTGCTGCGCAACATCCTGCTGGCTGCCAATATCAATGAGTATGTGGAATACAACGCCTTCAGCATGGCTTCGGTGCAGTCGTTCAAAGCGGCCAGTGTTTTTTTGACCATGCTCCCAATGGTAATGATCTACCCCTGGATCCAACGCTACTTCACCAAAGGCACGCTTCTCGGCGGTGTCAAAGAATAATCTAAAGGAGGTCATATTCAAAATCTCTATCCATTTTCGATGATGTGTACCAACGATTTGGACCGTTTTCCCAACTATTCTTGCAAAGAGAGGATCGAATGAAAAAACAGCTCTTCAAACTTGTCCTGGCGCTGATGACCATTGTCATGCTGGTCAGCGCATGCGCTCCGGCGGCCACTCCGACCGCGGAGCCACCCAAGGCCGCGGAGCCAACGAAACCCGCCGAACAGCCCGCGGCTGCTGAACCGACAGCAGTTCCTCCGACCGCCCCGCCGGTTGTAGAGCCAACCGCCATCCCCGAGCCGACCGAAGTCCCGGTGGAAGACATCGAACTGTGGGCTTCCGGGCGTGTCAGCGAAGCCGGACCTCCGCCGGATGATTGGGTTGCCTATCAGACCATCAAGGATAATGCTAAAGTTAACCTGAAGCTCGTCCTGCTGCCCTCCACCTCGACCGACCAGGATACCAAGATCAACGCCGCCGCGGCCAGCAACTCCCTGCCCGATATCTTCTTTGTCAACCGTGACGTGCTGTACAAACTGGTCCAGGCTGGCCTGGTTGCCAAAGTGGATGACCTGCTGCCCCTGATGCCGACCCGCACCAAGGATCACTACAGCGATGAGATTCGCAACAAACTGGTGATCTTCGACGGCGCCATGTACGGCCTGCCCGACCCCGGCGCGATGCCCCAGACTGATTCGCTGGTGATCCGCAAGGATTGGCTCACCAAACTCGGCCTGGAAGCTCCCAAGACGATTGATGATTTCATGACCGTTGCCAAGGCATTTACCTTCGACGACCCCGATGGCAATGGCCAGGATGACACCTTCGGCTTCTGTGCCTTCATCGACGGTTCCGGCCTGAACGCCGCCGGCATTGGCCCGCGCTTCGATTTTATCTTCGGCGCATACGGCGTAGCCGGTATGTGGAACCTCTCCAGTACCGATAGCTTCGGATTGAGCGTGCGCGATCCCAACTTCTATAAGGCGGTTGAATTCCTCAAGGCCCTCAACGACGAGAAGGTCATCGATCCTGACTGGCCGGTTCTCAAGAAGGACGAATTCCGCGCGCGCTGGAAACAGGGCAAATGCGGCATGATGCACGAAAATTTCGCTGCCCTGGCGAACAAATCCAACTACAAGGACTTCGACGAAAACTTCCCGGATGGCGAGTGGGTTGCCTTCACGCCGCCCACCGGCCCGGATGGTAAAAGCTCGGCTGGCCTGGTCACCAAGACTGCCCGCATCTACGCCGTTTCGCAGCGCGCCATTGACGCCGGCAAAGGCCCCGCCATTGCCCGCTTCCTGGAATGGACTGCGAGCCCCGAAGGCTACTTCTTGCTCGGGTTTGGTGTGGAAGGCGAAAATTACGTGAAGGATGCCAACGGCTATATCAGCATCGAAGGTATCCCTGCTGAGAAGGCCTGGACTTCCAAGGAAATGCAGCCGCTGACCCAGCTCGCCAACATGGTGTATATCTTCACGGATGTCGAGCTCAAGGCCCGCTACGTTGCCTACAAGACCAAAAATGGTCGCGATATGGACCCGCTGGCATACTACAACACCTTCCTGACCATGCCTTTCACCGAAGCCACCGGCGCATCCATCATCAACCCGCCGGCCAACGCGGCCGATTTCATCCGCTTCTACAGCGAAAATATCGTTCAGTTTGTACTCGGCCAGCAAGAGCTGAATGAAGCCAACTGGACTGCCTTCATCGATGGGCTTGACGGCCTGGGGGCGAAAGATCTCGAGGCCTCAGCCAAAGAGTCGCTCATCAATGCCGGCTTCTTGAAGTAATTCGAAACGGGATAATGCGTGTGGGTGTATGCGGTGCGTTGCGCCGCATACACCACAAAGCCGCACCGAACCGCCAGTCCCCTGACCTGAGTGCCTGGGTGTTAATCCCTGGTTGCCCAAAGAAAAAAGCCATGATCTCTACCTCGCTTAAAGTCGTCTACACCAAAAATTCCTGGGCAGTTCGTATGGCCGCCTCGCTGCTGCCGTATTATCCGCCTGATAAATGGCAATGGCACTACGAACATGGATTGTTTGTCAGGGCGGTTGCTGGTGTCGGTGCGGCTACAGGCGAAAACAATTTCGAAAGTTTTGTCGAAAGCTGGATAAATTATTTTGTCACCCCGTCTGGTGACATCCGCACGTATCGTATCGACGAATACAACCTCGACCAGATTTACCCCGGCAACTTGCTGTTCCCCTTATATCGGCGTACGGGTGATGAACGGTACGCCAATGCCATCAAACTTTTACGCAACCAGCTCCGCTACCAGCCGCGCACGGCAAGCGGCGGCTTTTGGCACAAAAAAATCTACCCTTTCCAGATGTGGCTGGACGGGCTTTACATGGCAGCCCCCTTTTACACCGAGTATGCATTGACTTTCAACGAGCCGGCCATCCTTGATGATGTAACTCACCAGTTCCAACTGATTGAGCAGCACGTTCGAGATCCCCGTACTGGGTTGCTTTATCATGGCTGGGATGAAAGCAAGCAGCAAAAATGGGCTGATCCCGATACAGGATGTTCACCGCATTTTTGGGGGCGGGCAATCGGATGGTATACGATGGCGCTCGTAGATGTGCTGGATATTCTGCCCGAAGGTTACGCTGGGCGTATGATGTTGGTGAATATCCTCGATCGTCTGGCGAATGCCTTGCTGCAAGTGCAGGATCATGATACCGGGTTGTGGCATCAGGTGATGGATTTGCCTCGCCGCCCTGGTAATTACCGTGAGACATCCGTCTCTGCCATGTTGGTATATGCCTTTGCGAAAGCTGCCCGCAAAGGTTTTCTCGCATCTGGTTATCAATTTGCGGCGCAGCGCGCCTATCGCGGCTTGCTCGAAAATATGATTAAAGTAGATGCACGTGGAGCGCTCACCCTTGAAGGTACCTGCAGTGTGGCAGGGCTGGGTGGCGAGCCTTACCGCGATGGTTCTTACGAATATTACGTTGGCGAACCCGTCGTCGCCAACGATTTTAAAGGCGTTGGCCCCTTCATCCTGGCGGCGCTCGAAATGGAAAACAGCGGAGCCAGGTACACAACATGATGCCTTCGTCTGTCCTTCCAGGCCAGCCCGGATTCTATGATGTGCGCAGTTTTGGTGCTCTCGGCGATGCACAAACGCTGAACACCTCCGCTTTGCAGGCCGCCATTGATGCCTGCCATGCGCATGGCGGTGGAACGGTGTGGGTGCCTGCAGGCCAATACATCACCGGGAGCCTCTTTTTCCACGATAATATTACTTTGCATCTGGATTCGGGCGCAACGCTTCTTGGCAGTCAGGATCCTGCAGATTACCCTGTTCTCCCCGGCCGGTGGGAGGGCGCTCAACAGCTTGCCTACGCTCCTCTGATCGCAGGTGCGAATCTAAAAAATCTTGCAGTTGTTGGGCGAGGCACGATTGATGGGCGCGGCAGCCTCTGGTGGAACGCCTATGCACAAAACTCGCTTGCCAATCCTCGCCCTCGTCTGATTGGTTTCACCGACTGCGCCAATATTCTCATAGAAAGCATCACGCTTACCAACTCTCCCAGTTGGACGATCAACCCGGTGCGGTGTAGAAACGTTAACATACGCGGCGTTACCATCGTTAACCCGCCCGATTCCCCCAACACCGATGGCATCAACCCTGATTCCTGCAGCCTGGTGCGTATATCCGATTGTTATATCAGCGTTGGTGATGATTGCATTGCCATTAAATCAGGTACGGAACACGAGCATGCCGGCCTGCGCGCGCCTTGCCGTGATATTACCATTACCAACTGCACCCTGGAGCGCGGTCATGGTGGTGTCGTCATTGGCAGTGAGATGAGCGGTGGCGTGCAGAATGTAGCCATTTCCAATTGTGTCTTTATCGGCACCGATCGTGGCATCCGCCTGAAATCACGGCGCGGGCGTGGCGGCGTCGTGGAAAATGTGCGCGTTTCGAACGTCATCATGGATGGCGTGCAATGTCCGTTTACCATCAACTTGTATTATGCCTGTGGCGCCTGGGGAGACGAATTTGTCTCGGATAAGTCTGCGAAAGCTCGAGACGCTGGTACGCCGCATTTCCGCAACATTCGCATGAGCCATATTACCGCTTGCAATGTGAAAATTGCGGCCGGATTCATCTACGGGCTGAGCGAAATGCCCGTCGAAGATGTTTCGTTCAGCGATATCTCGGTTTCATTAACCGCGGGTGCGCAGGCCGATTATCCGGAAATGGCAGATGGCCTGGAAAAAATGCTCCAGGCCGGGTTTTTCATTCGCAACGCCCGGCGCATTTGTCTCGACCGTGTTGAGGTAACGGGCCAGATTGGCGCTGCTTTTGACCTGAGCGACTCCAGCCATGTCGAAATCAGTTCCAGCGGCACATCCACCCCGACTGAGAACGTTCCGGTCATTCGGATGCATAACCTGACTGGCGCCTATCTTCACCATTGCCGTGCTACAGCTCCCGGTATTTTCTTGCATTTTGAAGGCGATCGAAACGACATCGTTCTGTCTGGCGACACGCTCGCTCCGGAGCAAATCAATTTTGTTGCAGAAAAAGGAAACAAAACATGAAATACCATACCCTCCTGACCGCAAACCAGGGCTTGAACACCCCGCCCACCAACCCGTGCAAACTGCTCGATTTTGGTTACCTCAAATTGGGCGCCGGCGAAACCTATCAGGCCGAAAGCGGTGAACGTGAATTATTGGCCGTGATCCTGGGTGGCAGGGCGAGCTTTGACATCAATGGACATCACTTCACAAAGATTGGCGGGCGCCCCAACGTGTTTGCTGGCAAGCCGCACTCCATATATATTCCTTCAGGGGCCAGTTTCACTATTCAGGCTGAAGGCCCGGTCGAGATTGCTCTGCCCGGCGCTCCCGGCAATCTGGACGTTGAGCCTTATGTGATTACCCCTCAGCAGGTTGCCAGTGGGGTATGGGGAGCGGCCAACTTCAAGCGCAATTTCCACCAGATACTGACCCTGGCCTCTCAACCAGAACTCCCCGCCAGTCGCCTCATTGTCGGTGAGACCTTCACTCCCAGTGGCAATTGGAGCACCTATCCGCCTCACAAGCATCAGGTAGATAACCTGCCCCGTGAGGCCTATCACGAGGAGATGTATTATTTCAAAGTAAACCCGGCGGACGGCTTTGGCATTTGCCATTACTATAACGAAGAAGGGGAAGAAGAAAATTTCACCGTGCGCGATAACAGCCTCCACATGATGCCGCGCGGTTACCATACTGTGGTCAGTGCTCCGGGTTATACCACCTATTACCTGTGGTTCCTGGCTGGCAACCAGCGTGTTCAGGCCACCGTGGACGATCCTGCCCTGGGCTGGGTCAGCCGTACAGTGGCGATGTTCAAGGAATTCGGCCTTTAGATATGAGCATCCTCGATTCTTTCAAACTGGATGGTAAAGTTGCCCTGGTCACCGGCGCCAGGCAAGGGTTGGGACAGGGGATGGCGGCGGCGCTGGCGGATGCCGGGGCCGACATCGTCGGCCTGGATTGGACTGAGAGCGAACACACCGCCGAAATCGTCCGCTCGCTTGGCCGGCGCTACCAGCCGGTAGTTTGCGATTTGCGCCAGGCGACTGCTGCCGGTTTGCAGCAAATCGTCGCTGAGTGCGTCAGTGAGATGGGGCGCCTCGATATTTTGATCAATAATGCCGGTATCATCCGCCGTGCCCCGGCCCTCGAATTCAGCGAAGCCGATTGGGACGATGTCTTGCAGGTCAATCTGCGCTCGCTCTTTTTCCTTTCGCAGGCCGCCGCTCGCCTCATGGTGCAGCAAGGGCGCGGCAAAATCATCAATATCGCCTCGATGCTTTCATTCCAGGGCGGTATCCTGGTGCCATCCTACACCGCGGCGAAGAGCGGCGTAGCAGGGATTACTCGCGCCCTGGCGAATGAGTGGGCCAGGTACGGCATCAACGTCAACGCCATTGCTCCCGGTTACATGGCGACCGACAACACCGCTCCGTTGCGTGCGGACCCCAATCGTTCTGTATCCATTCTGGATCGCATCCCTGCCGGGCGATGGGGTACCCCCGATGATCTGAGCGGGGTGGTGGTGTTCCTCGCCTCTCCCGCCTCCGATTACATGCATGGCGCCATCGTCCCGGTAGACGGCGGGTGGCTCACCCGCTAATCCTTCATCGAGAAGATTGCTATGCCAAAATTTGTTGCTTTTGGTGAGATCATGTTGCGGCTCTCGCCGCCGGGTTTTCTGCGCTTCCCCCAGGCGCGCTCTTTCGATGTTATCTACGGCGGCGGCGAGTCGAACGTGGCGGTGTCGCTGGCCAATTTTGGGCTGGAAACCGAGTTTGTCACCCGTCTGCCTGCCAACGACCTGGGTGAGGCGTGTCTCCAGTTTTTGCGCCAGTACAATGTCGGCACCTGTCATGTCCTGCGCGGCGGAGACCGTCTGGGTATCTATTTCCTGGAAAATGGTTCGAACATGCGTGGCAGCCAGGTCATTTATGACCGGGCAAATTCTGCCTTCGCTACCTTGCAAGTTGGGATGCTGGATTGGCCGGCTATCTTTCAGGATGCAGCCTGGTTCCATTGGACGGGCATCACCCCGGCCATTTCCGAAGGAACGGCTTCTGTATGCCTGGAAGCTGTCAAGGTCGCGCGCCGGATGGGATTGACCGTCTCGTGTGATATGAACTTTCGTGCCAAGCTCTGGAAGTGGGGTAAACCGGCCGGCGAAGTGATGCCTGAACTTCTGGCTTATTGTGATGTGCTGGTGGGCAATGAGGAAGACGCCGAAAAAGTTTTCGGCATCCGGGCGCCGGACACCGATGTCGTCGCCGGGAAAGTGGATGCTGCACGTTACCATTACGTCTGCGAAGAACTGGCGCGCCATTTCCCCGGCCTGAAACAGATTGCCATCACGCTGCGTGGCTCCCTCTCGGCCAACCACAATACCTGGAGCGGGATATTGTGGGATCAAGGGCAGGTCTTTTTCGGTTCTCAGTACGATATTACCCACATCGTGGACCGGGTCGGTGGTGGCGATAGTTTCGTCGGCGGACTGGTTTACGGCTTGTTGAAATATCCCGCTGACCGCCAGAAAGCGTTGGATTTTGCCGTAGCGGCTTCCGCGCTCAAGCATTCGATTTTTGGCGATTTCAATCTGGTCTCGGTAGCCGAAGTCGAAAAACTGACCCGAGGCGATAGCTCCGGCCGCGTGGCTCGCTGATCTATTGGCAGCCAGGCTGAAATGCCTCGACCCGTGTGATACAATCCACTCGGGCCGCGGGCCGTTTTCAGGTCTGTGATCTGCGATCTCATCCCTGCTGAAATCTATTGACGCGGCCCGCAAAGAATGTGCCGCATTCCTGATGAAAACGCCCCTGGTTTTGACCTTATTTCTATGCCTGGGATTGGTCTCCTGCCATTCCTTTGTTCCCGCGCCGGTCTCTCAAACGGTTGTGCCCTCACCCCAAGTGACGCCGGCAGCCGCCACACCTCTCCCTTCTACCCTGGAGCCTCTCTCGACCAACGTTACGATCACTCCCTGGTCCCCGGAGAAACCGCCGTCCACCTTTCCTACGCCTGCCTTCCCTTCCTGTGAACCGGAAGACTTGCCCGTTTACCGCTATGATCCCGGGGCCGAACTGGCCTCGCCGGTTAATCGGTCCACTCCGCCCGGTTGGATGGCTCCGTCTGCGCCGTCCCTGCGCGCTTTGGCCGGGGCGCGCCAACGCTACATCGGTTCTGCCAGTGATCCTGGCTACATGCGCAATCCCCAACATGCCAGTTTGCTGGCCGGCCAGTTTAACCTGGTGGCCGTCGAGAATGCCATGATGTGGGAGTCCATCCACCCCCAGGCAGACCGTTATGATTTCAGCCGGGGGGATGCTACCGTAAACTTCGCCAGGGCAAATGACATGGCGGTCTATGGTACTGCCCTGGTCTGGGAACTGCTGCAGCCGGCCTGGTTGACCGAGGGACAGCACACCCGTGACGAATGGATTCGGATTTTGTGTAAGCACATCAAGACCGTGGTCCACCATTACCGCGGCCAGATCTACGCCTGGGTGGTGGTGAACGAGGCCTTGCAGGATAACGGCTCCTTGCGTGACACCTTGTGGCTGCGTGCCATCGGCCCGGAACACATCTCCATGGCCTTTCAGTGGGCGCACGAGGCCGACCCGGATGCCTTGCTCATCTACAACGAAAATGCTGGCGAGGGGATGAACAAGAAATCGCAGGCGGTCTACTCGCTGGTTCAAGGGCTGGTTCAGATGGGCATTCCCATTCATGGCGTTGGCATGCAAATGCACGTTTTCCTGGATAAAGCGCCGCCGCAGCACGAACTGGCTGAAAACATGCGCCGCCTGGAGAAGCTCGGTTTGTACGCCCATATTACCGAGATGGATGTGCGCACCCATTTTAGCTCCGCCAGCCCCGCCGCGAAAGCCGCCGCCCAGGCCGAGACTTACCGCCAGGCGCTGGCCGCCTGTTTGCAAGCCGCCAACTGTAACGTGTTTGCTATATGGGGTCTCACCGACCATGAATCCTGGATTCCAGGCTTCTTCGGCTACCCGGATGCGCCAACCTTATTCGACGAAGTTGGGCAGCCCAAGCCGGCCTTTTACGCCGTCTATGACCTGCTCGCCAGACCCTAGCCCACCTGTTGCCATTAAGCTGTAGCCGGGATCCCCGGTCCCGGCTACATCCGGCAATGATAAGCCTGATCTCCCCATCCCCAGGCGCCTGAGCGCCCAGGTGCCCGGCTCCCATTCACTCCTCGACCCATTACCCCTCCTCCAATACCATCTCCTCCACCGTATTGTCAATAGCCGCTTGCAGCGCCTCGATTTCAGCTTTCACCCTGCTGACCACCTCTTCCAGCGGCACCACCTCGCGCCCCGTCGAGTCGCGGCGTTTGAACTCCACGCCGCCTGCCTTCGTTGCCCGCTCGCTCACCGTCAGGCGGATGGGCAGGCCGATCAGGTCGGCGTCGTTGAACTTCACCCCCGGGCTTTCCAGGCGGTCATCGTAAAGCGCCTCGATACCCGCGGCCTGCAACTCCCGGTACAGATTTTCGGCAGTCTCCACCGTCTCGGGGCTGCCTCTACCGGCCAGGGCCACCAGGTGCACCGGGTATGGCGCTACCGAAACCGGCCACATCAGGCCGTGTTCGTCGTGGTATTCCTCGGCAACGCACGCCAGCAGGCGGCCTGTGCCGATCCCGTACGAGCCCATGATCACCGGGCGGGACTGTCCCTCTGCGTCCAGGTAAGTGCACCCCATGATGGCGCTGTAGCGCGTGCCCAGCTTGAAAATGTTGCCTACCTCCACGCCCCGCACTGCTCGCAGCGCTTCGCCGCATTGCGGGCAGGCGTCGCCTTCCTGCGCCGCGACGATATCCGTCACGATGTCGGCCTGGTAATCGCGCCCGTAATTGACGTTACGCAGGTGGTAGCCCTCTTCATTGGCTCCTGCTACCAGGTTGGCGCAGGCCGGGATGGCGTCGTCCACGATGACCAGCACGTCCTTCAGCCCGACCGGCGATGCATAGCCCGGTACCGCCCCCACCGCCCGGATTTCGTCTTCAGTCGCCGGGCGCAGCGCCTGCGCTCTGACTGCGTTGGACAGCTTGGTTTCATTCACTTCCATATCTCCGCGTACGATAACGAACAGGAAGCGCTCCACCTTGCCCTCGCCCTCCGGGATTGTTCCCACCATAAAGACCGCCTTCGCCGTGCGCTGCCTGGAGACACCCAGGAAATTTGCCAGGTCTTCGATCGATTTACACCCCGGCGTGGCTACCTTTTCGATGGGCAGCGCCGCATCGGCCTCGGGCAGCGCCTTGCGGAAAGCTGCCACCTGGCGGTTGGCCGAGAAGCCGCACGCTGCGCACAGTAGCAACGTGTCTTCGCCAATGCCTGTCAGATACATGAACTCGTGTGCCAGCTTGCCGCCCATCATCCCCGTATCCGATTTGACCGCGATCACCGGCAGGCCACAGCGCCGGAAGATGTTGAAATACGCCTGGTAATGGGCGCGGTACTGGCGGTCCAGCCCTTCCCAATCTGCGTCCAGGCTGTAACTGTCCTTCATGGTGAATTCGCGCACCCGCACCAGCCCGGCCCTTGGGCGCGGGTCGTCGCGGAACTTGGTCTGCAAGTGATAGATCAACTGTGGCAGTTGCCGGTACGAGTGGATCTCATCTCGCACCAGGTCGGCCACCACCTCTTCGTGCGTCATCGCCAGCACCATATCCCGCCCGGAGCGGTCGGTGAAGCGCCCCATCTCGGCGTCGATTTCGTACCAGCGGCGCGTTTCCTTCCAGATCTCTGCCGGGTGGATCACTGGCATGGTGATCTCCTGCCCGCCGATCGCATTCATCTCCTGGCGGATGATCGCCTCAATCTTGTTGAGCGCCCGCCGCGCCAGCGGCAGGTAGCTGAAAATACCTGCCGCAAGCTGGCGGATGAAACCTGCCCTCAGCAGCAACTGGTGGCTGGCCGCCTCCGCCTCGGATGGCGCCTGGCGGAGCGTCTGGCTGAACAAATGACTCATACGCATAATAGGCCTCCTTGCAAAACAAAAAACCCTCTGGCTGTTTTCAGTCCAGAGGGTAGTTGAGCGAAAATGGGTAAAATAGAAAAAGCGCTTTGCTGTGCAACCTCAAAAGACCGAAAACCAGGAAATTGGCTTCGGCGCCGGAGCAGGATTGCCAGCAGGTGAGCAGATGTTGGGCATCATGCGCAGTAGTGTACCATCATTGTGTTGGCTGTCAAGACCTGTTGGCCAATTTGCCCATTGACAATCCCTCCAACTCGCGGTAAACTGCCGCCCAACAATAAAACCTCTCAAAAGCGTTGACGAGGAAGAGTAAGCGTTGACACGACGTCCCAGAGAACCGGGGAAAGGTGCGATCCCGGTACGCACGCCTGCGTTGAATGGACCTCCGAGCTGCCGGTCGAAATCCTGAGCGAAAGTAGCCCGCGCCGGAACTGCCACCGTTACCACGGCAAAGGGTATAAGCCTGGATTTGTTCAGGCCGTACCCCATGAGTGAGGCTGGCCTTCCTTTCCCGTCGTATCACCGGCGGGATTTTTGGTTAAACGCCGGATGGACAGCCTGACCAGGGTGGCACCACGGGAGCCTGCTCTCGTCCCTAGGACGAGAGCAGGCTTTTTTATTGATCAGGTACGTGAGGTAAAGACAGCTTTTTGGTTTTGGAAAGGATAAGCCTATGTTAGCAACTGCTACCCGCAAATACATCCCCGTCGTGCGCCAGCTTCCTGCTGACCTGGAAACGACCATTTCCGTATATCTCAAGCTGGCGGGCAACGGCCCTTCTTTTTTGCTCGATAGCGTCACCGGAGGCGAACAGGTCGCCCGCTACTCCTTCGTGGGGACGGATATTCAGCGGACCTTTATCTTGCAGGGTGATGGTTGGCAGCTTCACACCCCGCAGGGCGTTTCCCCTCTCCCCTTCGCTGAGCGCCAGACTCCCTTGCAGGCCCTGCGGGATCATTTGGGGATGGCTACCGGCCTCAAAGAGGCGGGGCTGCCGCGCTTCATTGGGGGCCTGGTTGGTTACCTGGGGTTCGAAGCCGTTCGCTATCACGAGCGGACCCTGCCCCTGGCCTCCCATCCCGACCTGCCCGAATCCATTTTCCTGTTGGCCGATACGGTCATCGCATTCGACCACGCCTATGGCAAGCTGCTGGTGATCGCCATCGCCCAGGATGAATCGGACGTGCCCGCCGCCGAAGCTCGATTGGATGCCATCGAAACCCGCCTTTCTCGCCCGCTCCCTGAAACTCGGGACGAGCCTGGCCGGGCGCAGAGCGGCGAGTTGCGCTCGAACTTCACCCGCGGCGCGTTTTGCCAGGCCGTAAAGGCCGCCAAAGAATACATCGCCGCCGGGGATAGCTTCCAGGTGGTGTTGTCTCAACGTCTCGGCCGGGAGACCAGCGCCCGTCCCTTCGACATCTACCGCGCCTTGCGGCAGATCAACCCTTCGCCCTACATGTTCTTCTTCGATTTTGCCGGTCTTGCCGGCCCGGAACCTTTTCACCTGCTCGGCGCCTCGCCTGAAATGCACGTTCGCCTGGAGGGGGATATCGCTTCCCTGCGCCCAATCGCCGGAACCCGCCCGCGCGGCCGCACCTCCCAGGAAGACCTCGACCTTGCCGAAGATCTGCTCGCCGACCCCAAAGAGCGCGCCGAACACTTCATGCTGGTCGACCTGGGGCGCAACGACCTGGGCCGGGTTTGCCGGTATGGCTCGATCCAGGTTCCCCAGCAAATGATGGTCGAGCGCTACTCGCACGTCATGCACATCGTCTCCCACCTCACCGGGCAACTGCGCCCTGAACTGGACGCTTTCGATCTGCTGGAGGCCACCTTTCCTGCCGGGACAGTCAGTGGTGCTCCCAAGGTGCGCGCCATGCAAATCATCCACGAACTCGAACCGGGCCCGCGCGGCCCCTACGCCGGGGCAGTAGGGTACATCTCATACGATGGCTCTGCCGATACCTGCATCGCCATTCGTACGCTGGTGATGCAGGGACAAAAGGTCACTGTGCAGGCCGGGGCTGGCATTGTCGCCGATTCCGTGCCCGAGAACGAATACCAGGAAACCATGAACAAAGCCAGGGCCCTTTTCGCTGCCGTTGAAAAGGCCGAAACCGGCCGTTCAAACAAGGAGTAAATCTCATGCTCGTGCTCATCGATAACTACGACTCGTTCACCTACAACCTGGCGCAATACTGCGGGGAGTTGGGCGCCGAAGTTCAGGTCTACCGGAATGACGCTATTACTCCCCAGGAAGTGGCGTCCCTTCACCCCTCACACATCATCATCTCGCCGGGCCCTGGCGACCCCTCGGACGCGGGCATTTCCCGCCAGGTAATCCGCCAGTTGGGGCCTGAAACCCCTATCCTGGGCGTTTGCCTGGGGCATCAATGCATCGGCGAGGTATTTGGCGGTAAAGTCGTGCGCGCTCCACGCCTGATGCACGGCAAAACCTCGCCTGTCTATCACGATGGCGACCCGCTTTTTGCTGGCGTTCCTCAGCCCTTCGACGCTGCCCGTTACCACTCTCTGGTCGTCGAACCGGAGAGCACCCCCGCCAGCCTCAGGGTGATTGCCCACACCGCCGACGGCGAGGTGATGGCCTTGCGACACCGCCAGTACCCCATCGTGGGCGTGCAATTCCACCCCGAATCGATCCTCACCCGGCATGGCAGGCGCATCCTCGAGAATTTCCTGGCGAACAGCAGCCGTGCCGGCTCTTCTGCCCATCCGGATGGACAGTCCCTGTACTCAGCAACTTTTTCTCTACACTCAACCCTGGAGGCCCAAAATGCTTAAACCCTATATTCAAAAAGTGATCAACCGTCAAGACCTCGATGCTGAAGAAGCAGAAACTGCGATGGGCATCATCATGGACGGTCAGGCCACGGATGCTCAGATTGGTGGCTATCTCGTCGCCCTGCGGATGAAGGGTGAAACTGTGGACGAAATTACCGGCAGCGCCCGGGCGATGCGCGCCCATGCAGCCCGGGTACCCTTGCAGATTAACGGCGATCCCTTGCTTGATACCGCCGGCACCGGCGGCGATGGGGCGCATACCTTCAATATTTCCACTGCGGCAGCTTTTGTCATTGCCGGGACGGGACGCAAAGTCGCCAAGCACGGTAACCGGGCGGTTTCCTCTCGCTGCGGCAGCGCCGATGTGCTCGCCGAACTGGGTATCAACCTCGACCTCACCCCCGAACAGGTCGGGCGTTGCATCGATGAAACCGGCATTGGTTTTCTCTTTGCCCCCAAATTTCACCCGGCCATGAAGCATGCCATCGGCCCTCGCCGCCAGTTGGGGCAGCGTACCATCTTCAACCTGCTTGGCCCTCTGACCAACCCTGCCGGCGCTACCCATCAACTGATCGGCGTATTTGCCCCTCACCTCACCCAACCCATGGCCGAGGTGCTCGGCGCGTTGGGCGGGCGCGCTGCACTGGTCGTTCATGGTCATGGCGGGCTGGACGAACTGGCTACCGACGGTCCCAACCGGGTCAGCCGTCTGAAGGATGGGCGCGTCGAGACCTACGAGATGGACCCCCGTGATTTTGGACTGAAACCCGCTGCCGCCAGTGATTTGCACGGCGGAGACCCCGCAGAAAATGCACGTATCCTGCGCGCCTTGCTGGAAGGCAAAGACGAGCCTCCCCGTCGGGATGTCGTCTTGCTCAACGCTGCCGCCGCGCTGGCCACCGAGGACGGTGATTTCTCTGCCGCCCTGGTCGAGGCCCGCCAATCTCTGGAAAGCGGCGCGGCCCTCGCCAGGCTGGAGCACCTGCGCCGGGTGAGCCAATCCTTTGTTGCCCTCGCCGCCTGAGCCGGGTTATGAGCATCCTCGAAGAAATTTTTGCTCACAAGCGCCTCGAAGTCGATGCTGCTCAACGGCAGAAGCCCGCCGCCGGTTTGGAAGCCGCCATCGCCGTCACGCCCGCCCCGCCAGGTTTCGCCGCGGCGTTTCAACGCGGCACAGGTGCGGTGCACTTTGAAAGTACGCTGCACCTGTCGCTCGAAACGGCTTCGGATCAGAAAGTGGAGCAGCACCCTGTCCCGCGCCTGATTGCCGAGGTCAAATATCGTTCTCCCTCGAAAGGCATCCTCAGCCCGGCCTTCGCCCCGCTGGGTCTGGCGCGCACCTACGCGCAAAATGGCGCCGCGGCCATTTCGGTGCTCACCGACGAAAAATACTTCGGCGGCTCGCTGGGGATTCTGCGTCAGATTGCCGCCCTCGGTTTGGGGCTGCCCTTGCTGCGCAAGGATTTTATCTTCGACCGCTACCAGTTGCTCGAGGCGCGCGCTGCCGGGGCCAGCGCCGTGCTCCTGATCCTCGCCATGCTTACCCCGGGACGATTTTGCACGCTGCTGGCTGAAGCGCATGCCCTGGGCCTGGAAGCTCTCGTAGAAACCCACACCGCAGCAGAAGTGGCGCAGGCTCTGGATGCCGGCGCCCGCATCGTGGGCGTCAACAACCGGGACCTGCACACCTTTGAGGTGCGCCTGGAAACTTGCCTGGAACTGCGCCGGCAGATCCCGGCGGAGGTGGTGATGGTAGCCGAGAGCGGTATCCGCAACGCCGCGGATGTCGCCCGCCTGGCCGCCGCGGGCGTGGATGCCATGTTGGTCGGCGAGGCGTTGGTCACCGCTGTGGATGTAGGGGCGAAGCTGCGGGAACTGGTGGAGCGGCCATGATCGTCAAGATTTGCGGCATCAAAACCCTCGAAGATGCGCTCGCTGCGCTTGCCGCCGGGGCAGACATGTTGGGCTTCAACTTCTACCCCGGCAGCCCGCGTTATCTCGAACCGGGAGATTGCGCCAGAATCGTATCCGCTCTGCAGGCAGCGGGAAAGAAAGTGACGGGCGTGGGCGTTTTCGTTAACGAGACCCCCGAACGGGTGCGCCAGGTTCTCGAAACCTGCGCTCTCGACCTGGCCCAGTTTTCGGGTGACGAACCCCCGGCGTCCCTGGCCGCCCTGCATGGGCGCGCCTTCAAAGCCATCCGCCCTTCCTCGAACGCCGAGGCGGAGGATTGGCTACGTTCCTGCGCTCGCCGCGCCGCGCCCGCCTTGCTGGTGGACGCATACGTCAAGGGCGCGTTCGGCGGGACGGGCGAAACGGGCGACTGGGCGGTTGCCCGGCGCCTGGCGGCCCAGGCCCCGGTTTTACTGGCCGGCGGGCTAACCCCTCAAAACGTAAGCGCGGCCATCCGGGCGGTGCGGCCCTGGGGTGTGGACGTAGCCTCCGGCGTGGAATCCGGCCCCGGCGTCAAGGACTTTGCCCGCATGGCCGCCTTCATCGCCGCCGCCCACGCCTCACCACCCTGACTATCTGGAAACGATCATGGCCTCTCGCCTGCATAACACCCACCTCCCCGCGTACCCAGGCGCCCAATCCCCAGGTGCCCAATCCACTGATTACTCATCGACCCATTACTCATCGACCCATTACCCCTCAACACAAAGGACCTCCCAATGACGAAGGACATCCTCCAACAATTCTCCTCCCTCCCCACCAAGTTCGGCGCTTACGGCGGCCAGTTCGTGCCCGAAACGCTGGTGCCCGCCCTGGCGGAACTGGAAACGGCATACCTGCACGCCCGCGCGGATGTGGAATTCCAAAAAGAATTTGCCCACTTGTTGCAAACCTACGTTGGCCGCCCGACGCCGCTCACCTTTGCTGCCCGCCTGACGGCGCACTGCGGCGGCGCCCGCATCTACCTGAAACGTGAAGATCTGGCCCATTCCGGCGCGCACAAAATCAACAATGCCTTGGGGCAGGCCCTGCTGGCAAAGCGCATGGGCAAGCGGCGCGTGATCGCCGAAACGGGCGCCGGTCAGCACGGCGTGGCTTCCGCCACGGCCTGTGCTCTGCTGGGGTTGGACTGCGTGGTCTACATGGGCACGGTGGATATGGCCCGCCAGGCGCCCAACGTGCAGCGCATGCGCCTGCTAGGGGCGGAAGTGTGCGCTGTGGAGAGCGGCTCGCGCACCTTGAAGGACGCCATCAACGAGGCCATTCGCGACTGGGTGACCAACGTGGGCGATACCTACTATCTGCTGGGCTCTGCCCTGGGGCCGCATCCCTACCCAACCATGGTGCGTGATTTTCAATCGGTCATCGGGCGGGAAGCCAGGGAACAAATCCTGGCCGCCGAAGGCCGTTTGCCGCATGCCATCATCGCCTGCGTGGGCGGCGGCTCGAATGCCATCGGCATCTTTCACGAATTCCTGGAAGACGAATCGGTGCGTCTGGTCGGCGTGGAAGCCGGCGGCCTGGGTATCGAGAGCGGCCGGCACGCTGCCCGTTTTGCCGACCCGGCAATGGGGCGCCCTGGCGTGCTGCACGGCTGCTACACCTATGTTTTGCAGGATGCCGATGGACAGATCGCTGCCACGCACTCGGTCAGCGCCGGGCTGGATTACGCCGCCGTCGGCCCGGAACACACCCATCTGCGTGAGTTGCAGCGCGCCTCTTACACCTATGCCACCGACGCCGAGGCGCTGGCCGCTTTTCAGGCTCTCTGTCGCCTGGAGGGTATCATCCCGGCCCTGGAATCCTCCCACGCCGTCGCGCAAGCCATCAAGGATGCTGCGCACATGCCTCGCGAAAACATCCTGGTGGTCAACCTCTCCGGCCGCGGCGACAAGGATCTGGATACCGTCCTCCACGCTTTGGGGCCAGGCGAATAAAAAGCAGCCTCCCCTGCGGCCCGCACGAAACGGGCGTCCTCCCATCCATGGCGCCTGGGCCCCCATTCACTCATCGACCGATTACCCATCACTCATAACCTGTATTGGAGAAAAAATCATGACGGAAGCAATGAAAATCAGTGAAATATTTGGCAAGGGGACGGCGGCCTTGATGCCCTACTTTACCATCGGATACCCCGATTACGAGACTTCGCTGGCCGTGGTGGAGGCCTGTGTGGCTGCCGGGGCGGATTTGATGGAATTAGGCGTCCCCTTTTCGGACCCGTTGGCGGATGGGCCGGTCATTCAGCACAGCGCCCAGGTCGCCCTGCAAAAAGGCGTCACCGTGCAGCGTTGCCTGGAAGCGGTACAGGCGTTGCGTGGCCGCGGGGTGAGCATCCCCCTGGTTTTGATGGGCTACGTCAACCCCATCCTGGCTTACGGCGTGGAGAAATTTGTCCTCGCTGCGGCGCAGGCTGGGGCCAGCGGCTTCATCATCCCCGATTTGCCGCCCGAGGAGGCCGGAGAACTGCAAAGGTTGTGCCAGGCGCACGACCTTGACCTGGTCTTCTTGCTCTCGCCCAACAGCACTGCGGAACGCATTCGCTGCGTTTCCCAACACAGCCGCGGCTTTGTTTACCTCGTCTCGGTGACGGGCGTCACGGGCGCCCGGCAGGATTTACCCGCCGGACTGGCCGGATTCGTGGAACGCGCCCGCGCCCACACGGACAAACCCCTGGCGGTTGGCTTTGGCATTTCCACGCCGCAGCAGGCCGCTGCTGTGGGCGGGATTGCCGACGGCGTCATCGTCGGCTCGGCGCTGCTCAAAGCCGTGGGCCAGGCCCATGACCCCGTCCAGGCGGCCGGCGATTTTGTACGCGCCCTGAAGCAGGCCATCGTCGCACCATCCCCTGGGCGTAGGAGAATACTTTCAATACCCGACGGCACGTCCGCATAGCTGGAGAACGGCATTAACAGGAAGGCTGTTCACGATAGGGTTCCTCGCCCTATCGAACGTACTGGCTGGATTTGTGCTAAAATTAGGCGAGTTACACCGGTGCGATGCACCTTTCAGGTGCGTTGCACCTGCCCGGTGCAGCCCTCCAGGGCCTCCACCGCTGCTCTCTATCTTGATCGTCCAACCCTCCGCTCGAACGTCAGGGGCCTGTATTGACCATGAACAACTTCACCGAAAAAGCCAACTTCCTCTGGTCGGTCGCCGACCTGATCCGGGACGTCTTCCGCCGCAGCAAATACCAGGACGTCATCCTGCCGTTCACCGTGCTGCGCCGCATCGATTGCGTCCTCGAACCCACCAAAGACGAGGTGCTCAGGGCGCACGCCCGCTACAAGGGGCAAATCCCCAACCTGGATCCTATCCTGCGCAAAGCTTCCGGTTACGTATTCTACAACGTCTCCCCCTACACCTTCGAGCGGCTGGCCGAAGACCCCCATCACCTGGCCGCCAACCTGCTGGCCTACATCAACGGCTTCAGCGACAACATGCGCGAAGTGCTGGAAAAGTTCGATTTCCGCAACACCATCGCCAAACTGGACGAGGCCGGCCTGCTCTTCCTGGTGTTGGAGCGTTTCAAGAATATCGACCTGCACCCGGATAAGGTCGATAACCACGAAATGGGCACCCTCTTCGAGGAACTCATCCGCCGCTTCAACGAGGCCCTCGACGAGAACCCCGGCGAACACTTCACCCCGCGCGAGATCGTCCACCTGATGGTGACCCTGCTGGTGGGCGCCGAAAACGGCAAGCTGCGCCAGGATTACCGCGTCATCAAAGTGGCCGACCCGGCCTGCGGCTCGGGCGGCATGCTCACCATCGCCAAGCAGCGGCTGCACGAAATCAACCCCACCTTGCAGGTCTACATCTACGGCCAGGAGATCAACCCCGAAACATTCGCTATCTGCAAATCCGACCTGTACATGAAAAGCGCCGATGGCAAAGACGCCGAAAACATCGCCTTCGGCAGCACCCTTTCCCGCGAAGCCCATCCCGCCGAGCGCTTCGACTACCAGTTGGCCAACCCGCCCTACGGCAAAGAGTGGAAGATGGACGAGGCCGGCGTCCGCGCCGAGGCCGCCAGGCCCAATGGGCGTTTCATTGCCGGGCTGCCCCGTATCAGCGATGGCCAGATCCTCTTCCTTCAGCACATGCTCAGCCGCATGAACCCGCCCGAAGCCGGCGGCGGGCGCGTGGCCATCGTCATGAACGGCTCGCCCCTCTTCACCGGCGACGCCGGCAGCGGCGAAAGCGAAATCCGCCGCTGGATCGTCGAAAACGACTGGCTGGAAGCCATCATCGCTCTTCCCGAGCAAATCTTCTACAACACCGGCATCGCCACCTACGTCTGGGTGCTCAGCAACCACAAACCCGCCGCCCGCCGGGGCAAAGTCCAGCTCGTTGACGCCTCCGCCATGTGGACCCCGATGCGCAAAAGCCTGGGCAACAAGCGCCGCGAGATCGCCCCCGCCCAGGTCGAACAAATCTACACCCTGTACGCCGCCTTTGCCGAAGGGCCGCAGTCCAAAATATTCGACGGTCGTGATTTCGGTTACCGCAAGGTGACCGTCGAGCGCCCGTTGCGCCTGGATTTCCACGCCTCCTCCGAACGCATCGCTCGCCTCGAGCAGCAGACCGCCTTCAGCGCGCTGGCCCAATCCAAGAAGAAAGACGCCCAGGCTCGCCTGTTCGATGAAACCGCCGGCCGCCAGCGGCAGGAGCAAATCCTGGCCGCCCTGGCGAAACTGCCGGATCAGCGCTTCACCAGCCGCCCCGCCTTCGAGCAGGCCCTCGACCTTGCCTGCCGCCCGGCTGGCCTGAAACTCGAAGCCCCCTTGCGCAAAGCCGTCCTGGCCGCCCTTTCCGAAAGAAACGCAGACGCCGAAATCTGCCTGGATAAAGACGGCGACCCCGAACCCGACCCCGACCTGCGCGACACCGAAAACGTGCCCCTCGCCGAAGACGTCTGGACCTACTTCGGCCGCGAAGTCCGTCCCCACGTTCCCGACGCCTGGGTCAACACCTCCCTGCGCGACCCCAAGGACGGCGAAATCGGCCGCGTCGGCTACGAGATCAACTTCAATCGCTACTTCTACCAGTACCAGCCGCCCCGCCCGCTGGAAGAGATCGAAGCCGAGATCAAGATTTTGGAAGACGAAATTGTTGAAATGTTGAGAGGGTTAAGCCTGTGAGTACGGATACATTTCAAGACCCCAAGATTGCCTATGCTTTGTACAAATTGGAAGATACGCTTGCCGCGCAGCGGGAAAATCCACACCCTGATTTCCAGGATATCGTAACCCATAAAGATGGCGTATTGAAGCGTTATGGTGAGGTCTTTCGCCCGGCCAGGCTCCCGCACCTGACCCGCGCCGAGTTTGAGTCCTTCCTGCTCTTTCGCAACAACCATCACTGGGACAGCCTGCACCGCGTCGGCAAATACATGGTCGAAGACATGGACCTGCTGCGCGAAGCGCTGGCAATCCTGGTGGATGAAAGCCAGCCGGTTGCCAGCCGCCTGAACCAGCTTCGCCCGGAGCGTTATTGGGGAGCACACTCGATGGTCTCGCACCTGGGCACGCCCGTACTGACCGCTATCTTGCAGGTCGTTTACCCGGATAAATACGGTGTGTGGAACAATACCTCCGACGCCGGGCTGAAAATTGTGCGCCTTTGGGAAAAACGTTGGGAGACAGGCCCAACCGGCGAGAGCTACGCAGAGATGAACGCTATTTATCAGCGTCTGGCACAGGCGTTGCACATTGACCTGTGGACGTTGGATGCTTTGTGGTGGGTGTTGAAAGGCTCGGCCAAGACTTTGACGCGACCTGGCAGGCCATGACCTCAAAATACAATCATTCGCCGTTAGCGTAGTTTGATCCACTTTTTGGAGATTTTGGTGTGACTTGTTTTGCCCCTTACCCCGCCTACAAAGCATCAGGTATCTTTTGGTTGGGAGAGATACCTATGCAATGGGAGGCAAGGCGCGTCAAATTCATAGCCCGCTTTGCCTATGGTGTCTCATTGGCCTCCGATAATCGCGATGAAGGAAGAATACCGGTTTTTGGTTCGAACGGGATCGTCGGGTTTCACTCACAAGCCAACACAGATGCACCCTGTATTATTATTGGGCGTAAAGGCTCTTACGGAAAAGTAAACTTTTCCGAATCGCGTTGCTTTGCAATTGATACTACCTATTACATCGACTCTTCAATTACAAGTAATGACATCCGCTTTTTGTATTATGCAATTCCATTGCTAAAACTCGATGAGACATCCCAAGATTCTGCTGTACCAGGTCTAAGCCGGGAATATGCCTACAACCTGCGATTGCCCCTTCCCCCTCTCCCCGAACAGCGCGCCATCGCCGCCTACCTCGACCGCGCCGCCGCCCGCATTGACGCCCTGATCGCCAAAAAGCAACGCTTGCTGGAACTGCTCCACGAGAAGCGCCAGGCGCTTATCAGCCAGGCGGTGACCAAAGGGCTGAACCCGGATGTGCCGATGAAGGAGACGGGCATCCCGTGGCTGGGGGAGGTGCCGGCGCATTGGTCTATCCAAAGGCTAAAGACTCTGACGCCTTTTATAACCAGCGGTTCGCGTTGGTGGGCGCAATATTATAGCGATGTCGGCGCGATTTTTCTCCGAATAGGTAATCTTTCGAGAGATGGCATTGATCTGCGGCTTACGGATATCCAATTTGTTCGACCGCCTGAGGGTGCGGAAATGGAACGAACTAGAGTAGAACCTGGCGATGTTCTGATTTCAATTACAGCCTATATCGGATCAATAGGTGTGATAAATGACGATATTGGTGAAGCATATATCAATCAGCATATAGCGCTGACGCGACCTTTTCGATATAAAGTCTATTCAAGATGGCTTGCTTATAGTTTATTGTCAGAGGTTGGACAGAGGCAGTTTCGATTGTTTTTATATGGCGGTACAAAAGATGGATTAGGTCTTGATGATGTAAAAAACATTCAGGTACTTTTGCCCCCTCTTGAAGAACAATTAACAATTGCCAATTATCTGGATTCTCAACTCGGAAAGCTAGAGGAAGCCCAAAGGAAAGTTGAAATCGCCATCGAGCGCTTGCGCGAATACCGCGCTGCGCTCATCTCTGCCGCGGTGACCGGCAAGATCGACTTGAGACAGGAGGACGGGCTTTGACCGCCATCTATCACATCACCCACATAACCAACTTGCCCAACATCCTCCGGGATGGCGGCTTGTGGTGTGACCGGGTGTCTTCTGAGCGCAACCTGGCCGGCGTCAGCATCGCCCACCAACATATCAAAGAGCGCCGCGCCCGCAAGCCGGTGCCCTGCGCCGCTGGCGGTATGCTGGCAGACTATGTCCCGTTTTATTTTGCCCCGCGTTCTCCCATGTTGTATGCCATCTATCGCAGCAACGTCCAGGGATATCAAGGCGGGCAAACGCCGATCGTTTATCTGGTCGCCTCTGCCGAACGCGTGGCGCAGCACGGCTTGTCTTTTGCCTTTACCGATGGACATGCCGAAATGGACCTCAGCCGGTTCTTTACAGACCTGGGCGACCTGGAACAAATTGATTGGAAGATCATGCAAGCCCAATATTGGAAAGATACCCTTCAAGATGGCGACCGGAAGCGCAGGAGGCAGGCCGAGTTTTTGGTGCATGAATTTTTTCCATTCTCGTTGATTGAACGCGTCTGCACCCGAAACAGGGAGATAGCCCTTAATGTTTCTGCTCTGTTGAAGCCTCTGGCCCAGAAACCAGGCATCCAGGTTGAACCTTCGTGGTATTATTAAAAAAGATGGAGCTGCCCATGATTACCGAAAAGAGCGGCAACCTGTTGGAAGCGGATGTCGAGGCCCTGGTCAATACGGTCAATACCGTGGGCGTGATGGGCAAGGGAATCGCCTTGCAATTCAAACAGGCTTTTCCGGAGAATTTCCGCGCTTATGAGAAAGCCGCTAAACGTGGGGAAATCCAGCCGGGGAAGATGTTCGTCTTCGAGACCGGGCAGTTCACTAACCCGCGCTACATCATCAATTTTCCTACCAAACGTCACTGGCGCGGCCCGGCGCGATTGGAAGATATCCAGGCAGGGCTGGCAGATTTAGTTCATGTGATCCAGGAAAGGGGCATCCGCTCCATCGCCATACCGCCTTTGGGCTGCGGTTTTGGCGGCCTGGATTGGAGTGAAGTGCGCCCGTTGATCCTCGCCGCCCTGGGAGATCTGCCGCAAGTGCAGGCCCTGGTCTATCCACCCTCAGGCGCTCCGGCTGCCGGGCAGATACAAATTGCCACCCATCGTCCATCGCTCACCATTGGGCGGGCTGCGATCATCGATCTGATGAACCGTTATGCCTTGCCAGGCTACCGCCTGACACACCTGGAAATCCAAAAATTGGCTTACTTCCTGCAGGCCGCCGACGAACCGCTGCGCCTGAACTACGTCCGGCAGCAATACGGCCCATACGCCGAAAACCTGCACTTTGTTCTGCAGCACATCGAAGGGCACTATTTGCGTGGCTACGGCGACCGCAGTGGTAGGGGTGATCTTCATCTGTTGCCCGGCGCCGAAGAAGAAGCCCAATCCTTCCTCGAAGCGCACCCCGAAACCCGGGCGCGCATCGAGCGGGTGGCCCGGCTGATCCAGGGTTTCGAGACTCCTTACGGAATGGAATTACTGGCTACCGTACACTGGCTCTCGCGAGAAGACCCTGCCATCCACACCGATGTGCAGGCTGCCGTCCGCGGGTTTGAAACCTGGAACCCGCGCAAGCGGGAGCGCTTTCGCCCGGAGCACATCCGCATCGCCTGGGATCGGCTGAAACAGCAGGGGTGGCTGTAAAAACTTAAGGTAAAGCAGCTGCCCGGTTGGCATATTGCCAGCCGCGGCCGGAAAATGCGTTTGAGGCCTGTTGGCCGGGAGACAAATTCAGAGCTTGTTGCGTTATAATGGTGCTGGAGGTTGCTATGGACATGGTACAGGTATCCATCGAGTTGCCACGTGAAGTCTTTTCGGCGTTACGACAGGACCCGGCAGGATTTGTACACGAAATGCGAGTAGCTGCGGCAGTCAAATGGTACGAGGCGGGTATGCTCTCGCAGAGCAAAGCTGCCGAAATCGCTGGACTCTCGCGCGCTGATTTTATCCACGCCCTCAACCAGTTCAAAGTTACCCCGTTCCAGTATACTGCTGATGAAATTGTCGCCGAAGTCACCCAACGCTGAGCGCTGGGTGGTCAACGCCTCGCCGGTTATTGCCCTGGCGCGTGTTGGTCAGGTGGAGCTTTTGACGCGTTTGCCCCGCCGCGTAGCCATTCCGCAGGCAGTGGCAGACGAGTTGCGCCAGGCGCCCGAAGGCGACGCGGCGCGCAACGCTGTAGAAGGCGGCTTATTCAAAATCGTAAAAACGCCTGCCCCGCCCTCTACAATCCTGGCCTGGGATCTGGGTAGAGGTGAAACTGCTGTACTCGCCTATGCACTTGCCCACCCGGGTTGGGTTGCTGTTTTAGATGACGGCGCAGCGCGTCGCTGTGCCCGCAGCCTTTCACTTACCTATACTGGCACGCTCGCGGTGGTCATTCTGGCAAAGCAATATGGTTTAATCGAATCTGCTGGGAAGGTGTTGCAGGCGCTGCGCGAAGCTGATTTTCGCCTCGATGACGCGATCATCCGTGAGGCGCTGGCGCGTACAGTAGGCGAGACATGGATCGCGCCAAAATAACCCTGATAATGATCTGGGAAATAGAGAAAATCCTGGATTCGACCGCATGATCGACATCTCCGAAAAGAATTTCGAGGAAACCATCGAAGCCGCCCTCCTGGCCGGCGATTTTGCCTCGCCCGCGCAGGGCCAGCGCTCCGTTCACGAGGCGGGCGCTGCTCCCGGCGGCTACGTCTCTGGCGGGTTTCACAAGCGCCTGCCTGCCGATTACGACCGGGAACTGTGTTTGATCCCCCGGGATGTGATCGATTTCATCCTCGTCACGCAGCCCAGGGAGTGGGAAAAGCTCAAGAAAAGCTTCTCCGGCGACGCCCGCCAGCACTTCCTGGCCCACCTGGCCGGGCAGATCGCCAGATATGGCGTGCTGCACGTGCTGCGCAAGGGCGTCAAAGACCTGGGCTGCAAGTTCCAACTGGCCTGCTTTCAACCGGCCAGCGGCCTGAACCCGGAAATCCAGAAGGGATACCAGGGCAATATCTTTTCGGTCGTCCGCCAGCTTAAATACAGCCTGGTCAAAGAAAATAGCCTGGACGTCGTCCTCTTCCTCAACGGGCTGCCGCTCTTCACCGCCGAGTTGAAAGACCCGCTTACCGGGCAGTCTGTGCAAAACGCCATCACCCAGTACCGCGCCGCCCGCGATCCCAGGGAGCCGCTCTTTGCCTACCGGCGCTGCCTGGCCCACTTTGCGGTCGATCCTGATCTGGTGTACTTCACCACGCAGTTGGAGGGCCCAAAAACGCGCTTCATCCCCTTCAACCTGGGCTACAACCTGGGCGCCGGCAACCCGCCTTCCTGGCAGGGTTTTTCCACTGCCTATCTTTGGGAGCAAATCTGGGCTCGCGACAGCCTCCTCAACCTGATCCAGTATTTCATCCACGAATACGACGAAGAGGACGATGAAGGCAACAAGACCGGGGCGCGCAGGCTGATCTTTCCCCGCTATCACCAGTTGGACGCCGTGCGGCGCCTGGTGGCCCACGCCCGGGCCAATGGCGCCGGGCAGCGCTACCTCATCCAGCATTCTGCCGGCAGCGGCAAGAGCAACTCCATCGCCTGGCTGGCGCACCAGCTTTCGGTGCTGCACAACGTCCAGGATGAGCGCGTCTTCGATTCCGTGGTGGTCGTCACCGATCGCCGCATCCTGGATAAGCAGCTCCAGGCCACCGTGCGCCAGTTCGAGCAGACCCTGGGTACGGTCGAAACCATTACCGAAGACTCCCAACAACTGCGCAGAGCGTTGGAGCAGGGCAAGAACATCGTCGTCACCACCTTGCAAAAGTTCCCGGTCATCTCGCAAAAGATCGGCGCGCTGCCCGGCAAGCGTTTCGCCGTGGTCATCGATGAGGCGCATTCCTCCCAATCCGGCGAAGCCACCCGCCATCTCAACACTGTCCTGGCCGCCGGCAGCCTGGAAGAAGCCGAAGAGCAGGACGCCGCCGGCGAAGAGGATGACCTGGAAGAGCGCATCGTCCGGGAAATCCGCCGCCGGGGCCAGCTTCCCAACGTCAGTTACTTCGCCTTTACCGCCACCCCCAAGCCCAAGACCCTGGAGCTCTTTGGCGCTAAAACCGCCAGCGGCGGCTACCAGCCCTTCAGCCTGTACCCGATGCGCCAGGCCATCGAGGAAGGCTTTATCCTGGATGTCTTGCAGAATTACACCACCTATCGGGCCTATTGGAGCCTGCTGAAGAAGATCCAGGACGATCCGTCCTATGATCGCAGCAAAGCCGTTCGCCTGTTGATGTCGTTCGTGGATGTGCACGAACATACCATCGGCAAAAAGGTCGAACTGGTGATCGAACATTTCGTTGATCAGGTGCAGCACCGCATCGACGGCCGGGCCAAAGCCATGCTGGTGACGCGTTCCCGCCTGCATGCCGTGCGCTATAAGCAGGCCCTCGATGCTTACCTGGCCGCCAGAGGGCATCCCTTCAAAGCCCTGGTAGCGTTTTCAGGCACAGTCAAAGATGGCGGGATCGAGTACACCGAGGCCGGGATGAACGGCTTCCCCGAGGCGCGCACCGCCAGGACCTTCAAGCTGGACGAATACAAAATCCTGGTGGTGGCCGAGAAATTCCAGACCGGTTTCGACCAGCCCTTGCTGCACACCATGTACGTCGATAAGCGCCTCAAGGGCCTGCACGCCGTCCAGACCCTGTCACGCCTGAACCGGGTGCATCCGCCCGCCAAGACCGAAACCTTCGTGCTCGACTTTGCCAATGAAGCCGAAGAGATCCAGAAAGCCTTCGAGCCGTATTACGAGGCGACTATCCTGAGCGAGGCCACCGATCCCAACCTGCTCTACGATTTGCAAACCAGGCTGGATGGGTACGGCGTCTATTCGACCGGGGAAGTCGACGCTTTTGCCGGGGTTTACTTCAGCCCGAAGGGGACGCAGGCCAGATTGTTCGCCGCTCTCCACCCCGCGGTCGAGCGCTTCAAAGTCAAGGGAAAAGATGAGCAGGCTGGATTCCGGGCGGCGCTTTCGGACTTTGTGCGCCTGTATGCCTTCCTCTCGCAGATCGCCACCTTTGCCGACCCGGACCTGGAGAAGCTGTACGCCTTCGGGCGGTACCTCTTGCGCAGGATCCCTCCCGAAAAAGATAAGCTTCCCCTGGAGATCCAGCAGGCCATTGATCTGGAATCCTATCGCCTGGATAAAACCGGCAGCAGAAAGATAACCTTGCGGCGCGGCCTGGGGGAGATGTCGCCCGAAAACCCATTGACGCCGCCCGCCGGAAATAACCCGGATATGGAGGCTCTCTCCGAGATTATCAAGGAACTCAACCAGCGCTTCGGTACCGACTTCAGCGAAGAAGACCGCCTGGTCATCCGCCAGTTGGAGGAACACCTGGCGGCCATTCCCATGCTGGAGCAGACCGTGCGCGTCAACACCCCTGAGAACGCCATGCTCACTTTCCGCCAGGTGCTGGAAGATTTGTTGCAGGAGTTGATCGACACCCAGTTTAAATTCTACAAGCAGGTCAACGCCAACCCCGACTTTGCCCAGACTCTGACCAAATTTCTATTCGAGCGCTATCGCCGCTCGCTTGGCCCTGGGACTGCTTAACCCCTCGACAACTTGCCCTGATATACGGCCTTGCCCGGCTCCTCTGCAATGAGCCCCATCGTCCACCGTTGCAGAGCCTGTGCCGCCTCATGGCTCACAAGCGCAGGTCCCCCTCTAAAAACCTCATAAAAATCATCGGCTCATCATCCTCTCCCTCGTCTGATGCAGTACAATCGTTCTATGAATTACTCTTTCCGTCGGATAACTCCCGCATGGTTTTCCGCGGGTTGATCTTTTACCCGCCGGCGAGATGGCGCCTTACTCTCTCATAGATCGTTTTCCTCGATTTGTTTCCCTCGTTTCTGTCGAATATTTTTTACTCAAAAATCCCTCTCCCTGGTAGAATCGACCCATGGCAACCTGGAAAATATTGATCTCGGATGGCCTGGAAGAAAACGGCCTATCTGCCTTGCGGGCTGCCGCCCAGGTGGATGACCGCCGCGACATCCAGCCCGATGAATTGCTGGGCGTGATCGCTGGCTACGACGCCCTGATTGTGCGCGGCCGCACCAAAGTGACCTCCGCCGTCTTCGCTGCCGCCCCTCGCTTGAAAGTGGTTGGCCGCTCCGGTGTCGGTGTGGATAACATCGATTTGCAGGCTGCCCAGGCCCACGGCGTCACCGTGGTAAACGCCCCTGCCTCCACCACCCTCGCCGTCGCCGAACTTACCCTCGGCCTATTGCTCTCGCTTGCCCGCATGCTCCCGCGCGCCGACGCTTCCATGAAGGACGGGCGCTGGCTGAAGAAAGACCTGGTGGGTGTAGAGCTTTCAGGTAAGACCCTGGGTATTATTGGCGTGGGCAACATTGGCTCCGCTGTTGCCAGGCGAGCCTCCGCCCTGGGTATGTCGGTCATCGGCTATGATGGAGCCTGCGAAGATGATGTGGTTTCCCAGCGTGGCGTTGGCCCGGTGTCCATCTCGGAACTATACGCCCGTTCGGACTTCATCACCCTGCACGTGCCCCTCACTCCTCAGACCCGCGGCATGATCGGCGCTGCTGCATTGGAGCAGATGAAACCCGGCGTTCGCCTGGTGTGTACTGCCCGGGGCGGCATCATCGATGAAGACGCTCTGCTGGCCGCCCTTGATGCGGGGCGCGTTTCTGCTGCGGCCCTGGATGTATTTGCGCAAGAGCCGCCCGGCGCAACCCGGCTGGTGGCTCATCCTAACGTCATTGCCACCCCTCACATCGGCGCTCAAACGGAGGAGGCCCAGGCCCGCGCCGCCCAGGACATCGCCAGCGAAGCCCTGGCCGCCTTGAACGGCCAGCCTCTGCGCTGGAAAGTGGCCTGAGTATCCATGGTATGGATGGATCAGCGATGCTGCTCTGGCCTGGCATATGTGTGCTTGCGTACCATTCAAATCAATGGATACCTGACCTGATCACTCATTGACCTCTTACAGATTACTCAAAAACAAGGAACGGATATGCAGAACAAACTCGCAGAATTGAAGACCCTCCTGGGGGAAGTCTCGGATTTGACCTCTTCGGCGGCCTTGCTCGGCTGGGACCAACAGACCTACATGCCGCCCGGCGCAGCGCAGAGCCGTGGTTATCAGTTGAGCACCTTGCAAAGCCTGGCGCACGTCAAGTTCACTGCCCCTGAAGTCGGCAGGCTGCTCGACGACCTGGCGCCTTATGCCGCGCAGCTTGATCCTGACTCAGATGACGCCCGGCTGATCAAAGTCACTCGCCGTGACTACGAAAAGCAGACCAAAGTGCCCACCGAGATGGTGGCGGAGTTTGCCCAGGTAACCACCCTGGCGCACCAGGCCTGGATGGAAGCTCGCGCTGAGAACAACTTCGCCAAATTCCAGCCCTACCTGGAGCGGGTCGTCGATCTTCGCCAGCGTTACGCCGCCCTGTTTGCCCCTTATGATCATATTTACGACCCCTTGTTGGATGATTTCGAGCCTGGCATGAAGACTGCTGACGTGCAGGCCATCTTCACCGCCGTGCGCCCGCAGCAGGTCGCCATCGTCAAGGCGATTGCCGAGAAACCGCCCGTAGAGAACGCCTTCTTGCACCAGCCTTTCGATGAGCAGAAGCAGTGGGATTTTGGCGTAGAGGTCATTACCCGTTTCGGCTACGACTGGCAGCACGGGCGCCAGGATAAGTCGGCCCATCCTTTCACCCAGGGCTTTAGCACGGATGATGTGCGCATTACTACCCGCGTGGCCCCGGACTTTCTGAATATGGCCCTGTTTGGCACCATGCACGAAGCCGGGCATGCTTTGTACGAGCTGGGTGTCGATCATGCCCTGGATCGCACGCCTCTGGCGCACGGCGCTTCGCTGGCAGTCCACGAGTCGCAATCTCGGATGTGGGAGAACCTGGTTGGGCGTTCCCTGCCGTTCTGGGAATATTTCTATCCTCGCCTGCAGCAGTTCTTCCCCGGTCAGTTAGGTAAAGTTTCTCTGGACGATTTCTATCGCGGTATCAATAAGGTCCAGCCATCCTTGATCCGCGTAGAGGCCGACGAGGCGACTTATAATCTGCACATTATGCTGCGCCTCGAAATCGAGATTGGTCTGATCGAGAACAGCCTGTCCGTTAAAGACCTGCCCCAAATCTGGAACGAGCACATGAATGAATACCTGGGGGTTACCCCGCCTAACGACGCCCAGGGTGTGCTCCAGGATGTCCACTGGTCGGGCGGCACGATCGGCTATTTTTCCACCTATGCCCTGGGCAACCTGATCTCTATCCAGTTGTGGGAACGCATCCAGGCGGATATCCCCGATCTGCAGGATCAAATCCGCCGGGGCGAGTTCGCTGCCTTGTTGGGTTGGTTGCGCCAGAATATCCACCGCCACGGTGCAAAGTTTGAGCCACAGGAACTGGTGCAGCGTGTCACCGGCTCGAAAATCGACCCGGCGCCCTATCTTCGCTATCTGAAGGGCAAATACGGGGCAATCTACGGCATCTAAGCGCGAACTGGTGGCGAGACGCACGATCCTGCTTCTGTTGATGGTTAGCCTGGTGTGCGGTTGCGCCGGGCTGCCTGGTGAAATTCTGCCGACCCCACTGCCGGCAGAATATATGCCCACGGCAGTCGCCCTCACGCTGGAAGCCCGCGGGATTAACCAGACGCCTGTGGCAAAGGCTTCTTCAACGCCTGTGTTATCACCCGAGGCGACTGCAACCTTTCACACCGATCCGGCTACGGCTACTTCCCCTGCCCCCTCGATAACCCCAACTGAGGCGGACACCCCCTTTTCTACCTCCACGATCACGGTTACGGTTGCTCAGTCGTTGGAACCTCTGGCTGCAGCGACTGAGACGCCCACATTAGAGATCCCGGAAGCCACCTGGACGCCTGAGCTGGTGCTGGAACCCCCCACACCCGCTGGGACGGCCACCAACACCCCGGCGCCCCCCTTCCCGGATGCTCCGGTGCAGATTTACCGCCTGGGAGAGCTTTCACGGCTGATTTCCCCTATCGACGTGACCGTCCGCCTGACCACTGGCACTGGCAAAGTCGCGCGTATCGAGTTGTATGGTGAAGATGGGCGGCTGCTGGCGCGTTACCTGCGCACCTTCCGCACAATTCCCTGGGAGGTAGCCAAGATCGGCGTGTCTCTGGAATTCGAAATCCATGCCGTAGCCGAGGAAGGCCGCCTGGTGGTCAGTGTAGAAGATTCCTTCGGCCGCCTGGTCGGGGTAAACTCGGTCAACCTGATTTTGCTTTCTACGGGTATGAACGAGGTCAAGCCGGCCACTGCTTTATGGCAGCGGCTTATCATCCAGGAACCTGCGCCGAAAACCCTCATCCAGGGTGGCAAGTTGATTGTGTCAGGCCGGGCTTTACTGAACGACCCTGCCCAGCAGTTGCGGGTGATGCTCATCGGTGAAGATGGGCGTATTCTGGGGCAGCGGCTGGCGCGCGTGGATGTGATCATTCCCGGTGATTATGGCACTTATCTGGCTGAAGTGCCCTACCTGATATCGGACATGACACCGGCGTTGTTGGTGGTCTATGAAGAGGGGGAACCTGTTTCAGATATTGCCCACCTTTCCAGCGTCCCGGTGCTGTTAACACCCTGATTCATGGATGGTTTGACCCGCTGCGCCTTTTATCATAAAATTCACTCATGAACTGGACGTCCCCCGATCTGTTTGCTGGCTTCTTTCGCACCGATCATGACCCGCCGCCAGCCATGATCATCACGTCCTGTCGTGTGTGAGATTTGGGCCCGAATGGGTTGTTATCTAGATTGCGATTTATAGTTCCCCTTTAGGAGGAGGTTGATCCATGGCAAACACACCTTTCACTTCCAAACGCGCTCCAATTTACCGGGATGTGCCCGATGAGCAGTGGAATAACTGGCGTTGGCAGCTTAGCAACCGCATTAATACGGTAGAAGAATTCGAGAAAGTAATCCACCTGACGGACAGTGAACGGGAAGCTCTGTCGGCAGCCAACCTGTTCCGGGTGGATATCACCCCTTATTTTATTTCGTTGATCGATCCGGACGATCCGGATGACCCGATCCGCAAGCAGGTCGTCCCCACCAGCAGCGAGTTGGTGCCGTTTACCGCAATGATGGAAGATTCCCTGGCAGAAGACCGCCATTCGCCGGTGCCCGGACTGGTCCATCGCTACCCGGATCGTGTCTTGATGCTGTTGACCACTCAATGCGCCACTTATTGCCGTTACTGCACCCGCTCGCGCATCGTGGGCGATCCATCGGCCACCTTTTCCCGCACCGAGTTTGAGTTGCAGCTCGAATACCTGAAGCGCACGCCGCAGGTGCGGGATGTGCTTCTGTCGGGCGGCGACCCGCTGGTGCTGGCTCCGAAGATTCTGGAAGAGATTCTCAGCCGCCTGCGCGAGATCCCTCACATCGAGATCGTGCGCATCGGTTCGCGCGTGCCGGTCTTCTTGCCCATGCGCATTACCGACGATCTGACCAATATGCTCCAGAAGTACCACCCACTGTGGATGAACATCCACGTCAACCACCCCAATGAGATTTCGGTGGAGCTGGAGCAGGCTTGCGATAAGTTGACCCGCGCCGGCATCCCCCTGGGCAACCAGGCGGTCCTGTTGGCCGGCGTCAACGACAACGTGCACATCCAGCGTGACCTGGTACAGCAGTTGGTGCGCATCCGCGTGCGCCCGTATTACCTCTACCAGTGCGACCTGGTGGAAGGCGCCGGGCATTTCCGCACCGCGGTGGGCAAAGGCATTGAGATCATGGAGGGTCTGCGCGGCCACACCTCGGGTTATGCCGTGCCCCAATACATCATCGATGCTCCCGGCGGCGGCGGCAAGATCCCGGTGATGCCCAATTACCTGCTCAGCTATTCCGATCACAAGGTGATCCTGCGCAACTACGAGGGCTATATCACCACCTATGAGGAGCCGACCGATTACCTGCCCAAGGACGCCGCCAAATACAAAGGCATCAAGCGCCCTGAACCGGGGCAGGGTGGTGTTCACGCGCTGCTGCAAGGGGAGGATATGTTCATCAAGCCGCAGGGCTTTGATGAAACCCACGACCGCAGCGGCATTCAGCACCGCTTGAAAGACCCCAAGAAGTGGATGCCCTTAGGCATCGGAGCAGGGGAGGAAAAACCCGAATCGGCGGAATAGTTCCCCGGCCAGGTGCAATGCACTTCCAAAGTGGATTGCACCTGGTCATTCGGCTCCAAAAGCCTGCCCTTCTTGTTGCGCGCCCCACGGGCTATTGCTGGCTCGATTCCACCTGCACAAAGTGCCACATACCATCCCTCAGGGCGAAGAAATGCACCTGGCGCTCATCCCCACCGGGATTATTCATGGCATACCCGCAGCAGCCCAGGTGGTAGACTTCGTCGTAGTAAACCGGTAGAATTTTTCCGCCATAGCTGATCCCAACGCGAGGCCCTTTGCGGAAAAAGTAAAAGAGCCTGTCGTTCAAGTAGCGCAAATTAAAAATTTCTTCGTACCCCAGCTTCTCGTTGAGATTTTCGCCGTTTTGAATCAGGAAGCCGCCTACTTCGAGGAACCAGTCATTTTCCTTGATCAGAAATTTCTTGAGTTGGGAATTGGTGGTGAAGAAGGTCGTAAAAGCATAGAAGGGCTTCTTTCCCTTTTCGATTTGCAATTGGCCTCGCTCTGGTTTCCAGTAGACAGCTGCCAGCTCATCCCCAAGAAAAACCCACGAAGTTTCTCTCATCGTCAGCAGGCGCGGTTCTAGCTGTTCGATGTTTCCCTTGCGAACCAGGTAGTCATAACTGTTGATCACCCTCACTTCCAGGGCAAAATCATCCCTGGACGAATTGGTTGTAACAGGTCCCAACTCACGGATATTGTCGAAGAGCAGCTTTTCGCCTTGATAAAGCTGGTACATGGGATGTCCATATCCGGCCTCGTTTTTTTGTTTTATGGAATAGCCGAAAGTTTTCAGGGTCGAATTTCTGCTGTCTAAGGGGTCGCCCGGTTGCGATGACAAAGATCGTTGCCGTAACTGTGAGATGACCTCTTGCGGTACGTATTCGTATAAATTCCAAGATAGTTGGGCTGTATCCGTGATAAGGGGATATTCTTCGACACTCAGCTCGGTCGGCAGGACATCCACCCTTTTCCAGAACGTTTCATCCTCCGGGCGCATGGGGCCAGCAGGAATCGGGAGGTGATCGTCCCTGCTCAGTGGTTTGGCCATTTGCAGCGAGGATGTGATCCCTGCGATATGCGCCGCATCGGCCTCAATATAGAAAAAGCGCAAATCGGGCTGCGTGGTGGCGTTTTCGAATACCACCTGAACGGAGTCTGTCCCTGTCTCTGGATAAGGGGTCAGGGTACAACTATGTGGGCCATGCAGACCAACATGGCGAACAGGGCCTTGCGGCGTGTTGGCCAGGCGCATACAGACCTGGGTGATATTTTGCATAAAACCCATTTCGGGGAGGTAGGCAGTGCGGAAGTACCCATCCGGATAGCGGAATGAGCCCTCTTCTTCCTCAGGCTGCCATCCGGCCGGGATTTTGACGGTGAATTGTCCGGCCGGGTCGGCGTAAATCTGCCAGGCAATCGGCGTAGGCGCCTGGTCGGTAGTCGGGATCGTTTGCGGTAAAGGATACGGCGTTTGAATTTCCCCGACAGGCGCGATATATGGCGACGGTACCGCTTCAAACGGATAGGCCGGCGGGTATGCTGGGGCAGGGTAGACTCCTTGAGGAACTTCCGTCTGAGTGGCTGCCGGAGTGTTCGTGAATATGGAAGTCGGCGTTTGAACCGCTTCTGTGTAGGTAGATACAGGGTCGGCTTCTTGCGATTCTCCCTGTTTGCAAGAAGCCAGGGAAATTGCCAGGCTGATGGTCAGCAAAGCGCCCACAAAACGGGTGGGTATAATCCTGCCAGGTAGTTTTTCCAACCGTTTGCCCTCCTCGACAGATACGCCGGATGGTCAAATACAGGTGATGGTCGCGGTTGTCAATCGAAAATTGATCTATTCCTCGACCGGCGGCTGATCCAGATAAAGGGCGCGCAATTCCTGCGCATGCTCTTCCCTTTCGTGGTGGACGAACACGCGTATCATCCGAGCGATCGTGCCGCACCCGCCCCACGGGTAGACCAGTCCTTCCTGCATCTTCTCCAGAGGCACCTGGCGCAGCGCAGCAAAGACCTCCTGACGGGTGCGCTCGCATTCTTTAATGGATTGCTCGCGTTCATCCATAAGAATTCTTTCCTTCGTTGAGGGTAATTTTTCCAAATTATAGCATAGTACCGAATCGCACTTCGATTAATCTTGACAAATCGGATATATTGCGTATAATTATTATCAAGTTTATCATAAAAATCTTAGCGGAGTATTGTGCAGATGAACACTTGCATGTGTCTGGGGCGGGGTTGGTAACCACCGCCTCGTCTTAGAACACTGAACGAAGCAGCATCTATTTGCTTCAAACGGTCAACAGATAGACGTCGGGTGGTTGCGACCCCGCTGGCGAAGATGGTTTCGCCGGGCGAAAGGATTGAATTTGGCGCAACGCCCGTTTTCGTTTAAGTATCAGTTGATCGTTTTGTTTTAACCCTCGGAGAATTGCTATGGAACTGGCAACCTGGACAGAGATAAAAGTTAGTGCCCCGGCAATTGGCGGCCTGGAAGCTGCCGTTGGGAATACACCACTTTTACCATTACATCATATCGGTGCTCACCTGCCGCCCGGCGTGCAGATTTATGCCAAAGCGGAATGGTTCAACCCCGGTGGTTCGGTAAAAGATCGCCCGGCGCTCAATATTCTTCGCACGGCACAGTGTGATGGTTTACTGGATGGAGTGCGCCGCCTGCTCGATTCGACCTCCGGCAACATGGGCATTGCTTATGCTACTTTTGGCGCGGCGATGGGAGTGCCGGTCACCCTGGCTTTGCCGGCCAATGCAAGCCCCGAGCGGATTGCCATCCTGCGGGCATTAGGAGCTGAACTGGTGTTGACCGATCCGCTGGAGGGTACCGATGGCGCCATTCAGGTGGCGCGTAAGATGGCTGCTGAACAGCCTGACCGCTATTTCTATGCGAACCAGTACGATAACCCGGCTAACTGGCAGGCGCACTACTTTTCCACTGGCCCGGAGATTATCCAACAAACCGATGGACGGGTAACGCATTTCGTCGCTGGCCTGGGCACTTCGGGTACGCTGACCGGTGTCGGGCGCTATCTGCGCCAGTACAATCCGGCAGTGCAGTTGATTGCCGGGCAGCCAGATGCTCCTTTCCACGGTCTCGAAGGTCTGAAACACATGCCCACTGCCATCCGGCCGGGTATTTTCGATCCGACCCTGGCGGATCGCACAGTCGAGGTGAGCACGGAAACTGCTTATGCTATGGTGCGCAGCCTGGCCCGCCAGGAAGGGCTGTTTGTCGGGATTTCATCCGGTGCGGCTGCTGTAGCGGCGCTCAAGGTAGCCGAAGAGTTGAAGCAGGGTGTGGTGGTTACCGTCTTTCCGGATGCAGGCTATAAATATTTGAGTGACCGGGCGCTATGGGAAGGTGGATAAGATGCCAGCCAATTGGAAACGGATAGGCAAGAAGTTATGACACTGCGATTTACTGCGGAACTATTCGATCGAATTCATGTGCATGGAGAAGCGGCATACCCGGAAGAGGGCGCCGGGTTGATGTTGGGCAATGTGAACGGAGATGAGCGCCGGGTTGTGCGCCTGGTCGAATTTGCTAACGCACGCGAGCAAAGCGCACGGCATAATCGTTATCTATTGACGCCGCGGGATTATCTGCTTGGCGAAATGGAAGCGGCGCGGCTGGAATTGGATGTAATTGGAGTCTTTCACTCGCACCCCGATCATCCTAATCTCCCTTCGGAGTTTGATCGTGAATGGGCGATGCCATTCCTTTCTTATGTAATTACCAGTGTTTGGGCCGGGCGGGCTATCGAAAGCCGCTCCTGGCAGTTGAGCGAGGATCGCTCAAACTTTATCGAGGAACCAATCGTAATCGACCAATAGCCTGGGGTATTGGGGCTTTGGGCGGGCCTCGCTCGTCCAATATCCCCTGTTTCCCCATCCATTTTAGAGGTGAGAAATGTCTGATGATTTGAAAAAGATCGATCATTCGGCGATACGGGTCAGTCAGGTCAGCCTGGTTGCCTTGAATATTGCGGCATTCGTGATGGATGCACCCTGGTTGGTCATCCTGGTGGCAGGATTCATGATCCTGGGTGTGGCGCTGGGTATACCGGCTTTCGGTTTCGTTTACCGCTGGGGCCTCAAGCCGGCCGGGTTCGTCAAGCCGGATATTTTGATGGACAATCCCGAGCCGCACCGTTTTGCCCAGGCGCTGGGTGGCTTGTTTATGGCGGCCGGCGCTCTGGCGCTCTGGTCTGGAGCGGCGTTTATTGGTTGGGGGCTGGTGTGGGTGGTGGCAGGTCTGGCGGCCTTGAATGCTTTCGGCGGTTTCTGTGTGGGCTGTATGGTATATTATTGGCTTAGCCGCATGAATGTGCCCGGTTTTCGCAAGTCCCCGCCGCCCGGTACGCTGCCTGGGCTACGCCCCAAGACACAGGTGATCCATGAATCTTGACACAGCTATCACAGATATCCTGTTTCGTCTGGGGCTGGCGCTGGTAGTTTCGGTAAGCGGTATAATGGCTTATCGTTTGTTCAGCCGCCTGACCCTGGCGAGGGCGCGAGCGAAGGCAGTTGGGCCGAACCCTGCTCGCAACGGCAAGCCGAAGTTAGTATATTTTACCACCCCAACCTGCGCGCCCTGCAGGACGGTTCAGCGGCCAGCGATCCAGCGATTGAAGGCACAGGTGGGAGACCGGGTTGAAATTGTGGAAATCGATGCCTCAGCCCAACCGGAGGTTGCCAGCCAGTGGGGGGTGCTCAGTGTGCCGACGATATTCGTGTTGGATACAAGCGGCCAGCCGCGTCATGTTAATCACGGTGTGGCCACAGCGGACAAATTGCTGCGCCAGTTGAATGATTTATGTTGAGTTGAAACCTTTTGGATGTGCAGCGCTGTTCTGCATTTACCAGAGGAGATAATCTTTTCAGGAGTTGAAGATTTATGCCTACATTGCGCATCCCGACCCCTTTGCGTTCCTATACCAATGGGCAAACTGAAATCGATGTGCAAGGCCAAACGGCGGGTGATGTCTTGCAAGATTTAATCTTGCACTATCCGGCCTTGCGGCCTCATCTGTATAATCCCCAGGGTGATCTGCGCCCTTTTGTCAACCTTTTCATCGGTGAGAACAACATCAAGGATTTGCAAGGTTTAGAGACGCCCCTCCAGGCCGAAGATCGTCTGCTTTTGATCCCGAGTATTGCTGGAGGAAATGGAGCCTGATATGCTTCCAGAACTTTCCCGTGAAGAGATTCTGCGCTACTCGCGTCACTTGTTGATCCCAGAAGTCGGCCTGGATGGGCAGCGTAAACTGAAGGCGGCTTCAGTCTTGGTGATTGGCACAGGCGGCCTGGGTTCGCCTGTGTCGCTCTACCTGGCCGCGGCAGGTATTGGCCACATCGGCCTGGTAGATTATGATGTCGTCGATTATTCTAACCTCCAGCGCCAGGTCATCCACGGCACATCAGGAATTGGCACGCTCAAAGTCGAATCGGCTCGCCGGCGCATGTTAGACTTGAACCCGGACATACAGGTCGATATCTATAACGAACCGTTCACTTCAGCCAATGCCCGGCAAATTGCCCGGGATTACGACTTGATCATCGATGGTACAGATAACTTTCCTACCCGCTATCTGACCAATGACCTGTGCGTTTTGACCGGCAAACCCAATGTATATGGCTCGATCTACCGTTTCGATGGACAGGTCAGCGTGTTCGACGCCCGTCGAGGGCCGTGTTATCGCTGCCTGTTTCCAGAACCGCCTCCGCCAGGATTGGTGCCTTCCTGCGCCGAGGGCGGTGTGTTAGGCATATTGCCTGGTACGATCGGCACGCTGCAAGCTACAGAAGCGCTCAAGCTGCTCCTGGATATCGGTGATCCATTGATTGGCAAGCTGCTTCTGTACAATGCCTTGGATATGTCCTTTGAGTTTGTGAAACTGCGCAAGAATCCGAATTGCAAGGTGTGTGGGGTGAACCCGGAAGTGACCGAACTGATCGATTATGAGGCTTTCTGTGGTGTGCCTGGTCACGACCACGATGCCAGCTCAGTCGGCGGCGGATGGGACATCTCCGCCGGAGAGCTGGCCGGACGTCTGAAGCTCGGTAACCACATCCGTTTGTTGGACGTACGTGAGCCGCATGAATTGCAGATTTCGCGCATCGAAGGTGCCACTCTGATCCCACTGGGACAGCTTGCTTCTCGCCTTTCGGAGTTGGACAGCGCCGAAGAGATGGTGGTCTTTTGCAAAGCCGGCCCTCGTTCAGCGCGTGCCCTGGAATTGCTGCTCAGTGCTGGTTTTCGCAAGGTGAAGAACTTGCAAGGTGGGATCAATGCCTGGGCAAAGGAAATAGACACCAGCCTGCCCGTTTATTAGGGCCTTTTGTATGATCGCTTGAAGGTCTTCCTGCGTTGCGACCGCGCAAAACCGGTGATCGCGATCCGATCACCGGTTGGCCGAGTGCAGGTTTGGAGACCATGGGCTTATGGCCGAGGAGTTGTGCTGGGTGTAATAATTGAGCTTGGCAGCTCTACATTCACTGTTACGTAAGGCGAATACACCCATCCTGCCAGGACACCTTGCTCAGAATACCACTGGATGTTATACCAGTCCGCGAACACCCCAAGGATTTTGACGTGTTGCCCTGCATGAAGAACCGTGAAAGGTGAAATGGCGCGGGATGGTATCCGGTGTACCCATACGTTCCCGGATACGAATGCCTCCACGGGCGTGGGTGTAATGGTCGGCGTCAGTGTCAGCGTTGGCGTTCGCGTGACCGTCAATGTAGGCGTTTGGGTTGGTGAAGGTGTAATGGTCGGCGACTGTGTCGCTGTTGGCGTGTAAGAAGCGGTTGGTGTGGAAGTGGAAGTGGGTGTAAAGGTTAAAGTAAACGTCGGTGTGCAGGTATTTGTAGCAGTTGGACGAAAGGTCGGGCTTGGGAAAGCGATTGGAAGCAGAGCAATCGTGAAGCGCAAATAAAAGCAACTCAATGCCAGGAAGATCACCAGGAAAATGCCGGCGCCTGCCAGGAATCTCCGCTGCACGCGGGGCATCTCCGTAATGGGTTCTTCGCCAGCCAGTTGCACCTCGAGCTTTTCCATAATCGGCTGAAAATTGGGCAGCGTGTCTGGGTCGCCACGAAAATCCCTCAGTGCATTCCCATAACGCAGGTGCAGTTCAGTCATAAATCTGCGCAGATTGGTGCGGAATCCTTCGGGTTCTATCCCGGTGAAAACGACGGCCAGATAGGCGTAACGACTGCTTTGGATAACAATTCGTTGTTCGCCGTAGCTGATCTCGTCCAATTCGTCTCCCGCACCGCCCATGCTGGAAAACGCATCGTGTCCGAAATCTCGGATTGCAGTGAGCATTGCCCCAATAAGATCAGAATCCTCAACTGAAGCTTCGCCTTGAAGGTTTTGCGCCAACAGCAACCCCGAACCATGTTGGATGAGAAAGACCTTGTGGATGGAAAAGGGCAAAGCATCTCTTAGAGCCAGTTCACCTTCCGAAACGCCGCTCATCCTGGCGCTCAGTTGCCGCAAGAAGCTTTTTGGCCCAATAGCAGAACGCAGACGAGCATCGATGTTGCGTTGAATTTCGCGAACAAACCCGCTAACAGCTTTTTGAACCGTTTCGCCAATGACAGGAGAAAGCGCTTCCACCATGTCGTCGCGCGAATCGCGGATTTGCACCCGTATGGCTTCGCCCATCACCGGGCCGATCACTTCAGCCATTTCTTCGCGGGAGTCGTGGATAGTCCGCCGGATCAGGTTCGTCATAACCGGCGTCAACCGCTCGACCAAACCTTCTGCATCTTCCTGGGCTTTGCGTTCCAGATGGCTCACCTGGCCTTGCAGGCCCTGCAGATTGCCATCAACCCGCTGGATCTCGACGCGCAAATCTTCCTGGCTGATCTGGTTTTGGCGATCGCTCTGTTGGAGGCGCGCCTCCAACAGGCGCAAAGTTTCCCGGTCCTGTTTTAACAAAATGGACCGCACCGCTTCCAACAAGGCAATTTCCGCGGTTTTGCTCTCTTCTGCCAGGCCTGAAGATTCTGCCGGTGCTGGATGATTCATGAAACTGTACGATTAACGATCTTCGCTCTTTAGCCGATGGCCCAACTCGATCAGTAAGGTGCTTAATTCCTCTCTGGAGAGCTTTTTCCCGGAAAGATGCGTAGTAATCTGGCTGATCTCATCCCGCAAGTTGTCGGTTCGCTGGCGAGCATCGGCCTGAATAGTGTGAGACCGTTCGGTTTGCTCCTGATTGATCTGGGTGATGCGCTCGTTTAGCTCGCGTTGCAGCCCGCGAATCTGATTGGATGTATCTGCCGCGAGCTTTTCAAGCCGCTCGCTAAAATTTGCATGGAGCTCGCGCATGTGTTCCATGTTCTCGGAATTCTGGCGTTCCAGGCGGGTGGAAAGGTCGCGCTGTACGGTCTGTAACGCTCCGCTCTGGTTTTGACTCTCTTGAGTAGAGCGATCCGTGAGGTCTTGCCGCAGCGCAGCGATTTGAGAGCTCAGATTTGTATTCAGAGCCGCTAACTGGTCGGTGAGAGCATCCAGAATCTCCTGATGTGTTCGTGATAAGCGAACTTCAAGAGCTGACAGCCGTTGCTCCATAGATCGAGATTGGCTGCCATAAAGAATATCTCTCAGGCGCTCCAAGTCGTTCAAGGATGTCTCTTGTGGAATATTCGCGAGATCTACATCAGATGGCGAAACGATCTCAGTGGTCGTTTCGTCTTCACCGACATTTTGACCGTCCGGCCCTGTTGGCTGGTGGTTGCTTTTAGAAGAAGCACGTTTGAACATATTTACCCATCCTGAAAGTTTCAATGGTTCTAAAAGGGATAGTACGATGCAGGTAAAAGAATTTTAACATAATATCGTTGGACATGTGAGATGAAATGTCGAGTTTTGGTATTGCCGGCGCCTCGTCGCTTTGGTTAAGGTTGTGCAGGTGCAGCACATTTACCATACTTTACTTTTTCCGTATTTGTCACGCAGAATCGATGAAGCGGATCAACAGGATGTCAATATCCATTGAGTTTTAACGGGTTTTATCTATGAATGATGTCTGGTATAATTCAATCATATCCTGTAAACTACCAAGAAGTCGAATCGATGTCTACGTCCCCGAATATATTCGCCAACCCCGAATCTGTGCTGGCATTATTGACCCAACAACATGGTTTGGGCTTTGTGTGGTTGGATTCAGCGCTCAACATCCGCCAGATGAATGATCGGGCGGTTGATCTTTTGGGTTTCCCAGGACGTTTGGTTGGGATGCGGATCACCGAGGTAGTAGATGAATTGTTTGGACTGGATTCTATCCTTAGCGAGTTGCTGCGGGGGCAAAGAGAACGTTTCTCTTTGGAGTTGATCGAAAAGGAAAACGCCGCCGGCAGGTCCTACTTCATATCGATGAGCTTTTACCCATATCAGCCGCCGGATGAGCCAGCGAGTTTGTTTATCGTATGCGAACCTGTACGCCTGGGGCATCTGCTCCGCGCTCTGAACCAGCAGTACATCGAGATGCGCCTGTCATACCAGGAGAAGCATAATGATCTTTTGGTCGACGCGCTGACCGGCTTGGAAAACCGTCAAAGCCTGGAATATACAATATCCGGCGATGCGATTGCCGCTATGCATAACTCGCACGACTTGCTTGTGCTTGTGATCCAGCTAAATAGCGAAGCGGCATTGCGGGCTCAGTCGACGGAGCGCGCTGATGCTTTACTGCGCACTTATGCACGAGCGCTCAAGACTGGCTTTAGAGGAAAAATATATCGCCTGGATAAAAGCCAGTTTGTGGTGGTTATTCCTTCACTGACGCGTGACGATTTCGACCAGTTGCGCAAACAAGTGCAGTCGCTGACAGAGAAAGTTCAGCAAAAAGGCTTCCCGGAAATTGATGTCACAGTCGGCATCGCTGCCCTTTCCGAAACCAATTATGACCCCAGGGAAGCAATTCAACTGGCCGATCTACGCATTTTTGCTTCGAAACGGCAATCCTGATCAAGGATATTCGAAATGATATCATCGATCAGCACAGTTCAGAAAAAAATATGCATGTTGGGCGATTTTGCCGTAGGAAAGACCAGTCTTGTGAGGCGTTTCGTCGAAGGTCGTTTCGATGATCGCTACTTGAGCACGATCGGGGTCAAAGTCTCTCGGCGACTTGTAGAACTCCCACAGCGCCCGGTTCAATTACTGATCTGGGATTTGGCCGGAAGCGATGAATTTAAGGACATTACCTACAGTTACCTGCAAGGTGCGGCAGGAGCGCTACTGGTATGCGATCTCACTCGTGCAGATACATTCGATGCTCTCGGAAGTTATGCGGCGCAACTTCGCGAATTGAACCTGGGGGCCAGTTTGATGATTGCGGGAAATAAGGCTGACCTGCTGGACCGCATAGAAGTTGATGAGGATGATCTGGCGTATCTGTCTAAAAAGCTGGATGCTTCCTGGTTTATGACCAGCGCCAAGACCGGTTCAGGCGTCGAAGCGGCTTTTCAGCAGTTAGCCCAAAAGCTGGTGTAAATCGGTCGGCTTTTTGTGGCATGTAAGAGCATCTATGGAATTGCTTGCTTGCCCAATGCAATTTTGCATCGTTGTGACAAAAGTCACATACAGAAGAAACGTTTCCAGGCTAAAATGAATCCCAGATGAATATCCGTAATTCCTGCCTTGTAGGCGCCGCGTTAGATTCTTGCAGCAGGTTTCTCTAACATCAGACTCAGACGTGCAGGTGAAAGAAAGAATGAGAACAGCTTTGCTCATCAGTGCGATCATGATTGTCCTGGTAGTAGCGGTTGGGTTGTATGTGACAGATTTCACTGCATACCTGGGTAACAACCCGTCTACCTGTAATAACTGCCATGTGATGGATAACGTCTATGAAAGCTGGTATCACGGCAGTCACCAGTCATGGGCAAATTGCAACGACTGCCATACACCTCATGCCTTGATCCCTAAATATATCGTCAAAGCTCAATCTGGATACCATCATGTGTCTGCTTTTCTCCTGGGAAATATCCCGGATGCAATTCGTGCCAAGGAATCATCCCGACATGTCATTCAGGAGAACTGCTTGCGCTGCCACGAAGCGACGGTTGACAATCTGGACTGGCAGATGGGCTATACCAGAGATGATAGCGAAAGATATTGTTTTGAGTGTCACCGTGACGTAGCACACGGGGCGCGTGGCCTGTCGATTCTGCCTTATCAGCATGCGGAGGATAACAAATGAACGACGAAGAAAAAAATGTAGTAGAAGTACAGCCCAAGAGTAAACCGACTCCCCCCTGGCTTTTAATTGGGATTATCGTAATTCTGGCAGTGGCCCTGATTGGCGTGTTACTCTATATCAAGAGCCAGCCGCAGCCAACCCGCGGTATTGCCCCCATTCAGCAAATAGCTGACATGGACCCCAATTCGGCTGACTGGGGAGTCAACTTTCCCAACCAGTATACAACCTTGTTGAAGACCGAGATGAACAATGCCCGCACCACTTATGGCGGATCGGAACCTTATTCTAAATTGGAAGCTGATCCTCGCCTGGTGAAACTATTTGGCGGCTATGGATTCTCCAAGGATTATAACGAAGAGCGCGGCCACATGAATAGCCTGACGGACGTACGAGCCACCAAACGAGTCAACGAAACGACGCCGGGTACGTGTTATTCCTGCAAGTCGGCCAATAACCCCGAGCTTTGGAAGAAGATGGGTATGGCCGAGTATGACAAGACGTTGTTCAGCGAACTGGGCAAGCAACTGACCCAACCGATCGGTTGCGCCAATTGTCACGAAGCCAATACGATGAAGCTCGTTGTGACCAATCCTGCCCTGGATGAAGCATTGAGGGCCCAGGGTAAAGACTGGCACACCTTCACTCGCCAGGAGATGCGCACGGTGGTTTGCGCCAACTGCCATGTCGAGTATTACTTCAAGGGCGATGGCAAGTATTTGACCTTCCCCTGGGAGGGCGGCACCCGCATCGAAGAAATTGTCAAATACTACGACGAGATGGGCTTTAAGGATTGGGAGCACCCTGACTCGGGAACGCCGATGCTCAAAGCGCAGCATCCCGAATATGAATTTTACACAGCAGACAGCACGCATTTCAAAGCTGGTGTAGCCTGTGCCGACTGCCACATGCCCTATACCCGGGATGGAGCAGCTAAATTCTCCACCCACGATGTACACAGCCCGCTGCTTAACCCAGATGCAGTGTGCGGGCAATGCCATACCGATGTCGGCCGTGTCGTTGAGCGGGTAAAGATTATCCAGGACGATGTCTGGGCAACGATGGGCGCCACAGAAGACGCGCTGGTATCAGCAATCGACGCAATCAAAGCTGCGGCAGCAGCTCCGAATGTCGATCAAGAAAAGCTAAAAGAGGCGCGCCAGTTGCATCGCCAGGCGCAAATGATGTGGGATTTTGTTGCCGCGGAGAATAGTATGGGTTTTCACAACCCTACAGAAGCGCTGCGTATTCTGGCTAAATCTACAGACCTGGCTCGTCAGGCACAATTGTTGGCTGTTCAGGCGGCAGGTACGCCAGATATTCTGCAAAGCAGCCAGTAGCGTGTAAAAACGAGCACATCGGGCGGTCACACTGCCCGATGTGCTCGTTTAACGTTCTGGCTCTTGTGCCCAATCGTGCAAAATATGCTCATCGAGCACATGGATCTGGCGGTGTTGCACCTGGATTGCTCCACTGCGTTCCAGGTCCCGCAGGCTGCGCGCCACCACCTCACGCACCGTGCCCAGGCGCGCTGCCAGTTGATTCTGGGTGATGTGCTGGTCTTTTTGTTCAGGGGGCATACTAATAATCAGGCGTGCCAGCCGGTTGGTCACCTGATAGAAGGAGAGTTCCTCCACCACATCGACCAACATACGTAAATTGGCTGAAAGATTCTGGATGACAGCCTGGGCCATCTCGGGGTGCATCTGCATACATTTCCGGATCGCATCCGCATCTACCACCCAGATAAGGCTGTCTTCTAAGGCAGCTACATTTACCGGGTTAGGTCCGTAATCAAACACGGGGACTTCGTTGAAAGTCGCTCCGTTGTCAAAAATACGGATGATCAGTTCGCGGCCTTTAGGGGATAGCTTGAATAACTTGACCCGTCCTTCCTGGATGATGGATAGTCCCAGGCATGGCTCCCCTTGCCAGCAGATCACCTCGCCGCGCTGATAGGATCGTAGCGTGGTGGCTTGCGCCAGTCTGTTCAGGATGGCATGGTTAAGCGTAGCAAAATAACTGCTCTGGCTTAGCACCCGGCGCTTCTCTTTAAGTTCGGCTGCGACAATTTGCATAGACCATATTATAATTGAAGTCGTAAGATGCTGGTTCGGTTTGGGCCGTTTTACCCAATAAATAGATCGGGAGGGTTTTTATGCTCGACAAAATTGATCTGAATCGCTCGATCGACAAATCCACTTACAAGCGGATGATGCCAGTTCTCGCAGAACGCCTCTACGAAGTGCAAAAGGAATCCTGGGATGCACGCATACCGGTCATTATCTTGTTCGAAGGATGGGATGCTGCTGGAAAAGGCACTTCCATACAAAAATTGACCCAACAACTTGACCCGCGCGGTTATAAGTTATATCCCATTCGCGCCGCGCGTACATATGAGAAAAAGCGCCCCTGGCTGTGGCGTTATTGGCTTAAGTTGCCCGCGCGTGGCGAGTGGGCTATCTTCGATCATTCCTGGTATGGGCGGGTCATGGTCGAGCGTGTCGAGGGTTTGATCTCGGAAAACGAATGGCGGCGTGCCTACCGAGATATTGTTGACTTTGAACGCGCCCTGGCCGACGATGGTACCCTGATATGCAAGTTTTTCCTCCATATCAGTAAGCAAGAGCAAAAGCGTCGCTTTAACAAGCTGAACAAAGACCCGCTTACTGCCTGGCACGTGGCGCCAGAAGATTGGGAGCACCACTACCGCTATGATGACTGGCTGGTAGCTTATGAGGAAGCCTTCGAGCGCACCGAGTCGGAGTGGGGACCCTGGACGATCGTGGAGGCCACCGATCGTCGTTTTACCTGGGTGAAAATATGCCAGACCGTGGTGAGTGCCCTGGAAGAACGGCTTGGGTGGTCACACCTGGTTTTGCCTCCCGAAGATGCTTTGGAAGACGAGACTCTGGTCGGTGAACTTGCTGGCGTGGAAAATGAAGCCGGCGATGATGACAATGGTGATGGAGATGAGGGATAAAGGAGCGGAATATGTTAAGTACAATTGATCTCTCTCTGACGCTGGATGATGAAACATACGCCAAGCAGTTGATCCACTACCAGGTGGCGCTAAGCAAGCTGGCCTATCAGGTTTATTTGCAGCAGCGCCCGGTAATTATTGTCTTCGAGGGATGGGATGCAGCGGGCAAGGGCGGTGCCATCCGCCGTGTGACCGAGCGCCTGGATCCACGTGGTTTTGTGGTCTATCCGATCAGTGCCCCCAAAGGCGACGAAGCCACACACCACTACCTGTGGCGTTTTTGGACGCGCTTGCCCGAGACGGGCCAGATTGCCATCTTCGACCGGAGCTGGTATGGGCGGGTGATGGTAGAACGCATTGAAGGTTTCTGCAGCGACGCAGAGTGGAAACGCGCTTATCGTGAAATCAATTACTTCGAGCGCCAGTTGGTCGATTTTGGTACAATATTGTTCAAATTCTGGTTACATATTAACAGGGATGAGCAATTACAACGCTTCGAATCCCGTTCTGGCGATAAACGCCGCTCCTGGAAATTGACCGATGAGGATTGGCGTAACCGCGGTAAGTGGGAGGACTATGAGGAAGCAGTGAATGAGATGTTGCTCAAAACCAGCACACTCTCTGCACCGTGGACTGTGGTCGAGGCAAATTCAAAACAATACGCACGGGTCAAAATCGTCAAGACGCTGGTCGATACGTTCAGCCGGGAACTCGACTACGATCCTTTCAAAGAAGTGCAGAAAGATGATGGGAAGAAGGGCGATAAGAAGAAAAAGAAGTAAGGCGGAGGCGCTTTGTGTGACTTGATGAAAGTAAATGGAGACAGGTATGACAGATGATGTAGAATCGGATGCGGATTTATTAATCACAGAGGTAAGTGAGTCTGCGGAACCGGCCAGTATGGAGAAGAGCGTAATCGATTTGCACGATCCAGGGTTGTACATCAACCGGGAATTGAGCTTGCTGGAATTTCATCGCCGGGTCTTGCAGGAGGCCCAAGATGAAAGTAACCCGTTGCTTGAGCGGGTCAAGTTCATGTCTATCGTTGGTTCGAACCTGGATGAGTTTTTTATGGTGCGTGTTACCGGTATTAAGAAGCAAGTAGACGCTGGTGTGGTGGAGTTACCTGCTGATGGCACGCCTCCGGCACGCGCTTTGGCCGAGATCCGTAAAGTGGCCATGCAGTTAATGTCTCAGGCGCGCGAGTGTTTGCAAGAGGAACTGCTACCGCAATTGCGCAAAGCCGGTATCCATGTGCTGGATTACGAGGCGCTTAATGAACGGCAAAAAGCACACGCCGATGAATATTTTGAAGAAGTCGTCTCCAAGGTGATTACACCGCTTGCGTTTGACCCTGGCCACCCGTTTCCCCATATTTCGAACTTGAGCCTGAACCTGGCGGTTGTCATTCGTGATGAAAGTGGTCGGGAGCGCTTCGCTCGCATCAAAGTACCCAAAACGTTGCCTCGCCTCGTGCCCATCAAGCGCTCTTCAGGAGGGGTTCGCAAAGATGGTACTGCGCCACAGCAGCATTATTTTGTCTGGCTTGAGCAGTTGATTATCGCCAACCTGGGTGAGCTTTTCCCGGGTATGGAGGTGGTTGAGGCGCACGCATTTCGCGTGACTCGAGACGCCGATACGGTGATCCAGGAATTGGAGGCGGCTGACTTATTGGAGACGATCGAGCAAAGTGTGCGCCAGCGGCGTTTCGGCTCAGTGACCCGGCTCACAGTCGGCGATGCAATGCCAGCACGCATCCGGGATATCTTGCTGGAGAACCTGGAGATGGACCGCCGCGATATTTATACGGTCACGGGGCCATTGGGGCTGAGCGACCTGATGATACTATACAGCATCGACCGTCCGGATTTGAAAGATGCTCCTTTCAAACCGACTATCCCGGCGCACCTGAAAGGCGAGCCGGGCAACGGCGAAATCTTTGCTGCTATTCGCCGAGAAGATATCCTGGTTCACCATCCCTACGATTCGTTCAAGCCAGTGGTGGATTTTCTGCGCCTGGCGGCTGTGGACCCAAATGTGTTAGCAATCAAACAGACCCTTTATCGTGTTGGTCGCAATTCGCCAGTCGTCGAAGCGCTGCTTGAGGCGCGTGAAAATGGCAAAGAGGTTACTGTTTTAGTTGAATTGAAAGCCCGTTTCGATGAGGAGAGTAATATCGGCTGGGCCAAAACGTTAGAGAAAGAAGGGGTGCATGTCATCTACGGGTTATTGGGCTTGAAGACGCATTCTAAGATTGCCCTGGTTGTACGCAAGGAAGGCGAACACATTCGCCGTTATATCCACCTGGCGACGGGCAATTACAATGCGATTACAGCACAGGTCTATGAAGACATCGGCATGTTCTCTTGTGATGAGGAATTGGGTGATGATGCCACGCACCTGTTCAATTATTTGACCGGTTATTCGGCTAAGAAAGACTACAACAAGCTGCTGGTGGCACCGGTCAATTTACGCAGCCGTATGGAAGAGCTTATCGACCGGGAGATTGCGCACCAGCAAAATGGCGGCTGCGGGTATATGATCTTCAAGATGAATTCCCTGGTCGATCCGCGCATGATCCGCAAGCTCTACCAGGCATCGCAGGCGGGGGTCAAAATTGACATGATTGTGCGTGGTATGTGTTGTTTGCGCCCAGGCGTGCCCGGAGTGAGTGATAATATCCGGGTCATCAGCGTGGTAGGGCGTTTCCTGGAACACAGCCGCATTTATTATTTCTGCAACGGTGATAATGAGGAGATCTTTCTTGGCAGCGCTGATCTGATGCCACGCAATATCAACTGGCGTGTCGAGGTGCTTTTCCCTGTACAAGATAAACGTCTGATTCGCCACCTGCGAGACAATATACTGGAAACTTACCTGATTGCAAACAAGAAAGTGCGTGTTTTGCAACCGGATGGGGAATACAAATATCTGGAACCGCAGGCGAAAGCCTCGCTGGTTAATCCTCAAGAATGGTTGATTGACTATCACCAGCATCTAAAGGGATAGAAGTTATTGGCAAACCTGACAGGTCTTCAAAGGTACACTACGGTTGGGCTTCATCGTCAAGACCGGTCAGGTTTGGATCACACAAAACGGCTTTCAGCCAAAAAAGGAAATGTTGTAATCTGATGGAAAATCCAATCCCGGTAAATGACCCTGAAGCCGAAACTGGCGACGAATTAGAGCAGGTAACCCAGATGATGCCACCATCTGTTCATGCATCTGAACTTCCGGGCGCGGTTGTGCCACCCGGGAGGCCTGCTGAGGCAGATCATCTTTGTGCTCTCGCGTTGATCCTATTTGACCAGACCCGTTCGCTGCACGCCCTGGGAGATGATGGCCGTCGCATCATGGAACAGGTTGCTTTGCTACTGCGGCAGCCGTTTCCTCGTGGTCGTAAAAAGCCGCAGCGCGCTGCTTTGGAGTTTGTCAAATCGCATCTTGCTGGTGAATTCTCCGATCAGGAATACAATGTTATTGCGACGACGTTGGCTGTCTGCCACCACAGGTTGAAGAAGAAAGAGCTGAAACGTCTGGATTTATTGCCAGCGCAAGCGCGCCAGGTATTAACCATCGCTTCGTTGTTACAAATTGCCGCGGGTATCGACCGTCCGGCGGACGGAAGTACCAATATACGGGAGATCGTCCTGGCGCCGGAGGGCATTTTGATTGTACTGGAGGGACCCCTGGCCGCTACTGCCGCCCAGGTTGCCCAACACAATGCACGCATGTGGAGCCGGATAGGCTATCCAACAGTCAAAGCGATGGAAGTCGATGATGCAGCCATCTGGCAACAGCCCTTTCCAGAATCGATCAAGCGTACTGGCGTTGCAGCAGATGATACCCTGGCAGAGGCCGGACGTAAGGTGATGCTTTATCACTTTGCACAGATGTTGCGTTGGGAGGATGGTACGCGCCTGGGTGAAGATATCGAGGCGCTGCACCGCATGCGCGTCGCTACACGTCGCTTGCGAGCAGCCTTCGAGGTCTTCGAATCTGCATTCGAGCCGGGCGCCTTGAAGCCTCACTTGAAAGGTTTGCGCGCTACTGGACGCTGCCTGGGGCGGGTGCGTGACCTGGATGTGTTCATCGAAAAAGCGCAGCATTATCGAGAGACCCTGCCCCGGGACCGCCATGATGGCCTCTCACCCCTGCTGGATGCCTGGCAGGAACAGCGTCAGGCCGGGCGTAACGCAATGTTGTCTTTCATGGATAGCCCCGAATATGCCCTGTTCAAACGCCAATTTAATATCTTTTTGAATACGCCTGGTGCAGGAGCGCGGCAGACATCGGGTGACCAGCCAACCCCGTTACACGTGCGCGAGCTGGTACCTGTGTTAATCTATACGCGTATGGCAGCGGTGCGCGCTTACCAGCCTTTCTTGCATGACGCGCCGGTCGAATTGCTCCACGCCTTGCGCATCGAGTTTAAAAAACTGCGTTACACAGTGGAATATTTCGATGAGGTACTGGGCAAGCGCTCCATGCTGGTGATCGAGAACTTGAAAGCTTTGCAAGATCATCTGGGCGATTTGAATGATGCGCAGGTGGCGACGCAAATGTTGGCTGCCTTCATAGAGGATTGGGATAACCGCCAGATGGGACTGCCCATTCATGATCGCCAGAGTATTGAAGAAGTAGTCAATTATCTGGCTTATCGCCACGCTGAACGCCATCACCTGATGAGTACTTTCTCTGACGTCTGGCGGCAGCAGTTTTCTAACTCGAAGTTTCGGCGTAATCTGGCTTCATCGCTTGCTGTTCTATGAACAGATGAGCGGCACTACTTTCCGCTCATCTGTAATGTGAACTTGCGATGCGCAGCGACATTATGCACTGCCCGCTGCGCATACTGCAAAATAAAGATAATCTACAGATCTTTCAACAAGACACGATCCGGACCGCGATCGATTTCCCAGGGATAGATAATGTGTGCGTCGGTGATGGCCGCGAAATAATCCGGGCGGGCGGAGCCAAACAAGTTACGGTAAGGGTTGAAGTGCAGCACACAGGTGGAGGGGAAACCACCTGCCGCCGAAACGCGGATTTTTACTGCGGTAATCGTGCGTCCTGAACCCCAGACATCGTCTACTACCAGTGTGCGGCGGCCCTGTAAGGCGCGATCCTCCGGGAACTGGATGAATTGCGGCCAGGCCATGAGCTTGGCCTTTTCCATCTCCATCTGTGCAGGGAAGTCCACTGCTGCAGTCAGGATATGGGATAATCCCATCGCCTCTGCCAGCAGACCGCCGGGGATGACGCCACCGCGCGTGATGATCACCATGGCGTCGTATTCGCCCTCGAATTGAGGTAAAAGATGGTCGATCAAACGATCCACGTCATCCCAGGTCAGAATTTCCTTGCGCAGGGGTTGCATAGCTCACTCCTTTTCAATAAATTTACACCGTCTATTATAGCAAGGAAGGTGGATTTACCTCAACCTTCCAATCACCCAATTCGCGCCCGCGAAGCAAAGATGCCGGAGCGGGGCCATTCAATACAATTTGCCAGCGATACTGGCCGGCTTGCCGGGCGAAAAAACATGGCGCCGGGCCGATCAGGCGAGTGTTGCGACTGCCTTCTTCATCCATCCATTTGTTTAAGCGGGCTGCCATTTCCCCCGCGGCGCGCTCTGCTTTCTGCGCGTCGAAATGGCGGTACTCCAGGCGCAATAACTCTCCAAAAGGCGGATAGCCCAACTGGCGGCGGTAAGCGATCTCTTTTTGATAAAAGGCCTGGTAATCGTGGCGCGTTGCGGCCTGGATCACATAGTGCTCCGGTTGGAATGTTTGCAAGATAACCTGCCCTCCCAGCGGGCTGCGCCCTGCTCGCCCTGCGACTTGCGTAAGAATCTGAAACGTACGTTCGCCGGCGCGATAATCGGGCAACGCCAGGCCGACATCTGCCAGGATCACGCCCACCAGGGTTACCAGTGGAAGATCCAACCCCTTAGCCAGCATTTGTGTACCCACCAATAAATCGGCGCGTTGGGCAGCAAAGTGATTCAGGATCATCTCGTGGGCTCCCTTTTTGCGCGTCGTTTCGTAATCCCATCGCAATGTACGCGCCTGTGGGAAAAGCGCCTGTACCTCTGTTTCCACTCGTTGTGTGCCGGTGCCGAAATGCCGGATGCGGGTGCTTTTGCATGCCGGGCAAGCAGCCGGCATACCACGCTGGTAACTACAGTGATGGCATAACAGGCTTCCTTGATCCTCATGGTAGGTCAGGGGGATTTCGCAGCGTGGACATTTGAGCGTATGACCGCAGTCGCGGCAAAAGACATAGGTGGCGCTGCCGCGCCGGTTGAGAAACAGGATAGCTTGTTGCCCGCGCTCAAGCACTTGCGCCAGGCCATCTAGCAAAGCGCGGCTGAAAATCGAACGGTTGCCGGCTTTTAGCTCTTCCCGCATATCCACGGTGATTACAGGCGGCAGCTCGCTTGCTTCGGCCATGCCTTCCAGAGGGTGGTAATGTGACGCACGGCTTTTGCCCTCGGCGCGCAGGCGCTCCATCTGTGTCTGCACCGTCCGGCGATGGGCCAGAATGCGCTCAGGGAGATGTAAATACTTCCAGCCGCTTTGTTTGCTGCGGTAAACGTCAGCCACGGCGGGTGTGGCTGAACCGAGCAAGCATACCGCGCCCACCTGCCGGGCGTACTGAATGGCAACTGTTGCAGCATGGTAATGGGGTGCGGCTTCGGATTGGTAGTAAGAATCGTCATGGCATTCGTCCACCACGATCAGCCCCAATCGCTCGAAGGGTGTGAACAAAGCGCTGCGTGGCCCTACCACCAGCCCCACCTCGCCAGCACGCGCTCGCCGCCAGGTATCGTAGCGTTCACCGGTTGAAAGACCAGAGTGAATCAATCCCACTTGCCCGGGGAAACGCCCGGCGAACCGCTGCAGGGTTTGCGGGGTGAGGGCGATCTCGGGGACCAATGCAATAGCCTGGCGACCCGACTCCAACACCTGGCCAACAGCCTGCAAATAGATCTCGGTCTTGCCTGAGCCGGTGACGCCATGCAGCAGAAGAGGAGATGTTGATTGGCCGTTTGCTGCCCGTTGCAGGTTCTGTAAAACGACCTGCCATACATCTCGCTGGTCATTGGTTAAAGGAAATGCCTCGTAGTTTGGAAAAGCTGCCTGGCTGAGCGGGTCGCGCCATATCGGGCTCTCGCCCAGGATCACCAGCCCACGCTTGCTCAATACACGCAGGTCTTCTGCTGTGCCGCCGCTTTCAGCATACACCCAGGCGACATCTACCGGGCCAGGTGTTTCGATCAGGAAACGCAGCATGGCCTGGCGCCGTTTCAAAGCCTGTGAATCGGCTCGACCCAGTCCAGAAAATGCCGCTTCAGCGGCTTGCGGTGAACAGGCCAATTGCGCTGTGCGCCCCATCTTGGGGCGCACCTTTGGTGCCGGCAGGATAGGTTGAGTGGCAAGCAGGCCGCGGCGCACCAGGGCGCGGGCGGCGGTACGCCAGTCAGTGCGTGGCATAGCCCGGTCGATCTGCTGGCCGCGCAGAGCGCCGCGTGTCTGTAACAGTCCGAGCAGGCGCTTTTGAGTAGGAGTGAGATCGGATGGCAGCAGGGCGGCGGGCGTGTATAACAGGTCGGCTTGCTGATCGATGCCGGCAGGCAGCATCAACCTGATGCAGGCTGCCAGTGGCGCCAGCCAATCTTGTGCCATCTGGCGTGCCAGGTCGATCTGCGCGCCAGTAAGTACAGCATGTTCGTCGACGATCTCCAATAAGGGACGGGTCTCAGCGACGCCAGGCCGGTCAGTGAACTCGACGATTACTCCCTGTACGGTCTGGCGGCCGAAAGGCACCAACGCCAGGTGCCCCACTTGCACCTGGCCTTCCAGCTCAGGTGGTAAATGATAGTGGAACAGGTCGCTGACCTGGGGGATATTCACCGCGACGGCTGCGTAAGTAGGCATACGTGATTGGCAGAAGACAGTAAACTGTGCTGGATGTTCTGTGTGATGTCAGGGCGCGGGGGAAGGCGGCGCGCTGGGTTGCACAAGAGCGGATGGCGCCACTGCCGCGGGCGGCTCCAGCCGGGTGAGCGAAACACGTGCCACACGCAGACGATCCATCTCCACTACTCGCAGGCGGACGTCATCTCCCTCCACGGCATCATTCAGGCGGGGAATGCGTCCCAGGCGGCCCATCACATACCCGGCGAGAGTATCGTAATAAGGCTCTTTCAATGCCAGCCCTAAGTGCTCATTGACTTCCGCAATCAGAGTCAGGCCATCGATCAGGATTGAGCCATCCGGCTGTACCTGAAAGCCGGGCGGTCCAGCATCGAACTGGTCATTGACTTCGCCGACGATCTCTTCGAGCAAATCCTCGAGAGTAACCAGGCCGGCGGTACCGCCGAATTCGTCCAGCACGATGGCAATATGTTGTCGGTGAGCGCGAAATAGCTTAAGCAGCTCACTCACGGCCAGTGTTTCGGGGATGAAGATCGGCTCACGAGCCAGGCTGCGGGCTGTGCGATCCCGGTCTTCGGTAGGCTGCATGGCCTTGAGCAGATCTTTGACGTGAACAATGCCGCTAATCTGGTCCAGGCTTTCTTCATAGACCGGAAACTTGGTAAAGGTGGATTGTGTAGCCAGTTGGATGATCTCCTCCAAAGGAGTATTGGCTTCAACAGCTACCACCTCAGTGCGAGGCACCATTACCTGGCGCACCACCATCTCGCCGAAGTCGAAAACGGCATGCAGCATTTCGCTTTCGCCGGCCTCGACCACGCCGCCTTCTGCACTGGCGTCCACCAGCATCTTCAATTCTTCGACGGAGTGCAGCAGTTGATGGCCGGAAGCAGGCTGTACGTTGATCAGTCGTAATAAGGCATTGCCGGTCCCGTTCAGCGCCCAGATGGCTGGCTTGAAAATGCGTTCGGTGAACAGGGTTGGGGTGGCAACGATCAACGAAGTGCGTTCCGGATTTTGCAGGGCGATTGATTTGGGAGCCAGTTCGCCTACCACCACGTGCATAAAGGTGATAGCGATGAAAGCCAGGGCAATGGACAGGCTGTGGGAGATCTCCGCTTGTACCACGGGGGGAAACAGCGAAACAACTGGCTCCAACAGGTGTGCCAGGGCTGGCTCACCGATCCAGCCCAATGCCAGGCTGGACAGGGTGATACCAAGCTGCGTGGCGGCAATTACCCGATCTGGATTGTCGATGGCCTTTTGCACCGCATCCGCTCCGGCCTCGCCGCGCGCGGCCAGCTCGGCGACGCGTGTGCGGCGCACACTGACGAGAGCAAATTCAGCAGCTACAAAAAAACCATTCGATAGAACAAAAAGCACGATTGCAAGAATACCGATAATATCGAAAAGAGTTGAACTTTGCATGACGATCCTGTTTGCTTGTTATGAGCCCCATCAGTGGGGGCATTTACTTGGCGCGGACAAAGGCTGCTGCTCCATAGCCGACCACACGGTCGTAATCACCGCTGACATCCCCGGATGTGGCGTAATGTAGCACATGGGCCTGGTTGGCCCCCAGTTCCTTTGCTGCCCACAATACCGCGGCCAGCGCCCCGCGGCCGCAGGCAAAGCCTTTGCCTTCATCTTCTGCCCGGATCACTCCTTGCGGATCAAAGGCCCCTACCTGGCGCAGCATCTCACTATCTAGCTGCTGGGCAATGCGTTGCGTGTAGAAGTGTGACAGGTCGGTACTGGCCACCAATACGACGCTTTGACCTTTAAGAGCCTCACCCTCACGAAGCAGGCGGGCCAGCGCCTGACCCAGGCTGCGTGCTACCTGCTCGCTCTGCTCGCGCACCATCACCGGGATCAGCGAGAATGGCCCGGCCAGGGCGCGTTGCAAAAAAGGCAGCTCAATCTCCAGCGAATGCTCTGGATCGTCAGTGATGGCGGACAGACCGGAGCCTGTCTCTTCGCGCAGATATTCGTCGAGAGCCTGCAACGCGGCACGCTGCACCGGGATTTCACCCAGCGGAGTGACGTAGGCATTATGGGCGGTAGTTAACAGTGGCTGGTAATATGGATAGTGCATCGGCGAGACGACCACTGCCACATCCACTTTGCGCCCGCGCAGCGCGGCAAAGGCATAACCCGCCACCGGGCCAGAATAAATGTGCCCGGCATGGGGCGCCATCACGGCGATTACCTCGCCGCTCAGTTCCGGCAGGTGTGCTTCATCCATGTAACGATCCACCTGGGCAGCCAGGCGGCGCGGCTCTGCAGGATACCATTGACCGGCAATGGAAGATGGTCGGGGGCCATAGGTTTTGCTCATGGCTTGTCTCTTTCTTTGACTGAAGGTCATTTTATGTGGCTCTGCGTAGTGTGCGTTGTGTCACGTTGCACACTATACACAAGAACGACTTACGAATATACGTCGAGTGAGCAAATTGTTCTATGATGATTATAACTCGGAAGTAACGTGCTGCAACATCTGACGGTTTAAATAGTGTGCACTGGAGATGTGCGACGAGGTGTGACCGCTAATGGTAATAATTATGGTATTTTCTTCCGTGTGCGTTGGCGCTACCTGGTAAGCTATCGAAAACAAAGTCGAGCTCAATTTGTGATAAAAGTCATAGCCAAATCGAGAAAAACGGTTAGAATAGTGGGGCTGATCGGAACAGCCGAAGAGCTTGTTCTGATTGTGGATACCGGTAGTTCACCATTGGAAAGTTCACAAATGACAAAAATAGTTCTCGGCAATAACGGCCATATTCCCTTCCCATCTCATTTGCGCGACCAGTATCACCTGGAGCCTGGTATGGCGTTGGTTTTCGAGCCCACCGAGCGCGGCTTAACGTTACACTTTATCCGCCCGGATGTGGAAAATGTGTATCTTGAAGTGACCAGCCGCTGTAACCTGGATTGTGCGATGTGCGTGCGCCAATCCTGGCGTGACGAGCGCGGCATGATGAGCGCTGAAACTTTCCAGGCTGTGCTGGCCGGGCTGCGCGCCTTCCCCAACTTGAAGCGCGTCGTCTTTGGCGGCTTCGGTGAGCCGTTGATGCATCCTGGTATTGTCGATATGGTCGCGCAGGTGCAGTCCCTGGGCGTAGGGGTGACGATGATGACCAACGGCCTTCGTCTGGAGCGCCCCCTGGCACAGACCCTGCTGCACGCTGGTCTGGATACGCTGGTCGTCTCCCTGGATAGCAACCACTTGCAGGCTTACCACCAGGCTGGTATTACCGCGGGTGCCGACCAGGTGTTGGACAATTTGCAGGGCATCCACGAGCTGATTCGCAAAGGTGGCTGGACGCATCCTGCCCTGGGTCTTGAATACGTGCTTACCCGTGACAACCTGCCCGAACTCTACCGGCTGCCCGGCCTGGCCAAGCAGGTGGGCGCCTCGTTTGCTATCGTGTCCAACCTGCTGCCGCACACCCCTGAGATGGCACAGGAAATCGCCTACGATCGCAGCGAGCCGCTGCAGTTGGGCGGCGGTTGGGGCGTCTATCGCGCAGGCTGGATGCGCTGGGGCACCGCTAATCTGCCGCGGATGAAATGGGGCGCGGCCCGGCAATGCCGGTTCATCAAAGATAATTCCCTGGCGATCGGTTGGGATGGCGGAGTCAGCCCCTGTCTGGCGTTGATGCACTCCTATACTTATTACATCTATAACCGGCGCAAAGAAGTTACTCGCTATGTTTTGGGCAATGTGAACCAGCGCTCGCTGGAAGACATCTGGACCTCAGAAGAATATGTCCTCTTTCGCGCCAAAGTGCACGATTTTCGCTTCCCTTCTTGCGTTGAGTGCGGCATGGATTGTACCTTTGCCCAGGAAAATATTGACTGTTTTGGCAACGAGCCCTCTTGTGCAGATTGCCTGTGGGCGCAGGATATCATTCGCTGTCCTTAAATGGGGTTTGTTTCGGAAATGCGCACACCCGCCGTTGACGGCGGGTGTGCGCATTTCTGCTGCCAGGCGGGAAGGGTGGGATTCGAACCCACGGCTGAGTTTAAAGCCCAGCACTCACTTAGCAGGCGAGCCCAATCGGCCACTCTGGCACCTTCCCAGTTATATCATTTACCATAGCACCACATCACCCCTGATAGCGGGAAAGATTTTACCACATGAAAGGGGATGGCGCAACATTTGCAAAGCCGATTTCCTCAGCAATTCAGTTGAAGCGCCATTGCAGATCGGGTTGAGCATCGCCATTAGCGCGCCGCGCATATTTAAATCATTCGGTAATTCAGATTGCTATACATGAGCGCTTACAAATTGCTCTGAAGAAATACTTAGGTTTTGTTCAGAGTAATTTTGCTACGTTTTACAGGGTTAGCATCTGGTGCAAGCAACCCACCATGTGATTTCCCAATCTTTACCAGGTTGTGATATACTTAGCACACAAGCTGAATAGCCACAGGCTGAGAAGAGGACGAGTACACGCCGATACGACGGCACAGAGAGCGGGCGCAGGTGAAAACCCCGCACGGACGCCAGCGTGGAATGGCCCTCGGAGCTGCAGGGCGAAAGATGCCATATCTTTGATGTGGCAACGAGTAGCCTGCGCCGGAGCTGCCACCGTTATCTGGGCAAAGGGTATCGCGCCATAGCGCGCCGTACTCGAGTGGAGTGAAGCTGGCTCATTTACCCCGTCGCATCACCGGCGGGGTTGTTGTTTAACCAATTTACTCAGGAGGTGTCTTATGTTGCTAAAAATCGAGGTGGTCTACTGCGCGGTTTGACACTACACAGACCGGGCCGTGGGCCTGGCAAATGATTTACTCAAGAATTTCGAGCCGGAGATCGAGGCGCTGACGTTGGTTCCCTCGGACGGGGGGCGTTATGAGGTGACCGTCAACAACCAGTTGATTTATTCGAAATTGCGTACCGGGCGCCACGCCGAGCCAGGCGAGGTGACCGGCATGGTGAAAAAACTGTTGGAGGCAGGAAAATGATGATGAAGAAAGGCCGTGTGTTTTCGGGAGCCCGTCCCACCGGGCGCCAGCACCTGGGTAATTACCTGGGCGCCATTTTGAACTACGTTGCTTTGCAGGATGAGTACGAGTGTGTCTATTGCATTGTGGACGTGCATGCCCTGACCACAGTGGACAACACCGAAAACCTGCGCCAGAATACCTACGAGATGGCGATCGACTGGCTGGCTGCTGGCATCCGCCCGGAAGAGACAATCATGTTCGTCCAGTCTCAGGTGCCGGAAGTGATGGAACTGCACACCTATCTTTCTATGGTCACACCGTTGGGTAAACTGACCGATTTGCCTACGTTCAAGGAGAAGGTACGCCAGCATCCGCACAACGTCAACTACGGCCTGGTAGGTTATCCGGTGTTGATGAGCGCCGACATTGCTCTGTACAAAGCAGATACCGTGCCGGTGGGTGATGACCAGGGCCCGCACCTGGAGTTCACCCGCGAGACGGTGCGCTCGTTCAACTATCGCTACAACACCAACGTGCTGATCGAGCCGCAGATGAAGGCCACCCAGATCCCCAGGGTGATCGGCATTGACGGCCAGCAGAAGATGAGCAAGAGCCTGAACAATCATATCGAACTGGCATCCACGCCCGAAGAAACGACTCAGCGCGTGATGCAGATGGTTACCGATCCGCAGCGCATGCGACGCAGCGACCCGGGCAACCCGGACGTATGCAACGTTTTCACCATGCACAAGGTGTTTTCGAAGCCCGAAGAGGTAGAGATGATCAACACCGAGTGCCGCAAAGCGGGCATCGGCTGTGTGCAGTGCAAGCAACTCTTCGCCAAAAGTCTGAACGAACACTTCGTCCCATTCCGTGCCCGGCGCGACGATCTAGCCAAAAAACCTGATCAGGTGTGGGACATTCTCCACGATGGCCAACAGCGCGCCAGCCGTATCGCCCGCCAGACGATGAGCGAAGTGCGCGCCGCCATCGGGCTGCCATAACGTCGATTTCTCTGCGTGTGGTCTGCAAGATCACACGCAGAGAGTATGGGAAAACTCATGCGTGTTGTATTGCAGCGCGTTTCTCGCGGTCGAGTCTCTGTTGACGGGCGTACAGTAGCCGAGATCGGGCAAGGCATGGTCATCCTGCTGGGCGTCGGGCCGCAGGACGGCGAGGAACAGGCCGCTTTCCTGGTGGATAAGCTTGCCAACCTGCGCATCTTCGAAGACGAGCAGGGCAAGATCAACCTTTCCCTGCTGGATGTGGGCGGCGCGGCGATCGTCGTTTCGCAGTTTACCCTGTACGCCGACACACGCAAAGGCCGCCGCCCCTCCTTCACCGATGCCGCCCCGCCGGAGATCGCCCGCCTGCTGGTGGATCGTTTCGCGGCTCTGCTGCGCGCCCGGGGCGTGCCCACGCAACAGGGTGAATTCGGCGCGCACATGCTGGTCGAAATCGCCAACGATGGGCCGGTGACGATTATGTTGGAGAAAGACTGACCAAAGCAATTTACCGCTCTCTTGCTTTCCAGGCCTTGACCAACAGGTCGTGGGGCAGGGCGTAGGCGGTGTGGCCGTCAAAGCCGATCATGGTATCCGCGGCGACCAGGGCGTTCAGGATCGATTCTTCTACGGCTTCAGCCGCGCCGATCACCAGTGGATCGAGGGTGAAATCGGGAAGCACATCCAGGCGGAGCAGGCCGGTGGTCGGGTTGGGTAGGGGGGCGGATGCCGGGCGGGCCTGGGGGTTGGGGTGGACGCCCGTGGAGAAAGCCAGGAAGATATCGCCAGATGTGGCAAAGCCGAAGCCGCCGGTACGAGCCAGGCCGATGGTGGCGCGCTGCGCCAGTCGCCGGCAATGGTGTGGCAGCAGCGGGGCGTCGGTGCCGATCAGGATGATGATCGAGCTGCTGGCTGGCTGGGAGGGCCAGGGTGTGGGGATGAGGTCTTCGCCGATGCGCCGGCCGACCGGCACCCCGTCGACCATCAGGTGCTGGCGGCGACCATGGTTGACCTGGACCAGCGCGCCGACAGTATACGGATTGCCCAGGACTTCTACGCAGCGTGAAGAGGTTCCCGTGCCCCCCTTGAATTCGTAGCCGACCATGCCGGTCCCACCACCGGTGTTGCCTTCGGCTACCGGGCCGGAGGAGGCCGATTCCAGCGCAGCGATGACATGCTCTTCCGCCAGGGGAAAGGACTGGATATCATTCATCCAGCCATCCCAGGTCTCAGCAACGATGGAGAGCTTATAAGTGAAGCCGCCGTGCTTTTGAGTCCCATAGCGTGCCAGGGCCTCATGCGCCAGTCCAACCTGGTTGGTGTTGGTCAGCAGGATTGGGGAGGTGAGTAAGCCGGTTTCTTCGAGGAAGGGTATCCCGGTCATTTCGCCAATGCCGTTGAAGGAGTGGTAAGCGGCATAGGCGTTATCCTGGTGGATGTCGGCGCGGGCGAAGACAGCAGTGACCCCGGTGCGGGCGACAGCCGGCGTATTCTGGATCAGGGTATATTGGCCAACGAGGACGCCCGGGATGTCTGTTATGGCATTGAGCGGGCCGGGCTGGAGTTCGCCGAGGTGGATGCCGAGGTCGCGCAGGCGAGGTTTAGGGGGAGATGGGTTGATCATATTTTGGGTCCTTCACATTGATGATTTTTTACTTACCACCCACCGCGCCACAGCAGAGCATCCAATTGCACCGCGACCGCGCCGGCGGAGAGCATCGCCTGCGCCTGCTCCAAAGTATAAACCCCTCCCGCCGCGATAACCGGTATCCCGATGCTGTGTATTGCGTGCAATGCTGCCAGGGCGTGCGGGTATAGCGCCGGCCCGTACAACCTCCCGCGTCCCAACCCGCCGCCCGGCAGCGGCAGCGCGCCCCGCGCAGGGCCCAGGCTGAAAGCCGCCAGGTCATCCGGCAGCGCCGTGGTCAGCGCCGGGGCCAGCTCAGCAGCGCGTTCCAGCGGCAGGCGGGCGATCACAGGCAGCTCCCCGGCAGAGGCGCGCAGCAGGGCGATTGCCTCCGGCACGCCGATTTCCGGCGGCAGGCCCAATTCGACGCCTACCACCCCCTTTTGCCTCTCCAGGATTTCCAACATGTGGACCAGTTCGCCGGGGCGTTCGCATAGCAGGTGCACAATCACTGGCAGCGGGCTGCGTTCCCACTGTGCCGCATGGTGGCGCAGCACGGCGCGCAGCCCCGGGTTGGGATAGCCCGTATGCAACAGGAACCCGCCCGGGTAGGCGGCGAAGCGCTGTCCTTGCGCCGTGCTGCGCTTTGCCAGGCTGACCGGGTTGGTGATAAATGCCCCCAGCCGGGAAAGATCGACCGGGCTGCGCCGCTCAGGGGCAAAACCCAGGCTGCCGGCGGCGTTCATGAAAGGGGGATCGAAAGACAGGTCGTACTTCACAGGATCAACTCACTCAGGTCGAATACCGGCCCGTCGGCGCAGGCCAGCTTCCAGCCTCGCCGCGTTTCCACCGCACAGGCGCCGCAATCGGCCAGCGCGCCGCACGGCATGTCTGCGAGCACCAGCGCCTGGCCCGGGCAGGGCAGCGGCATGCAGCGGTCCTGGATGCCCAGGGCCTTTCCCAATTGCGGCAGTTGCTCTGCCGCCAGGTCCAGCGCCAAAAAATCTGCCCAGGCCAGCGCCTCCGGCAGAGCGCCCAGGGGGTTGATTTCCACTGCGGAAGGCAAGCCAGGTGGCGGCGCCGGACTGAACAGGGCCACCGCGGCGTGGCGCTGCAAGGCCTCGTGTACCAGGGGGAGCAACCTGGCCGCCGTTTTGCCGAAGGCCGCCAATGCCAGGCGGCGCACCTCGGCCGGCAGGCGGAAACCTGTTCCGCACGGCCCGCGCAGCGCCAGCCGCGTCCCTGGCTGCCAGGTCGCCGGCACGGGCGCGGCTGCCAGGAAGCCATGCGCTGCGGCCTGGCTGGCGAAGAGTGGCGTGGCCAGCGGCGCCTGCGGTTCCTCTGGCGACCAGGTCATCACATAGCGCCCCGCCGCCGGGATCGCCGGGCGCGGGCAAGCGATCCACGCCGCCACCCCATCTTGCAATTGGATTTCGATGACTTGCCCTTCGTAAATTTGCATGGGAAAAGGTTTTCTTCTGTTTCAATGGTTATAGACCCTAAAGGTCTCTGAGACCTTTAGGGTCTGGGCCACGCGTGTTGTGCTGCTCATGCAAAATCGGCGATCAGGAACGGATTACTCAGTAATAGATCGCCCATCACCAGAATAAGGATAACACGGTTTGCGGGTTTTGGGGGCCAGGGCAATGGATTACGGATGTTGGCGGGCGACGCGCCGCGGGCCGCGCCGGTTTGCGAGTATAATTCTCACTCAGTCGAACGCTCATTGGATGGAAGACTTTTGACGCGGCAGCGTATTGTGCAACAGCAACTTTTGCCGCAGGATATGCGTAGTACCATTAGACGGCTGCGGCCTGCAGCATGACCTGCCGCGACAACCCTTGCTCGTGCGCAGCCGGCGACAAAAAATCGATTGGAGGCAATGAGTGTATTGCTTCCGATCGCTCATGAATGGATTAGGGATCTCCATTCACTGCATAAGTTGGTCGTAGACCCTAAAGGTCTCTGAGACCTTTAGGGTCTGGGCCACGCAAAACGGCTTTCAGTCAGACAAGGAGTAGTTTCTTATGAATGTCACCACTGTTTTAGATGCCCTGGCCACTTTGCTGTGGCTGGTGTTGGTTGGTTTGTTTGTGCTGACCCTGGTGCGCGCCTCGCGCGGTCGCCCGGTGCGTTCGCTGGGCATGACCATGCTGGCCGTAGGTATCGCTGCCTTTGTGATAACCATCGTCAGCGCTGGATTGGTGTTTATCCAGCCGGAAGAGCGCGGCGTAGTCATTTCAGCGGTCGCTCCCAAAGGATACCGTGAGCAGGCTCTGCAGCCCGGTTTGGAATGGGTCATTCCATTTGTTGAAACCGTGCGCGTTTATCCTATCTCACGCCAGACCTATACCATGTCAATAGCCTCATCGGAAGGCGCCGTCGCGGGGGACGATTCGATCAAAGCTCGCACCCTGGATGGGCAGGAAGTGTCGATCGACGCCTCGGTCATTTATGCCATCGACCCTGACCAGGTTATTAAAGTTCACATCGAATGGCAGAATCGTTATTCGGCTGAGTTGATCCGGCCTTTAGTGCGTGGGATCATCCGGGATGTCATCGCTCAATATGGGGTGCAGGATGTATACAGCACCCAACGCACGGCGATGACCGACCAGATCACGGACAATTTGCGCCAGAAGTTGAATGATAATGGTCTGCTGTTGATGGATTTTGTGCTGCGCAACATCACCTTTTCGCCGGAATTTGCCGCTTCGGTGGAGCAAAAGCAGATTGCCGAGCAGCAGGCGCAGCAGGCCAAGTATGTGGTGGAGCAAAGAAAACAGGAAGCAGAGCAGGCGCGCCAGGTGGCGCAAGGCTCGGCGGATGCCGCGGTAATCCGTGCCAAAGGCGAGGCAGATGCGCGCCTGATCCAGGCCGAAGCCGAGGCCAAAGCGCTGGAACGTTTTGCCCAGGCTCTGGAGGGCAGGCCCGAGCTGTTACAATATGTCTTTTACAACAAGATTGGCCCAGGCGTACAGTCGATCTTCTTGCCCAGCACTGGATCATATATTTTGCCGCTGCCTCAAACCAACCCCTCGGGGTCGGTCATGCCGGCTGACCTCTTGCCCACGCCGCCAGTGCCGACGCCGCTGCCAACGCCTGCTCCTACGGCGACGCCTTGAACGATGCTCACCATACAAAATACCCAATGATTTTTGGTCAAGTAAGTTGCACGAAAACCTGGCAGGTCTTTATCGGCGCACAATGACCTGGTGTCATCGTTAAGACCTGTCAGGTTTGGGCCACACAAAACGGCTTTCAGCCAAGTAAGGAAAATGTTAGCACGCCAAAGTGATGGGATAGTCATGATCCCACCGGGATAGCCAAAGGA
>CAZQQJ010000009.1:0-208322 GCA_964595435.1 uncultured Anaerolinea sp. | reverse complement strand
TCGCCGGGCTACAAAGCAGCACCCCATGAATGGGGTTTGAGGCTACTCCCGCCGATTGCAAGCCGGATTCATCCGGCGCCGCTCCTGTAGCCTGGGGATTCATCCCCAGGCTTCATCCGCCAGAAAATTCACCCCTCCGATCCTCTTGACTCCCTCCATCATTGTAACTATAATGTAAGCACTTACTAACATTACTCATTACTCATTTCCCATCACCCTCTCGGAGGTACCCTCATGCCCCACCGCCTGACTGCCGCCCTCACCCTGCTCTTGATCCTGCTCACCCTGGCCTGGGTCGCCACCCTGATCGCCGGCATCATCCAAAACGGCCCGGTGGATACCTTCGAGCAGGCCCTCAACCTGGTTTCTCACCGTGATGCCCTGTTCAACCTGACCTACCTGAACGCCGCCCTGCTCACCGTCGCCGCCGTCGCCTGGATGTCTGCCCTCTACGTCGCCTGCCGCGCCGCGGCCCCGGCCTGGGCCGCCATCGGCATGGCCTTCGTTCCCATTTACGGTGCGCTCAACCTGTTCGCCTACCTCTCGCAAATCAGCCTGGTGCCGGCCCTGGTCGGCTTGCACACCTTCGCCGCCTACCGCCAGGCCGCCGACCTGCTCCTCTACCTGTCCATTCAGCAGTGGAACCATTCGGCGGTCAGCTTCTTCAACAACCTGGCCTATGCCTTGCTCGGCATCCCCTCGATTATCTTTGCCGTCGTCCTCTATCGCCGGCACCCCGTTCGCCTGTTGCGCAGCGGGGCTATCCTGCTTGCTCTCAACGGGTTGGCCTGCGTCCTCGGCCTGGCAGGCATTCTGTTCGACAACGCCCTGCTCTCCAACGGCTCCCTGCTCGGCGGCCTGCTCTTCCTGTTCTGCCTCTTCCCCCTGGCGATCTTCTTCTGGAGGGGAGAGGCGAGCGGCCCGATCGCCCATGGACCGATAACCGATTACTGATCTCAGGAGTCATCTCATGCCCTCTTTCACCTTCTGGCAGCGCTGGCTGTTCGTCGTCTCCCTGGCCCTGGTCGCCATCGGCCTGGGGATCGCTCTGCTCAACCAGACCCTGCTCTTCGATTGGCTCTTCAACCGTCAGATCGATCCCGTCTTCTGGGGCGCAGCCCTGCCCGACCCGGCCGCCGCCGCTTTCCGCGGCTGGGCCTATGCCGTGCTGGGCGCTACCGTGGCCGGCTGGGGCGTTTGCCTGGCCTTCATCGCCCGCTACCCTTTTGCCGCCCGCCAGCCCTGGGCCTGGAGCGCCGTCGCCTGGGGATTGGGGCTGTGGTATCTGGTCGATACGGCCATCTCCGCCGCCAACGCCGTCTATTTCAACGTCGCATTCAACACCCTGCTGCTCGTCGCCGCCGCCCTGCCCCTGGCCTTCACCCGCAAAGCCTTCTTTGCCCGCCAATGAGAGTCGCATACGTTTTGTGGGCTGCATCCGTTGTGGGCGCCTGGCGTGGATTACGCCAGACGATTGTAAAAATCCGCAGCCATCGCCTTTACCAGCGCCCCATCCAAAAAGTTGCTCAGGCGCAATGCACGCCGGTGGGTACACCGCAGAACACGTGCAATGCGCCGGCCACGCAAAATGACCTTCGGTCCAATAAATCAACCTGCCGGGCGCGGCCGGCAGCCTGGATCGATGAAAAATGTCCTCCGCGTTCGTCCGCGTTCATCCGCGTCCCATTTTTCATAATAGAGGCTGCCTATGAAAATCCTTGCCATCGAAAAAGAACTTCCCGGTTCTGCCCCTGAGACTTTTCGCGCCCACGCCCGCCCGGAGGCCGCCCGCGCCTGGGATCTCTACCAGGCTGGCGTGATCCGCGAGTTGTATTTCTGCGCCGATCGCTCCATCGCCGTGCTGGTTCTCGAATGTCCCTCCGTCGAGGAGGCGCGCTTTGTTTTGTCCAGCCTGCCCTTCGTCCAGCACGGCCTGATCGACTTCGATCTCTACCCCCTGGTCGCCTATCCCGGCTTTGCCCGTCTTTTCGCCCCTGGCCCATGAACCCCTCCTCTCCGCGCGTCCAGCACACTCGCCAGCGCATCCTGGCCGCCGCCGCCCCGGAGTTTTCCGCCCGCGGCTATGCCGGCGCCACCACCCGCGGCATCGCCGCCGCCGCCGGGATCAGCGAGCTCACCCTCTTCCGCCATTTCGGCAACAAGAAAAACCTCTTCCTGGCGGTGATGGGCGAAAATTCGCCCTTGCCCGGCATGCAGTCCGGCCTGGAGCGATTGGCTCCCGGCGACCTGCGTACCGGCCTCCAGCGCATTGGCCTGAACTTCCTCGTTGCCCTCCTGGCCCGCCGCCGCGAGATCATCATCACCCTGCGCGAAGCCGAAGACATGCCCGAACTGCGTCCCATCATCGCCCAGATGCCTCTCCGGCAGCGCCGCATGCTGGCTGCTTTCCTGGATCGCCACGCCGCCCAGGGCGGCCCGCCCTCCCTGGACTCCTCCCTGGCCGCGCAGGCCTTCCTGGGCATGCTCTTTGCATACGCCATCGAGCAGCCTCTCCTGGATGGCGTAGCGGAGGCCGCCATCCCACTCGAAGATGTAGTGAACCAGTTTGTGGAAATCTTTCTCGCTGGCATCCAGTTCCCCGAAAGGGACCGGGTCGATGCAAGCGCCAGACCCCCGGACCATAACGATTAATATCCGTGTTCATCCGCGTTTGTCCGCGTCCAATAAAACCTTATCTTGCCGGAAATCCAAAATGACCTCAGCGACACCTCCCCCCAACCCCCTCTGGCGCGCCATGCGCCGCCTCAACGGGCGCATGGCCCGCAATTACCGCTACGGTATCGGCCCGGCCCGCGTGGTCCTCCTGCTCACCACCACCGGGCGTAAATCCGGCCTGCCGCGCGTCACCCCGCTGCAATACGAGCGGGTCGATGGCGACTACTACATCGGTTCGGCGCGCGGCGTCCACGCCGACTGGTTCCGCAACCTCCAGGCCGACCCATGCGTGGAAGTGGAGGTCAAAGGCCAGCGCTTCGCCGCCCGGGGCGAGGCCGTCACCGACGCCGGGCGCATCGCCGATTTCCTCGCCCTGCGCCTCCAGCGCCACCCCTGGATGATCGGCCTGCTGATGCGCCTGGAGGGCCTGCCCTGGCGCTACACCCGCGCCGACCTGGAACGCTTCGCCGCGGGGAAGGCCCTGGCCATTCTCCATCCTGCGCCTCCGTCCGGCTAAATTCACGAAAGATATGCCAGGTTTGCGAGCAACTTTTGCACGGCGGATGAACCGGACCGGTCTTCTCTACCTATCAAATTTATCAGCAACCGATCTCCTCGAAAAGTGATAAAATTTGTTTGTTGCTTACCAGGTGGTTTGCCGACTTAGGTATCGTTGGTGAGCCATGCCCGCCATCTATACACAAAATCGAATACCGCAATAAACAGGATAGGGATAACATGCCGCTTGAAATCGGTTCGTCGATACATCACGATCGTTACTGTATCATCGGCTTGCTCGGCCAGGGGGGCATGGGCGCCGTATACGTCGCTCACGACACCAGTCTGGACAAAACTGTCGCCATCAAAGAAAACCTGGAAACCTCGCCGGAAGCGCAAAAACAGTTCAACCGCGAGGCCAACATCCTTGCCCACCTTTCGCACTCCAACCTGCCGCGCGTCACTGACTACTTCTTCATTCCCGGGCAGGGGCAGTACCTGGTGATGGACTACGTTGAGGGCGAAGACCTTCACTCCATGCTCAAACGCCTGGGCCGCCTGCCTGAGCCGCAAGTGCTCACCTGGATCGGGCAGATATCCGATGCCCTGGCCTACCTGCACGCTCAGGAGCCTCCGATTATCCACCGCGATATCAAGCCCTCCAACATCAAGATCCACGCCGATGGGCGCGCCATGCTGGTCGATTTCGGCATTGCCAAGATCCACGACCCGCAACTTGCCACCACCGTCGGCGCCAAGATGGTGACGCCAGGCTACAGCCCTCCGGAACAATACGGCGGCGGCGGCACCGACACCCGTTCCGATATCTACGCCCTGGGCGCCACCCTGTTCCACCTGCTTACCGGGCAAGAGCCGCCGGAAAGCGTCATGCGCGTGGTGAACGGCGCCCTCCTTCGCCCTCCCCGCCAGATGAACCCGGCAATCAGCCCGCAGGTAGAACAGTTGATCTTGAAATCGGTCGAGCTTTCCACCGACCGCCGTTTCCAGTCTGTCGAGGAGTTGAACGTTGCCTTGAGAAGCTCCACCCAGCGCCCCGCCCGGACAACTCCCCCCAGCGATGATTACGCTGCCCGCGAGGTGGTCCCATTCGGGCCGCCCGCTGATCCAGACGTCCCACCTTCTAACAATACGACCCCTCCGCCGCGCCGTAAAATTCCCCTCTGGGTCTGGCTGGGCGGCGCTGCCATAGCCCTCTGCCTGTTGCTTGCCATCATCGGCGCGGTTGTGGCGGGGGTAGCGTTCTTCGAGCGTTCTACCCCCACCCCGGAGATCGCCCTGCACCCCTCGATCACGGCCCCTGCGCTTACTGCGGCGCCCAGCGCCACTTCTTTGCCTCCTACGCCTGCGCCGTCTCCTTCGCCCACGCTTGCCCCCTCGCCGACCGTCGATAACCGCCCGCCCACGAAGTACGAACCGGTCGCTGCCATACGCTTACCCGAGGGTGAACTGATCCACTCGGTGGCCGAGAAAGATGGCTATGCCTATGTGCTCACCAAGCAGAGCTACCTGTACGTGTACGATCTCACCGGCCTGGACAGCCAGGAGGGCTTCACCACGTATGACACCCCGTTCACCAACCTGACCTTGAAAAATGGCATCTGCCTGCTGCGCAACGGCGATACGCTGTACGTTTGTGGCAACCTCGGTATCGAAATCATCGATATCCAGGATCCCTCCAAACCGGCGGTCAAAGCCAACGAGATGGGCCGGGCGATTTACAGCCTGCACCTGGCGGGTGATTATCTGATCGCCACCGGTGAAGGCAGGTTCATCATCTATAATGCCAGCAACCCGCGCAACCTGGGTGAGCTTTCCACGACCAATACTGGCTCAGGAACCTACAATTTCGGCGCGGTGGTTTACCAGGATCGCCTGTACACCTCGCTGTACACCTCGGAAGGTAAAACCCCGCATGGCCTGCTGATGGCCTACGATTTCACAGACCCGGCCGGCCTGCTCGTCAATACCCAGCGCGTCGATACGGGCGACCTGGCCTATCATATGTGGATGGTTGGCGACAAGCTGCTGCGCTGCACCATCAATGACGTTGAAGTGTGGGATGTGAGCGAGAAGGACAAGCCCCGCTTCAAGTCCGCCGAGCGCGGCCAGGGGCGGGTGTGCATTATGGACCGGAACAACCTCATCCTGAATGGCCCGGTGCTGGCCTTTTCCGAAGACACGCTCATGCCTCTGGATAGCTTTGATCCAAAGGATGAAGCCGGAAACCTTTCCACCGGCCAGCTTGCCCAGTCCGAAGCCTTTCCTTACAGCGGCACCGCGGTTGGCAATTTCATCCTCCTGCCCCAGGACGGCCGCGTGCTGGTTCTCGCCGGTTCCGTTAAATAACGCTAATATTTCTCTCTGTGAGTAAATTACCCAAAGAGTGCGGCGCTCAGCGCCGCACTCTTTTTCATAAAGTTACTTGTGCGGGGTCACCCTGAATGGGCAACCCCTTCCTGATTGCTGAGTGACCGATTGCGCATCACTCACACGAGAACCCCTTAGCGGAGCACCGCCGGCAGGTAGAGCTTGAACGCCGCCGCCTCTGGCCCGGCCTTCAGCGTCACGGTCACGTTATCCAGGCCCCAGCTTTCGTCGGCCAACGCCTGTAAGCCAAGCCCTTCGAACTCCAGGTACAGCGTGCTCCCGTTGTGCACGATGGGCAGGTCGATGTGGTACACCGCGTCCATTGGCACGTCCTGCGAGATGTAGCCCAGCGTGTTGTTCTCGACTGCGCCGCTGCGCGCCGGGTAATCTCCGCTCGGGTAAACGCCAGGGTAGGACTGCCGGGCGAACACCCAGTTGGAGAACGAAGTCAGCAGCCGGCTTGCCCCGTCCGCCAGCGTCTGCCAGCGGTCTGGCCCGATGGACGGGTCGCTTTCGACTGCCGCAAAGAACGGGTTGCGCAGCGCCTCCAGCCACATTGCGGCGCTTGCCGGGCTGGCGGATTGCTCAGGCTCCATGTTGCCGTTCCACGAGCGGATGATGTACAGATCGAGGCCCACCTCCGCCATGCCGTGCGGCGGCAGGTTGGTCAGCGTCAGGCAGGTCGTATCGTTGCCGAACTGCCCCAGGAACTTGCGCGCCCCCAGCGGTGTGGTTTCCACCTTGTTGTGACACCATTCGCTGCCCACCACGCCCTCGAAGTCCTGCTGGTAGAACACCTGGCTGGGCGTTACGTCCAGTTCCAGGCTGTACTGGTTGTCCGATGGATCGGTTTCACCGGGTATCGAAGTCACGCTGGCTAGGTTGGTGATCTTGTTGCTCGCCGTCACCGGCACCGTCACCCGGATTTGCAGGCTGGTCTGGTTCCCGAAGGCCAGGTTGCCCAGGTCGCAGGTCACCACCCCGCCGGCCTCTGCGCAGCCGGGCGAAGCCCAGGCAAAGCGCACCTGGCCGGGCAGCGTGTCCACGACCTGGACGTTGTAGGCATCGAACTGCCCGGTGTTGCTCACCGTGACCGTGTAGGTCAGCAGCGTGCCGGCGATCACCGGATTGAACGGCGCGCTCTTGACCACCACCAGGTCGGTTGGCAGGCTGAGCGGCGTGGTGTCGCTGGCCGTGTTATCCGCCGGGTTCGGGTCGGCGCCGTTGCTGCCGTCGTCGGCGATGGTTGCCGTGTTGCTGAGGAACTGGACCGGTGGAGTCACCGGGTTATCCACCGTCACCGCAAAGGTCGCGATGCCGGTGCTACCGCCGCCGTTGAGCGGACCCACGTTGAGTGTGCAGGCGCTGCCGGCGTTGTTGTCCGGCAGGCAGTTCCAGCCCGCCGTAGAAGCGCCGGGGTTGAACGTCGTATGGTCGGGCACCGTCTCGTTCAGCGTCACGCCGCTGGCGCCCTGGTTCCCTGTATTGGTGAACGTCAGGGCGTAAGCCACCGTGTTGCCTTCGCCGGCGCCGATGCCGCCATCGTCTTTGCTCAACTTCAGGTCGGGGGCCGCGTCTACCGGTGTGGTATCGCTGGCCGTGTTGTCGGCGCTGTTGGCGTCCGGCCGGTTGCTGCCGGCGCTTGCCGTGTTGCTCACCTGGCTGACTCCCGCGGAGAGCGGGTTTGCTACCGTCACGGCGAAGGTCTTGCTGCCCGAAGCGCCGATATCCAGCGCCCCCACGCTCAGCGTGCAGACGCTGCCCGCGCTGCCGTCCGGCGTGCAGCTCCAGCCCGCCGAAGACGCGCCGGCATTGAAGGCCGTGTTGGCCGGCACGGTCTCGGTGAGCACCACGCCGGCCGCGCCCTGGCTGGCGCTGGCGCTATTCGTGTAGTTGATGACGTAGGCGATCGTGCCGCCGGGTTGGGCGGTGACGCCGCCATCGCTCTTGGTAAGTTGCAGATCGGGCGCCACGTTCAGCGGCGTAACGTCGCTGGCCGTGTTGTCCGCCGGGTTCGGGTCGGCGCCGTTGTTGCCGTCATCCCCGATCCGGGCGGTATTGGATAGCTCGCCAACCCCGGCAGGGAAGGAGGCCGCGGCGCTGACCGCAAACAGCAGCGTGGCGTGCCCGCCATCTCCGGCCAGGGAAGCGTAGGTATTGGTGCAGGTGCTCCCTGCGCTGCCGTTTGGCGTGCAGTTCCAGCCGGGCGAAGAAGCCCCGGCGTTGAAGCTGGCATAGGCCGGCACCGTTTCGGTGATCACCAGCCCGGTGGCGGTCCGGTCGCCGGTGTTGGTAAAGACCAGCGTGTAAACCACCGTGCCGTTCGGGTTGGCGGTCACCCCGCCGTCGTCCTTGGCCAGCGCCAGGTCGGGCGCCGCGTTCAAAGCATCGACGTCGCCGTCGCTGTTGTTCCCCGGCGTCGGGTCGGCGCCGTTGCCGCCGTCGTCGGCAACGTTGGCCGTGTTGCTGATCTGCGTCACGCCGGCCGGGGCCGGTTTCACTACGGTTACGGCGAAGGTGGCGCTGCCGCTTGCCCCGCCGCCGTTGAGCGCGCCGATGGTCAGCGTGCAGGCGCTGCCGGCGTTGTTGTCCGGCGCGCAGCTCCAGCCAGCGGTGGAAGCCCCGGGGTTGAAGGTGGTATTGGCCGGGACGGTTTCGCTGAGCGCCACGCCGGTGGCGCCCTGGTCTCCGTTGTTGGCGTAGGAAAGCGTATAGGCTGCCGTCTCGCCGGGCTTGATGCTGGTCCTTCCATCATCTTTGCTCAGGCTCAAATCCGGCGCGGCGTTCAGCGGCGTGGTATCGCTGGCGGTGTTATCCGCCAGGTTGAAATCGACGCCGCTGCTGCCGATGGCAGCGGTGTTGCTCGCCTGGGTCACGCCCGCGGCGAGCGGGTTGACCACGGTTACGGCGAAGGTCTGGCTGCCCGAGGCGCCGATGGCCAGGCTTCCGATATGGATCGTGCAGGTGCTGCCGGCGTTGTTATCTGGCGTGCAGCTCCAGCCGGGCGAAGAAGCGCCGGCGTTGAAGGCCGTGTTGGCGGGCACCGTCTCGGTGATCACCACGCTGGCCGCATCCTGGCTGGCGGTGGCGGTGTTGTTGGTATAGCCCAGTGTGTAGGCAATCGTCCCGCCGGGTTGGGCGGAGACCCCGCCGTCGCTCTTGGTGAGCTGCAGGTCGACTTTGACGTTGATCGGCGTGCTATCCGTAGCGCGGTTGTCTGCCGGGGTGGGATCGGCGCCGTTGCCTCCGTCGTCGTAGATTTCGGCGGCGTTGGACACCTGGGTCGTGCCGCCGGGGATGGAGGTCGCCACGGTCACGGCGAAGTCCCGGCTGCCGTTGGCGCCTGCGTTCAGTGCGCCGATGGCCAACGTGCACAGGCTGCCAGCGTTGTTGTTGGGGACGCAGCTCCAGCCCGCTGAAGAAGCGCCGGCGTTGAAGGTCGTGTTGGCGGGCACCGTCTCGCTGATGGCCACGCCGGTGGCGTTCTGGTTCCCGCCGTTGGCGTAGCTCAGCGTGTAGACCACTACCCCGCCGGGATCGACGATGGCCGGGTTGTCGCTCTTGGTGATGCTCAGGTCGGGAGCGGCGTTCAGCGGGGTGGTGTCGCTGGCGCTGTTGTTGCCCGGAGTCGGGTCGGCGCCGTTGCCGCCGGCGGCGGCGGCCACGGCCGTGTTGCTGATCTGGTCGACGCCGGCTGGGGCCGGAGAGACGGTCGTCACGGCGAAGGTGGCGCTGCCGTTGGCCCCGCCGCCGTTGAGCGCGCCGATGGTCAGGGTGCAGGTGCTGCCGGCGTTGTTGTTTGGCACACAGCTCCAGCCAGTGGTGGAAGCGCCGGCGTTGAAAGTCGTGTTGGCCGGCACGGTTTCGTTGAGCGCCACGCCGGTGGCGCCCTGGTTCCCGTTGTTGGCGTAAGACAGGGTGTAAGCCACTGTCCCGCCGGGAATGACGCTGGCCCCGCCGTCGCTCTTGGTCAGGCTCAGGTCGGGAGCAGCATCCAGCGGGGTGGTGTCGCTGGCGGTGTTATCCGCCGCGTTGGCATCGGCGCCGAGGCTGCCGATGGCAGCGGTGTTGCTCACCTGGGTCACGCCCGCGGCGAGTGGGTTGACCACCGTCACGGCAAAGGTGGCGCTGCCTGAAGCGCCGATGGCCAGGGTGCCGACGGTGAAGGTACAGGTCGTGCCAGCCGGGCTGCCGTTGGCGCAGCTCCAGCCAGCGGTAGAGGCGCCGGCGTTGAAGGTCGTGTTGGCGGGCACCGTCTCGGTGATCACTACGCTGGCCGCCTCCTGGGTGGCGCTGGCGCTGTTGGCGTAATTCAGCGTGTAAGCGATCGTTCCGCCGGGTTGAGCGGAGACGCCGCCGTCGCTCTTGGTGAGCTGCAGATCTGGCTTGACGTTGATCGAGGTGTCATCGGTGGCGCGGTTATCCGCCGGGGTGGGATCGGCGCCGTTGCCTCCGTCGTCGTAGATTTCGGCGACGTTGGACACCTGGGTCGTGCCGCCGGGGATGGAGGTCGCCACGGTCACGGCGAAGTCCCGGCTGCCGTTGGCGCCTGCGTTCAGTGCGCCGATGGCCAACGTGCACAGGCTGCCAGCGTTGTTGTTGGGGACGCAGCTCCAGCCCGCTGAAGAAGCGCCGGCGTTGAAGGTCGTGTTGGCGGGCACCGTCTCGCTGATGGCCACGCCGGTGGCGTTCTGGTTCCCGCCGTTGGCGTAGCTCAGCGTGTAGACCACTACCCCGCCGGGATCGACGATGGCCGGGTTGTCGCTCTTGGTGATGCTCAGGTCGGGAGCGGCGTTCAGCGGGGTGGTGTCGCTGGCGCTGTTGTTGCCCGGAGTCGGGTCGGCGCCGTTGCCGCCGGCGGCGGCGGCCACGGCCGTGTTGCTGATCTGGTCGACGCCGGCTGGGGCCGGAGAGACGGTCGTCACGGCGAAGGTGGCGCTGCCGTTGGCCCCGCCGCCGTTGAGCGCGCCGATGGTCAGGGTGCAGGTGCTGCCGGCGTTGTTGTTTGGCACACAGCTCCAGCCAGTGGTGGAAGCGCCGGCGTTGAAAGTCGTGTTGGCCGGCACGGTTTCGTTGAGCGCCACGCCGGTGGCGCCCTGGTTCCCGTTGTTGGCGTAAGACAGGGTGTAAGCCACTGTCCCGCCGGGAATGACGCTGGCCCCGCCGTCGCTCTTGGTCAGGCTCAGGTCGGGGGCAGCATCCAGCGGGGTGGTGTCGCTGGCGGTGTTATCCGCCGCGTTGGCGTCCGCCCGGTTGCTGCCAACCGAAGCGGTGTTGCTGACCTGGGTCACGCCAGCCGGGGCCGGGTTGACCACGGTTACAGCGAAAATCCGGTTGCCCGAAGCGCCGACATTCACGCTGCCGATGCTCAACGTGCAGGTGCTGCCGGCGTTGTTATTCGGCGTGCAGCTCCAGCCGGCCGAGGAGGCGCCGGCGTTGAAGGTCGTATTGGCGGGCACCGTCTCGGTGATCACCACGTTGGCTGCAACCTGATCCGCAGCGAGGGCGTTGGCAAAGCCCAGGGTGTAGACGAAAGTGTCGCCGGGTTGGGCGGTGACGCCGCCATCCGTTTTGGTGATCGACAGGTCCGGCGCGGCGTAGACCGTAGTGCAGGTAGCGTCGCTCGGCGCACCGGTGTCGGGATCGTTGGATTGCGCGTTGGCAAAGTTGCCGCCGCTCACCGTGCCCTGGGCGCAAACCTGCCCCAGCCCGCCGGGGAAGGGCTTGACGATGGTCGCCTGGAAGGTGATCACCGTCTTCTCGCCCGCCGGGATGCTGAAACCGTTCAGCGTCACCGTATCGGCTGCCAGCGGCGCCGGGCGCACCTCGTTCTCGGGTTTCGAGACCCTTAGGGTCTGAGTCTCCGTCGAAGTGTCCGCAGCGCTGGCCAGCGGAGCAAAGGAAGCCTTGCCGCCGGCTGGCGCCGGATCGCTGCCCACCTGCATGCTCGATGGTGCCGATGCGCCGTAGGTCGGCGTCTGGCAACTGGTGCTGCCAAAAGTGCCCGACCCCACCAGCACGTTCGCCCCGCCGATATCCCGGCCGCCGATGAAGGCCGCCACGCCCCCGCTCAGCCCGGCGATGTTGAAGGTATTGCCGGCGGTGAAGGCTACGGTGTAATCGTAGCCGCCCGAGGCCGCTTCTCCACCCTGGATGTTGTTCGTCGGTGAAACGTCTGGCAGGTTCAGGCAGAACTGGTTGGTATTGCCCGTGGCGCCGGCCCGGGCGCGCAGGCCAACGGCGTTGCTGCCGGAGGTGCCGTTGTAAGAAACCGTGGTATTGCCCTGCATGGTAGCATAGAAGGCCGAAGTGGAGCCGGTGCTGGGGTTGCCCTGCGCCCGCAGGCTGAAGGCGACGCCGTTTACCCCGTATTTCAGCACGTTGTTGTTCAAGAATCGGGCCACCACCTCGCCGCCAAGACCATCTGCAAAGCCGAACACGCCGAACGCGGCCGTGTTGGTGTCGTCGCTATTGGCGGTGATGGTGTTTGCGGTGACATGGCCCTCCATGCGCGCCCCCGTTGCACCGCGATGGGCCAGGGAGATCTGCGTGGAGCGCCCGGACAGGGTGTTGGTGGCCACCTTGAAGTTCAAGTCGCCGGTCGTTCCGGCGTTAACTTCCAGCACCAGGCCCTCGTTGTTGTTGGTGAAAATATTATTTTCAACGTTGGCGGCGAAGGACGAACCGGCGTTGGTGCTGGCATCCAGCACGTACAGGCCGCGCGTGCCGCCCGAATTCGACCCGGTGAAGGTGTTGCCCTGCCCGGCAAGCCCGGCCTGCAAAGACCCGCCGCCCGCGTAAGTGGTCGGCAGGTAGACGAACAGGTTGTGGGTGCTGGCCAGCGCCGACCCGTTGAACGTCGAGCTGAGCACCTGCAGGCTGCCGGTCAGGTTGAACACAAAAGCGTTGCGCCAGTAGGCGTTTTGCAGGGTGGCGCTCTGGATCAGGTTGCTGCCCGAAAGATCGCGCAGGTTGAGCCCGTTGCCGCCGTTGGTGGCGTCGCCAATGCCGGTAATTGTGCCGTTGCGGTAAGTGAAATTGGCCACGCTCAGCGCGTTGACGCCCGTCTGCGCGCTGGTGGTCACGTCCACGTTGTCCAGCGTGGGATTGCCTGTCACGCTGGAGAGATGCACTGCCGCGGCGCAGCCGCTGTTGACGAAAGTGGAGTCGGCGTTGAAACTGCAGTTGCTCGTCGAGCGCGTCGAGCCGGTGTTGTTCAGGGCCATGTTCTTGAGCGAGACCGCGCTGCTCACGCTGCTCAGTTCGATGCCCCGGTTGGTGATGTTTTGCAGCGTGCCGCCCGAAGCGTCGCTCGCGCCGCTGCCGGTGATCGAGAAAGCGCCGCCTGAAACCGAGTTGAGCACGATGCCCTTGTCCAGCGCCCCACCGCCGCTGACCGAAACGCTCAGGAAGGTGATCCCGCCGCCGCCGATGGCCAGGTTATTCAGGTCGAGCGCCCGGCTGTTGGTGGTGGCGATCACGTTATCTGCCCCGCTGACCGTCAGCGTGCCGCCGTTGGCGTACAGGCTGGTTTCGCTGCCCGTCACGCCGTCGCTAATGTCCAGACCCGTGAAAGTAAACGCCGCCGTGTTGCTTGCCAGGTTCACCCCCCGCCCGGTAGCGTCGTTGATCGTGGTGTTGCCGTTGACGATGAACGTTCCGCTGGCGTTCTGGATGTCGATGGCGTTGCCCGCTGCGCTGTACGCCTGGATGCTGTCCAGGGTCACGTTGAGCGTCGTCGAGCCGCCGCTGATGCGCAACGCCGCGCCAGTGCGCGTTGGTGTAGAAGCCACCAGGGCGGCGTTATCCACCGTCAGGCTGCCCGCCCCGCTGGCGGCATACAGACCGGCTCCAGTGGGCGTGTTGCCCACGTTCAACCCGCTGACCAGGTTGCCCTGGCCCAGGGTAACGCCGTGCCCGCTGGCGTTGGCAATCACCGGGCGCGTCCCGGCCCCGGGCAGGCTGGCGCCGGGCGGAACGGTCAGCCCGGCCTTCGTCGCCAGGTCTACCCCCTGGCCGATCAGCTTCTGGTTGTTCAGCAGGGTGATCCCGCCGGTGTAATCCCCCGAACCGCTGTAGACGAAAACGATGTCGCCTGCCTCCGGGTTGCTGCCGGTGCCGTTGTTGGCCGCGGTGAAGGCGGTCAGCGAGTTATACGGCGTCGCCTGGCGGCCATCGCCGCCGGCCGGAGCGGTGTTGTTGATGTACCAGATGATGTTGCCGATGTTGAAAGTCACCGTTCCGGTATCCGTCTGCCCGTCCGGATCGACAACGGTATAGGTGAAACTGTCTGTGTTGTTGGATAGGCCGCGCGGCGGGCTGTAGGTAAAACTGCCGTCCGCCGCCAGGTTAATCGTCCCACCGCCGGTCGTCGCCTGCGAGCCGGTGTTTTGCACCAGCAGCCCGTCGTTGAACGGCGGGTTGCTCCCGGTATCGTTGGGATCGATGTCGTTGCTCAGCACGCCGCTGGCCGTCCCGATGGTCAGCGTGGTGTTGCCTAATGCGGCGAAGGCATCGTTCACTGCCATCGGCGTGGCCTTCAGCGAGCCAGCCACCAGGCTGGTATTGGCGTCCAGCGGCAGGCTGAGCGCCACGTTGCTGGCCGTCGTGTCGCCGGTGTTCTCCACCGTCAGCGAGTAGCCGAGGGTATCGCCCGGGTCGGCTCTGCTGTCGCCGTCTACATCGTTTACCAGGCTGTCTACCAGCGGAGGAGAGCTAATCACCACTGCCGCCGATGGCGCCTGTGGAGCGCCAGCCGGGTCAGCTTGCAGGCCATCCCCAATAGCCGCCGACCCGGCGCCAGCCGGGAGCGGTGCGGCGCTTACGGGCGCCGGGCTTGCGCCAACCGGGGCGGATGGCGCGGCCAGCAGATGGACCGGCCCCTGGATGGCAACCCCCGGCCGGGGCGCTGCGGGTGCTGCCGCAGCCACGCCCGCCGCCTGGCTGACCAACATTACCAACACCAGGCTGGTTGAAAACAGCCTGGTGATCGAACGGTAAAAGCGGTTATGTGAGTGCATGATCGAACCTCTCCTGGATTGGATTAAGAAAAAGAATCGAAGAAAATCGGCGGTCTCTGCGTTTGTCCGCGTCCCATCAATAAGATTAAGTAAAAATTGCCTGGTATTGCATCTGTCCTGTGCGTGGGCCGAGCGGAACGATAAAAATTTCCAGCCCATCGAAAGCGGGGTGCTGGAAAGAATAAATCGCCTGGGGCAGCACGGGCTGCGCCGGGCCAAGAAAGATCAATGAAAACGGGCGCCGGGCGCTCTCCGGCGTGGCCGGCTCGCCCAGCTCGCTCACCTCCGCCAGGCGGAACTCCAGCGGCGCCAGGCCGGGCGCGCTGACCTGGAAAGCCTGCTCCAGCAAGGGGGTGAAATCCGAGCTTTGCAATCGTTCGAGCATGTTCGTTCTCCCAAACCCTAAGGGTCTTCGAGACCCTTAGGGTTTTCTTCGTCCGGGTTTTCGCGCCGCATCAATACATAAACGCCGTATTCGCTCACCGGCTGGAACCCCAGCCGCCGGTAGAGTCCCATCGCCGGGTTGTTCTGTTCCACGTGGATGCTCACCGCCCGTCCAGCCCGCTGCGCTTCGTCGATCAGCTCGTTGAGCAGGCAGGTGCCGATCCCCAGGTTGCGGTATTCGGGCAGCAGGGCGATGTCTACGATGCGGGTTTCGGTTTTCCAGCGCGCCACGTACAGCCGCCCGGCCGGCTGGCCGTCCAGCAAAATCAGGTCGAAGCTGGCCCCGGCGTAGTTCTGCTGGTAGTGCTGGTGCTGCGCCGAAAACTGGAAGCGCAAGAATTCTTCCTTCTGCGCTGTCGTCCATGGCACAGGGGCCAGCTCTTCCTCCCGCGTGCTGGCGTACACCGCATACAGGAAAGGCAGGTCCTCTTCCGTCATCGCCCGCAGGCTCAATCTGTTGGGTAGCGCGCAATCCGTCATCGCCCGTCTATCGTCAGCTCGTGATCCATGGTTTTTTGTGCATGCGCTGCTGTGCAGCAGCGCACGCACAAAAGAAGAATTTTTACCCCCGCGGCGGATACACCCCTTGCAGGGCGATGCAGAAATAAAACGTCAGGTAAGGCTGCATGTTGTTGTGCGGCTGGTCGCCGCCGGCCGGCGCCAGGGCGTTCCACGCCATACTCACCCGGTTGGAGGTGTTATCGCTGTAGATCACCTCGCCGGCCGAAGCGCCCAGCGGCAGCCCTTGCGGGTAGGTCGAGGAGGCCATCTGGTTGGAAACGGACAGGCCGTGGGCGTGGGAGGGGATTTCCGATTCGAGCAGCGACACGGTTTCGGCGCCGCCGGTCTCGCCCAGGTCGTGCAGCGAAAGCCCCGGTCCCTGCCCGGGGTGCATGGGGGCGCGGCCCTGCAGGTCGGGCAGGGCGAAGTTGGATTTGCCATTTCCACCATAAGTAGTGCCCAGCAGCGAGAACAGGGCCGTATTCTGGCTGATCGGCAGCAACTGGCCATCGCACCATGCCCAGCCCCTGGGAGCGAAATTGAACGGAAAAATGCGAATTTCAGCGACAAATGGGTCTGCCATGAGAACTCCTTTTAAGTTGGCGATGGGAAAATGCCGAACAGCGAGATGATAAAATCGACGCACAGGTACGGCTGGAAGTTGGTGTGCGGCTGGCTGCCGCCGACCGACCCAATCGCGGTTGGCGAAAGGGCTGTGTTCGGCGGGAAATCCATGTCGTAGGCGTCGAAAGTAGACGGCGCCGCCAGCACCTGGTTGGCCGGCGATTTCTGGCTGGCTCCGCTGGTGGAGGCCAACAGCGGGTGGTTGTGCGCCGGGATCTGGCTGACGGTCAGGGTGATCTGCTCCGCCCCGCCGGTCTCGGCCAGGACAAAACCGTTGCCCTGGTGGATCGGGATGCGCCCGCGCAGGTCGGGCAGCGCAAAGGTGCTCTCCCCGTCCCCGCCATAGGTGGTGCCGATCAAATTGAAAAGAGTCTCATTCTCGGAAATCGGCAGCAACTGCCCCTCGCAAAACATCCACCCTGCCGGGGCGAAGTTGCCGGCGAACATGCGAATTTCTCCAACGTAAGGTTGTGCCATGAATACCTCCTGGGGATGTGCTCCAATCCTCGCCGGTTTTCAGGACCTGCGAGGCTTGCGAGCAGCGATTAAGTCGGGCTGGGGAAGATGCCCTGCAAAGCGATGCAGAAACTGAGCGTCAGGAAAGGCTGCATATTCAGGTGCGCCTGGCTGCCGCCGACGTTGTTTACTGAAGTGGGGGACATCGCCACCAGGTTGTTGGGCGGGCCAAACAGGTGGCTGGGCGGCGTCCCCACCAGCCGGGTATTGTTGGGGACGGACGTATTGCCCTGGGCGTTGGAAGCCTGCAGCGTGTGGGTGTGCGTGGGCACTTCGGCGATGCTCAAGGTGTGCGCCTGCTCGCCGCCGCGCTCGCCCAGGACGTGCCCGCTGCCGACGTGGATCGGCGCCCGCCCGCGCAGGTCGGGCAGGGCGAAGTTCACCCGCCCGTCGCCGCCAAAGGTGGTGCCCAGCAGCGAGAAAAGCGCCTGGTTCTGGTTGATCGGCAAAAGCTGCCCGTTGCACAGCGCCCAGCCCTTCGGCGCAAATACAAACGACATCAGGCGAATTTCAGAAAGGAAAGGTTCAGTCATAACTTCAATCTCCAATAATCAGTAATCGGTGATCGGTCGCCGGTGGATCGTGATCCGTGGCCGGCGGTTACATGCTGTAATAGGCGTGCAGCCAGCCCGTGCGCACGTTCTGCTGCAACTGCGCCACCTGCTCCAGGGCCGCCGGCGCCACAGCCAGCGAGGTAGGGGTTTGCCGGGCGATCCCGTTCAGGTAAAGCGGCCCGTTCAGGCTGTGCGTGCCGGCGTCCATGCTCAAGGGGCCGCGCAGCCCGTTGAAGCGCAGCGCCTCGAAGGCCGCCTGGTAGTTGCCCAGCCCGCTGCGCCCGCCGCTCACTTGCAGCACGGCCAGCACCGCCTGTGCGGCTTCGTAGCCCAACGCCGCGAAGCTGTCTGGCAGCCGCCTGTAGCGCATGCGGAAATTGCGCACGAAAGACAGGTTTTCCCGGCTGGCCAGGGCGCGGCTCCACCCTGCGCAGTAGGGCGCAGTGATCTTCCCATCCGCCGCCAGCGTCCCTGAAATCGCCAGCGGCAGCCGCCTGGTCAGCCCGGCCGCCCGGTAAGCCTGGGAGAACTCGACTGCCTGGTTTCCGCTGTATTGCGCATAGATAAAGTCGGGCTGCGCCTGCTGCGCCGCCGCCAGCGCCTCTCCCCAGTTCACCGCGGCTGCAGAGGCGTGCGTCACCTGCGTGTGCACCACCTCTCCAGAAGCGGCCTCGAACCCGGCCTGGAAAGCGTACAAGGCGTCGAAGCCGCTCTCGTAAAGCGAAGCCATCATCGCCGCCCGCTTTCCCAGGTTCGCCGCCGCCCATCCGCCCAGCGCCAGGCTGGATTGCCAGTAGCCCAGCGTATGGTAAAAGAGATTGGCTGCCGGACGAGAGGGGGGCAGGTCGCCGCCCGCTTCGGCCGCCAATACCACCAGGCCGTGTTTTTCCATCGCCTGCGCCAGCGCCTCGGCCACCTGTGGGTTGAGCATCGCTACCAGCATGCCGGCGCGCTGCTGTTCCACCAGACCCAGGCCCTTTTGCACGGCGTTTCCGCCGCCTACGCTCACCTGTTCGGGCAGCAGGCTCACCTGGTACCCTTGCCGCAGCGCCTGGTCGCAGGCAAGCTGCATTCCCCCCAGGAACTGCTCGTTCATCCCGGGCAGCACGCTGCGCTCGGGCAGCAGCACCCCCAGGCGCAGGCTGGCCTTTACGCTCGCCGGGTGGTTCCCCAGCGCCAGCGGTTCGCTTGCTCCGTCTCCTGCTGCCAGGGCGCGCCCCGGCAAAGCCAGCGCCCCGGCAGCCAGCGCCGCCGCTTTAATGAAAGCGCGGCGGTCTAGCCGCCGTGCATCTTCCAGCCTTTCCGGATGTGTTGACTTGAGTGATCTGCTCATTGTACCTCCTTGTTGCCTGGCCGAAACCCTGTTTTTTCGGCCGGCTTGCTGTCATTGTTTTAATTAGTCGAATAATGATGCCTCAAAGGGTCGAATTGCTCGAAATTTCCACCTTGCTATAGAATTTTCGACAGACAAAATATCGGAGGATATTAGTAGTAATTCTATCACCAATCTGGTAATATGTCTACCAATACTCCCCGAATTCACCCATTATTTAGCTGTTCGATCGGATCGTGACTGCTTCAAAAGCGTGCTCTGAAGCCAAGTGTGGCACAGTCTATCACGCCGCCCCGCCCGCGTCAATCGAAACTATCCGAGGTGTAAGGTTCAAACTCAAAAAAGTCAACCCGCCGGGTACGTCCGGCAGCCTGGGTCAATGAAAAATGGCGTCCGCGTTCATCCGCGTTCATCCGCGTCCCATTTTTATAGATCAGTCTTCCAGCGCTTCCTTGCTCTTCTTGGTTTGTTTGCCGCGTTCCTCGGTATCCAGGATGCGCTTGCGGATGCGGTAATTCAACGGCGTCACTTCCAGCAGGTCGTCCTCCGCCAGGTACTCGATCGCCTCATCCAGGCTCATCTGCCGCGGCGGCGTCAGGCGCACCGTGGCGTCGGCCCGCGCCGCGCGCATGTTGGTCAGGTGCTTCGTCTTGCACACGTTCACCGAGATATCGTTCGGCTTGGCGTGCTCGCCGATCACCATCCCCTCGTAGACTTCCACGCCCGGCCCGATGAACAGTTCGCCCCGTTCTTCGGCGTTGTGCAGCCCGTAACTGGACGTGACCCCCGCCTCCCACGAAACCAGCGAACCGCGCTCCCGCCCGCCGATGCTGCCCGCCTGGGGCAGGTAACCGTGGAACAGCGTGTTCATCACCCCCAGCCCGCGCGTCGCCGTCAGGAACTGGTAGCGGAAACCGATCAACCCCCGCGTGGGCACGATGTACGCCAGGTGGACGCTGCCGTCCGAGACCTCGGTCATGTCGATCATCTGCCCGCGGCGCGCCCCCAGCATCTCGATCACCACCCCCAGCGCGTCCGGGTGCGTCTCGATATGCACTTCCTCGAACGGCTCCAGCGTTTCTCCGTCCGCCCCTTCCTTCAAAATCACCTCCGGGCGCGACACCTGGAACTCGTACCCCTCGCGGCGCATGGTCTCGATCAAAATCGCCAGGTGCAGCTCGCCGCGCCCCGAAACCAGGAAGGTATCCGGGCTTTCGGTCTCGGCCACCCGCAGCGCCACGTTGGTGCGCAGCTCGTCGAACAGCCGCTGGCGCAGGTTGCGCGAAGTGCTCCAGCGCCCCTCGCGGCCCGAGAACGGCGAAGTATTCACCCCGAAGGTCATCCGCACCGTCGGCTCGTCGACGCGGATCGGGGGCAGGGCGACGGCGTTCTCCGGGTCGGCCAGCGTCTCGCCGATGGCGATCCCCTCCAGCCCGGCCAGCGCCACGATCTCGCCCGCCTCAGCCTGCTCCACCTCCACCCGCTCCAGCCCCTGGTGTACGTACAGGTAGCGCGCCCGTTCGGGCAGCGCCTGCCCGTCCAGCGTCAGCCGCGCCAGCGCCTGCCCGGCGCTGATCCGCCCGGCGAACACCCGCCCGATGGCCGTCACCCCCCGGTAATCGTCGTAGCCCAGGCTGGTCACCAGCAGTTGCAGCGGCGCCTCGGGGTCCACCCGTGGGGCGGGGATGTGCCGCAGGATGGCCTGGAACAGCGGCTGCAAATCCGGCCCCAGCTCGGGCGTCAGCCCCGACTGCCCCGTAATGGCGTTCGTGTACACCACCGGGAAATCGGCCTGTTCGTCGCTGGCCCCCAGCTCGATGAACAGATCGTAGGTATCGTTCAACACACGTTGCGGCTCGGCGTCTTTGCGGTCCACCTTATTCACCACCACAATCGCCTTGTGCCCGGTTTGCATCGCCTTGCGCAGCACGAAGCGCGTCTGCGGCATGGGCCCTTCGGCGGCGTCCACCAGCAGCAGCACACCGTCCACCATATTCATCACCCGTTCCACCTCGCCGCCGAAATCGGCGTGCCCGGGCGTATCCACGATATTGATCTTCACCTGCTGCTCTGTCGCCGCATCCCAGATGCGCACCGCCGTATTCTTGGCCAGGATGGTAATGCCGCGCTCGCGCTCCAGGTCATTCGAATCCATCACCCGCTCGGCCACCTGCTGGTTCTCGCGAAACACCCGCGCCTGCTTGAGCAGCCCATCCACCAGCGTGGTCTTGCCGTGGTCTACATGAGCGATAATCGCCACGTTCCGCAAATCGGTTCTTTCGATCTTCATACCTTTACTCACTCTTACGGGTTCTGTGTAAATGCACTGCGCAGCAGTGCATTTACACAGGCTAAATCTACACACATACAACAACCCCGGCCAGTGTGCCGGGGTCGGTATTCTCTGGAAGAAGAATTTTACCAAAGAAAGGTGGTTATGGCAATGAGACTTTTGGGACAGCTAACAAAATCGTGCATTGACTCGCCGGGTCGATTTTGCTAAGATAATAGTAGCGTGGGCGACATTTAAGACCAGTCGGAATTGGGGGCACGCAAAAGACTATTAGGTCATTTAAGGAGGCAACAATGAGTGTTTTTCCACGGCAAGTATGGAGTTTAATGCTGGTCTTCTTATTGCTGGCCTGTTCGGCCCGGTCCGGGCCTGTACAGGCGCCGCCCGGGAGCGACGCGCCGGCTGCATCGCCGCCCGCGGTGGATAGCTCCACCCCGGTGCAAGCAAACCAATCCGAGCCTGGCGGTGAGGCCTCGCCCGGGGTGGACCTGACTCTTCTGGCCTCGAGCCAGCAGCCTGCGGCAGGCGAGACGGTGGTGTTGAGCATTACCCTTGCGCCGCAAGAGGACATGCCCGCAGCGCAGATCATCCTGGATCTGCCCCCCGAGGCCAGCGCCATCGATGGCCCGTTCCATTGGCAGGGCGACCTGTCCCGCGGCAAGCCGCAGGCGCTGCAAGTAAAGCTCGAAATTAAGCAATGGCCGCTTTCCACTCCGGTCAAGGTGACTCTGACGGATAACATCTCCACCTATTGGGCCTATTGGCCGGCGCCGGCGCAGGCTGCGCCTTCTGCCGGGCTGCGCGACGTTCCCCGCGGAGCGCCGGATGGGTCGCATCTGCAAGGAGTGGAGCCCTCGCCATCGGTAGCGGTAACGCTGCAAGCCGGGCCGGCCAATCCGGCGCCGGGGCAGGCCACCCGTTTCAGCGTGACCCTGGTCGCAATGAATGATTTCAGCGGCGTTCACGGGCGGTTCGAACTGCCGCCGCAATTCCAGCTCGACCCGGGCAGCCGCCTGGACTGGCAAGGCGACCTGGCCCGCGGCGCGCCGTTGGAGTTGTCCATTTGGGCTACGCCTGTCGAGCCGCCGGCGGGAGCGGCGCGCTTCGTGCTCGACCTGGGGCAGGGCGAAGTGATCCACAGTGACCTTGCCTTCGGCCAGGCCGCGCCGTCTGCACCGCGCAGACTCCCCCAGGGCCAGTTTCGGGAAGACCTGCCCGCGCCGCCTGCTGATCTGCGCGATGCCATCCCCCCTCCGCCTGGAGCGGTGCTGGCGCCGCAGAGCAGCCGGCCGCTGGTCGATTTCACCGTGCTCGAAACCGCCCTGGAAGGCGACCAGGCGGCGCTGACCGTGTTCATGCTGGCGAATACTGCCCTGACCAACGGGCAACTGGTCATGGTATTGCCCCCCGGGCTCACCTTGCTGGACGGGGCGTTGGAATGGCAGGGCGACCTCCAGGTAGATGATGTGATCTCGCTGGAATTGCGCCTGGCGCGCCCGCTCTCTGGCCCGCCGGGAACCCTGGATCTGCGCTTTTCGGCTGACCAGGGCAGCGCCGCGCCCTATTTCTATCCGCTCAATTTACCGGATGCAGGCGCAGAGGCCCCGGCCGTCAGCGAAGTGAGCGCCCCCTCCGGGACCATTTCATTGAGCGGGCGTTTCGTCTATACGGATGATTCCGCCGCCACGCAGGGCATCTATTATGCCGCTGTCGAGGTGTACGATGAGGATGGCGCTACCGATGAGTTCGTGTGCGGCGCTACAACCGATGCGGACGGGTACTGGTCGTGCAGCGGGCCGGCCTCCGATGGCACCTCCGACACGACCGTAGAAATCTACGCCAAGGTGAGGGCTTACCATTCAGAGATCGGCCTGGTGCGCGAGAGCAGCGGCACGGAGTACGCCTTCGTCACCTCCACGCACAACATGTCGTCCGCAACCGGCACCTCGTACAACTTCGGCACCTGGTGGCCGGGTACGCAAGGCGGCAACTCGCAGAACGGCGCGTTCCACATCCAGCGCATCAATGCCTATGGCTGGACGATTACCTATTACGTAGGCGGCGAGACGCCTCCCAGCCACGACGAGGAGCACTTTGTCAATTTCGTCTGGCCGGATACGGACAGCGACAGCACCTCCGAATATGGCGGTTGGATTGTTTACATCGAAGGGCCCGGGGCGACCGACGAAGACCAGTGGGATGAGTCGCCCATCTTGCACGAATACGGGCACTATCTGATGGATCATTTTGCTGTGCTCAGCTCGCCAGATTATTGTCACGACGCCGGTGAGGTGGCTCCCAACTGCGGGCACTCGATGAATTCGCACGAAGACCCCACCACTGCTTACCTGGAAGGCTGGGCGAATTATTTCCAGTCCGCCGCCCGAAGCTACAGCGGTATGGCGGACCCGCATATCTATTACGAGACATCCTGGTCGTTCAACATCGAAAATAGCTGGCACGACACGGCTACTACCTGGGACGACGCCGAATCGACCCCCACCGCTATCATGTGGGATTTGAACGATTCGGCCAACGATGACCAGAATAGCGATGGTATCGGCGACGCCACCAGCCAGGGTCACGAAGAAATTCATGACGTCTTCAGCAATAACCCCACCGGATATGGCACGCCGGTGGATATCCATGATTTTTATGACAGTTTTTTGGGGCGCTATTCGGTGGATAGCTACCTGATGCGCATTTATTTCGAGCACGGCATCAACAAAGACACCACCGATCCCACTGGCTCGGTCAGCATCAATAGCGGCGCTACCTATGTCCAATCGACCGGCGTAACATTGAATGTTTCCGCCAGCGACCCGGCGCCAGGCGTGGGCGCGATCGAAATGCGTTTCCAGAACTCCGGCGGTTCGTGGTCGACGTGGGAGGACTACGCCGCCAGCAAAAGCTGGACGCTGACCAGCAGCAACGGCACCAAGACCGTTTATGCGCAGTTCCGCGACGGGGCAGGAAATACCTCTACTTCCTACAACGACACGATCATCCTGGACAATGTCGCGCCGTCCAACCCGACCAGCTTTTCGAGCAGCAGTCACAGCCTTTCCGATTGGTCGAACGACAACACCATCGCGGCAAGCTGGAGCGGGGCGAGCGACGCCACCAGCGGCGTGGACGGTTACAGCATTTCCTGGACCACGAGCGCCACGACCGTGCCCGACACGGTGATGGATAGCAGCTCGGCGAGCGCCACCAGCGCTGCGCTTGCTGATGGCAATGCCTGGTACCTGCACGTGCGCACCGTGGATAACGCCGGCAACTGGAACAGCGGCGCGGCGCACTACGGCCCCTTCTTCATCGATACCCACGCGCCTTCCTCCAGCGTCGGCGCGCTGCCTGCCGCGGTGTGCGCTCCTTTCAGAGTGAGTTGGTCGGGCAGCGACCCGGCGCCGGCCTCCGGCGTATCGCGCTACACCGTACAGTATAAGGCAGGCAGCGGCGCGTGGACCACCTGGCTCACCTCCACCAGCCTGACCTCGTCCAGCTTTGGCCCCACCTCGCCGGTGACCACCGTCGCTGGCCAGACCTATGCATTTCGGGTCATTGCCCTGGACGTGGCCGGCAACTGGGAGGCCTATCCGGCCAGCGCCGACGCGACGACCATGGTAAACAATTGTATTTACCTGCCCCTCACGTTGAAGTAATTGCCAATAGGGATTTTGGGCAACTCGTTGCCCAAAATCCCTCCAGGATTAGACCTTTGCCAGGAGCTCTGCCAGCCGGTCCATGGTCTCGGTTGCCCCTTCCTCCATCCCCGACTGGAGTATCCCATCGCGATCCAAAGCCGACTCGAACACCGACGTATCTGTCACCTTCGTCATGCCATCCTGTTCCTCGAATGTCACGATCTCGAGCAGCACGTGCCCCGGCATCCCCTCGAATTCGAAGGTATACACCAGCCGCTCGGGCGAAACCGCCTCGTGGTACACGCCGTTGAAGGCGTACACGCTGCCATCGCTATCGCGCTGCACGAACCGCCAGATGCCCCCCTTTCTGACCTCCATCTGTTCCACCGTCGTCGTCAGAAGCCTCGGCCCCCACCACTGCGGGATCAGCCTGGGGTCTGTCATGGTCTGGAACACCTTCTCGCGCCGCGCCGCGAAAGTGCGCGTCATCGTCAGACTCTGATTCCCGGGTCCGGCGACCCATTGCGTCTTCGGCAGCGATTCGGCCAGCTTGTCGAAAGATTCGCTCCAACCCTGCCCGGTCATATCGCTCATCGTGCCCGCCGGTAAACCGCTGTGACGCAGGGTCAGCTTCGTTTTGCCCTCGTATTCCTCGAACGTCACTGTTACCAGCATTTCTAACGGGAAGTCAGCGTCCATCCCGTAGTGCGTGGCCGGCACTACGTTGCCCTCGGCATCGGCAAACGAATCGGTATATACCATCCGCTCCGGCTCGACGATTTCGCGGTACTCGCCCGTGCTCCAAAAGTCCAACCCTTCTGGCGAGCGCATGCAGAACAGGTACTTGCCCCCCACGCGCAGATCGAGCTGGCAGACCGGGGCAGTGAAGGTTTTCGGCCCCCACCAGCGCACCAGGCGTTCGGGGTCCGTCCACGCTTTCCACACCACCTCACGCGGCGCGTTGAAGATGCGCGTGATTACCAGGTCCTGTTTTACCTCTTCAGTTGTCAAATCAGCAGTTGTCATCGCAGTTTCTCCTTTCTAACGCTAATCATCCTTGCACAGTCCATCTTTCTACCGCTACGAACCATGTGGTGCGGTGCGCGTTCTATGTGCGTCGCACCACGTTTCTTGCGCTGCACCGGGTGCAATGCACTCTCAAAGTGCAATGCACCTCCTGTCTCCCAGGTGCGTTGCACCTGCAAACTTATAGGGCATTCTTGTCTTTCGTTTCTCCTTCCTCCAACAACCGATCCAGCGCATCGAAACGCTGGTCCCAAAGCTGCACCAGTTGCCTGGCCCATCCTTCCAGCTCATGCACCGCGCCCGGGTTGATGCGGTAAATGCGCTGCTGCGCCCGCTTTTCCATGCTCACCAGGTTTGCCTCACGCAGCACCTTGAGATGCTGCGAGATCGCCGGCGGGCTGACGGGGAACTTCTCGCATATCTGCGTTGCCGATAATTCCCCATGGCTTGCCAGCATCTCCAGAATCTTGCGTCTCGTCGGTTCAGCCAGGGCATAGAATACGTCCATATCCGCATTATAAAGCAATCGCTTAATTAAGTCAATACTTAAATAAGGAGAACTGCTCACGCCATGCAAGTCACACAAAATCAGTCGAACCAAAGACCCTCGAATCCAGACCCTTAGGGTCTGCGCGAAAACGGGGTTGTATTGCGGCGTCTTGCACCGCAATATAACCCCGGTCGCGAACTCTTAGATCGCAGGCTACTTATGGATGAACGGGAAATACAGCGTCGGCAGTACTTCCAGCGTCAATGGCACCTCGATCAATGCCGGGGTGGCCGGAGCCGTATTCGTCAGGCACAGCTTCCCGGTATACGTACCGGGCGCAAGCCCCAGTGAGTTAAAGGCCACCTGCGGGTTAGAATACAGGCCGGGCGCCGCCGCGCCGCTGGCCGGGCTGACGCTCACCCAGGGAAGATCCGCCGGGCTGGCGCAGTCGGTTGGCGCTTCGCTGATCGACCAGTGCAGATAGCTGCCCAATCCGCTGATCTTCTGCACGTTCAGGGTGAACGTGTCTGCGGCAGGGAGATTGGTGCCGCGCACGATGATCGTATAATCGCCGTTGGCCGGCATGGCGACCCTCACCCGCTCGACGTCGGTTGCCGAGGTCGAAGAACCGGCCAGGCGATGGGTTGGATCCAGGACGTACAGGTCGATGTTCGAGCCGTTGGCCGCAGCGGAAGTATCGATGTTCAGCAGCACGGTATCCGTGACCGTGACGGTCTTCTCGAAATACCCTGCAGTACCGCCGCTCCCGGCAATCGGCATGGCTTTGACGGTCAGGTCGATGGTTACCGGCGGGGTGGGGATGCCCCAGCCATGTAAAGCAATCGTGTAAGTGTCGTCCGCAGGCATGGCCAGCAAGACGTACTCGTCGCTCCCCGAGGTGCCCGAGGTGCCCACCAGGGCGCCGCCCGAGTCGTACACATACAGATCGACGTCCGCATTCGGGTCGCTCACGTTGCTGGTGAAGACATCCAGGAACATGGTCTGCGTGACCACCACGGTGGTGGTGAACGAAGCGGTGGTGGGATCGTTCTGATCATCCTGGTAGACGGTGGCCGTCATGATGGTGGTGGTAGCGATGTCCTGTGGAACGGTTTCCGTCGTGGTCGCCTGGGTGTTCGGGCCGCTCGAACTGTTGGCGTTCTTGATATCCAGCGGCTTGTCCACCACGGCATTCTTGCGCTGCGTGCTGGTCAGGCTGGCTGGAGAGACCTGGGCCTGCGGCGCCGAACAGGCTGCCGGCAGGTCGAAGGCCTCGGTGCCATCCGTGCTGTCGAAAGCGCTTCCCTGCTGGGCCGAGTAACCCAGGCCGCGCTTGGCAAAGCCCTGCCAGATTTCGCAGTAGTTTTCGCCGCCGGTCAAAACGATGTCTGCGGCGATGATCGCGTTGCGTGAATCCACGAAACCGGGGCTGCAGGGCGCCAGCTTCATCCCATCCAGCACCAACTGCATGGCCAGGTTGTTGCCGCCCGTGGTCCAATCGCCGTAGATGTCGGGATTGAAGCCGTACTTGTCTACCAGGTTCCAATACACCTCCCACAGCATGGAACCGAACACGTAACCCACGCCGTGCGGAACGACCAGGCCGGGGATATCGCCATACGTGGACGGATTAATCCCCATATCCTGGGAATAAGGCGTCGGGCGGATGCCCGGCCCGTCCATGGGCTGGTACTCGTCATAGTTTGCCAGGGCGCGCGTCCGGGTGGTGCTGTTCCTGGCGGTCAGCGCCAGGCCGACGAAATCGCTCCAACCTTCGCCCGGCTGCTCGTTATTGTTCAGGCAGGAAACCGTGTTCGGGCCGCCCACCAGGCGGTTGCTCAGGCCATGCCCGTATTCATGGATCACCACGCCGTTGTCGTAATCGCCATCCCGGTCCGGCCGGGGGTCTTTATACATCCGCATGGTGACCGGTTGGTTGGCCGGGTCCTTGAAAATCTGCCCGTCTGTGTAGCTGACGATCCCGGAACCGATGGTAATCCCGTCGCAGTTGGCGGTGCAGCTCATCGACGAGACCGGCTGGCCGGCGTAGGTGACGACGATCACGCCCACTGCCCCGGCGTTCTGTGCGTTGCGCACTTTGTCGATGTAAGAGCAGTTGCCCCGGTCGATTACCGCAATTTTGCCGGTGACGTCGTTGATCGCGCTACACCCATCGGCCGGTACGGTCGTCGTTGCCACGGCTGTCACGTCGAAAGCTTGCAGCCCAAAGCCTGAACCAGCCGCCTCGTAATTCCCAGCGATCGAGCCGGGCGAAGTCACCGTCAGCGTCATGGCCGGGTCTCTCCACAGGTACATTTGCATCAGTGGCAGGTAACCATCAGCCGGCGTTCCGAACTGGGCATTGTTCACACCGGCGCCATCCTGGGCGTGCGCAATCACGTAATCGAACCCCGCCCCGCCTCTGCCATAATTGTTCACCTGGAAGTTGCCGGCCGCTTCGTCGAAGCCGTAAAGATAGAAAACGTCGTGGATGGCATTGTTCAGGTAGAACAGGTTGGTGACGGCAGACGCGGTGTAGATCTCTGGCCCGGTGCTCAGGTCCAGCGGGAAATCGAAGATCAGAGATGCGCCGCCATCCGGCGACTCGCCCGGGTTATACGCATTGTTCGCATCCCGGTCGAGGTAGGCGCGCACGTTATTGCCTCGCGTCTGGGTAAACTCCGGCCCAAAGACCCCATCCCAGTCGTGCCAGCCAAACGGCGAGGCCAGCGGGTCTTCGGGAGAAACCAGGACGCGGTCGCCGAAGAGCGGGCTTTCGATGGGGAAGGCGAAGACCCGGTAGACGCCGTGATATGGCGCGGCGATTCTGGCATTCGACGCCGGTCGCGCGCTTGCGCCGGAGCCCAGCGCTTTGAAGTCGGCGAATTCATCCGCCCAGGTAGCCGGAGCCACGCTGGTGTAAGGGCTGCCAGCCAGTTCAGCGTCGCTTTCGTCCGCTGCGCCCCAGCGGTCGTGGCTGACAAAGTCGATCTGGCCGAGCACCTGGTTGTCTTCCGCATCGAGATCGATGCTCCAGTAGTGGTTCCCGCTCGGTTCCTGGATTTGCAGGTTCCAGGCCAGGCGCGCCACCCCCGGCGATACCACGTGGTAGACCAGTTTGACCGGTATCGGCGACATCGAAATCGCATCTGGCGCAAACACAACTTCCCGGGCCGGGCCGCCTTTTGCCTCGACGATGAGCGGTGAGCGGGCCATTTTCAGCCCCAGGGAACTGGCCGCGGCCTGGACGGCTTCCGTTCGAGTGGTCAGCGGTGCCGTGCGGTTGACTGCTTTGGCCAGGTCCGGTACAAAGGCGTTGCCCAGGTTGATAATGCTGCCATTGCGTGCCACGTTGATATTGATATTGGCGCTGCTCACCTCGATCCCCTGGTATCGCTGGCGCAAATAAATGTGCGTGACCCCGTTGTGCTTGCTGGTGTATTGGTCGGTGACGGCGTAATCGCTCAGGTCGGCGGCGGTCAGGTTCAAGTCTCCTTTATGGTCCTGAATATAGGCCAGGGCGATCTCCAGGGGTTGGCCCTGTTTCGCTCCGCTTAGAAAAACCACACCTCCCGGATTGCCCGGCGGCTGCGCTCCCTGTGCTACTGCCCGCCCGGAAGGCCCCGCTGCAAGCGCGGCCAGCACCAGGCTAACGACCATCATAAGATTGATGAAGGAACCCATTTTACGTTGCATGATCTTTTCCTCAGAATAGTGATGTCAATGGAAAGTTTATCGCGACGCAGAAATAGCAATTTGGTTCAAGGACCGAAATTGCTTTCCTCCCAACCTGCGCAGGTCGTATAAGGCAGTCATACAATAGCACAAAGAAAAGCGTATTTCAAGTAGGGGCTTAGAAAAATCGGCCACCTGGCCTATGCCAGGTTTATCGTCCACCGGGCAAGGCGTCTGGCCATCTCTGGGTTTTGCGGTTTTGCCCTGCTTCCGGCCTTCGTCTCTGATAATGGTATAATTCAATCCATATATGCCTACAATCCTAAGAAGCGGCTCATATCGTTTCTTTTTCTACGCGGGTGATCATAATGAACCGCCCCATGTTCATGTAGAAAGTAACGAAAATGTAGCCAAGTTCTGGCTTGAACCAATCAGGCTTCAGTCCAGCAAAGGCTTTAGTCGCAAGGAAATCAATCAGCTTCATCATCTGATACAAGCAAACCGGAATTACCTGATGGAAAGTTGGAATGAATACTTTAACGACTGATATTTTGGTTGCTAGAGTTCAAAAAGTTTACGTTACTGGGGATACACTCGCGGTCGATCTTACTGATGGAAGGACGATTTCGGTTCCCCTGGGTTGGTATCCGCGTTTGCTCCACGGCTCTTTGGGTGAACGCAATAACTGGCGTTTGATCGGCGATGGGGTAGGTATCCACTGGCCTGATCTGGACGAAGATATCAGCCTGGAAAATCTGATTTTCGGCCGGCCGTCTGCCGAGAGTCAGCGATCGTTCAAACGTTGGTTAGAGAGCCGCCTAACTTAACAAAAACCCTGCGAGGTATCACTGTGCCGTATCCCACTTTGGACGAAACCTTCCACGCCGCCATCGCTGCCGAACGCGCCGCCGAAACGCTCTTCCGCGGCCTGCAAACCAGGTTCGCCGCCCACCCCGCGGTGGCCGCCTTCTGGGATGATTACGCCCAGGACGAGCAGCGCCACGCTGCCTGGTTGGAGGAGTTGTATGCCCGCATGGACGCCCCTCGCCTAGCCGAGCCGGTCGACCAACACACCGCTGCCCTGGTGAAGGCCGTGGCCGGTTTCTCGGTGGAGAAGGCCCTGGCCGGCGTAACCGATCTGGAGGATGCCTACCAACTGGTCAACGAAATCGAAAACGCCGAGACCAACGCCATCTTCCAGTTCCTGATGAACAACTTCGAGCCGGACGAAGAGATGAAAGTCTTCCTGCGCGCCCAGTTGCAGAAACACATCGCCAAGCTGGCCCTCGAACTCCCCCAACAATACCGCGGCGTCATGGCGCGCAAAGCCGTCAAAGCCGCCAATTAGCAGGCTAACCGGGCAGCTTGTGCCCTGGCCGAATCGGTTGGATATCATCTTGCGCGTCTGGAGCAATGCACGTATTCCTCGTGCATTGCTCCAGAACAACTTTCACGGATATCGTAAGACCACCGGCAAATAAATTTCCTGCTGCGCCTCGAACCCCCCCATGTCCAGGTAATTGTACAGCCCCAGCCCTGCGTTCCCGATCGATGGGATATCCAGGAACCGCGGCCGGACGCGCAGGTCGGGCGTAGTCACCCGCTGCACGCCGCTGGCGAAGAAATCGGTATCGAAATCGCTGTCGGCGATATCAATCGCCGGCGAATTCAGCCGCAGGCGCAGGTCGCCGTAATCGTCGTTATTGCCTGAGCCCCACCCGTCGCCGCCGTCGCTCGGGTTGCGCACGAACAGTGGATCGGTGTTCAAGATCGTGCCGGAGCAGTAATTGACATTGGGACAACTGAAGGGGATCAGGCTGACCCGGTAGCTGAATTCGGTGCTCACCCCGTAGATTTGCGAGCCGCCGGGCGTGTTGCCCCAGACGATACTGTTGGCGATCATCGGGCTGGGATTGGCAAACTGCGGCTGCGGATTGACGTTATATACCGCGCCGCCGTTATTCGTGGCGGTGTTGCCCGACAGGCTGCTGTTCGCCAGCACGAAAAATGATTCGCTCGAATAGATCGCTCCGCCATCCGCGGCGTGGTTGCCGCTGAATGCTGAATTCGCCAGCACGATCGGGCTGGTCGCCAGGTACAACCCGCCGCCGGCCAGGGACGCCGAATTGCCCTGGAACAGGACACGGTTCAGGCGCGGCCCGCTGGAGTTGGAATTGTAACTGGCCATGCCGCCGCCGTAGAACGCCTGGTTCTCGATAAACGTTGCTCCATCCACCTGGGTCAACGGGATGTAATAATTCGAAAAACCGCCCCCATAATTCGCCTTATTGCGCGCAAAGGATAGATTGCTCAAGAGCGGCGGGTTGGCCGTCGTGCCCTGGATGCGCAGCCCGCCCCCGCCCGCGTTGGCCAGGTTATCCGTGAAGACCAGGTTGGCAAGCGTCGGATTGCTGTTCTGGAAGAAAGCCCCGCCGCCCGAATCGTCGTCCGGCAGGATGTAGCTGCGCGCCGCCCCGCCGAGGATGGTGAAACCGTCCAGCACCGCCGTCGAGGTGATGTTATTGCCATAGACCACGTGCAGCGTATTGTCGCTGCGATTGGCGAAGTTCACTCCGTCGTTCCCGTTGACATCCCCACTCAAGGTGGTGAGATTCAGCCCCCAATTCCGCTGGCTGCGCGCCGTCTCGCTGCCGGCGAAACCGCCGTACAGCCCCACGCCGGGCTTCATATTGAAAGACAGGGCAAAATCCCCATCCGCCGATGGCTTATAGGTGCCCGCCTGCACCCACACCTCATCGCCTGGCGAAGCTGCGGCTAACCCGCAGCGCGGGTTGGTGAATGCCTCCGCCCAGCTCGTTCCGCTCTGTTCGCACTTGCCCGCTGCCAGGCGAGCGATCTCCGTTGCCGAAAGCACCCGGTTATACACCCGCGCTTCGTCCACGAAACCGTTGACCCCATAAGAATTCGTGGCCCAGGCCGCTGCTCCGATGACCAGGGGGATATCGTTTGTGCCGATGGCGTTTGCCCCGGCGGCGATATTACCCACCGGAACGCCGTTGACGTAGCCTGTGATCTGCCCGTTGCGTTGGAAAGTCGCTGCCAGGTGGGTCCAGGTGTTGGTCAAGATCGTCCCGCCCTGGATCGTAAAGGCTGTGCCGCTGGAATCCCAGGCTTGGCCGAGTAACTGTCCACTGGTCGAGCCCAGCGCGTAGCCGGAGTTATTCGGGAATGGCGCTTTGCTCAGGATGTATTGGGTGGCGTGGGTTTTGAGATACACCCACACCGAAAGGGTCATCTGGTCGCTCAGGTCCAGCGAGGCCGCGTCGGGTACGCTGATATAATCCGAAGCCCCGTCCAGAGAGCGCCCATAGTGATTGGGGAATTGGGTCGGCGCTGCGCCGGAGATGGTGATATTGCCCATCCCCGTGCCGTGATTCCCTGCGCCCGAAGCGTCGTTGGCGATGGTTGCCGGCGTCTTATCCAGCGGCCAGTAACCGACCAGGCCAGCGACGGTGCCGGGTGTGACGTAATAAACCGTGCCCGCCTGGGGAGCATCCGGGGTCAGCGGATCGGCGAACGGCGCCGCCTGTCCGCCGGCCTGTGGCGCTCCGGCCAGGCCGGCCATGAAGAGCAGAACGAACAGGGCGTAGACGCCCCGCAGCAATGGGGATGTGTGATGCAAATTACGATGGAACATCGATGTCAATCTCCTGCCTGGTACGATGATGGTATGGGGATGGGGTCGTGCGTTTGAATGGATATATTCTACATATTTTAGCGAAATTGTCAAATTAAATATTCCCCCAAATGATTGTTCGCCTTAGCGGTTCAGGTTTTGTGCCGTCGGAATTCTACAGGCTTTACCCGCCCAACGTCGCCATCACCCATTCCAGGTGATGGTCATACAACGTCGCTGGCAGCGGCACGCCGTTCCGGTCCCAGCCGGACATCTCGTACAGCGCCTCCACCAACCCGGCGAACTGATCCCGGTCGAAGACGGCGCCCTTCAGCCGCCCGAAGTCGATCGGCTCCTCGTAGAACCGGGCGGGCAGCAGGTCATCTGCTTTGGAAAACCCTTCGCGCAGGTTATACACGCGCATCAGGTGGTTTCTGCGTTCGCCCCAGCGCATGAATTCATAAGAACTGGTTTCCCACCCGGTGATGCAGCCGATCAAGCGGGCGATGCTTCCCAGGCTGAGCAGGCGAGTCGGCGCGCTGGCGAAGATGCAGATGTTCAGCGCGTCGCACGCCGACCACAGCGTGTACAGCGCCTTGAAATTCCTCACCTTGTCCATGCCTGCATACTGCATCGGAATGCGCTCCAAAATCCCCAGCGTGCGCGAAAACCGGAGCGTATGTTCCCATCCGGTGGATACGTCGTAGTCCCAGTCGTGCTCGCAGATGTCGTAGCGCGGCCCGATGGGCGCGGTGGCATACCCCAGCGCCAGGTTGGTTTGCGTGCGCGGCTCGAAAGACACCATTTCGACGCCCTTGACGTGCAGCGCGTATTGCTCTGCGCCTTTGCCAATCTGCCCGGCCGCCCGCCGGCTGCCCTCCGCCAGCACGTCCCCGAAGCCTTCTCGCCCGGCGATCATCCTCACCAGCGGCAGAAGTACCCCCTGGTTGCCAAAGCGCAGTTCCAGGCCGCCGGTGTCTTCTTTCGACAGGATGCCCTTCTCATAACATTCCATCGCAAAGCCGATGGTAAAGCCCAGCGAAACCGGGTCCAGCCCGAAGCGATTGCACAGCTCGTTCGCCTGCAGCACCAGCTTCAGGCTGCTGTTGCCCACGTTCGGCCCCAACGCCCCGGTCACTTCCTGGTGAATCCCGCACGCCTTCGCCGGCGCCCGGTCATCCGGGGTGATGTACTTGATGCAGTCGTTCGGGCAGCCCGGGCAGGGGTTCTCGCCCCGGTAGAATTCCAGGTATTTGCTTCCCATGAAATCCGAGTGGGCTACCTGCAAATCGGACTGGTAATTATTCATCCCGATGTACGCCGTGTCGAAGTCGGACAGATCGGCTGCCGCCGAAAACCCGGGCGGCTCCTTCTGCCACATGCTCAACGTGTTCATCGGCATATTTTCATGGAAACGGCGGCTGATTTCGTCCACGCCTGCCCGGTCATAAACCTCGGGCAGCCGTCCGGGTTTGATCACCAGCGCCTTCAGGTTTTTCGAGCCCATCACCGCTCCCGTTCCCATCCGGGCCGCCTGGATCGAGTAATCGGTGACGATGCTGGCAAAGCGCACCAGCCTTTCCCCGGCCTGGCCGATCACCGCCATGCCTTTGGAAGCAACCACGCACCTTTGCTCGAGGGTTTCGGTCGCCTCGAGCGTATCCATTCCCCAGAGATCCGCGGCATCCACGAACGCCACGCGGTCTTGATCCACCACCACGTACACCGGCCGCTGTGCTTTCCCCTTGAACAGGATCGCATCGAACCCGCTCGCCTTCAGGCTGCGCCCAAAACCGCCTTCGCCACGCGCTTCGGCGATGCCCCCCGATAGCGGCGACTTGCACACCACGCTGAAGCGCGCCAGCCCCGGGGCATCCATCCCTGCAACCACGCTGGAGGCGAAAATCAGCAGGTTTTCAGGCGAAAACGGGTCGATGCCGGCCCGGGTCTCTCGCAGCAGGTAGTACGCACCCAGCAGCCCGCCGCCGGCGTAAATCCGGTACCAGCGCTCGCCCGGCGTCTCGATCTGCCAGGTCTCCAACGTCAGATCGACGTGTAAAATCTTTCCCGAATAACCGAATTTGGTTTCCATCCTGCTACTCTCCATTTCTCTCGGGCCAGAGCGGCTGGTAATGGGCGCGAAACCGCCCTGGGTCGCTCATCATCCACTGCCAGAACAAGTATACCATCGCTGGGGCCGGGAAACTGCCGGCCAATCCGCCGCAGATAGCCAGGACGGCCGCTTTTTACACGTCTGCCCGTGCCGCCAGGCTGCCCTTGCGCTTGCCTTTCTATTGTGATATAACCCGCGCTATTGTGGATACTTCTCGTACCGTCCCCACCTTTCAACGATCCATGTCATTCTAATTTACTCAGGAGGTTTAGATGTCGGCTCAACGAAAATCGTCCCTCAGGGGGATTTTTTCACTAATCCTTATCTTCACCCTGCTCTTCAGCCTTTCCGGCTGCGGCGGCGCCGGGGAACCGGCCGAGCCGCAAGCGCCGGCTGCCACCGAAGCATCCGCAGAGGTCGAAGCGCCCGCTGAAACCGAAGCGCCCGCCGAAACCGAGGCCCCGCCCCAGGCGACCGAAGCGCCCGTCGCCGCCGCGCCCGCCGGCGCCTCTTACACCCACCTCACCGGCGCCTTCCAGATTGAGCCGATGGGTGAGATGCAAGAAGAATACCGCGACGCCGCCATCTTCAACGCCAACCCGGGCATGCAAATCGTCTTCTTCCAGGGCGATTCGGAACCCCTGGATGATTCCAACAGCGCCGACCGGATCGCTGCCGCCCTCGACCAGTACCTGGTGGGCAGCGGCATCGCCAACCAGTACGAACTCTCCGCCGATCCCGTCGAGCCTCTTGCTGGCGGCTACCTGGCCCGCTTCACTGCCAGCGATAGCTCCGCTGCAAGCGCACAGGGCGGCGTCTTCCTGAGCAAGTCCGGCGGCACCTTGTTCACCGTGCTGCTCATCACCGGCGATTACCCCGCCGCAGAGGCTGCCTTCCGTCAATCGGTGGGCACCCTGACCGCCGCCGCCACCGCCGACGCCAGCCAGGCCGAGGCCGATAGCGGCTTCCGCCCCGACGTGAATGGCTTCAGTTTCTCCAACTACACGGGCAGCGAGTTTCCCGTTACCAACCTCACCCCGGTCGAGATGGAGCGCATGTTCGGCCCGCAGGTGTGCGCCAGCCAGGCCGGCGGCGTTTGCACCCTCACCCCGCCCGCCCGGCGCTGGATGGACGAGCGCAACCAGTCGATGAGCGGCGGCCACTGCGAGGGCTTTTCGGTGCTCGGCTCGCTCATGTATTACGGCCAGGTCGATCCGAACCAGTTTGGCGCGCCGGCTGCTCATGATCTGCAGGTGGTCGATAATGAAGCGTTGCAGCGCGAGATCGCCTACTGGTTCACCACCCAGTACACGGCCCCCGGCGGCGCCAACAAAATCAACGAGTCTCCCGCCGCCGTGGTAGCTGCCCTGCAGGAAGTCCTGGCGAGCGGCCAGAACGCCTCCGAACAGTTCGCCGTGGGCATCTATAAGCCCGATTTCCAGGGCGGCCACTCCGTCCTGCCCATCGGCGTGGACGACAAAGGCAACGGGCTGTACGACATTCTCGTCTACGATAACAACTGGCCCGACCAGGTGCGCGCCATCCAGGTGGATGCCAACGCCAACACCTGGAAGTACGAAGCCTCGATCAACCCCAACGAGGAAGCCGATACCTACGAAGGCGACGCCAGCACCCAGACCCTGGAACTGGTCACCATCGGTCCGCGCCTCGAGCAGCAGGTGTGCGATTTCTGCGCCGGCGGCAGCACCGGCAGCAAGACCGGGCGCGGCCTGGGGCAAGCCGCCCAGGAATATTACGAGATCACCCTGGATGGCCCCGCCAACCTGCTCATCGAAACCGATGACGGCAAGCGCATCGGCTATTTCGATGGCAAGTTCATCAACGAGGTGGAAAACGCCAGCGCCGAACATCCCAAGCTGGGCGTGGACGTTTGGGATCAGAACCTGGAACCGGTCTATCGCGTCCCGGCTGGCGCCACCTTTATCATTACGGTAGACGCTTCGGAACTGGCTGAGGCCTCCACCAATGATGTCTCCGTGATTGGCCCTGGCTATTACCTGGCCGTGGAAGATATCGAATTAGAGGCCGGCGAAGTGGACCAGATCGCCATCACCTCCGAAGGCACGACGCATGCCATCCTGTATGCGACCGATTACGCAGAAACTCCCGACGTTTACGTAGGCATCGAGACCCCAGGGGCCGATTACGCCTTCCTGGCCAAGGCGGTGGATTTGTCCGGCGATGAGGATACCCTGAATATCTTCGTCGACCTGCAAGAACAGTGGTTTGCCGTGTCCAGCGAAACCAACAAGGCCCCCGGCGTCTACGAATTCTACTTGCTGCGCATCGACGATGAGGGCGAGCAAGCCTTCGGCGCTGAAGACTTTACCCTCGATCCTTCCCAGACGGTGTTTCTGGATTACGCGCAGTGGCCGGGCAACGACTCTGCCCTGACCGCCTTGCTGGATACCAACGGCGACGGCGCTCCCGACGAAACCGTCGAACTGCCCGATACCAGCGACGAATTCGAGTGGTAATTCACTATGGGTATGTTATAATGCGTCCTGCCCATAGGTCTTCTTGTCTGCTGTCATCCATAAGGAGAAGTTGCCATGCCAGAATCGCCCAACTCAAATCTCGAAGAGCGAAACTTGAGTCGTCGCGGGCTGCTAAAGGCCCTTGCTGCTGCTGGCGGCGCCCTGGGCGCCGCGGCCTTCTTACCCGGCAAATGGGTTAAACCTGTTGTCGAAGCCGGCGTGCTGCCTGGTCACGCTCAAAGCACCGGCGATAATAACACCTTGCGACTGGTGGGTCCTTTATACATCTATCTGCAAGGAACGGAAGCTCCGGCGTTGAATCCTGGGAGCCTTCAGTATTTGGGAGAAATGCAATACCAGGATGACCTTGCACAGCTTACCAAAGCCGCGGCCCATTTGATCGGCGGGACCAATTGCCAGCCGAACATCACTCCCACGGTGGATTTCGTCTCTCCGGAAAGGGCCACCAGCGGTTATATCGGGTTCTCATTTGGCGCCAACTTGTGCAATGGCACGTCCACCGAATTCTGTGTGCAACTCTCTCATGCTGGTCGCCTCACCAACTCGCTGTGCGGTACGCTCACCAATGGGGTAGGGTTGTAAGTCAATACACGACAGGAGCGATGTACTTGCCTGGTATGTCGCCCCTGTCATCCAAAATGAGTTTTATTGTTTTTGCGGGCGTTGTAAAAACACCAGGGATGCCCAAGTCTGCTTTCCTGGGTGTTTGTCTGTAGCCCATCCTCCTCGATTCGCGGCTAAATGTCCACCATCCTGCTCTATACCGCCGGTACCCTGGGCGATCATCTACCCTTCATCGCCCTGGGCCAGGCTCTGGCTGGACGCGGTCACCGGGTGCGCCTGGCGATCGATCGTGCCATGCATCCTTACGCTCAGCGCGCCGGCCTGGAAGCGTTTGCCCTGGAGGATGCCGAACACGGTCCCGAAGAAGCTCGCCGCGATGCCTGGGCCTGGGATCACTGGCATAACCCCGACCAGGCCGCTCACCCCAGCGCGCCGGTCTTTGACCTGCAGGATTACCTTGTCCGTGTGCGCGCCTTGATCGACTTGTGCCAGGGCGCCGACCTGCTCATTGCCACCTCCATCCGCATCCTGGGTTACATCGTCGCCAACGCCTTGCGCATGCCCTGGCTCACCGTCTCGTTGAACCCGGTCACCTTCTGGCAGCCTGCTACCCCGGCGGATCTCCAGACCTGGCTGAAAATCCGCCTCAAAGAATACCAGCAGCTTGGCGAGGTTGCCAACCAGACCTTCGCGGCGCTCGGCGTTGACCGGCGTGTGCCGGACTGGTCCCCTGGTTGGCCCTTCGCTCGCCACGTGCTTCTGGCCAGCAGCCTGCATTTCAGCCGCCCCGACCTCGATCAATACCAGCCCCAATCCAGCATCGACATGACCGGCTTCTGGTTTTATCAGGACCCGCGCTGGCAGTCCTGGCAGCCGGACGAAGCTCTGCGCCGCTTCTGTGAGCCAGCCGACCCCGGTCGCCGCCCGCTCGTCCTGGCTTTCAGCAGCCAGCCTTTGGAGAACCCCACTGAAATCCTCGCCCGCCACGTGGCCGCCGCTGCCCGCCTGGATCGCCCTCTGCTGGTGCAGCGCGGTTGGGCCGATTTTTCCGCTGCCCAGGTCCCCTCCGGTCTCGATTTGAGACAGGTCATGTTCGCCGACGACCTGCCCCACGACTGGCTTTTTGCCCGGGCCGCCTGCGCCATCCAGCATGGCGGCATTGGCTCGATTGCCCGCGCTCTCCGCCAGGGTTGCCCTCTCCTGGTGGAGCCTTTCGGCAACGACCAGCTCTATAACGCCAATCAGGTTGCCGATCTGGGTGTGGGCGCCGCGGTGCACCCCTTCGAGTCCAGCGTAGATGACCTGGTGCGGCTGTTGGCTGAAATGGTTTTGGTCCCTGAATGCCGCCAGCGTGCCCTGGCGTTGGGCGCAAAAATCCAATCTGAAGATGGCCTGGCGGCTGCCTGTGAATACGTCGAACGTTATCTGGCTCGCATTGGGCCGGATCGCAGCCTGCCGGGCGTCTACTCGCGTTTCGCTCCCCCGCTCACGCCGGGCCGTATGCCCTGGATGCCTCGATCAAATAGTCCGCTTCGCTAGCAGCCCCGGCTTGGCGAACCTGTCTTTCCCCGGCGGCGGGATATTCAACCGGATTGGCAGGTAACCGGCGCCCCGCGCGCCGCTCCCTGGCGTGGGATCAGGCCAGGATGGTCCCGTCTTTCGAGCGCAGGTACAGCACGGGCGTGGGGCCTGCCCTGAACCCGGTATAATTCTTGCGAACGGGCGATTACCTGGGCGGTAAAGGCAAACCGCTGGCGATAAAACTCACCGTAAAAGCCGCCGCGCTATCCGCGGCGCAGGCTTTCCAGGCGTCGCGCTCGGCCGTACCCTGCGGTTTGCCGGCCTGGGGCTCATCCGCCGGCGGGCGCGGCAGGTCGGAGATGCCCCGGATCATCAGGTAGCTCACCGCCTTGCCCAGCGCCTGGGTCTGCTCGATGGCGTTGCCTGCGCCGGCGCCTTCCATCTCCACGGCGATAATCTTCGGCCAGGTCTTCAGCACTTTGGCGAAAAAGGCCTGGTCGGGGTTGTCCACCACCTTGTCGCCGGAGGCGATTTCACCGGCCACCGCCTTGAGCTCAACTGGCTGCGGTGGCCTGGCGGTGACGCCCTCCCGCCATTTCGAGGCTATGTGCGCCACCGCCCCGTTCAGCAGGCCGATGTCGGTCTTGTACGTCCAGTTGCTGCGCGGGATAAAAGTCTTCTCGATCTTGCCATATTCGTAGCCGTGGATCACATCGGCGATGACCACGTCCCCTTTTTCCAGGCTCTTCAACCCGCCGGCAATGCCCACGAAAAAGACGTACTGCGGGTTCCAGCGTTCGACCGCATCCCGGGTGGCCAAGGCGCTTTCGAGCGTACCCGCCCGGCCCATCATCCCCACTGCTACCGAGTAGGTCTTTGCGCCTGCCCCGACCTGCCCCACTTTCCAGGCGTACAGATTGGCATGCTCGCGGCGCGGCGGATCGGGTTGCAGGTTTGCAATCTTGCCGCACACCGCTTCATACTCTTCCGGCAGAATGGTGAGAATAGCGACGTCTGCCTGCCGCGGGCCGGGCGCTGGGTGCGGCACACTTCCAGAGTGCGTTGCACCTGAGACTGCCTCCACCTGCCGTGGGCCGGGCACCGGGTGCGATGCACTTCCAGAGTGCGTTGCACCTGAAGTGTCTTCACCAACCTCTCCCCCTTCGCCCGTGTTCAAGTCATCCACCCGCTGCGCCAACCGCCCGACAGTTTGCTCCCATTGGGTGTGCAACTTTTGTCGCTCTGGAGCAAAGCCGGCGTGGTCGAAGGGAATGGCGTACAGTTCTAGCACCAGATTGAATAGATCTATCGGGTAGTGTGTCTTGTCGCAAAAACTGCCCAGTTTGCAGTTCTGAATATCGTGTGCCACAGCTGGACCGGATAGGGCCAGTGAAATCAATCGGCCTTTTTTGCCCAGGCGTGCCTGGATGAGAGGTATGTCGGCCACCAGGGTGGGGGCAACCGACTTGAATGCATGGCGGTAAGCGGGTGTATCCAACAAAATGAAAGCATCCTCCGGCTGGACCTGGGCGACCTGCTCCACCACGTATACCCCTGCGTCGTTCAAATCGTGGCACAGTTTGTCGGCCCAGGCGGCCTGCTCGGGCAGGCGGCTCAGATAAGCGCGCGGCGTAGCCCACGATCGCCGGTAACTCTTGACCCGCGTCAGGGCCACTTCGTAGGCGCTGCGCAGGCGGGCGGCGGCTTCTTCACGCTGCAGCCAGGGTGATGCGCCGATCCCGATGGTCTGGGGCTGGTCGAAGCTCGGCAGGTTGGTTTTCTCGCCACATTCCTCACAAAACACAAACCGCTTGTTTTCACGCACGCGCTTGACCACCGTGGCGCGTTCCTGCCGGTGTCCATTGGGGCAGATCACCGGCGGGAAACGGGTCACCTCCACCTCCCGTTGATAGATGAACTGCTCGAACAGCTCTTGAAACTTGGCCCGCCCGTAGGCGGGCATGGCTGCACTGTAGTAGAGCACCAGCTCGAGCTCACCCTCCCGCTCCTCGATCAGACGAAAGCCGCAGATTTCCCCCGCGCCCATCTCGTACTGCGCCTGGTTCTGCCACTGGTTGATGCGCACAAAAGATGGCGTGTAGCCGAGCAAAACCACCAGCATGGCGTACAGGTTCTCCACCCGCCCGCGCACCGCGTAGGAGATGTCGTCCGTCGCCGGCAGGTCGTCCTGCAGCGGACGCTTCTGCTTGATCAGCCCAGGGAAGATCAGCAGCGTATCATCGCCGTAGGTCTCGCGGAAGCAGATGTTATGCTCTAAAAAGCGCAGTACCGCCGCGTCCAGCAGCACCTGCTGCTCGGCCTTTGCCAGCCCCTTAAGTTCGTCGAACGGGAATTGCCCGTGCAGCAGCGCTCTCTCGCTCACCGCACCCAGCTCGCGCGGATTCTTATCCGCCAGCAGCATAATCGAAGCCGCCAGGTTCACCAGCAAATCCGGAGTGAGCAGGATGTGCTGCTCGCCGGCCGAACTGCGCAGGATGGTCACGTAGCCGTGCGTTTCCAGGTGGCCGACGGCGGTCATCATCTCGGAATCTGTAAACTCCCAAACCCCAGTGGTCTTGTAGACCTCTGGGGTTTGCTCAAGTTGGACGCGCAATTCCGCCGGGTTGACCAGCACCCCCTGGCGTTCCGGCTTCTCCTTGAGCGCCAGCACGTAATCCTTGATGCGCTTGAAGGTGACCGTGGTTACCGTGGCGGTCATTTGCTCCCACGGAATCTGCGCCTTGAGCTTCTCCAGCAGGGCCTCCAGCCCTTCTCCACTCAAAGCGCTGGTGCTGACGTAGCCGCCGCAGATGGCGTACCGCTGGCAGAACTGCTCCAGCTCGGCCTGCGAGAGCGCCGGCGCGCCGCGGTCGGCGCGCGCCCCCACCAGGATCGCCGGCGGCAGTTGCCCTTTGCCCTTGAGCTGCTCCAGCCAGAACTGGGCGCCCTTGAGCGGCTCCTGGCGGTTGCTCGGGTCGAACAGCACCAGGGCGGCGGCTACGTTTTCCAGGAAGATGGAATGCACCTGGCGGTAAACGTGCTGCCCGGCCAGGTCCCACAGCACCGCCTCGCACTGCACCCCGTCCGGGCGGGCCAGCCCGAGCTGTGGGATAGCCCAGAATTGCTGGCCGTGGGTAGATGCATGTTCCTTGAACTCACCATGCGCCAGTCGCCAGCCAAGGCCGGTTTTCCCTACCCCAGAATCGCCCACCAGGACGACTTTGGCCGTGGTGTAGCGCACCGCTTCTTGCGCCTGGCCGAGCAAGATGGCTTCGTCCAGTTCCCAGATGCGAATGATGGTATCTTTTTCGCCCAGAGTGGCCAGCACGGGTAAGCAATGGTGGAAGGCGATGCCAGATGGCCAATAGCCGGATGCGGGTTCGTTCAGCACCGCAGCGCACGCCCAGGTATCGCCGCGCCACAGGCGAATGTTGTTATCGTTGCTGTCACCTTTAGAAGCCAGCCAGTGCCCATCCGCCGAAAAGGCGGCGTAGTTCACTCCGCCAGAATGTCCTTCCAGCACCTGTAGCGCTTGGCCGCGAGCGGTGTCCCACAGGCGGATGGTTTTATCGCCAGAAGCCGAGACCAGGCGCTGGCCGTCTGGTGACCATGCCACGCCGTATACCCAACGGGTATGCCCTTGCAGCGTTTGCACAGCCTGGCCACGAGCGGTGTCCCACAGGCGGATGGTTTTATCGCCAGAAGCCGAGGCCAGGCGCCGGCTGTCCGGCGACCACGCCACGCTGTTGACCCCATCGGTATGTCCTTGTAGTGTTTGCATGACCTGACCACTGGCGGCGTCCCACAGGCGGATGGTGTTATCGCGTGAAGCCGAGGCCAGGCGCCGGCCGTCCGGCGACCATGCCACGCTGTTGAGACGATCGGAATGCCCTTGCAGCGTTTGCTCGACCTGACTACTGGCGGCGTCCCACAGGCGGATGATTGCGTCATCGGAGGCTGAGGCCAGGCGTCGGCCGTCCGGCGACCATGCCACGCTGTTGACCTCGGCATGCCCTTGCAATGTGCGCATGCATCTCCAACTGCGCGCCTCCCAGATGCGAATGGTTTGATCCTCAGAAGGCGAGGCCAGATATGCACCGTCTGGCGACCATGCGATGCGCCCGATCCAATTCCCGTGTCCGCGTAGCACCTGGCGCAGGGTCAGCCCGGGCACCGGCGAACCATCAATTTCGGTGAAGGTGGAGATTTCTGGTGCTTCCTGCTCAGGCTCTACCGAAGGCGGCAAAGGTCCAGGTTCGGGAGCCGTTTGTCGCGGTTTAGGTTCTTTTTTCCCAAGGATGTTGTTGAGCCAGTCCATGATCTTTGTTTCCTGTCCCTAAAAACGAAAATAACGGCAATCGGCAGCGCCGGCTTGCCCAGGTTCGTTTCAGCTTGGTTGGATTGTACAACCCGTGGGCGGTTTTGGCAAGGAGGATGGGTTTGGATCGCGAACGAGGCGCGAAAGAGCGCGAAAGGCGCGAAACGCGAAAGCGCGAAAGGGGGGCAACCCGGTGCGACGGGGTTCTTTTTCGCGTTTTTCGCGCCCCTTCGCGAGTTCGCGATCCAGATGACTTTGACATCCTGCCGCGCTGTAGATGGCCGCGCGGTATAATTCGAGCTATGAAAATCGCTTCAGTTGCAGATGTAAAGACAAAGTTCAGCGCTTATCTGCGGGCCTGCCAGAAAGGCCCGGTGGTGGTGACCAAAAATGGGCGGCCGGTGGCGGCGCTGGTTCCGATCCTGGATGAGGACGAACTGGAGGACCTGGTGCTGGCTTATTCGCCACGCTTCCAGGCGATCATCCAGCAGGCTGAACAACAGATCCAGAGAAAAGAAGGGGTGCCTTCGGAAGAGTTCTGGCACCAGGTTGAGAGCGAATCCTCTGTGTGAGCAGGCATCAAGCTGCGTCCTCCTGCCCCCTCCCGAATAACAAAGTCGTAAGTCCCCCCTTTTGTCCTTTAGGGTAGAATCAGGCATCATACATAACTCCTGGGTGCCCGATCCCCAGGCGCCAAGCCCCTGTGCGCCTGGCCGCCTGGTCACCCATTGACTCATACCTCATCACTTTTTTGCCAGTTCTAATCGTGGGATAAAAAATGGTAACCGGACTTAACCTCAAAAGCATTTGTTTGCGCACATTCTGCTGTGTCCTCTTCTTGTTTTCCCTCGCCCTGGCCGGGTCCCCGCCCCGGCCGGCCGCCCACGCCGCCCCGGATGCCAGCATCCTGCGTGTTGCCGTGGGCGGCGCGACCAGCGGTTCCTGCGGCGGCGATTGGTCGTCGCCCTGTGATTTGCGCTACGCCTTGCAATCCCGCGCCCTCCCCGGCGACCAGGTGTGGGTAAAAGCCGGCGTTTACCGCCCCGGCCCTTCGGGTGCCCGTACGGCGGCTTTCGCCCTGCCCGCCGGCGTGGCCGTCTACGGCGGTTTCGCCGGCGCGGAGACCGCCCTGGAGCAGCGCGATTGGAGCGCCAACCTGACCATCTTGAGCGGCGACATCGACGCCAACGACGCCAACCTGGATGGAAACGATGTCGCGGAGAGCAGCGACGACATCCAGGGTGGCAACGCCTATCACGTGGTCACCAGCAGCAGCGTCACCGAGACCGCCCGCCTGGATGGCTTCACCGTCACCGCCGGGTTAGCGGATGGCGCTTCCTTCCCTGCCGATAGCGGCGGCGGCATGTACAACCTCTCCGCCGGCCCCAGCCTGTCCAACCTGGTCTTCAGCGGCAACCGCGCCGGCGTGGGCGGCGGCGGCGTCTACAACGACTCCAGCGCCCCCGTTCTGTCGGGCGTGCTCTTCACCGGCAACCGCGCCGGCGGCGGCGGCGGCATGAGCAACGAATCGGCCAGCAACCCCGTCCTGACCGGCGTCACCTTCCTCCGCAACCGCTCCGATTACGGCGGCGCCTTGTACAACTGGGGCAGCAGCCCCTCCCTCGACCGCGTCGCCTTCACCGGCAACACCGCCTCCGTGGATGGCGGCGGCATGTCCTGTTACATGTGCAGCGCCCGCCTCTCCAACGTGCTCTTCAGCGGCAACCACGCCGCCTATGGCGGCGCCATATCCGTCTACTACTCCAGCAGCCTGCCCCGCCTGTCCAACGTCACCCTCAGCGGCAACCGGGCCAATACCGGCGGCGGCATGTACAACGACTACAATAGCGCCCCTCAGATAGACAACACCATCCTGTGGGGCAACACCGCCTCCAGCGGCGCCCAGGTCTACAACAACGGCAGCGGCGTCATCCCCGTTTTCCGCAACAGCCTGGTGCAGGGCGGCGTCGCTGGCCTGGGGCAGGATGGCGGCGGCAACCTGGCTGCCGACCCGCTCTTCGCCCGTTCTCCCTCGCCTGGCGCCGACGCCGCCTGGGGCACCGCCGACGACGATTACGGCGACCTGCGCCTGCGGCCCCCTTCCCCCGCCGTGGACGCCGGCAGCAATGCCCTCGTCTTGGCCGGCGTCACCACCGACCTGGCCGGCGACCTCCGCCTGGTCAACTACCTGGTGGATATCGGCGCCTACGAGCGCCAGCCCGCCACCCTGTATGTCGACCTGCACGCCCCTGGCCCGCAGATCGACGGCCTTTCCTGGACCACCGCCTTCACGGCCGTGCAGCCCGCCCTGGCCGCTGCCGTGTATGGCGACCAGCTCTGGGTGGCGGATGGCGTCTATACCCCCGGTCCGGCGGGAATGCCGGGCGCCGCGTTTGCTTTGCTGCGCGGCGTGGCCCTGTACGGCGGCTTTGCTGGCACGGAGAGCGCCCTGCCCCAACGCGATTGGAACGCCAACCTCACCGTGCTCAGCGGCGACCTGGCGGGCGACGATCTCAACGCCGATCTCAATTTCGTCGCCGAGACCTGGAGCGACATCCAGGGCGAAAATGCCTACCACGTGGTGAGCGGCAACGGCGTCACCGCCACCGCCGTGTTGGACGGCTTCACCATCACCGGCGGCAGCGCCACGACTGGCTCCTGCCCGGGCGCCGGCTGTGGGGGAGGCATGTACAACACTTCGGCCAGTCCCACCCTGCGCCACCTCGCCTTCCGCGGCAACCAGGCCACCTGGGCCGGCGGCATGTACGACTGGTACAGCAGCCCTGCGCTGGAAGGCGTCGCCTTTCGCGGCAATCGCGCCGAATATTATGGCGGCGGCATGGACAACGCCAACAGCAGCCCCGGGCTGGTCGACGTCACTTTCGAGGGGAACCAGGCCACCTATGGCGGCGGCATGTCGAACGAAGGCGGCGGCGTCCCCGCCCTCACCGGCGTCACTTTCCACGCCAACCAGGCCGGCTATGGCGGCGGGATGTACAACTACGAGACCACCCCCCATCTCGTCAACGTCGTCTTCTATGGCAACCGTTCCGATTACTACGGCGGCGGCATGCGCAATATTTCCAGCAGCCCCTCGCTCTCCAACGTGGTCTTCAGCGGCAACCAGGCCGGCGATGGCGGCGGCCTGGCCAACGACCTCAGCAGCAGCCCGGCTCTCTCCAACGTCACTTTCAGCGGCAACCAGGCCGCAGCAGCCGGGGGCGGGATGTACAACGATCGCGCCAGCAAGCCGCAGGTGGATAACACCCTGCTGTGGGGCAACACCGCCGCCACGGACCCCCAGGTGAGCAACCTCGCCAGCCAGCCTGTTTTTCGCAACAGCCTGGTGCAGGGCGGCGTCGCCGGCCTGGGCCAGGATGGCGGCGGCAACCTGGCGTACGACCCCTTGCTCGTTCGCCTCCCCTCGCCCGGCGCCGATGCGGCATGGGGCACCTCCGACGACGATTACGGCGATCTGCACCCCCGGCCCGCCTCGCCCGCCGTCGAAGCCGGCGATACCGCCTTCGTCCTGCCCGGCGTGACGGTCGACCTGGCCGGCAACCCGCGCCTGGCCGGCGCCGTGGTGGACATCGGCGCCTACGAGGTCCAGTCTCCCAACCATGCCCCCGCGCTGGATACCTCCGGCAGCCCCGCCCTGGACCCCCTCTTGCAGGGCGTCCCGCCCGGCTCCGGCCTGGCAGTCGCCGACCTGATCCAGCGCCTGGGCGGCAGCCGCATCACCGACGGCGATGACCCCGGCGCCCTGTGCGGCCTGGCCTTCACCGCCGCCGGGAACACCCACGGCGCCTGGCAGTACACCACTGATGGCGGGGCCTCCTGGCAGGGTTTCGGCAGCCCCTCCGAAACCGCCGCGCTCCTGCTTTCCGATGCGCTCGCCAACCGGGTGCGTTTCGTGCCGCTCTCCGGCTTCAGCGGGACGGTCGACCCGGGCCTGGCCTTCCGCGCCTGGGATCAGGCCGATGCCCGCCCGGATGGTTCCCGCGGGGTGGACGTGACCTTCAACGGGTCGAGCGCCGCTTTCAGCGCCCAGCTTGAGACTGCCTCCATCCAGGTTGCTGAAAGCCAGTTGGTCTACCAGCTTACCGACCCGCCCGGCAGCGAATGGTGCCTGCCGCGCGCCGACGTTACCCCCGGCGGGAGCAAATTCCTCGGCCAGTTCGGCAACGAGACCGCCTGCATCTCACTGGATAGCCTGCCGCAGCATCATTGGGTCACTTTGTCTTTCGACCTGTACGTCATCCGCACCTGGAACGGCAACACCGGCCTGGCCTCGGCCCCCGCCGCCCGCCTGCCGGCGGCAGCCGAAGAGGCCGCCGGGCCGGATCGCTTCCAGGTGGCCGCGCAGGATGTCCGCCTGCTGGATGTTACCTTTGCCACCTGGCCCGGGGAATTGCAATCCTACCCCTACTCCTTCGGCCAGGGCAATTTCCCCGCCAACACCGGCGCCGCCCAGGTGAACACCCTCGGCTATACCTTCGAGGGCCAGCCCTGCGATGCCGTTTACCACATCACCCGGGTCTTCCGCCACGCCGCCGCTGACCTGCGCATCGATTTCACCGCCCTGGGTCTGCAGGAGATCAGCAACGAAAGCTGGGGCCTGGCGGACGTCAGGGTGCTGGTCAGCGATCAGAACATCCTGCAGCCCTGGACGATGTACTTGCCTGCAGTCCGCCGCTAAGTCATTTGACAGGTTGCTCATTCAGGAGTACACTTACAACCAGAGCATTTCTATCCAATTCATATCCCCCGGAAAGGAAGGCATGATGAGTCCCAATATCAGTCTGGTCTGGCCGGTCAGTGGCTCCATTACCCAGAATTTCGGTGAGAACGCCATCGATTATTCGCAATGGGGCTACCCCGGGCACAACGGCGTCGACTTTGGCATCCCCAATGGCACCCCCGTGCAGGCCGCTGCCGCCGGCACGGTGGAGAAAGTCGGCTTCGAGAACGGCGGTTATGGCAATTACGTCAAGATCGATCATGGCGGCGGCATTTCCACTTATTATGCTCACCTGCAGGGCGCCGCAGTAGCCGCCGGCAACAAAGTGCAGGCCGGGCAGGTCATTGCCTGGAGCAATAACACTGGCGCCAGCACCGGCCCTCACCTTCACTTCGGCCTGCGCATCATCGGCCAGAACCCGGCCTACAAGGGTTACGTTGATCCCCTTCCTTACCTCACCGGCGTTACTCCCGGTCCCGGCCCTGGCCCAACCCCCGGTCCCGGTCCCGGCCCAACTCCTGGCCCTGGCCCCGGCCCGACCCCCGGCCCCGGCCCCGGTCCCGGTCCTGTCCCCGTGCCGCCCGAAGTCTGGCCGGACGCCTTTGAATTCAAGCGTCCCTTCAAAGTGATCGGCGACGTCAATTTGCGCAGCGGCCCGGGCACCAACTATCCGCTGCTCGGCCAGTTGCACGAGGGCGATGAAATCACCATCAACCGCCTCTTGCTGCGCGACGCCTGGGTCGAAATCGAACCCGGCAAGTGGGCCGCCTGGGGCTACCAGGGCTTCATTTACTTGCAACTGGCTGCTGCCCAGGTTGCTGGCCCCTCTCGCGCGACACCCTTTGCTCCTCCCTCCCAGCCTCCTGCCGCGCCGCCTGCCCCCTCTGAGAAGAAAGAGAAAGAGAAGGGCAAGAAGAAGAAAAAGAAGGGCAAGAAGAAGAAATAATGGGTGATAAATAACTGGCAGCCGGGCGCGCCTGGCTGCCAGTTATTCACGGATACAGTTTTAATGAACAACACCGCCTGCGTCATCCTCAACCCTTATTCCAACCGTTGGAACGCCAAAGAACGCTGGCCCGAGGCCGAAGCCGCTCTGCGCCGCGCCGGCCTGGAATTTGATTTCTTCGAGAGCCAGCGGCCCGGCGGCGGCGTCGAACTGGCCGAGCAGGCCGCTCGCCAGGGCTATGCGCCCATCATCTCCGCCGGCGGCGATGGCGCGATTGGCGACGTGCTCAACGGCCTGTACCGCGCTCGCCCGGAAGGGGTGCTCGGCCCGCTGGGCGTGCTGCCCCTCGGCACCGCCAACGACCTGGCCCACAACATTGGCCTGCCCCTGGAACTGGACGCCGCCGCCCGGGCGATCGCCGCCGGCAAGACCCGCCGTATCGACCTGGGCCAGGCCAACCAGTGGGTCTTCCACAACAACTCCGCCGTCGGCCTGGAGCCGGTCGTGACCCAGTGGAACGCCCGCATGGTGCGTTTCAAGGGGGTTTTGCGCTACCTGGCCGCCGCCCTGCGCGCCATCGCCTCCGGCCCGCGCTGGCAGGCCCGCCTGGCCTGGGACGACGGCGAGTACAGCGGCCCGCTCAGCCTGGTCTCCGTGGGCAACTGCGCCGTCACCGGCGGCCTGTTCCGCATGGCCCCGGCTGCCCTTCCCGACGATGGCAAAATCACCTTCGTCTACGCCTGCGCCGCCTCGCGCCTCAAAATGCTCAGCCTGCTGCCGCGGGCGATCAACGGCAGCTACGTCAACGACCCTGCCGTCCACCAGCACCACGCCACCCGCCTCACCATCGACCTCTCCCCCGCTTCGCCCATCCAGGTGGATGGCGAACTGCGCGACGATAGCATCTCCCGCGTCGAATACCGCGCGCTGCCGGCGCGCCTGGATATCCTCGGCGCCTGGTAGCCGAGGATCGTTATATCAAAAATCCCTTGAAAATCCCCGGCTCCGACCCCTCGATCACCGTCGCCCCCACCGCCTTGGCGTAAAATTCCTGCGGTCCCGTCCAATAAATCACCGCGTACGCGTAACGCTCTTCCCGCATGGCGTGCAGGGCGGCCAGCAGCAGCGCTTTGCCCAGCCCGCGCCCGCGGAAATTCACATCCACCCCTGTCGGGCCGAACAGCCCCTTCCCTGCCACATCGTAACAGGCGAACCCGGCCAGCTTCTGAAAGGGCAGTGCATAGGGTTTCTCGGCAGACGCCTGCCCCGGCTGCATCTGCACCGCGATGAAACAGGTCACCGGCCGGTTCTCGATGGCCGCTTCGACCTCCCGCGCCCAATACTCCTGGAAATGCTCGCGCACCCACTCGACCACGGCCCGCTTTTCTGCCGGCGCTGCCCGCCGGACCTCGATCCCGCTCTCGCCCAGCTCGGCAAGCAGCGGCGCCAGGTCGGGCAATTCCCATAACTTTACCAACATATCTGCCATAAATGGTTCCCTCCAAAAAGCCCCGGCAGATTACTCTCTATCCGCCGGGGCTTTGCTCTAAAAATCCGCGGCCTCCGCGTTCGTCCGCGTCCCATCCCACCGCCCCAGGGGGGGAGACTCTCCGGGGACGGAAGGCGCTACAACTTGGGCAGCAAGTATTCGTACGCGCTCAACGCCGCCTTGGCCCCCTCACCCACCGCGATCAGCACCTGTTCGGCGTAACCGCTGGTCACGTCGCCGGCGGCAAACACGCCCGCCACGTTGGTGCGATTGGAGCAGTCCACCTTGATGCGCCCTTGCTCGTCCAGCTCCACCAGGTCGGCCACCATCTGCGAGTTGGGCATCAGCGCCATCTCCACGAAGATCGCGTCGGCGGTCATCTCTTGCAGCCCGCCGTTGGGATCCTTCAGCACTGCGCTGCGGGCGAACTGGTCGCCTTTCACTTCCACCACCTCGTGGTTCTTCAAGATGGTCACGTTCTCGGCGCTTTGCAGCTTTTCGGCGAGCGGCGAGGCCGGTAGCTGGCTGCCCGGGCAGGCCAGGTACACTTTCCTGGCGATGGTGGCCAGTTCCGCCGCCGAGCGCAGCGCCAGCTCCTTATCGCCCACCACCAGCGTGGTGCGGTCGATGAACAGCGGCGCGTAACTCAAGGCCGAATAGCACAGTCCCTTCATCATGTACTCTTTCTCGCCGGGCACATTCATGCGCAGTTGGCGAGTCCCCGTAGCCACGATCACCGCTCGCGTCTTCAGCTCTCCGCCGCCGGTCGTTTTCACCACGAAATTCTCGCCGTCCTGCTCTACTGCTTCCACCCCTTCCATGTGGCGGGCGAAATCCAGATACTCCAGCTCAGACTTGAACTTGTTCACAATCTCCAACCCGCGGATCACCTGGTAATCCTCGATCCACGGCAAAGCCAGTTTCCACTGGGTCTTGCCGCCCAGATCGCGGCTGACCAACAGGGCATTCAAGCGCTTGCGGATCGCATAAATCATTGCAGTCAGGCCCGCCGGCCCTCCACCGATGACAATCAGGTCGTACATATTGGGTTCCTCCGTCGATTTATCCATCAGTCCTTGAGTAATCGGTCTATGGGTAACCAGTCGCTGAGTCATCGGTTGCCGGGTAATCTGCCCTGCCGCTTGCCGGTGACTCATCACGGATTACTGATTACTCCTCCGGCATCTCAATGAAATGCTGTTCCATCATCATCTGCGTCAGTTCGCGTGAGCGCTTGATGATCTTGTGCGCCATGTTGTACAGCTCGTCGTAGCTCAGGCTGATGCGCGCCAGCCCCTGCTCCTGCGCTTTCGTCCCCACTGCCGCCGCTTCGCGTGGGAATACCTCCCAGTCGTCCATCGTCGGCAAGATGTGCGAAGGGCTGAGCTTGTCGCCCACGTGATCGGCCAGCGCCTGGGCTGCCGCAAAGCACATTTCGTCTGTAATGGTGCGCGCCCGCACGTCCAGCGCCCCGCGGAAAATGCCCGGGAAGCCCAACGAGTTATTCACCTGGTTGTCGAAATCCGAGCGCCCCGTAGCCACCACTGCTGCTCCGGCTTCCTTCGCCTCCCACGGCCAGATCTCCGGCACCGGGTTGGCGCAGGCGAACACGATCGCGTCCTTGCCCATCGCGCGCACCCATTCCGGCAGGATAATCCCCGGCCCCGGCGTGGCCAGAGCGACCACCACGTCCACCCCCTTCATCGCATCCGGGATGCCGCCCTCGCGCCCCTCGGCGTTGGTGATATTGCACAGTTTCCACTTGTCCACGAACTCGGCCTTGCGCATCTCGATATCCTTGCGGAACTTCCCCAGGATACCCTTGCTGTCGACCATGAAGCAGCGGGCAGGATCGGCGCCCCGGCCGAAGATCAGCCGCGAGCAGGCCACGTTCGAAGCGCCCGTTCCGATGAAGGCGATGCTCACCTCCTCCATCTTCTTCCCCACCACCTTCAACGCGTTCGTCAACCCGGCCAGCGTCACCGTGGCGGTGCCCTGCTGGTCGTCGTGCCAGATGGGGATTTCCGCCTTCTCGCGCAGCGTGTCCAGGATGCGGAAGCACTTCGGCTGCGAGAGGTCCTCCAGGTTCACCCCGCCCCAACCGGGCTGCAAATTGAGCACCAGGTTGATGATCGCGTCCGGGTCCTTGGTCCCCACCATCACCGGCACGCCGTCCACCCCGCCCAGGTACTTGTACAGCAGCGCCTTGCCTTCCATCACCGGCATGCCCGCCTTCGGGCCGATATCGCCCAGGCCCAGCACGCGCGTCCCATCGCTCACTACGGCGACGGTGTTCCACTTGTTGGTATATTCGTATACAAGCTCAGGGTCCTTCTCGATCGCCCGGCACGGCGCCGCCACGCCCGGCGTGTACCAGATGGCGAAGTCGTTGAACGTGCGCACGCAACATTTGAGCGCCGTCTCGATCTTCCCCCGGTAGAAGGGATGCAACTTCATGGCATCGGCCGAGGGTTTCTTGGCTTTTGCCAGAAGCTCTTCGACACTGATGGTTGATTGATCAGTCATACGGTGGCCTCCTGAAAATTTTGTTTTTTCCATTTTCGGTGTGCTGTTCTGCTGCCCACCGAAAATGGACCTGAAAAGGGATTGGTTTGTTGCCTGGCAAAACAAAAGCCGCCCATTCTGAGTTCAGGCAGATAGGGCGGCTGCGACGCAACCAGGAAAAAGAATCGGCTGGCTCAGCTTGTACTGTCCATCCATAACTCCATTCTACTCGCTTGTCGAAGGGCTGTCAGGTAACAAATGTCATGTTTTGGGGCGTATCCCCTCACAGCCCGCTATGGTAGAATCGAACAAATTGCCCGGGTGGAGCTTACTGACAAAGTACGTTGCACCCGTTGGCATCTTTTTTGCTCATAGGAGGATCGAAAAACCGCTCGCCTGGTCTGGATCAGGTGCGTAGCCGCTGGCTACGCAAAGCCGGCGGTCACAAAATCTGAGCATTCCATCCCCAAGCGCCTGAGTACCTGCTTCCTGATCCCTCGAATCAGGCGTTCCCCGTCGATCTGTATCCAATCAAGTATCAATTTAACCTGCCCAGTGACCATATTTCGAGAGAACCGGAGACCCCTGACCATGAACCAACCCAATGATCTGCCTCAAACCGAACAGACCCTGCACCGCCGTGACCTGCTCAAAGTGCTGGCTGCCTCCGGCGGCGCCCTTACCGCCGCCGCGCTTCTGCCTGCGCGCTGGCTCAAGCCCGCCGTAGACGCCGGCGTTCTGCCCGCCCACGCCCAGTCCACGCTGGTTTGCGCCGCCCTGCAATTCCTGGATGAATACGCCTGTGATCAGGGCGGCGGCGCCATCCCTTGCAGCAATTATGCCTGGGTAGCCGCCTTTTCCTACCAGCCCGCCGGCCTCACCCCCCAGCGCCTGGCCCGCTTCACCGCCTGCGGGCAGAATATACCCGGCGACGTGTATTACGACCCTCAAAACTATCCTGGCCGCCTGTTCCTGCGCTATAATATTCCCTCCGGCATCCCTGCTGGCGGCTGTGGCGACACCACATTTACCCTGCAATTCGCCGAAGGCTGTGTCGGCGTCTACGCCATGCTGCCTGCCACCTTTGCCCGCCGGTCCGGCCTGTTCCGCTGACCCCGCACCTGTGGGGGCAGGTCTCAGACCTGCCCCTACGACCCGCCAGCGGCCCGGTGCGGCGCACCTGTTCTTGGTGCGCTGCACCTTTCCCTCTTTAACCAACCCGTTCATCAATCCGACCCACCGCCACCTGTTCAAACCCCCAGGCCCTCGTATATAATACCATTACCTCCTATGTCCCTAATCGCCAACCCCCACCTCACTCTGCTTGACCAGGAGCAAATCCGGTCCGTCCACCAGCACGCCCTGCAAATCCTCAAGACCACCGGCGTGCGCATCGATTCGCCTGCCATCCAGCGTTTGCTGGCCGAAAAAGCCTCCCTCGCCGCCGGCCCGGATGGCCGCACCCGCCTGCCCGCCGAACTGGTCGAATGGGCCATCCAATCTGCCCCTTCCACCGTCGAAATCTTCGACCGCCTGGGCCAGCCTGCCTTTCACCTGGGCATGGGCCAGGGGCCGCGCTTCGGCATCGGCGTCACCGCCCTGTTCTACCAGGACCCCGCCGCCGACGACCACCTGACCCCTTTTGCCCGGCCCCACATGCAAGACCTGGTGCGCCTGGGCAGCAGCCTGCCCAATTACGACGCCATCTCCACCGTGGGCATCCTGCAAGACGTGCCCCCTGAAACCTCCGACCTGGTCGCCACCCTCGAGACCGCCGCCAACACGGTTAAACCCATCATCCTGCTCATCTCCGAAGAAGCCGCTTTTCCCGCCGCCCTCGACCTGCTCGAAGTGCTTTCCGGCCGCACGATCGGAGAGCGCCCCTTTGTCATCCCCTACCTGAACCCGGTCACTCCCCTGGTGCTCAACGCCGGCACGTTGGATAAACTCTCCCACGCCGTGCAGCGCGGCATCCCGGCCATCTTCTCCAGCTACAGCATGTTGGGTATGTCCACCCCCGTCAACCCTGCCGGAGCGTTGGCCTTGCTGCTGGCCGAACAGTGGGCCGGGCTGGTCGTCAGCCAGTTGCTCCGCCCGGGCGCGCCGCTTATCCTCAGCATGCTCCCGGCCTACTTCGACATGAAGACCATGGTCAGCTTCTACGACCCGCAGAGCTTCCTCATCGACCTGGCCTGCGCCGAGATCATGGCCCACTTTGGCCTGCCGCACTGCGGCACCTCTGGCAGCGGCACTGGCTGGGGCCCCGATTTCCAATCCTGGGAGAGCTACTGGCTCAACCACCTCGTCGCCTGCCTGTCGGGCAGCAGCCTGTCGCCTTTCGTCGGCGATACCCTCGGCGCCAAGGCCTTTTCGCCCGTCACCCTGGTCTACGTCAACGAAATCATCACCCAGGCCCGGCGCTTTGCCCGGGGCTTTTCCCTCGACGAAGCCGCCTTCGCCCTGGATGAAATCGACCAGGCCGGCCCCGGCGGCGATTTCCTGCTTGCCCCCTCCACCCTGGCTTCTTTCCGCCACGCCTACTACCGCAGCCCTTTCCTCTCTCGTTGGAGCCTGGAAAAATGGCAGGCCCAGGGCAGCCCTTCGGCTATGTCCCTGCTCCGCCAGCACACCCTCCAGTTGCTCTCCACCCTGCCTGTTCCGCCCGATCACGCCCTCCTGATGGCGCGCGGCGAAGCGTTCATCCGCTCCGCCTCCACGTAACTGGTAAACGCAGACAGGGCGGGGAACTCCCGCCCTGTCTGCGTTTACCAACTCATCTTACCTCAAAATTACCGGTAAATAGATCGACCGCAGCAGCGTTGCCGACATCGGCCCGAAGAACGTGCTGCCCTGCGTATCGATAAACTCCAGCCAGTAGAAGTACGTCACACCGTATTCCACGTTGCCATCGGTGAACTGGTACTCGGCCCCGCTCAAACCGCCCAGCGCCTGGCTGGGGATCAGCTCACTGTTGAGCATCACCCGCTCGCCATGCAGGCTGGTCGAACGGTACAGGTTGAACCCGATCGCATCCATCTCCATCACCGTGTTCCAGTTCAACACGATCTGCCCCTGCGCCGCTGCGGCGGCGAAGTTGCCCATCGTCACGGCCGTGGGTCCGTTGTCCTTGCGGTAGTCTTCCACTTCGCCGTTCCCCCGCAGGCCGTAGCTCTGCGATGAGTCGAACGAAGCCGTATCCGCCCGCAGGCGCACGTAGATCGTAGTGGCCGGGGTGGCCGGCACGGTGACGTTGAAGCTCACCTGCACCGGGCTGCCGCTGACGCCCGAACCGCTGTAGAAGCCATCCGTCGCGTCGGCGAAATCGCCGTCGTTGTTCCAGTCGATCCACAGCCCGAAGTAGACTGTCACGCCGCTCTCGCTGGCGTTAAGGGTCACCGTGACCGGCAGTGTATTGCCTTCTGCCCATTCCGTAGCCGGGAAGTTCAGCCCGTCTTCGTCGTCGTTGTCCGCATTGTCGTCGCCGTTGGCGCTTGCGCCGGGGGCGCCGTTGCTTTCACGGTCCACCTGCGTACCCAGCCACACTGCCGCCTGCCCGTTGATCGTATCCGGGTCGCTGTTCGCGTCGCTGCCGTCGGGGAAGACGATGTGCGCTGCGCCGTCCAGGAATTCGGTGCGGTAATTGTCCTGCGGCAGGTCGCCCAGGTCGACCACCGCGCCGGTCCAGCCAAAGTCGTAAGAGGCTGCCACAGGCTCGCTGCCAGGAGACCCCGCCGCGACGTTGACGACGCCCTTGCTGGCGGTGGCCGTAACGCCTGCTGGATTGTCGGCATCCAGCCGGTCGTTGCCGCCCACGTCGATGCTCGTCGCCATGGCGCCGCTGGGCGTTTCCATCGACAACGTATAGGTAGCGCTGCCGTTCTCGTCCAGCATCAGGTTGCCGAAGCTGTAGAAACCGTTCTGGTCGCTCAACGTGTAGGCGTAGACCGTCTGGCCGGGGTAGTCGATCTTCAGCGTCACCTTGACGCCCGGTAACCCAAGCTCGTTCGTGTCCTGGATGCCCAGGTTGGTGCCGTTGGCGTCCATCCAGACCCGGTTGCCCAGCGCAGCCCCGTCGATGAAGTAACCGAAGTCCACTGTCGAGCGGTTCTCGCCGGCTGACAGGCTGATCGTGTAAACGTCGGCCTTGGATTGGTCGTCGTCCGCCTCACCCTGGGTGCCCAGCGAGTGCCAGTAGCCGTTCAATACTCTGGCGTCGTCGCTCACGTCCACCGTGTAGGTGCCGTCCGGCAGGTTGCCGAAGCTGTAGTTGCCGCTGGCGTCTGTCGTCGTGGTGGCGATGATATCCCCGTTGCTGTTGCGCAGCGCCACGGTCACGTTCTGGAAGCGCCCCGCTTCGCTGCCATCCAGTGCGCCGTCTGCATCCGTATCCCGCCACAGCGTGCCCGAAACCGAGTTCGGGTTGCTCGTGTCGCGGTAGCCGAAATCCTGCGCCAGGTTGGCCTCGCCCGCCGCCAGGGTCACGCCGCCTTCGTTGAGCGTGGCGTCGCCCACGTCCACCGTGTTCGTTACCCCTGCTGGCAGGGTGGCGGCATCGACCTGCACCACGTAGTTGCCCGCCGCCAGGTTGCCGAAGTAGTAATTGCCGTTCTCGTTGCTGACCGTGGTGTTCACCAGCGGCTCGCCGGCGTCGTAGTTGCCGTCGCCGTTGCTATCCCGGTACAGGTTGACCCGCACGCCTTCCAGCCCTTCGCCGGCAGTAAAGCTGCCGCTGGCGTCCCGGTCGTAGAAGATCGTGTCGCCGATCAACCCGTCGCCCGAGCCGTGCCAGGCAGGCGCAAAACCGAAGTCCTGGAAGCTGTTGCCGCTGCCGCTCACCGTGACGGTGTTCTGGCGGCTGCAAGCGCCGCATGGCTGCCCGCCATCCACGGCGTTGTCCGGTGTGCTGCTTTGCTCCAGCTCGCCCAGCACGTTGTTCGTATCGTACACCCACAGCGTGTACGTGCCGTTTGGCAGCCCGGGGAAGCTATACGAGCCGTTGGCGTCGGTCTGCGTGGTCGCAATCACGTTACCGCTGTTGTCCAGCAGCGCCACGGTTACGCCCGGGATGCCCGCTTCGCCGGCGTCGTAGTTGCCATCTCCGTTGCTGTCCAGGAAGATCAGGTTGCCGATCGTGTTGCCGCCGCTGCTCAGCCGGTAGCCGAAATCGGCGTTGGCGTACACGTCGCCCGGCGCCAGCAGGATCGGTGTGCTGGTGCGGCTGTCGCAGGCGGTGCAGGCCGCGCCCGGTTGGTCGGGGTCGCCCGTCTGGGTGTAGCCCGCCGGGGCGCTGCCGCCGTTGACCCGCACCACGTAACTGCCTGCTGCCAGGTCGTCGAAAACGTAGTTGCCGGCCGGGCCGGTGGTGGTGGTACTCGCCACCACGTCGTCGCTCGTTCCGAAAAGGCCGTCCGTGCCGGGGGTCAACAATTGGACGGATACGCCGGCCATCCCGGCCTCGCCCGGATCCTGCACCCCATCCCCGTCGGCGTCGTTCCATACCCGGTCGCCGATGGCGCCCGTGCCGGTGTTGCCGCTGGTGTCGCCGGAAGGCGCCCAGTTGAAGCCGAAGTCGGCCGCCAGGTTCTCGCTTCCCGCGCTAACGGTAACGGCGTAGGGGTCGGCCTTGTTGGTGAAGTCGGCGGCGCCGCCGATCACCGTGGTCTGTACCAGCCCGGTGGGCAAGGATGAAGCCAGAACGTCCACCTGGTAGCTGCCGGGTTGGGTCATGAAGAACTGGTAGTTGCCGTTAGCGTCCGTTGTGGTGCTTGCTACCACCGCTGTGTGCCCTGCGTTCCACAGTTCAACGGTCACGTTGGGGATGCCCGCCTCGCCGGCGTCCTGGTAGCCGTTGCCGTTTTCGTCCAGCCACACCTGGTTGCCGATCACCGCCGTGCGTACCAGGCCGCGATCGTAACTGGTGTTGGTCGTGCCTTCCTGCGGCTGCACGCTGGCGCTGCCGTCCGAATCCAGGTTATCGTTCCCGCCCTGGTCGGCCAGGGTGAGGGCGTAATTGGATGGATAATTGACCGTCATGTTGAAGACCGGCTCGCCCGCCCCTGCGCCGTCGAAGTCTTCATCCGCCAGCAGGTTGCCGAAGCTGTACAGCCCGTTGGCGTCGGTGCGTGTTCGCAACGTGCTCGTCCCGCCGCCCGGCCAGGTGACATTCAAAATCACCTCCACGTCCGGCAGGCCCGGCTCGCCGCTGTCCTGGATGCCATCTCCGTCCAGGTCGAGCCACACGAAGTCGCCGATGGCCGCCGGATCGCGGTAGTAGCCGAAGTCGGCGGTCGTGTTGTTGGTATTGCCGCTCAGCACCACCGTGTAAGGATCGGCCTGGCTGTTATTGTCGCTGCCCGCCGTGCCCAGCGAGTGCCAGTAGCCGTCCAGCAGGTTGGCGTCGTCGCTCACGTCCACCGTGTAGGCGCCGTCCGGCAGGTTGCTGAAGCTGTAATTGCCGCTGGCGTCTGTGGTGGTCGTGGCGATGATATCCCCGCTGCTGTCGCGCAGCACGATGGTCACGTTCTGGAAGCGCCCCGCTTCGCTGGCATCCAGCGCGCCGTCCGCGTCCGTATCCCGCCACAGTGTGCCCGAAACCGAGTTCGGGTTGCTCGTGTCGCGGTAGCCGAAGTCCTGCGCCAGGTTGACCTGGCCTGAGGTCAGGGTCACCGCCGATTCGCTCGCCGTACCCGCATCCGGGTCCACCGTGTTGGTCACACCCGCCGGCAGGCTGTTTGCATCGACCCTGATGACGTATTCGCCCGCTCCCAGGCCGCCGAAGAAATAGTTGCCGTTCTCGTCCGATACGGTCGTGGCCAGCAAGAGATCGCCGGCGTCCCAGGCGTTGTTGTTATTGGCATCCTGGTACAGGCCGACGCGCACGCCTTCCAGCCCTTCGCCGGCGGTGAAACTGCCGCTGGCGTCCCGGTCGTAGAAGATCGTGTCGCCGATCAGCCCTTTGCCGCTGGTGTGGTTGGTCGGGGCGTAGGCGAAGTCCTGGTTGGAGTCGCCGGCCGCGGCCAGGTTGGCCACCGCCGAAACGTTGGGGGTGACCGTGCCATTGCTGTCGTAGGTGGGAACCAGGCCCGAGAGCACGTTTTCGCTGTCGTTGACCCACACCAGGTAATCGTCCGTTCCGCTGCCATCTGTTACCGGCAGGTTGGTGAACAGGTATTGTCCGTTGCTGTCGGTAATGTCTGTAGCGATGACCGGCTCGCCGGCATCCCAGACGCCATCGCCGTCCAGGTCGCGGATCAGCGCCACGCTCACCCCGGCCAGGCGCGGCTCGCTGCTCGCCGCGCCAACCAGGTTGTCGCGGTTCGAGTCCAGCCACAGCGTATCGCCGATATTGCCGCCGTTGCCGGCCGTCGGCGTGTAGCCGAAATCTGCGTTGAGGTACACGTCGCCCGGCGCCAGCAGGATGGGCGTTGTGGTGCGGTTGTCGCAGGCCGTGCACAGCGCGCCCGGCTGCTCGGGGTCGCCCGTCTGGGTGTAGCCCGCCGGCGCCGCGCCGCCGTTGATGCGGATTGCATACGCGCCTGCCGCCAGGTCGTCGAAGGCGTAGCTGCCGTCGGCTGCCGTGGTGGTGCTGCTGGCGACCACGTCGTCCGCTGTGCCCAGCACGCCGTCCGGTCCGGCGGTGAGCAGTTGCACGCTCACGCCGCCCATGCCCGGCTCGCCGGGTTCCTGCACGCCGTCGCCGTCGTCGATCCACACCCGGTCGCCGATCATCCCAGTGCCGGTGGTGTTATCCGTATCGGTGGGCGGCGCCCAGTTGTAACCGAAATCGGCCTGCGCCATTTCTTGCCCAGGGGCCAGGTTGACCGCCGCGGTGTGGGCGCTGCCCACGCCGTCGTAATCGTAAGTCCGGTTGGCAGCCAGCCCGGCGGGCAGGCTGGCCTGGTTCACGGTCACCGTGTAACTGCCCGCCTGTACGCCGCTGAAGTTGTATTTGCCGTTGGCGTCGGTGGTGGTGCTGCGGTTGACCGCATTGCCAAAGATGTCCGTGCCGGTCAGCGTGACCTGGGCGTTGGCGATGCCCGCCTCGCCCGCGTCCTGCTGCCCGTCGCCGTTCTCGTCCACCCACACGTAGTCGCCGATCGACCCGGGCGCCGGGATGAAGCCTGCGTCGCGGGTGTTATCCGTCGTTCCGCAGTTTACGGTAAAGATTGTGGTTTGTCCGGTGGTGCGGTTGGCGTCGCTGTCCAGCGTGTCGTCCCCGCCCTGGTCCTTCTGGCTGAAGGCGTACCCGCCCGGAGCGGTAAATTGTACGTAGTAGTATTCGCCGGGTGTGACGTTTGCAAAGCTGTACGTCCCGCTGGCGTCGCTCACCTGGGTGGCCACCAGCGTGCCGCTGCTGGTATACAGTTGCACGGTGACCCCTTGCAGCCCTGGCTCGCCAACGTCCTGCACCCCGTCCCCATCCTGGTCGAGCCAGACGAAATTGCCCACCGTCGCCAGCGGCAGTGTGTCGCTGGTGGAGGCCTGCTGCGCCACAAGTTGCTGCGCGCTGAAGACGGACGCGGTGTTGTCGATGCTGGCCAGCGCCACCGGGTTGTTCACCGTCACCTGGTAGGTGACCTGCATGCTCTGGCCAGGGAACAGGATAAATCCATCTTCCGGCTTGACCAGGTTGGCCGGTGCGCCGGCCACCAGGTCTGGATTGGTGCCTGCGGACACGTTATCCTTCGTACCGGTTGCCCCGCCGACGCAGCTAAAACGGACGTTGTCGATGTATAGATATTGATTGGGGCTTGTGTCAGCCGTACGGGCGATATAGATTCGGGTGTTGTTTGCCTTCTCGCTTGCATTGAGCGTGAAGGAGGCGCTTCCCGAACCGGTATTGGTAGCGCTGTCGTATGATGCCAGCGCCCGCTGCAGGGTCGCGCCGGTGCGCACCTGCACCTGGATCGTATTGCCCGCCGTGGTGATCTGGTTGTTGTAGTCGTATTCCAGGGTTGCCACGCCGCTGCCTGTACAGGTGGCGATGCTGAGGTCCGCCTGGCGATAGATCAGATCGCCGTTATTATTTGGCCGGAACCTCAAACACTGCCCGCTTGCGCAATTGGCGTCCGTGGCTACCCGGATGTTGCCGCCTGTCGCGCCACCACCCTGGGCATCCGTTTCGGTCCAGTTCGAGCCCCAGGCCAATGATCCGCTGCCTGATCCGGTATACCCTCCGGACGAGAAATCGTCTGAGTAATAGAGGGGGTAATAGCCGGTCGCCACCGTGCTGTTGGCGACGTATGCCGTGCCATCCGGCAGCGCGTCGGTGACGCCGATCCCGGTCTGGTTCTGCGTGCTGTTATTGCGCACCACCATCGTATACTGGATGGTGTTTCCCGGGCTGGTCGTCCCGCCGGCGTTGGATGTCTTGGAGATGCTTAAAACAGTGGCGCGATAGCCGAAGTCTGCCGTGGTGTAGCTGCTGCCGGCCGTCACCGCAGCCGAAATCGGGCTGCTCGTGGTGAGCGTATAGCCTGCCGGCACGGTGCTGGCGTCCACTCGCACGCTATACGTTCCCGGGGCCAGGTGCCCGATCAGGTAGTTGCCGTTGGCGTCGGTGATATCGTACCGCTCGCCAACATCATAGCTGCCGTTGCTGTTGCTGTCCAGGTATACCCGCACCCCGGCAATGCCCGATTCGCCGGCATCCTGGTCGCCGCCGTTGTCCATGTCGTTCCACACCCGGTCGCCGATGGATGCCCCCGCCGCGGCGCCGAAGTCTGCCGTGGTATAGTTGGTCCCTGCTGCCAGCCCGCTCAGCGTCAGCGGGTCGCTCGTCGTGGTGGAGTAATTGCCCGGCAGGGTCGTCTCATCCAGGTCCACCCGGTAGGTGCCCGCCGGCAGGCCGGTAAAGTGATATTGCCCGCCGTTGCTGGTGGTCGTCGTGAGGCTCACGTTGTCCGCCGTGGTCGACAGGTTGCCATCCGGCCCGGCCCAGGTCAGGTTGACGGTCACCCCGTCCAGCCCCACTTCTGAACCGCCATCCTGTACGCCGTCCCGGTCGATGTCGTACCACACGAAATCGCCGATCGAGACGTTGCCCCGGTAGCCGAAGTCGGCGCTCCAGTAGGGCTTGTTGGTCGTGCCCGGGCCAAGCGTGACGCTGTGCTGGTGGTCGATGGTGGTATCGGGATCGCCGGTTTGGGTCAATCCCGCGGGCAGCGTGGCCGCCCGCACGATTACCGTATAGCTGCCGTCGGCCAGCCCGGAGAAGGTGTATTGGCCGTTGGCATTGGTGACGGTGGTGGGGCAGTTCACTCCCACCGTGCAGCTCCCGTTGTTCAACTCCACCGTGACGCCGGGAATGCCCGGTTCGCCGCTATCCTGCAAGCCGTCTCCGTCGATATCCAGCCACACCCGGTCGCCGATCTTGCTGGGCGGGTCCACCACGATGTCCACGTTCGGGTTGTACATCAGGTCCAGCCCGCTGACCTGGGCGTTATTCTGGATGGTGGTCGCCGAAGGCAGGCTGTCATCGATCTTCACCCGGAACGAAACCACGAATTGCCCTTCGATGGGCAAGATCTTATTGATCGTATAGCCGCCCTCGTCCAGCGGGAAAGGCGTCCCCGAGCTGTTATCGGCGATCGGCGCGCCGTCCAGCCGGGTGCTATCTGCCACGTAGGTCGTATAGGTTGGAACGATATCTTCCACCACGATTGTGCCCGCCGGCACCGGCAGCGCCCCGGTGTTGTTGACGCGGATCTGGTACTCGAAAGTCTCGCCCAGGTCGAACTTGCCGTCGCCGTTGGTGTCTTCGGTCAGTTCGGCGCCCTTGACCGCGGTGAAGTTGGGCAGCGGCGGCACCGTCGTGCCCACGTCCAGGCCGGGCGCTCCGGGAGAAGCCGTCGCCGGGTCCTGCCCCCACGCCACGGCGATCTTGTTGACGTTGCCCGCCTCGCTGCCGTTGCACAGGTACACCAGCATACCGGTCTGGTCGCCGTCGCTGTCGTACACCTTGGCCCGCTGCAGGTTGCTCAAGCTCAGTAGCTGGTCATAGCGGTAGCCGTTGTTGTCGGTGAGCGCCCCTTGCCCGTCGCCGTTGTAGTCCGCGCATACGTTCATTGTCCCCGATCCGACCGCCACCACCCACACCGGGCTGCCGTTTTCGTTCGGGTTGGTCGTGCTGGTGGGGTCGCGCCCCACGCCCCAACCGACCATTGCCTGCTGGGTGAGCTGGTTATCGGGGATCAGCGTATATCCCCAGTCGTTGGCCTGTCCGTTCGAGTTGATCACCGAGATGGCCTGGAAGCGGGCGCCGCTGGTATAGAAGCGCGCCCCGCTGGCTATGGTTGGCATCGTGACGTAGGAGGCGGCTCCAGCCGCCAGGTTGACCGCTGTTTGCGCCCCGGCCGTGGTCGTCCAGTTCACCGTGATGGCGCTGCTGCCCGGGTTTTGGAGATACACTCTCGTGTTCACCCCCCCTTCGCTGTTGACGGGCGCATAGTAACTGCTGCCCAGAATATCGTAAGGGTAAATCGTAAACCAGTCCGACGCGTAATTGCTCCCGATCCGCCCGCTCAGCAGGTTTGCCTGCACCGGGGCGGAGGCGGTGATCTGGTCGCCTCGGGCGATCACCGTGTGGTCGAACAGGTAGCTCCCCCCCTCGTTCAGCGTTGTGACCAGGCTGCCGTTGCGGTAGACTTGCGTGCCGTCCTGGCCGGCCATCACCGCCAGGGTGGAGTAGCTGAAATCGTAGCCGTCCACGGCTTCATCCACGGGCATGTCGAAGCGCGTCCCCCACACCGAAGTATCCAGCATTTCCACCGAGCCGCCGTGCAGCGTGCCTGACCCGCTGGCCCACGAGGTGCGCGTGATGGCAATCGCTTCGGTGGAGGCGATCTTGTCGCCGCCGTCGAAGTCGATCCAGGTGAGCGCCGTGGTGGACACCCAGTTGTTCAAGATAATGATGTCCCCGGCATTCAGGTAGTCGGTGCTGTAGCCGGGCGGCGTCCCGTTGGCCGTGTTGTTATCCCCCCACACCTCGGTCGTGGTTTGCGTCGGGTTATTGACTGCCGTCTCGAAGTCGTCTTCCCAGTGGTCGTAGTAAATCACCGTGCCGTCTGCATTCACCGAGATCGAGACGTACACCGATGTGGGGCTTACCGCAGTGCCATTGATCGTCTGCATCATCTGCAGCGCCTGGTCTTCGGGCACCGGGATGTAATAGGTCTGCACCGTCTGCAAGACGCTCGTAGCCGTGTGCGAGCTGGAGCGCAAAAACGATATCTGCACGTTATCCGCGTAGAACGCTTCGTCGGCTTGATCGAAACCGGCGGTGATCAGAAAGCGGATGGCGCTGTTGGCGTTTGCATAACTGGTGATGTCGTAGCTGCGCGTGCCGCTGGCGCTGGCAGGATTAAAGGTCTCCAGCGCCGTCCAGGTCGAGCCGTTGTACACGCTGACTACCAGGGTATCCCCGGTCTCCAGGTTGGTCGAACGGAACGAGAAGGAGAAGGTGGCTGTGCTGGAGGGCAGCAGGCTCCCCAGGTTGACCGAGCGCGCCGCCCCCTCGAAGTCGGCGTCGTTCACCGCCATCCGGCTGCTGACGCGCAGCTCGCCGCCGGTAATTTGCACATTCCCGGCGGTGGCGCTGCCATCGTCGTTTGTCTCCGTCCAGTTGCTGCTCCAGTTGGCCGGCCCGTCCTGGTTGTTGTAAGCAGCCGTCTCAAACCTGTCTCGGACGGCAAAGCCCCCCGCCCCGGCCGGCTGCACGGGCGCCAACAACGCCCCTGCCAGCAAGCTCAGGATGACCACTACCGGCAAAACCAATTGCAGCCGGCGAGAACCAGATTGTTGAATGGTGTAAAACCGATAATTCATTAGATGATTTTCCTTTCTACAAAACCGTCGAACGTTGAAGAGATTGATGTCTGCGGTGTATAAACACCCATTGAAAACTTATTCATAATACCGGTACCGTTTCTCGCCCATACCGTTCCCTGCCCCCCCTTTGCGCAGCGCCTCCAGCACCCGCAGCGTCATCTGCGAGTCGATCTGCGCCTGCCCCTCGTACACCCCGCGGATCGCCTGCGCCAGCGTGGCCGCCTCTACCGACTTCGGGAAGTGCGCCCGGGCGCCGGCCTGCAGCGCCTCCACCACGCTCTCCTCTGCCTGTTCCGTGGTCAGCACGATCACCCCTGTCTCCGGCAGCGCCGCCAGGATGCCCCGGATCGTCTCCGCGCAACCCAGTTGCGGCATGTCGGCATCCATCAATACAATATCTGGCTTCAATTCTTCAGCCAGTTGAACGGTCTGCAAGCCATCGCTGGCTTCGCCGGCCACCAGGAAATCGCTCTCGGCTTCGCACATGCGCCGCAGCCTGCCGCGCACCAGAGCGATATCATCGGCGATCAGCAGGCGGATGCGTTGGTCGCCCAACGGCCCCGTCTTGCGCGCCGGCGCATAAATCGGTGAGGATGAGTTAACATGAATCGCCATGGGTAAGATTTTAAATTTACGCAAAATTAATCGCCAGAGGAAAACCCCCCGATTTTTCCGGGTAATTTTCCTCTATTCCCTTGCTGTGATTACCCTGCTGTTCCAGGGTAATTTCCCCTCTCCGAACTGCGTGGCCAGCCTCCAGGCCCCGCCGGCCTGCTCGGGAAAAACTTATTGCATAATTTACACAGTATTTACTGTTCTTTTTGGCTAAAAAGCTAGAATAAAAAAAGCTGGTTCCTCGGCTTTTGCCAGGAGTCGAGGCTTTAGCCGGGCGGTATGGAGCGATAAAATCCGGCTGAAGCCTCGACTCCGGCAACAGTTGGGCGCCTTTTCCCGGGAAAGCCGGTAGAGCCAAAAAGCCCGGCCCTGTCTGATAGGCCCCGGTGCGATGCACCTTCCGGGTGCATTGCACCTGTCAGTAAGATGATCTTGTATCACAGTGGAGGTATTCCCATGAAACAAGTTTTTTCGATTGTCATGCTCTTCGTGTTACTCCTCGGCGCGGCCGTGCCCGCCGCTGCCAGCACGCCCGCCGGCCTGAACCAGGATGGCTCCCCGCCGGTCCCCGCCGATCCGCAGCCGAAATCGTCTGCCTCGGCCGGCCAGATCATCTTCCTGCCCCTGGTGCGCTCGGCAGACCAGTATACCGTTTCCGGACAGGTCAAAGATGCCCAGGATGTCCCCTTGCCCGGTGTACCCGTGCGCGATGACGCCGGCCACACCGCGATCACCGATAGCAATGGCGTCTACCGCCTGTCCGTCGCCCCTGGCCAGCGCGTGCTCGTGCCATCCAGCCCTGCCGGGCTTGCGCTTGCCCCTGCCGCTGGCGGCTACACCTTCGAGCCGGCTACCGCCCAGGTCAACGTTACCCAAAACCTGGATGGGCAGGACTTCACCGCCCTGCTGGCCTGCGAAAACGTCATCCCCAATCCCAGCTTCGAAACCGTCCCTTACTACTGGAACCCCATCAGCGGCAACTCCGGCGGGTACACCCCCTACTACACCTCCGAAAAAGCCAACTCCGGTTCCTGGTCCGGCTTCGCCGGCATCCGTGACGTGCAGCCCAACGTCAACAGTTGGTCCCGCTTCCGCACCCACACCATTACCATCCCCTCCACCGCCACCGACGCCAGCCTTACCCTGGCGCTGTGGCCCAAGAGCACCGATCCGACCTCTAAGCCCCAGTCTGCCGCCCCGCAGCAGACCGGCTTCGATACCGAAGCGCCCGACGCCCCGCAAATTTACGACGACGCCCATTACGTGGCCGTCCTGGACGCCAATAACTACGTCCTGTCGTGGGTGCTGTGGACCCGGCTCAACAACCAGGCCTGGTATACCGTCCCGGCCATTTCCCTGCTGTCCTGGCGCGGGCGCACCATCAAACTGGAAATCGGCGTCTACAACGACGGGCTGGGCGGCGTCACCTCGGCCTACATCGACGACGTCAACCTGACCCTCTGCCCCGGTGGCACCACCGGCACCTGCAGCAACTATCTGCTCAACTCCAACTTTGAAGGCGCGGATGGCTGGCTGGCGCGGCCGGCAAAAATCCCCTCTGTCTATACCACCGAATACGCCTATAGCCCGGTGCGCTCCGGCCTCAATGGCATCCCCCTGGGGACCCCCAACCCCTTCCCCTACGAATTCACCACCTCGGAATTCTTCCAGCCGGTGACCATCCCTGCCGACTCCTACTACGCCCGCCTGCGCATGCATCTCCTGCCGCGTGGCGCCTACTACTCCGGCTATTACACCGCTGCCCAGGCCCAGCCCGCCGCGGAAACCTCTACCGCTTACGATCCGCAGGCCCTGGCCGCCTCCGAAGCGCAATACGCCTTCCTCATGGATTCGACCGGCGCCTACGATTTGAAAATGCTCTTCAAATGGTACTCGCTGAGCTCGGCTTACTGGCTGTACCGCGAATATGACCTGCTCGCCTACCGCGGCCAGACCATCGGCGTCTTGTTCGGCGCGGCCAACGACGGCTGGGGCACCAACACCGCCCTCTACGTCGACGAGGTCTACCTGGAGATCTGCCGCTGAGCCACCGTCCTTGAATATTTACGATACCGCCCTGTGGTGTGTGCGGCGCGCAGCGCGGCGCACACCATAGGAAAACTTTTTCGAGCTGCCTCCGCAGGTCATTGCGTTGAGAAATGCGGCGGGTTTACCCGCCGCATTTCTCCGTTAAGATCTCGACTGCTCTTCCTACGCCGTCTTCGTCTTTCAGGCGTCTCCTCAACTCGCTGCAATGGCGGCGGATATCTTCATCTTCCACCGCCTGGCGTATCGCTGCGGCCAGCTTCTCGGCGCTCAAGCGGTAATGGGGGATTGGCGCCGGTCCCGCCCCCAGGCGCTGCACCTGCCTGCCCCAGAAGGCCTGGTCGGCGATGAAAGGCGTCACCACCGATGGCAGCCCAGCCCGCAGCGCCTCTGCCGTGGTGCCCACCCCGCCGTGATGCACCGCCGCCGCCAGCCGCGGGAACAATCCGTCGAACGGCGCGCTTTCCAGCCGGTAAACGCTCCCCGGCAAATCCCCCGCGGCCAGCCCGCCCCACCCGGCCTGCAGGACCCCGCGCTGCCCGCTCAACCGCAGCGCTTCCAGCGCCATCCCGGTCAGCCGGGCGGCGTCCTTTGGCACGGTGCTCCCGAACCCCAGGTAGACCGGCGGCGGCCCTGCTTCCAGGAAAGCCTGCAACCCGGGCGGCGGCTCCCAATCCCGCCCCTCGTTCAAGAACCAGTAGCCTGTCAGGTGCGCCTGGCTGCCCCAATCCGCCGGGCGCGCCAGCACCTGTGGGCTGATCCCATACAGCACCGGTATGCGCTGCCCATCCCTGGACGGGCGAAATGGCCATCCGCTCAGGCGCGGCAGATCGCGCCGTTTGCGCCGCACCAGCCAGTAGCCCAGCCGGCTGCTTTGCCAGGCTGCCTGGCTGAACAGGACGTGCGTCAGGTAGTTATAAGCCGCGCCCAACCGCAGCGGCGGGAAAATGGGGTTGGCGAAGGCCCCGGTCGGCGTAAACACCGGGAACACCAGGGCGCAGGCGTCCGGCGCGCCCTGGCGCAGCGCCAGCTCGTGCCCGATCACGCTCAACAGCAAAGAATGGACGATCGCATCCGTCCCCTGGCAGGCCGCCTCCACCCCCGCGATGACCCCCTCGGCCAGCGGCAGCGCGTAAGCCAGCATCGTGCGCATTGTGCGCAGCACTCCTGCCCGGATGTCGGCCTGTTCGCCGGCCATGCGCAGCAGTTCCGCCGGGTCGCCGGGCAGCCCGCTGAATGCCAGGCCGAAGCTTTCCACGAAGCCCCTGAAGCGTTCCGGCGCGGCCAGGCGCACGGTGTGCCCCCGGCGCAGCAAGCCGACCCCCAAAGCCACATACGGCTGCACGTCCCCCCGCGACCCATACGCCAACACCGTAACCCGCATTCTGCACTACGCTTTCTGTTTACCCGGCCGGCCGCTGCATTGCACGTGTTCTTCGTACATTGCACCTCGAGTAGGGCAGTTTACTCCATCCTCGTCAGCGTCTCGTACAACAGCGTCACGAACAACTCCAGGTGTGCGTCGATCCGCCCCGGAAAGAGCGCCTCGATCTGCTCCACCGTGTCGTACCGGGTGTGCCAGATCTCCCCATCTTCCCCCAGCGCCGGGTCGACCTGGGTATAGCCGTCCTGGTCGCCCAGGTTCCAGTTCGTCGCCTCGAAATATGCAAACGGAATTCCCAGCTTCTCGAACGGGCTGTAATCCGAGCAATCGCATGGCGTGCCATCCGCGTTGTTCAGTTCCTCAGCCGTGCGCGTCTCCAGGGCATAGCCTGCCTCGTTGGCCGTCTTCACGATCCAATCCCTCAGGCTGTCCGCCGTTCCTGCCTGCCCGTACACATAGGCGATGTCCCCCGCCGCCAGGCTGTCCAGGTTGATCATCCCCCGTGTATTCTCGATCTCGGCCTGGCTCATCCGCCGGGCATAGGTGCGCGAGCCGTTCAAGTCCACCTCTTCGGCCCCAAAAGCGATGAACCGCAGCGTATACGGCGTCGTCACCTTGCTGACCTTCTCCGCCACCTCCAGCAGCACGGCCACCCCCGAAGCATTATCGTCCGCCCCCTTGCCGGCTGTCACCGAATCGTAATGCGCTCCGACCACGATCTCCTTCGCCGAGCGCCCCGGCTTCACTGCGATCACGTTCAACGACTTCCCGCCCACCTCCTGCCCTTCCACCTCCCCTTCGAAAGTGAACGGCTGCACTTGCACCGGATATCCATCTGCTTCCAGCGCCGCCTGGATATAAGCCGCCGCCTGCGCCTCCTGTCGCGAGCCGGCCAGCCGTGGCCCGATCCCGCCGGCCAGCGCCTCCAGGTGCTGCCGCGCCCGCTGCCCGTTTGCCGCCGCTTGCGCTGTAGCGCTGGCCTGTCCTGTTGCCTCCGCCGGGACAACCTGCCGGGTTGCCCTCGCCGCCTGTGTCGCCGCGAGGGTCGGCGTTGCCGCTGCCGCCTGTTTTGTCCCGCTTGCCTGGAGCCTCTCCGTCGCCTGTACCGCCGGGCCGGTTTCCACCCTGCCCGTTGCCAGCGCTGGCTGCGTCGCCCCCGGCGGCCGGCCTGCATTTTGCGGCGAATTCGCCCCCCATCCCGCGCAAGCCACGCTCATCGCCAGGCACAACAACACGGCGGCGAAGATTTGGAACCAATTCTTCGCCGCAACGCCTCCGGTTAACTCGCGGGCCGGTGGGTACAAGACTCTATCGGATGGAAACTGGTCGCGCAATGCTGCCGCCCGCAGGGCGTCCGCCTGCCGTTCCTCGTCGGTGTGCTGGCTCGGATCAGCTTCGCGGATGGCGAAGATAACGGCTTGCCAGCAGGCTCAATTGAGAAAAGCTGATCGGCTTCAATAAGACGGCGTCTGCCTGGCTTTCCAGGCTGTCCGCGAAAGCAGCGTCCGCTGTGGCCAGCACCACCCGCACTTTTGCCAGCCGCGGATCGTTGCGGATCTGTGATAGAAGCTTGCGCCCGTTGACCCCCGGCAAGTGCAAATCCAGTATGATGATGTCCGGGATAATTTCCGTAAGCCGCTGCTGGGCCAACATCCCATCCTGGATTGATTCAGCCTTGCAGCCCGCGGCTTCGAGCGCCGTGGTGAAGACCAGGTTTTGGTCTTCATTGTCTTCGATGATCAAAGCGAGAGGCGGTGTGTTCATCTGCTGCTATCCTTTGCTGCTTGAAGAGGCAAAGTGACCGTGAACGTACTCCCGTGTCCGATTTTGCTCTCTACGCTCACCTTGCCGTTCATGGCTGTGACGAGTTCCTGGACAATCGCCAGGCCGAGCCCTACTCCGTCGTGTTTTCGCTCTGACGTTTCGTCAACCTGGCGAAACGGTTCAAAGATATAGGCCTGGGCCTCCTTGGAAATGCCAATCCCGGTGTCCCTTACGCGCAGCCCCCAATGGGTATTGTGTTGCATGAAAGCTTCGACGTCCACGCTGCCGGTTTCGGTATACTTGATGGCATTGACCACCAGGTTGTTCAGCACCTGTTCGATTCTTTTGCTATCCCCAATCAGGACGGGCGGCAGGTCGGAATCGACCTGTAAATGCATTGCCAGCCCCTTTTGCAATGCCAGCGGCAGGCAATTGGAATACACCATCCGCGCCAGGATTTGCGGCGAAAACTCGCTCCGTCTCAGGTTTAATTGGCCGGTTTCGATCAGAGATTGGTCCAGGAATTCCGAGAATAATCGTTCCAGGCTGCGCGTATTGTTGATGATCCGCTGGATGATATCCTCCTGCATGGCGGTCAGCGGTCCATAGACGTTATGTTGCAGCATTTCGGACATTCCCAGGATGGCCCCCAGGGGCGTGCGCAGCTCGTGGCTGATGCGAGCGATAAAGCGCGACTTGAATTCGTTGGCTTCCGTGGCCCGTTGGGCCAGGGCCTGCACCTCTTTGATTTCCACCGTGAAGCGGCTGATGGTCAATTCAAAGGCTTTGCGGATGCGTTCCTGTTCGTTGAGCACGATTTTTTCGCGGTTCTGGATAAAGCCCTGGATCACTGCATCCTGGTACATCCCCACCAGGTCGAGCGCCGGTGCGACCTGCTGGCTTTCCAGGCAGCCTGCAAAGAATTGCCGTGTGGCCCGGCCCAGGTTCAGCACCGATTTTTCGCTCAATCCCACCTGGCACATCTGCATACCGCGTTCATGGCTGTCAGGAAGCGGGGAATGCAGAAAATGAAGCAGCGCACCCACTTCTTCCTCAGCGATCCGCCTGAGTGAACTTGGGTGCACTTCAGATCGATTGGTAAACAGCGTCTCCCTGAGGCTTTTGTGGTAGCGACTGACCAGATCGCTCCGCCTGGCTTCCACCTGCTGGATCATCAAAACCGGCAAGGCATCGCTTGTGACTGAATCTATGTTATCTGTCATGTTTGCCAACGATTCGCCTCCATCACGGATTTTCCGAAATTATACTAGATTCCCGATTCTTTTGGGAATTTCCGTATTTCCTGGAATTACTGTCCCTTCCCTCCCGCAAATAAAATCCGCTCCCTCTGGTACAGGCGGATCGCCACGACCGTGCAGGCCGCTGCGGCGGCCAGCGTGGCAACCGTGGACACCACCACGTATCCCACCTGGATCGCCTCGCCGCGCATCAACTGGTTGATCAACACCTGCTGCCCCAGCGTGGGCGCCAGCATGTAATACAGGTTCGGTTTCACCGGCAAAAAAGCCAGGAACAGCCCCGGCAACGCCGGCACCAGCGACAGAAACGACGTGTATGTCTGCGCCTCTTTGAAACTGCGCGTGAACGAAGCAATAATCATCTGCAGAGCCGAAGCCAGGAAAATCATCGGCGCCGAAATCAGGAAAATACCCAGCATCGCCAGCGGGTCGAGCGTGAGCTGGAACCCCAAATAATCCTCCAGCGGAATCAGGTTGAACGCCACCAGGTATGCCAGCAGAGCGACCACCAGCGAAAACGCCGCGAACGGAATCGACGCCCCCAGTTTCCCCAGCACCAGCTCCGAGCGCCGCACCGGGTTGATCATCAGCGGCTCCAGCGACCCCCGCTCGCGTTCCCCGGCTGTCGCATCCACCACCACCGACATCCCTCCCACGAACACCACCAGGACGATGAAATACGGCATCATATTTAAAAACAACACCGCCTGGCTCTGCGGCGTGGCCACGTCCACCCGCTCGATGTAGATCGGATGCACCGCCTGCGGGCTAACCCCTCGCGCCAGCAGGCGCAGCGCCGCAATTTGCCCGCTGTAAGCCTCCACCAACCCTCGCGCCCGTTCCACCTCCGGCATCGCCGACTGCCGCGAAGAATCCACCACCAGCTTCACTGCCGCCGGTTTCCCCTCCTGCAAGTTCTCGCCATACGCCTCTGAAATCACCAGCACCACCTCCAGGTCCCCGCTGCGCACCGCGGCCTTCGGGTCGGCTGGCGCCTCCTGGATGATCACATTGTTCTGCTCCAAAAACGCGATCAAATTCGGCGCGTACTCCGCCCCACTCACTGGCAGCTTCAGCGGCTGGTCGGTCGCCTCCTGGATGACCGTTTTGCCCAGGATGATAATCAGCGTCACCAGGATCACCGGCCCGATCAGCGTCGTAATCAGCGAGCTGGCAATCGAGCGCCGGTCGCGCAAATTATCCATCATCTCCTTGCGCAGCACGATCCACGTGCGGTACAGCCTCTGCCCCAGGCCATCCGGGTTCTCCCCGCCCGCCGCGTGAGTTGGCGTCACCTGCGTCATCGTTTGCTCCCGATCCGCCCCGGCCCCATCCAGTTCCTTCCGCTGGTCTATGTTGTTGCTCATTCCAGCCCCTCCGGCGTACCGATGGCTGCCACGAACGCATCTTCCAGGTTTGTCATCCCCGTCCGTTTCACCAGTTCATCCGGCGTCCCTTGCGCCGCAATCCGCCCCTTGTTGATGATGATAATGTGGTCGCACAGCGCCGACACCTCCTGCATGATGTGGCTGGAAAACAGCACGCACCGCCCCTCATCTCGCAACTGGCGGATGAAATCGCGCATCGCCCGCGTGGCCATCACATCCAACCCGCTCGTCGGCTCATCCAGCAGCACGTTCTGCGGATCGTGCACCAGCGCCCGGGCAATCGCTACCTTCACCGTCTGCCCGGTCGAAAAACCCTCTGTGCGCCGGTCGATAAACTCCCCCATATCCAGCAGCTCTGCCAGTTGCCCGATGCGTTCTTCCAGTTCCTTGCCCTTCAGCCCGTGCAACTGGCCGTAATAACGCACATTCTCCCGCGCCGTCAGCCGTGGATACAAGCCGTGCTTCTCCGGCAGCGCCCCCGTGCGCCGTCCCACCTCCAGCGCCTCTCGCTGCGTATCGAACCCGTCGATCCTCGCCTGGCCGGCATCCGGCTGCATCAGCGTATACAAAATGCGCAAACAGGTCGTCTTCCCCGCCCCATTCGGCCCCAACAAACCCGTAATCTGCCCATCCCGCGCCTCGAACGAAACATCCTCCAGCGCCGTTACCGCTCCAAACGTTTTATGTAATTGTGTTACCTGGATCATTGCTATGATTGCTCAGTGTTTTCAAATTCTGCCAGAACACTTCGTATCTTGACCGGGGAAATGTCAGATTGCTCCGTTTTCGAGTAGATCGTAATCAAGATGACTTCTGCAGAAGGTTTACTCGGCATCGATATCTTTCCAGAGGTCGGTTAGCGGCATGGTCTCGCCGCGCATAGCTTCCCCCCAACCCTGCCGGAAGCTTTCTTCAGCCGGTTTCAGCATAACACTCTGGCGAAAGAGACGGATCAAGTCCAAAAGCATCGGCAGGTACTCCTCAGGTGTCTGCTCGATCTCTCGATCAATCTGCGTCGTATACATATCCTGATAATTGGTCATAACCATCCTCACTACTGCCTGCCAGTGTGGCAAACATATCCGGATTATACCAGCATCCACTGTTGCACCAAAATCCGCGTTCGTCCGCGTCCTATGAAGGATGAAAGGTTAAGGCGGCGGCCCATTCGGGCTGGTAAACACCGGCAGCGGCCCAATCGCCTGCGCACACGTCGTATCCAGCCCCTTCAGGCTGCCTTGCTCGATGAATTTTGCCGCTATATTGGGGATGCACCCCCGGAAGATGTTCACGTGCCCCATCCCCGGCAGCACCACGTGTACGCTGTTCGCCAGCGTGCGCGCCGCCAGCTCGCCGTTCGCCGGCGGTGTGACCGGGTCGGCCCCTCCCGAAAGGATCAAGGTTGGCGCGTCCGAAACCACTGCGTCTTTGAACCCCGCCGGGATGGCTCCCTGCGGCCAGGTCTCGCAAATCTCCCGGAACGTATCCGGCACGAAACTCCCCAGGTACCCGCTCTCCTCACCCGCCGCCGGATAAAACGGCACATCCTCCGCGCACATCACCGCGAACCGCATGCCATTGCTCAGGCTTGATGCAATTACTCCGCTATTGTTCAATGAAGCCGCCGCCAGCTTGCGCAAATCTTCTTGCGCATATCCCTGGTGGATCATCAAAGGCAACAGCGCCGCCGTCTCGGGGGTATAACTCAACGCGTGCAGCGCGCTGCCGAAGACCTCCGCGCTCATCGTGTAAGTGATCATCTCCCCGCTCACCGGGTGCTCCAGCCGCACCTCCACCGGCGCGGCGCGCACCTTGGCCAGCAGCCCGGCGAACTCCTCCGCCAGGTGCGGATATGCTGCCTGGCAGTCCGGGTCTGCTGCGCAGCGCTCGAAAAGCAGCTCCAGCGCCCGCTGCCCGTCGGCGGCCGCCGCCGGCCCCACCTCCCAGTTTGGCGGCGCTGCTCCATCCAGGATCATCGTCCGTACGTGCTGCGGGTGTTGCCGGGCGTAGGCCAGCGCCGCCCGCGTCCCATACGACGCCCCGTACAAATTGATCTGCGCATAGCCTAACGCTTCGCGCACCTCGTCCAGGTCGTCCATCGCAATGGCCGTCGTATACAACCGCGGATCGCCCTCCAACTGATCCAGGCACCTGCGGGCCATCTTCTGCATAGCCTGCGGGTCGTCCGCCTCGCTGTCCGCCGTCTGCTCGTCCGCTGGACAATCCAGTGGGTGCGAGTCCCCCGTCCCGCGCTGGTCCACCAGCACGATATCCCGTTTCTGGTGGATGCGGTCGAAAGCCGAGGCCAGCGCCAGGAACGATTCCGTCGCCGCCTCGCCGGGCCCACCTGCCAGCAAGAACACCGCGTCCTCCGCCGGGCTGCGGCTCACCGCCGGGATCACCGCTACGTTCAGGCTGATCTTCCGCCCCGCCCCGGCGGCCCGGTCCTCGAACACCTCCAGCCGCCCGCAGCGCGCCTCCTTCTGCGCCCCGACGCCCGGCGCGCTGAGCTGGCAATCCTTCAGCTCCAACAGCTTCGTGGCCGGCGCCCTCGCCGGCTGCGGCGCGCACGCCGCCAGCCACAGCACGAACAGCAAAGCCAGCAACTTGTGAAGGTGCGTTGCACCTTCCGCCCAAGCCAGCCGCCAGAATCCGCGTCCATCCGCGTCCGTCCGCGTCCTATCCAACAAGAGAAAGCCCTTTTTTCCAATCATCTTAATGAATTGACCTCCGCCGGCTATGGCGCCCCCTCCGGCAACCATCCCAATCAGCGGAATAGCCTCCCGCTCACGTTGTTTGCCAGCGTCCAGATGCCGCTGCACCCTTCCTGGAAAGTGATGACCACCCTGGTATCGGTGCATTGCGACGTATCGCTGCCGTTGAACAGCAAAAAGAATTCGCCAGGATACCCCTGCGCGTCGTAAACCACGTCGCTGGGCGCGGTCCGGCCGCAAGCCGTGACGTCTGAGCGCCAGGGAGTAAGGTTGGACGGCGTAAAGGCAAACCGCACCGCGTCCGTAAATCCCCCGCAGGCGATCGGGTAGGCCGTGCAGGCGTTGCCTTCGATCACTTCCAGCGTGGCGCACACCGTCGATTGCGCGTGCGCCGGTAACACGCCCGCTTCAATCGCCGGCTTTGCCCACCCCTCAGGCAAAAAAGCCGCCGCTGCTAAGGCGCCGCCCGCCGCCAGCGCCTTGAGCAGGTTGCGCCGTGGCAGCGACATGGGCTGATCCCTGGGTTCCATCTTCCTCCGAAATTGGCGAGGGGAGCGCCGGGGGTGAAGCCGGCGCTCCCCTCGCAAAACATCCTCTCGCCGCTAATTATCCGGGATTCCGGGTACCTGGCCCTGCCACGTGGCGTTGCAGCCGCCTTCGAAAGTCACCCGCAGTGTCGCATCCGAGCAGTTGAAAGGCATGCTCATCATGATCAGCTCGCCTGGAAAACGGTCTGCATTCGTGTACATATTGTTCGATGATACCTGGCAGCCGCTCAACGTCGCCCCGGCTGGCGTGAGCGTGCCTGGCTGGTAGGCAAAAATCGTCGCCTGGATATCGTCGCCTGAGCAAGGAACGTCCAGCATGAAGCAGGTCGAAACATCCACCAGCGTGACCGTGGCGCAGGTCGTCGTAGCCTGTGCGTGCGCTGGCAGCACCCCTGCATTCACCGCCGGCTTTGTCCATCGCTGCGGCAGAAAAGCCGCCGCGGCCAGCGCGCCGCCGCCGGCCGCCAGCGCTTTGAGTACATCACGCCGGGCGATAGAAGCGCCCTGTTCTGTAGGGTTGTTCGTTGAATCCATCGAGGTAGCCTCCTGTGACAATTTTCCAGACGATTTCGCTGTTTTGAGCGAATCTCCATGCCCGGCGCCACAGCCATAGCGGCCATGTGCGCCAGCCATTCATTAATCTGCTCTTAAAGTATCCCACACCTCCCAAATTCTGGCAAGAGTCGGACCAATCGCAGTTTATTGTCAATAGTGCTATAATGAATACAATTTATCGGGCTCTGAGATATATCCACACCGGTCGTGCATATCGGTTTTCGAGCCAATCATTCCCATGGACGATGATACACCCCGGGCGCAGGCTCCCGGCCCTCATCCGCCAGTCGATACACAGGGTGGGGCCCACGTCAGAGATGTCATTACTGGCGGCGGGTCGTTCATCGGGCGCGACTATATTTTTTCTGTGTCCGTCTCCCCCTGGTTGGCTGCCCTGGTTGTGCTCTTGCTGCTTGCCCTTGCCGGGCTGGCCTGGTTTTTCATCCTCAAACCCCCTGGAGTGATGCCCAAGGGCAGTTTCAACCTGGCCGTCGCCGATTTTACCCCCTCCGGAAAAGCCTCCCAGGTCGACCTGAAAGCCACCAGCCGGCAGTTGAGCGAGTGGGTCTTCCGTTCCATCCAGAATCTTGCCCCCACCCGCATGCCTTCTCCCAATTACGCCTTGCGCTCCCCGGACGAGCTTGCAGCCATCAAAGGCGCTACGCCCGAAGAACGCCGGGCCAGGGCCGCTCGGGTTGCCGCCGATCAGAACATCGACGTCCTGGTTTACGGCGTGGTTGCCGAACTGAATGGACAACCTGTCGCCACCCTGGAATTCTACGTGGACCCGGAGATCTTCAACTACGCCAGCGAGATCGCCGGCCCGAACAGCCTGGGAGCGCCGGTCGCCTTCCAGCCTCCCCTTACCCCCGGCGAGCAGAGCGAAGTCAACCGCCGGCTCTATACCCGCGTCCTTGCCCTGGCCTACGTCATCGCCGGAGTGCAAGACTTGCGCCATGGCAAAGAGCCGGACGCAGCCATTAAATTCGCTGAAGTCACCGCCATGCCCGATTGGCCCGACCAGGAAGGCAAAGAAATCGCCTACCTCCTGGAAGGCGCCGCGCTCCAGCGCACCTACGACCCCCTCACCCAGCCGGAAGCGCTCCAAAAAGCCGCCGCCGCCTACCAGAAAGCCAGCCAGCTCAACCCTCTCTATCCTCGCAGCCGCCTGGGTTTGGGCTCCGTAACCTACGAGCTCGGCCTGTATTACGATCAAGACAAGGCCTTGCGCGGCGTCGACCCGTCCGCCCTGGCCACCGCAGGAGACCTCTACCGCCAGAGCCTCGCAGGGAGCAGCCCGGCAGACCCGGCCTACACCCGGGTCAAAGCCAATTTCGGCCTGGGCCTTATTCACCTCACCGGCGCCGAATTTGACCTGCCTGGCTATTCCTACCAGCAGGCCCAGGAGAAATTTGAGCAAACCCTCGCCGCCTACGATGCTGCCGGGGCGCCGCTCGACTTGCGCTGGTACGCCGCCGACTCCCGCGCCATGTTGGGCCGCACCCTGATCCACCTGGGAGAAGCGCAGCAGGCCGCCTGCGATCTGGATGGCGCTGTCCAATCCTACCAGCGCTCGACGAGCGAGCTGCGCCGGGCCATCCAGACCCTCGAAGATTTGCAATCCTACAGCGTCGCCCGCTGGCTGGCGCGTTACTGGGCCTGGCTGGGTTACGCAGAAAAAGCCCTCGCTGCCATCCAGCCCGAACGCGCCGCCCAGGCCATCCAGGCCTTTGAAAAAGCCGTCGAAATTGGCCAGGACGTCAGTCCCGAGGAAATCCAGCGCTGGAACACCCACATCGCCGCATTGAAGCAAACCCCACCCGCCACCGCCGTCTCCACCGCCGCCTGTCCCCCGGTACATTAACCGATTACCTTCCGCGTTTGCCCGCGCCCACCCGCGTCCCATTTTACGAAGCGATGGAATCCGCGTTCATCCGCGTCCCAAATAGGTTTTTACCAACGAGGCGACTATGATCAACATCCGATTACCCAAAGAACCCCGCAAACGCTACCTGCTCCTGGGCGGCGCAGGCCTGGCTGTGTGCCTTCTCCTCGGAGGAATATACTGGGCCTGGCCGCGCCCCTCGCCGCTTACCCCGCCGCCGTCTGGCCTGGCCACGCTCCCGCCGCAGGCCCTCCAGCCCACCGTCGCCGTCGCTCTTGCCCAGACGGAAACGGTCGCCTCCCCTCAGGATACCCCCGCCGCACCGGCCGGCCAGGCGCAGCCCTCCCCTGCCTCGTCGCTCTCTCCCACCTCCTGCCAGCCGCCTGCCGGATGGGTCGCTTACACCGTCCAGCCCGGCGATACCCTGTACTCCCTGGCGCGGCAGACCGGAACCAGCCCCGAGGAAATCCAGCGCGCCAACTGCCTCTCCGACGTCCTGATCTACGTCAACGCCCGCCTCTACCTGCCCCAATATCCGCCCGCCCCGCCGCCTGCACCGCCTGCCGCGCCGGCTGCCCCGGGGGCGCCCGCCCCGGAGGTCTCCGTTTCGGCCTGCCCCAGCCCTTTTCGCTGTAAAGACCCCGACCTGCCGCGCGGCATCGCCGGCGAAACGCTGCACTCCCCCGGCCCTGGCGAAGGCGACGAATTCAAAACGCCATGCCAGTGGGAAGATGCCTCGGCGGCTGGCAAACCGCACATCAGTTTCCGATATGAGCAGAATGGCAAGCTCGATATCCTCGAAGTCGGTGAAACCGGTTATTATTTTGCCTGTAATTACCCCAACCCGGCCGATCTGAAAGCCATCCTCACCGGCCCCGATGGCCGCCAGACCGCGCTGCCTGCCCGGTACGTCTTGCCCTCGGCCTTCGACGCGGCCAGCTTCGAGCGCGCCGGCCGCGCCTACAGCTTTCCTGCCCTCTGTTCCCTGCCGGCTGGCGACTACACTCTGCTCATCACCGACGGCCAGGCGCAGGACAGCATAACCATTACCCTGGCCCCCGAGGATCTCGGCTTCACTGTCACCGGTCTTATGGTAACCCCCAGATATGCCAGCCCGGGGGAGGAAATTACCGTGCACTACTGCAATTACCCTGCCGGCGCTCAAGTCACCACTGCCATTTATCACTATGCCTGTACCGAAAAACCTGCCCGGCCCAGCGAAAACCCGCTGGACAGGTACGAGCCATACGATACCTGGTCCGTCACGGCCGGCCCGAACGGGCAGGCCGTCTACACCTTGCAATCCCTGCCAGACGATCCGCCTGGCCCCTACTTGCTCAACGTGGTCTTTGTGAACCTGGAACCCAGGACCCTGGACCGCTACGATGTCGTCTGGCTGGCAGGTTTCCCCCCGCAGTGGCAGATCCCCTGCGGCGCGCCATAAGGAGGCGAGATATGAAAAATGAATCGTACCCTCAACAGCCCGAACAGGTCCCTGCGCCGCAATTTCCCGCCCAGGATTTGTACCTCGGGCATTTTACCCAGGAAGCCCGGGCGACCTTGCAGGGCGGCGAGCGCGCCACGTGCCGCTTATATGGCGAACTATTCCTCGCCGCCAGGCGAGAAGGCAGCGCTTTCCAGCCATACGGCCTCCAACGACTCGCCTTGTTTGGCCCGCGCCTCTCTTCCCAGCAGGATGGGCCGGACGATATCCGTATCCTCTCCCTGGGTGGGCCCAGCCCCACCCAACCGGTTGAAATCAAAGATAAATCTATCAGCAACGTCGACCTGCGCCTCCACTACGCTGCCCTGTCGGAAAAAGATTTCCTCCGCCCACAGTTTGAAAGAATGATCGTCGACAACCTGTCCTGGGAAGGAAGTGAACCCATCGAACAAGGGGCGGTAAAACTGTCCGGCCTCAATCTGCAGACCCGCCTGGACCTGGCCAGCAGCGTGGCTGGCCGGGTCGAAGGTCTGGTGATCGACCCCTTCGACCTGAACCTGTGGCCTATGGGTAGCCCTTCCGCCGTGCAGGCGCCCAAAAATTCGCTGCCTGGCTGGTGCGCTGTATCCCTCAACCCGCAGGGCCAGCGCCACGAGCGCCGCCTGCTCCTCCAGTTCATCAACCTGACCGCCCAGGAAGACATCACCCGGCTCTGCACCGACCAGATTTCCCCTCCCCAGACCGCCAGCCAGATCTGGGCCTGGAAGGGCGCCCTCAACCTGGTCATGTCGCCCAACACGTTCAATGACCTGAGCGAAGACGGACAGGTCCTGCGGGCGAACCCTGAGCAGTCCTTGCCCGATCTTCAACACCCGGGCGTCACCCAGGTGGTCGACCTGTCGCTCTACAACGAACAATATGACGCCGGTTTGTGCGCCCTGCTTGCCGGGAATTCTTTGAAAGACAAGGCCGGGGGAGGTATCCCCACGACCGCTTTCTACGTCAACGTTTGCGTGGTCGAGCGGATGTCCTATTTCGATGCCAACCAGAATAAGACCTATAGCAATGGCGTGACTTTGAACCCTGGCGCTGCCTCCGCCGTCATCATCCTGGCTAAGAATAAAATGGGCAACTCGCGGCTTTTCGCCCACGAGCTGTGCCACGTCATCGGCATATCTCACCCGGGCGGGACCGGCGCCTGGGTGGGCAGCCCTGGCTCCATCGCCGCGCCGCCCTCCGGCCCCGGGCAGGCCACTCCCAGCCCGGATCGAAACCCGATCCATAATCTGGAGATTTTCCTCGACAGCAGCCTGTGCAACCCCGCCATCAAAGACACGACCCATCAGGCAGACTGGTGGCCCGATCCCTGACCCGGGTCGCCTGCCTCGTTCACGCCGCCGCTGCCCGGCCACGGATGACCCATTGACCGCTACCTTATCACTCGCATAAGTTGCGCGTGCTGTACAGCCATACAAAACGGTTCATACCAAATAAGGAAAATGCCATGAGCCAAGCAAAAGACCCGGGTTCCACAGGCGAACCACAAACTCATCAAGACCCCCCTCTTTCCCTGGGCTTCGCCTTCGTTTCGGCGTCCCCTGTCGGTCAGCATTGGGCGGAGCAGGCCTTGCAGCAGCTCAGGGAATTCAGCGAGAGCATCGTGCAGAACATGAGCGAGGGCATTGTCATGACCGATGCTCACGGCACCCTTACCTTTGTCAACCCTGCTCTGGCTGCCATGTTGGGTTACGCTCCCGGGGAGCTGGTCGGCCGGCCCTGGCTGCCCCTTGTCCGGCCCGACCACCGCGAAATCGCCCGCGCCGCGGATGCCCGCCGCGCGGCGGGCCAGAGCGACCGTTACGAGCTGGCCTTGCTGCGCCGGGATGGCGCTACGCTGCCGGTGTTGGTCAGCGGCAACCCCCGCTTCGACTCGCGCACCGGCGAATTTGCCGGCACCCTGGCGCTGGTTACCGATATGAGCGGGCGCCAGCAGGTCGAAGATGCGCTGCGTGAAAAATCCGACGAGCTGGACCGCTTCTTCTCCAACGCCCTGGACCTGCTTTGCATCGCCGGCGCGGATGGCTCCTTTCGCCGCCTCAACCAGGAGTGGGAGAGGACCCTCGGTTATTCCATTGCCGAATTGGAAGGCCGCCAGTTTCTCGACTTTGTCCATCCCGATGATCTCCCCGCCACCTTGCAGGCGGTATCTACCCTCGCCGCTGGCCAGGAGATTCTCAACTTCACCAACCGCTATCGCTGCAAGGACGGCGCCTACCGCTGGATCGAATGGCGCTCCTTCCCTGCCGGCAGCCTCATCTATGCCGCCGCCCGCGATATCACCGGTCGCCTGCAAACCGAGCAAGCCCTGCGCGATGGCGAAGAAAAGATGCACAGCATCTTCCGCGCTGCTCCTACTGGCATCGGCGTGGTCGTCCACCGTGTCATCACCGAAGTCAACCAGCTCCTGTGCGAAATGACCGGTTACTGCCGTGACGAGTTGATCGGCCAATCCGCTCGCATCCTTTACCCCAGCGACGAAGATTACGAATTCGTCGGCCGTGAAAAATACAACCAGATCGCTCGCCAGGGCACCGGCTCGGTGGAAACCCGCTTCAAGCGCAAGGATGGCGCTGTCATCGACGTCCTGCTCAGCAGCACCCCGATCGATACCGCCGATCTTTCCCGGGGCGTCACCTTTACCGCACTGGACATCACCGGTCGCAAGCATGCCGAAGAAGCTTTGCGCCAGCTCAAAGAATTCAACGAAGGCATCGTGCAAAACATGAACGAAGGCATCATCCTCACCGGTCCCCACGGTGTGGTGACCTTCGTCAATCCTGCCCTGGCCGCCCTGCTGGGCTATGCTGCGGAGGAACTGGTCGGCCAGCCCTGGCGCTCCCTCGTCCCGCCCGACCAGTATGCCGTCGTCCGTGCGGCCGATGCACGCCGCGTGGCTGGCCGGGGAGATCGTTACGAGCTGGCCCTCCTGCACAAAGATGGCGCTCCCGTGCCCGTCCTGGTCAGCGCCAGCCCTCGCTTTGATCCCAAAACCGGCGACTTTGCCGGCACCCTGGCTGTCATCACTGCCATCGCCGAACGCAAACAGGCCGAGGCCGAGCGCGATCAACTGCTGGTGCAAATCCGGGCGCAGGCCAGCCAGGTGCAGCAGATCATGGATACTGTCCCCGAAGGCGTATTTTTGCTGGATAGCGAGCGCCGGGTGCTGCTTGCCAACCCTGCCGCCGCTCGCGACCTGGCCTTGCTTGCCGGGGTAGAGGCCGGCCAGCCCATCACCCGCCTGGGCGAGCGCCCACTGGCTGAACTGCTCAATTCGCCGCCGCAGGGCTTGTGGCACGAAGTAAAAGCGGCCGAGCGCACTTTCGAAATCATTGCCCGCCCGGTAGAAGACGAATGCATGCCCCAAAATTGGGTGGTGGTCATCAAAGATGTCACCCGCGAACGTGAGGTCCGCGAGTTGCTCCAACGGCAGGAACGGCTGGCCACCGTGGGCCAACTGGCCGCCGGCATCGCCCACGACTTCAACAACATGCTCTCTGCCATCGTTCTCTACAGCGATATGGGTCTACACGCCCCTGACTTGCCCCCTGCCCTTCGCGAATACCTCCAGACCATCTCCCAGCAATCCCGCCGCGCTGCCGACCTGACCCAGCAAATCCTCGATTTTGGCCGCCGCGCGGTGCTCGAACGCCGTGCTATGGACCTCGTGCCGTTCCTGAGAGAACAGGTGCGCCTGCTGGAACGCATCATCCCTGAAAATATCCACATCAGTCTGGCCAGCGGCGAGGACGAATACACCGTCAATGCCGACCCGGCGCGCCTCCAGCAGGCCCTGGTCAACCTGGCCGTCAACGCCCGCGATGCCATGCCTTCTGGTGGAGAACTGCGCATCCGCCTCGAACGCATTCGAGTCGCAGGCCCTCACCAGGCTCCCTTGCCCGTAATGGGCGCCGGAGATTGGGTCTGCCTGACGGTCTCCGACACCGGGACGGGCATCCCGCCCGGCAACCTCCCCCGGGTTTTCGATCCCTTCTTCACCACCAAACCGCCGGGCAAAGGCAGCGGCCTGGGGCTGCCGCAGGTGCATGGCATCGTCAAACAGCACGAAGGCGAAATAGGCGTGGAGTCTGTCATGGGGCAAGGCACCATCTTCACCATTTACCTGCCTGCCCTGTTGCTGGCCGCGCCCCAGGCATTGCCCTCCGGGCTGAAGAAACTGATTCGCGGCCAGGGGCAAACCATCCTGGTCGTCGAAGACGACCCTGTCATCCGTGGCGCCCTGGTGGACAGCCTGGAACTGCTCGACTATCGCCCTCTGCAGGCGGCCGACGGCCGCCAGGCGCTGGCCGTCATCGAACAGCATCCCGAAATCGCCCTGCTGTTGAGCGACCTGGTCATGCCGGAAATGGGCGGCCAGGCCCTCTTCTATGCCCTGAAAGCGCGCCGCCTGGGATTCCCCGTTGTCATCCTCAGCGGCCACCCGCTGGAAAACGAACTCCCCACCCTGCAGGCCCAGGGCCTGGCCGGCTGGCTGCCCAAGCCCCCTACCATCGAGCAACTCGCCCGCCTCCTGGCAAAAATCCTGGCCGCCCGCTGACCGCAGAGCCTCGGAAGGTTTCCCTTGCACCCTCGTCACTCATGGACCCATTAGCCCTCACTCTCCCATAAGGACCCTCAAAATGTCCCATCCCCGCATCGTCGCCTTTCTCCTTATCGTCTCATCCCTGGTCGGCTGCACCCGCGCCCCCATCCAAACGCCTCCTGCCCTGACGCCCACGCAGCAAAGACCTGCACCCCAGCCGATGGTTCCGCCCTTCACCCCCACCCTCGCCGGGCCTGTCTCGCCGCCTCCCTCCCATACGCCTGCCCCTGTCATCGCTACGCCTCGCTCGTCGCCCACCTCTGAGCTGGCCGCCTACCAGTTCCCTGCCTCGATCGACCCGGCGAAGCGCTACATGATCTACCTGCACGGCCGAATCGTCGAAGAACAGGGTCTCCACGCCGTCAGTCCCGAATTTGGCCCCTACGAATATGTAGCTATCCTGAAAACCCTGGCCAGCCACGGCTTCATCGTCATCAGCGAACAGCGCCCCAAGAATGCGGATGGGGAAGAATATGCCCGGCGCACCGCCGACCAGGTCACCCGCCTGCTCGAAGCTGGCGTTCCCCCAGGAAACATCACTGTCGTCGGCGCCTCCAAAGGCGCCGCCATCGCCACAAAAGCCTCCTGCCTTCTTGAAAACGAGCGGGTAAACTTCGTCTTGCTGGGCACCTGCAACCCCGCTACCATTGAAGAGTGGAAACAGAACCGGACGTACCTCCACGGCAACGTCCTGTCGATCTACGACTCAGCCGATACCCAATTCGCCGGCTCGTGCGCCAGCTTCTTCGATTTCTCCACCGGCCACGGTCTCGCTCGCCACGACGAAATCGTCCTCCACATCGGCACTGGCCACGGCATCCTGTACCAGCCCCTGGACGCCTGGGTGCTCCCCACCGTCCAGTGGGCAAACCAGTAACCCTTTAGCCGGGATCGCCGGTCCCGTCTACATCATCTGAAAGTCGTTTTGCGTGGCCGGTGCATTGTACCAGATCGAGTTACAGGCGCCCAAGTTGGTATATAATCGTAGCCAATGCATGATCATGTACGCCGCCAAAGCCGCCGGCAAAAAAGGCATCCGTTACGGCGTCTACACCCATTCCAGTTAAAACCAGTCGCTCACCAGAATCCATCGGGAGATCAACGCCATGCAAATCGACGAAACGCTTTTATCCGGTATCCAGGCATTTGAACAGAACGATATCGATACGGCCCGGGCGATTTTTGGGCAGGCCGTGCGTGAAAACCCTCGCTCCGAGCAGGGCTGGCTGTGGCTGGGGCGTTGCCTGGAAAACCCCGACCAGCAGCGAGAGTGTTACCGGCGTGTGCTGGCCATCGACCCATCCAATGAAATCGCCAGGCAAGAATTGGCGCGGTTATCCGGTCCGCTCGCTCCTGCGGCGCCTGCTACCCCCGGGGCAGAACAGCCCCAGCCGCCGGTATCCCTGCCGCCGCAGGCCGCGCTAGACTCTGCCGGGGAACCGCCAGAGGCTCCACCCGCTTCTAAGAAACCGGCGCGCTTCAGCCGCCCGGCGGTCCTGGCGGGCGTTGCCCTCGGGCTGATCCTTGGCCTGGCCTGCCTGCTTTACATCACCTGGCGCTTCGTCCTGAACCAGCCTCCTGGCTCGTCCCAGCCCACTCGGGCCCAGGCGCTGGCTGCCACCGCCGCGCAGACCGTAGCGCCCAGCCCCACCACGGCCCCTTCCGCCACCCCCACGCCGCGGCGCACCGCTGCGCCTCCTACGCCTGTAGTGCCCTATTCCGGTCCGCCCCGCGCAGAAGTTTTCGACATGATCAGCCAGGGGAAGTTTAAGGAAGCGCTTCCGCACCTGGATCAATTGATTACCTCCTACCCCGAAGACAGCCTGCTCTACTACAACCGGGCGACCGCTTACCTGGTCTTGAGTGGAAGCCAGCCCAGCCCGGAAGAATTTGAGGCCTATCTGCAGCATGCCCTCGCCGACGTGGACAGGAGCATCGCCCTGGCGGGTGACGCTCCGCAAGGCAACCTTTACTACGTGCGCTATGAGATCTATGACCGCCTGAGCAGCCTCCAACCCCGCCGGGTGGATCAGCAGTTCATCGCAGAAGTGGCGCTCGAAAATTTACTGGCAGCCGATTCATTGGGCAATACCATCGAATACTCCGACCGCAATATTCCTTTCCTGTACTTTGCCCTGCACCGCTGCGAAGAAGGGATTGCCTCGCTGCAGCGTGTCCTCGACGAGCAAGGCCCGTCTGCGCCGCCCAACGTGCCGCTGCTCAATATGCAAGCGCAGGCCCACCTCTGCCAGGGCGACCTGGAAAAAGCCCTCGAAACGGTGAACCGCGGGCTTGAGATCGAGCCGATGAAAGGCAATATCTGGTTTCGGGCAATCCTGCTGACCCAGCTTGGCCGCTACCCGCAGGCCCTCGAGGATTTGAACGACTTGATCGAAGACCAGCCGAAATACAACGGCTACCGCTACCACCTGCGCGCCCTGGTCCATTACGAGCTGGGAAAGCGGCAGGCGGCCGCGGCCGATTTGCAAACTGGCGATAGCAACACCTGGCAAACCGCCGAGGTGCGCTCCTACCTGCTGGCGCGCACGGCCCTGGACCAGGGCGACAGGCAAAAGGCCGTCCGTTATTTTCAGGAAGCGGTGGAGACGCTGCCCTGGATTTACGTTTCGCTGATCGAGCGCTCCAAAGCCTATCTGGCTGAACTGGGCGCCGCACCCCTGCCGGAAACCCCCAGTATTTCACTCTCCGTCACCCCCTTGCCCCCCTTCCAACCGGCCCGCTTGCCTGAAGACGTAACGGCCGCCCTGGCCACCCGCGCCGCCGGCGGCGTCCTGCCGCCGATGGGGAGCAGCCGGGTGAGTCTTGCCGATGGAATCGGCCCCGGCTCCTACAACAACGCCAGCGACCTGCTCTATCGCTTCTCCCCGCCTGAACCGGTTTCGATCAGCGCAGTTCGCCGCCTGGCCCTGCGCCTGGAACCCCAATCTTCCGACCAGCCAACCAAATTCGAAATATTTTTATGGGATCAACGCAGCGGTGAGTGGGCCATGGTCCGGCCCGGCTGGGGCGAAACCGAGATTCAAAACCCCGAACGCTTTGTCACCCCTGAAGGGGAGGTCTATCTCTACATCCGCATCGACAGCGAATACACCGTGGAATTCAAGAAGATAGCGCTGCAAATCGCCGCCAGCGGCAAAGACGGCGCGCCGGTCAATTTGGGGCCGGGGCAATGACCTCACCTGCCCGGCGTGTTTGCCGGTTGTGCGTTTGAGTAAAAACTTACTCACCTGACCCGGCCCAACACCTCGCCCCGCGCTCGGCTCCTTTCGCGCTTTTCGCGCCTTTTCGCGCCCTTCGCGATCCACCCCTCTTGCACAAACCCCCCTCCTCGATTATCATACCCCTACCGACAAGAAGAAAACCTCGCCCGGTTGCAGCCGGCGAGGCATGGCCTCAGCGTGGGATGGACGCCTCAGCAACATAATTCTAAACCAAGCGCCCGCTCCCCGCAAGAGGCCGGGCGCTTTTGTTATGTAGATATGTGACATCAAGCATGCACCTGTATGAAATTCTTGCCACCCGTGTAGCCGATTGGCGTCAGAATAAATATCCCCACGACCGTTACCCGGCAATTGCCGAGATTTTAGAGTGGGCGGCGAACCCGGATACCAGTAATTTTTGCTTGCGACCGCCACAGGTACGCGCCCTGGAAACTTATTGGTACCTGCGATTGATGGAAGATACACCACATATCTTCGACCTGTATAACCGCTTGTTTACCAGGCCTACCGAACGCCTGGCGGCGCTGGGGATGGAACACCCCGACTTGCGCGACCTGGCGCTGGATATCGGTTTCAACGGTGTGGTCGAACGCGTGCGTCAGGATGATCTGTTTGTCAGACAGTATCGCCTGGAAGCGCTGCGCGAGACACTGACATTGGCGTATCCAAGCTACATCCTTGCCCTGGCGATGGGCGCGGGGAAGACAGCGTTGATTGGGGCAATCATCGCCAGCGAATTTGCAATGGCGCAGGAATATCCCGAAGGCCGTTTCGTTGAAAACGCGCTGGTCTTTGCCCCTGGAAAAACGATCATCGAAAGCCTGCGCGAGCTGGCAGAAATGCGCTATCAGGCTGTCTTGCCGCAACGTTTCTACAAACCATTTGCCGCGGCGCTCAAGCTGACCTTTACCCGAGATGGCGATCCCACGATCCCGGTTATCCAGGGCAGCCAGTTCAACGTGATTGTCACGAATACCGAGAAAATCCGCATCCAAAAAGAGAGCGTGCGCAAATCCGACCTGGGCCCGCTGTTCTCTAAAGCAAAAGAGGACGAGGCGCGCACCGAAATCGCCAACCTGCGCCTGCAAGCCATCGCCAGCCTGCCCAACCTGGCGATTTTCTCAGACGAGGCGCACCATACCTACGGCCAGGCGATGGACAGCGAACTGAAGAAGGTACGCAGGACGGTGGATTACCTGTACAACCCGCATCCTGCAGGGACCCCCGAACATAACGACCACCCATCCAACCTCCTATGCGTGATCAACACCACCGGCACGCCGTATTATCAGCATCAACTGCTGCGAGATGTGGTCATCTGGTACGGCCTGTCCGAGGGTATTCGAGATGGTATCTTGAAAGAAGTATCTGGCAACATCCAGGCTTTCGATTTCGAGGGGAACGTCGAAACTTACCTGGCGCACGTAGTGAGAGATTTCTTCCAGGATTATGGCGAGGTCTGCCTGGCGGATGGGACGCCGGCCAAACTGGCGATCTTCTTTCCGCAGACCGACGATGTGCAGGCGCTGCGCCCTGTAGTCGAGAAAACCCTGGCGGGCCTGGGGCTGCCAACCACACTGATCCTGGAACACCATACGCGCAACGAGAACAAGGCCGATTTTGACCGTTTCAAATCCAAAGACAGCCAACAGCGCGTGGCGCTGCTGGTAGATCGCGGCGTGGAAGGCTGGAACGTTCCAGCGCTATTCGCTTGCGCCCTGGCGCGCAAATTGAAAAGCAGCAACAATTTCATCTTGCAGGCCGCCTCGCGTTGTCTGCGCCAGGTACCAGGCAACACGGCCAAGGCGCGCATCTACCTCTCGCTGGATAATCGCGCCGTATTGGATCGGCAGTTACAGGAGACTTTCGGCGAGAGCATTGCCGGACTGAACCAGACCCTTACGCAAAGCCGGCGCTGGACGATCCAACTGCGTAAGATACATATCCCACCGCTGGTGGTGCGCCGCCTGGTGCGCAGCATCGTACGCGCAGATGAAGAACTGTCGGCGCTGCAACTGGCCGCGCCGCAGGTCGAACAGGCCCCGGCCTTGCTCAAGACGGTTTATACGTTATCCAACCAGCCTGGCGCAGCGCGGATTCTGAAGCAAGTTAGCGATACGGAAACCATCTATGCTGCTCCTGAAACAGCCGATCTATTTAGCGCAGCCACAGATCTGGCAGCCAATTACCACCTGGATGCCATGCGCCTGTATCAACTGCTGGCCACGGCGTACCCGGACCAATCTGCTCTGCCCCTGGCACACCTGACCGCCCTGGCGCAGCAAATCGAGGAGCAGACGCGGCGTTACGCGGTCACCGAGGAAACCGTGGAGGTGGCCCTGGCGCTGCTCAAGCTGGAAGGTTTCGACAGAGAAATCTCCCCAGACGGCGTGGAAACGTACACGGCCGAGATCGCCTATCCTATCGACCGCCAGCACCTGTTGACCAAATGGCAGGACTGGCGGGCGCAGGCCGGCGAGTTCGGCTTCCACTACGACCCGTACAATTTCGATTCCAGCCCGGAGCGCAGTTTCTTCGCTCAACTGTTGGATCTGCTGCACCTGCACGCCGGCCAGGTGGAAGACGTATTTTTCACCGGGGCAATCACCGACCCGCAAAAGACCGACTTCTTCGTGGAATACCGCGGCGAAGACGGCGGCTGGCACCGTTATACGCCGGATTTCGTCATCCGGCGCAAGGATGGCAAATGCCTGATTGTCGAGATCAAGAAAGAGCACGACCGCCAGCACCCCATCGACGGTGAGCATGGCGCCAAAGCGATGGCGGTGCAGAAGTGGACCGAACTCAACCCGGAGCGGTTGAAGTACCAGGTCGTTTTCACATCTGGCGATGAGATCGGGTACGACCAGATAACATCAGCGCGGTCCTTTATTGCGGAGTAGTCTATGATACAAAGGGCCTGGGGTCGCTATCAAAGATTGAGTTTCAACCAAAAGTTAACCTCGTCTATCAGCATTGCGAGCTTGATTATCGCGCTGTTTGCATTAGGCATTAGCTATGGTCAGTTGGGTTTGGACCACCGAGTGGCTGATTTTGAACAGGAAGTGCAGAGAACTGGAGATGCTCAAGTAGAAATACAGCTTGCACTTCAAAATACACAAAGCGCATTAGTTGAGCAACAATTAAACCTACAATCAACTCAAACAATTTTGGATCAATCTTTAGCTGGAATAGCTCGCCAACAAGCCTTCCCCTTTTTGAAGATTGTCGGTCCAGGAGCCAGCATCTCGGTAAACCATGTGGAGACAAGTAACTCTGCTGATGGTACACCCGTGCTCGTCGCCAATGGCGAATTGAATTTTCTACTGGCCAATGATGGCGGTGGCCGGGCAAGCTTGTTCAATCTGACGTGGCAGCCTCAAATGCCAGCGGACCCGAGTTTTCAATTTGACCTCGATGCTATCCGACTGTCCGATGGTAATAAAATATCTTTCCCTTTATCTATTGATGGTCAGAGCGCCTTCGCTTTTAGAGCTGATATAAAAAGCCAGATCTCATGGACAGGCGATTTCGACTGGCTAACAGAACATCAGTTAGCCCAGCAATGGATAGAGAAAGTACAGAAACATCCTCCCTTTGTAAGGCTGGACTTCACAAATACCGACCCAATAACATTCACTGTTGCCAAAATCGAGTACGCGATTCCGTCCATTGTGATGATGAGGCCCCCAGATGCCTTATTTCAAATCCTCAATACCGATGAAGTAGGGGAAAAATGCTTTTACTTCTATTTACTAACATTGGATGGTCACGAGAAGGAATATGCAGGCACAATTGAAACTACTATACAAAGAGACAATGCGTTAAATGCGGCAATTACTATTACAAGTGGTGATTGTCTTGTTTTGCCTATTGGAGAATATACCATCCAGTGGCGCATAAAAACTGCCCAAGAAGGGAAGATACAAGAAAGTGGTATCGATAAATTTCAAGTTGATTCGGGTTCGAAATCTGTGTTATACATTAAGTCAACAAATGCAAGTAGCCCAATATACGAAATCATCGGAAGAATTACTGCGAACCCAGTAATTGCATCTATATTGCCCTTACTCTTGTTGGCGGTATGGACTTGGTGGTATAAGGTTAAACCAAATTCCATAGTTCAAATGGAAGTATTTCGCGGGGATAAACGAATATTTACTAGGCAGATCCTCTTTTCAGATATTCATAACAAATATGAGCTTAGGCCTCGCGATGCACAGTTTGTTTTTTACCCAATTCAAATTCGTAGACAAAAAGCCAATAGCAACAGGATGCGATTTGAGTATGAAATTCGAGTAAAAAAGGGCTCTAGCTACGCGGTTGTGGAAACGATACAAGAAAATGGGGGAGAGATAAAAATACCTGAAGGGCTTATTTCCGATGATGATCTGTTGATTAAATTGACCGAGCGGTGATACTTTGGATCAAAACGTTACTAAAATTACTATTAAGCCTGCTAAAGGCCGGCCGATGCTCACCTGGGTGGGCAAGCGCCCGTTGCGCAACGTAGTTGCCTATCCGGCGCAGTTGGTGGAGCAATACACAGCGCACACTGGGGAAAGCGCAGACGCCGGGCAGGGGGATTGGCCAGAAGGCCTGGCGCAAGGCGGGCTGCTGTTTCACGGCGATAACAAGGACGTGTTGGCTTATCTGCTGGCCAACGGTTTTCGGGGCAAGGTCAAGCTGATTTATATTGATCCGCCATTCGACAGCGGGGCAAACTATGTGCGAAATATAACACTTCGCGGATTGAAAATTACCAAAGTCGAAGGCGAAGGTTATACCTTTGGTGAGCAAATCCAATATGCTGATATATGGGCCAATGACAATTATCTCCAATTCATGTATGAAAGACTACTCTTACTCAAGGAGTTATTGACTGAAGATGGTTCATTATATCTTCATTGCGATTATCATAAAAGCCATCTCTTGAGAGTATTACTTGATGAAATATTTGGAGGTGATAATTTAATTGCAGAGATTGTCTGGCAAAGATCAGATTCGCACAATGATGCCACCTATTATGGCGTTGTCCATGACACAATATTTGCCTATTCAAAAACGGGCAAGCCGCTATTCAATCAGATTTTCCTACCGATTTCTCAAAGAACCGCAGATAACTGGTATCGGCATATCGAAGAAGGAAGCGGCAGACGGTACAATTTAGGAAATCTTGTCAGCCCTCACCCACGGCCCAACTTGATGTACGAATGGCAAGGTATTAAACCACCAGCTATGGGTTGGCGAGTTTCAAAAGAGCGAATGGCAGAATTAGATGCCAAAGGGTTGCTGGTTATTGTTGGAAGCGGTGAGAGGAAAACATTAAAAATTAAGCAATATCTGGACGAAAGCAAAGGCAGACTTCTTACTACTTGGTGGGATGACATAAGCCAACTTCGTGGATATGGAAGCAATGACGAAAAGACGGATTACCCTACACAGAAACCGGAGGAATTAATATCTCGAATAATCACGGTTTCTTCTGGTCCGGGAGATATAACCCTTGATTGTTTCCTTGGCTCCGGTACCACCACTACCGTGGCGCAAAAACTAGGGAGGCGTTGGATCGGCTGCGATATCAATAAGGGTGCCATCCAGACGACCTGTAAACGCCTGCAGGCCATCCTGCAAGAGCAAGCCGAGGCCCTGGCCAAACGCCCACAGGCTAAGCTGCCCTTGTTCCAGCAGGATGAAAACCAGGACGAGCCGCCCCGCCCGGCGCAGCTCTCCTTTGCCGTGTACCGGGTCAACGATTACGACCTGCAAATCCAGCACAACGAGGCAGTAGAACTGGCCTGTGAGCACATCGGGGTGACACGCACCCGCAGCGACGCTTTCTTCGATGGGACGCTGGGCAAGCGGCTGGTGAAGATCATCCCCTTCAACCACCCGCTTTCGCCGCTCGACCTGGAGGAAATCCGCCGCGAGCTGGCAGGCCGCCCGGAGGAAAGCCGTGATGTGGTCGTGGTCTGCCTGGGCAAAGAACTTGCCGCCGATGCCTGGCTGGACGAGTGGAACCGCCTGCGCAGGCAGGGCGACTTCCCCAACAAGATTGAGGCCATCGAGTTGCGCTCCGACCCTCGTTACGGAGGTTTCTTTACCCATCAGCCTGCCCAGGCGCAGGTGGATGTACAGCGCACAGAGCAGGGCATCGAAGTCATCATTCAAGCATTCATCTCACCGACAATCATCGAGCGGCTGAAACAGCAGGCTGGCGTCCTGGCGCCTCAGATCGAAGACTGGCGGGCGATGGTAGACAGCGTGATGATCGACCCGGATTATAACGGGCAGGTTTTCAATGTCGCTCTGGCGGTCGTGCCGGAGAAAAAGAGTGACCTGGTACAGGGGAAATACCTGCTGCCAGCTCCGGAGGCAGAGACAACGGTGGCAGTAAAGATAACGGATATGTTGGGAGAGGAAGTATTGGTGACCAGAGGAATTTGATAGCAAAGGGAATCCAATGAGCGATCAGAATGAAGATAATCTCGAACCCATTACCCGGTTGCATATTCAAGAGACCATTGATAACACTGAACTAGAGGCCCGTAAAATTCAGCAATTGATGATAGAGGGGGCACAATCAACTGGATTCATTGCTGAAAAAATGAACAGCGCCAAGGGTATATATCTCGATCTTCTATCATTAGCTAATGAACACCCCGAATTACAACCAGTTGTAGCAAGTGGTGTCTTTTATATATCCACACTGGGACAGGAATTGGCTAATCTGCGGGAGAACATTCAAGATATGTTACCCAATTTAAATGCGGCTGCTTTTTCTGCTTCAACCGTTATCAGCACATCTAGCACTTCTGTGATGGCGTTTAGCTCAATTGAACCAGAGAAATATCTGCCTGAATCCCCACCATTTATTGAAAGAGACGAAGCTATTATAACTGCCATACTTACGAAACTTGATCCGTCTTTGGCGAAAGTTTACGAAGAGGTTTGGCAAGCATATTATGGGACAACTGCCGATAATATCAGAGCGGCTATTGCACTCATGCGTCAAGTATTTGACTATTTCTTCGATGTGCTTGCTCCTGATGATAAAGTAAGGGGATCGCCTTATTGGAAAATAAAAGACGGGGATAACCCCAATCAAGTATATCGACGTGAGCGTATTGAATATGCGATTCACACTCACGTTACAGACAATGCGAGAGCAACTACATTGTCCGCTGGCTTAGATCATATCTTGAAAACCTATAAAGTGCTTAACGGTCTTCACTCAAGAGGGGAGTTGAAGGTGCCAGAGACTAAGCAAGCATTGTTTGCAATAAAGCAGTATCTCGAAGAGTTTGCGGACGCGCTGGGAATTTAGAGCTTATAGTTAGGAAGATTAGAAGCGATGGCCTACTACCTGGATCTCTTCTCCCCCGATACCTACGAAACCTTCACGAAATCGCCGCAGAACGTCAGCGGCTTTCGTATCCGCCAATCCAACGCCGCCAAACGCATCCAGCCCGGCGATAAACTCATCTGCTACATGACCAAGCTCTCCCGCTGGATTGGCATCCTGGAAGTGCTCAGCGAAAGCTACGTGGAAGACACCCCCCTCTTTTACGAGAAGAACGACCCCTTTGTCGTTCGCTTCCGCGTGCGGGCGCTGATCTGGCTCCCCAAAGAGAAAACCGTCCCCATCCACGATAACAAAGTCTGGAGCCAGCTCACCTTCACCCGAGAGCACAAAAAGCACGGCTCCGGCTGGACCGGCTTGCTCCGTAGCAGCCTGAACCGCCTGGAAGATACCGACGGCCAGTTCCTGGAGCAACTGCTCATCGCCCAAAGCAAGAATGGCCAGACCTACCCCGTAGACGAAGCCGAATACCGCAAATGGCTGCCACAGCGTATCAAGGGACCGGAAGGAGACGTCACCGTCTCTGTGCCGGAAGACACCAGCAAAGAGATCGTCGAAGCTCAAGATGAGACCACCCTTCGCGAGTCCCTTCGGGTACAGGCCGCACTGGCGAAGATTGGCGAGAAAATGGGTTTCAAAATCTGGCTTCCCCGTAGCGATCGAACCCGGGTGCTGCAAGACTGGAAACCCGAAGCCGGGGTGCTCCTGGATGAGCTTCCCCTCAACTACGACCAGGTCACCTTGAAGACAATCGAACAAATCGACGTGCTCTGGCTGCGTCGACGTGCCATCGTGCGCGCCTTCGAAGTCGAACACACCACATCCATCTACTCTGGCATCCTCAGAATGGCCGACCTCCTGGCCCTCCAGCCCAACATGGATATCAAGCTGCACCTGGTAGCCCCCACCAGTCGTCGGGACAAAGTCTTTCAAGAAATCCAGCGCCCGGTCTTCTCGCTGCTGGAGCGAGGCCCGCTGGCTGACTCATGCACCTTCATATCCTACGACAGCCTGTTCGAACTTGCCAGGCAAAAACACCTGTCGCACCTGTCTGACTCTGTGCTGGAGGACTACGAAGAACTGGCCGAGTAATCGAAACGCCCCGCCTCAAAGCCAAACCCATCCTGCGAAAAATCTTGAGGACCACAACCGTGCCCAGCGCCCCACACACCTGCCTCACCTCCGGCAAACTCGCCATCAAAGTCATCAACCACTACGGCGACGAAGTCCTCAAAGTCTACGATTTGAAGGTGTGACCCTCACCGCTTTAGGCGACCCTGTGTACCATTACTATATGGGAGGCTTAATCTTATGGCCAAAATGCGCATTGCGTTAATTATAGCGATCATGGTTGCCCTCATGGTGTTTTTCGCTGTGCTGGCGGCGGGTACCTTCTATTGCAACACTAACCTCACCTCAGGCGGGAGCGGCACTTACGCCAACCCGTGGGCATGCAGCAACGCTGAACAATTGAATTACGTAATCAATGACCTGATTTGTGAGCGTTATGGCGGCGGCGTACTGTACGCCATTCGTCTAGGCGGCTACGCCTATTACGATATTTCATACACCGATCAGAACGGTCAATGGGTCTGCAACGTCACCTACCAGACCGATTACCCCGGATACCCACCCAACACAGGTGGGGGTGGGTATCCTGATTTAGAAATTGATAGCGAAGAACATCTATTACCTGCTTCAAAAATCGGAGAACTTGAAACTGATTATCCAGTTCTTATGACACCTGGCGCAAGCGATCCCGTATTAGTAACAATAAGCATCCCAGAATATTATATAAATGCCCGTATAGAAAATTTTAAAATAAAGTTTATAACTGGAGAACCTGTTGATCGAATGGGGAACGATGTAGCCGCTATACAGGTAGGTGAGTTTATGGCTGTTGCACTTACCTCGCCAGCTTTTAGGATAAATCCAGAAACAAGAGGTTATAAATATGACTTTTCATCTGGCAAAATATGGCAGAGAGTAGAAACAAAACGTGTTGAAATTCCTACCCATTGGTATTGGTCCATCGTCGCTCCAGCAGAGGGTGGGATACATATAATCAACGTGCAAGTTTGGATTTGTGACGATCAACTAGATATAAACTGCACCTTGCCCTGGTTTCGTACTTATGAGATTTTAGTAGCAAAACCAACCCCTATTCCCACGCTTACTCCAATCCCTACTCCCACACTCACCGCATCTCAAAGAATTGAAAAGAAATTGATAGATAATTCCGTTGTCTTGGCGTCCGCTTTGTCATGTGTTGGTATGGTAGTAACTGCAATAATAGCAATGATTGCCTCAACTCAAAACAGCAAACGTCAGGCCGAAATCGAGAGGCTAAAGATACTGTATGAGAGTGAAAAAGACCCTCGCAAAAGGAAACAACTACGGGAAGAGATGACCCGCATCAATTCAATCCCGAAGTGGCATATTTGGTGAGAACAAACTACTCCACTTATTCTCTTTCCTTGGGATCAAACAATGCAACCACAACCCACCACCAGCCCCGAGGCCAACCCCGAAACCCGGCAAAACCTTATCTTGGGATGTCTCATCATCATCGCCATCATCGTCCTCCTCCTCGCCTGCGTCGGCGCCTACACCATCCTCGCCGCCCTGACCGGCTCCCCCGCCTCCTCCCTCGCTGTCAACACCACCCCTTCGCCGGCTTCTCCCACGCAGCCCCTGCCCTCCTCCACCCCTGCGCCTCCCCCCACGGACACCCCGCCCCCCACCGCCCTCCCTCCCTCTCCCACGCCCACCGCCACCTTCACCCCCTCTCCCCTCGTCTACCGCGTCATCGAAGGCGACAACATCTGGACCATCGCCACCAAATTCAAAGTTGACCCCGCCGCTCTCATCTTCGCCAACAACCTCGACCCCGCCGACCCGATCATCCACCCCAACCAGCCCCTCGCCATCCCCGGCCTGGCCGCTGACTCCCTCTCCCTGGCCGGCATCGCCCCCTGCCTCCCATCCAACACCCAGGTAGACCAGGGCCTCGTCACCCACATCATCGACGGCGACACCATCGACGTCCGCATCGGCGACCAGACCTACCGCGTCCGCTACATCGGCATCGACACCCCTGAAAACACCACCCAGGTCGAACCCTACGGCCAGGAAGCCGCCCGCTACAACACCAGCCTGGTCTACAACCAGACCGTCACCCTCGTCAAAGACGTAAGCGAAACCGACCGCTACGACCGCCTCCTCCGCTACGTCCTCGTCGGCCCCCTCTTCGTCAACTACGAACTCGTCGCCAACGGCTACGCCAACCCCGTCACCTACCCCGCCGCCCTTGCCCTCACCGCCCTCTGGTTTAGCCGCCAGGAAAGAAAAGACGACCGCAAAGCCGCCGAAGAGCGCGCCAAAGTGGACAGACAAATCGCCGCCGACCGCACGCAAGAGGCATCCCTGCAAACCTATCTCGACAGAATGACAGAACTGCTGCTAAAAGATGACCTGCGTCAGGCTGCCGCGGAAGACGAAGTCAGAACCATAGCCAGAGCGAGAACGCTCGCAACCCTGAGAACGTTAGACCCAAATCGTAAGGGAGCCCTCCTTCGTTTCTTGCATGAAGCCAGGCTGCTCGAGAGAAACGAACCAATAATTAACCTGAGCGGGGCCGAACTGAGTTATGCCGACCTGAGCGAGGCCAACCTGAACGGGGCCAACCTGAGCAAGGCCAACCTGCTCAATGCCGATCTGTGCAGGACCTACTTGGGTGGAGCCTATCTGAGCGGAGCCTATCTGAACGGAGCCGACTTGACCAACGCTATCGTAACCCCCGACCAACTCGCCCAGACATTCTCCCTCAAAGGCGCTACCCTTCCTGACGGCACCCTCCACAAATAACCCTCCATGCCCCCCTTCATCGAAGACCCCCGGCGTAACTTCTCCTGCCATCAATCATTAGGTAACCGCGCCTGGGGTAGGTGCTACGCACTGGTCGGCCACAGAGTCTGAGCGCCTGAGCGCGGCGTTCTTTTTCGCGCCCTTCGCGCCCTTTCGCAAGTTCGCGATCCAGCCCCTCCCGCGTTATAATATCCCCCATGCCCCCCACCCTCTTCGACCACCGCTACCGTATCGACGCCGAGCTGGGCCGCGGCGGCATGGGCATCGTCTACCGCGCCCATGATACCTTGCTCCAGCGTGACGTCGTCGTCAAGGTCCTCGCCAGAGACGAAGACCCTTCCAGCGATTCCGAAGCCCGCGCCCGCCTGCTCAACGAAGCCCGCGCCGCCGCCCGCCTCAACCACCCTAACATCGTCAGCATCTACGACGCCGTCTACGGTTCCGGCCAGCCCGGCGAAGCCCAATACATCGTCATGGAGCTGGTCGAAGGCCAGTCGCTGCAGCCCGGCGGCCTGGATGGCCCCCTCGCCGCCCTGCAGATCGCCCGCCAGGTCTGCGCCGCCCTGGAGCATGCCCACGCCAACGGCGTCATCCACCGCGACCTGAAACCCGAAAACGTCCTGCTCACCGCCTCCGGCGTCGTCAAGCTCACCGACTTTGGCCTGGCCCATTCTCCCGCTTCCCATCTCAGCGAAAGCGGCGTCATCCTGGGCACCGTCTACTACCTGGCTCCCGAACAGGCCCTTGGCTGCGAGCTGGACGGGCGCGCCGACCTCTACGCCCTGGGCGTCATGCTCTACGAACTGCTCGCCGGCCGCCTGCCATTCGAAGGCGATAATCCCCTGGCCGTCATCTCCCAACACCTCTACGCCCCGCCTGCCCCGCCCAGCACCTTCAACCCGGGGGTCTGGCCGGCCCTGGATGCCTTCGTCCTGCGCCTGATGAGCAAGCGCCCCGAAGATCGCCCTGCCAGCGCCGCCCAGGCCGCCCAGTCTATCGACGAATTGCTTGCCGCTGCCCGCCTGGCTGCCGCCCATCCTGAGGCTGCACCCTTATCGGGAGATGTCGCCTCGCCCGGCGGCGCCTTGCCCTCGCCCCTCGATCGCATCCTGCGCGGCCGCCTGGTTGGGCGTGAGCGCGAGCTGGGCGAGGCCCGCGCCCTGTGGGGGCGCGCCCAGGCCGGCGAGCCCGGCCTGCTGCTGGTCAGCGGCGAGCCGGGCGTGGGCAAGACCCGCCTGGTGCGCGAACTGGCCGCCCAGGCCCAGGTGCAGCGCGCCGCTGTCCTGCAGGCCGAATGCTACCCCGAGGGCTCTGCCCCTTACGCTCCCATCGCCGGGTGGGTCGAGAGCGCCGCCAACCAGCCCGGCTTCGACCGCGCCCGCCTGGCGGGCCTGCCCTCCCTGGCCGCCCTGCTCCGTCTGGCTCCTGCCCTGCAGCTTGCCTTCCCCGGAGTCGTCCCCAGCTCGCCCTCCGACCCGCTCAACGACCAGACCCGCCTCTTCGATGGTTTGCTGGAGCTGTGCGCCGAGCTTTCCGCACGCACCCCGCTGCTCATCGTCCTCGAGGACATCCATTGGGCTGATAGCGGCACCCTGGCGCTGCTGCGCCACCTGGTCCGCCGCGCCCCTCGCCTGCGCCTGCGCCTGCTCGTCGTCCTGACGTATCGTGAAACTGGCCTGGAAGAGTCGGGCGCTCTGGCCGAGATGCTTCACGACCTCAACCGCGAACGCCTGGCTGCCCGCCTCAAGTTGGGCCGCCTGGATCGCCAGCACACCGGCGAATTGCTTGCCGCCATGTTCGCCGGCCAGGTGGCCCCCGACCTGCTCGAAAGCGTCTACCGCGAAACCGAAGGCAATCCCTTCTTCATCGAAGAGATCTGCAAGGCTCTCGTCGAACAGGGCCAGCTTTATCGCCAGTCTGGTAGCTGGCAGCGCCTCCCCGGCCAGGAAATGGTCCTCCCTCAGAGCATCAAAGTCGCCATCCAGGTGCGCCTGGCCCGCCTCCCGCGCCCGGCCCAGGATACCCTGCGCCTGGCGGCGATCATCGGTCGCGACTTCGATTTTACCCTCCTGGCTGCGGTCAGCGACCTCGACGAAGACTCTCTCCTCGAAGCCCTCGAACAGGCCGCTCGCGCTCAGCTCATCGAAGAAACCCCTTACCCCTCGCGGGCCGGCGCCTTGCTCGGGGCTGCTGGCGTTGAGCACGCTGCCCTTCCCAGGCCGGATGTTCCTTCCGGGCGGCTGCTCTCGGGTCGTTTGCCCCCTGGCAGCCTGGCTGCCTACACCTTCACCCACACTCTCATCCCTGCCACCCTGGCAGATGGCCTCAGCGGGCTGCGTCGCCAGCGCTTGCACCAGCGCGTCGGCGAAGCCCTGGAGCGGCTCTACCCGCAGCGCCTCGAAGAGCTGGCCCCGCAGCTTGGCCGGCACTTCGCCGCTGCCGGCGAATGGCGCAAAGCCATCCATTACCTGCTCCAGGCCGGCGACCAGGCCCGCTCCGTATACGCTTACCAGGAAGCCATTCGCTGCTATCGCGAAGGCCTGGAACTGCTCACCGAAATGGGCCTCGAAGACCTCGAACAGGCTGCCCGTGTGGCCATGAACCTCGGCCTGCTCTACACCACCCTTTTCGATTTCCCCTCTGCCCGCCAGACTTTTCAAGATGCCTTCGACCTGTGGGATCGCTCGGAAAGAGCCAGCTCGCAGGCTGCCCTCCCCCCTGCCGACAGCCCGCTGCGCCTGTACTGGCTGGGCGGCATCGATACCCTCGACCCTACCCGCGCCCACTCCTCCAACGTCATCACCATCCTCCAGGCTCTCTTTACTGGCCTGGTCGAACTGACCCCCGCCCTCGAAGTCATCCCCGCCGTCGCCCGTTCCTGGGAAATGTTCGAAGACGGCCGCCGTTACATCTTCCACCTGCGCTCCGATTTCCACTGGAGCGATGGCGTCCCTCTCGCCGCCGCCGATTTCGAGTTTGCCTGGAAGCGCGCCCTGGCTCCCGGTGACACTGCCGTCGCCGGCTACCTGCTGGATCTCAAAGGCGCCCGTGATTATCACGCCGCTCGCTCAACCGATCCCGCGGCGATCGGCGTGCGCGCTCTGGATGACCTCACCCTGCAGGTCGATCTGGAGGAACCCAGCGGCCACTTTCTCTATCTGCTTGCCCTGTGGGCTGCCTGCCCTCTGCCGCGTCACGTGCTTCAGGCGGGTTCTGAGGCCTGGGGGTGTATCGATGCCTGGTCGCCGGAAGGTTATGTCACCAACGGCCCTTTCCGCCTGGCTGAGTTCCAACCTGGCAAGAGCCTGGTCCTGGCGCGCAACCCTGCCTATCCGGGGCGTTTCCCTGGCAACCTGGCGCGTATCGAGCTCGATCTGCGTGAAAAAAGCAAGTATAACAACCTGGTCGATAAATACGAAGCCGATCTTCACGAAGGGTGTCCCCTGGGCAGCCCGGACGATATCCGCAAGGCCCTGCTGGATCACCCTGCCGAGTACCGCCGCGCTCCCATGGCGCAGATCTTCTTCCTGGCCTACGATGTCACCCGCCCGCCCTTCAACGACCGCCGCGTGCGCCAGGCCCTCACCCACGGCATCGATCGCCAGGCGATTGCCGAAACCCTCTACCACGGGATCGTTGCCCCTGCCTTAGGCGGCGTGATCCCACCCGGCTTGCCCGGCCATTCCCCTTCCATCGGCCTGCCTTTCGACCCCGCCCGCGCCCGCCAATTGCTCGCTGAGGCTGGTTACCCTGGCGGCAGCGGCTTTCCTTCGTTGCGGGTCTGGAGCATCACATCCCAGGAAGGGGCCAACGCTTACCGCTTCCTGGAAGACTCCTGGCGTGAAAACCTGGGTGTATCCATTACCTTCCAGCCCGTCGATTGGAACATCTACAACCAGCGCCTGGCCCAGGAACTGCCCCACATCTTTACCATGGGCTGGGTGGCCGATATCCCCGATCCCGGCGTCCTCCTGCAAACCCTGGTCCACCAGCCCTATATGTATTGGCGCAACGACGAATTCAAGCGCCTCATGGACGCCGCCCGCCGCATCCCCGACCAGGCCGAGCGCGTCAAATATTGCCAGGCTGCCGACCGCCTGCTCATCGAAGATGCCCCTCTGGCCCCTCTCACCTATGCCTGCCGCCATTACCTGCTCAAACCCTGGGTGAAATCCTTCCCCGTTTCGCCCCTCGAGACCTACTACTGGAAATATATCGTTCTGGATGATCGGGAGTTGAAGTGAGGAGCCTGAACATGCACGAAATCTTCTATCCCCGCAGCGTCGCCGTGATCGGCGTCTCCGAAAAGCCCGATAACCTTGGCCGGAACATCGTCGGCAACCTGGTCGAATATGGCTACAATGGCATTGTCTATGCCGTCGGTCCCAGCGGCGGCGTCATCGAAACCCGCCGCATCTACCGCTCTGTCGTCGACATCCCCGACCACGTCGACCTGGCCGTCGTGCTCACCCCTGCTCGCACTGTCCCTGCTGTGCTCGAAGAGTGCGGCCAGAAAGGCATCCGCCGCGCCATCATCGAAACCGCCGGTTTCCGCGAATACACCCAGGAAGGCCACGAATTGGAGCAGCAAATCGCATCCATCGCCGCCAGATACGACATGCGCTTCGTCGGGCCCAATTGCATCGGCGTCATCAACATGGAAAACGGCTTCTGCGTGCCCTTCCCCCGCCTGAAGAAGTTCCTCAAACCCGGCGACGTTTCCATGGTTACCCAGAGCGGCGGCGTAGGCATGAGCGTCTTGAACCTCATGGCCAACGAGGGCCTGGGCCTGAACAAATTCGTCTCGGTGGGCAACATGCTGAACCTGGACGCCGAAGACCTGCTTGAGTACCTCATCGAGGATGATGGCACCTGCCTGATCTTCCTGTACCTGGAAAGCATCCGCAACGGCCGCCGGCTGATGGAAGTCGCCCGCAAGTCTCCCAAGCCGGTGCTGGTCTTCAAGTCCAACATTGGCAGCCTGGGCCAGAAGATCGCCATGTCGCACACCGCCTCCCTGACCAGCGACGACCAGGTGGTCGACGCTGCCTTGCGCCAGGCTGGCGCCATCCGCATCCACGACGCCACCTCCCTGGGTAACAACCTGAAAATCCTGCGCCTGCCGCCCATGCAGGGCAAACGTCTGGCCGTCATCTCTCGCTCTGGCGGCCACGCCGTCATCGCCGCCGATGCCTGCGAACTGGCCGGCTTCGACCTGGCTCCCTTCCCCGAAGCCTTCCTGCGCGAGATCGAGAAGCACTTCCGCGCCTCTGTGATCCGCCTGACCAACCCCCTCGACCTGGGCGACCTCTTCGACCTGGACGTATACGCTCAGATCGTCGAGCGCACCCTGCAGCTCGATGGCGTGGATGGGGTCGTCTTTCTGCACACGGCCCTGTCCGAAGCCGAGAACTTGAAAAGCCGCTCGCTGCTCGAGCGCCTGGTCGCCCTGGTCGCCCAGTACGGTAAGCCGGTAGCTTACTACCTCTCTGCTGCCTCCCAGGAGATCAACTACCTGCGCCAGTATTACACTTTCCCCGTTTTCACCCAGGTGGTGGAGACCGTGCGCGCCCTGGAAATGAGCTACCGTTATTGCTGCGCCTCCGCCCGCCTGCGCTCCCCCAACGTCGATGCTCCGCCCGCTCTGGCCGTCGACCGCGCCCCGTTGCGCGCCCTGGTCGATCTGGCGCGCAAGGAAAAGCGCGACCTGCTCCTGCCCGAGGCCCTTGCCGCCCTGGAATACTACGGCATTCCCACCCTGCGCGGCGCGCTCGTCCGCTCCGCCGGCGAGACGTCCAGTGTGGTCGATAGGTTGCCTGGCCCTGTTGCTCTCAAGGTGGTGGCTGAACAACTCTCGCACAAATCGGACGTGGGTGGGGTGGCGCTGAACCTCAAAGACGCCCCCTCCGCCGCTGCGGCTTACGATGAAATGATCGACCGCATTCGCCAGGTGCATCCTGATGCCCACATCGAAGGCGTGCTCGTCCAGCCCATGGCCGCCCCCGGCCAGGAGTTGATCCTTGGCGGGCGCCAGGATGCCCAGTTTGGCCCGGTCGTGGTCGCCGGTATGGGCGGCATCTTCGTCGAAATCATCGGCCAGGCGGCCGTGCGCGTTGCTCCCATCACCCCCACTGAGGCCCGCGAGATGTTGGATAGCCTGCCCGGCATCCAGATGCTGCGCGGCGCCCGCGGCCAGCCCCCTGCCGACCTGGACGCCGTCGTCGAGGCCCTGCTGCGCCTCTCCCAACTGCTGGTCGATTTTCCCGAGATCAAAGAACTGGACGTCAACCCCCTGCGCGTCTATCCCCACGGTCAAGGCTGCCAGGCCCTTGACGCGCGGGTAATCCTATCATAGTTTCTATTCCTCAGACTTGGATTTACGCGGCCGGATGTGCTCCAGCAGTTCGAGCGCCTTTTTGCTGGCAACATCCCACGCGGCCAGTTCCTCTTCTTCGGGTTGCGTGGTATCCTTTTCGATAGAGACTTTCTCCACTGGCACTGGCGCCGCTTCGTGGGGCAGTTCGCTGGTCACCGTCGGCGGCAGGATCATCAGGCGCACGATCTGTCCCTCTTCCAGATCGAGCGGCCGAAACGGGCGTAATATGCCCTTTTCATAGCTCGCTGTAAAAGTCTCGGTCATCTCTACCTCACTGCGCAAACTCAATAGGTGCGCTGCCCGCTGTTGGTGTGAACAGTCAGCGCAATGTTAACGGAGTTCCGGTGTGCGAAACACGGAATAACACACCGGGGTGACGTATTTCATCCACAGGCGGCTGGCTTCGGGGTTGATCGATTCGAAATCCACCGCGCAGCGCGTGAAACCCTGCGCCGCGTAATGCCGCAAGATGGCGTCGAATACCGCCGGCGCCGCGCCCCGCCCACGACAGGATGGGCGGGTATAGGCCGCCGTGATGGCAATCGTCCCCGGCGCTTGCAGGATGTCTGCTGCGCCGAAACTGTGCGCCTCGGCGCGCATGAACCCGGCCGGGGCGCCATCGCAATAGGCCAGCCAGGCGCTGTTCGGCGGCTTACCCAGGAATTCGCGGAATTCATCCGCGCTGCCGGGCTCCTGGCGAGCCATCAGCACCGGCGGCTGCGAATAGTGACGCCAGTGCTCGCCGTCCAGCGCCGCCAGCGTCTCCGCGTCTTCGGGCGTTGCCTGTCGCACCTGCACACCGTCGAGCGGCCCCAATTCCAGCGGCGCCATTGGGCGCAGCGCGTCGATCACGTGCAGGCCGTAACCGTTCCAGAACCAGAACTGCTCCAACTCGGGGTCGCTCACCAGGTAGGTCAGGGCAAAGGTCTGGCAGGCGTCCGCCGCCCAACGCGCCGCCGCCGCACGGTACAACGCCCGGTAGATGGCTATCCGCCCGGGCCCGCTGGCCGCGCCGTGGCCCCATTCGGGGGTGTAGGCTGCCGGGCGCTTCGCCCGGCGGAAATTGTCGATCTCCCACCAGCCCAGGTAGCCGGCTAACTGGCCATCTTCTATTGCTGCCAGTCCCATGCCGGTCTCGAACAACTCAGCCAACTGGCCGGCTGCCCAAGCCGGGTCCTCCATAACTTCGGAGAACAGCGGGTTGGCCTGCCGTAGCGTGGCGTAATGCGCCGCGAACAATACCGCCGCGGCGGGGATTTGCTGGGGAGCGATATTCTCGATGTGCATAAGAAAATTATACCACCCTGGCCCCGGTTCAAATAATGATTTGCTTCCGGGGCCTTCAGCGCAACAGGTCGCCGTCAATTGGTGACAAATGTCACGTGACACCTGCGTTGAGTTGTGCCACAATAGGGCTGGAACAGCTCAATCAAACTGTGCAGGTGAAAGCGTATCTCAGTGAAGTGCAGCGAATCTATTTCCCGGTGATTGGCAAATGATCTGTGATTACGAAATGTGCATAGGAGTGTGAAACATGAACAAAGTACGTCTCAGCCTGGTCCTCCTGCTATTTCTCGTTTTGCCCCTGGGCGTTCCGCTGGCGGTTTATGCTCAAGAAGAGCCGCCTGTCGCCCCGGCAGGCGCCCCGGCAGGCGCCCCGGCAGGCGCCCCGGCAGGCGCCCCGGCAGCCTCCCGTCTGGTGGTGTTCGAAGGATTTCTGCGTGATGGCTGAGGCAAAAGCGCAGCCACCGGTCCGGTGATCGAACAATTAGCCAGCGATTATTCCAGCCAGCCGGTCGTTTTTCTGGAATATAACATCGATGATGATCGTTATGACGACCGCCGCTTGGTCTGGTGGGCCGGCTACGGCGCAGGCGGGACGGTATACCTGCCACTGGCCATGGTCGATAGCGGCAGGCTGGTCAGCCAGAACACAGGAACGTATGCCGGTTACCAGGCGATGGTGAACAACGCCCTGGCCCGCCCGGCGCAGGCCGAGGTGAGCGCCACCTGGCAGCGCGTTGGGGATCGCGCCCGCTTTAACGTGACAGTCAAGAATCTGAGCGGCGCCACGTTGTCCTCGGCCAATAATGCCCGCGTCTGGGGCATTGTTTACGAGGATGCCCAGGTGCAATACACCAGCCGCTTCGTGCGCGGCACCGGTTCCACCTTCATTACCAGCCTGGCCAACAACGCTACGGACTCCTTCACGGTAGATACCGGCGATCTGTCCGGCGACGTAAATTGGGACAACCTTCACTATATCGCCCTGGTGGATTATCGCCCCGGCGGCTCTACCGGCGCGTACGATATGCTCCAGGCAGCGATTGCCGAGGTGCCCGCCGGGGTAACCCCCACCACCCTGACCTTCCTGGTCGATCCGGCGGACACCACGATCCCCTCCGTACCTCTGACGGTTACCGGCCCGGCCGATCTGACCTGGAATGCCGCTCCCGGCGCGGTCTGGATCTCGGTTACACCGCTCAGCGGCTCGCCCGCCGTGAAGCCGCAGGTCACGGTACTCAAAGGCTCGCTGGTTTCCGGCTGGCTGTACAGCACCATCACCTTCACCTCGCCGGATGGCAAGCTGAACCAGAATGTGGCGGTGAACGCCTACCTGGGCACCGTCCACCGCATGTATCTGCCCGTGGTCGGCAAGTAGCTCGCTGTGCGCCTTGGCTGAAACCTGAAAGCTGACCGCGGAAATCTCTTCTGTGAGATAACAAGGATGCAACAACTCAATGACAGAGTAGCCGTAATTACCGGTGGGACGCGTGGCATCGGTTGGGGCATTGCCCAGGCCTACGCTGCTGAAGGAGCCGCTGTGGTGTTGGCGTCGCGTTCGGAGCGCTCCGTACAAACCGCCGTAGAGAGCCTGCATGCCCAGGGCCGGCAGGCCAGCGGTTTGGCTGTCGACGTCGGCCAGTTGGCGCAGGTGCAGGCCCTGGCTGCTCACGCCCTGGAGCGTTTCGGGCGGCTGGATATCTGGGTCAACAACGCTGGCATTGCCGGACCGTATGGCCCCACCCTGGAGTTCACCGCCGAGGCTTTTACCGCCGTGGTGAATACCAACATCCTGGGAGTCTATTACGGCTCACGCACCGCCTCGCGTCATTTTGTCGCCCAGGGTTCGGGCAAGCTGATCAACCTGTTGGGCTATGGCCACAGCAAGCCGGCGCCCTGGCAAAACGCCTACGGATCGAGCAAAGCCTGGGTGCGCATGTTCACCCTGGCGCTGGCCGAGGAGACGAAAGGGCGCGGTGTAGGTGTATTCGCCCTCCAGCCGGGTATGGTGCTCACCGACTTGCTCACCGGCGGCGAAGTGATCCGGGGTTGGGAAGCGCGCCTGGAAAGATTTCCGGCCGTGGTGCGCATGTTAGCCAAACCGCCCGAGGTTGCGGCGCAGAAAGCGGTGTGGCTGGCCTCGGCAGCCACGGATGGCAAAACCGGCCTGCAGGTCAGCGCCAGCTCCTCCTGGAGCATGCTGGCCGGGGCGCTGCGCGAAGGCTGGCGCGCCCTGCTCAAACGTCCTGCTCCGCCGGTCGAATTACGCCTCAAAGTGATCCCGCCGGCTGAAGACTGACTGGAACATCTCCCCTCGCTGCGACCCCTTTGCCGGGCATCCAGCGACTAAGTATGTAGAAAGGCTGATCATCGATTGCATGGGGGCGATGACCCGGCGGCAGGGGAGCGTGCCCGGCCATTGTGCTCTGAACAGCAACCCATCGGCGGGGAAAGCCGAAAGTGAAAAACGAGCCGGAGACAGCTCGTTTTTCTGTTTGCGATTTTTTTACCCCTTCCATGCCTGGGCGTCGATGTGCAGTTGGTCGGGACGCAGGATTTTGAATGCTTCGCCAAACTCGAAAGACAGGCCATGCGCCACACGGCGTTCTTCGATTTCCAGGCGCCACAGCAGGATATCCATCTCCGTAGAGCTGAACTGCGCCTGGTAGCAACGCAGCGCCCGTTTCTTTCGCCCGCGATACGTGGAGATGCTGACCACCGTGTTGGGGGCGTGGGAGAAATAGAAAACTACCCCGCGTATCGTGTAAGGCTGGTACTGTTGGTCCACCTCAGGATCGGTTTTCAGGCGCGTCATTCCCTGCAAGTACGCAGCCTCGGCTACTGCCAGCCCGGTTTGGACGTGATCGCGGTGCGATTCGTAGAGCAGCCAGGGGTCGCAGGTAAAAATGAACTCGGGGCGCAGCATGCGAATGGCGCGGATGATTTTCCGGCGCAGGTTGTAATAGTTGTACTCGCCCGCGTCTGGCAAGCCCAGCCATTCATGGCGGTCCACGCCGATGATATTCCCGGCAGCCAGTTGCTCGCCCCTGAGCTGCGCGACGGCGGCCTCATCCGTTAAGGATGGGTCGTTTACGCCGATCAGGTCGTCCGTCACCGTCAGGTAATGGATTTCTATTCCCCGGTCGTGCAGGGCGGCCAGCGTGCCGCCCACGGCAATGTCATTGTCATCGTAGTGGGGTTGGACGCACAGCACACGTTTCACCCCATCGAAGATATTAAGCGCATCACTTTCATGGCTGGTCTTACTGTTCATGCCTGGCCTCCGCTAAGATTCGATTTTACCAGGGATGGGGCAGATGGCTGGCGAAAATATTGTGTCTTACAGCGAAATTTATGGATAATTCACTTCAGGGTTTGGCCCCGCTTTCCGCCACTTGCCTTGACCGGAAGTGCTGTGCCGGCCCTTCCCAATCGGGAGAGGCCGGGTGTACTTCCTCGTAATGGCCGCCGGTGTACTCTCCGATCACCTTGCACCAGAAAGCCTGGGCGGTGTAATTGCCGTTTTCTTCGATCACCCGCCATTCCCCGGGGAAGCGGTCGAACACCTGGTGGGCAACCGTCCGCCCGATGCCCTGCCGGCGGTATTTGCGCAGGATGAAAAATTCGGCGATGGAATGTACCGCTTCGGCATCTTGTGGGCTGATACGGCGCACCAGGACGAAGCCGGCCAGTTTACCATCCACGCGCACCAGCAGTGGAAAACGCCCCTCATCGGTCCAGTAGTGGTCCAGGTAAGGATAGCCGAAGCGGCCATGCTCATCCACATCTGCCGCGTTGAATTCACTATAATCGTGCAGGCATAGTTCCAGCAGGTTTCGTAAGACAGGCTTATCCTGGTATCGTACAATCTGGATTTCGATCATCATCTTTCTCATTTAGATTATTGCACGAAACTCACCGCAGTGCAATATTGAAAATGATCTCATAACCCTGTTAGCGGATATTAAATTCCAACCTTTTACATCCAGATGACCTCACCTATAGTAAAATCATTGCGATGGAAATCCGCGTGTGATTTTGTATGGAAACCGTGGCAACACTTTTGTAAGGCACATCCCGGAAAAGTAGCATGGCTGAGATTTCGAAAGATAATCTGATTTGTGAGATTCTGAATTCTGGCGGCCAGGAGCGCGATCTGAGCGAAGTCGATTTGAGCGATGCCAGCCTGCGCGAAGTCAATCTGCGCGGTGCAAACCTGCGCGGGGCCGACCTGGAGGGTGCTGATCTGGGGGAAGCCGATCTGCGCGGGGCGAACCTGCGCCAGGCCGACTTGCGCGACGCCGACCTGCGCGGCGCCAGCCTGCGCGAAACCGACCTGGGCCGCACCGATCTGCGCGGCGCTGACCTGCGCGGCGCCAACCTGCGCGGCGCCAACCTGCGCGGCGCGATACTGGATGAGCACACTCAATTGGAAGCCAAGTGGCGGGTGGTCTGGGAGATTGTCACCGAGGGAGGCCAGGAACGCGATCTCCGCAATGCCGACCTGAGCGGCGCAAACCTGAAGGACGCAGACCTGCGCGCCGCCGACTTGCGCGATGCCAATTTGTTCAGGGCCAACCTGTTCAAAGCCAACTTGAGCGGCGCTAACCTGAAAAATGCGGACTTGATCGAGGCCGAACTGCGTGGGGCCAATCTGAGCCTGGCGGACTTGACCCGGGCTACCCTGTGGCGGGCCGACCTGATCGGAGCGAAACTACACAGTGCGAACCTGAACCGCGCCAATCTGATCCAGACCACCTTGTGGCGCGCAGATTTGAGCGGCGCCAACCTGAGCGAAGCCGACCTGAGCCGCACCTCGCTCGTCGAAGTTATTCTGGATGAGCAGACCCGCATCGACTTCAAATGGAGGCAAATCTGGGAGATCATCAACTCGGGCGGTCAGGGCCTTAACCTGAAAGGAGTCGACCTGGTCGGCGCCAATTTGAGTGAGGCGCAGCTTTCGGATGCGGACTTGAGCGCGGCCAACCTGAGCGGCGCCTTGTTGAGCATGATCCGTCTGGACGGTTGTAACCTGAACGGGGCGTTGCTCGTCGGGGCCGATTTGCGCGGGGCTGACCTGCGCCGCGCCGACTTGAGCGCTACCGATCTGCGCGGCGCCAACCTGAGCGGCGCCAACCTGCGCGGCACCATTCTGACCGCCGACACTCAGATCGATGCCAAGTGGCGGCTGATCTGGGAAATTTTGACCTCTGGCGGGCAGGGCCGCAATCTGACCGGGGCCGACTTGATCGGGGCCAGCTTGAGCCAGGCCGACCTGCGCGGCGCCGATCTCAGCCGGGCGTTGTTGATGGGGGCCAGCCTGAGCGATTCCGATCTGCGCGACGCCAATTTGAGTGAAGCGAATTTGCACCGGGCCAGGTTGAGCAACGCCGATTTGCGTGGCGCCAGGCTGTGTAAGGCCGATCTGTTCGAGACGGATCTGAGCGAGGCCAGGCTGTTTGCCGCTGATCTCAGCGGCGCCAAGCTGCACAGGGCCAGGTTGCGTGGAGCCGCCGTGACAGCCGGCCAACTGGCCCAGGCGATGCTCGATCAGGACACCACCATGCCGGATGGCCAATTGTATAACCCATCGGCTTATCAAAACTCGGATGATCCGGCCGGATAACTGCCGGCTACCTGCGCCTGATCTTGTCCTGGTACATGCGTTCGGTGGCTTGTTGCATGGCGTTGACCAGGCCGTCGCTCGAATTGGCCGTGGCAATGCCAATCGACATGCGCAGCGGCAGCCTTTGTGGGTGTTGCGCGTTGTGGATGGCCAGGTTGTAATGGATGCGCTCGACCACTTTTTGGGTGATCATCAGCGGGGTATAAGGCAGCACCGCGATGAATTCGTCGCTTTCGGCGCGGACGACGACATCTTCAGCGCGCAAGGCGGCGCGCAATACCTTTCCCGCCTGGCGTAAGAGCTCGTCCCCTGCGGCCCGCCCTTCCCGTTCGTTGACGATCTGCATTGCCTTAACGTCTGCCGCCAGGAAGCTGATCGGATAAGACAGGCCCTTCTCCAGGCGCTTCAACTCGGCTTCCAAAAAGGACCGGTTGTACAGCCCGGTCAGCTCGTCGATCAGGGCCAGCTCCAGCAAATCTTCCTGCGTCTGGTGCATGTCGGTGACATCGTATACCGCGCCCAGGATGTGGGTCACCTGCCCCTCCGCGTTGCGGTCGAACACCCATTCGCGGCTGTGCAGCCAGACAGTTTTGCCGTCCTTGCGCCGCACCCGGAATTCATGATCCAGAATCTCCCGGTCGCGCGCCTCTTCTCTACGGTTTAGATAGTCCAGAAAGGCGGAACGATCTTGCGGGTGGAGCAGGTCCGCAAGCAAATCGCTGCCCATGCGCTGGAGTTGTTCGTTCTCGAGCCCCAGCAACAAAGGCAGCGATGGGTTAGACAACACATAGCTGTCCTGGGTCAGGTCGAGCAAATAACTGGCGTTCGGCGTCAGCGTAAATATTTTTTCCAGCAGGTGTTGTTTCTCGCTAAGCTCCTGGCTCTTCTTTTCCAGTTCACGGTTCAACCGGCTGATCTCTTCGTGCAGCGCCTGGCTGTCTGGGGATGGGCGCCCGGCGAGCTGCTCCATCGTAGAGGCGTTCTGCATCTCACCGGTTGGTTGGTCTCCATCCCATGCGGCGGCTGCTTCGGCAGGTAGTGCAGCAATGACCAGCGCCACTTCGCCGATCAGCCCGGCATTGAATTGAAGCGTGACCACATTTTGAGAGGTAAGCACGCGCAACGCCCACCCGGAAACGGCCTGTCGGTTATTGAGCGTCTGCCAGAAATCCATTGCCCCGGCCAGGTCCGCCCTCTCGATCATCGCTGTCCACGTTTTCCCCGGCTGGACCTGGGATGAAACACCCACCTCGTCGCGCAGCACGCGCTGAACGATCCCCTGCCGGTTGCAGAGTAGAGCCAGGGTGCTGGACTGGCGATCTAGGCTACCCATATCTTGATTATACTGCGAATGTCTCGATTTGATTTAACAGAAGGTTAATTTTCTGTTGAGCCTTGTCCTTATTTTGAATTTGTTGGGGCTTCGCCGAAGCCCGCCATCATCTGCTGTCACATTTCAGATGGAGAGCAGCCGCATTCCTTCATCCTCTCCATCATACTTTGCATCATTTCCGATCGCATTTGCGCCATCATTTTGGGGATTGCCTGGGTTACCAGCAGCGCCGTGACGCCACCCCCAATCGCGCCCAGTAAAGCCGCCAGGACATACCCTTTGTTAGGATTGCTGGACCGTTGCATTGGAAATGCTCCTTCAAGTTGTGAACCATTTAAGACATTGGTGATACATCTATCATACAAGAAATTGGTGCGGCCGTCAACAACGACCGCACCCTGGATTGGCTCACTGATTGCAGGATGCGCACGGCGCTGGCGTCTGTGCGCGGTTTATTTCGCTGCATCGACCGCCGTCTGTAACGCGGTCTTGATGCTTTCGAAATCCAGCCCGTTGGCGCTGCAGAAATCTTTTACTTTCATCGAGGTTTCGGCGGGCACGGGCATGCCCACGATTTTCTCGATATCTGCCTGTGAGACGCCCCAGGAGAGCAGTTCGCCGAAAGTGGTGCGGCCTTTCACCACCCGGTCGCTGGCGTCGTAGGTGGGGACGTGTTCGGTCGCCGCGGGGGTGAGTGCGGGCCCGGCGGGTGTGGGCGCGGCGGCCGGCTCCGTTGCGACCGGCGCAGCGGCAGGTTGCGTGGCGGCGGGCGCGGCCGGGGCTTCTCCGGCGCCGGCCTGGGCGGCGTTGTGCGTTTCCAGGTAAGCCGCTTGCTCGGCGGAGAGCGGGCGCTCCTTCAGCATGGCCGCCGCTGTTTCAGGCAGGTAGATATCTGTGCTCAGGTCGAAGGGCAGCCCCAGGTAGAAGGCGACGAACAGCCGCACCGAGGCGGTGCCGATTTCCACCGGGCTGTCTTCGTACTGCGCCTCCAGGTTCTTCACCTGGTAAGCGGCCGGGTCAGGGGTTTCCACGCCAAAGGCTTCGGCCACCAGCGCCGCGGGGACGTTGAAGTTCTTTTCGACGTCGCCCAGGGTGTAAGAGCCGCGGATATCGGCCGGGTTGGCCTGCCCGGCGAACTCGCCTTCGGCATAGGCGGCGGCCACCTTGCTGCTGGTGGTCTGCCACCAGCCCATCGCGCTGCTGAGCAGGATGCCGCCAAACAGGATGGTAACGACCAGGATCGCCAGGGGTTTCGAGGTCAGGGTCATTTCACACCTCGGGTGGAGAATACCACCGTCCGGGCGACCGGGCAAACCGCCTCGGAAGTACATTCCAGGCAAGAGATGCACTGGTGGTCGCGCACCACGGTTTTGCTGTCGACGGGGATATTCATCGGGCACAGGATCGAGCAGGCGCCGTCGGCCTTGCAGGTGTTCTCGTTGCGGCGGATGCCGAAGAGGCGAAACAGGTTCGAGAGCCCCAACACCGCCCCGTAAGGACAGGCATATTTGCACCACGGGCGCTCGACGAAGAACGACAGGGCTAACGTGACTGCCAGGATAGCAACCCCGCTCACCGCCAGCTCGTCGCTCCACAGGTTGAACATGGCGAAGTAAGGATCGTAAGCGGCGAAGATCAGCGTGCCGGTCGCCGCGGTCATATAGACCACCCAGGCCAGCACCAGGTAGCGGGTGTAGCGCAGCGCTTTATCCAGTTTCGCGGGTATGAAGTGGTTGAAGCGCCGGCGGAAATACTTCCTGCCCAGCGAGCTGACCCACTCCTGCACGGTGCCCAGCGGGCAGATCCAGCCGCAGAACACCGGCCCGAACAGGATCGCCAGGGCGAAGCCGATGATCATCAGCACGAAAGAAGAGTCGTGAATCTTTTGCACGAAGGTGCCGGCGGTGGCATACTGGTAGATCGTCACCACCCCGCCGAACGGGCACAGCGCGTGCAGCGAAGCGGTCGAGAGCAGCGGGATGGTGATCCCGCTCTCCGCCAGCGCATGGCTGACCGAAATCAGCGCCACCAGCGCAAAGAAGGACAGTTGCACCACCTTGCGCACCCAGATGCTGCGCGGGCGGAACAGGCGAATACGCTTGCCAAACAAAGTTACCATCGATCGTTTCTCCACAGATAAGTATCATAAATAGTTGACATTTGCAGGTGATTGTCGCCAATCTTAACCCGCGGCTGTGAAGAAGATGTGAAGATGGTCTGCGTATGTTGTGAAGATGTCGCTACAACCCGGATGTGGGGATAGTAATGATCTGGATTCTCAATGAGTGTTGGAATGTTTAGAAATATGTTTGTACTCCGACTTCTTGACGGTTACTGCATCATCTATTAGAATATCTCTAAATTAGCTAAATTGGAGATATTCGCTATGAAAATAACGAAGACGATTGCTTCGACCGACGCACAGAATAATTTTGGACAGGTTTTGAACGATGTTATCCAAAACCAGACGCGCTATGTGATCAAGCGGCGAAATTTACCCCAGGCTATCGTGCTGAGTTTGTCCGATTTCGAACAGATTTTAAATGACCACCGCGAACAACGTAAAATGGTCAGCATGGTGCATGAGTTAGCGCCGATTTATAACCTGGGTGAAACTATCGAAGAACAAACTGAGCCAGCGGCTTGAAGAGAGGCAGTGTAGCAATGAACGCCAGCCATCATCTCGCTCCTTTTGTCTTTAGCTACGATCACGATTTTGTGGGCCAGTCTGTAATTATTCATGCAGATTGTTTTGAATGGTTGAAGCAGATGCCCGAGGCGAGCATCCACGCCGTGGTTACTGATCCACCGTATGGGGTCAAAGAATACCAGCCAGAGCAACTGGAAAAGAGAACCAACGGGAATGGCGGTATCTGGCGCATTCCGCCCTCCTTCGATGGCCATCAACGTTCCCCTTTGCCACGCTTTACAGCTTTGAACCAGGTCGAGAGACGGCAGATCAGTGAATATTTTGCCGAGTGGGCTATGCTTATCTGGCGCGTTTTACGCCCAGGTGGGCATATTTTTCTGGCATCGAATGCTTTGCTTTCACAGATCGTCTTTTCGGCGATCGATGAGCAGGGTTTCGAGTTTCGCGGGCAGGTGATCCGATTGGTAAGAACGATGCGCGGAGGCGACCGGCCTAAAAATGCTGAAGAAGAATTTATGAACGTGTGTACTCTTCCGCGCAGTTGTTACGAACCGTGGGGCATCTTTCGCAAGCCGCTGCCGGATGGTATGACGGTGAGCGATTGCCTGCGGGAGTTCCAAACGGGTGGGCTGCGGCGTAAGGTAGATGGTAATCCTTTCGAGGATGTGATCGAGAGTGAGCGAACTTCTCAAAAAGAGCGCGACATTGCTAACCATCCAAGCCTGAAACCACAATCTTTTCTACGCAAGATTGTATATAGCTCGCTGCCTTTAGGAGCAGGTATTCTGGTGGATCCATTCATGGGGTCTGGTTCAACAGTTGCTGCGGCGGAAGCCATCGGCTATAGCAGTATTGGGATCGAGCGGCTGGCGGACTACTTCCAGATGAGCCAGCAGGCAATTGTGAAGCTTTCAAAAATAACTACGCGCGATACGCAATTGAGTTTATCCCTTTGACCGATCCTCATATATCCAGTTTGCCCTCATTTTCTGTACGCCGCTATATGTGACGCTGGCGGTTATCGTCCGCCGGCTAGTCTCTGAACGTCCGGAAAAGGCCCAATCATCCTTATCAAGCCTGGCAGCATATACCCCTTTGAAACAAAACGGTTTAGGGCCAACCCGATTTTTATCATTTACTGTGTTGCTATCGAAGTAAAACACCATCAGCCAGACCGACTCGGGGTTATGGCCTTGCCAGCCTGCACGATGGCGAGAGCCTTTGACCTCAATCCCTTCAGTTGAATGCTGCACTGCGTTATTGGGGAATTTACCTATTGGTATCAGATCCGGGTGACCGTTATGGTACTGGTTTTTGATCAGAGTGTGGCAATATTTCGGCAGTGTCAGGTTCATGAACTCGCCGACGATGCTGCTGAAGTTGGCTGGCATCAGAAATTTTTCAAGGCGGGGGATGCCTTTGGTGTGCAATTTTTGGTTGATGAAACCGAGAAAATCTAAAAAGTCGCTCATTGCCTGCTGGACATGTTCGACAATGAGACCATATGGCAGATAACATCCTTGGTTGAATAAATCCAGGCGGAGAGGGTGAGGGATACAGGCAAGAGCCTCTTCATCCGCAATATCAGCCATGGTATTGAATCCTGATAGATAAATCCTGGTCGATGGTAACCAGTTCTACCTGTAGTGTTTTCATTGTTGTTCTGTCATGCTGCTTCATCTCCACCGCTTATTATATCCGCAAATGAGTTGACCTACCCCTTGATCGCCCCTCTCGACAACCCTCTCACCAGGTAGCGCTGCGCCAGCAGCGCAAACAGGATCACCGGCACCAGCACCAGCGAGCCGCTGGCCGCGATGCGTCCCCACAGGATCGCCTTGTTGGTCATGAAACTGGTGATCGTCACCGGCAGGGTGCGCGCGTCGCGCCCGGTCAGGATCACCGCGTAGAGGAACTCGTTCCAGCAGTAGATGAAGCTCAGGATGGCGGTGGCCGCCAGGCCGGGGGCGACGATGGGCAGGCTGATGCGCAGCATGGCCTGCAGGCGGGTGCAGCCGTCGATCATCGCCGATTCTTCCAGCTCGGGGTGTACGTCGGCGAAGAAACCCGTCATCATCCAGATCGAGAGCGGGATGGAGAAAGTCAGGTACGAAACGATCAACGCCGGCAGCGTGTCGATCAGCTTGAGCGAATTGAACAGCACGTATAGCGGCACGATAATCGTGATCGGCGGCAGCATTTGCGGCACCAGCGAAGCCAGCCGCAGCCAGGCCGCGCCGCGGAAACGGAAGCGGGCGAAACCGTACCCGGCGAACGAACCCAGCACCAGGGCGATGGCCGTGGTGGTCGAAGCCACGATCAGGCTGTTGGCGAAATATTTGCTGAAAGCGCCGCCGGCGAACACCTCCTGGTAGTTTTGCAGCGTGGGGGTAAAGAACCACACCGGCGGGATGGCGAAGGTCAGGTCGGGCGGTTTGAACGAGGTCAGGAACAGGTAACCGATGGGAAAGACCGAAATGGCCACGGCGGCCAGCACGGCCAGGTAGATCAGGGCAAGGCGGATGTGTCGGCGGGAAGCGTTCATGGAGGTGCTCGCTCAATCCTCGATGCGGCCCATCAGTTTTGCCAGGATGGCCGCCAGGAACAGCATGATGAAGATCATGCTGTAAGAAGCCGCCGAGGCGTACCCCAGGTTGAAAGACTGGAAGCCGTAGCGGTAAATGTAAATGCTCACCGTTTCAGTGGCGCGCGCCGGGCCGCCCGCGGTGAGCAGGTAGATCACGTCGAAGATGCGAAAGGTGTCGATCAGCCGCCACAGCAGCACCACCAGGATCGTCTGGCGCAGCAGCGGCAGGGTCAGGTAGCGGAAAGATTGCCAGGCGGTGGCGCCGTCGATGCGCGCCGCCTCGAACGGCTCCTCGGGCAGGGCCTGCAGCCCGGCCAGCAGCAGCAGCGCCACGAAGGAAGTGGTATTCCACACGTCTACCAGCACCACCGACGACATCGCCACGGACGGCTTGCTCAACCATTCCACGCGTTCCAGGCCCAGTTGGGAGAGATAATAATTGACCAGCCCGTATTCGTAATTGAGCAGCAGCCGCCAGGTCAGGCCGATGACCACGTTGGTCAGCATCATCGGCAGCAGGATCAACGAGCGCATCAGGCCGCGCCCCTTCAGCTCGTGGTTGAGCAGCAACGCCAGCCCCATGCCCAGCAGCAGCTCGATGCTGATGGCGGTAAAGACGAAGGTGAAAGTGATGCGCAGCGAAGCCAGGAAATCCGGGTTGGTGAACAGCTCGATGTAATTATCCAGCCCCACGAAAGGCACGCCCTGGCGAAAGCCGCGCAGCGTCCACTCGTGGAAGCTCAGCCAGAACGAATAACCCAGCGGGTAGATCAGAATGATGATCAGGACAATGAACGCCGGCGCGATATAGAAAGCGGGTTCCACGCGGCGCAAAGAACGGTGCAAGGAGGATTTCATGATCGTTACCGGTTGGGTGTGGCTCGAAACGTGAGCCACACCCAACCCTATCCACTAATACCCGGCCTTGGCCATCATCTCACTGATCTTGGCCGCCGCGTCGTCCATTGCCTGCTGCGGGTTCTTGGTGCCGGTCACTGCCGCCACCACCGCTTCGTTGATCGTCGTCACCATGTCGGCGGTCACCGTGGTGGGCGGGACGATCTGCCGGAAGGGCATCACCTCGGCCAGCAGTTTGAACTGCGGGATCTTGGCCACCACTTCAGGATCGCTCAACGCCTGCGTATTGGAGGGGATGCCGCCGTTCAGCGCCCACATGCTGGCGCCTTCTTTGCTGGTCAGCCACTCGATGAACTTGTACGCCGCCTCGGGATTCTTGGCGCCTGCCGGGATGCCCCAGCCCCACTGGCTGCCGCCCGTGCCGCGCTGAATGCTGCCATCCGGCTGCTTCACCCCTGGCGGCATCGTGTATTGCAGCAGCGGCTTGCCATCCTTGCACACCTTGGGGCTCTGGTTGCAGTCCTGCAGGGTTTGCGTGGCCGCCATCCACTGGATGCCCATCGCCGCCTTGCCTTCCTGCAGCGTGGTCAGGATTTCGTTGTAGCCGTAGGTCACCACATCCGGCGGGACCACCTTTTCCTTCTGCAGCAGGTCGGCGTAGAAAGTCAGCGCCTTGACGCCGGCTTCGTTGTTGATGATCACCTTGTTGTTCTCGTCCAGGATGCCGCCGCCCATGCCGAACAGGTAGTACATGAAGTCCCACAAGGCTTCGTCCGGCTTGGCGCCGATCACCGTGCCATACATTTCTGGCGGGTTGTTCAACGCCTTGGCCGCCGCCAGGTAATCCTCCCAGGTCTCAGGCACGGCAATGCCCTTTTCTTTCAGGATATCCTCGCGGTACCACAGCCAGGCGGTGTCGCCCTCGGATGGGAAGGCATAATATTCGCCCTCGAACTTGAAGAAGCTGATGGCTGGCTCGTAGTTGGCCATATCCAGCCCGGGCATCGCCACCTGAGGGTTGTCCAGGTACTCGTTCAGCCCGTGCAGCGCCTTGGCCTGCACCCAGGCGGGCGGCCAGTCCGACATGATATAGGCCGCGTCGTAGTCGCTGCCGCCGCCGATGAAGGTCGTGGTCAGCTTATCGTAGTACGCCTCGCGGGCGATCTCTTCGACCACCACCACGTTGCCGGTCTTCTTGGTGTACGCCTCGGCCACTTTCACCAGGTTATCGTGCTCCGGGCCGCTCCAGCAGGCCACCACGATTTCCGGGTACTGTTTGGTAGCCGGCTCCACGGGCGCTTCGGTCTTTACCGGTTCGGCCGGCGCTTCGGTCTTTACTGGTTCGGCCGGCGCTTCGGTCTTGGCCGGTTCGGCCGGCGCTTCGGTCTTGGCCGGTTCGGCCGACGGCTGCGCCGGAGCGGCGGGCTTGCAGGCTGCCAGCAGCAGCCCCAGCACCAGGAACAGGCTGGTTGCGATCAACAGTTTGGATTTCATCTTTCTTCTCCTTTCTTATTCAACTGAAAGTCGTTTTGCGTGGCCCAAACCTGACAGGTCTTGATGGTGAGGCTGGAGCACCGGTCACCGATGTAGACCTGTCAGGTTTGCGAGTAACTTTTCCAGTGATAGGTAATCGGTACCTGAGAAATCAGGATCGCTCACTGATTGTGTGTGACCCGCAGTGCGCGGGGCTGCTTATTGGACGGGATGAGATGTATTCTTCGTCTGCCTCCTATTGTATCTGTTCACTTTTGTCTGCTGGTTTCTTTCCACTGGTCGATCAGCGCTTGCACCTTCTCCCAGGGCTGCACGTTGAAGATGGCGTCCACCGGGTAGAGGATGAACCCGCCGCCCGGGGCCATGATCTGCATCGCCTGATCCACTGCCTGGCGGATTTCGGCTTCGCTCCAATGCGAGAGCATCACTGCCGAATTGACCCCGCCCATCAGGCACATTTGTTCTCCGATTTCAGCTTTCACCTCGGCCAGGTCGATCGTGTCCTGCACCGGGTCGACCCCGGTCAGGCAGTCGATGCCCATCTCGATGAAATCTTTGCGGTAGGGCTTCCAGGCTTTGGTGATGATGTAGCGATATTTTACACCCGCCGCATGGGCGCAGTCGATCTCTGCCTGCAAGCGCGGTTTGAGAAACTTGCGGTAGTTGCGCGGCGTCCAGAAATCGGTCGTCTCATACCACGCCATGTGCACCAGCACGTCGATATCTTCTGCCAAAAGCAGCTCGATGCGTTGCATCTCCCATTCGTGCAGGGTGTCCAGCACGCCTTCGATGAAGGCCGGGTCGTCCATCTGGCCGTACAGGATGCGTTCCATGCCGCACAGCCACATGGCCGCGTCGCCCAGGGCAACCCAGCCGCCATCCAGCGCCACCCCCAGGCGGCGGGCGTGCTGGCGCAGCTCGGCTGCTCGCTGGCGAAAGATGGCCAGTTGTCCCGGGCCGGGGGCCGCCAGCAGGTGTCTCAGGCGGGGCAGGTCGTCGAGCGTCTTGACCAGCGGCTCGACCATGCGCGGAATATTGTGGTCGTCGAACAGGCGCGCTTTGCGCCCGAAAGGCCAGTCCTCCGTCAGGCGCAGGGTCGTTTGCAGCGGGCCATCGGGCGTCTCATAGACTTTTCTGAGCAGGGGATATTTCTCGCCGCGCGCCGCAGCCTCTTCGATGGGGATTAGCTGCGTGTAGCTTTGTATGCCGGGGACTTGCTCGGCGAGGTAATTTTCCACGTAGCCCAGCGGCGGTTCGAGCAGCAGGGTATCGTCCAGCCCCAGGGCGAGCGTGGCTTCGGCGCGCTGCACCTCGTCCCGCCAGTTGAAGGGAATGTTGTCGCCATCCCCGCCCAGCGACCAGAACCGCAGCAGCAGCGGGACATGGTCCACCGGCTGGCGCTGCATGGCAGCCAGCAGTCGTTCGCGGGATGTCATAGCTTTCAAGTAGCTACCTCATGCAAGTTGCGTTTTATCGTAGATTGGATAGGTGTGTGCGGTGCGCAGCACCGCACACACCTATCCAAAAACTTATAGATCTGGAAATACTCCTTTGATCTTCTTGATCCTGCAAAACTCCTGCAGCACCGGCGCCACGTGGGCGTAGGCCGTCATCCAGTGATGGCCGAAGCCGCCTGCGGCCACCTGCTGCCACACCTGGCGGAAGGGCGAGCGCAGCTCGAACCGCAGCGGGTTGCCCTCGAAGACCATGGCCGTGGGCACCGCCTGCCCCTCGAAAGCGCACATGCGGTAGTTGCCCTTGCGCCCCACCAGGTTGACAAAAGTCACCGGCCCCGTGCGGGCGGTGAAGCGGATGGCCACCCCATCGTTGGCCAGGCGCACCGGGCAGAGCACGTAGCCGCCTGCATCGGCCAGCGAGGGCGAGCCGCAGCCGCAGTGCGACGTGACCAGCGTATTGCGCGCCTCGTCCACCTCCAGCATCTCGCCGAAATGTACTGGCAAATCGCTGAAAGCGCTGAGGATCAACATTGCCAGCGTGGAATTGACGTCGCCCTCGCAGCCGGTGGGCAGCCCGTCTTCGTTCAGCCAGGCAATCGGCACGCACATCGTCCCCTGGCACCTGGGGTAGGAGCCGATGGTGATGGCGTCCAGTTTCAGCTCGGCGGCCATCTCCTTCAGCGCCAGGTAATTGCGCGCCGTGGCCGCTCCGTGCTCGCTGCGCGAAGTGACCTGCGCCGCCCCGCCGGCGATGCGCTGCCACTGCGCCTCGGCCTGGCGCGGATCGATCGCCGCGGCGCGTTCCAGCAGTTCATCCAGCCCGAAGTTGAGCAGCCGCACGCCGAAGGTGCGCAGAATTTCCACCTCGTCCACAGCGGTGGGAGTCATCCCCTCCGTACGCCGCCCGATCACCGCCATGCGCGCCCCCTTCAGCCGGTTGGCGACCAGGCACGCCCTGGCGTACGTGGCCGTTGCCGCCGCGGTGTGGTCTGCCATCTCGCCTGCCAGCGGGCCATAGAACAGGCGGTATTCCCGCTCCAGGTCGGCCAGCACGCAGCCCAACTGCGTCCCGCCGACCAGCGAACCGGTGCGGATGCCGGGGATGCTGCGCACCGCCACCGGCAGCCCGCTGGCTTGCTGGATCTCGATGGTGTAATGGTCGAACGACCAGGTGATCACCAGGGCGTGCAGCAGGTCGAGCTGCTGCGCCTGCGCCCAGGCGCTCACCCGCTCGCAGGAAGCCGGGTCGCACACTGCTTCCGGTGCGGCGATCACGTCCAGCCCCTGCGCTTCCAGCGCGGCGTTCACCGCCTGGAACTGCGCCTGCCAGTTCTCCCAGCCCTCTTCGGGCGGCTCGTAAACCGCGTAACAACCGGTGCGGGGTTTCTTGATCATTTCACATCTCCTGTGATCGATACAGGGGCGAGACGGTCGTTTCCGTCTCGCCCCTGTACGCTGCTAGAGAAGGTCTTTGGCCTGGGCCTGGATCTTGCGGATCGCCTCGACCACCTGCATCATTTCCTCCTCGCCGGCCAGCAGCACCGGCTGCGGCAGCCAGATGCACTCCCAGGCGGCGCGCTGCGTATGGGCGAAGCCTTGTTTCATGAAGGCGTGTTCCTGGCGGGCCTGTTCGGGGTGCAGGCGCTTGCGGTACTCGCCGCTCTGGAACACGGCCAGGTCGTGCAGCGGGGGGTAGCTGGCCTGGTTGGGGAAGCCCTCGGCGTTGAAAGCCTGGATGAAGCGTTCGGTGGTCAGCCCGGCGAAGGCTTTGGAGTCGATGTGGAAGATGTAAGCGTAATGCCCGTTGACCGTCGCCCGCGGGTCGAGCGCCTGCGGGGTAATGCCCTCGATCTTTGCCATCTCGCGGTCCAGGATGGCGGCGTTGGCGGTGCGCCGGGCGGTCTGCTCGGGCAGGCGTTTCAATTGCTGGCTGAGCACGGCGCCCTGCCATTCGCTCAGGCGGTAATTCGAGCCGTAGATGAAATGCGCGTAGAACCACTCGCCGGGCATGCGCCCGCAGTCGTGCGTGGAGCGGATCATGCGTTCCAGGTCGTCGTCGTTGGTGACGACCATCCCCCCTTCGCCGGCGGTCATCAGCTTGCTGGCCTGGAAGCTGAACGTGCCCGCGTCGCCGATGGCGCCGATCTTGCGCCCCTTCCACTCGCTGCCGTGGGCGTGGGAACTGTCCTCCACCAGCCGCAGGCCGTGCTTGCGGGCGAGATCGCCCAGGCGGTCCAGGTCGGCCGGGTGCCCGCCCATGTGCACTGCGATGATCGCCCTGGTTCGCTCGGTGATGGCTGCCTCCACCAGGTCGGGGTCGATGCAGTAGGTGCTGGGGTCGATGTCCACCAGCACGGGCAGGGCGTTGGCAAACAACACCGCGCTGGCCGTAGCCACGAAGGTAAAATCGGGCACGATCACTTCGTCGCCCGGGCCGATGCCCAGGGCGGCCATCACCACTTCCAGGGCGGCGGTGCCGTTGGTCATGGCGACGCCGTGTTTGGCCTGCTGGTAGGCGGCAAATTCCTGCTCGAAGGCCAGGGTGCGCGTACCCGGCGTGCGCCACCACACCCGGCTGTCCAACACCTCCATCAACGCCTGGCGTTCGCTTTCGTCATAGACCGGCCAGGGGGCGAAGGGTGTTTTCTTGGTCGGCTCACCGCCGAGTAGAGCTAATTTGTTTGGCATAAAGCACCTCTTTCATCGAATTGTCGCCCAGGGATCAGGCGTTCAGGGATAATAGGATGGCAACAGGATGTGCTCGGTGGTATGGTCGAGCACCAGCAAGATGGCGCCCATCACCGTGGCGCGCCAGCCGAGGGCCGATTGCACGATGTGCGGCTGGACAGGCAGCACGCCGTCCAGCCGCTGGAGGATGGGGCCGATGAGCATGTCTGCCGAGCGAGCCACGCCGCCGCCCAGCACGACTATTTGTGGGTCGAGCACGGTGCTGACCGCGGCGACCGCCTGGGCCAGGTAGTCCACCGTTTCTTCGATCACCTGGCATGCCCAGACCTGGCCCTCCCGCGCCGCGTTGAAAACCATCTCGGCATCCAGGCCGGGCGGGGCGTTCTGCCCCTGCATTTCGAACCAGGCCGCGGCGCGGCGCTGGATGCCGCTGCCCGAGGCCAGGCTTTCCAGCGCGCCGAAGCCCGCGTAAGGACGGCCCAGGTGGGCAGGGGTAGGCGGCAGGTAACCGACTTCGCCGGACGACTGGTTGAAGCCGCGATAGATTTGCCGGTCGATGACGATCCCCGCACCGATGCCGGTGCCGATGGCGATGAGCACCATGCTGGCCGCGCCCCGGCCCGCGCCAAAACCATATTCGCCCAGGGCGGCCAGGTTGACGTCGTTTTCCACCACCGCCGGCAGGCCGAAGCGATCTTGCAAGATATCCCGCAGCGGCAGGTCGCGCCAGCCCAGGCTGGGCGCCCAGGTGACCAGCCCTTCGTTCGTGTAGGTGATGCCTGGCGCGCCGACGCCGATGCCGCGCACCCGTTGGCCTGGCGGGCGCGGCGCCTCGAGCAGTTCGCCGATCAGCTCGCAAACCTGATCCAGGCAACTGTGCGGGTCAATTTTTCGCCAGGGAGCATAAATTTCTTTCTGGATCTGCCCGCTCAAATCGGCTACGGTGCCGAGCATCTTGGTGCCGCCCAGGTCCAACCCCAGCACGGCGTAGCCCGCCCCGTTGAACTCGAGCAGCGAGCGCGGTCGCCCGCCGCTGGCCTGGCTGCCGCCCGACCAGCGCACCAGGTTTTCGGCCAGCAGGTCGCCGGTGATGCGCATCACCGTGGGCAGGCTCAGCGCCAACTGTCTGGCGATCTGCGAGCGGGCAATGGGGCTGTGCTGGCGGATCAAGTCCAGGACGGCGGAACTGTTCAGGCGGCGGATCAGGCTGGCGGGGTGGGTGACTCTCATCTCCAGGAAATCTCGACAGGATACTTTCTTACAGTTAGTAATTATCTTGTTCTACTATAGCGAAAAATGAGGGGTTTGTCAATAGGGTGGGAGAGATTCTCATCTTCAATGAGCGCCGCCTGGCAGAACCTCTGGTTTTGCCAGGAGCCCTGTCGGAGCGCCCTTAATTTTGTGAAAATTATCATTAATTTGTGAATTTTGGTACACAGCGCGATAATTAATTGGAGTAAGGATCGGCAGCACAATTCCTGCGAATGCAGGCGTCGGGTATGGATTTCCCGATCGCGCACATTTCACAATATGACGCGCCTCGCCGCCAGCCGATATTTTGCACGCTTGGGTGTGTGCCAATGCAATGCGGTGAGGCGTTCTTGTGTAGTAACCCGTGGCGGAATTGTGCTTTTGGTAGCCAATTCGGCCAGGTCAATGATTCGATTTTCCCCGCCTGTTTTATGAGGCGGTTTTTTTTATTTAATTGACATCCGTTTTGTGTAGCCCTGGAGTTGCAGGCTGTGCAGCGTGTAACTCCAAATAAATAAATTTCAGAAATGGAGGCTGAAATGTGTAGAAATAAGGTTTTCCACCCTGCAGCCGTCAGATTGCTCGGGCTGATTTTACTCACAGCAGCCATCATCTCGGCCATGTTATTTCTATCTGTAGCGCCCGGTTCAGCCGCCTCCCCGGCAAACGACGATTTCAACAACCGCACCGTGATTGCTGGTCTGCCGTTTAGCGACAGCCTGGTTACAACTGAAGCAACCACCGCTCCATCTGATCCATTTCCATGTGGTTACTATACTGTCAATACAGTCTGGTATGAATACACCCCTGCTGAAACCACAGTTGTTCAAATTGATAGCTTTGGGAGTTCCTATGCGTCGCTTGTTGGCGTTTACCAGGGGGGTGAAGGTATGTTCTATGAGATTGCCTGCTCTGGTAGTAACAATACATATCCCCTGGTGGTCACCTTGGAGGCTGGCTGGGATTATTCCATCATGGTCGGCGCGTATCCTGCTAGTTACCCTGGTCCATATCCAGGCCCTGCGACCGGGGGTAACCTATCATTTCACATCGCTCAACTCGCAACCCCAGACAACGATGATTTCGATAATGCAAAAGTGATCGCAGACATACCATATGTCGATACGATGGATACCAGTTATGCCACATCGGCTCCTGACGATCCGACCGAGTGCTGGAATAACAATGGCTCGGTCTGGTATGCCTTCACACCGCCGGTGGATATGATCCTCGAAGCCAATACCTCAGGCAGCTATTACGATACGACCCTATCCGCCTACACCGGGACGCGAGGGGCGCTGAGTATGGTGCCGGGCGCCTGCAACGACGACTCTGAATATGGTTTGCAGTCCAAGGTCGAATTCTCGGCCACCGCGGGCGTCACCTATTACTTCCTGGTCGGGCGTTGCTGTGGCGTCGGTGGCAACGGCGGTGGTTACCTGGTCTTTAATCTGTTGCAGCATTTGCCGCCAGAAAATGACAATTTCGAAAATGCGATCCAGATTGGTCAGGTGCCATTTAGCTACACTGGGAACAACCAATATGCCACGTTACAACCCCAGGAACCCAAAGCAAGTTGCTCCTCCTGGGACGACCAGAATCGCACGGTTTGGTTCAAGTACACCCCAGATCAGAGCGGCTCTGTGACTCTGCGCTCATCAGGTTTCTACTACCAGTTTAAAGCAGTTTATGAAGGCACCAGTTTGAACCATCTTACTGAGCTTGGTTGCAAGTTTGGTAATTATGACAATACAATGCGCATTAACCTGGTAGCCGGCAAAACCTATTACATTCAATTTGGCGGCGCATATTCCTGGGATTATGGATGGTACCAGCTTCAAATGGAATGGACACCTCCGCCACAGGTTAGCTTCTTTTGGATTCCTGCAGAGCCTAACCTCTATAATACGGTTCACTTTATTAGTAACTCATACGACCCTGCCGGCGGCTGGATCGTGGACTATACGTGGGACTTTGGCGATGGCAGCATAGATCATTATGGAATGGCATATCATAAATATGCCAGGGATGGCGATTACACGGTCCGGCTTACAATTCAGACAGATGATGGCCGTACTGCCACAAAAACAGACGTCATTCATGTGCGCACACACGACGTGGCCATCACCAAGTTCATCACGCCGAATGCCGCCAGCCCCGGGCAGACCCGCCGGATCACAGTGGGCGTCCGAAACTATCAATATCCCGAAACGGCCCTTGTGATGCTTTATAAAACGGGGCCGTATGGCTTTTATCCCATTGGTTCTCAGGTACAAGAAGTGCCGGTTCATAAAGGCAATCGCACCACCGATTTCGTTTTCAATTACACCTTCACGGAGGATGATGCCTATTATGGCAAGGTAGGCTTTGTTGCCACGGCGCAAATCGAATCGACCGATGCCATGGGGGCTGACAATAACGCCTTCGGCAAGCCGACCAAGATCAACGGAGCGGTCAAGCCCACCCCCTACTACTCAACCATCATCGAAACCCCCGGCAAACTGGGCCTGGCTGCCACCTCGGGCTTGCTCAGTATGAGCCTGTTGGCCGGTTTCTTGCTGGTGGTCGGGCTGCCGGGCCGCCGCCCGCGGCGATAGAGCTGTCCCCGCCTGGCCGGTCGTACACACTCGACGGGCAACCCTGGTCACTGGTCGACCGGTTACTCGCCGCTCGAATGGAGATCGCGAAATTGACTGGCTGAACGTGCGTTTGATCGACCTTTGCGCCTTTCTGGTCGCCATTCTGCTGCCGCTGGCATTCAACCCGTATTCCCGGCAGCCGGTAGAAGCGACCAAGGCCTTGCTCTTGCAAGCCGCCAGCCTGGGGATGGCCGTGGCCTGGCTGGCGGCGCGCCTGGGCCGGGCAGGTTGGGGGATCGCCCGGGCGCACGGACCGCCGGGGACCGGGCAATCCCTCCCTCAACCCCTCCCCCGGCGGGCTTACCGCATCCCCCTGGCGGCCTACCTGGGGATCAACCTGCTCGCCGCGCTTTTTTCCATCGACCCGGCGCAAAGCTGGTGGGGCGGCGATGCCTACCAGGGCGTGCTGACCCTGCTTGCCCTGGCGTTGCTCTTCTGGTTGGTGGCCGAAAACCTGCGCAGCTTCGCCCGGCTTGACCGCCTGGCCTCCGCCATTCTGGTTGGCAGCGTCCCCGTGGCCATCTATGGCTGCCTGCAATATTTCGGCCTCGACCCGCTCAACTGGCAGACCACCGCGATGTCCAGGGTGCAATCCACCGTGGGCTATTCGCTCTACCTGGGCGCCTACCTGGCCATGGCCGTTCCCTTCACTCTGGCGCGCCTGTTTGCCGGCCCGGATAGGGTACGCCGGTGCGATGCACCTTTGGGGTGCGTTGCACCTGCCGCACAAACCGACCTCGCACCAGATGATAACGCCCTATCGCGGCCTGCCTCCTATGCCTTTATCCTCGTTCTCCAGGTGGCCTGCATGATCTTCACCCTCTCGCGCGGCGCTCTGCTGGCGCTTCTGTCGGGCTGTCTGATATTCCTTGGATTGTCTGCCTGGCAGTGGCCAAGACGGATATTGCTTGCCGGGATGTCTGCCTTTGTGGTGCTGGCCGGCCTGCTGTTCCTGGCATTCAGTTTCGGATGGGGCAGCGATCTGCCGGCCCAGGCCGGCGGCCTTGACCCCCGGCAGGTGGCAGAAAACCGCCGCGCCTCCAACGCCGACCGCCTGGCGCTGTGGCGCATGACCCTCCCCCTGATCGCCCGGCGCCCCTGGCTCGGTTACGGCCCGGAAACCTACGCCCTTGCCTTCAGCCGGTATTACCCGGACGAAACCCTTGAGAACCCGCAGAACCTCCAATATTGGGACCCACACAACCTGCTGCTCTCTCAACTGATGTCGGCTGGCCTGTTGGGACTGGCGGCTTTGATCGGCATACTGGTTGCTTTTTACCGTGGGCTTTTCACCCTGCTGCGCCGCCGCCCGGCCCGGCGGGAGACCTTGCTGGTCGCCGGCCTGTTCAGCGCGGCCACCGCTTACCTGGTCCAGGCTCAATTCAACCCCGGCGGCATCGTTCCAACCGCGCTCTTCTGGCTGGTGCTGGCTGCCGGTGTCGGCATCGCCTGTTCTGTCCGGTTCGATTGAATTGCGCTGTACAGGCTGTTCTGGTGCGGTTCACTTCCAAAGTGCGTCGTACCCACCGCGCCAGACGACCACCGCTCATATAAAGCTGCTTGTACTTCGCAGGTCAAGCAAAATCGGCGATCAAGAACGGATTGCTCAGCAACGGATCACCCACCACCTGAATAAGCCAACCAGCCGGGCGCGGCCAGCAGCCTGGGTCGATGAAAAATGGCGTCCGCGTTCGTCCGCGTTCATCCGCGTCCCATGTAGGATAGTGGGCTACGGGTACGGTGGTGGAGGTGGCGGGGGTGGTGGGGGCGGCGGGGGCGGTGGGGGCGGTGGATATGGCGGCGGCCAGGGATAGGGAGTGGGTGTGGACGTTTGAGCGTGGGCAGGCAGCACGCCGCGGCTCACGCACGGCCGGGTCCACTCCCCGGGCAAAAATGCCGCCGCAACCAGCGCGCCGCCCGAGGCGGCCAGCAATTGGCTCAACGCCCGGCGGCCGACCTGGCTCTTTCGATTTGGCGCAATCGGCTCACTTTGCATGGCGGTGTTCCTCGACCGGGAAAATCATCTCATTTGGGCTGGTCTTGCCTGCCCAAATTCTTGGAAATAGGGTCAGGCCACCACATTATTTTAGCACCGGATGTGAACTTTCGTTTTGCAGCCTGTAGAATGTCTATTGAAAAGGGGCCCTATGCATGTTATGATATTTACAGGAATTGTCTCTTTTGCCCTTTCGATGCTTTGTGGGAGAAGTTGCCATGCCTCTTCAAACGTTCGATGTGGGCTATGCTCTGGTGATCGGAGCAGGCGCGGATCTGCCGGTCACGATAGGGGACGCGACGGCGTTACGAGATCTTCTGGTCAGGCCCGGCTATTGTGCCTATCCCCCAGGGCAAGTAACACTTCTGGTAGACCAGAACGCTACGAAGACGAATATCCTGGCGGCGCTGGACGACTTGCGGGTCAAGGTAGCCGCGGTTCCGGATGCGACGGTCATCATTTATTATTCTGGCCACGGCATCGAATCCCCCGATTATTATTTGCTTCCCTATCCATACAACCTGCATGATCTGCCCGGCACGTGTATCTCAGGGACCGAGTTTACGGAGCGTTTGCAGCAACTCAAAGCGCAAAAGCTGCTGGTGTTGTTGGATGCCTGCCATGCCGGCGGGTTGGCTGAAATAGAAGATTTTCCAGGCGTGGTGAAATCACCCGCCCCTTCCACTTTGTTGGAAACATTGTCATTGGGCAGCGGCCGGGTGGTGATCGCTTCTTCCCGGAAGGATCAGAAATCCTTGATCTTGCCGGGCGCTTCGTACAGCGCGTTTACACAGGCGCTATTGGAGGCGCTGGCAGGCCAGGGGGCGGCTGAATTCGATGGCTACGCTCGCGTTGCTGATGTGGCGATGTACGTCAGCCGGGTGGTTTCAGCGCGCACAAACGAAAGACAGCATCCCATTCTCAAGCTGCACAAGGCCGATAACTTCGCACTGGCTTATTACTCCGGAGGAGAAAAAAGCCCGCACCCTCCGCCGGGGGAAGCAACCACGCCGCCTCCTTCTCCGACCGATATCGCGCCGGAAATAGCCCTGCGTTACCAGGGTATTCGCAAGAAACTGTATCAGAACCTGTTGGATGTCGAAGAACAGATGGCTGAGTTCTTCGATGAAGCGGCCATCCCTCTCGACCTGAAGAGAACCAAAAAAAGTATTTTGAAGCGCATTGCGGAAGTCCAGGAGGAGCAAGACCAAATGTCCGCTGCAGGGTCAAGCAATCCGTCTCCGCGGATGCCAGCGAAAACCGGGGTCGTCCAACCGGCCCATATTTTTATCTCTTACCGGAGGAATACCGATCCCGATCAAAGGTTGGCGAACCATCTGTACGCCGCGCTCAAGGCCCAGGGGCACGATGTCTTTATCGACAATACCTTGCGCGCCGGCGAGGCCTGGCTGGAAGAGATCGACCGGCAAATCAGGGTCAGTGACTACTTGGTTGTGCTGTTGTCGGAGAAATCGGCGGACAGCGAGATGTTGCAGGGCGAAGTGCGGCGCGCCTATGAGTATCGTAAAAGGTACGGCCAGCCGCACACTTTACCGGTGCGGATTGCTTATCAGGGGCTCTTACCCTATTCCATCGACGTCTACCTGGACCCTCTGCAATACGTGGTCTGGGACAGCGATGCAGATGACGAACGCATTACTGAGGATATTCTGGTTGCTGTCGAGGGCAAACTGGCCAGGCGCCCGCCCGTTGGCTCCTCTATTTGGGCAGATGGGAGCATTCTGTCGGAGGATGGCCGGCCGGCGGCGGATGGCGAGGCCTTACACCCGCCGCTGCCGGCGTTCGACCCGCGCTTCCTCGAGAGCCTGGATGCGCCTGGCGGAGCGTTGAAGCTGCGCGATAAGTTTTACCTCGAGCGCCAGGCAGACGCCCGATTGAAAAACGAAATCCTCAAATCGGGTACGACCACCACCATCCGCGCCCCGCGCCAGACGGGAAAGACTTCTCTGCTGATGCGGGGTATCCAGCATGCGCGTTCGAACGGGGCCAGCGTGGCATGCGTCGACATCCAGAGCCTGGGCAGCGAGCACCTGGACTCGATGGACAGCTTCCTTTATGAACTGGCTCAGGCGATCTGCTATGAATTATGCCTGGATGGGGAACATTTTGAAGACAAATGGCGTGGCTCTGGCGGCGCACAAAGAAAATTTACTTACTTTTTGGAAGATCAGATCCTGGCGAAATCTCAAGAAATTACTGTGTTGGCGCTCGACGAAGCCGACTGTTTGTTGCGCACACCTTTCTACAAAGATTTCTTTGCCTTGATCCGCTCGTGGCACGACCGGCGCGCTTTTCGTGAGCAGTGGCAGAACCTCAATCTTGTGATGGTCATCTCCACGGAGCCTTATCTTTTGATTGCAGATGTCAATCAGTCGCCTTTTAACGTCGGGCTGAAGCTTGAACTGAAAGATTTCAACGCAGCTCAAGTGAGCGAGCTCAACCGGCGGCACGGCCGGCCCGTGAAGGATGCCGACCTGACCCAATTCATGGAATTGCTGAACGGTCATCCCTATCTCACCCGCCAGGCGCTCTATACCCTGGTGATCCAGCCAATGAGCTGGGAAGATCTCAAGGGCATTGCGGCTGCCGACCACGGGCCGTTTAGCGATCATCTGAGGCGCCTCCACTGGTTGTTGCGCGACGAAAAGGGATTAAGCGAGGCGCTGAAACAGGTCATCCGGCATAATCGCTGTACTGATGAGATGGCCCTGTATCGCTTGTTGCGGGCTGGCCTGGTGAAAGGCGGAGGGGATGATTATGCCTGCCGGTGCGGCCTCTACCGGCAGTACTTTGCGAACAAGCTTTTATGAGCCAGCCAATCGAAGCCTCGAAGTTCTTTGTAGATGGTGGCGCTCTCAAGGCCGGCGCGCCATCTTATGTGAGTCGCCCTGCCGACATTGAACTGGAAAAATTGATCCTGGCCGGAGAATTCTGCTACGTGCTCACCCCGCGCCAGATGGGTAAGTCGAGCTTGATGAATCGCACCGCCCAACGCCTGGAAATGCGGGGCGTTCACGCAGCCCGCATCGATCTTACCGGTATCGGGACGGTGGCGGCCGAAGCCTGGTATTTTGACCTGGTCAATGAGATCGCCAGGGCCCTGAAATTAACGATTGACCTGGATCGCTGGTGGCCCAGCCAATCCCTGGGCGGGCCGGTGCAGCGTTTCGTCAACTTCTTGCGGGATGTCGTCCTCCAGGAGATCGAGACCAGGGTTGTGATTTTTATCGATGAGATCGACTACACCATTAACCTGGATTTCTCCGACGATTTCTTCGCCGCCATCCGCTCGATTTATAACGCCAGGGACAGAGAGCCGAAGTTCGATCGCTTGAGTTTCGTTCTGCTCGGTGTGGCATCTCCCTCCGATCTGATCAAAGACCCCACCCGGACGCCCTTCAATATTGGCCGGGGGATGGCGCTAAATGACTTCAGTCGCTCCGACGCCCTGGTCCTGCAGGAGGGCCTGGATGCCGTCTTCCCCGGGGAAGGGGAAGTGATCCTCAACCGTATCTACCATTGGAGTGGCGGGCATCCGTATCTGACACAGAAACTGTGCAAAGTGGTCGTTCATGCTGGCAAAGGACCCTGGCCGGTGGAAAAGATCGACCGGCTGGTGGAGCGCCAGTTCTTTTCGAAAGAATCGAGCAAGGAAGAAAACCTGGAATTTGTGCGGGACAGGATCCTCACCAACGCTCATTCCCGGCAGTTGCTGACCATTTACCGCAAGATCTACCAGGGGAAAGAAATAGCTGAGGACAACCGGTCACCCATCCACAACCAGTTGAAGCTTTCGGGGCTGGTGAAAACAGTGGATGGGTATTTGCAGGTGCGCAACGAGATTTACCGGCGGGTCTTCGACCTGGCCTGGGTCAAGGAAAACGTCGCCATCGACTGGGCGCCGATTATAGCCGCCGTGGCGATCTTCGTCGCCGTCCTGGCAATTGCCTTTATTGTCCACAATAGCTGGCAGACGAGCCAGGTGCGAGAGGCGGAGCGGCGATTCTACCGCGCGACCACCCCGCGGGAAAAGGGAGAACAACTGGCGAGGATACTCAAGCCGCCCGGCTTGTGGCGGAGCCAGAAGACCGATTACCTGGCAAAAGAATTGTTCTATGGCCTGAGCACGGAGAACCAGATGGCTATCTTTACTGAAAATGCCGATGCGGCGAAGACGGTCCTTCTGATTCAGGAATTGTACAAAACGTTGGCGGACACCGACAATAGCGATAGCAGCCGCCCGCTGCTGGTAGCCATGAAGAATGCCGCCAGCAGGTTCGAGGACAACCAGAAGGCGAAGGACCTGGCCTCTGAAATCGAAGCCTGGCTGGCCGGGCGGGACGCGGCCAGCGAAAAGCGCTATGCGATTGCCGTGCAGGAATATACCAAAGCGATCAATCTGAATTTTGGGAATCCGGCGGTATGGTATGAAAGGGGAAAAGCGTGGGCCGAGTTGGGCCAGTATGCTTATGCGTTGACTGACCTCGACCAGGTGTTGGCGTTAGCCCGGGAGTTGTCCGCCCCTACCCCTGTGCCCCCGGTAGCAGCGTTTACGATGGTCGTCACAACGCGCCCGGCGCTGCCCAGGACCTCGCCTCCGGCGAGCGCTCCGACCACGCCAGGCCCGGGGCTGCCGGGTGCTGTGACTCCAGTGAATATTCTGCCCACTCTGCCGTCCGTCACCGATGTTCCGTTGCCCGATCAACCGACCGCCGAGCTGTCTGTGACGCCAGGCGCGGTGGTTGTTCCACCGCCGGCTGGCCCCGGCTCGAACTTTGTCACCCCGTCCCAGATCAGGGCGGCAGTCAGCAACCTGATCAACGGGAACCCGCAACTGGCCAGCGCCCTGGCAAACCCTTCCCCTGCGGCTGATTATTCCAATCTCATGGAAGCGGACTTATTATTTACGCCGACCGCAACGTCTGTGTCGACGGAAACGCCTGAGATAATCGAAAAGACCGAGATGACTGCCGCGCCGGCCGTCACAACTACATCACTCCTGACCGGGCAAACTACAACCCAAACACCTTTGCCGGCTCCATCAACTCAAGGGTCTCCAACGGCCGCACCTACGACTCCCGCGGTTATTACTGGGACGAGTTATCCGCCAGGTGCTTTCGGAGGATACCGGCTGCCCTGGGCGGGCGGTGAAACGATCGCCCTGGCGCAGAGTGTTGGGCATGATCGTTACACCCCCAGCGGAAGCGCCCATTACGCCTTCGATTTCTTCAAGCCGGGCACCCCGGCCGGCACGTTCGACGTGTACGCCGCCAGGGGTGGAACGGTCAAAGAGGCGGTGTGGCGCTTCCAGGATGGCAGCGGTGAGTCTCCCGGGAACTATATCGTGCTGGAAGACAGGTCTACCAGCCCCACGACCTACCAGCTTTACATGCACCTGGCTCAAGACAGTATCCCTGAAGGACTGCGCACTCCGGGTGTGCCAGTACGCCAGGGGCAGTTCATCGGAATTGCCGGCAACACTGGCATCAGTTCGGGCAACCATCTGCTTTTCATGGTGCACACGAACCCCTCATCCTACTGGGGCCAGTCGGTCGACATCACCTTCGATGATGTCATGATTAACGGTGGGCGGCCGCGCATCGAATCCGATTTGCCCTATTGCCAGGCAACGGATGTATGTGATGGGATACAAAACACCTATGTTTCTGGAAATGCCCTCACTCCGTCGTTGTGGACTTTTCCCACGTTGAGACCGACAGTTGGTGGGGTGCAGCTTAAACCTGTAATAAAGCCTACCGGCAAGGTGCCGCTGGACTTGCCCACGGAGCAGGCGCCGCTCGTCACTGACGCGCAAGGGGTAGTGATGGCGCTCATCCCGGCGGGTGAGTTCCGAATGGGCAGCGAGAATGGCAGGAGCGACGAGCGCCCGGTGCATACCGTGTACCTGGACGCCTTCTACATGGACATTTACGAAGTGACCAACGCCCTTTACGAAAAGTGTGTCCAGGCCGGGGCATGCACACCGCCGGGCGAAACCGGGTCAAAATCGCGCAGCAGCTATTACGGCAACGCCGAATTCGCCGCTTACCCGGTGATCAATGTGAATTGGGAGCAGGCCAGCGCCCTTTGCCAGTGGCGTGGAGGACGCCTGCCATCGGAGGCGGAATGGGAGAAAGCGGCGCGCGGTGGGCTGGAAGGGAAGCTGTATACCTGGGGCGACGAGCCGCCGGATTGCCAACGGGCGAACATGTGGGACAAAGAGAGCGCCTGTGTGGGCGACACCAGCCAGGTGGGCAGCTATGCTCCGAACGGTTACGGTCTGTTCGATATGGCCGGCAACGTGTGGGAATGGGTGGAGGACTGGTATGGCGCGAGCTATTACGCTAATTCACCGGCCAGTAACCCCACTGGCCCTGCTTCCGGTAATGCACGCGTCACGCGTGGCGGCTCGTGGGGCGATAACCTTGCCCTAAACGAGCGTGTCGCCAGCCGGAGCAGGCTCACCGCTGAGTACAGGGTCACTATCGGATTCCGCTGCTCCCGCTCCCCCTGACTCGAAACTGCTGCCCTCTGGAATCCTCAACCAATAAACGCCCAGGTGAAAATGCCCGGAAGCGCCCGGGTGGCTACCGGTGAGCGAAAACACCACCGATCGCTGTGGCCTGATCGGGAGACTCTGCCAATACCTATCTTGACGGAGGGGTTTTACCACGTATAATCGAGTGAAGGCACAACCAAAACGGTATCGTCAGGGCAAGTGTTCGGTTTAGTCGCCTGTTGAGGAGCAGGCTCGCTACGCAATCATACATCAAAGGCATCATCTTCGACATCGACGGCGTCCTGGTCTACCAGGGCAAAGTCTACCCCGGCGCGGTGGAGACCATCGCCGCCCTGCGCCAGCGCGGCCTGCGGCTGCGCTTCCTGACCAACAGCACCCTCAAAAGCCGCAAATCGGCTGCCGAAAAGCTGCGCAAGGCCGGCTTCCAGGTGTTCGACGAAGAGGTCATTACCGCCTCCTATGCTACGGCCCGTTACCTCGAGGAACAGCAGCCGCGCTCCTGCTGGGTGATGGTTGAAGGCGCCGGCCTGGACGAGTTCAGCCATTTTGTCCACGATACGGTCAACCCCGAATACGTCGTCATCGGCGATAACCGCAGCCAGTTTGATTTCGAGCACCTGAACAAGGCCCTGCGCCTGGTGCTCAAAGGCGCCAGACTGGTCGGCATGCAGGCTGAAGCCATCGACTCCAGCATGGGCGACGTAGAACTGAACGTCGGCTCGTGGGTGGGCATGCTGGAGCGCGCCGCCGGGGTGCAGGCCACCTACATCGGCAAACCCAACCCGTATGCCTTCGGCCTGGCCATGCAGGACATGGGCCTGCAAAAAGCCGAAGTGCTCATGGTAGGCGACCGGGTATCCACCGACGTGGTCGGCGCCCGCCGGTTCGGCCTGCGCTCCGCCCTGGTGAAGACCGGCGAATTTCAGCCGGGCGACCTGGAGGGCGAGGTGCAGCCGGAGTATATTCTCGATTCGATTGCTGATTTGCTAAATGGCGTGCCCCTTTAGCGTAAGATATTTGTTGACCATTACCTCATCACTCATTGACCGATTACACATCACTCTAAACCATGAAAATCTACTTCACCCGTCATGGCGAAAGCCAGGCCAACGTCTTACGTGAATTTTCCTGCCGCGGGCTGAAACACCCGCTCACCCCGGCCGGCCGCCGGCAGGCCGCTGCCCTGGCTCAAAAGCTACAGGGCCGGGCCATCAGCCGCATTTTCTCCAGCCCGGTGCTGCGCGCCATCGAAACCTCGATCACCCTGGCGCACCGCCTGGGTGTGGATTACACCGTCGTCGAGGCCCTGCGCGAATTCGATGTCGGTATCCTGGAAGGCCGCACCGACGAGCCTTCCTGGCAGATGTTGCGCAACCTGTACGACGATTGGATCATCCGCAAGCTCTGGGACAGGCGCATGGAAGGCGGAGAGAACTTCTACGACGTGCAAAAGCGTTTTGTGCCTTTTATCCAAAGTTTGACCGGGCAGTATGCCGGCACCGATGAAAACTTGCTGTGCGTCGCTCACGGCGGCATCTACTGGGCGATGCTGCCCCTGGTGCTCCAGGGCGTCGATGATGCCTTCATCGAGGCGCACGGCGGCATCGACTATACTGCCTGGATCGAGACGGAATTGCGGCCCGAAGGGCTGGTCTGCCTGGAGTGGAATGGAAAGGCGGCTGCTTGATGGAAATGGCTCGCACCTTCTACGCCCCGGACCGCGCCGCCTGGCGCGCCTGGCTGCAGGAGCATCATGCCGTTGAAAGCGAAGTCTGGTTGGTGTATTATAAGCGTCACACTGGCCAGGCGAGCGTACCGTATGACGACTCGGTGGAAGAAGCGCTGTGCTTTGGCTGGGTGGACAGCCTGATCCAGCGCATCGACGAGGAGCGTTACGCTCGCCTGTTCACCCCCCGCCGTGCAGAGAGCCAGTGGTCCGAGTCGAACAAGACGCGCGTGCGCAGGCTGGTTGCCGAGGGGCGGATGACCGAAGCCGGCATGGCCCGCGTGGATTTCCCGCTGGATGAGCCGCCGGAACCCCCTCCGCCCCGGCGGGAAGCGGCCCTCTCGGAGTCGCTGCTGGCTACTCTCCAGGAAAACGCCGTCGCCTGGGAACAGTTCAATCGCCTGCCGCCCTCGCATCGCCGTAACTATGCTGGCTGGATCATGAGCGCAAAGAAAGAAGAAACCCGCCAGCGGCGCCTGGCCGAAGCCATTGAAATGCTCGCCCAGGGGAAGCGCCTGGGAATGAAATAAGCCCGCCCGTGCGCTGCACCGGTCACGCAAGGCGGTCTCTCGGATCCAAAAAGCTGCGCGTGCTTTGCAGGTCACGCAAAATTGAGGTATTAGATGGTACAAGAGCTCGAAACCAACACGATTTTGTTGATCGAAGATGACCCCGGGACCGCCTTACTGGTGCAGGAGAAGCTGGAAGAGGTGGGCTGTCACAGTGCGTGCGTGACCACCGGCAAGGCGGCTATGGGCTGGCTGGCGCAAAACCGCCCGCGTCTGGTCTTGCTGGATTATTCTTTGCCCGATGTCTCAGGGATAGAACTGGTAGAAAAACTCGCCGCCGCGCCGGGCGGCATGCCGCCTTTTATCGTCACCACCGGTATGGGTGATGAACGGGTGGCAGTGGCAATGATGAAGCGCGGGGCGAGGGATTACCTGGTCAAGGATGCCAGCTTTCTGGACAGCCTGCCGCGGGTGGTCGAACAGGCCCTGAAACAGATCGCCGTCGAGCGCCGCCTGGCGGAAATGGAGCAGGCGCTGCGCGATCGTGAGAACCGCCTGCGGACGATCTTCGAGACTTCTCATGCCGGCATCATCCTGGTCAACCCGCAAGGGGTGATCACTTATGCCAACCAGCGCATGGCAGACCTGTTTGGCTGTTCGCTGGGCGAACTGATCGGCTCTACCTATCCGGAACATGTTCATCCCGATCAGAGATACGCTGGTGATCAGAAAATGAGGCAGTTGATCGCCGGCGAGATCGATGCTGTGGCGCTCGAACGGCATTATATCCGTAAGGATGGCAGCGATTTTTGGGGATTCCTCAGCGGCCGCCGGCAGGAAGATGAAGCCGGTAATCTCGTTTCGCTGGTGGGGGTCATCTCCGATATCACCGAGCGCAAGTTGATGGAAGCCGAGCGCATCACGCTGCTGGAACGGTTGAACCTGGCCACTCGCGCTGCCGGCCTGGGGATTTGGGATTGGGATGTCCAGCGAAACGAGCTGGTCTGGGATGACCAGATGTACGAACTCTACGGAGTCAGGCGGGAGGATTTCCCCGGCGCTTACGAATCCTGGCTGGCCAGAGTCCACCCCGATGACCGCGCTGCCGGTGAAGAGGTCTCGTTACAGGCCCGCCGCGGCGAAACCGAATATGACACTGAGTTCCGCATCATCCGCCCGGATGGCGCAGTGCGCGTGATCAAAGCCTACGGCAAGGTGACCAGGGGTGAGAGTGGAAATCCCCTGCGCATGACCGGGGTTAACTACGATATCACCGAGTGGAAGCACGCCGAGCAGGTGCTGCGCGAGAGCGAGGCGCGCTACCGCGCCATTTTCGAAGGGGTGCAGGACGCCATCTTCGTCGAAACCCCGGCCGGCAAGATTCTGGATGCCAACCAGCGCGCCTGTGAGATGTATGGCTACAGCCGGGAGCAATTTTTGGGCATGCCGGTGGCCAGGCTGGTGGCGCCTGGCAGCTCGTTGGTCCTGCCTCGCAGCTTGAGCGGTGCAGGCATGCTGGAACACCCTATCGAGACGGCGAACCTTCGCGCCAATGGCGAACGTTTTCCGGTCGAGTTGAGTTGCAGTGTGCAAAATGTGGATGGCGAGCCGGTGATGCTGGTGGTGGTGCGCGACATCACCGAACGCAAACGAGCGGAAGAAGCCTTGCGTGAGAGCGAGGCGCGCCTGCGCACTTTGATCAACGCCATGCCCGATATCGTCTGTTTCAAGGATGGGCGGGGGCGCTGGCTGGAGGCCAATGAATTTGACTTGAAGCTTTTCCAGCTAACCGGCGTCGATTATCGGGGAAAGAAGGATTCGGAGCTGGCTGACTTCAGCCAGTTCTACCGGGACGCCTTTCTTACCTGCGAAGAAACCGATGAGCGCGCCTGGCAGGCTGGCGGCGCCAGCCGCGGGGAAGAGACCATTCCACGTCAGGATGGCCCCCCGCTGGTTTTTGACGTGATCAAAGTGCCTACCTTCACCCTGGGAAATCAACGCCAGGGGCTGGTGGTCGTTGGCCGGGATATTACCGACCTCAAGCGAGCGGAACAGGACCTGCGCACCGCCCTTGTGGAGAAGGAAGTCCTGCTGCGCGAGTTATACCACCGCACCAAGAACAATATGCAGGTCATCTCTGCCTTGCTCAACCTGGAAGCGGCGCGCGACGAGAACCAGGCCTTGCGAAAGACTCTGCTCGATATGGATAACCGCATCCGCTCGATGGCCCTGGTGCATCAAAAGCTCTACCAGTCCCAGAACCTGTCCAGCATCGACCTCAAAGATTATCTCAGCGACCTGGCAAATTTACTGCTGGCAACCTACCAGGTGGACCCGGGTCGCATCACTTTGCGTCTGGAAGCCGAATCGGTCCCGGTCCTGATCGACAGCGCCGTCCCGTGCGGGCTGGTGATCAACGAGATCCTTTCCAACGCCCTCAAGTACGCCTTCCCCGGTGGGCGCGAGGGTGAAATCAAGATTCGCCTGTCCAGGAGCGCGCAGGGGATGATCCGCCTCGAAATCGCTGACAATGGCGTCGGCGTGCCGCCTGGCGTGGATATCCGTCACAAGGATACGTTGGGCGTCCAGATTATCACCGGAGTCGCCGGGCGCCAGCTCGGGGCGAAAGTGGAAGTGGATACCTCCCACGGCGTCGCCTGGTGTATCCAGTTTGAAGATAACCGTTACCGCCCAAGAGTATGAGTGAGGCAATGGACAGACCGGCGAAGATCTTAATCGTTGAAGATGAATTCCTGATCTCTCTCGATCTGCGCATGCAGTTGAGCAAGATGGGATATCAAGTGTGCACCCTGGCCGGATCGGGAGAGGAAGCTGTTCAGATCGCTGCGCAAGAAACCCCCGATGTGGTCTTGATGGATTTGCACCTGGCGGGCGAGATCGATGGTTTGGTAGCCTCACGGCAGATCGTCGCGCAAACGGGAGCGGCCATCCTGTTTATGACGGGCTATATCGGTGAAGATACCGGCCGAGACATCGAAACCTTGCAGCCGTTGGCCTGTCTCGTCAAACCGATCCGCATCCGTGAGGTGCACGAAGCGATTTCAGCCTGGCTGGAGCAAAAAGTTGCCATTAAACCTGACAGGTCTTTGGATGCGCTCAATGAGTCGGCAACATCATGAAGACCTGTCAGGGTTAGACCACGCAAAACGGCTTTCAGCCAAATCAGTCAACCTGCCGGGCAGGGGCCGGCAGCCTGGATCAACGAAAAAAGGCGTCCGCGTTCATCCGCGTTTGTCCGCGTCCCATTAATATAGACAGGATGGAGGTTCCCATGTTCGAATTACCTGAATTTACGATATTTGCCAGGCAAATCAATGAGACCCTGCGGGGTAAAGTCGTCAAGGAAGGCAGCCTGGGCAACTCTCCGCACAAATTCGTGTGGTATAACCGCAGCCCGGACGGCTTCGCCGTGCTGGTGATGGGTAAAACCGTGGGCGAAGCGTGGGCTGAGGGCAAATGGCTGTTCGTCCCCCTGCAACCTGGCTATCGCCTGGTGTTGGGCGAATGCGGGGGCAAACTGCTCTACCATCCGGCCGGTGCAAAGTTGCCGCAAAAATATCATCTCTGGCTGGCTTTCCAGGATGGCTCGTCGTTCACCGCCACCACGCAGATGTGGGGAGCGATGGAATTGTTCGAGGAGGGTGCGGAACGCGAACGGCAGTATATCAAAGACATGCGCCCCACGCCGTTGGATGCCGCCTTCACCTTCGAATATTTTACCGGCCTGATCGACGAGGTCACGCAGGCCGAAAAGAAGAGCGCCAAGGGCCTGCTCACCCAGGACCAGCTCATCCCCGGGCTGGGCAACGCCATCGCCCAGGATATCCTCTTCAAAACCGGGCTGCATCCCCGGCATGCCATTGGCGAATTGAACCTGTCCCAACGCCAGGCGCTGTACGACGCCATCCTGGAGACCGTGCAAGAAGTCATCCGGCAGGGCGGCCGTTACGATGAATACGACCTGTTCGACCGGCCCGGCGGCTACGTGCGCCTCATGGACAAGAACGCCCTCGGGCGTCCCTGCCCGGCCTGCGGTGGCGAGATCCGCAAAGAGCAATACCTGGGCGGGGCGTGTTATTACTGCCCGCGCTGCCAGGAGTAACCACCTCTCACCCCGCCTTCCTCCCGGTGCGATGCACCTTCCCGGTGCGTTGCACCTTTCCCACGCGATAGCCCCAGGTGCAATGCACTCCCCAAGTGCAATGCACCTTTCCCCCGCGATGGCCCCCAGGTGCAATGCACTCTCCAAGTGCAATGCACCTCCCCCCTGGTGCGATGCATCTTCCAGGTGCGTTGCACCTTTCCCCCGCGATGGCCCCCAGGTGCAATGCACTCTCCAAGTGCAATGCACCTCCCCCCAGGTGCGATGCACCTTCCAGGTGCGTTGCACCTTTCCCCCGCGAGAGCCCCCAGGTGCGTTGCACCCTTCCCCTGGTGCGCCTCCGCTCCCAAAACCATCTTACCCACCGGCAACTCGTTGACCGGTTACTCATCGCTTGAAGGACAAATTTGTCTGAATCACTTATTGACACGCCTCAAATGATGTGATATACTCTGTGTAATCGTTTACATGCACAGATAGCTTTTCCCTGACTCTGTTCACTGTTTCATCGGCTTGCGCATGGAGAGCATTCCTTTGGATCGGATTGCGGGCCAGTCATCACGAAAGCAGCTCCATTTTCCGGCGCTGGCGGGCATCCTGGACCAGGTTGTGGGTAGAAGGGGTGCAATCCGCCGCCGGAAAAGGGGTTTTTGTTCGCCTGGAGTGGTTGGAACCGGGCAGGAAAAGAACGGGCCAGGAGTGGGGGTGTTTCGCCTGGGAGAACTGTATCTCTGTGTGAAATCGATTACCTCGTTTTGCTCGATCCATTTCAATATACTGAGAAAGGCAGGTGACTGTTGAACGGCTTCCCGGAAATCCTCTCGCTGAAAGAGCAGGATGAGCTCTCTGTCAAGATCCTGCGCCGCCGCCTGGATACCATCCTACCGGAAGCGATGCGCCAGGCCGGGTTGGATATGTGGGTGATCTTGTGCCAGGAAGATGACTACGACCCGGTGTTTAGGACGATGATCCCTCTGCGCACCTGGGCGCCCATCCTGCAGATGCTGGTCTTTTTCGACCGCGGCCAGGCCGGCGTGGAGCGCATCAACCTTTCCATGACCAACCTGCGTGACCTGTACGACAAGCCCTGGAGCGGCGTGTACCACACCGAACAGTGGCCGCTGCTGGCGAAGATCGTCGCCGAGCGCGACCCGCAGCGTATTGGCATCAACATTGGCAGCGTCCAGTGGGCCGCCGGCGGCCTGACCTGCAATTTGTACCAGCAGCTCGTCGCCTGCCTGGAGCCAAAGTACGTCGAAAGGCTGGTCTCGGCAGAAGCCGCCTGCACGCACTGGTTGAGCGTGCTCGCCCCGGAGGAACTGCAATTCTACCCTCACCTGGTCAGTATTACCAAGGCCATCATTGCCGACTGTTTCAGCCCCCATACCATTACCCCCGGCGTCACCACTACCGACGATTTGCAGTGGGCTTTCTGGCAAACCAGCCAGGCGCTTGGCCTGGAGCAGTCTTTCATCCCGTTTTTCAACCTGGTGCGCAGCAACGCCGAGAAAGAGCGCTACCCGGTGGAAGATAAAGTGATCCGCCCCGGCGACATCATTCACTGCGATGTGGGCAACCGCTACCTGCGCCTGTGCAGCGACTTGCAGGAGTGGGCTTATGTGCGCCGGGTCGGAGAGCTGGGCGTGCCAGCCGGCCTGTCGAACCTGTTCGCCCAGGCCAATCGCCTCGAGCAGGTGTTCATGAATTCTTTTGTCGCCGGGTTGAGCGGCAACCAGATCTTGAGCAATGCCCTGTCCAGCGCAAAAGTGCAGGGCATCCCCTCGCCCAAAATCTACTCCCATTCGCTGGGCTACTATCTGCACGAGCCTGGCCCATTGATTGGCCTGCCCTGGGAGCAGGTGACCAACCCCGGGCGCGGCGATGTGCCCTTGCAGTTCGACACCACCTTCACCATGGAGTTATCCATTGCGGATGCCGTCCCCGAGTGGGGCGGCCAGGTGGTCAATTTTGGCGTCGAGCAGGACGTGTGTTTCACCAGCCAGGGGTGCCGGCCGATGAAGCCTTTACAAAGCGAGTATCTCCTGATTTGAACGGCCTTCCTCCGCGGTGCGATGCACCTTCCAGGTGCGTTGCACTTTCCCCCGCCAGGATGCCAGGCGCAATGTACTCCCCAAGTGCAATGCACCTTCGCTCCCCGCGGTGCGATGCACCTTCCAGGTGCGTTGCACCTTTCCCCCCGCACCTTTCTCCCCAGTAAAGGAGGTCCTTATCGAACGTTCCAAACCATTCACCCTGTCCCAAAACGGCCATATCAACCATCAGAACCATAAAACCGGAGGATTCCTTGATGAAGAAATTAGCCTACGTACTGATTTTGATGTCGCTGCTGTTATCGGCGTGTGGAGCGCCCGCAGCCCCGACCACCGCACCCGAGCCGCCCAAGGCGGCTGAACCCACCAAACCCCCCGAGGCGCCCAAGGCGGCTGAACCCACCAAGCCCCCGGAAGCCCCCGCCCCGGCCGAGCCGACCAAGGCCCCCGAAGCCCAGCCGGCCGCTGAGCCGGTCACCCTGGAATACTGGCAGGTGGATTTCCCCAACTGGGATAAGGCGATCTTGAAAGTCATCGACATGTTCCAGGCCGAAAACCCGGATATCAAGGTCAACTACACCCCCATTTCTTACGACGAGATCAACGAAAAGATTGCCGCCCAGGTGCCCACCGGGCAGGGGCCGGACCTGGTCAACCCCTTCTATGGCTGGGTTCCTTTGTGGAAGAAGTCCGGCTTCCTGGCGCCTCTCCCGAAGGATATGTTCCCCGAGGCGGAGATGCGCGAGCAATACTTGGCCGGTATCGAGCCGATGTTCATCGATGGCGACCTGTGGGGCCTGCCGATGAACCTGAGCAACTGGGCCATCCTGTATAACAAGGATTACTTTGCCGAGGCTGGCGTCACCGAATTGCCTAAGACCTGGGAAGAATTGCGCCAGGCGGCCATTAAGTGCACCAAGCGCGGCGCGGATGGCACCCTCGAGCGCGCCGGCTTCTACCTGGAGTATGGCACCCAGGAGCACATCCTGTGGAAAGTCCTGATCGAAAAGAACGGCCAGCCGATGTTATCAGCGGATGGCAAGAAGGTCACCTGGAACGACAGCCCCATCGGCGCCGAAACCTTCACCTGGTTCAACAACCTGTGGCTGAAGGATAAGATCATGGATGTGGGTTGGGGTGAAGGCCCCGGGCCGGGCTTCTACACCGGCGCGGCCTGCATGCGCCTTGGCTCCCCCGGCAATGTCCCGGTGATCAAGGAAAACGCCCCCGATTTGAACTGGGGCGCCTTCCCGCTGCCGCCTGGCACGGCCTCCGATCCCAAGCTGGCCAACCGCAACCAGTCGCAGTACTGGTCGATGAACGTCACCTCGAAAGGCGTTCAGGATCCCAAGCGGGCCGAAGCCGCCTACAAGTTCATGAAGTTCCTCACCAAGCCGGAAGTGATCAAGGCCTACATCGAGATCGTCGGCGGCCTGCCGCCTCTGAAATCCTTGATGGACGATCCCATGTTCAAGGACAATCCCGATATCCAGGCCTGGCTGGCCACCCTGCCCGAATCCGTGCCGATCCCGTGGGTGGATGAGAAAGGCGAGCGCCAGGTATCGCTGGATATGGGCGACAAAGTGCTCCTGAACGGCGAGGATCCCGCCGAAGTGCTCACCTGGGGTACCGAACAGACCCAGAAGCTGCGCGACGAGTTTTACGGCCAGTAGCCGATCGTAGCGAAAGACCCTCACCAGACCCTTAGGGTCTATGTCCCAGAAACCTGACAGGTCTACATCGGTGACCGGTGCTCCGGCCTCACCATCAAGACCTGTCAGGTTTGGGCCACGCAAAACCATCCGCTCGTTACCCTGATTGCTGTAAGCTGATCGCTGTTCGCTTAGATAAGGACGTGCCCGATGCCAGAGACTATCTTAACCGGTTCGCTCAACCCGAAGATTATGCCGATTCTGGCTGCCATCGGCATATTTCTGTTGCTGATGTACGTCTCAGACAAAGTGCTGGCGCCGCGCTTGAAGTTGAAGGCGCGCATGGCGTATTATGGCCTGGTTTTCCTGGCGCTGCCCTTCGTTTACTTTGTGGCCATCATGATTTTCCCGATGCTGGAGGCCTTCCAGTTCTCCTTCCAGAAATACAACATTTTGAACCCGGTAAAGCCCTTCATCGGTTTCAAAAATTACCAGGATATTTTTGACAACGAACTGCTCTGGAAGTCGTTGTATAACTCGCTGCGCTTTGCCCTGTTTCGCGTTCCCCTGGTGCTGACATTCGGCATGGTGACCGCGCTGGCTTTCCAGGCCATCCCCAGGTTTAAGAACCTGCTGCGCACCTTGATGCTCCTGCCGTTTTTGACCTCCGGCGTTGCCCTGGGTTGGATTTTTATCTTCATCTACTCTCGCCAGGGATTCGTTTTCCACACCCTGCGACTGTTGGGGGTGCCCGACACCAAGTCGCTCCTGCTCATGAATGTTCCAACCGCGCTGTATGCGATTGCCTTCGTCTCTGCCTGGGCTTCGATCGGCTATTACACCCTGTTATTTACCGTTGGATTGGACGCCATCCCTGCCGAAGTCTACGACGCCGCCAAAGTGGACGGCGCCAATGGCTGGCAGACTTTTTGGAAGATTACCTTTCCGCTGTTGAACCCCACCCTGGTGCTGGTATCCATCCTGGCGGTCACCGCCTCGCTGAAAAACTTCGACCTGGTGCGCACCATGTCGGGCAACAACGGCGCCGGCGGCCCGATGAACAGCACCCTGACCATGCCGCTCTATATCTATATGGAAGCGTTTACCCGCCTCAACATGGGGCGCGCCGCGGCCATCACGGTAATATTCTTCATCATCATTATGGTCATCACCCTGATCCAGTTGCGCGTCACCCAACGCAACGTGGAATATTGATTCTGGAGGTGTGTCTTGACAACGCAAGAGATCGATGCAGGAGCGCTGGCTCACCACCGGGCGATCGTGCGTCGCAATAAAATCCAGCGCTACTTGACCCAGGGCATGGCTTATGCCTGGCTGATCCTGGTAGCGGTCACCACGGTCCTGCCATTTTTGTGGATGGTGCTCACTTCTCTGAAGCCCAAGCCGGAGATTTACTACTTCCGCTTTTTCCCCCGCGAGCCAACCCTGGCCCATTACGTGGACGTGCTCACCCGCTGGCAGTTTGGCACCTGGTTTTTCAACTCGATCATGGTGACCCTGCTCACTACCTTCAGCACCTTGTTCTTCTGCGCCCTGTGCGGTTATGCCCTGGCCAAGTTCAATTTTCCGGGGCGTACCGTCTTTTTCGTCATCATTCTCGCCACCATCATGGTGCCCGGCGAGATGCTGCTCATCCCCTGGTACGTCGGCGCCTTTAATCTGAAGGTCACCAATACGCTGACCGGGGTAGTCTTCCCTGGATTGATGAGCGCCTTCGGCGTCTTTGTCATGCGCCAGGCGTTCTTGAACTTGCCGGCCGACCTGCTGGATGCGGCGCGCGTCGACGGTATGTCGGAACTGGGCATCTTCTTCAAGGTCGCCCTGCCGCTGACCTCTGGCGCCCTGGCGGCGTTAGGGGTGCTCACCGCCCTGGGCACCTGGAACGATTATTTCTGGCCGTTGATCATCCTGCAATCCCTGGACCGCCTCACCATCCAGTTGGGCATGGTCCACGCTGCCGCAACAGATGCCGCCCACGATCTACAAATCGACTGGACGGTGATCATGAGCACCACCACCATCTCGGCTCTGCCTATGCTGGTGTTGGTGGTCTTCTTGCAGAAGTATTTCGTCAAAGGCATTACCATGACCGGCCTAAAGAGTTGAAACATGGATATCGCACAATTTCATCGAGATATTTTGGTTTGGGACGCCCACCGCGATGTGGCCTACGAGGCCCCGCTGGAGGAGCGCTTTCTGCAGCAATGGATGATCGGCGTCGATCTGCACCTGCCGCGCCTGAAGCAGGGCGGCATCGACGTGCAGACCTTCGCCCTGTGCGTCGGGCCCGAGCTGGGGTTGCACCCCACCGCCCAGGCGCTGAAAGAGCTGGATGCCGTCTTTGCCATCCTGGAAGCCAATGCCGCTGCGGTCGCCCTGGTGACGAAGACCTCCCAGGCGCTCGAAGCCAAAGCCCAGGGCAAGATCGCAGTATTTCTCAACTTCGAGGGCGGCGAGCCGGTGCTCACCGAACTGGGCCTGCTGCGCACGTTCTATCGCCTCGGCCTGCGCGCCATGGGCCTGGCGTGGAACCTGCGCAACGACCTGGCCGATGGCGGCTACGAAGGGCGCGAGGGCGGCGGGTTGTCCCAGTTTGGCAAAACGGTGGTCAAGGAGATGAACCGCCTGGGCATGGTCGTCGACTTGGCGCACCTCACCCCCAGGGCGATGCTGGACGTGCTCCAGGTCAGCGAGCAGCCGGTGATCCATTCGCATGGCGGGGTGAAGGCGGTCAACCCGACGCACCCGCGCACCCTGGATGACGCCATGCTGGAGAAGATCGCCGCCAATGGCGGGCTGTTCTGCGCCACGACCGTGCCTCAATCCCTGGCCGCCGACCCGCAGGACGCCACCCTGGAGACTTTCCTGGATGCCATCCAGCACGCTGCCCGGGTGATGGGCGCCGATCACGTCGGCCTGGGCGCCGACTTCGACGTTTACCAGAGTCATCTGCCCTACGCCATTGGCAGTTGGACCCGAGGGCTGGAAGAAGCCGACCGCTGGCAGGAAGTCACCGCCGGCCTGCTCCGCCGCGGCTTCTCGGAACAGGACGTGCGCAAGATCATGGGCGAAAACCTGTTGAGAGTCTACCAGCAGGTGGTCGGTTAAGGAGGTTGGAAATGCTGGTCATCCGTGCAGGTCAATTGATCGATGGCGGGGGAGGGCCGCCGCGCCGCGACGTGTGGTTATTTGTATCGGGCGGCAGGATCAGCGAAATCCTCGACGCCCGGCAGGCCGTTGTTCCAGACGATGCGGACTTCGTCGACGCCTCCGGGGAGACGGTCATGCCCGGCATGATCGACGCCCACGTGCACGTCATGTGGAGCGGCGTCCCGGGCGACCCGCTGGCCAGCAGGGAAGGCATGGTCGGCGATCTGCCCGGGACCTTTGCCCTGCATGCTTACGCCAATGCCCGCCAGGACTTGCTGGCGGGTTTTACTGCGTTGCGCGATATGCTCAGCTTTGATTTCGTGGATATCTGCCTGCGCAATGCCATCCGGGATGGCCTGGTGGAAGGGCCGCGCATTTCGGCCTGCGGCTACGGCCTGACCGCCACCGGTGGGCACATGGATCTGCGCAATGGGCTGCGCCCGGACGTCGGCCTGGGCTATTTCAACAACGTGGTCGATACCCCCGAAGAAGCGCGCAAGGCGGTGCGTTACCTGGTGAGGATGGGCGTCGACCACATCAAGATCAACGCCGGGCGCGGCTACCGTGTCAAAGGCCGCCCGATCATCTTTGCCCCCGAGATGCGCCCCGATGTCTTGAAAGTCATCTGCGAGGAGGCGCATACCGCCGGGCGCAAGGTGGCCGCCCACAGCCTGGGCAGCCAGGGCGAATATTGGGCGGTGGAGGCCGGCGTCGATTCGCTCGAACACGCCCATTTCGTCGACGATGCTACCCTCCAGCTCATGGCCGAACGCGGCACGTACCTGGTGCCGACCATGACCCACTGCGTGCGCAACACACTGGAGATCCGCAAGACGCTCCCCCAGGAGAAATGGCCGGATGATCTGATCCTGAATGCCTACGAGTCGATGTACCGGGTCATCCCCAAAGCCTGGCAACTGGGCGTGCGCATCGCCGTGGGCACCGACGCCGGCGCGGACAACGTGCCTCACGGCTGCAATGCGATGGAGCTGGAACTGCTGACCACCATCGGGATGGATCCCATGCAGGCCGTCCTCGCCGCCACGCGCACCGGGGCGGAAGTGCTGGATATGGCCGACTCGATCGGCGCCCTGGAAAAGGGCAAATTGGCCGACCTGCTGGTGGTGCGCGGCGACCCGCTGGAGGACATCCGTATTTTGCAGGATCACGCCAACATCTTGCTGGTCATTAAAGATGGCCGCCCGGTCGTCGACCGGCGCGGGGTGCAAACTGGTGTTTGACGGATTACCCATCACTCGTTACTCGAATAAAGGAAGGCAACATGTTTCAATGGTTCGACTTCGTGCGTATCGACAAACGTCGCCACTCCCATCGTGCCTCCAGCTACTCCCGCGAGGGCGATAACCGCGACCGGCTATCGCTGGTGCGCGGCGAAACCGTGACGCTGTTGGATGTAGCCGGCGCCGGCTGCATCACCCACATCTGGATGACCGCGTTCAATACCGAGCCGCACTTCCTGCGTAAGCTGCTGCTCAAAATGTATTGGGATGGCGAAGATCAGCCCAGCGTCCTGGTGCCGCTGGGCGATTTCTTCGGCGTGGGGCATGGCGAAACGGTCACCTATGCCTCGCTGCCCATGGTCATGGCGCCGAGCGAGGGCACCGGGCTGAACTGCTATTTGCCCATGCCTTTCAGCCGGGGGGCGCGCATCGAGATCGCTTGCGAGAACTTCCTCACCGAGACGCGCCTGTATTACAACATCGACTACGAATTGTGGGACGAGCCGCTGGCCGACCTGGGCCGGCTGCACGCCCAGTGGCGGCGGCAGAACCCCTGTGATGGCATCCCCGAGCCGCCGGAGATGGATAACCATTATTTCTTGCATTCCGGGATCAATCTTTCGGACGAGGGCAATTATTTGATCCTGGAAGCGGAAGGCGCCGGGCAATACGTCGGCTGCAACCTGAACATCCACAACTTGCGCGTGAAGAAGGAACTGGGCGACTGGTACGGCGAAGGCGATGAAATGATCTTCATCGACGACGACAACGAAGGCGTGCGCTGGCCGCCCACCCTGCACGGCACCGGCACCGAAGATTACTTCAACACCGCCTGGGGACCGCGCGAGTATTTCGCCTCGCCTTTCTTTGGCCTGACCAAACCCGGGGCGCGCGAGTTTTCCGGCTTCGTTTCCTGGTATCGCTGGCACATCCCCGACCCGGTGCGCTTTGCCCGCTCCATTCGCGTGTCCATCGAACACGGTCATGCCAACCGCCGCTCCGACGATTATTCCAGCACAGCCTACTGGTACCAGGCGGAGCCGCACAAACCCTTCGGCATCCTGCCGGTTGCCGGACGCCTGCCCCGCGCCGACTTCCCGCCGCTGCCCGAGGTTTGAGTGTTGAGTACTCAGTGACTGAGTGCCCCATTGGCCCATCACCCCATCCCTTCCGAAGGAGACGGTATGAATTCTCACAACTGGTTCGATTTTGTCCGTGTCGATAACTCTCGCCATTCGCACCGCGCCTCGAGCTATTCGCCCCAGGGCGATAACCGCGACCGCCTGTGCATTGTGCGCGGCGAGACCCATACCCTGCTGGATGTCCAGGGTCCGGGCTGCATCACCCACATCTGGATGACGTTGCACAGCATCGAAACCAATTACCTGCGTAAAATGCTGTTGAAGATCTATTGGGACGGTGAGCAGGAACCCAGCGTGTTGGTCCCCCTGGGCGATTTTTTCGGCGTAGGGCACGCTCGCACCGTCAATTATGCCTCTTTGCCGATGGTGATGGCGGTGCGCGATGGCAGCGGGCTGAACTGTTACCTGCCCATGCCATTTTCCAAAGGGGCGCGCCTCGAAGTGACCAGCGAAAATTACGCCAGCGAGACCCGTTTATATTACAATATCGATTACGAAACCTGGGACGCACCGGTCGATGGCCTGGGGCGTCTGCACGCTTGCTGGCGGCGGGAAAACCCCACCGACGGGTTGGTGGAGCCGCCTGAGATGGACGATGGCACTTACCGCAGCGCCGGGGTGAATCTGAGCGACCAGGGCAATTATTTGATCCTGGAAGCGGAAGGCAGCGGGCAATATGTGGGCTGCAACCTGAACATCCACGCCATGCGCTACCCGAAAGGAGATGACAACTGGTACGGAGAAGGCGACGAGATGATTTTTATCGATGGTGATAACGAAGGACGGCGCTGGCCGCCCACCTGCCACGGCACCGGCACCGAAGACTATTTCAACACTGCCTGGGGACCCAACGAACATTTTGCTTCGCCCTTCTTCGGGCTGACCCTGCCGGGCGGCAAACTGTGGACCGGGCAAATTTCCTGGTATCGCTGGCACATCCCCGACCCGGTTCGCTTCAGCCGTTCGATCCGGGTTTCGATAGAACATGGCCATGCCAACCGCCGGTCGGATGATTTTTCCAGCACCGCCTATTGGTACCAACTTGAGCCTCATCGCCCCTTTTCGATCTTGCCGGTAGAGCAGCGGTTGCCGCGTGCCGATTGGCCTGAGCTGGCGGACCAATAAGCCGATCATGAATGAGATGCGTAAACCCAGAAGACCCGTTATTCCCAAGAACAGGGGGAGTTCATCCGTCACCATTAAGCAGGTAGCCGAATTGGCGGGGGTGTCCACCGCCACGATTTCTCGCGTTCTCTCCGGGCGCGGCTACGTGAGCCCTGAAATGAGGCAGCGGGTGTTGGATGCGGTCGCTGAGTTGAACTACCAGCCCGACCGGGCAGCGCGCAACCTGCGCCGGCGGGTATCGCAAATTATCGGCATTGTGATCTCCGATATCCAGAACCCCTTTTTTACCAGCGTCATCCGCGGCATCGAGAGCGTCATCGAAGAAGATAATTTCGTCCTGCTGTTGAGCAACTCCGATGAAGATCCGCACCGGGAGAGAATACAGCTCAACACGCTGGAGGCCGAGCGCGTTTCGGGGATCATTATTTCTCCATGCCGCAGCGACTCCGACGTTTTACGGAAACTGGTATCCGAGCGTATGCCGGTCGTGGTGATCGACCGCGCCATTACCCGGCTGAAAGTGGATACCGTCACCGTGCATAACGTGGAGGCGGCTTGCGATGCGGTGCAACACCTGGTCAGCCTGGGGCACCGGCGGATTGCTTTGATCGGCGGGCCGGAGCGGGTGAGCACCGGCGCAGAGCGCCGCCAGGGTTTTATCCAGGGCATGCGCGCCGCCGGCATCCCCGTTCCCGGCGAATATTTGCAAATCGGCGATTTTCGCCAGGAAAGCGGCTACCTGGCCATGAAGCGCCTGCTCGATCTGCCGCAGCCTCCCAGCGCGGTGCTGGTGGGGAACAACCTGATGACTTTGGGGGCCTTGCAGGCCATCAACGAAGAATGCATGGCAATCCCTGATGAGATTACCGTGGTTGGCTTCGATGATATGTCCTGGGCCACCTCGCTGCAACCCCCGCTGACGGTCATCGCCCAACCGACCTTCGAGATGGGGGTCACCGCGGCGCGGCTGTTGCTCGAGCGGATCGAGAACCCCGATCTGCCCACCCGTCACGTCATCCTGGATACCAGCCTGATCGTGCGCAAGTCGAGCTGCCCGGGTTCATGAATGTTTGATAAAATGGGTTAAACTGCCCGGCGCAGCCGGCAGCCTGGGTTAATGAGTAAAGACATCCGCGTTCATCCGCGTTCATCCGCGCTCGTCCGCGTCCCATAACAGGAGTGTCCAATGCCCAAGTTTCCACGCAGCGAGATATGCAGCCGGTGCCGGGGTGCGGGGTTTTATTACCAGGTGCGTTACCCGCGCCTGTATTCCCGGCGATGGAGCCAGGTATTAGGGGATGTATTGCTGACCGTGGCCCTGCCCGGTACGGACTACCGGCGGGATTATGATGGCTGGCGGCGCGCTCACCTGCGCTGCCGCAGATGCCAGGGAACGGGCTGGTTGGGAACCGCCTGCCAGCCTCAGCAATGCCCGGATTGCCAGGGAGAAGGCAGCACCTGGTTTGCTCCTAAAAACGTCAAGTCACAGCGCTACAAGTTTTTCAAAGGTCCAATCCTCTGCGAACAATGCGGCGGCGCGGGCTGCGTGGTCGCGATGGCGAGCTCGCGGGCGGCGCAAATCTACCCCCTGCTGGTCAGGGCGGCTGAAGAGCAAGATTGGGATTTGTAAGCAATTACCGGTAGCTTTGCTTTACTTCGCAACCACCGGCAGGAACATGGGATAGGCGAGGCTGTTGGCGATGGTCAGCGTGGCGCTGCTCTGGGCGCCCATGGCGACGTTTCCCGGGCTGCTCAACGCCAACAGGACGGTTTCATCGCTCTCGCTCGCGATGTCGAGATAGATGGGCACGCTGAACGCCTGGCTGGTTACGCCGGGAGCGAAGGTCAGCGTGCCGCTGGTAGCGCCGTAATCGCTGCCGGCCGTGGCAGTCCCGTTGCTGGCGGCGTAGTTTACCGTCACCGTCTTGCCAGAAGCCGCACTCAGGTGGATGGTGATCGCGGCTGAGCCGGCCCCTTCGCTGGCGCTGTAGTTTGCCGAGCTGAATTGTACGGTTGGCGCGGCATCGTTGTCCAGGATGGTCAGCGTGGTGCTGCTCTGCGTACCCAGGCTGGCATTGGTCGGGCCGCCCAGGGCGATCGAGATCGTTTCATCGTCTTCGTCCAGCGTATCGTTGGTGATGGGCACGCTGAAGGTCTGGCTGGTTGCGCCTGGCGAGAAAGTCAGCGTACCGCTGGCGGCCGTATAATCGCTGCCGGCCGCGGCGCTGCCGTTGCTGGTGGCGTAGTTTACCGTCACCGTGTTGCTTGATACGGCGTTCAGGATGGCGGTGATCGTGGCTGAGCCGCCGTTTTCGGTCACGTTATAGGTGGGCGAGTTGAATTGCACCGTGGTCGAAGAGCAGGTATAGATGCGGACATCGTCCACCCACCAGCCCCAAACGTATCCCCCTGGATCGGTAACCATGCGCCAGCGGAATTTCACGCTTTTCCCGGCCAGCGAGCTCAGATTGAGCCGGGTGGAAACGTAACCGTGGCTCGATCCGGTGAAACCCTGCTGCCCGCTTAATGCCGAAATGGCGCCGTTGTAAGCTTTGCCGCTGTCGATCAGGCTGCTGCCGCTCGTCCACGCTCCGCCGTTGGCGCTGTACTCGATCACGCCGCCGTCGTAAGATGACTCCGTGTCGAAGGCGTGGAAGAAAAGCAGATAAGCCCCCGAGGGGATGGTGACGGCATTGGCCATCGCTGCATAGGCGTTCGATGAACTGTAATAGTCGTCTGCATACAGCACGCCGCTGCCCGAGTGGGTGTATGGGCCCCATGGATCGGTCGTCGTCCAGAAGTTCGTACCGCTCAGCGCGCCCAGGGTCCAGTTGCTAAAGCCGCTTTCCAGGTCGTCGAAGAAGGTGTTGACCGGTGTGGTGCCGGTGGCGCATATTTCGGCATCCGGGTTAAAGTTAGCCACCGGCTGCTGGTTCATCTCGACGGCCAAAGTGGTATTGCGCACCTGCTGGCAGTCGGCGCTGGTAATTCCGGCGCTGCCCACCTTGTTCAGGCAAGCCTGGTACAGGTCTTCGTACAGGTCGCCGTAATCCGAGCCCGAAGTGAACAGGTTGGTCTGCACTTCGTAATAGATGGCGGCTACTTTGGTGATGCCTAACCCGGTGATGGTGTAACCGTTGAAGGTGCCGCCGTCGGTCATCAAAGCAGCGGCCTTATTGTTGATTCCACTGTTCGTGTGTACGCCGCCGTTATCGCTGCTCCCCGTGTAGTAATTTGCGCTGGTCATCTTGTCGGGGTCGCTGAAGGCCGGCGGGTTTTGCATGTTGCGGATTGCGCCCAACCCGGTGATATCCTCGCCCATTAGCCAGCGCACCGCCGAGGTATCGGTGCCGGCGCCATTGACGAGATCGACGAACTCTCCCCACACGTCCGAGAAGGATTCGTTGATTGCGCCCGACTGGTAATAGTAGAACAGGTTCGATTCGTATTGGGTTACGCCGTGGGACAGCTCGTGCGCCACCACGTCGTCGCCCAGCGGGTAGCCGGCCGCGTCGCCATAGATCATCTGATTGCCGTCCCAGCCGGCGTTGGCGTAATTCGATCCATAGTGCACGGTCGAAACCAGCGTCATCCCGGCGTTGTCGACGCTGTCGCGCCCGTGATAGGTGGAATAGAAATTGTAAGTATCGCGGGCATATTTGTGCGCCGCCACGGCGTGCGTATCGCCGCCGGTGCAGTCCGGGTTGGACTCGTTGCACACCAGCGTGCCGGGCAGGGTGGTGCTGTTGTTGGCGGTGTACGTGGAGCGGCTCAAGGCTGTGTCCACCTGGTTGAAGTGCAAAGCGACCCCGCCGCGTTGTGCGTCCACCAGCACCAGTTCGCGTACCAATAAATCGTCGCTCGAAGTCACCTCCAGGCGCCACACCAGGCGGGTTATCCCGCTGCCTGGCTGGATCAGCACCGGGTTGAAGATCCACAGCGCCGGCTCGCTTGCCTGCAGGCCGGAAGCTGCCAGCCCGTAGGTTTTTTGCACGGCGTCCAGCGCTGCCTGCCGGGCCGCTTCGGCGCTTATCGATGGCGTTGTGGATACGGCGATGTCGGGCAGCACTTCACCGGTAACCGCCAGGACCTGGTTCGCCGCAGTGGTCTGCACGATCAATTCGCCGCCCAATACGGGAATATCCTGGTATACCTGCTGGAAACGGCTGACGCTGCGCCCATCTTCCAGGGTGCGGCTGCGTTCCACGGTCAATTCCTGCGCCGGTTGCTGTAGCCCGAACAAATCGCCGTAAACCGCTAAAAAGCCCAGGGCCGCTTCGCTGGCGCTGGCGGAAGCAGCCAGCGCGGCCGGTTGGGCGAGCGGCTGCGCCGGGTCGGCGCCGATGAAACGAACTTTACCGGTCTGGGCATGGTAGGCGATCCTGGCCCCCGCCTGGGTTAACTGCGCCGCCTGGGCAGCGGCCTGTTCCGGGCGCCCGGGCTGCGGCTCTTGCGCCGCCGCTGAGAGATCTGGCAGCAGCGCCGCCAGGCACATCGCCAGGGTTGAGATGAAAGCAAACAGGAGGTGAAGGATTTTCTTGACGGTCGTTGGTTTCAAGATGCACCTGTCTTTCTATGATTGTAGAGTGGTTGGGGCGTAATTATATCAATACTCATCTTATCCAAAACTGTGGAAACAGTTAGAATTGTCTGAGTATTGCTGGCCGGGGTTCTGGAACGGTAAATGTTCCCCTTGATCTGCCGGCAACGCCGGCAGCCTGGATCAACGAGAAAAGGCGCCCGCGTTCATCCGCCCTTGTCCGCGCCCTTTTTCAATCAGCCAGGGTCTTCCAGGTTTTCGAGCGGCTTTTCAGTAACGACCGGGAGTTCGACGAAAAACGTGGCGCCCTGGCCGAACTGGCTCTCGGCCCAGATGCGCCCGTTGTGTTCGGCAAGGATACCGTGGCAGATGGATAATCCCAGGCCCGTCCTGTTCTGGTAAGTGGTGAAAAAAGGATCAAAAATGTGTGGCATGATGTCGGGTGAAATGCCCGTACCGTTATCCTGGAAAATGACCCGGATGACTGGCCGGGATGCGCTGCGATCCAGGACGTAAAGGGGGGGCCCGAATTGTGAAGTGATGTACAGGGCAGGCGGCCGCGCCGTGTTGTTTTCCGTGGCCTGCTCCTGTTGGATACGCGCCACGATTGCCTGGCAGGCGTTGTTAATCAGATTTAAAAACACCTGTTGCAATTGCAAAGGATCGGCCTGGGTTACGGGTAAATCGTCTGCCAGGTGAGTCTCGAACTGGATTTTGCTCAGCAGCGGTGCGGCCTGCGCCAGGTCCAGGCTGAGTTTTACCGCATCGTTGACCTGCGTGGGCTTGCGGTGCGCCGGCCGTTGGCCAGCGAAATCCAGCAACCCGCGCACGATATGAGCGGCGCGGTGGGCTTCCTGGACGATTTTGTCCAGAGATTTGCTCTGGATTTCGCTCGCCGGCGGCTGTTGTTGCAGAATCTGGGCATACAACAGAATAGAGGCCAGCGGGTTGTTCACTTCGTGGGCAATCCCCGTAATCATCTTCCCCAGTGCGGCCAGCTTTTCGCTTTGCACCAGTTGCTGTTGGGCGGTTTTCAGCGCCCGGTATTGTTCTTCCAGGCGTTGGTGCAGCGTCTGGCGGTGGATGGCGTTGGCCGCGATATCGCTGATGGCCGCCAGCAGGCGCACCTGGTCGGCGTTGAGCGGCTCCCGGGTGGCCAGGAACAGAACGCCGATCACGTTTTGGAAAGCGGTGAGCGGTACGCCGATCGTAAAACCCGCAGCGCTTTGCTCGTCCAAGGGCAGACCTGCCCCTATAGCGGGCCGGCGGGTGGCGATGATTTGGGCGTAGGTCGTTTCTTGCGCCGAAACGCGCTGCCCCTGCCACTGCGCCCATTCTCCCTGGCCCATCTCAATCCGCAGCTCGTTCTGCTCTGGCAGCGCCAGGGCAATCGCCGATGCGTGGGCTTTGAACAGGGTGCGTAATTGCTCTGAAAAGATCGGGTAAATTTCATCCAGCGCCAGGGCCGAGCGGATGGCTGTCGAAACGAGCTGTATCGCTTCCAGTTCCTGGGTGCGCTGTCTTAGCTTGCTTTCCAGTTGGTGGTTGTACAGGGCAATCTGGATGGCGATACGCAGATCGCGTTCTTGAAAAGGTTTGACCAGGTAGGCGTAGGGCAATGTAATTTGGGCGCGGTTCAACGTTTTTTCATCGCTCAATGCAGTCATATAGATAATCGGAATATCCAGTTCCGAACGCAGGATTTCGGCGGTCGCAATGCCATCCATCTTGCCGGCCAGGGTGATATCGACCAGGGCTAGGTCGGGGCGGTGTTCCCGGGCGTAGTCGATGGCCGCCTCGCCGGAGATGGTGATTGCCGCGACCCGATAGCCGGCGATGTGCAGGCTGTTTTGGATCGATAGGGCGATAATGCTCTCGTCCTCGACGATAAGGATATTCTCTTCAGGCATAAGGCGACCTCGATCAGGTTGGCAACTATCGTCGTGCATGCTGCCGGACACAGCGCAATCGGGCAAGGCATACAGGATTCGATGAGCCTGGATGAGGTGGTCAAATTCGGAGTACTTGTGCAAGGCGCGAGGCTCACCGCACTTTGTGCGCCTGGCAGGAAACAGGGTTATTTTACCCGATTTTACCGGATCACCGAGGCGAACCCCTCGTTGATTTGATCACGAGCCAACGTTTGCCGGAATTGAGCAGAATTCCACAAAACCCGTTTGAAGCGATGCTATAATATGAATGGTCGGCATCCATTCGCGTTCATCCGCGTCCCATTTTTCCATACCAGAGAGGAGGCCAGGATGCGCTTGCGAGATAAAGTGACCCTCATCACCGGCGGAGCAGCGGGCATTGGCCGCGCCACGGCGCTGCGTTTTGCTGCCGAAGGCGCCAGGGTAGCCATTTGCGACCTGAATGAGGCTGCCGGGCGGGAGACCGTCCAATTGCTGGGCAGCGCGGCGCGTTTCGACGTTGTAGATGTCACCGACCGCCAGGCCGTACAGGAGTGGGTGGATGGTGTAGCTGCCCACTATGGGCGGATCGACGTGCTGGTCAACAACGCCGGGGTTTTACGCGATGGCCTGTTGGTCAAGTTCAAAGAAGGCCAGATGGTCGGGCAAATGCCGGAAAGCGACTTCGACCGGGTGATTGCCGTCAATTTGAAAGGCGCCTTCAACTGCACCCAGGCGGTGGCCCCGGTGATGATCCGCCAGGGTAGCGGGGTGATCCTGAACGCCGCCTCGATTGTTGGCCTGGATGGTAACTTTGGCCAGACCAACTACGTGGCCAGCAAGGCCGGCGTGATCGGCATGACCAAAGTCTGGGCGCGCGAACTGGGGCGCTATTCGATCCGGGTGAACGCCGTGGCGCCGGGAGTGACGGTCACGGAAATGACCGCAGCCTTGCCGGAAAAAGCCCTCGAGTCGTTGAAAGCGCGCACGCCCCTGGGCCGTCTTGGCCAGCCGGAAGACATCGCCAACGCCTATCTCTTTCTCGCCTCAGACGAAGCGGCGTTTATCAGCGGAGTCACGTTACGTGTGGATGGCGGGCTGGTGACAGGAACCTGAATTTTTATACCAACTGCGTAATTTTTCTCACCCGGTTTATGCTACGATCAATCAGATAAATCTCGAGTTGTGTGATTCCATCGTGCATGCACGGTGGAAGAAAATCGATACCATTGTCCTGGTTGGTTGGATCGGAATGCAATGTACACACAAAGCCAATCCCCCACTCTGTCTGCAAAAATTCGCGCCTGGTTGGCCCAATTCATCGTTGACCCCTTTGGCGGCCTGACTGCTGCGGAATTGACCCGCCTCTCGTGGGCGAGAAAGGTGGAAAATTTCGCCGCGCTGCCCGAAGTTTACCAACCGTTTATGGACGGGTTGCTCGCCAGGCGCGGCGATTTTCCCCACGCCGTGCTCACCCCCACCTTCCGTGGCTTTCTCAAGCAGGAGAACGAGCGCCTGGTATTCAGCCTGAACGAAAAGCTGTACATCCTCGAAAAGAGCGGCGAGCAGATCACCCCCGTCGTTTACCCGTTGGAACAGGTCAATTACGTCGAGTTGGGCGTGATCCTGCTGCATGCCTGGCTGAAGGTCAGCGGCCTGGATGCGGATGGGGCGTGGCGCGCTTCCACGCTCAGGTTCAATTCGGTCACCGATATGTACTTCGATCCATTCATCCAACAGGTGCGCCAATTGGCGGGCGCTGCCCTGGACGTGGATCGAAAACAAGAAAAAGCCCGCTTCGACTGCCTGGAACGCGTTAGCTTCAAATTCATGAACTATGGCCGGCGCAGCCTGCTGGATGGCGAGCGGGTGGAAGGGTTCGTCTTCCAGCCGGAAATCTCTTATCCTCGCCTGTCCTTTGGCCGGTGGACCACCTGGCGCAAAATGCTTTTCCCCGCCCACCTTTCGATCTTCACCGATCGTGAATTGATCCTGGTGCGCGACGATCCGGCGAGCGATGCCTACCGCAGCCACGCTCGCTATGGCGGCATTTGGGATTTTATTCCTCGCCGGAATATTACGGCGATCGACCTGCGCGAACAGGAAAACGACGCCTTATCGGTGTCGATCCACCTGCCGCACAATGATCGCCTGGACCTGCTCTTCGATGGCCCCCGCTGTGAGCAGATCAGCGCGCTGGTCCGGCAGTTGGTTTAGCTCCGCCAGGGCCGCACAGGTGATGAAAGATGGAGGCGCGCCGCGCCTGGTTGGGCGCGTCCGGAGACTGGCCTGACCAGGGATCATCCCCCAGGCGATGTGCAACTTGTAGCCGCCGGATGCGTATATAGCTATGAAGGAGACAAGCCATGTCTGACCCATCCTCTTCCTCGCACCATGACGATTTGCACCCGGCTGCGCCGCTTACTCCGCCCACCTCTGGCGATATCAACAGCCGGTTGAAGTTCTTCACCACCCCGCTTTCCTTGCGCGGCTGGCCTACCTGGTTGGTGTACCTGGGCGCCACCTTGGGCCTGGTTTACATCTTGAACCCCAGTTTCGGCCTGATCGAGCTCATCCCCGATAACTTTCCCCTGATCGGCAACCTGGATGAGGGCGTGGCTTTTCTGCTGATGTGGTTTGGCGTCATCGAATACCTTATGGGTAAATCGTCGCCGCCTTCCGGCGGTGAGTAAGCCGGCCCCTATGGGTCGAGCACCATCAGGCTGCCAGGCGATTTATTTTCCCCCCACACGGCCACCTGATTGCGCCCCCTTTGCTTGGCGGCGTAGAGCGCCTGGTCGGCGGCGATCAGCAGCGTTTCGACCTGGTTGGCGTGTTGTGGAAAAACCGCCACGCCCACCGACACGGTGGCCGAAAACAAGAACTCTTCGTAAGGAATGTGCATCGCTGCAACGTGCTGGCGTAACTGTTCGGCTCTCCGTTTGGCATTTTCCAGCGGCGCTTTGAGCAAAACCACCACGAATTCCTCGCCTCCGTAACGGCAGGCGATATCGCTGCCGCGGGTATGTGTGCGCAGCAGATCGGCCAGCGCCTTCAGCACCTGGTCTCCGGCGTGGTGGCCGTAGGTGTCGTTGAAATTCTTGAAAAGATCGATGTCCAGCATCAACACGCTGACCGGGGCGCCGTCGCGCTGCGCCTGCAGCAATTCGCGTTCCAGCCCTTCTTCCAGGTAGCGGCGGTTATACAGCCCCGTCAGCGAGTCGCGGATCGCCATCTCGCGCAGTTGCGCTTGCAGCGCCTCGATTTCGACGATCTGTTTTTTCAGGCGCTGGTTGGCCTGGTGGATTTGCAGTTCGCGTTCTTTGCGTTCGGTGATGTCGCGCAAGACGACCAGCCGCCCGCTGAAGCCGCCATGCGGGTCGTACAGCGGGCTGATGCGCAGGTCGTAATATCCCGGCATTTCCCCGTCGATGCGGATTTCCTCCTGCGTTTCGAGCAAATTCCGGTAATGTTCCACGGCTTCAGGCCACGCGCTGAGTAAAACGCCGGCATCCTGGCCGATCGGTGAAGCCAGCAAATTCGCCTCGAACAGGTGCAGCGCGGCCGGGTTGATATCCACCAGGCGATTTTGGGCGTCCACCACGATCACGCCGTCCGGCATGCTTTCCACCAGGGCGTGGCGCGCCACCGGGATAATTTCCAGTATGCCCTGCTGCAGCAGCCCGTACGTCAGGATCACCCCGGTCAGGCTGAAGGCAACGGGGGTGAGGTCGATGGCCGGCAGGGGATTTGCCCCGGCGATCACCAGCACGTTGAGCAGCAGCGGCGCCATCACCCCGGCGATGACGGTGGCGGCCTGCCGGCGATAGAGACCGGCCGCCCGGATTGCATATCGCACCAGGAGCAACAGCCCTGTGGCGATCAGAGTGTAGGAATACAGCAGGTTGACCCAATACCAGGGGCCGCCGTTGATGATGGGCCCGCTGCCGTTGCGCTGCCCGCCAAAAAACAGCCCGTGCCACGCATCGGTCCACATCAACACCAGGGTCAGGCAGGGGATCACCGACAGCAGCAGTCTCACTGTGCGGGTGAGCCAGGCGGCGTGATGGGTGAAGCGCAGCACGAACGCAAGGAACGCCGTCGGCACGGTAACCACGCCCAGGTAGGTGGCGTCGATCCAGAACTCGGGGTAAGGGCGGTAGATTTGCGTCCAGTGCAGGGCGTAAGTCCCCGACCACCAGCCCACGCCGAGCATCAATAGCGACATGGCGTTCGCGCCAGTTGCGCTGCGGCGCGACCATAGGAGAATGCTGACGATAAGCGCCACAACAGCCGAAATGAACAGTAACGTGCTGTAGAGAATATCCTGTTGGCTCATTCAGTTTGGATCGCCCCCTGGCGGAAACCTCCCTGCAGTACGCCTTGCTCGAACAGGGCGCGGACTTCCGGCAGGCTGGCTTCAGCGCACGATTGTCCGGCCTCGATCAACATCCTGGCGCGCTCGAAGCCGGTGAGCAGTGAGACATCGTTTGGCAACTCTGGGCGTAGGATCAGGCTGGGCGGGCAGACCCTCAGGCGGGCCTCGGTCAGCTCGGAAAGCATGATCATCAAGATGTGCGAAAGATCCTGAAAGGACTGCGGCAGCAGAGGGGTGACGATCGGCCCCACGACGGGCGGCAGCCCTGGCTGATTTTGGGGATAATTGGGCAGCACGTCTACGGCGATGGTGATCTCGCAGCCGGCCCGGCAGGCCACGTCTACCGGCACGTTGTTGAGCACGCCGCCATCCACCAGCAGCAGATCGCCGCGCCGCACAGGCTCGAAGAAACCGGGCACCGACATGGAAGCCCGGATGGCGTCCACTACCTTGCCCTCGCTCAACACCACTTCTCGCCCGGTAATGATATCCACGGCCACCATGGCCGTGGGAATGTGCAGTTGGTCGAAAGTGACCTCTTCGCCGATCATGCTTGCCAGCAGGCGGTATAGCCGCGTGCCTTTGACCAGCCCCTTGCCGGTCAGCTTGAAATCGACCAGCTTGATCTGCTGGCGCAAAGAGGTCATGCTGTTTGCCAGGTTTTCGATTTCCTCGATGGATTTTCCCGCCGCGAAAGCGCCGCCGATGATCCCGCCCATGCTCGTCCCGGCAATGAAATCGACCGGCACTGCCTCGCGCATTAACACTTTGAGCACCCCGATGTGTGCCAGCCCGCGAGCGCCGCCGCCGCCCAAAACCAGCCCCACCTTCTTGCGCCGTCCTGCCCCATCCATGCCCCTGATTATAACGCGAGTTGGGTGCTTTGATTTGCCTGCCGGGCAAAACTACGTCTTTTGACGGCTGATCTCACGCAGGGGCCAGGTGCATGGGCATCCCCGCGATCATAAACACCACCTTATCTGCCCGCGCCGCCAGGCGCTGGTTGGCCCAACCCAGCAGGTCGCGGTACAGGCGCCCCAGCGGGTAGGGCGGCACCAGCCCCAGCCCCACTTCGTTCGAGACCACCACCCACTCCGCCGGGCTGGCCTGGATGGCCTGCAGAAGCCGGTCGATTTCTCCGGCCACCAGCGCCGTGGCGGCCGCTTCGTCGGGAGTGTTCTCGTCCGGCGCGGCTTGCAGCAGCAGGTTGGAAACCAGCAGCGTGATGCAATCCAGCAGAATCATCTCCTGGGCCGGCGCGGAGGATGGGTGCGCCAGCAGGTACGCGCCCACGCCGAGCGGTATCTCCAGCGTGCGCCAGGCGTCGGGGCGTTTCTGGCGGTGGGCGGTGATGCGCGTGCGCATCTCCTCGTCCAGCGCCTGCGCCGTAGCGATATAGGTCACCGGCCCGTTGTGCTGCCAGGCCAGGCGCTCGGCGTAGGTGGACTTGCCGCTGCGCGCCCCGCCCAGGATCAGGGTTAACTTGCCCATAGGATTTCCTCCAGCTTGTGCATATCCAAAGCCGCCTCGATTGCATCGGCCAGTCGATCCAGTCTCTCTGAGGTGCGCTGCACTTCCAAAGTGCGGTGCACCTGGCCATCCTGCGCTGCTTCCGCGCGGCGCATCCGTTTGCCGCGCCCCTGCCCCCCAGTCGCCTCCCATCCCAGGCTCTCCAGCCAGGCGTGGCGTAAAGCAGCGTTTTCGAACAACCCGTGCAAATAACAACCCCAGACTTTCCCATCCGGGCTGGCAGCGCCATCGGCCACCTGGCAGGCAGACCCGTTGCGGCGGGTGATCTCCAGCCAGGGTGAGCCGCCGGTGGTGCGCCCCATGTGGATTTCGTAGCCCTCCAGCGGCGCGGCGGGCGCCCTCCCCAGCCAGCCCGGCCCGCCCAGGCTGCGCCCGGCTGCCTGGTAGGTGGCCTTTTCGGCCTCGAAGGTGGTTTCGATGTCCAGCAGACCCAGGCCCGGGGTGGTCTCGGCCTGCGCCTCGACGCGCTGTGGGTCGTGGATGGCGCGCCCGAGCATCTGGTAGCCGCCGCAGATGCCGGCCAGCGCCCCGCCCTGCGCGACGTGGCGCAGGATGGCCTGCGCCAGGCCGCGCTGGCGCAACCATTCCAGGTCGGCGACGGTGCTCTTGGTGCCCGGCAGGATGATGGCGTCCGGCTGGCCCAGCTCTTCGACGGAGGTCACGTAGCGCACGCGCACGCCGGGGGCGGCGCGCAAGGGGTCGAAATCGTCGAAATTGGCGATCAGCGGCAGGTGGATCACCGCGATATCGGTCGTCGCTGCCGCGTCGGCGGCGGTGAAATCGGCCCGCTCCAGGGCTACGGCGTCCTCCTCGGGCAGGTCGAGGTCTTTCAGGTAAGGGACCACCCCCAGCACCGGCACGCCGCCCTTTTCCTCCAGGATGCGCACGCCGTCTTCGAACAGGCGCAGGTCGCCGCGGAACTTGTTGACCACCAGGCCGCGCACCCGGGCGCGTTCCTCAGGCTCCAGCAGCCACAAGGTGCCCAACAGTTGGGCGAAGATCCCGCCGCGGTCGATATCGCCCACTAGCAGGATCGCCGCGTCGGCGTACAGCGCGGGGGCCAGGTTGACCAGGTCGCCCGCTTTCAGGTTCATCTCCACCGGGCTGCCGGCGCCCTCCATAATCACCAGGTCGTAAGCGGCCCGCAGCCGGTCCAGGGCCGCGGTGACGTGCCGCCACAGCTCCTGTTTGTAGGTGTAGTAATCGACGGCGCCCAGGCTCTTGAACGGCCGGCCGTCCACGATCACCTGGCTGTAAGCGTCGGCCATCGGCTTGATCAAAATCGGGTTCAGGTCGGTGCTCAAAGGCGCGCCGGCGGCGACCGCCTGCAGCGCCTGGGCGCGCCCGATTTCGCCGCCATCCGGGCACACCGCCGCGTTGTTGGACATATTCTGCGCTTTGAACGGCGCCACGCGCCGGCCGCGGCGGGCGAAGCTGCGGCACAGCCCGGCCACCAGCAGGCTCTTGCCTGCCGACGAGCTGGTTCCCAGCACCATCAGGCAGCGGGCAGTCACGCCAATCCCTCCAGGTGGTGGGCGTCGTTGAGCAGGTTGAGGATCGCCCCTTCGGGGTAAACCCTCAAGTCGCTCACCGAAGCGTTGGATAGATACACCTGCCAGAATTTCTCTGCCGGCAGCCCCAACGCCTGGGCGACCATCAATTGCAGCGCGCCGCCGTGAGCGGCGACGATCACCGTCCCCTCGGGGTGGGCGGCGCAGATGTCGGCATAGGCGGCGCACACCCGTTGGGCGACATCCGCCAGCGCCTCGCCGCCTGGCGGCGTATATTGAGCGATATCCATCTCCCATTTCTTCAACGCCACCGGGTAACGCTGCTGGATTTCGGCGTAGGTCAGCCCCTCCCACTCGCCGAAATTCATCTCGCGCAGCCGGGGATCGACGACGACCGGCGGCGGGCTGGAAGCGGCCGGCGCGGCCGGGTTGGGCGGGGCAAAAGGCTCCGCCTTCAACAGCGCAGGCGCGTTGGCAGCCTCGATCGAGGCGCAGATGGCGGCTGCAATGGCATTGGCCGTCTCGAAAGCGCGGGAAAGGTTGCTGGTATAGATCGCCGCCGGGCGCTCGGCGGCCAGGCGCCCGGCCACCGCCTCCGCCTGGCGGCGGCCCAGTTCGTTGAGCGGGGTATCGTGCTGGCCCTGGAAGCGGCCGGCGATGTTCCAATCGGTGCGCCCGTGGCGCACGAGAAGTAGACGGGTTTTCAATGTATTACCTCTAATATTCGAAATTCAGCCCATCCCCTAGCAAATAGTGTGCAAACCAGGCCAGGTTCTGGTGCAGCACGGCGTGGTTTTCGCGTGGGCGGGTGATGGGATGGCCCATGTCGGGGAAGGCGAACAGTTCCACCGGCACGCCCATTTCTTTCAGCCCGCGATACAGCTCCATGGCGTTCGAAAATGGCACCCGCCGGTCCTGCTGGCCATGTTGGATCAGCATCGGTGTGCGAGCGTTGGCCAGGTTGCTCACCGGCGCGGTCTGGATGTAACGCTGGCGATCCCGAAACGGAGAGCCGGACAGGTAATCGACGGTGAAATCGGGGATGTCGTTGCTGATGTGGTAGGTATACCAGTCCGAGATGCCCGCTCCCACCGACACCGCCTTGAAGCGTCCGGAGTGCAGCCCGGCGAAGGCCGAGATATATCCCCCCTGCGACCAGCCCATGCAGCCCACCCGTTCGGGGTCGACCCAGCCCAGCCCGGCCAGGTGATCGATGGCGCTTTCCAGGTCCCACAGGTCGCCCACCCCCAGGTTGTTCACGTTGAGTTCCATGAAGGCCTGGCCGCGCCCCAGCGAACCGCGGTAATTGGGCTTCAGCACCAGCACGCCGCGGTTTGCCAGTTGCAGCGCCGGGTAATAGCGCAAGTCGCCAGGATCGACCAAAGCGGCGGTCGAGTACCAGGTAGGGCCGCCGTGCACCACCAGCGCCAGCGGATAGCGCCGGGATGGGTCGAAGTCCGGCGGTTTGTGCAGCACGCCCTCGATCTCCACCCCGTCTTTGCTCTGCCAGCGGATCACCTCCACCGAGCCCAGCTCCCAGGCCGCGCCCTGCTCCGTTGCCGCCAGCGCCTGGCCGCAGCGGGTGAGCGTCTGCGCCGCCCAGGATTCTATTTCGCCCGCCGAACCGGCTGCGTTGGGAGCGGCAAAAACCGCTTCGGGGAAATGGCGCTCGCTCAAAGCCGCCATGCCGATCCGCCCGGCCTTTGAAATGTGGAAGTCGGACATCGGGAACCACTCCCCGAAATCCAGCCGGGTGATCGCTCTATCCGGGCCGAAGCGGGCGATGCGCACGAAACAGCCGTCTGCATAGCTGCCATAGATGCCGCTTTCCACCCAGTGCAGCGCCATCACCTCGCGATCCAGGCCGGCGGAGATGTTCCGCATGGCGGCCAGGGCGTGTTCAGCGTCGGGCGCCTGGCGGGCGTCCTCCGCCGCCATCAGCCACAGTTCTTCCTGGGTGTACATTTTCTCGTCCCGCCCGCGATAGCCAATCACCAGGCTGCGCCCGTCCGGCGAAACCGCGCCTACCCGGGCCTGCCCCGGCAGGTTTAGCCGCGCCAGCCTCCCCAGGTACGAGAAATCCTCCGCCGGGCCTTTCTCCGGCTGGCTGCTGCCCTGTGGGGCGGCCTTCTCTTTGCCGGCCTGGGCCTGCTTGCGCTTCAGATACTCGGCCAGGGCCGCCGGGGCGTCGAGCTGCAGGCAGAAGACCTGCGTCTGGCGCTCGTACACCAGGTCGTCGCGCAGGCGGCAGTTCAGGTAGAGCGCATCCCCGGCCGGCGACGGAACGACCTCCTGGATCGAAAGCGGCTCGGCCAACAATTTGCTGACTTCCACCACCGGCTGGAGCAGCTTTTTGGCGTCCTCTTCGCTGCCCGCTTTGAGCTGCGCCTGGTAACGGCGCAGCTCGTCCAGCCCGGTGTAGTATAGCGCCGATGCGCTGGGTTCTTGCTCGAAGTGCACCAGCTTGCCAAAGCGATCCGCCCGGGTTTTCATCTCAGCCCGCTCGGGGTCCTGCGCCTTGAACAGGATGCCCCCGGCGAAGGGCGCGAACCATTCCACGCCGGTCTTGTGATCGGTGATCTGCCAGCCCTCGCCCACCAGTCCTTCGTATAGATAAACCTGCGGTTTTGCCTCGCCGGGCCCGCCGCGCAGCACGGCCAGCGTGTCGTCGTCCAGCCACTCGGCCTGCTGGGTCGAGCCAGCGCGATGCAGCGGGCGCAGCCGGCCGCCGGCCGTTTCGCCGGCATAGCACAGGTTGTCGTAAGCGTTGTCTTTCCAGTTCGTGGTGCGCAGCACCACGGCGGCTTTACCGCCGCCGGGCGAGATTTTCACGCCGTAGGGCAGATCCAGGTTCACCAGATCGCGCGGCGTGGGATGGTAAGGGGCAGTGGTGTCCGGTTCAGTTGTGTTCAAAGATGTCTCCTGTTTGGGGATGGTCACGTCTGGTGGAGTGCGCTGCACGCACTCCACCAGACGCGTGGCGTATGATACCCGGTTTGGGCGATTCCGGCAACCGGGTACGAACGCAAACCGTTGGCCCCTTCCGTGCAAACATCGGGTTTTGGTTGGTTGATATTGTAGAAGGTAGCATATATAATATCAATAGGAAGACACTTGATATTGTCCTCGATACAGAGGTGGAAGAATGAGCGCATTGAGTTTACGTTTACCCAAATCTTTACACGAGCAACTTCGTGAATTGGCCCGGGAAGAAGGAATTTCTGTTAATCAATTTGTCATGCTTGCAGTTGCCGAAAAAGTTGCCGCGATTTCAACAATCGAATATTTAGAAAAACGCGCAAAGCAAGGCAGTCGTGAAAGATTTTTAGAAATCCTCAACAAAGCTGATGAACGTTGATTCCGCACATAAAAGTCGTTGGGAGATTGCAGAGGTTGTTTTGGGGATTCCATTCCTGGTCGGCATCGCCCTGCAATGGATCGTCCCGTTTTCGCTGCCTCCAGGTATCCTCCGGCAGGCGCTCATCCCCGTAGGGATCGCTCTCATCATCGCAGGCATGGGTCTTATCGTTTTGGCCCGCCGCGAGTTCGCTCGCTATGGCCAGCCTACCGATCCTGGTCATCCGACGGGAAAGATGGTGAAGACCGGAGTGTTCGCGATATCGAGAAATCCGCTGTACCTTGGGGGCTTCGTTGTGCTTTTGGGCATTGCCCTGGCATTGAACATGCCTTGGGCGTTGGTCATGCTGTTGCTGTCGATGATGATCTGCCATTACGTGCTGATCCTTCCTGAGGAGCGATATCTCGCAGCAAAGTTCGGCGCTGAATACCAAGAATACCTTGCTTCCGTCCATCGATGGCTGGGGCGTAAATGACCTGCAAAAGTTGGCTGTAGACCCTAAAGGTCTCTGAGACCTTTAGGGTCTGGGCTGCCCAGGTGCAATGCCCGCACACACAAAATGATGGTAAGAATCCGCGATCATCCGCGTCCGTCCGCGTCCCATCAAAAAAAGATGAAATCATTTATGACGTCTCCAACTCCAGGTAAGAGCGTAGCAGGTGCCGCCGCGAAAAATGCCCCAGGGTGACCAGCTCCACCCACATCGGCCCGCCCAGCAGGAGGCGCTCGATCTGGCGGGCGCTTTTCCCCTGCCGGTGCAGCGCCAGCACCCGTTCGCCGAGCGCTTCCAGGTAGTCGATCTTGGCCTGCAGCGCCTTCTGCGGCTCCTGGCGCACCTTTGCGCTGCCGGGGAACAGCACCCCGGCGGGCAGCGCCGCTGCCCGCTTGAGCGAAGCGATGATCTGCCAGATGTCACAACCGGCGCGCAGGGCGCGGTCCTGCCCGCCGACGAACAGGTCGCCGCTGAACAACCAGCGGCGCTGCTCCTCGTACAGGCACAGGTGGTCCGGGCTGTGACCGGGGGTATAGAGGACGCGGAAGGTGTGATGCAGGGTGTGGACGATTTCGCCATCCGCCAGCGGGCTGGCCTGGGCGGGCTCCGGCCAACCCCAGAACAGGCGGCGGTAGGGATGCAGCGGCTGCGCCCGGCGCGGGTCGGCCAGCACCGTCAGGGCCAGCGGGTGGGCATGGATGGGCAGATCGGGCTGCTGGCGCTGTAACAGGCCGTCCGCCCCGATGTGGTCTTCGTGCGTGTGCGTGTTGACGATGCGCCGGACGGGTGTACCCGCCAGGGCGCGCAGCAGCTCGGGGGCGGTGTGGGCGCAGCCGGTATCGACCAGCATGCCGTCCACCAGGTAGCAGGTGGTCCAGTAACGCCCGCGGCCGGCCAGCGTGCGGGCCAGGTCGAAACGGGTGACTTCATCGAAGGAAGAGATTTTGAGCATGGGAGGGAGGGTAACTCGGGATTGGTAAATCGTGACCTGGGCTTCGGGGTTGATGTAAATGCTTTCGAGTGTATTATAAATTGCGTATTGACTTTTACTTGAGATTCGTTAAGATAGGATTGTAAGTTCCCTGCGTCGACAGAGGGAACATTGCACAAAGTTATCTTAATGATTTTCCCTCAAGATTGCACCCTGCTTCCGCTCAGCCGCGGTGAACTGTTGGTGTCGCGTGAACATGCCGTGTTCTGCCGCGTCCCGCCCGGCGAGCTGGGCAAGATGCGCCTGGTCGTCTCGGGCGCGGCGCCCCTGGAGGCATTGAGTCCGGGTTTGCTCAAAGACCTGGAGGCGCACGGCTTCTTCGGCCCGCCGCGCCCGGTCAAAGCCGACCCGCCCACGGTGCAGATGCAACTGACCAACGCCTGTAACCTGGCCTGCGCTTACTGCTGCACCAATTCAGGGCGCCCGCGCCCCAGGGAGGTGTGCTTCGAGCAGATGCTCCAGGTGGCGCGGCAGATCCCCGAGGCGCTGGGCGCCGGAACGAGCGTGGCGCTGTTGGGGGGTGAGCCGTTGTTCGTGCCCTGGGCGATCCCCCTGGCGGCGGAGATCGTCAAATTGGGCCTGCGGCTGACCGTTTTTACCAACGGTGTGCCGCTGGCCGATCGCTCGCTGGCAGCGCAAACGGCGAAGCTGATCCAGGCCGGCGCCCAGGTGCGTGTCAGCTTGAGCGGCCCAACTCAGGAGACCTGCGACTCGCTTGCCGGCGCCGGGCGGTTCGAGGCAGCCCTGGCGGGCGTTCGGGAACTGGCTGCGCTCGGCTGCCAGGCGACGGTCGACCTGATGTTCCTGCCGCAGCAGGTAGAAGCCATCACTCGCCACCTGCCCGGGCTGCGCCGGCGACTGCCGGCGGGCACGCCGCTGACTTTCGGCGTGCTCTACCTGGGCGGCAGGGAAGCCGGGCAGCACCTGTTCGAGAGCCGCGCCGGGCTGGAAGCGGCGCTGGACCGGGTGGCGTTCGAGACGGGTGAGGCCATCCCTGCTGCTAGAAGGAGTCCGCTGGCTCACCGCCGGGAGGGCTGCGGCTGCGCCATGGGCAATCACATCCACGTGCGCAGCGACGGCGCTTTGTTCAATTGCTTCAAGATGGAAGAGAAGGTGGGTCACCTGGACACCACCGGGTTTACGGCGGCGGCCAGGTGGGCCCGCGAGCACCCCCATCTTGCCCGGGATTTGCCGACCTGCGCGGCGTGTCCTTTAGCCACGTTGTGCGGCGGGGGCTGCCGGTCAGAAAATGCCCTCTACTGCGGAGACGCGGGTGAGCCGCCGTGTGGGCCCTGGCGCGTGCGGGTGCTGAGCGAGCTGTTGGCGGAGGACCAGGTGACAGCGGTGGAATGGCCGGTTGTGTTTTTGTTGCAAGAGGCCCGCGCCCGGGGGATCGAGGCCCCTGCTGGCCTGCTGCCGCGCCAGCCCTCGCGCCATTTGCTCGAAGTGTAGTGTGAAAAGAGATGAGAAGATGCCAAAACCATTCGCTATTTGTATCGAAAACCTCAACGCCCGCTCCGGGGCATCCAGATATCTGCGTTGCGTTGCCCTGCCGGGGCGGCAGCCTGGCCTGCGACTGGATAAGAGCGGACAGGTGCTTTGGCAGCGGGATGACGTCGTAGCGTGTGAGTTGTGGGTGTCTGCCGACGACCGCCTGATCCTGTACCGGCAGGAGGGCATGGCGCCAGTCACGCTGCAGCGCGCCGGGCGCAGCCTGGAGGTGCCGTACGCCAGGCCGGTGGTGGTCATCGACCAGGACCAGATCACGATCGGGCGGCGGCGCCTGCGCCTGCACATCCACGGCGTGGCGCCGGCGGTTTCCGCTCCATCGGCCCTTCCGGCCGGTCCCGGCCCGATCCACCGCCTGGCCCAGGCGGCTACCGCGGCTGCTTTGCTGGGCGCGGCCATGACGGTTGGAGGCTGCGAGGTAGCTACACCTACCATCGAAGTTCGCACTGCGCCTCCGGAGCCGACGCAGGAAGTGATGGTTCCGACGGACACGCCGACTCTTGTGCCAACGATCGAGGTCCGGGATGCACCCCCTGCTGTTATGCCTGTTGATATCACTCCTGAGAGTCCGGGCATTACTCCGACGATCGAAGTCCGGGAATTCCCCCCTACGGCCACACCGATCAGCATGATCGAGGAGCAGGTGTCCATTTCGGATGCCATCCAGGGCGAGTGGATCGCAGCGCAGGTTTACGAGCATGGCGGTGAGCAAACCTGGATCACCGGGACACTGACGATCGAGGGTGAAACCTACGCTTTCAAACCGGCCGGCGAAGTTCTCGGGACATCGGCCGGGGGCGTGCTCGATTTTCTCTTTGTACATCCTTCCGGCGAGATCGCCATCGATTATCGGGAAGGCGTCGCGCCTGGCGACCTGTTCCAGGGCTATACTCCTGGGGATATCCTGGCGAATTGCACGTTCCGCTCCGGATCGCAGGCCAGCGGTAAATTCCAGATCCGCGTGCGGGATGCGACCAGCCTGGAGTTCTATCAGCCGCCCAGCCAGAATGATCTTTGGAAGGTAATCAAGCAGATTGAGGAGTAACCCCATGATGCCGAGAAGTGACCCATACGTCTTGATTTTCTGCCAGCAGGCGCGATAATGGTTTATGAGGAAATAATCCTGATGAAAGATCAAGCTCATCGGCCTGAAATGGATGCCACCCGCTTCGGCTCGATCACCGTCGAAGGGGAGCTGTTCGAGCATGATATCGTCATCGGCCTGGATGGCAAGATCAGGAAGCGCCACAAGAAATTATCGAAGGCGATTTACGGCACCTCGCACGTCATTTCCCTGGCCGAGGCGGAAGACATCTTCCAGAAGGGCGCAAAAAGGTTGATCATCGGCACAGGGCAAAGCGGCATGGTCAGGCTCTCGGACGAAGCCGCCGCTTATTTCAGAAAGATGGGGTGCGTACCCCATCTGCCGCCAACGCCGCAGGCATTGCGCGCCTGGAACGAGGCGGATGGCGAGACCATCGGCGTGTTCCACGTCACTTGTTGAGCGTTGTAGCCCGGCTGTCCCTCCAGCGGCAGGTGGCGCGGCGCTGCGCTCACCCCTGGAGTGGACGAGATGGACCTTGGCCAGATACAGGAGGATCACAACCATGGAAGTCCGCGTGGGTAAAGTTACGCACTATTTCAACCGCATCGGGGTAGCGGTGCTGGAGCTGAGCGATGAGCTGAAAATCGGCGATAGGATCAGCATCCTGGGCCGTGTCACCGAGTTCGAGCAGAACGTCGGCTCGATGGAGATCGACCATCGCAAAATCCAATCCGCCGGCCCCGGCCAGGAGATCGCCCTGGCGGTGATCGATACCGTGCACGCCGGCGACCTGGTGTATAAGCTGTCCGGAGAAACGCCTTGTTGAGTTTTGCCAGGCCTCCTGCCCCCAACAGATAACCCTCCCCGGTTGGCCGGCGTGAGGCGCTCAAATTGGCTTATAATTGAGTCGGAGTAAGGAGTGTGTCGTGATGACATTTACAGGCGTTCAATATATCCTGGACGAGAATGGCAAGACTACAGGCGTAATCGTGCCGATTGAGCTGTGGCGCGAGATCGAGTCCGAGAAAGAAACGGCCTATTTGCTGAAGAGTGAGGCGATGAAGGAGCGCTTGCTGGCGGCTAAGGAGCGCAGCGAAGGCATCTCCTACGAGGTCGCTCGTGAAAAACTTGGAATTTGACCCGGCTGCTTTTGAAGACCTGGCCTGGTGGGTGGAACACGATCGTAAACAGGCGCTTAAAATCATTAAATTGATCGAGGCAATCCAGCGCGATCCCTTTGGGGGAGCAGGACAACCCGAGGCACTGAAACACGAACTCTCCGGATGTTGGTCAAGACGCATTGACCGCGAACATCGCCTGGTTTATCAGGTGTTGGAAAATAAAATCCGCATCCTGGCGTGCCGGTATCACTATTGAGCTTCCGGGATGTGCTAACAGATTACAAAACTATTCAACGATTTGACGATAGAAGGGACGACCATGCCATCCCATCCCCTGGATCTAAGTTTTGTGCGCATCCTTCGAGCAAGCGGCGCGGCGGCCGGGGCGGGTGTGCTGATCGGCCCGCGGTATGTAGTCACCTGTGCCCACGTCGTCGCCAGCGCGCGGCGAGGCTTACCGGCGCACGTGCCCCAATTTGCTCCGCAACCTCAGCCAGGAGGAATGGCAGGCGGCTTTTCCAGGGGATGACTACGGGCGTGTCTGCGGCGCTCCGTGAGCGAAAAGCAGTAGATTTTGGAGCGGATGGAACGGATGGCGCGCCGCCAATCCGCGGCCGGCCCAGCGACCTGCGCTTCCTGTACCTGCCTTCCAACCGGCTGGCTGGATTGCCGGCAGCGTTGGGGCGGCTGGCAAAGCTGGAGTATCTGGACGCCAGCAACAACCCGTTGAGCGGGCCGCTGCCGGATTTCCTGACGGAAATGCCGCAATTGAAATTCGAGTTTGTCAACACCCAACTGTGCATCCCGGATGAGCCGGCGTTTCGGGAATGGCTGAGGGGGCAATCCAGGCAGATTTACGTATACCGGGAAGGAAAACTGGTTCCGTTGGACCCGGAAACCAGTATACGATGGCATCTGGCCAATTCGATGTGTAAGTATCCGGGGGAATGATTCCAAACAGGCATACCAGATTCCTGCTGGGGGATACCTTCGTATTGTGCAAAACTTCATTAATCGGTTATTCACTTGATATTTGGATAAATATAGTCAATAATAGTTCTGTCGCTGTGAGCAGCATCGTTGCGCCTCGATCTCACAAGTCTATAACCGATCTGGAGGAACAGAAATGGCAACCGTTAACAAATCGATCTTGATCAACGCTCCCGCGCAGAAGGTCTACGACTTCATGGGAGATCCGCTGAACAATTTGAAGACCATGTCGGCGATGCAGGAGGTCGGTGACATCCAGGACCTGGCCAACGGCGGCAAGAGCTTCCGCTGGAAGTATAAAATGGCGGGTATGAGCATGGAAGGCAAATCGGAGGATGTGGCGCTGACGCCGAACCAATATCGGGAAGTTTCCAGCAAGGGCGGCATCAATAGTACCTGGAAATGGACTTACGGCGCCGAGGGGACGGGCACCCGCCTGACCCTGAACCTGGAGTACTCCGTGCCGCTGCCGGTGTTGGGCAAGCTTGCCGAAGCGGCCATCTTGAAGACCAACGAGCAGGAAGCCGAAGCGATGATGGAGAGGATCAAGGGTTTCTGCGAGGCCGGGTAATCCTTCTCTGGCCTGCCAGTCGGCCAGTTGCCCGGGGCGCGGCGTGGAAATGGGGTTTATAATTAAGGCAGACAAGGAGTTGGCCGCGATGATATTTACAGGTGTTCAGTACATCCTGGACGAGAACGGTAAGACCACGGGAGTGATCGTGCCGATTGAGTTGTGGCGTGAGATCGAGGCTGAGAAGGAAACGGCCTATTTGCTGAAGAGTGATGCGATGAAGGGGCGCCTGCTCACAGCCAAGGAGCGCGAAGAAGGTATCCCTTATGGGGTCGCGCGTGAAAAGCTTGGAATTTGATACGGCTGCTTTTGAAGACCTGGCCTAGTGGGTGGAGCACGATCGTAAGCAGGCATTATTGATTTCGTCTTTGGGCTGGGCCTGGCGGCGCAGGCTATGGGGCAAAGGAGATGACGCTGCTATGACCGGCAACCCGATCCACGCAATTTGCGTATAATAGGTGTGATGGTTTCCACTTACGCAATCGACGGTCTGCCGCTGGTCACCGGCGACCTGATATTCACCACCGATGGCAACGCCCACTACCCGTCCGGCGAAGTGTGGCGGCTGTTGGGCCGCCTGGTGCCCGGCCCGATCGACCACGTGGCCATGTACGTGGGGCCGGGCGGGCGCTGCGTCGAGTCCGGCCCGTTGGGCGTGGTGGCCTATGATGTGCCGGATAACTGCTGGGATGTACAGCGCATGCTGCGCCAGCGCGCCTGGCTGGTGGACACCGTCTTTGGGGTGGGCGACCCGCTGGCCGGGCGGGGTTTTTCGCCGGAAGAAGAGCAGCGCATCCGCCAAGCCGCCGCGGCTTACTGCCTGGCCCAGGTAGGCAAGCCTTACAACCTTAACTTTTTCAACCCGCGCTCGCAAAAGTCGTTCTATTGCAGCCAGTTGGTCTACCTGGCTTACCTGGCCCAGGGCATCGACCTGAACACGAACCGTATCGACGACGCCCTGCCGGGTACGGAAATTTGCGTCTATCCCGAGGAAATCTGGGCCGGCTGCGCCCGCCGCCGCTTAGCCGCCTCTCCGCTGCAGCCCGCCTGACGCGCCCGGCTGCCAAACCGGGCTTACTTTTCCACCCCGCAGCACTTGGGGTAGTTCTCGCAATAATTCTCCTGGTTGATACAGGTTACCGCCGGGCAGCCAAACTTGCGGAAATACAGGCTGCCGGTGGTCGGCATGCAGTTCCCCCACAAGACACATTCCAGCTCGTCCACCTGCTCCGGGTAGCACGAAGCCGAGTTGGAGCAGCAGGCCTGGTCGGAAGGCGAGAAGGGATTGCACCAGTATTTATTCTGCTCGAAGTCGAAGGTCAGGTCCGGCAATTCGGATGCCGCCACCACCGGCACGCGGTAGGTATCCCCCTTGACGTTCGTCGGCTCGTGGGCCACCCAGCAGAGTTCTCCCGGGTGCATCGGGTCGGCGATCAGCCACCAGTGCCGGTAGGTGTCGCTGCCATACACCCGCGAGCGGTCGCCGGCGGACAGGTAGCTGGTGATGACGTAGCGGGTGGAAGGCCCGGCGCGGCAGTTGGCATCCACCTGCACCAGAATCGATGGCCCGGCCACCAGCACCAGGGTGGGCGTGGCCGTAGGCGTCGGGCTGGGCGTGTCGCTCGGCGGGAGGTAGGTGGGGCCGGGCAGTGGCGTGGACGTGGCGGAAGGCTCCAATGTGGCGCTGGGCGAGGGGGTGGCGCTGGAGGTGGAGGTGGAGGTGGGCCGTGCGGCAACGGCGCTGGCCTGGATGGCCGCCTGCGTGGAGGTGGCGGCGAAGATTTGGGCCGCCTCGGTCTGGATGACCTGGCGCAGCCCGGTCGCCGCCGCGGCGGTAACGGTTTGCGCCTGCCGCTCGCCTGGCAGGGCAGGCAGCGGGAACAGGGCGCAGGCCAGGCTCGCTGCTGCCAGTGCAATGAAGGGCAGCCCCAGGGCCAGCTTGAAACGGGACCGGCGAACGTTCATCCTGGGCCATATCATAACAGGTTTGCGCCATTTTGCCATTATCTTCAGAGGGAGTTACTCGCAAACCCGCCAGGTCTTTGCAGGCACGCAACGATCCGGCGCCATCCTTAAGACCTGTCAGGCTTGGGCCACGCAAAACGACTTTCAGTCAAAGATAACCTCTGCGTTGCGCAGGGTTATCTTTGTTCAGGTTCTATTACATAATTTACAATTTTGCAAGGAAACTTGATTTTTCGCTGGAATTGCGCGATAATCACTATAGCAATGACGCTCACATGATGATCAATATCCACATCGTTGCCCGCATCACGAACTGTAGTTTTGCTCTGTTGTATGTGGAAAGGAGGATAGGTTATCGAGAGGTTGACCAGTGAGAAGGTTTACTGCCGCGAAGTTGGGGCGGTCCAACCCAGGCGAAAAGCCGGACCGTCTGAGCGTTAGTTGAGATTGGACAGAAATTGAACGGTATATTTTGGCGAGGTCCAGCCCGATAGGCTGGACCTCTTCTTTTTTATTTGATGGGGCGCAGATGCTTACTTCAGTGAAGGATAACCGATCGACGAGTGATCGGGGCGCTGGTAGCAGGCGCAGGTGCATCGCACCAGGGACGAGGTGCATTGCACTTGCAGAGTGCATTGCACCTGAGGCCATCGCAGGGGAGAGGTGCAACGCACCTGGAAGGTGCATCGCACCAGGGACGAGGTGCATTGCACTTGCAGAGTGCATTGCACCTGAGGCCATCGCAGGGGAGAGGTGCAACGCACCTGGAAGGTGCATCGCACCAGGGACGAGGTGCATTGCACTTGGAGAGTGCGTTGCACCTGAGGCCATCGCGGGGGAGATGTGCATCGCACCCGCACAACTTGTTTCCGTGGCGGGCAATCGATTGCTGAGAAACCAGAGTTGCTGATTAGGGGGCAGCGATCAACTGCACCAGGAAGCTGTAAGCTTCGGCCAGCGGGCCGCCGGTGCTGATCTGGTCGCCGGTGAAATCCAGCGCCTGGCCGTCCACTTCCAGCCGCTTCAACGCCAGGCCGCTGCCTTCGAGCAGCAGCAGAAAATCGGCAGGGGTGTAGCAGCGGATGGTTTGCGCCAGGGTATGTTCGGGGTGTTCTACCGGCTGCCATTCGTCGATCCAACGGCTGTGCAGCACGTCGAAATGGAAGCGGCGCAGCATCGCCACCGAGCCGGGCACGCCTTCCAGGGGATCCAATCGCTCCTCCAGCCCGGCGTTGCGCGCCGCCCAGGCGGTGCTGGCCACCTCGATCAGGGCGCAGCCGCCCGCGGCCAGCCACTCCCCGGCGATGCGGCGCAGCAGAAGGCGGTGACCGGCATCTGTGCCCACTCCGAAGCCGTCCCAATAACAGACCACGTCGAAACGCCCCTCCAGTTCCACGGCGTAAAAGTCGCCTTCGATCACAGAAAGCAAGCCTTTGCGTGGGAGGCCGGCCAGCGTTCGCGCCTGCGCGGCGCGGCGCGGGCTGAGCTCTACGGCCACCACCTGGTGGCCCAGGTCGGCGGTGGCGGCGGCGGTGTTACCCGCCCCGGCGCCCAGCTCCAGGACGCGTTTCGGCCCCGGCCCGCCCAGGCGGTTGATCGCCATCGCCCGCTGCCGGTCTTCTGCGGGGATATCGGCGTCGGCTCCCCACCAGATGGCGGTCTGGTCGTAGAAATCTTTGATCCAATCCGGGGTATAGCGTCCCCGGGCGAAAAGGGAGTTGGGGGACATCATATCGTTGCCTCAACCAGGTTGTCTCTAATCGGTACAAGTTGCTCATAAACCTGACAGATCTTAATGGTAAGACTGAATCGTAGTGCGTCTGCAAAGACCTGTCAGGTTTGGGCCACACAAAATGATTTTCAGTCAAAGCATGGAAACGAGAAACCACGAGATCGGTTATTTTTTGATATGTCCCAAGAATACAAATAAACCTCTGCCAGTATAATATGGCTGCATCAACCTAAAGGGTGCTACGAAAAGTGTAAGGAAGAAATCACCACACCCTCTTTCATAGGCGCCACCGAGAATCATAAGGTATATGTTGAATATGTCCGTGATGATAAACAAGATAATAGTAGTAATCATCACAGATTTATCTGACTGTTGATCGGTGAAGGTATTGTCAATGAAAACAAGATAAAGACCCAGTGGCAGGAGGGTTATTGCTAAACATATTATGTTTACAATTGCGCCAACGAGAAAGGTTTGGCACCCGCCTGGTTCCTGGGGAGATTCGGGGTCTACCATGACAGTTTCTCAATAACACTGAGATGATCTGTTTCTGATGTGTAGCCGGTCGATGAGCGATCGGGGGCGCTCACTTTGCGAATAGGTGCGTCGCACCAGCGGAGGGCGGGAGGTGCATAGCAGCTACGGCTATTCTGTTGCGGGGAGGGTGAAAGTGAACTTACAGCCCTGGCCGGCGATGCCGGCGCTTTCTGCCCCCACTTCGCCGCCCAATTTTTCCAGGATGCGGCGCACGATGGGCAGGCCCAGCCCGTAGCCCTGGGTTTCCACCTGGGAGAGGCGCTGGAAGGGTTGGAAGAGCTGGCGGATTTCCTCCTGGCTCAGGCCGTTCCCATTGTCTTTCACCCAGAATTGAGCGCGGCCATCGGGCAGCAGCTCGCCGCCCAGGGTGGCCTGCGGTGGCCGCCCGCCGTATTTGATGGCGTTCGACAGGTAATTCACCCACACCTCTTCGATCCAGGGTGTGTATCCCAGGGCCACCGGCCACGCTTCCGGCTTGAATACTTCCGCCTGGTGTTCGCCAATCAATATCTGCAAACGGGTTTCGACCCTGGCCACGATCTGCGGCATATCCAGCGGCCGCATTTCGACCTCCTGTTCGCGGACGCTGGCCAGCAACAGCAGTTCGTCGGTAATGGCGCTCATGTGCCGCGTGGTGGCGGCGGCCTTTTCCAGGATTTCCAGCCCCTGCGGGCTTAGTTTCCCCCGCTCCACTCGCCCCATTAAATCGATGCCGATGCTCAGGGTGGCGATCGGCGTTTTCAGATCGTGGGCCACGGTGTAGGCGAAAGCGTTCAGGTCGTCGATCAGGCGCTCCTGTTGTTCCAGGATGCCCTGCAGTTCCAGGTTTTTGCGGCGCTGCATCTCTGCTTCCTGGCGGGTGATGGCCAGCTCGTGGACGGCCTGCAGGTTCTTGATGCGCAGTTCGGTCTCTTCGCCCTGCACGCCTTCGTAGATCAGGTAGAACTGCTCGAAGTGGGCCAGGGCGGCGTCGGTCTTGCCTTGCGCCTTGTAAATCTCGGCCATCTGGCGGTGGATCTGGTACTGCTCGCGCCGTGCGCCGCTCTCTTCGGCCAGTTTCAGCGCTCGTTGGAGTTGTTGCAGCGCCTGGGAAGGCTGGCTGTGCCGCTGGTGGATGGCGGCGATGCTTTGCAGGCAGTGGATCAGCTCGTCTTTCAGATCGTTTGCCTGGCACAGCGTGTTGCATTCGTCGAGACAGGCCAGCGCCCCCGGGGTGTCGCTCTGCGCGGCGAGCGCCTGTCCCAGGCTGTACAGGCACTGCGCCTCCAGCTTGCGTTGCCCGGTCTGGCGGGCCAACCCCACGGCGCGCTGCCCGGCCTGGAGCGCAGGGGTGTGCTCCCCCAGTGCGGTGTAGCAATTGCAAAGATGATCGAAGAGCATGGCGTAGCTTTCGGGTTCGGCGTGCTCCTGGACGATTTTGAGGCCCCGTTCCAGGTAATCTGCCGCCTGGCGCCAGTTCTCCATGCGCATCAGTACGTAGGCAATCCAGATGAAAGCCTTGGCCCGCCAGGCGAAATCGCCTTCTTGCTTGGCCATGGCGTTCAGTTCCAGGCAATAGCGCAGCGCGGTGGGGTACTCGCTCATTTTGGCGTACACGGTGATCACCGTGCGCAGGATCTGGCCGTGCAATGGCCAGGCAGGCGCCGCCTTGAGCAGATCGATCGCCTGGAGCAGGTTTTGCAGCGCCTGGTAGTAATCGCCCTGCTGGTAATACAGATCGCCCAGGTTGAACAGGCTTTGCGTCAATTCCACCTGGGCCTGCAAATTGTCCTTGCTGCGCGCCTGGGCAATTTCCACCGCCCGTTTGCTGGTCTGGATGGCCTGCTCGATGTCCTGTTCGCGCAGCTTGCGGGCGTGACTTTCCAGGTCGGTGAGGATTTGGGAGGCGCGGGATGGGTCGTAAGCCAGGTTGGTGGACAGCGAGTCGGTGTGGATGGCGCGATTGCGCCCGCTGTCCTTTGCTCGCCGCAGGGCCTGGTCGGTGCGGCGGATGATGGCATCGCCCAGGGATTTGTTTTCTCTGCCCTGCACCTGTTCGCCTGGCAGCCGGGTGGTGACCCCGCAACTGATGGTGATCTGGCGCAGCGGCCACACGCTCTGCGCCACCTGTTTGCGCAGCCGTTCGGCGATGTTCAGCGCGGTGGGCGCCGGTGTTTGCGGCAGCAGGATGATGAATTTATCGCTGTCGTAACGCGCCAGCACGTCGCCTGCCCGCAGGTGGTGCGCCATGATGCGGGCGATTTGCTTGAGTACCTCGCTGCCCGCTACCTGCCCGAAAGCATCGTTGTACGATCTGAACTGGTCGATGTCCAGCAAGGCCAGGGAAAAAACGTGCCCGGAGAGCAGCGCCAGGGAAAAATGTTCGTCGAAGGCGCTGCGGTTGTACAGGCCGGTCAGGCGATCGGTAATTGCCTGTAAGCCTGGGTGAGATGCGGATAAATCGGTTAACATAGGTCTTTATTGGCGAATAACCTTATATACCCGGTTGCCATGGATTGGATCAGAGTGATGGGCCTGCAACAAATATACCCCTTTTTGTGCCGCTGTGCAATATCCCTAACACCCCGTTCGCGTAAAAGTTGCGTGAGAAATTCCTGATCGGTAGAATAAAAATCAGCCACCTGGCTAGAACCGTAAATTCCCCACTCGCCTGATGCGCAAAACTGCCCCCCGCGCTATACTGAGTTTGACGATTCGGTTGTGCGCGACCCTGCCAGGTCTTTACTGGTAGCCGATTTTCAGGTCTCTTCATTCAGGCCTGTCAGGTTCGGGCCACGAACAGCCCTTGATCCGTGAAAGCTGCACGAAAACCTGACAGGTCTTTATCGGCGTACAATGATCCGCTGTCATCGTTAAGACCTGTGAGGTTCAGGCCACGCAAAACGGCTTTCAGTCACAAATTAAGGAGGAAGCAATGTACGCGAATATGGATATTTACGTTGCCGAAGAGACTCGCCAGGCCGAGGACCTGCGCCAGGCGCAGGAATATCGCCTGGTGCGCCAGGCCGAAAAGGCAAACACCGCCGGCCGCAAAGTGCTTTGCGCGGTGTTGATCAGCCTGGGCGGAAAGCTGATCGCCCTGGGTCAGAATATGCAAGAGCAGGTAGAAACGGGTTTGGGCCAGGTTTTGGAGCAGGCCAAGTAACGCGGCCCATTTTCCCCGGCTCCTGCCGTTGATGAAGGCCCTGGTCGTTAGACCAGGGCCTTTCGCTTGTGTCCAGGCTGGCGGCGCCAGATCAAATCATCGACACCCAAATCTCCCCGGCGACCGTCCGGTCGGCGGCAAATTTCTTCAGCTCCACTCCGAAAATCACGTGATGGGAAAAATTCTCGATCACCCGCACGGCCGAACCGGGCAAGATGCCCATGCTCATTAATTCTTGCGCGCGCCCAGGCGTATCCGTCCGGATCGAAACGATCTGGCCGGATTGCCCGCGCTGGAGTTCACTCAACGACATGATGGACATATTTTTCTCCATAAGAAAATCGACTGCTCTCTTCCATAGACTGATCTCAATATAGCCTCCAATTGTGGGGAAAAGATGTAGAAGTCGGGAAGGGATTATGCAGGTCGGACGCGGCGCTACCTTGCCAGGCTATTGCCGAACGCCAGGGCTATCCTTTGAATTGAGAGCAATGTAAATCTGAAATCTGGACCGTGAGACTATGATAGAATAGTTATCATCGCGTTCGTCTTCGCGCAAAGTACATTCCAGGAGACATGATCATGTTTACCCGAAAAGTATTGCTCTTTCAGGACCCCGAGAGCGAATATTGGGTGGTTGAGTGCCCCAGTTTGCCCGGATGTGTGTCGCAGGGCAAAACCCGTGAAGAGGCCCTGGAAAATATCAAAGAGGCGATCGAGTTGTATATCGAAGTCCTGATTGAAGATGATCGCCCCATACCTGTCGATACGGTCGAAACTGTGCCAGTGACCGTGTGTTTATATTCGAAGCTGGAAGACGGATACCCTGGAAGTGTACGCGCCATGCGCACTTCCAGGGTGCCTTTTCGCCACGCTTGACGCTCCCTCCTCTTTCTGGTAAGATACCCTCAACAACCTGAGAACGGACCTATACTTGAACATGTACCGGTAAGCTAAATTTTCACCTGTCTCCTTCCCCCGGCAAGCCTGCGTGTGCGCCATGCTGCGCCCAGGTGGGGGCGTAACGTTTTTGCGTTTACCGAGGAGGCTTTATGCTTACCGTTCATCATTTAAAAAAGTCTTTCGATTTCCAGAATTTATTTGAAGAGCTCACCTTCAGCCTGAACCCGGGGGAGCGCATCGGCTTGATCGGGCCGAACGGCTGCGGCAAGACCACCCTGCTGCGCATCCTGGCCGGCGAGGAGAGCGCCGATTCCGGGCACGTGCGCCGCGCTCCCGACCTGCGCATCGGTTATTTGCCGCAGGGCTTTGCCATCTCTCCCAACCTTACCCTGGGCCAGGCCATCGGGCAGGCGGCGGACAGCGCCGAGGCCCTGGATGAAGAGCTGGCGGCGGCGGCTGTTGCCCTGGCCGGGCAGCCCGGCGACCCGCGCTTGCAGGCGCGTTACGACGACCTGCTGCGCCGCATCCAACTGGCCGAGACGGGGCGCGCCGCCGCCATCCTGGCCGGGCTGGGATTGGAGCGGGTCGATTGGAACGCGCCGGTAGGCCAGTTGAGCGGCGGGCAGCAGACCCGCCTGGCCCTGGCGCTCACTCTGTTGGGCGACCCGCAGCTTTTGCTGCTGGACGAACCGACCAACCACCTGGATATCGCCATGCTCGAATGGCTGGAGGGCTGGCTGGCCGCCTGCCCCTGCGCCGCTTTGATCGTTTCCCACGACCGCGCTTTCCTGGATCGCACGGTGACGCGCATCCTGGAGATGGACGTGCGCACCCGCCGCGCCCGCGAATACCCCGGCAACTATACCGCCTACCTGGAACAACGCCAGGCCGAGATCGAGAAGCAGCGGGCGGCCTATCAGGACCAGCAGATGGAAATCCGCCGCATGCAGCAGGACGTCATCCGCCTCAAGGCGCAGGCAGCCTATACCGAGCGCCAGACCAGTTCGGCGCGCGTCGGCGGTGAGACCATGAAGGAGCCGGGCGTTAAGGACCATTTGCGCCGCATCGCCAAGAAGGTGGCCAGGAAGGCCTCCTCGCGCCAGAAGAAGCTGGACCGTTACCTGGAGTCGGAAGAGCGCGTGGAAAAGCCGCAGGGCGAATGGAAGATGAAACTGGAGTTCGGCCAGGCAGCCCACTACAGCCGCTGGGCGGTCCGCCTGGAGGGGTTGAGCGTGGGCTACCGGCCGGATGTACCGCTGCTGCGCGATCTCTCGCTGGAGGTGCGCCCCGGGCAGCGAGTGGTGCTTACCGGCCCCAACGGCTGCGGCAAGACCACCCTGCTGCGCACCATCGGCGGGCAGCTTCCCCCCCTGGCCGGCGAGGTGCGCCTGGGGGCCAGCGCCCGCCTGGGCTACATGACGCAGGACCAGTCCAGCCTGGATATGGGCAGCACCGCCGTGGAGACGATGATGCCCTGCTTCGCCAACGAAACCGAGGCGCGCTCTTTCCTGGCTTACTTCCTGTTCACCGGCGACGAGCCGCTCAAACCGAACGCCCTGCTCAGCTTCGGGCAGCGCGCCCGGCTGATGTTGGCCCTGTTGGTGGCGGGCGGCTGTAACTGCCTGCTGCTCGACGAGCCGGTCAACCACCTGGATATCCCCAGCCGGGCGCAGTTCGAGCAGGCGCTCAGCGCCTTCGATGGCGCCGTGCTGGCCGTGGTGCACGACCGCTATTTCATCGAACGCTTTGCCGAGCAAGTCTGGTGGGTGGAGGATGGCAAGATTGTCGTTCGTTGACAGCAGCGCAGCGGCCGCCAGCCGGATTTCGAAGTGTTGGGACAGCAATTCCTGGCGCGCCTGTGGGCGCCGGCAGGCTAGGGCGCGACCAGCGGCCAGACGTACGGCAGCAGCCAGACCACCAGGGCGATGAGCAGAACGGTGAGCGGCAGGCCGACGCGCACGAAATCGGCGAAGCGATAACCGCCCTGGCCCATCACCAGGATGTTGACCGGGTGTCCTAACGGGGTGACGAACGCCATCGAAGTAGCCAGCGCCACGCCCATCGCAATGGCGCGCGGGTTGGCGCCCATGCCTTGCGCCGCGCCGATCGCCACGGGCGTCAGGATGGCAGCCACGGCGGCGCCGTTCATCACCTGGGTGAGCAGGGTCGCCAGGATCACCATCACGGCCAGCAAAGCCAGCGGGCCGCTCTCGCCGAGCAGGCGCAAAAGGGTATCGGAAAACAGCGCCGCCGCGCCGGTCTTGGTGATGGCGATACCCATCGGCAGCATGCCCGCCACCAGGAAAACGCTCTTCCACTCGATGGCCTCGTACGCCTGGTCCATGTTCAAGATGCCCGCCAGGATCATGGCCAGCGCCCCGCCCAGCATGAATTCTCCCACCTGGTCGGGGAATGCGGCTGCCAGCAGCAGGGTGAGCAGCATGATGCCCATGGCCAGCCACGCTTTGCGGTTCAGCCGGCGGGGCGCTTCGGGCGTGTGGGTCAGCACCAGCAGGCCTGCCTCGCTCTTCAACAGGTCCAGGCTGCCCTGCGAACCCTCCATGAGCAGCGCGTCGCCGAAGCGCAGCGGCAGGTCGGTCAGGCCGGTGCGGATGGGGCGTTCGCCGCGCCACAGCGCCAGGACGTTGATGCCATATTTCTCGCGGAAATGCGCCTGGCCTAAGGTCTGGTTGACCAGCGCAGAGCGCGGCGTCAGCACGGCCTCGATCAGCAGCCCATCGCCCGAGGCGAAGTACTCCTGTCCCGGCCCGGCGGCTTGCAGCAGTTCAAGCTGCGTCTCCAGGTCGGCGGGAGAATAATCCTCGGGTTTGCCCATCAGCAGCAGGATGTCTCCCGCCTGGAAGACCACCTCCGGGGTGATCGGAAACAGGCGTTTGCCGTTGCGCTCCAGGCCGATCAGGTTCAGTTTGTAGCATTCGCGCAGGCAACTGCTGCGCACCGATCTGCCGGCCAGTTCGGAACCCGGCCGCACCCGGCCGCGCAGCACGCGCTCGCCCAGGCGGTAGATTTGCAGCAGGTCCTGCCCGTTGGAGGGCAATTCTTGCAGGCGTTGGGCCGGGGTCTTTTCGGGGAGTTTCCGGCGCCCCCACAGCGCCATGTACAGCGCCCCGGCCAGCACCAGCGGGATGCCCAGCGGGGCAAAATCCAGCAGGCCGAAGCCGGCCAGGCCGCGGTCGCGCAGCAGGCTGCTGACCACGATGTTGGTGCTGGTCAGCAGGGTAGCCATGCCGCCCAGGATGGTGCCGAAAGCCAGGGGCATCAGCAGCCGGGGCAGCGACACGCGCGCCTTCTGGGCCGCGCCGGAAACCGCCGGCAGCAGGACGGACGCCGCGGCGATATTGTTCATGAACAACGACAGCGTCGCTCCGGCCAGCAGCACCACTGAAGACATGCGCCCTTCCCGGCTGCCGGTCAAACGCAGCAAGGCTTCCCCTGCTTTGTCGGTTATCCCGGCGCGCCGCAGCGCCTCGGCCAGGATGAAGATGGACATAATGGTGACGACCGCCGAGCGGCTGAAGCCGGAAAATGCCTCCTGGACGGTCAGGACGCCGGCCAAACCCAGGGTAATCGTCGCCAGCAAGGCGATCAGGTCCGGGCGCAGGCGGTCGCTCAAGAAGAGCGCCGAGGCCACAAACAGAGTCAGCAGGGTGATTTGCAGTGCGGTCATTGGCTGATGCTGGTATCTGTCCTGGCTGAGAGATTAATCGTGCACCGGTCCCATTTCGCGCGGGACGATCACCGGCGGCTCCCGCCCGGCATCGGCCAGGATGTTTTCCAGCCGGTCGAAAGAGTCGGGGTGCAAGATGTGGCAGGCGGCGCCGGTCTCGATCGAGAGCTGCGGCGCTCCCTGATCATCGAGAGTGAGGCGCACATAGTAGGCCTCGCAGCGGAAGCGATCGTAGGGCGGGATATCGTGCTCGGTCCACCAGACGACTGTATCCGCTTCGCTGTGGTGGCGCAGGCGATCGTGGGTATGGGTGTGGATGGGCAGCGAGGTGAGCGCTCGTTCGTCGCCCCACAGTTCTTTTGCCAGCCGCTTCAGCGCGGCGCGCACCGGCCCGTTCAGTTCGTGTTCGTAATGGCGTAAATTTTTGCGATTTTGCTCTCTTGCCAGGCGTTTTTCGTGCAAGCCGCCGAAGGCATCGCTTTCAGACATGCCCGTTTCCTTCCTGCCAGTGCATGCTGGCGGCGTATTCGTCGCCGATTTTACGCATCTCCCAATACAGGGCAGTGACGTCTTCATCACGCCAGGTATCGTCCACGAAGCAAATCGGCACGCCGATCACGTCCGGGGCCAGGGTCTCCATCATGTGGCGGAAAGCGGCCAGCATGGCTTCGGGGGTCAGTTCATTGTCCAGCATCAGGTGGAAGACGCCCCAGCCGGCGAAGATCTGGCGCAACTGCGGGAAATCCCCCTGTGAATATTTGTAGGCCAGGTTCAACCCTTTCAACCGGGGATTGTGTTCCAGGTACAGGTTCTTGCAGGGGTTGGGGCCGCAGTTGTGCATCAGGCCGTGCCCCCAGGGCTGGTAGAGGCGGTTGTTGTAGGGCAGGCTGAATTCTTTGAAGACCGCCGGGCCGATGGTGGCGCAAACGTCATCGCTCACGAAAGCCTTGTATTTTTCCGGCGCCCAGATCGGATCGAAATCAATGCAGGTCATGCGCTGGATGCCGCCCGCCGCCTGGGTGATCGCCCGGTAGATCTCGCCTTGCACCTCGGTGGCCATGTTCAGCAGGTGGTGCATCGCCGCCGGATCGTCGTAAAAGCCGGTGTAGAGCAAATTGGTGTCCAGCAGGTCCTTGCAGGTGTTCAACGGCCCACCGGCGTCGATGCCGGTGATGGCTACGTCCGCCGGCAGGTGTTCGGCGTGGTAGCGCAGGCGGCGCAGGTTTTCCGGCATCAGGCCGGCATCCAACCCCGGTCGCTTCAAGGCGTAGACGTCTTCGATGCAATGGATCATGTGCCCGGCGGCGCCCGGCGGCTGGCTGGGATCGTCGCTCCAGTAGACCGGCATGCCGAACATGGTGGCGATGGTCATGTAGCCTACCCATACCCGCGCCCAGGGGATGTAGTCGTCCGGGATGATGCGCAGGCACTTTTCGATGGTTTTACAATTGACCTCGAACTGGATTTCGCCGTCTTCGGTGGCCTGGCGCGCCGTGTAGCCGAAAGCCCAGGTTGGCCAGATGAAAACCGGGATGTGGTCGACCGGCTGGTAATCCCACAGCCGGCGCTGGAAATCTTTCTGGCGCTCGACCTGTTGGTGATCGATGTCGATGTGGATCAAGGTCGTGCCTCCTGTTTTGATAGGATGGAACGCGGATGATCGCGCCCATCGAATTAAGCTGCGCGTGCCTTGCAGGTCACGCAAAATCGGCGATCAAGAACGGATCCCTCAGCAACCGTTCACTCACCACTCAAAAAAGATTATACAGCAATTGGTTAAAATTTATACTCATATTCCACCGGAGAGGCGGGCTTCTAAGAAAGCAACGATTGAAAGTTCCGCTGTCTACCAGCGTGGTCAGGATGATCAAGCAGGTTTTCTTCCCGTTCATCTCGCGCTGAATCGGGTAAAATCATCGTACGTTGAGAGATGATTTCCCTGAAACCGATCGCCCCTACGATGTCATCACCTTTGGCGACCTGTGCGTCGACCTGGTCGTGACCGGCGCGGACGTGGCGCCGCGTTTCGGCCAGGTCGAAAAACTGGTGGATGACTATCTGCTGGAGATGGGCGGCTCGTGCAGCATTTTTGCCTGCCAGGCCGCCCGTCTTGGTTTGCGCGCCGCCGTGCTGGGGCGCGTGGGCGACGACGATTTCGGCCGCCTGGTGCTGCGGCGGATGGACGAATACGGCGTGGACACCCGCCACGTGATGGTCGACCCGGCGTTGAAGACCGGCATCGGCATCGCCCTGTGCCAGGGGAATGACCGGGCCATCCTCACTTACCCCGGCTCGCTGTCCAGCGTCGAGCCGGGAGACGTGCGCGACGAGTTCCTGGCTGCGGCGCGCCACCTGCACCACGGCAGCCATTTCCTGCACAGCCGCCTGCGCCCGCACATGGCAGAGATCTTCCGGCGCGCCCGCCGCCTGGGGTTGAGCATTTCGCTGGATACCAACTGGGACCCCGGGGAGCAATGGGAGCTGGGCGGGCTGCTGCCGCTGGTGGACGTGTTCCTGCCCAACGAGCAGGAGGCCCTGGCCATCAGCCGCCGGCCCGACCTGGAATCGGCCGCCGCGTTCTACGCTGCCCAGGGCATCCGCTGCCTGGTGGTCAAGCGCGGCGCGCAGGGCGCCGTGGTGTATGCCGGCGGGCGAAAGCTGGAGGCGCGGCCCGCCCCGGCCGGGCCGGGCGGAGACAGCATCGGCGCCGGGGATAGCTTCGACGCCGGTTTCCTGGCCGGCTGGCTGCGCCGCCTGCCCCTGGAGGATTGCCTGTCCATCGCCGGCCAGTGCGGGCGGGCGGTGGCCTCGGCGCGCGGCGGCATCGCCGGGCAGCCGGCCTGGCAGGCCCTGGAGGGACCCTTTTCCCTATCCTGACCGGCGTCACGGTATGCAGGATATTGGCTGGAAAACCCGGCGGTTGGAAACCGCAGCAACAATAACACGGAAGCGGCCTTCCCCGCTTACAAGAAGACTGGCTATATTGTCCCCGCGATCAGGACCTCGATCCCGGCCTTTTGCAGCACTTCGAGCTGGGCCGGGGTGATGCCGTCATCCGTAATCAGCGTGCCGATCTCGCCCGGCGCGCACAGGCGCGCAAAGGTGGCCTTGCAGATTTTGCTGGCGTCGGCCAGCGCCACGGTGCGCTCGGCGGCGGCCATGAAAGCCCGCGCCACGCTCGCTTCCGGCTCGTCGGTCACCGAAAAGCCGAAGGACGGGTCGAACCCCACCACGCCCAGGAAGAGCAGATCCATGTGGACGTTCTGCAGGCTCTGCGCCACCAGGTTGCCGATCAGCTCGTAAGAGTCACGGTGCATCATCCCGCCGGTCACCATCAGCCGCCGCTCCGGAAAGCCGCGCAGCTCCAGGGCAATGTTGAGCGCGTTGGTCACCACGGTGATGTCGCTGGTCAGGCGCAGCCGGCGTGCCAGGGCGGTGCAGGTGGTACCGCCGCTCAGGCCGATCACCATATCCGCCCGCACCAGTTCTTTGGCTTTGATGGCGATCTTCTGCTTGGCTTCCAACTGGGATTTGAAGCGGTTTTCGAAGCGCTCGTCGTAAGCGATCGGCGAGTTCAACTGCGCCCCGCCGTGGGTGCGCACCACCAGCCCGCTGGCCTCCAGGGTGCGCAGCTCGCGCCGCACCGTGGAGGGCGATACCTGCAGCAGGTCGGCGAGCTGCTCGATATCCGCCCAATCGTGGCTGGCGAGGTATTCGAAGATTTGCGCCTGGCGTTCGTCGTCTATCGGCGTACCCTCCGCCTAAAGCTGGCTGAGTTCGATCACCTTGCTCAGGTTGTGCGGGTTATCCGGGTTCAGCCCGCGGCTCACTGAGCGGTAGTAGGCCATCAACTGTAAAACCGGCAGGTAAAGCACCCCCCGGGCGCGTTCCGGCAGGTTGCTGGCAAAGGTGATCTCCGCCTCGCTTTCGGCCAGCGAGAAGATCTGCCCGCCCAGGGCGCGCATCTCGCCCAGCACCGCCTCTTCCTGCGCCCGGCTGGCCTCCGAGAGCAGGCCCACGACCAGCGTTTGCGAGGTCACCATCGACATCGGCCCGTGGCGGAACTCCAGGAAGCGGAACGGCTCGGAGACGGTGAGGGCCATTTCTTTCATCTTCAGGCTCACTTCGGCGGCCAGGCCGTAACGCGGGCCCGTCCCCAGGTAGAAGAACTGGTTCAGATCGCTGTCTTCTCCCCAGCGCCGCGCCGCGCCGTTGAAATCCCGCAGCAGGCGTTTGCCGGCTGGCGGCAGCGCCTGCAGCGCGGCGGACAGTTCTGCGTCCCCGCCCATCACCGCGCTGATTGCCGCGCAGGCCACGTAGATCGAGGCAAACGAGCGGGTCTGGGCCACGCTCTCTTCTCTCCCTGCCGGGATGGTCAGGTTGACCTCGCCCAGCCCGGCCATCGGCGCCTCGGGGTAGTTGGTCACGGTGATCACCTCGCCGGCCCGTTCCTGGCGGAAGGCCTGGATGGCGCGCAGCGTTTCGGTGGTGCTGCCCGAACGCGAGACGGCCACCAGCAGGGTGCGCCCGCCTCGCCCCGGGTACGCCGAGCGGGGGTTCAAGAGCAGCTCGGAGGCCGGCAGGCCGCGGCTGACGACCCCCGTTTCGGCCTGGAAAAGCGCCGCCGCCGCCAGCGACAGGTAGAAAGTGCTGCCGCAGCCGGTGAACAGCACCTGGGCGTAGCGCCCGGGATCGAGCGCTTCCAGCGCCGCCTTGTGCTGCGCGACGACCTGCACGGCTGCGGCCCACGCCGCCGGCTGGCTGGTAATTTCCTGGTAGGTGTGTGAATGGGTGTGGTCCACGGAAAAAATCCTTGTTTGGGTGGCGTTCCAAACCCTGAGGGTCTCCGAGACCCTCAGGGTTTACCTTCTCATAATAGGACAATTATATCACGATTTTGCTCATATACGAGAATATTGTGCTCATTTTGTTGACAATTGAGCACAACGCGGGTAAAATAGAGCGTGCCTGGAACAAAGCCCCCAGGTGCGTTCTGTTTGCCAGGCGGCTCGCGTTCCGCGGATGTGCCAACCCAACGCCCTGAAACCTGAGCGCCTGATCCCTGATCGACTGATTATCCGCTACCTGAGTAAAGGAGAAGAGCTCATGAAGAAAACGATGTCTTGCCTGATCGCCGTCTTGCTGTCGATTTCGTTTCTGATGGCGGGCTGCGCCCCGGCGCCTGCCCCCACCAGCGCCCCGGCGCAGCAGCCCGCGGCTCCCCAGGCCCCGGCCGCCGCAGAAGAGATCGAGTTGACCTTCTGGTATTGGGCCGAATCCGACGCCCCCGGCGCGGATAAGTGGATGGCCGAGACCGTCGAAGCCTACAAAAAAGTCAAACCCAACGTCAAAGTCACCGTCGTGGCGCAGGCCACCGACACGCTGCAGAGCGCCTTCCAGGCGGCGGTCACTTCCAAGAGCGGCCCGGATATCGCCTCGCAGTGGGCCACTGGCCCGGTGTTGAGCTTCGTCTGGCAGGACGCCATCGCCCCGGTCAGCGACTACGTCTCCGCGGAAGAACTGGGCAACTGGCTCAACACCAACGAAAACACCTACAACGGCAAGGTGTGGGGCGCGCCGATGTACCTGATCGGCATCGGCATGATGTACAACAAGGAACTGTTCGCCAAGGCCGGCGTCACCCCGCCGCCGCAGGAACAGGCCTGGACCTGGGACGAATTCCTGGCGGCCTGCGAGAAGCTCAAAGCCGCCGGCGTCACCCCCTGGGTGTTGGGCAATAAGAACGGTTACCAGGGCGCCTGGTGGTTCGCCAACATCGGCATCCAGGGGCTGGATTCGACCGAAGAACTGCGCCAGGCGGTGATCGGCAAGGCCAGCTTCACCGAGGAGAAGTATACCGGCTTCTACAAGCTGATGGACGACATGGTCAAGAAGGGCTACTTCAACCAGGACGTCAACTCGCTCGACCTGGACCAGGGCATGCGCCAGTTCTGGCAGGGCAACGGCGCCATGTCCTTCGGCACGGACGGCATGATCAAGCAGGCCATCACCGACCTGGGCGCCGACAAAGTGGGCGTGATGCGCATGCCGCGCTGGGGCAAGGGCAAGCTGGCCGAAAGCGGCAACGCCACCCAGTCCATCACCTTCATGATCACCAAGTGGAGCAAGCATCCCCAGGAAGCCGCCGATTTCCTGGCCTTCATGCACACCCCCGACCGGCTGGCGGCCTGGTACAAGGCCACCGGTGTGATCGCCGCCGATAAGCGCTTCGACCGCAACATGGTCACCGACCCGCTGCTCAAGCAGATGATGCAGTGGGAGACCACCGGCCCGCAGGTGTGGCTGGAGAACTGGATCCCCGCCCAGATCGACTCGGACGCCGACCTGCCCGCCGGGCAGTTAATCTTCTCGCAGAGCGGCACCCCCGCCGACGCCGCTGCTCTGTGGCAGAACACCGCCGAAACCTGGCGCAGCCAGCACGCCGACCAGTTGAAGAACTGGTCCGACTGGCAGCAAAAGTAGCTTCTTGCGCTAATCAGACCTCACAGGTCTCGAAGACCTGTGAGGTCGATGTGCCACCCGGATGACGAGCAGCGTTCTCCCAGCCTCCAACCTGCGCCGCAGGCGGGCGCTGGCGCCTTATCTCTACCTGGCGCCGGCCAGCCTGTTCATGCTGGTCGTGTTCATCTACCCGATCATCGCCATCCTGAACACCAGCCTGATCGAAACCACCGCCGAGGGGGCCAAAATCTACAGCTTGGCGAACTACGCGCGCGTCTTTGCCGACGCGCTGTTCTTCAAAGCCCTGGGCAATAACCTCAAATTGCTGCTGGCCGTGCCGGTGATGACCCTGCTGGCCCTGGTGATCAGCGTGCTGCTCTTCGAGCAGGTGCGCGGCTGGCGGCTGTACCGCACCCTGGTCTTCCTGCCCTACATCCTGGCCGTGCCGGTGGTGGCGATGGCTTTCGTCTACCTGCTGAGTTTGAACGGCATCTTCAACGCCCTGCTGCGCCAGGTCGGCCTGGGCTTCTTCGCCCGGGATTGGCTGGGCAGCGCCCAATGGGTGATCTTTGCCATCGGGGTGGTGATCGTGTATCGCGAGCTGGGCTTCGGCGTGGTGCTCTTCCTGGCGCGCCTGATGTCGCTCGAGCGCGAGATCCTGGAAGCCGCCGAGATCGACGGCGCCAACGGCTGGCAGAAACACGCCTACGTCACCCTGCCCCAGATGGCGGCGGTGATCGAGTTCTTCGTGGTCGTCGAACTGATCACCATGCTGTCCTGGGTATTCGCCTACGTGTTCACCATGACCCAGGGCGGGCCGGGCTTTGCCTCCACGGTGATGGAGTTTTACATCTGGAAGCACGCCTTCGGCTTCAACTCGCCGGGCATCGCCTCGGCGCTGGCGGTGATCCTGCTGGCCACCACCACCGCCTTGATCGCCCTGCAATTCCGTTTGCGCCGCCGCACGCTGGTGGAGGAGTGAGTCTCATGCACAAGTGGAGCCGGGCCGCCGGGAGTCTGGGGGGCAAGATTTTGAACCAGGCGCTGTTGATCGCCTTCAGCCTGGTGGCCGTTTACCCGGTGTATTACATGGTGATCACCAGCTTCAAGACGCGCAAAGACTGGCTGGATAACCAGTTCGGCCTGCCCTCGCCGCTCACCTGGATCAATTACGTCCAGGCTTTCGGCGACGGGCGGCTGGTGCGCTGGCTGGCGAACTCGGTGACCGTCACCCTGGCTGCGATCGTCCTCTCCACCCTGGTGGCGGCCCTGGCGGCGTACGCCCTGGCGCGCTTCCGCTTCCGCGGCCGGGATGCCTATCTGAACCTGATGATCGCTTTGATGATCGTCCCGCCCATCGTGCTGATCCTGCCGCTGTTCGTGTTGATGGTCAAGATCCGGCTGATCAACACCCTGCCCGGGCTGGTGCTCATCTACGTCGGCCTGCTGATCCCCTTCTCGATCTACCTGCTGGTCAGTTTCTTCCGCAGCCTGCCCGGCGAGTTGTTCGACGCCGCGGCCATCGACGGCTGCACCGATTTCGGCATCCTGTGGCGCATCGTCCTGCCGCTTTCCGGGCCGGCGCTGGTCACCCTGATCGTGGTCAACGCCCTGTGGGTGTGGAACGAACTGCTGGTGGCGCTGGTCTTCCTGCAAAGCGAAGAACTCAAGACGCTCATGCCGGGCCTCTCGCTCTTCAAAGGCCACTTCTCGCTCAACGAGCCGCTGATCATGGCCGGCACGATGATCGCCACCGTTCCCATGCTGCTGCTGTATCTCTTCGGACAGCGCTTCTTCGTCCAGGGGTTGGTGGCGGGGGCGGTGAAGTAACGTGTGCGTTACCCAAAACAACGCAAGGGGCTCTTACACTTGACAAATTTGCTTCTATACTGTACAGTATATCTGTACAGTATAGGAGACTCGCATGACCATTCAAACCAACTACACCCAGGCGCGCGCCAACCTGGCTGGCCTGCTGGATCGCGTCACGCACGACCGCGAAGTGGTGATCATCCAGCGCCGCGGCGAAGAGGACGTGGCTTTGATCTCGGCCGCCGAACTTTCCAGCCTGATGGAAACAGCTTATCTGCTGCGCTCGCCGCGCAACGCCGAACGCCTGCTTTCTGCCCTGGGCCGCGCTCTCAAGGAAGAAGGGAGACCGCTCTCCCCGGCCGATTTACGCCAGGAAGTTGGCCTCGATGCCCGGGACGCGTGAAGCCGTCTTTCACCCTGAATTCATCGAAGACTTGCGCTATTGGGTGGAGACCGACCGCAAGCTGGCTCTGCGCGCCTTCGACCTGATCGAGGCCATCCTGCGCGACCCGTTCCAGGGGATTGGCAAACCTGAGCCGCTCAAGTACCTGGCGCCGGGCGCCTGGTCGCGCCGCCTGACGCAAGAGCATCGCATCGTCTACCTGGTACGCGATCAGCGCATCGATTTCTTGCAAGCGCGTTATCACTATTGACGTTTACTCCCCAACCCGATCGACCCCGCCAACGCCGCAGTTTCCAGCAGGCGCTGGTTCTCCTCGGGTTTGCGGACGGCGAGCGGGTGAAGCTGTGCGCACTCCGTGGGCCACGCAAAATGGTTCACCACAGAGCCACAGAGAGCACAGAGAAGTGCTTTGCCCTGGCTTTGGAACAGGCCAGCAAATCCGGCTCGGGTGCCAACGGCTTGCCCTTCGTGCTGGCCCTATCTGCGCGCCGGCAACCAGAATGTGCGCGTCCATTGACTCTGACCAGGTATTTTGCTATAGTAGAATCGGTGAGGCTACTTCGTAGCTCCAGCTTGTGGGGTATTGTTGTTTACATTGTAGAACCAGCATAGAAGAAGACCAGCCGATAATCAGGCGAGTTGCCCGTGTAGCATGGTGAAATAACCATGTGATGTGGCATTGCGCGAAAGGAAATGAGCACAAGTGAAGAAACAATGGTTTTCAAGCGTAGCTGCCATTCTGAGCGCAATGGCAGCGCTGTTACTCTGCCTGACGTGGGGAGTTGGTCATGGCACTCATGGCGCGGCCGTCGCAGCTCCGCCAGATGCAGCCTGCACGGCACCGCCTCTCAATGATAACCCTGCGATTCCGCCAGGCGAGATTGCTCCGCCGGATACGAGTTCGCTGGACAGCACCACCTTGATGGGATGGCTGGTCGAATGCGTGGACTGCCCAAAGTACTTTGAAAATATGAGCGACCGCAGCCTGCGGTTGGATACGGCTGGACATCCTCGCATTGCCTACGGCAGCGACCACCTCTACTACGCCTGGTACGACGGGACGACCTGGCACATAGAAACGGTGGACGACGCGCCGGGCGTGGGCGCGTACGCATCACTGGCGCTTGGCGGAGGCGGCTATGCCCACATCAGCTACTATGACGCTACCAACGGCGACCTGAAATACGCCTATCAAGACGCTTCCGGCTGGCATAACCAGATCATTGACAGTGACGGATTTGTGGGCCGGAACACCTCGCTGGCGGTGGATGGGAACAACAATCCCCATATTGGCTACAATGACCTTACCGACGACGATCTGATGTACGCCTACCGGAACGCTTCCGGTTGGCACAAGGAGAGGGTGGGTAGCGCTGTTAGTGTGAATTCCATATCGCTGGCCCTGGACGGGAGCGGGGTACCCCATATCAGCTACTATGACGATTCAACCATAGACCTTAACTATGCCAATCGATCCACGGGTAGCTGGATCGTCCTGACTTTGGGGCCTCCCACTCTGGGCACTGGAGCCGGTTACACCTCGCTGGCGCTGGACGGGAACGGCTACCCTCGCATTAGTTATTATACTGGCCATAGTACCTATGACCTGGGATATGCTTACCGGGATGCTACTGGCTGGCATTATGTGGATGTAGACAGCGAGGGACAGGCGGGCACGTACACCTCGCTGGCGCTGGACGGAGGCAGTTATCCCCATATCAGTTACCGGGACGTGACCAACAACAACTTGAAATATGCCTACTTAGACGGTTCCGGTTGGCACAAGCAGACAGTGGACAGCCTGGACAATTGGGTTCTGTACACTTCAATCGCATTGGACGGGAGCGGTTATCCTCACTTCAGCCACTGGAACAAGGGCGAACTTACGTATACCTACTCGGACGCTTCTGGCTGGCACGTCCAGGTCTTGGACAGCGGGGCCAGTATGGGCAAGGATACATCCCTGGCGCTGGATGGCGGCGGCTATGCCCACATCAGCTACTATGACTCGACCCATGACGACCTGTTATCTGCCTATCAGGACGCTTCCGGCTGGCACTTTCAGATCGTGGATAGCCTGGGGAGTATTGGGAGTTCTAGCCTGGATACTTCACTGAAGTTGGATGGCGATGGCTATGCCCACATCAGCTACTATGACGTTACGAACGGCGACCTGAAATATGCCTACCAGGATGTTGGGGGCTGGCACACCCAGCCTGTGGATAGTGTTGGAGACGTGGGAGTGAGCAACTCGCTGGCGCTGGACGGGAACGGCTATCCCCACATCAGCTACTACGACGATACCAATAACGACTTAAAGTACGCATACCAGGACGCTTCCGACTGGCACATCGATGCGGTGAATGCTACCTATAGTATAGGTCAGGGCAACGCGCTGGCGCTGGATAGTGACGGTTATCCTCACATCAGCTACTTAGACCAGAGCAACTATAACGTAATGTACAGATTCCTGGACGCTTCCGGCTGGCATTCCACGATCGTGGACAATGTAAATACCTGTTGCGCAGAAACCTCGCTGGCGCTGGATACAGGCGGCTATCCCCACGTCACCTACAATGATTGGATAAATAACACCGACTACCTGAGATACGCCTACCAGGATGCTGCCGGTTGGCACTTCCGCACAATGGGCAGCGGAAGTACCTCCTGGTACCAATCCTTGGCGCTAGACGGAGGCGGCTATGCCCACATCAGTTACCTTGACACGATCAACTACGATCTGAAATATACCTATCAGGACGCTTCCGGCTGGCATAATCAGATCGTAGACAGTGAGGGGCAAGCCGGGTGGTATACCTCGCTGGCGCTGGGCGAAGACGGTTATCCACGCATCAGCTACAGGGACAATGCCACCTCCGACCTGAAATACGCCGCATATGTCGAGGTCCCAGAGCCGGTGGCCGGCTTCACTGCCACCCCCAACTCGGGCTTTGCTCCCTTGTTCGTGGCTTTTACCAACACTTCCTCCGGCTACTATACCTCTAGTCTGTGGAATTTTGGAGACGGTCAAACCGACACGCTAAAAAATCCGTCCCACACGTACCTTGCAGCAGGAGATTTCACCGTCACGCTGGCGGTCAGCGGACCGGGCGGGACGGACGTACTGACGCGTACAAACTATATCGCCGTCTACCCAGAAGAGCAGAACATTGTCTACCTGCCCCTCGTCTTGCGCAGCCCATAGGAGACATTAACGATCCGGGGCACGTACCCCTTGAGACGTGCCGGGCTGGTTAGTCAATGCCGGGGAGAGCCTCCTAAAAGTCAAGCGAGCCGCAGTAACCACGGTGCAGAAGAAATCAATTTAGACAACAAGTCGAACAGAAAGGAGTCACAGTTGTATCAAAGAATATTATTTCTGGCAATAATAACGCTACTTCTCTTTTCGTCTGTCAACCTGAAATCACCACCAATAGAAGGCGCGTCCCAAGAGAACTGGCACGTAATCCAAATTGAAAATGAACTACAGATCTCTTACGGCATTGGTACGGATTTTCCCCAATATGCTGTATTGCATCTAAATGACAGTTATTTTAGACTCAACTATGGCCCGATCTCGAACTGGGGAACATCTGTCATTTTGCTCCCTGCCCTTTGGAGTGGCGGGGTCTATTACCAGGGCGCGCCGGTTACCGCAACTACCGTGATTACAGGATCACTGCTAACCATCTCGGTCAATGGCACTATTGGGGGGCTCGAGATTTCCTCAGAAGTACGCCTATGGCCTCCAAAGAAAAACGAAGCCTTTAATGTCCAGGTTACGACTAATGTTCAGGGTAGTGTCCAGTTAGACCCCCGCCCCGGTGAAGCTTTCAAGCCCGTTATGCTTTCATCAATGCATATTTCATCTGCCATTTGGGATACACAAGCCGCTTACGCCTGCCTCCGCACTTCTCCTATCCCAGAGAGTGGCTGGATTTTTCAACCACCTGCTTATGTGAATATCTTTGGTTTACAGGGCGGCACATCTACCTGGAAAACAAACGCCCCAACGATTGAAATAACATTGGATCGAGCAATGCAGGTTACAGGATGGGTAACTCCCAGTAGTGACCCCAATGATGATAATGTGGGCTTATGGGCTGCATCGGATGAGGTTTTGCCTTCTTACTCATATACGATCACGGCTGCACCATCACCAGGGTCCAAATCCGGTTGCCTCTCGCTAAGCAAAAAAGCCAGCTCCAGCCCAATGCAGGATGGAGAAGTGCTGACCTATACCCTTCAAGTCACAAATACTACCGGCGTGACCCTTACTGCTTCTATCACAGATGTTCTACCCAGTCACGTCATACCTGCTGGTATTCTCAACTGGGCACCAATCAATATTGATCCTGGCGGAATTTGGATGCAACCCATTACTGTTACCACCCAAACTGGCTATACAGGCTCTCTGACAAATATGGTTCAGGTTACGACTGAAGAAGGTCTCGCGAGGACAGCTAGTGCTGTAATCTGTGTGAATTACTGCATCTGCTATTTCCCAATAGTTTCAAAGGAAATACCGCCGTAACGATGTAAACGTTAAATCAATTCAAGAGACATCCAACAAATCATTCCACGCGACTTGTTACCGATTGACGGCAGAAGAGTTCTTTGCAAGCTGGGCTTATCCCACTTTGTACAGAAACGGAGGCCCACAGGTGCGTGCCAACCTGGCCAGCCTGCTGGATCGCGTCACGCACGACCGCGAGGTGGTGGTCGTCCAGCACCGCGGCGAAGAGGGCGTGGCCTTGATCTCGGCTGCCGAACTTTCCAGCTTGATGGAAATAGCTTACCTGCTGCGCTCGCCGCGCAACGCCGGACGCCTGCTTTCTGCCCTGGGCCGCGCGCTCAAGGGCGAAGGGTAACCGCTCTCCCTGGCCGGTTTGCACCAGGAGGCGGGCCTCGATACCCACGATGGGGGTGATGGAATTTGGGATTGAGCGGGCCAACACCCTCGGCTTTTACCCCCCAACCCGATCGACCCCACTAAAGCGGCAGTTTCCAGCAGGCGCTGGTTCTATTCGGGTTTGCGGGCGGCAATCCGACCCGGAGACGGGCGGGCCGCGCATCTGGACGCGGCAGGATGGCAGCGCCGGGGCTTCGTTCGAGATGATCGCATCGAATGCGCTGTTCCTGGACAGCAAGAAGGATGGGTAAAGCCGGGCGGCTGAGTTCTCGGATGCTTCCGGCGAGAGCGTGCTGTTCCAGGGATAACAACCGGAATCCATGTTATAATGATCCTGGATGGTCATAATGACCAGATTCGGGCCTCCGCACCGAAAGGAGAACGAGCCATGGAAACCGTCAACGTCGTCGACGCCAAGAGCCGCTTTTCAGAGCTGATCAGCCGGGCCGCGGCGGGCGAGCGCTTTGTCATTCAACGTCGCGAGCGCACCGTGGCAGTCATCATCAGCCCGGACGAGCTCGAACGCCTGGAACGCACCTCGAAAGCTGCTCGCCGCCTGGCCCTGGCCCTGGGGCAGGACGCCGCCCTGATCGACCAGATCGAACGAAGGCAGGCCCATCCTGCCATGGCCGGCTTTGGCCTGTGGAAGGATGACGCCAGCCTGGACAACCTGGTGGAAGAAATTTACCAGGCCCGCCAGACGGCCCCCACCCGCCCGGGAGTCGACCTGTGAAAATCCTGGATACCGATCACTGCGTGGCGATCCTGCGCGGCCGGCTGGACTTACGCCGCTACGTCCAGCCAGACGAGACGCTGGCCATCACGGCCATCACCGCCGACGAGCTGGCCTATGGCGCCCACAAATCCGCCCGGGCCGAGGATAACCTGCTCCGCCTGGACGCCTTCCTGGCCTCGCTGGATTCCTTGCCGTTCGACGAGGCCAGCGCCCGCCGCTACGGCTACCTGCGCGCCGCCCTCGAAAGAGACGGGCAGGCGATCGGCGATCTGGATCTGCAAATTGCCAGCATCGCCCTGCAGACCGGCGCCCCTCTGCTCACCCACAACCGCCAGCACTTCGAGCGTTTGGCCCAATATGCGCCCCTCGCCCTGGAGGATTGGCTGTAATTACCCAACGACGAACACAATCGCTCAGACGTTGACTTCTGCTAATAATGCAATTCGAGCATCGCACCTATATTAATGACTTCTTGAAAAATCTTACGAATCCGCTTGGCCTGAATGTTCGTTTGCCATGAATTTCCAGCCAATGTTGCACGATAATGTTCTTGGGCAGCAAGAACAAACTCATTGAGCAAATGGTCAATTTGGTTCAATGTTATCGCTCCCTGTATCTTGGTCCCGACTCCAGCGCCTTTACCAGGGTCTGCTTTATATTCTCGAACAGGTAGGTTTCAATTTCGGCCCATTTTTCGATGTCCAACTGAGTAGGGGGACCAGAAGCGAGAAAGTCCACTCGGCCCATTTCAGATATAATAGGACCATCCGACCAGGCTACCTCGATATCCAGTCTCAAGTAACCGGCATCTATGATGGCATCAATGATCCCCTCGATGCCTTCCTCGGCTGGATCGCTGTAAGGAGCGCAGGAAATATATCCGGTTTTAGCGCTTTGCCGCGATACGGTAGTGTCCCTCATTCCCAGTGATGAACATCTTCAAGCAAGGCGAATAAGGGT
>CAZQQJ010000008.1:0-214392 GCA_964595435.1 uncultured Anaerolinea sp. | reverse complement strand
ACAGCTTTTTTGATGGGACGCGGATGAACGCGGATTCTTTTCATCGTTTTGCGTGACGGGCGGATGCCATCCGCCCCTACAGCTTTTTTGATGGGACGCGGATGATCGCGGATTCTTACTATCATTTTGCGTGGTCCACATCTGTGCGTAGAACTTATTGGGTGGAACCCATTTCTCTGAGTGGTGAAACCTTTTGCGTGGCCTACGAAGTACGGGCAACCGGCGCAGGCGCCGCCATCCCGCTATTATAACAGCCGGAGATGGCCGCCATACGTGGCTCCAGCCATCACCGGCCTGAACCTGGCCGGTATCGAGGCGACCTGCGCGCCGCCGGGGCGCTGCGCTCGTTGTATACCCGCCAGGTCGATTTGCGCCTGCTGAAAGACCGCCTGCCGGAGGCCAGCTTCGGCCAGGGTGCTCTGGCCTGGTCGGCGTTGGTCGCCTGAGCGGGCAAATTTACCATCCCCACCCCCTCAAAGGGGCGGGGAAAGAGATCTCACCGGTATCTTCTACGGCGCGAACCACTTCGCTGCCAGCCGGTCTAGCGTGCCATCGGCGCGCATGGCGGCCAGAGCTGCGTTTACCGGCTGCACCAGTTTCGACCCTTTGGGGAAGATGAAGCCCAACTGCTCGCTTACCAGCGCGTCGTTGAGCAGCTTCAGCCTGCCGGTGTTGGCCTTCACGTAGCTCTTCCCGGCAATGTCGTCGATGACTACGGCTTTCACTTTCCCGGCAATCAGCGCGGCAACTGCTTCGTCAAAGCTCTCAAACGAAAGCACCCGCTCTTTGCCCAACAGCTTGACCGCCTGATCGTAGTTGGTGGTCGCTATCTGTGTGCCAGCCTTGTAACCCGACATCTTTTGTAGATCGTTGGCCGAGTGGATCTCGGCCTCGTCCGCTGCCACCATCAATACCTGATTGATCTCCAGGTAGCTGTCTGAGAAATCCACGATGCGCTTGCGCTCTTCGGTGATGGTGATGCCATCTCCGGCAATGTCAAACTGGCCGTTGGCCACGGCCGCAATCAGGTTGAACCAGGCGATTTCTTGAACGTTCATCGCTTCAACTTTGCAGTTCAGGCGCTTGCAGATTTCGCCCAGGGCATCAAAATCCCATCCTTCAGGCAGCCCGGTCTTTGGATTTACGTAATTGAAAGGGGGGTAGGAGCTTTCAACGGCAACTACCAGCTTGCGTTCTGCCAGATCGGGCAACGCGGCGGAAGCCGCTGGAACGAATGCCGGTGTGGCGGTTGCGCCACCACATGCACTCAAGATGATGCTGGTAATTGCCAGGCTCACCATGACCCGTAACGAGGTGTTTTTCATAGCTTCCTCCTCGCTTGAACTGAGATCATTGCACGTGAGCCATCCCTCACAGGTCTTTAAAACCTGTGAGGGATGCGAGCAATTTAATTATAGCCCCATATTCTGCGTAGGGTGCCCCCCAATTTGCTTACCGGATACGACTGCCTGTCATTTAATTCCCAAATAGGTGGCCCGCACGCGCGGGTCTTCCAGCAGTTCCTTGCCGGTGCCTTGCATGGCGATTTGCCCGGTCTTGAGCACGTAGGCGCGGTGGCACATTTCCAGCGCCAGCGAGGCGTTCTGCTCCACCAGCAGGATGGTCAGCCCCATCTCGTGGTTCAGGCGCACGATGGTATCGAACATGCTGTCGATCACGATCGGCGCCAGGCCCAGCGAAGGCTCGTCCAGCATGAGCAGTTGCGGGCTGGACATCAACGCCCGCCCGACCGCCAGCATCTGCTGCTCGCCGCCGGAGAGCGTGCCGCCGCGCTGGTACAGGCGCTCCTTTAACCGTGGGAAGAGGCGGAAGATTTCCTCCAGCATCTTCTCGCTCTCCTGCCGGTTGGAGCGGGTGTAGGCCCCGACCATCAGGTTTTCGCGCACCGAAAGCGGCGCAAAAATGCGCCTCCCTTCGGGCACCAGGGTGATGCCTTCGGTCACCATGCGGTGGGCTTCCTTCTGGGCCGGCTGCCCCTTGAAGGTGATCGTGCCGGAAGTGAAGCTCTTGGCGGCGATGATCGTCTTCATCAGCGTGGATTTCCCGGCGCCGTTGGCGCCGATCACCGCCACGATCTCGCCCTGGTCCACGTGCAGGCTTACCTGGTTGAGCGCGCAGATACCGCCGTAATAAACGGAAAGGTCGCGAATATCGAGCATGTGATTAGTTGACGCTGCGCTGTTGGACATTTTTCCTCTCTCCCAGGTATGCACTGATCACCTGCTGGTTATTCTGGATCTGCTGCGGGCTGCCCACTGCCAGCAGTTCGCCCAGGTTGAGCACGTAGATGCGCGAGCCCTGGCACAGGTCCATCACCACCGCCATGTGGTGCTCGATCATGATGATTGTATACTGCTTCATGGTGTGAATGCGGCGGATCAGCTCGATCAGGTCGTTGCACTCGTCCTCGTTCATGCCCGCGGCCGGCTCGTCCAGCAAGAGCAATTGCGGCGAGGTGGCCATGGCGCGCGCCATTTCCAGCCGGCGTTGCAGGCCATAGGGCAGGCTGGCCGCCTTGTCGTTGGCGTGTTCCTGCAGGTTGACGATCTCGAGCAGTTCGTGGGCTTTCTGGCGGGCGGCTTTTTCGATGCGTTGGGCGCGCGGCGTGCGCACGAAAGCCTCCGCCAGGGTGTAGTGGGGGGTGCTGTGCAGCCCCAACTCCACGTTTTCGTAAGCGCTCATCTGCGGGAAAAGGCGGATGTTCTGGAAGGTGCGGCTGATCCCCAGGCGGCAGATCTGGTCGGGCGATTTACCCAGGATATTCATTCCATTGAGGAAAATCTCGCCGGAGGTGGGCTTGATGGCATTGGTGATCAGGTTGAACACCGTGGTCTTGCCCGCCCCGTTCGGGCCGATCAACCCCACCAGCTCGCCGGGCTGCAGGTCGAAGGATACCTCGTGAACGGCGCGCACACCGCCGAAGTCCACGGTCAAATTTTTGATACTCAGGATGGGTTGGCTTGCCTCGTTCATCGCGCCTCCTACCCCTCTGCCGCCGCGGCCGGCTTGCGACCGAACAGCTTTTTCCACCAGACTCTGACGAAGGTGAAATTCATTTCCACGTAACCCAGCAGCCCCTGCGGGCGGAAGATCATCACGATCACGAACAAGAAACCGTAGATGATGAGACGCCACTCAGCGAAGGAGCGCAGCAGCTCGGGCACGCCCACCAGCACGAAAGCGGTGATGAACGGCCCGATCAGGGACTGGATGCCGCCGAAGACGACCGCCGCCAGCAGGTCGGATGATTTGGTGATGTTGAAGAAGGACGGGCTGAGATAGGCAAAGTAGAAACCCAGCAGCCCACCGGCCACGCCGCAGTAGAAGGCGCTGATGAACAGGGCGATCAGCTTGGTGCGCATCAGGTTGACGCCCATCATCTCCGCGGCCACCTCGTCCTGCGAAACAGCGATGCAGTTCTTGCCGAACTGCGAGGTGACGAACATGTGAGCAAAAAACAACGCCAGGAGTACTGCCACCAGGATGACCGGCACCGTGGTGTGGCTGGGGATGTTCATGTAGCCGAAAGCGCCGCCCAGGGTGATATGCCCCAGGGTCTTGGTATTGTTCAACAGCAAGCGGATGGCTTCAGAAAAGCCCAGCGTGGCGATGGCGAAATAGTCGCCGCGCAGCTTGCTGCGGAAGGCAGGGAACCCGATGATAAAGCTGCACAGGCCGGAAAACGTGCCGCCGATGATCAGCGCCAGTGGAAAGGGCACCGAGTATTCTTTCACCATGATGGCGGCCATGTAACCGCCCAGGGCCATAAAACCGGCGTGGCCGATGGTGAACAGCCCGGTGTAGCCGGTCAGGATGGCCACGCCCAACGCGGCAATGATGTTGATCCCGCCCAGGATGATAATTGCACTGATATAACCCATGATTTCACCCTCGCGATGTGCTCATCGCCCTTCTATAGTTTCTCGTCCGCGCTCTTGCCCATCAGCCCATTGGGGAGGAACAGCAGGATGATGATCAGGAACAGGAAGGAGAACAGGTCACGGTAGCTGGAAGAGATGTATCCTGAAACCAGGGTCTCCAGGATGCCCAGCAGCATGCTGCCCACCACGGCGCCTGGCAGGCTGCCCAGGCCGCCGACGATGCTGGCGATCATGGCTTTGATGGTGACGAAGCCCATCATGGGAAATACGGCGTATTTGATGCCGTAGAACACGCCAGCGATCGATGAGAGCACACCGGTGATGGCAAAGATGATCAGCGCCACGGCGTTGTTGTTGATGCCCATCAACGAAGCGGTCAGGATATCGATGGCGCTGGCGCGGATGCCCAGGCCCCACTTGGTGCGGTACAGGAACAACCACAGCAACCCTAACACGCCAAATGAAAACACGCCGGCCAGCAAATCCATCCGCCCGATGGAAACCCCGCCCATGAAGATCGGCTCGACGTTTTGTACCGGGAACTTGCGGAAAGTGCCGCCGAAGATCAGGTTGAGGATGTTGACGATGGCCAGGTTGACGCCCATGGCCGAGATCATCATGAACAGGCGCGGCGCTTTGCGCTGGCGCAAGGGCTTATAGGCCAGCTTCTCGACGCTGACGGCCAGGATGGTGGTCAGGACGATTGAAATAATCATCGCTGCCCAGAAAGGCAGGAATAAGCTGCCGATGGATACGAAAGCCATGAAGGCGCCGAAGGCCATGAAGGCGTCGAAGGCCCAGTTGGTGAAGTTGTACACGCTGTATACCAGGGCGTAGCCTACGGCGAGCAGGGAATAGATGGCGCCAATTGAAATTCCGCTGACCAGTTGCTGGAGAAACAATTCCATGGCGGTTTTCCTTTATTTGTCAATTTACGTTGTAGGGGCGGGTCTCAGACCCGCCCCTACAATATCGCCCCTGTTGGCTATTGGCCGGGGGTAAAGGTTTCAACCAGTTCCCACTGCCCGTTCTTGATGGTATTGATCAGCAGAGGTTTGTTCAGCGGGTTGTGCGTCTCTGGCTCCATGGTCACCACGCTGGTGAAGAGCTGCACGTCCTTCATGGTTTCCAGCGCATCGCGCACGGCGGTGGGGGTCGGCTCGCCCTTCTTGACCGCTTCGCGAATGGCGTACTCGATGGCCATCAGCGCATCCAGGCCGTAGTAGGTGTAGACGTTGGGCTTGACGTTGTGCTTCTTCTCGAAGGCGGCGTTGAACTCGGCGAACTGCGGGGCTTCTTCCGAGACGCCGGTGGTCACGTAAGCGCCTTCCAGGTACTGGCCGAACTCGGTGAGCAGCTCGGGGACGAACACGCCATCGCCAGACTGGAAGGTGATATTCATACCCAGGCCGTTGGCCTGCTGCGCCGCCAGCCCCAGGTCCTTGTAGGTGTAGGAGTCCATGACCAGCACTTCTGCGCCGGAGTCCTTGATCTTGGCCAGTTGGGCGCGGAATTCGGTATCGCCCTGGTTGTAGCCTTCCTCGGCCACGATCTCTCCACCCAGCTCAAGGAAGTGCTCCTTGAAGAACTGGTGGATGCCCACCGTGTAGGGCGAAGCCACGTCGGTCAGCAGAGCGGCTTTGCGCTTGCCCAGCTTGTTGTAGACAAAATCAGCCTGGGCGTAGCCCTGGTAGGGGTCGATGAAGCACACCCGGAACATATACGGGTGCAGCACGCCAGCCTCGCTGACTGTCACGTTGATGTTGGAGGCGGTGGTGGCGACCACCGGCACCTTGGATGCATCGGCGATATCGGCGATCGGAATGGCAGCCGCCGACCAGGATGGGCCGATAGCGGCGATGACCTTATCCTGATCGATCAGGCGCTTGACCACGGCGACCGCGTCGGTCACTTCCGAGCGGGTGTCGTATACGATCAGCTTGAGCTTGTAACCACCGATCCCACCCGCGGCGTTGATCTCGTCGATCTTATCTTGCAGGGCGGGGATCGAAGCCGGGCCGACGTAGGCATCGACGCCGGTCTGTTCGGTGAAATAGCCGATCTTGAGCTCTTTCTCGCCGCCGCAGCCCGCCAGCAGGGTGGAGAGCAGCAGCACGAGAATCATCAGCAGGCCGAACCATTTCGAGGAAACAGGTACAGCTTTCGACATTTTATTTTCTTCTCCTTGTCTTCGATTGGGAACAGATTTGGACAGCAAGCGTAACACTGAAGACCGCCTTCAGTGGAATGCCCGAGGGGAGGAGCAAAGATTGTCTTGCACTGCGAAAATACCTGCCGCTAAGCATCATGGTAATTGTACTTGCAAAACTCCTGTGCCAACAGTGTCATTCGTCACAACTTCGATTGTCATGAATCCCGCTGAGGACATTTTACCTTAATTCTATGAAAAGTTGTCAAGCAACTTTTACCCCCTTTCCCTTACACGCAACACAACTCTCGACTATAATAAATCTCATCGGAGTAAAACACCAGGCCAGCCCGGCTTGCACAGCCTCGGCGCAGCAAGGGGACGCAGGCGCTCGTTTTGTATCCCGCGTCCGACCTTCGCAAGGAGGCCGGACGTTATTGTTGACACCGATTTGCCCTCACAGGAGCATTACACCTGAACATGGAAGCCTCCCAATTAAACTGGATCACCAACTTCATCTGGGGCATCGCCGACGATGTGCTGCGCGACCTGTACGTGCGCGGCAAATACCGCGACGTGATCCTGCCCATGACCGTGCTGCGCCGCCTGGATTTCGCGGTGGATTTGGATGATAATGGGGAGACGGACGAAGCGCCGGAGGAGGCGACAGATGAATGAAGGAAACCTGCCCGCGCCTGTGCTGCTGCGCCGGCTTGCGCCGCGCAATTTGCTCTCTTTTGGCCCGCAGAGCCAGCCGGTGGCGCTGGGCGCGCTCAACGTGCTGGTCGGCCCCAACGGCTCGGGCAAGTCCAACCTGATCGAGGCGGTGGCTTTGCTGCGGGCGGCGGCCGGCGACCTGCGCGCCGTGCTGCGGCGCGGCGGCGGGGTGAGCGAGTGGATCTGGAAGGGCGACCCCCAGGCGACCGGGACGCTCGAGGCCGTGGTCGAATACCCCCAGGGCCGCCAGCCGCTGCGCCACGCCCTGGCTTTCTCCGCCGAAGGCCAGGTTTTTCGCCTGGAAGACGAGCGCATCGAAAACGAGCGCCCCGAACCGGGCGAGGCATTGCAGCGCTTTTTTTATCGCTACCAGCCCGGCCACCCGCCGGCTTTCGGCATGAACAGCGGCGTGCGCTACCAGGCCCGGGACGAGCTCAGCCTGGACGAATCGATCCTGGCGCAGCGGCGCGACCCGCAGGGCTACCCCGAGATCACTTACCTGGCGAATGCCTACGGTAAAATCCGCATCTACCGCGAATGGGTCTTCGGGCGCAGCACGGCCCTGCGCCAGCCGCAGCCGGCCGATGGGCGCAGCGACCGCCTGGAGGAAGATTTCTCCAACCTGGGGCTGTTCTTGAACCGCTTGCGGCGCAACCCAGGGGCCGAGTCTGCCATCCTGGAAGGGCTGCGCAACCTGTACGACGGGCTGGACGATTTCGATATCAGCGTCGAAGGGGGCACGGTGCAGGTGTTTTTCACCGAAGGCAAATTTACTATCCCCGCCACGCGCCTGTCCGATGGCGCCCTGCGCTATCTTTGCCTGCTGGCCATCCTGTGCGATCCCACGCCGCCGCCGTTGATCTGCATCGAAGAGCCGGAGTTGGGGCTGCATCCGGATATTTTGCCCCGGCTGGCCGATTTGCTGCTGGAGGCCTCCGGGCGGGCGCAGCTCATCGTCACCACGCATTCCGACCTGTTGGTCGATGCATTGACCGGGAGCCCGGAGGCGGTTTTGATCTGTGAAAAGCATGACAGCCAGACCCGGGTCGAGCGCCTGGACGCCGAGAAGCTGAAGCACTGGCTGGGAGAATACCGCCTGGGCGAATTGTGGACGCGCGGTGAGCTGGGAGGCACGCGCTGGTGAGCCGGGTCAAGCTGTACGTCGAAGGCGGCGGCGATAGCAAAGAGCAGCACGTGCGCTGCCGGGAGGGTTTCCGGAAGCTGCTCGAAAAAGCCGGTTTGGCCGGCGAGATGCCGCGCATCGTGGCGGGTGGGGGACGAGGTACCACATTCGACCAGTTCAAAATGGCGCAACGCGCCGCCGGGGTGGATTTTGGGCAGCAGCCAGGATTACGAGCGCGAATACTGCCTCGACCTGGCCCAACTCACCGGTGAAGAGCTATTACCGGCTGGTCAAGAAGGTGGAAGGCGACCCGGAGTATGAAGTGAAGCGCGCCCACAAGAAGCTGCGCCGGTACGTGGAAGGGCACGATTACGCCATCCGGCTGAAAGCGGAGATCATGGTCGACCATTTCCACGAGCAGGTGCTGGCGCTGAACAAGATCGGCGGGCAGGCGCGGGCCATGGTGGTCACCAGCGGCATTGAACGGGCCATCCAGTATTACCACGCCATCCGCCAGTACCTGGTCGAGCGCAAAAGCCCCTACCAGGCCATCGTGGCCTTCTCTGGCGAGCACGAATACAATGGCGTCAGGGTCAGCGAGGCCTCGCTCAACGGCTTTCCCGGCAGCGCCATCGTGGAGCGCATTGCCGAGCATCCCTACCGTTTCCTGATCTGCGCCGACAAATTCCAGACCGGTTACGACCAGCCCCTGCTGCACACCATGTACGTGGACAAAGTGCTCTCCGGCGTCAAGGCGGTGCAGACGCTCTCGCGCCTGAACCGCGCCCACCCGCAGAAGCACGATGTCTTCGTGCTTGACTTTATGAACGAGGCCGAGGTGATCGAGCAGGCTTTCGCTGCTTATTACCGCACCACCCTGCTGGCTGCGGAAACCGACCCGAATAAGCTGCACGATTTGCAGGCCGCCCTGGACGGTTACCAGGTGTATGACCCGGCGCAGATCGAGCGTTTCGTGGATCTGTACCGGGGCGGGGCGGCGCGGGATCGCCTCGACCCGCTGCTGGATGCCTGCGTGGCCGTCTACCGTGAGCTGGACGAAGACGGGCAGGTGGAATTCAAGGGCAAGGCCAAAGCCTTCACCCGCACCTACAGCTTTTTAGGCTGCATCCTGCCGTATACCAACCCGGGGTGGGAAAAGCTTTCCATATTCTTGAATTTCCTGGTTCCCAGGTTGCCTGCGCCCAGGGAAGAAGACCTGGCACGCGGTATCCTGGAAGCGGTGGACATGGACAGCTACCGCGCCGAAAAGCAGGCCGCCCTGCACGTCCGCCTGCCCGACGAAGACGCCGAGATCGGGCCGGTGCCCACGTCCGAGGGCGGCGGCAAAGGCGAGGCGCAGTTCGAGCGGCTGTCGGCTATTCTCAAAGCTTTCAACGACCAGTTTGGCAACATCCCCTGGAGCGACCGGGATCACGTACACCGCCTGATCACCCAGGATATTCCCGCCCGCGTCGCTGCCGATACGGCTTACCAGAACGCCCAGGCGCATTCCGACCGCCAGAACGCCCGCATCGAGCACGACAAGGCCCTGCAGCGGGTGATGACCGCCATCTTGAAAGACGACACCGAGTTGTTCAAGATGTTTGCCGACAACGAGTCGTTCCGCGCCTGGCTGGCGAATATGGTATTTGGGTTGACTTACCAGCAGGGCGGGGCGGGGGCCTGATCCGGCGGCGGGCCATTCATCACCGCTTCTGCGCCACGGCCTTCTCCAGGGCTTCCGTGATCCACTGGTTCAGGCTGACTCCCTCGGCCTGGGCGTGAGCGCTCACCTGGCGATGCAGCCAGGCGGGTGCGCGTACGATAAATTTGCCGGTGAAAGGCTTTTCCGGCGCCCGTCCTTCGGCGGCGCACCACGCCAGGTAATCCTCCACCGAATCCTGTAACGACTGACGCAGCTCGTCGATCGAACGACCCTGGAAGTGGATCACATCCTGCAAGTTGAGCACCGTGCCATGAAAGGCATCGTCGCCTTCTTCGTAGCTGAACTTGCCGGTATACCCTTTGTATTTCAGCGTGTTATCCATACTGGCCTACTCCTGCTTTCTCCAGGAACTCGCGCACCGCTTTAACTGCGCCTCTGTCGGTTTCTTTCTGCGGGTGGGGCCGGTGGAAGACAGCCCACACACCGTTTAATTTGACCCGCACCCGAGAACCGCTGCCTTCGGATATCTCGGCGCCCAGAGCGGTAAGCATGGTTTCGATATCCTGCCAGGCAATATTGGCGCGCACCGGCGTGGCGAAGATGTCTTCCAGCGTCTTGCGGTGCTTTTTGTTCACAGGGATATAGTAGCATAACATGATACTGTTGTCAATGTGCTGGCTCACAGTGACTACGACGTTCCCCGCGCGGTGCGTATTTTTATCCGAAGCCATTGACGATTTTGCTGATAATCTTATAATAGAATCAAAATTCTAATTCTCCTCAGGAAAGTGCAGAAATTGAAAACGAAACAGGATGTCATTCAATGGCTTGAAGAAAACCGCCAGCAGTTCACCACTATGGCCGACGCCATCTGGCGGCGGCCCGAGCTGGCCTTCCACGAGTTCTTTGCCGCGCAGCTCCAGGCGGACTTCCTGGAAAAGCAGGGTTTCCGGGTGCAGCAGGACGTGGCCGGGATCAACACGGCCTTTATCGCCGAGTGGGGCGAAGGCCGGCCGATCATCGGTTTTGCCGGGGAATACGACGCTCTGCCGGCCCTGTCTCAGCAATGCCAGCCAACCCAGGCGGCGCTGGTGGAGGGCGGCCCGGGACACGGCTGCGGTCACAACCTGCTTGGGACGGCCCACGTAGCCTCGGTGGCCGTCTTGAAGTTGTGGATGCAGGCCAATGCCATCCCCGGCACCCTGCGTTACTATGGCTGCCCGGCGGAAGAGGCCGGCGGGGCCAAGACCTACATAGCCCGCGCCGGGCTGTTCGACGACCTGGACGCCGCCTTCAACTTCCACCCGATGTATGCCAATTCGGCCTCCAAAGGCAGCATGGTGGGCGTCAACACCTTGAAGTTCCGTTTCCACGGCAGGTCGGCGCACGCCGGGGCGACGCCTCACCTGGGCCGCTCGGCGCTGGATGGCGTGGAGCTCCTGAACGTGGGGCTCAACTATCTGCGGGAACACGTCACCAGCGACGTGCGCATGCACTACAGCATCACCAATGGGGGCAGCGCGCCGAACGTGGTCCCCGCGGAGGCCGAAGGATTGTACATGCTGCGCGCCCACCAACCGGAGAACCTGCGCGAAGTGACGGAGCGGGTGCGCAAGATCGCCGAAGGGGCGGCGCTGATGACCGAAACCCGGGTAGAGGAGATTTTCCTGGATTCCGTATCGAGTATGCTCAACAACCGCTACCTGGCGGATTTGCAGTATGCCAACCTGGAAGTGGTTGGGCCTATCCACTGGACGGAAGAGGAGCTGGAATTCGCCAGGCAAGTCAACGCCGGCTATCCCCCCGGCATGGACGTGGCCAACGCGTCTATGTATGGCATTCCGGCCGAGCTCCTGCAAGACCCCCTCCTGGGCGGGAATTTCCCTGCGCTCGACGAAGGCAAAATCTACACCGGCTCCACCGACGTGGGCGACCTGAGCTGGAAGACACCGGTCAGCATGCTGACCACGGCTTGCTGGACGACGGCCTCGGTGGGGCACAGTTGGGGGATCGTCGCCACCTCGGGCATGTCGATCGGGCACAAGGGCATGCTGCACGCGGCCAAGGTGATGGCCCTCTCGGCCATGGACCTGTACACGAACCCGGAACACATCCAACGGGCCCGGGATGAATTCAACAAAGAAGTGGCGGCGCATCCCTATGTGAACCCGATCCCGGCGCACATTCACCCGCCGCGCTTTACGCCATTTGAATAGAGCGAATAAACCCTAAGGATCTCCGAGACCCTCAGGGTTTGGAACCTCATTAACCTGGAGGGAAAATCCATGCCGAAACTCACCCGTTGCTTCCGGTCCTGCCTGCTGGCAGTTGTCCTGTTGGTCGTCGCCGGCCACCCAGCCCCTGGGCATGCCTCCCGCCGGGCTGCGGTTTCCCCGGCGCCGGCTGCTGCGATCTATTACGTGGCCCCCGCAGGCAGCGGCAACTGCCTCAGTTGGGCGACCGCCTGCGAGCTGCAAGACGCCCTGGCGCTGGCTGTTTCCGGCGACCAGGTGTGGGCAGCGCAGGGGGTGTATTACCCGGACGTGGGCGGCGGGCAGACGCCGGATAGCCGGGATGCAACCTTTACCCTGAAGGCCGGCGTGCAGCTCTACGGGGGCTTTGCCGGGACGGAAACCAGCCTGGGCGAGCGCGATTGGCAGGCGCACACCGCCGTATTGAGCGGGGATGTCGATGGCAATGACATCGTCGATGCCAGCGGGGTGGTTACTGATACTGCTAACATGATTGGGAACAATAGCTACCACGTGGTGACCGGCGCTTCCGGCATTACCCAGACCGCCCGGCTGGACGGCTTTACCATCACCGGCGGCAAGGCCGATGGCGATTATCAAACCAATCCATGTAACCGGGGCTGTGGCGGCGGGATGCTCAATCATTTAAGCAGTCCAAGCGTGGCGAACATGATCTTCAGAGGCAACTGGGGTAGGCATGGCGGTGGGATAGGCAATGATTCCAGCAGCCCGGACCTTGCCAACGTCACCTTCCGTGACAACTTTACCCCCGGTGCTGGCGGCGGGATGTATAACGAATCCAGCAGCCCGAACCTGTTGAATGTAGTCTTTGTGGACAACCATGCTGACTATGGCGGCGGAATATACAACTATGTTTCCAGCAGCCCTAATCTGGTGAATGTGATCTTCAACGGCAACCAGGCGGATTGGACGGGCGGTGGGATGGTCAGTGGCGCTGCCAGTAACCCAACCCTTTCCAATGTAGCCTTTAGCGGCAACTGGGCTTACTACAATGGCGGCGGGATGGTCAACTTTGACAACGCTTCGGCCCTGTCCAACGTGGTCTTCAGCGGCAACCAGGCCGAGAACCGGGGCGGTGGGATATTTAATGACTCGGATGCCTACCTGCAAGTCCGTAACACGATCCTGTGGGGCAATACGGCCCAATATGGCTCTCAAGTGAACATTTACACGTATACGCAATCGAGCATCGTTACCTTTACCCACAGCACGGTGCAGGGTTTGTTCGACTATGGCGGTTGGAGTGTGGAACTGGGTGTGGACGGCGGCGGCAACCTGGACGCCGACCCACTCTTTGTGCGCAACCCCTCTCCCGGCGCGGACAACACCTGGGGCACCCCCGACGACGATTACGGCGATCTGCGCCTGCAAACCGCCTCGCCGGCTATCGACTCAGGGGCTAACGCCCTGGTGCTGCCCGACGCCCTCGACCTGGACGGCGATGGAGACACGAGCGAACCGCTGCCTTACGACCTGGATGCCCAGCCGCGCATCGTCAACGGCACGCTGCCGGTGGTGGACATGGGCGCCTACGAGGCGCAGATTTCGCTGATCATCACCCGCATCAAAAGCCATCCCGTCACCCCATCCAGCGATGGCACACCTGCCTTTGCCTTCAGCGGTTCAGGCGGTATCGGCGCGCTGACCTACCAGTGCGTGATGGACGAGGCCGGCGGCGGCGCGTGGGAGGATTGCGCCAGCCCGATCACTTACACCGTCCCCCTGGCCGACGGGCAGCACACCTTCCAGGTGAAAGCCATCGACAGCGCCAGCAACCAGGGTACGCCGGCCAGCTTCACCTGGGTCGTCGATACCACGCCGCCGGTGGTGCAAATCACCGGCATGCCCGCCGATCCGACCGCCGAGAGAGCGCCGCTGTTTACCTTTACCGCCTCGGAGCCGGTAACCTTCTACTGTACCCTGGATCAGAACCCGGAAGAGACCTGTACCAGCCCCAGGAGCTACACCGCCCTGGTGCCCGGCAGCCACACCTTTTCTGTCTACGGCAGAGATGCGGCGGGCCTCGCCAGCCTGCCGGCCACTGATACCTGGACGGTGGAAGGCGTGGCTTATGTCTACTACGTCAAGCCCGGCGGATCGGGCGAGTGCGCCAGTTGGCCAGACGCCTGCGAGCTGCAAACTGCCCTGGGCAAGTCCGTGCCGGGCGACCAGGTGTGGGTGGCGCAAGGGGTGTACCGGCCCGGCGCCACGCGTGAGGCCACTTTCACCTTGAAGGACGGCGTGGCGCTGTATGGCGGTTTTGCCGGGACGGAAACCGGGCTGGGCCAGCGCGACTGGCAAACACACCTCACTGTGTTGAGCGGCGACATCGATGCGAACGACGTCAATACCGACGGTAATTCCATCGCCGAAACGTGGAACGACTTGCGCGGCGGTAACGCCTACCATGTAGTGAGCGGGGCTCCCGGCGCCATCCAGCCCCTCCGCCTGGACGGCTTTACCATTACGGCCGGCATGGCGAACGGCGATTGGAACGCCGCTCAGAACCGCGGGGGTGGGATGTACAACGTTACCAGCCGCCCCGTCCTGGCTAACCTGACCTTCAGCGGTAACCAGGCCAACTGGGGTGGTGGAATGTATACCAATAACAGCCGCCTGAGGCTGATCCATGTGGCCTTCTTGGGCAATAAGGCTGACCTTGGGGGCGGCGGGATGGAAAACGATTACAGCAGCCCCAGCCTGGTGGAGGTGACCTTCCACGGCAACCGGGCCTATTATGGTGGCGGAGGGATGAGCAATAGAAACTCCAGCAACCCGAGCCTGGTGAACGTAATCTTTGCTGGCAACATTAACGCCGGGATGAGCAACGCCTACACCAGCAGTCCGAGCCTGTACAACGTTACCTTTCGGAGTAATCAGGATGGTGGAATGATCAACGATAACCATAGCAGCCCAAGCCTGGTGAACGTGGTCTTTATCGGCAATGAGTCCAGCTATGGCGGCGGAATGCATAACTCGTTATTCAGTAATCCGAGGTTATCTAATGTAACCTTTGTCGGCAATCGGTCCAGCTATGGCGGCGCGATGTATAACTATATCCGCAGTAATCCACAGGTGCATAACAGTATTCTGTGGGGCAATGTAGCCTCTGTTGGATCTCAGGTGTACAACGACAACTTTGATAACTATACAAGACCCACGATACCCGTGTTTTCCTTCAGTACCATCCAGGGCGCCTTCAGCAGCGGCAGTTGGGATACCTCCCTGGGCACAGACGGCGGCGGCAACCTGGACGCCGACCCGCGCTTCGTGCGCAACCCTTCCCCCGGCCCGGACAATACCTGGGGCACCGCCGACGACGATTACGGCGACCTGCGCCTGCAAACCGACTCGCCGGCCATCGACGCTGGAAACAACGCCCTGGCGCCGCCCGACGCCCTCGACCTGGACGGCGACGGCGACACGAGCGAACCGCTGCCCTACGATATGGATGTTCAGCCGCGCTTCTACGACCATCCCAACCCCGATACCGGCAGCGGTACACCGCCGCTTGTGGACTTGGGCGCCTACGAAGCCCACCAGCCGGTGACCGTGCAGGTCGATAGCCATCCGCTCACCTTGACCCATCAGGTGACGGCGACTTTCACCTTCAGCAGCCCGGATGGCGGGCAGGCCTACCGCTGCAAGATCGACGCCGCCGCCTGGGAAAGCTGCGCCAGCCCCAGGTACTACACTCTTGCGGACGGAACGCACACCTTCCAGGTGATAGCGGTCGACGGCCAGGGGGTTCACAGCCTGCCGGCCAGCTACACCTGGGTGATCGACACCCAGGCTCCGGCGGTGCAAATCACCGGCCAGCCCTTCAAGCCATCCAACGACCCCGATCCGGCCTTTACCTTCCACAGCCCGGATGGCGGGCAGGCCTACCAGTGCAAGATCGACAGCGCTGCCTGGGAAAGCTGCGCCAGCCCCAAGGGCTACAATCTGCCGGAAGGGGAGCACACCTTCCAGGTGAAAGCCACCGACGCGGCGGGCAATGAGGGCGCCCCGGCCAGTTTCATCTGGACGATTGACCTGACCGCCCCCGCCGCTCCGTCCATCGCCAGCCCCGCCGAGGGGGAAATCATCCCCTTCACCGCCGCCGGCTGGAACCGCCCCGCCTTCTCCGGCCAGGCCGAACCGGGCGCCACGGTGGCTGTGTACCTCTCCGCACCTGGTGCGATGCACCTTGCAGGTGCGTTGCACCTGAACGTCCAACCCCTGTGCACCGCCACGGCAAACCCTGCCGGGGAGTGGACCTGCCCGTCTGAACAGCCTCTGCCGCCCGGCGCCAACCGCGTGACCGCCGCCGCCACGGATGCGGCGGGCAACACCGGCCAGCCCTGCGCCGAGCGGGCGTTCGTCGTCCAGCAGGTGGTGTACCTGCCGTTGATCAGGAAGTGAGCGGCAGAAACTTCCCCTTGACAGGCAAATGCAACCGCGTTACAATTAGTTAGTTTTGGCTAACTAATTGTAACCTTATGTTGCATCCAGACAGCTTACCCACCATGCAGGATTTGATTGCCGCCATCTCGCGCCTGATCGCCGAGATGGAGCAGGTTGCCGTGCAAGAGGCCGAATTTGGCGATCTGTCCATGCGCCAGGTGCTCTATCTGCAAACGATCCTGACGCTGGAGCGGCCCACCTTTGGCGATATGGCCGAAAAACTCGGCGTCAGCAAACCGTCGGTGACTTCGGTGACCCAGAAATTGATCGAAAAAGGCTACGTGCGCAAAGAGCAATCTCCCGAAGATGGGCGGGTGTACTACATCGTGCCAACGGCCAAAGGCCGGGCTTTCGCCGCCCTGCACCAGGACGTCCACCGGCGCATGGCCGGATTTCTGACCCGCAATCTGGATGCCAACGAAAAAGAGACGCTGGCAGTCCTGCTCAACAAAGCCGTGCAGAGCTAAAGGTTTCTTTTGTAATGGGACGCGGACGGACGCGGCAAGAAAATTTTTTTAATCAATTAGTTAGCTTTGGCTAACTAAAATCAAATTTGTTCAAAAGTTTTTTCTTGTGTGGTGTGCGGCGCGCAGCGCCGTACACCACACAAGGCCACACAAAATGACCTTCGGTCAAAAAAGATAAGGAGTCAATATGTCAACGTATCAACGAAATTTGGAGACGGCCAGGCGTATCGGCACAGGGCTATCGTTCATCGGCTTTCCACTGGCGTTTATTTTTGCCTTTGCGGTGCACCCGGGCTTGCTGAACCCGCACATGCTGGGGCCGCAGGAGCTCATCCAGCGGGCGCATGGGGATGCGCTGTTGCAATTTGGGCACGCACTGGTGACCCTGAGCACCGGGCTTTTGGTAGTGATTGCGCTCAACTTCAAGGACCTGTTGGAGCGCAAGGGGGCGGGTTGGGCCGGGTTTACCGGCGCGGCGCTGGCGATTTTCGGCGCATTGATGCTGGCCGCCGACAAAGGCGCGCTGTGCCTGACGATGAGCGCGCTGGACACGCTGCCCGAGGCGCAATTTGCACAGTTCATGCCGGGGCTACTGGCGATGTTTTCAAAAGCGGGTTGGTTGGTGTTGCTGTGGGGGCTGGTATTTCTGCCGATCGGGTTTGCCATCCAGGCCGTGGCCTTGCTCCGCACCGGCGCGCTGCCGCGCTGGCAGGGGATTCTGTTCTTGATCGGCGTTTTGCTGGTCGGTACGCCGGATGGCGTGGAGATCGCCAACCTGAGCGCATCGATCTTGATGGGGATTGCGCTGGTTCCTTATGGCATGCGAATCATCTCCGGGCGGTATGGTTCGGCGTGAATTTCATCGCGCCGTCTATGAGCGCCGCGATATCTGCCCGGGGTGGTCGCACCATGACCGCCCCGGGGTGGTTGCCATATTTCCCCCGAATAGTTATGACCCCCTGGCCACCTGGCGATAATTGCGGTTCGAACTCCACGCGAACAGGGTCGCCATGCTATCCCGGGTGGACAGGCAGGTGCGGAGCGCCTTGTGCATCAGCACCGGCCAGGAATACATTCTGGCGTTTGCCATTTGCATGGCGCTGGCCAGCTCGCCAGGGCTCATGCTGCCGGGGCGATGGATGGCTTCGGTCATGTCGTAGCGCTGCCAATCCCGAGGAAAATCGGTGTAGAGCAGCCGGCCCTCGGTCCGATAACGCTCGAAAAGCCGCGTGCCCGGCAGCGGGGTGAGGTAGGTGGTCTGCATCACGTCCACGCCGTTGCGCAGCATGTAATCGGTGCGCTGTTTCAACTTTTGCAGTGTATCGCCGTCCATGCCAAAGATGAATGCCCCCAGCACGGCAATCCCGGCGCGGTGAATGCGCTCGAAAGCCTGCGCGTACGCGTCCACGCCGCGCTGCAAGTTGAGCCGCTTTTCGACCTCTTGCAGCGCATCGGCTTCTTCCGCTTCCAGGCCAAGAAAGACCATCTTGCAACCGGCTTTGGCCGCCCAGGACAGGATTTCATCGTCGTCCGCGAAATTGATCGAGGCCTGGCAGAACCACCATTTGTCGAATTTGCGCTCGACCATGCCCTTGAACAGCTCCAGGGCGGCCCGGCGCGCCTCCTGCCCATAACCGATGAGGTTGTCGTCCACGAAAAACAGCATTTTCTGCGGGATGCTTTCCAGTTCCGCCAGGACTTCGCCGGTCGGGCGGCGGCGGTAGCGCTGTCCATTGAAAGCGGTCACGGAGCAGAACTCGCAATTCATCGGGCAGCCGCGCGAGGTTTGCAGCGATGCGAACATATAGCCCGGGTGGAACAGGTCGCGGCGCGGCCCGGGCATCCCGGACAGGTCGCCCCAACTGCCGCGATATTCCCGTCGCAGCGCATTGGCTTCAAAATCGGCGATCACCTGCGGCCAGACCCCTTCGGCCTCGCCGATGACCACCGCGTCCACGTAGTCGAGCGCCTCCTGCGGACACATCGAGCAGTGGATTCCGCCCATCACCACCGGCACGCCGCGCTGGCGATAAACCGCGGCGATTTCATAGGCACGCGGCGCCGAGGCGGTGAAGGCGGTGATACCAACCAGGTCGGCCTGGCGAAAGGTGAACGCTTCCCAGTTTTCATCCATAATCTCGACATCCCAGTCGTCCGGCGTCAGCGCCGCCACGATCCCCAGGCTGATCGGTGGAAAACGGGAGCTTTTGTTAACCGTCAGCCCGACGCGCGCCGGGTTGACCGGGTTGACCAGGACAAGTTTTTGCTTCATCGAATAATTCCTTGAACGATTACTGCCAGGTGTATCCAAGTGCGTGGGCGGTTTTATGCAGCAAGGCATGCAGGGTCTTCTGCTCTTCCTCGCTCAAGCCTGCAAGAAAATCGCGCGTGTACTGGACGGTACCGGCAATGATGACCTGGTAAGCCGCCTGCCCGCTTTCGGTCAGGTGCAGCCACCAGGCGCGGCGGTCGCGCGGGTCACGCTCCATGCGCACCAATTCCTTCTGGGTCAGCCGCCGGACGTAGGTGGAGATTGTGCTGGGGGTAACCTCCATCCGCCGGGCGAGTTCGCTCGATTGGATGGGAGCCGATTGCCCGATGACCATCAGCACGGCGCAGTCGTAGAGCGTCATGCCGGTCTGTTCGGGCGGATTCTCGCGCGCCATGCGCACCTGGTAGGCATTGGTCAGCGAGAAGAGGGCCTGGTTGATTTGAATGGTTTCTTGATCGGTGAGCGCCATCGGATATAAATAGTTCTATAATCTGATAGTTTGATTATAAAACTATTTAGCGAAATGTCAAGGCGAATGTTGTTCAATCGCGCTTTACGCCAGGGGGGATAAAGCAGGATGGACAGGGTTCGAGCCGTTTCATGGGGTATAATAGTGCAAAGGAAAATGACAAAAACAGAGATAGGACAAACTGTATCTGTTTGCCCCTGAATTTTGAACAGAGCGAATAAACCCTGAGGGTCTCCGAGACCCTCGGGGTTTGGACCATCGTCGATCTGGAGGGAAGTCCATGCCGAAACTCACCCATTGCTTCCGATTCTGCCTGCTGGCAGTTGTTTTGCTGGTCGTTGCCGGCCACCCAGCGCCTGGGTATGCCTCCCGCCAGGCAGCGGTTTCCCCGGCGCCGGCTGCGGTTACCTATTACGTGACCCCCGGCGGCCTGGGCGACTGCCTCAGTTGGGTAACCGCCTGCGAACTGCAAGACGCCCTGGCAATCGCCACCTCTGGCGACCAGGTGTGGGCAGCGCAGGGGGTGTATTACCCGGACGTGGGGGGCGGGCAGACGCCGGATAGCCGGGATGCAACCTTCACCCTGAAGGCCGGCGTGCAGCTCTACGGCGGCTTTGCCGGGACGGAAACCAGCCTGGGCGAGCGCGATTGGCAGGCGCACGCTGCCGTGTTGAGCGGGGATGTCGATGGCAATGATATCGTCGATGCCAGCGGGGTGGTTACCGATACAGCTAACATTATTGGAAGCAATAGCTACCACGTGGTGAGCGGCGCATCCGGCATTACCCGGACTGCGCGGCTAGATGGATTTACCATCACCGGGGGGAAGGCGGATGGCGATTATACTCCGAATCCCTGTAACCTGAGCTGCGGCGGCGGTATGTACAATTACCAGAGTAGCCCGAGCGTGGCGAACGCGATCTTCAGGGGGAATTGGGGCGTTTATGGCGGCGGGATGTACAATAACACCAGCACCCCGCTTGTATCGAATGTGACTTTCACCGGCAACCGGGCGGATTATGGCGCCGGGATGCAAAATACTTACGGGGACCCAAACCTGGTGCGGGTGACCTTCAGCGGTAACCAGGCTGCTTACCAGGGCGGCGGTATTCGCAGCGTCAATTACAGCAACCCGACATTGACCAATGTCATCATTCGTGGCAACCAGGCCACGTATGGCGGCGGGATGTATAACATCTATTTCACAAACCCCAGCCTGGTGTCAGTGATGATTAGCGGTAATAGGGCCAGCAATATTGGCGGCGGGATCTATCAAGGTGGCCATGTCATATCAACCCTGACCAATGCGACCATCAGCGGCAACCAGGCCTATTCGGGTGGTGGGATATTTTTCGACTATGGCAATGACCAGGTGCGTAATACTATCCTGTGGGGCAATACTGCCGTAGATGGCGCCCAGGTATACAAAGTTTCCGGTGTGGTAACCTTTACCCACAGTAATATCCAGGGCGCCTTCAGCAGCGGCAGTTGGAATGCTTCCCTGGGTGCGGATGGCGGCGGCAACCTGGATGCCGATCCGCTCTTCTTGCGCAACCCCTCCCCTGGGCCAGATAACACCTCGGGCACCGCGGATGACGACTATGGCGACTTGCACCTGCAGGCAGCCTCGCCAGTCATCGATGTCGGGGAGAACAGCCTGGTGCCACCAGATGTCCTTGACCTGGACAGCGATGGCGACGTTACCGAGCCCTTGCCCTATGACCTGGATGGCCAGCCGCGCTTTTTCAATGGCGTGCAGCCGGTGGTGGATATGGGCGCTTATGAGGCCCAGGTCTCGCAGGTCATCCCCTGGATCACCAGCCATCCATCTGACCCATCCAATGATAATACGCCCTCTTTTGCTTTCACCGCCACAGGAATCGTTGGTACACCGGATTACCAGTGCCTTCTGGATGAGGCCAGCGGCGGAACGTGGGCGGATTGCACCAGCCCGATCACCTACACTACCCCGTTAGCCGATGGGCAGCACACCTTCCAGATGAAGGCCAGCGACAGCATAGTTGCCGAGAGCCGTCCGCCGGACAGCTTCACCTGGCTGATCGATGCGACAGCGCCTACGGTGCAAATCACGAGCATGCCCCCCGATCCAACGATCCAGAGAACGGCGGTCTTCACTTTTACTGCTTCGGAAGCAGCAACCTTCTTCTGCATGCTGGATCAGGGGCCACCAGCAACCTGCGTCAGCCCACAGAGTTATGCAAATCTGGCACATGGTAATCACACCTTTTCCGTTTATGCCAAAGATGCACTTGGTAACATCAGCCAGCCTGCCGGCTACGCCTGGACGGTGGAGGTGGCTATTTATTATGCCAAGCCTGGCGCGGGTGGTGATTGCCTCAATTGGGCGTCTGCCTGTGATCTGCAAACTGTCCTGGGCAGGGCTTTTCCGGGTGATCAGGTGTGGGTGGCCGAAGGGGTGTACAAGCCTGGCACAACCCGCACATCCACATTTCTGCTCAAAGACCGGATTTCGATATATGGCGGTTTTGCCGGGACAGAAACCGAGTTGAGCCAGCGAGATTGGCAGACCCATGTCAGCGTGCTGAGCGGGGATGTTGATGGAGATGACCTCAACACCGACGGCAATTTTATCGCCGAGACGTGGAATGATCTGCGAGGCGCCAATGCCTATCATGTGGTAACCGCGGAGTCGGGTATCGCGCAAACCGCCCGGTTGGATGGGTTCACGATCACGGCTGGATTTGCTAATGGGAGTGATAGTTATGCTAAATCAGGATCTGGAGTGTTCAATCAATCCGGTAGCCCAACTCTCACAAATCTGATCTTCTGCGGCAACCGGGCTTTTGAATATGGTGGTGGGATCATTAATATGTCTGGAAGTAGCCCAAGCCTGACAAAAGTGACTTTTAGTGGGAATCTGGCGAAATATGGTGGCGGGGTCGCTAATTATTATGATAGTAGCCCGAGTCTGGCAGAGATGGTTTTTCAAGGTAATAAGGCCACTTCCAACGGCGGAGGATTGTACAACTACAGAAGTGTGTTAAGCTTGACGAACGCGTTATTCATAGGAAACCAGGCTGCCGGGCGAGGCGGCGGGATCTATGGCCGATACGGCAATATAAGCTTAGCAAATGTAACTTTCAGCGGAAACAGGGCTGATTCTGGTGGCGGGATGTGCAACTTTTACAGCGGCCCTAGCTTGGTGAATGTGAGATTTATCAATAACCAGGCTATTTTCTATGGTGGTGGAATGTTGAATGAAAGCAGTAGCCCTAGCCTAGCCAATGTAATCTTCAGTGGGAACCGATCGAATCTATATGGCGGCGGGATGAGCAACTATCAGAGCAATCCAGGCTTGGTGAACGTGGTTCTGAGCGGTAACCATGCTGCTTCCGAAGGTGGCGGGTTACATAATTCCACCGTCAGCGGCCCGAAAGTTCACAACAGTATCCTGTGGGGCAATACTGCCGCGTCAGAATCGCAGGTGTACAACCAAACTTCGGGTTCCATAGTCTTTGACCACAGTATCGTACAGGCTTCGTTCAGTGGCGGTGGTTGGGATACTGACCTGGGTATTGACCTGGGCGGTAACCTGGATGCCGATCCACTTTTTGTGCGTAATCCCTCCCCTGGGGCGGACAATACCTGGGGTACTGCCGATGACGACTACGGCGATTTGCACCTGCAGCTTGCCTCGCCAGCCATCGACGCCGGAAACAACGCCCTGGTGCCGCCCGATACCCTTGACCTGGACAGTGACGGCGATACGAACGAGCCGCTGCCTTACGACCTGGAAGGCCAGCCACGCTTTTTCAACGGGGTGCCGCCGCTGGTCGACATAGGCGCTTACGAATCCCAGGTGCTGGTACCGATCGTGCAAATTACTGCTCAACCGGCTAATCCAACCCATGAGAATACGCCGGCCTTTGCATTTACCAGCTACAGCGGGGTCGGGGCGTTGACTTACCAGTGTGTGATGGACGAAGCCGGCGGTGGGGCGTGGGCGGATTGTACCAGTCCGATCACCTATACCATCCCGCTCGCCGATGGACAGCACACTTTCCAGGTCAAAGCCAGCGATAGCGCTGGAACGCAGGGCCGTCCTGCCAGCTACACCTGGGTGATCGATACGCAGGCCCCGGCCGTGCAAATCACCGGCCAGCCCTTCAACCCCTCCAACGACCCCGATCCGGTCTTCACCTTCAGCAGCCCGGACGGCGGGCAGACCTACCAGTGCAAGCTCGACAGTGCCGCCTGGGAGTCCTGCGCCAGCCCCAAGGGCTACAATCTGCCGGAAGGGGAGCACACCTTCCAGGTGAAAGCCACCGACGCGGCGGGCAATGAGGGCGCCCCGGCCAGTTTCATCTGGACGATTGACCTGACCGCCCCCGCCGCTCCGTCCATCGCCAGCCCCGCCGAGGGGGAAATCATCCCCTTCACCGCCGCCGGCTGGAACCGCCCCGCCTTCTCCGGCCAGGCCGAACCGGGCGCCACGGTGGCTGTGTACCTCTCCGCACCTGGTGCGATGCACCTTGCAGGTGCGTTGCACCTGAACGTCCAACCCCTGTGCACCGCCACGGCGAACCCTGCCGGGGAGTGGACCTGTCCGTCTGCGCAAGCTTTGCCGCCCGGCACCAACCGCGTGACCGCCACCGCCACGGATGCGGCGGGCAACACCGGCCAACCCTGCGCCGAGCGGGCGTTCATTGTCCTGCAGGTGGTTTACCTGCCGGTGATTGCCAAACCCTAAAGGTCTTCGAGACCCTCAGGATTTAAAGGATTCCTCCCATGCTCCCTTTCACCTCCCTCACCCCCCGCGGCCAGGAGCGCCGCCTGCGCCGCCTGGCGTGGGCGGCTCTGCGCCAGTACGACCTGGATGTAACCCGCCTGACGCTGCTCAGCCAGGCCACCAATACCCTCTACCGCCTGCACACCGCTGCGGGACCGGATTACGTGCTGCGCGTGTGCGTCCCGAATTGGCGCACCGACGCCGACCGCCAGGCCGAAGTGGCCTGGCTGTTGGCGCTGGAACGAGATGCGCAGGTCGGCGCGCCGCGGCCTTACCCGGCACGCGATGGCGGATATGTCGTCACCGCCCAGGCCGAGGGCGTGCCCGAAGCGCGTCGCTGCCTGGTGATGAGATGGATCCCCGGCGGGCAATTGAGTCGCCGCCTGGACATCGTCCACCTGGAACGCATGGGCGCCCTGTTCAGCGAAATGCACCGCCACGGCGTGGCCTTCCGCCCGCCGCCCGGCTTCTCCCAAAGGCGCATGGATCACTTCCTGGCGCGCGATGAGCCGCGCTCGCTGTTCGATCCTTCCAGCGAAGAGGCTTTCATGCCCCACACCCGGCAGGTGATCCGGCAGACCGTGCAGCGGGTGGAAGCGGCTTTTGCCAGGCTGTATGCCGGCCCCGAGCCGCCGCGGGTGATCCACAACGATCTGTGGCACGGCAACATTAAGATCGACCGCGGCCGGCTGCGCCCGCTGGATTTCGAAGATACGCTGTGGGGCTACCCGGTGCAGGATATTGCCATGGCCATGCTCGACCTGCTGCACGACACCAGCCCGCAGGCGTACCCCGCCCTGTTGGCCGCTTTCCGCCGCGGCTACGAGGCCGCCCTGCCCTGGCCGGAGCAGTATCCCGGCCAGATGGACGATTTCCAGGTCGGGCGGGAGTTGTGGATCGCCAACTTCGTAGCTTACGCGCAGCGCCCTTACCTGCGCGAACACCTCGACAACCTGGCCCCGCGCCTGGAGCGTTACCTGGAGACGGGCTTCCTGGTCGCGCGCTGACTCCCGGCTGCACGCCAGGTTTGACTGCGCGATCCAGGCATCGCCGGTCGCAGCCACCGGCGAGGCCTGGATCGCGTTGGGGCAAGGTTCCTCCCGCTGAGAACCCCCGGGCCTGTTTGCCCATCCAGCCAATTGGTGGTATAGTACGCCCAACGGTGGCCGCCGGCCATCTCGTCCAAACCCTGACCCCCGGGCGCCCGGACGCCCAACCTGGAAAACCCTATGCCCGAACTTCCCGAAATCCTGTGCCGTGCTCGTGAAATGAACGCTGCCCTGGTCGGCAAGACCATCCGGGGCATCGACGTGCTGCAGCCCAAATGCCTGAACGTCCCTGCTGATCAGTTCAAGGCCTCGCTGGAATCGGCTTCCATCCTCAGGGTGACTAACCGTGGCAAGTGGATCTTTGTCGAGACGGCGCAGGGCTGGCTGCTGTTGAACCTGGGCATGGGCGGCGAAATCCTGCTGCTCTCGCCCGCTGCCCTGCCCGAAAAGCGCCGCCTGGTGTTCTACTTCACCAGCGGCGATTGCCTGGCAGTCAATTTCTGGTGGTTCGGCTACGCTCATTACGTCCCGCCCGGCGAGCTGGATCGCCACGCGATGACCCGCAGCCTGGGCCCCAACGCCACCGACCTGAGCGCGGCGCGGCTGCGCGCCCTGGTCCAGGGGCGGCGCGGCGGGCTGAAAACCTTCCTGCTCGACCAGAACCAGGTGGCCGGCATTGGCAACGCCTATATCCACGATATCCTCTTCCTGGCCCGCCTGCACCCGTTGCGCAAGCTGGACACGTTGAGCGACGAAGACATCCAGCGCCTGGCGCAGGCCATCCTGGACGGGATGGGGCCGAGCATCCTCAAAGGCGGCGCCTTCTACGAGCTGAACCTTCACGGCCAGCGCGGCGGTTTTACCGCGGACGACATCCTGATCGGCTACCGCGAGGGCGAGCCCTGCCCATCTTGCGGCGCGGCGATCGTCAAGATCAAGGCCGGGGGGACGAGCAGCTTCATCTGCCCGCAGTGCCAGAAATAGAATATTCTGCCAAAAAGCTGTAGGGGCGGATGGCATCCGCCCGCCACACAAAACGGTTCATACCAAATAAGGAATCAAAATGAATCACCGATCTCAATTTTCACCTGCGCCGCTGCCGAAGCGGTTCTTCCGGTTGGCGCTGGCTTTGCTGCTGCTGGCCGGCGTTTTCTCATCCCGCCCGGCGCTGGCTGGGCTGCCTCGGCCAGGCGACCCGCCAGGGTCAGGCGACCCGCCAGGGTCAGGCGACCCGGCTTCCCCTCTCCCGGCATGGGGAGAGGGGCCAGGGGTGAGGGCCATCCCGTCCGCGCCAGCCGCGGCAACCTGGGCGACCGGCGCCCCACTGAATACTGCACGCACCAGTCACACGGCTACGCTGCTTCCTTCTGGCAAAGTGCTCTTCGCTGGAGGCTATGACAGCAGCCACAGCTATCTCGCCAGCAGCGAGGTCTACAACCCGCTCATGAACACCTGGACGGCGGTCGCATCGCTGAGCACCCAACGTGTCCATCATGCGGCCACGCTGTTGCCAAACGGCAAAGTTCTCGTGGCAGGAGGCTGGGGTGGTAGCGGAAGTTATCTCGACAGCGGTGAAGTGTACGACCCGGCGCTGGACACCTGGGTGGCCACCGCGCCGCTGCACGCCGCCCGCGCCTATCACACCGCCACGCTGCTGGCCTCCGGCAAAGTGCTCGTCGTAGGCGGCCTGATCGGCACCAGCGCTCTCACCAGCACCGAGATCTACGATCCGGCCGCAAATACCTGGCTGGCTGTCACGCCGCTGCATGCTGCCCGGTACGCTCACACCGCCACCCTGCTACCCTCCGGGAAAGTGCTCATCGCCGGGGGTGTGGACACCAGCATGAATAGTCTCGCCAGTGTCGAGGTCTATGATCCAGTGCTGGACACCTGGACAACCGTCGCGCCGCTGCACACTGCCCGCGACTTGCACACCGCCACGCTCTTGCCAAACGGCAAAGTGCTCGTCGCCGGGGGTCTCTACAACAGCAGCAATCTCGCCAGCGTCGAAGTCTACGACCCGGCGGCGAACACTTGGACGACCGTTGCATCACTCAACGTCGCCCGCAACACTCACACTGCGGCGTTGCTGCCAAATGGCAAAGTGCTTGTCGCCGGCGGCGCAGGCGCTGCCGTTCTTGCCAGTGCCGAGGTGTACGACCTGGCGGCGAACACCTGGACGGCGGTCGCAACGCTGAATACCGCCCGCGCTGAATACACGGCCACGCTGCTCCCTTCCGGTAAAGTGCTTGCCGTTGGCGGCACCAACAGCGGCGGCGTCCTCGCCAGCGCCGAGGTGTACGACGATCCATCCGCCGGCACCTGGAAGACCGTCACATCCCTGAACAGTGCCCGTTTTTACCACACGGCGACGCTGCTGCCGGATGGTAAAGTGCTCATCGCCGCAGGTGGCAGCGACAGCAGCTATCTCGCCAGCGCCGAGGTCTACGATCCGGTTGCCAATGCCTGGACGGTTGTCGCGCCGCTGAACGCCGCCCGCATTGCTCACACGGCCACGTTGCTGGCCAACGGCAAAGTACTCGTCGTCGCCGGCGGCGGTGGCAGCAGTCCTCTCTCCAGCGCCGAGGTGTACGATCCAGTTGCCAATACCTGGACGACCGTCGCACCGCTGAACGCTGCTCGCTACTATCACACGGCGACGCTGCTGCCCTCCGGCAAAGTGCTCGTCGCCGGTGGCCGGACTGGTAGCAGTCCTCTCTCCAGCGTCGAGGTGTACGATCCAGTTGCCAATACCTGGACAGCCATTGCACCGCTGAATGCCGCCCGCTTCCATCACGCGGCAACGCTGCTGCCCTCCGGCGAAGTACTCGTCGTTGGTGGAGAAGACGACATTAGCTATCTCGCCAGCGCCGAGGTATACGATCCAGTCGCCGATACCTGGACGGTTGTTGCACCGCTCCACGACGCCCGTGACTGGCACACCGCCACGCTGCTGCCCTCCGGAAAAGTGATGGTTGCCGGTGGGCGGACCGGTAGCACTCCTCTTCCCAGCGTCGAGGTGTACGATCCGGGCGCCAATACCTGGACGGCTGTTGCATCGCTCCACACCGCCCGTAGCGTGCATACGGCGACGCTGCTGCCTTCCGGCAAAGTGCTCATTGCCGCTGGGTGGGCTGACAACAGTTCTCTCACCAGCGCTGAGGTGTACGATCCAGGCGCCAATACCTGGACAACCATCGCCTCGCTCGACATGGTTCACAGCGTGCACACGGCGACACTGCTGCCCTCCGGCAGGGTGCTCGTCGCCGGAGGGCAAATCAGCAGCGGTAGCGCTCTGGACAGCGTTGAGGTTTACGACCCCGGCCTGGGGTTCAACGATGCCTGGCGCCCGGTGGTGGACCCGCCCGCCGCGTCGCTCACCCTGGGCAGCGCCCTGGCGCTCAGCGGTTCGGGCTTGCGCGGCTACCAGCTCGGTGAAGCCTCCAGCGGCGGGACGAACAGCTCGGTCACCAACTACCCGCTGGTGCAGTTGCGCCGGCTGGATAACGGCCAGGTGCTGTGGCTCTCGCCCTCCGCTTTCAGCGATACGGCTTACACTTCCCAGCCGGTGACGGGCATCTCCCCCGGGCCGGCGCTGGTCACCGTCTTCGCCAACGGCATCCCCAGCCTGTCGCAGCCGCTCAATCTCAACCTGACCAACTTGTTTTTGCCGGTTGTCTGCAAGTAGGGAGCGATAGAACGAAAGGCGCGCAAGACGCGAAGGTCGACGGTTGTATATTTCGCGTCTTGCGCGTTCCTGTTTCGCGCTCTGCGCCGTTCAGAATAGAGGCGTGCCTTCCTGCCTACCTGGTGTGTGCTATAATGAAATAAATCACAAACAGCATTCGTTACTGACCTAATTGGGAGGGTAAATGCCCGGCAGCCACACATCCAGGATTGATCTGTATCGCAGAGCGGGTATTTGTGCGTTTGCTTGTTGACTCGGAACCCTGGAGGTTTGCCAGGCCTTCCGGGTTTCGGTGTTTTTTTACCCCGCGTGTTGATTTAACTGACGAAGCTTCAGGAGGCAATATGAGTCATCACAACCGCCTTTCATCCTCGCCGCGCCTGGCGCGGTTCTTCCGGCTGGCGCTCGCCTTGCTGCTGCTGGCCGGCGTTTTCACATCCCACCCGGCGCTGGCCGGGCTGCCGGAGACAGGGTGAGGGCTATCCCGTCCGCGCCGGCCGCCGCATCCTGGGCGACTGCCGCGGCGCTCAACACCGCCCGCCGCCAGCACGCGGCCACGCTGCTGCCCTCGGGCAAAGTGCTCGTCGCCGGGGGGACGGCGGCGACGCTCTCACCAGCGCCGAGGTGTACGACCCGGCGGCGAACACCTGGACGGCCGTCGCAGCTCTGCATGCCGCTCGCTACGTGCACACGGCGACGCTGCTGCCCTCCGGCAAAGTGCTCGTCGCCGGGGGCTGGAGCGACAGCAGCGCTCTCGCCGGCGCCGAGGTGTACGACCCAGGCTTGGACTTCAGCGACGCCTGGCGTCCGGTGGTCAATCCGCCTGCCGCATCGCTCGTCCTCGGCAGCCCCCTGGCGCTCAGCGGCTCTGGCCTGTGTGGCTACCAGTATAACGAAGCCTCGAGCGGCGGGACAAACAGCTCGCCCACCAACTACCCGCTGGTGCAGTTGCGCCGCCTGGATAACGGCCAGGTGCTGTGGCTTTCGCCCTCCGCTTTCGGCGCCACGGCCTACACTTCTCTGCCGGTGATGGGCATCTCCCCTGGGCCGGCGCTGGTCACCGTCTTCGTCAACAGCATCCCGAGTTGGTCCCAGCCGGCCAATGTGGTGCTGGGCGCAACCACGACCTCCCTCATTGCTTCGTTGAACCCCTCCACTTACGGGCAGAACGTCACCTTTACTGCCGCAGTATCTTCAGAGGGAGCCACGCCGGCCGGAACGGTGACCTTCAAGGACGGCGCGACGACGTTGGGAGTGGGGACGTTCTCCGGTGGCGTGGCCACTTATAGCACCGCTGCGCTGGCGCTGGGCTCGCACAGCATCACCGCTGAGTACGGCGGCGACGGCAATTTCGCCGTCAGCCTCTCGACCGCACTGGTACAGAAGGTAGAGAGGTACCTGTTTTTGCCAGTCGTCCTCAGGTAGCACATCCTACCTTAGGAATCATAACAAACAAGGAGAAATAATGAACCCTCGTCATCATCTTTCACCCACGCTGCGCTTGTTGCCGCTTTTCTGCCTGGCGCTTGCCCTGCTGCTGGCCGGCATTCTCGCACCCCGGCCGGTGCAGGCCGAGCCTTTGCCGGATGCCAGCCATCCACAGAGCGTCTGGACGGCCGCCAGGATCAGCGCTGCCGGCCAACCATCCACCCCACAGTTGATCGAGGCCGCTTACCAGCGCGGCGAGATCAGCGCCGAACAGCGCCTGCTCTACCTGGCGTACGCCGTCTATGAATACGCCTCGCTCCCCGAGCAATTCCACAGCAACGCGCCCTGGTGGGGCACGCAGGTCGTGGCTGAAATCAAGGTTGCCGCGACGGAGATGAACTCTGACCCTGGCCTGTCGGTTTCGCAGCCGGCGCGGGCTGAAATCGAGCGGCTGCTTTCTCCGCAGGCCGCTACGGTGTGCGATGTGAATGATGGGGCTAACAACACCGATTCGACCAATTTCCACGTCAACTATGGCGCCATCGGGGGCGGGCTGTCGATTTCAGACTATACCACCTCTCTGGAGACCACCTTCGCCACCGAAGTGACCAGCTATGGCTGGGCCAAACCGCCGCTGTGCACCGCGTCTGCCTGCACCAACGACAACCCCTGGGATCGCTACCCGGTGCAGGTTTCGTCTCTGGGTGGCGGGTTGTACGGCTACGTGACCTACCCGGGCGGCAGTTACACCGGTTTTATCGGCAACAACCCCAATACCACGGCCACCGAGACGGTCGCCCTGGCGTCCTGCATGGTGTTGAATTCGGATTACAGCGGCTTCCCGGGCGGGGCGTTGTTCTCCGTGCAGGTCACCGCAGCGCACGAGTTCGTGCACAGCATCCAGTATGGTTATGGCGACCCTCCATCTTTCGATGAAGATGATATCTGGTACGAATCGATCGCCGCCTATATGGAAGATGAAGTATACGACGCGGCGAACGACAACTACCAGTACCTGTACCCGAGCTTTACTTCCTGCATGGGCGAATTTAGCGGCGACGTTTACAGCGACTGGCTGTTCTTCCGTTACGCCGCGGAGCGCACCGGCGGGACGAACGTGGCCGGCGGCGGCGAGGACGTGGCCCAGGCATTCTGGGCCAACGTTTCGCTGGGGCAGACCGGCCTGGGGGCCTACAACAACGCCCTGTCGACGAAGGGCGCCAATTTGAACGACATCTATCATAACTATGCCATCGCCAGCCGTTTCATGAAATCCTGCCCGGCCAGCTCGCCATACTGTTTCGAAGAGGCAGCCGGCTACGTGTCTGCGGCAGGCACGCCGGCGAACCAGGGCAGCGTCGCCAGCGTGCCGGGCAGCTACACGGGCAGCGTGAGCAACCACTACGCGCTGAACTGGGTCGGCCTGCCGGCCAGCGGTACGTATGCCGTGATCCTGGCGAATAATTCTGCCAGCAGCGGCACCTTGCGCGCCAGCGTGGTGGCCAATACCCCATCCGGGCTGGTGGTGACGGCTGTCCCCGGGCTGGCGAATGCTTCTGGTATGATCACCCTGCCCAGCTACAGCGTGCCCTCTGGAGCGACCAGCGTGGTAGTGGTGATCACTAACCAGCAGAAGACCGCCGATAACCCGTCTTCCTGTACGGCAGCGGGCTACACCCTCAGCCTCAAATTCGCCACCACGACTACCCTGACTGCCTCGGTAAACCCCTCCACCTACGGGCAGAACGTGACCTTCACCGCCACGGTCACTTCGGGCGGGGGCACGCCCACCGGCACGGTGACTTTCAAGGACGGCGCGGCGACGCTGGGCACGGGGACGCTGTCCGGCGGTGTGGCCACCTACAGCACCGCCGCGCTGGCGGTGGGCTCGCACACCATCACCGCCGAATATGGCGGCGATGCCAGTTTCGCTGCCAGCACCGGAGCGCTCAGCGGCAACCCGCTGGTGGTCAACCAGGTTGCCACCACGGTCACGCTGGTCTCGTCGGCCAACCCCACCACCTATGGTCAGAACGTGACCTTCACTGCCACGGTCACCTCGGGTGCGGGCACGCCCACCGGGACGGTGACTTTCAAGGACGGCGCGGCGACGCTGGGTACGGGGACGCTGTCCGGCGGTGTGGCCACCTTCAGTACCGCCGCGCTGGCGGCAGGGTCGCACAGCATCACCGCTGAGTACGGCGGTGATGTGAATTTCGCCGGCAGCCTTTCGGCTGCACTCACACAGCATGTGAACCAGTATCTGTTTTTGCCAATCGTCCTCAGGTAGTTTATCCTGTTTTTCTTGTGATATGGATGGGGCGCAGCCTCATCCATATCACAAGCTTGCTTACCATCTCTCCTTGTGTGCTGCTGCCGCAGGCGACAGATCGTTGCGGGGATAAATCCCCTGCTCAGATCATGGAAGCCCCTGCGGGGCTGGCGCTTGCCAGCTCGCAGAGCTTTCATGAACTCAGCAGCGGCTTTAGCCGCGCTGTTGTGCGAAAAGATCATCGCGGGGATGAATCCCCTGCTCAGATCATGGAAGCCCCTGCAGGGCTGGCGCTTGCCAGCTCGCAGAGCTTTCATGTACTCAGCAGCGGCTTTAGCCGCGCTGCTGGGCGGTCGTGATACAATCGGGTGCGAGGAAACCAGATTGGACTACCTTTGTTAGCTTTCCATTGGGCCCTTCGTCTATGCAACGAGGTCATCAAAATCCGCGTCCATCCGCGTCCGTCCGCGCCCCATTAAAAAGCGCCGTCCTCCGCTTCCCCAATCTTTTGGTTTTGGCCTGCCTTTTGCTCGCCGGCGCTGCCTCGCCGCGCTCCGTCCCTGCCTCCGCTCCCCGCGCCTGGCTCAGCCGCCCGCTGCTTTCCTACTTTGCCCTGACTGCCTCGCTGGCTGCCCCGCTGCGCAGCGGGGCGCGGCTCTCTCCGGCTGAATTCGCCGCGGTACAGTCGATTGCCCGCAACGAGGCGGAGGCGCTGCGCGCCCTGGTCGAGGAGAGCCGCCCGATCGTCGAAGACCCATCCTTGAGCCTGGACGAAAAGCGGGCGGCGGTCCGCGTCCTGGGCTACAACCGCCGCGTGGAGGCCATCCTGTACGCCAGCGACTGCGCTCTGCGTGCGGCGCTCTCGCAGGCTGCGTATAGCCATCTAATCACCTGGATCGAAGCGCGCTGGCCCTACGAAGTGCGCCAGCACGGCCTGGCCGGGCGGGCCGCTGCCCGGCGGGATGGCGCAGGGTGGGAGGGCACAGCGCCCGGGTTGGCGTGCGGCGGCCATTCCGGCAAGTTCGGCCTGGCAGAGTGGATTTGCCGCGCCCGGGCCGGGGCGTTTGGCGGGTGGGGTTGGGCGCCGGGCGTTTCCCCGGACGCGCCGCGCGCCGCCGCGCCGCGCACCTATCGCATCTTTGCCACGCATTACGAGGCCAAGAAGGGCGCCGCGGTGGTGGCCCTGCCCGACCAATGCCTGAAACTGGCCAACGGCGGGCTGCATACCTGCGACGACAGAGGCTACACCCCCGGCGCGGGATACAGTATCGTTCTGCGCTACAAGGAGAGCGCCGGCGTGGTGGTGGGCGAGTCGGGCCCGTGGAACATCGACGATAACTTCTGGGCCACGTTGGGCGACCCCACTCCGCGGCGCCTGTTCGCCGACCTGCCGCCCGGCATGCCCGAGGCGCAGGCTGCTTTCTACGACGGTTACAACGGCGGCGTAGACCAGTTCGGCCGCAAGGTCACCGCTCCCTTCGCCATCGACCTCTCCCGCCCGGTGGGCGAGCAGATCGGCCTGCCCTGGGGCCACAACGACTGGGTGACCGTCTCCTTCCTGTGGACGGCGGAATGGGGCGATGCGTCCGCCCCGGCGGGAGGCAGCGGCAACGCCGCCGTCCAGCCGGTGAGCCTGGCGTCGCCCGCCGCGGATGGCTCCATCACCCACGAAGTGCGGCCCGGCGAAACGCTGTGGTCGATTGCCGTTTCTTACGGCGTTACCATCGCCGGGCTGCGCTCGCTGAACGGCCTGGGCGAGAGCACGGTGATCACCCCCGGACAGAAGCTGCGCGTCAAGCCCGCCGGCCCGACCTGGACGCCCGATCCCACTCGCCAGGCGCAGGTCACCTCTGCGCCGGGCGCCTCGGCCACGCCGCTGCTCAGCGAGCTTCCCCTGCCTGCCCGCCGCACGGAAAAGGCCATCCGCCAGACGGCGCGCGCCGCCACCGCACAATCCGTCCCGGTGAGCGCCACGCCGCCTGCCACCCCATTGGCGCTGGCGCTGACCCGCCAGCCGATATCGCCCGGGCCGCAGGCGACCGCCGGCGCCGCGCCGGACGACCCATCCCGCAGCCTTTTCTCCGCAGGTCCCGCCCTTTTACTGGCCATTGCCCTGGTTTTGCTCGGCGGCGGCTGCCTGGCCTGGCTGGCCGGCAAATTCTGGCGGCGAAAATGAAAAATGGCGTCCGCGGCCCATCAAAAAGAGGTCAGGTCGAGTAGGGTTCATCCGCCTTTTTGAGCTGGTTCAGGATTTCGCTGCGCATTTGCTTCACGCCCTGCACCTGGAGCGGGTAGATATCCCACGTCTCCTCCGGGTCTTCTTCCAGGTTATACATCTCGTAGACATTGTTATAGTCGCGAAAGCCGAAGGTGTACGTCAACTTGTACGGCCCTCTCATCAGGGCGATTGTGCCGGCCAGCAGGGGGCGGAATTTGAAGCTGGTCTTGGCCTCCAGGGCAAAAATGCTGCGCGTGCCGGGGATGTCGGGGCCAAAAGGCGGCAGCACCTGGCCCTCGCTCCAGGTGGGAATGGGTTGGCCGGCGAGATGCGCCACTGTCGGCAGCAGGTCTATGGCGCTGGTGGGGGCGTAAACGTCCTGCCGTGTGGTCTGCCCCGGGCGGCGGATCAGCAGGGGGACGTGCAGCAGCGGGTGGTACAGGGTGGGCGTGATGTGCCCGTGGATGCCGCGCTCGAACATCTGGCCGTGATCCGAAGTAAAGATGACGGCCGTGTTATCCAGCAGCCCGTTCTGGCCCAGCGCCTGCAAGATGCGCCCCAGCTCGGCGTCGACGAAGGCCACGTAGCGGTCGTACTCCCGGCGGCGTTCGTCCAGGCTGCTCTGCGGCAGGTTCTGCGCGAAGAAGTGCGCCTTCTTCACCGGCGGGCGGAAATCGTCCTGGAACAGGTCGCTGAACTCGCGCCGCGGGCGGTAAGGCTCGTGCGGCGGCAGGACGTGGTAGTACATGAAGAAAGGCCGCGGCATCTGCGGCAGCTCCTGGATCAGCCAATCGCTGGCGTCTTCCAGCAAGTAGGGGTGGAAATTTTCATCCACCATTGGGAAGCCATTGGGATAATCGGCGCCGCGCCGCTTTTCGATCTGCTTCAGCAGGAAAAAACGCCGCCATTCGTCGAATAGCGAAAGGAACAACGAGCTGGGCTGGCGGTTGTTGCGCGTGAAGATCATATCTTCGCCGGATAGGGCGACGTTCTGGTCGCTCGGGAAAAGGCCGTCCAGCACGATCTCGTCCGCCAGGAACAAATCTTCACTGGGCTTCTGGTAATCGATCCAGCGGCGGAACTGGTTGAGGAACAGCACCACGTAGCCGTTGTGGCTGTACGCGGCGCGGTAATAGGGGCTGCCTTCCAGGGCCGAAAAAAAATTCTGGCGGGTATACTCCTCGGTCACCGTGCCCCGGGTGTTGAAGGCGCGGTGCGTCCAGGGATAGACCCCGGTCAGCATGGAGGCCGCGCCGGGCGTGGTGAAGTTGGCCGCCGCATAGTGATGGTGGTAAACCGTCGCCTGGGCGGCGAACTGTTCCAGGTTGGGCGTGGTCTGGCGGGGATAGCCGTAGAGCGAAGCGTGTTGGGCCGAAAAGGCATCCGCAACCAGGACCAGGATATTGGGCGAATCGCCGCCGGCCTGCGGCGCGGCTCGCCCCACCGGGGCGTAGCGCAGCGCCGGCGTCATCGCCGCCAGCCCCAACAACTTAAGGAATTCACGCCGCTTTATCTTGGGCTGCATGCTGCCTCTTCTCAGGAAAGGTTACGGATCAAGATAATCGCCAGCGCCGCCAGCCCCAGGACGACGTACACCCAGGCCAGCACACTGGCCTCGGCTGTGACGCGCTGGATGGCTCTATCCAGCCGGGGAAAGCGCCGGACTCCCCACCACGCCAGCGCCAGGCTGGCCAGGTACAGGCCGCCCCACAGCCAGAGCTTTGGCGCCGCCCAGGTGGTCATCGGCTGGCCGGTAAAGTGAACGCCCATCGCCCACCCGGCGCTGACCAGCAGCGCGCCGCTGGCCTGGGAGACGAACTGCCGGCGCACCAGGCGCTCGGGCAGCAGGATGGCCAGGCCGCTCAACAGCAAAAAAACGACCAGGCTCTCGAACAAAGCGAAGGCCTGCACGATGGCGATAATGCCCAGCAGGTCCCAGGTTGTTTCGCGGTGGTGGATGGCGGGGACGTTGTAGATCAAATTGTAAAGCTCCCAGGCGTGTACTACCAGCACGCAGGCGCAGAAGACGTAAGCGGTGGATTGACGCGAGGGCAGGCGTTTGCGCAGTGAAATCATCGCATCGGGTCGACTTTCGCAGGCATTATAACATCAAGCGCGCTCCATGATCCGGCTATCAAAATTGCAAACGAAAATTCACCCGGTCGCCCTTGCCGGTTGAGGCCGGTCATGCTAGAATAGATTAAGTTCCATTAAGGTTGTGTTAATCAAATATGATTTCGGTCAGGTTGTGAGCCTCGCCGGTTTCTAACACCGGCGAGGCTTGCAGAAAACCTTTGCGCGCGGCGCAAGGGAAATATCATCATCATAGATTTCGATAGGGAGACAGATGCACGCAATATTCAAAAACCGTTATTTTCGTTTCGGAGCATTTCTGCTGCTCAATTTGATCGTTCTGGGCGCCCTGCTGTTCCGCCCGGAACCGGTCGCCAGGCTGGCCGAAGCACTCCACCCCATGGGAGGTGAGGATACCTGCACCGCCCCGACCCAGATCGTCGGGACGTTCCCTTATAACGACACCGGCACCACGGTGGGGGCCACGGACAATTACGACCTGCCGGCCGACACAACCAATCCCACCTGCGCTGCCCCGGTGGGTTGGGCGCTGGGTACCGGCCCGGCCGGTTCGCTGCCCCGCGGAGCCATTTATACCGGCACCGGCACCGCGCCGGACGTCGCCTATTCGCTGACCACCGATAAGACCTGCAGCCTCCAGGCGGTGATGGATCCCACCGAGGCGCAGGACCTGACGCTGATCGTCTACCTGGCGCAGTGTACCAGCAGCCTGAACGACTGCGTGGTGATCAGCGACAAAGGCACCGGCGGTGCGGCCGAGACCGTCCAATGGGAAGCCGCTCTCGGCGCGACCTATTACATCCTGGTGGACGGCTATTCCACGGGCGCCACGCCTCCCGGCCCTTCCGGCCCCTACACGCTGGAGATCACCGAAATCACTTCCCCGCTCACGGGCTGCATCGCCGTTGGCCCCATGTCCGGTCCGGAGATTGCCGTCTCCGAGAATAGCGTCGACATCCCCGATGGCACTGGCTCGCTGGACTTTGGCTCGACGCCGGTCGGCACCCCGGTGGACAAGACCTTCACCGTTTCCAACACGGGGACGGCGGATCTGACGTTGGTGGAACCGGTCGGCCTGCCGGCCGGCTTCAGCCTGGTCAGCTCGTTTGGCAGCCTGACGGTCACCCCCGGCAATTCCACCACCTTCACCGTGCGCCTGACCGCCGCGGCTGCGGGCAGCCCCTCTGGAACGTTGTCCTTCGGCAACAACGACAGCAACGAAAACCCGTTCAATTTCACCATCAACGGTGAAGTAACGGCGGCGACCGCCCCGGAGATTGCGGTCTCAGATGGCGGCGCGGACGTGCCTGACGGGACTGGCGCGGTGAGTTTTGGCTCGACGCCGGTCGGCGCACCGGTGGACAAGACCTTCACCGTTTCCAACACGGGGACGGCAGACCTGACGTTGGTGGAACCGGTCAGCCTGCCGGCGGGCTTCAGCCTGCCCAACAGCTTTGGCACCACCACGGTCACCCCCGGCAATTCCACCACCTTCACCGTGCGCCTGACCGCCGCGGCTGCGGGCAGCCCCTCTGGGACGTTGTCCTTCGGCAACAATGACAGCGACGAAAACCCGTTCGATTTCACCATCAGCGGTGAAGTAACGGCGGCGACCGCCCCGGAGATTGCGGTTGCGGATGGCGGCACGGACGTCCTTGATGGGACTGGCGCGGTGAGTTTTGGCTCGACGCCGGCCGGCGCCCCGGTGGACAAGACTTTCACCGTCTCCAACAGCGGCACAGGCGACCTGACCCTGGTGGAACCGGTCAGCCTGCCGGCGGGCTTCAGCCTGGTCAGTTCGTTTGGCAGCCTGACGGTCGCCCCAGGCGGCTCGACGACCTTCACCGTGCGCCTGACTGCTGCGGCTGCGGGCAGCCCCTCTGGAACGTTGTCTTTCGGCAACAGTGACGCCGATGAGAATCCGTTCAATTTCACCATCAGCGGTGAAGTAACCAACCAATTAACCTACTTTCCTTTTGCCAGCACAACAGGTAGGTAGGCTATTCTTTGATGCGAGACGATGAAGACCTGCCAGGTTTGCGGGCTGAACCTGACAGGTCTTCGCGCCGGCTGCCTGGCCTGACTGGCCGGCAAATTCTGGCGGCGGAGCTGACGCTTTATGGCTCGTTAGAGCCGGATTGCCCGGCGCGCCACAGTTGCAGCAGGCGGTCGGAGACCCCCAGGCGGCGGGCGGCGCGCTGCAGGTTGCCGGCTTCCTGTTCCAGGGCGATGCGGATCACCGTATCTTTGATCGCCTGGGTGAGGTCTTTCAGCCCGGCCCCCTCGAACAGCGCCTGGCGGATGGCCTGGTCCAGGGTCGGGTCGGGCCAGTGGGCCAGCGGCAGTTCCAGGTCCGGGCGCTCGTCCGCGGGGATGTCGCCGATGGTGATCCATTCGGTCCCCGGGTGCAGGGTGAGGATGCGGGTGACCAGGTTCTTCAGGTCGCGCACGTTGCCCGGGTAGGGACGGATGGATAAATATTCGGCCACCATGCTGTCCAGTTCGGGGGGCGTGCGGTCGGGCAGGGCGCTGCGGATGAAGTGTTGGGCGAGCAGCGGGATATCCTCGGCGCGCTCCCGCAGCGGGGGCAGGTGGACCATCCAGTTGGCGATGCGATAGTATAGATCGCGGCGAAAACGGCCCGCTTCCACCTCGGCCAGCAGGTCGCGGTTGGTGGCGCACACCAGGCGGAAATCGGTGGTGCGCCACAGGTTGCTGCCCACCCGCTTGTAGGTGCGCTCTTGCAGCACGCGCAGCAACTGCATTTGCAGTTCCAGGGAAAGTTCGCCCACCTCGTCCAGGAACAGCAGGCCGCCATCCGCCTGGGCGAAGGCGCCGTCGCGGGCGGCCAGCGCCCCGGTAAATGCGCCGCGCTCGTGGCCGAACAACTCGCTGCCCGAAAGCTCGGGCACGATGGTGGTGCAGTCGAGCACCACGAGCTGGTGGTCGTGGCGGTTGGGGTCCAGCGCGTGGATCAGGCGGGCGGCAAGCTCCTTGCCGGTGCCGGTCTCGCCTTGCAGCAGCACCGGGGCGGCGGTGAAGCGGGCCGCCTCGACGATCTGGCGCAGGGCCGTCTTCCAGGCGCGGCTTTGCCCCACCAGGACGTCGCGCACCTGGGGAGAGTCGAGCAGCTCGTCCACCTGCTGCCAGCGCCGCAGCCGGGCGCAGATGAACTTGCCGGGTTCCTGCAGCCGGTCCCAGACCAGCGCATCCGAGGCGCCCGCCTGCAAGACGCGCCAGGCGCCGCCAAAATCCAGCAGTTCGCCGCGGGTGGCCAGCGCCACCACGCGCTGTGAGGCGTCCTGGCTCAGGCGGCGGATGGTTTCGCAGGCGGCGTGATCGAGCTGGTCGAGCAGAATGAGGCCCGGCCCGCAGGCGGTTTGCTCAGGCTGCAACTCACAGATTTCCACATTGGCCTGCTGGAGATGCTGGCGCAGCAGGCTGGAATACGGTTCGCGGGGCGAGGGAAAGCATGCAAACCAGATTTTCAGTTGGGGAGAGGCGTTTGGCATATTCGTAATTTCGGGTGATGAGTCATGGGTCGATCAGGGATCAGGCGCCTGGGCGCCCAGGGGTTGGGCGATCCATTTGGGTGGTTGCCGGTTTTGTATGGCCCAGGCCATCGGGGTCTCAAAGCGCCGCGTGGTCGATCGTCCGCTGGCCGGCGGCGCCCTGGCGGTGGTGGGAGCCGGGCAGGCGAAGCTGGCTGCGGTACTTGGCCACGGTGCGGCGCGCCACGGGAAGCCCGCGGGCGGCGAGCAGCTCGGCAAGCTGGCGGTCGCTGAGCGCGGCGTCCGTTTCGTCCACGAGCTGCAGCAAGGCCTCTTTGAGCGGCAGGCTCTGGTCGAAGAACTCGGATAACGGCGCCAGGCGCCCGTTGGGGAGCTGGGCTACCTTGCCGGCCACCGCCCGGCTGACCGTAGACTCGTGCAGCCCCAGGGCGGCGGCGACCGCCGAACGGGTGAGCGGGCGCAGTTGCGCCTTGCCCTGCGCCAGGTAGGCGGATTGGTACTCGATCAGGAAGCTGGCGATGCGCTCCAGGGTGGTCCACCGCTGGCCCAACGAGTGGATGGCCAGGCGGGCGCGCTCGATCTGCGCCCGCGTCCAGTCCTTCTGCGGGCTTTCCGGCATCACGGCCAGGGCGCGGTTGAAGGCGGCGCTGATGCGCAGCTCGAAGGCTTCGGCGCCGGGGATTTCCACGGCGTACTGCGCCGGATCGCCCTGCACCTGCCGGCGGATGATCAGGTCGGGCGGCCCGAGCAGATCGGGACCATCGGCGCGGTCGGGAACCAGGCGCAGCGGGTGGGGGGATAACCTGCCGGTGATGAAACGCCGGGCGGCTTCGACGGCGGCCGGCTCCAGGCGCAGCCGTCGCGCGATGCTCTGCCAGCGGCCTGCGGCCAGGTCCTCCCAGGCCTCTTGCAGGATGCGCAGGGGAATGGCGCAGTCCAGCCCATCCTCCGCCAGGGCGCGGCACTGCAGCACCAGGCACTCGCGCAGGCAGCGGGCGCCGATCCCCGCCGGCTCCAGGCTGTGCAGGAGCGACACCAGGCGTTCCACCTCCTCCAGGCCGAGGCCCAGCTCGGCGGCCAGCTCGCCCGGTTCCCGGCGCAGGTAGCCGTGCTCGTCCAGGCTGTAGAGCAGCAGCAGGGCGGGGCGGCGCTCCTGCGGTCTGGCCAGCAAAGCGAGCTGGGCGGCAAGCTGTTCCAGCGCCGGCTGCCCGGCGGGCAGGCGCTCTTCCAAATCGTCCAACGGCTGGGCGAAAGAATAGCCGCGGCCCGTATCGCTGCGCAGGCGGCTTCGCAGCCGGGCCAGTTGGAGCTCTCCACGCAGCTCAAGGGCGGGGTTATCGGCCATCTCACGGCGCAGCAGCGCCTCCAGTTCGGCGGTGCCGGCTTCCAGCATTTCGCCCGCCAGGATGATCTGCTGGCTGGCCCTGGTTTGGACGTGCATTCCCTGGGATAAACTCGCCCGCATACGTCACCTGCATACCGGACAAATATCTCCCTGGAGCGCGGCGCGCTCGAGGGTTAAGGCAAAGAGTAAAGGCAAAGCCCGCAGAGATCGGTTGAGCAGTAGGTGGTGGGCCGGGCGTGAAAACCGTAAAACGCTAAAAACGATAAAATTTGTAAATATTTTACCTGAGTACATGGCGGGAGTCAATCATCAATCTCTGTAAAATTACTCCGATTTTCGGATCAGCCGCAGGAAATTGCCTCCCAGCACAGCCGCTTCCTGCGCCGGGGAGAGGCCCAACAGACGCACCTTGGCCAGTTCCAGGCCGGGGTGCAGCCAGGGACCATCCGAGCCGAAAAGCACCTTCTGCGGACCGGCGCGCTGGATGGCCCGCACCAGCAGGTCGAAACGGCGCACGCCGGAAGTGTCGGTGTAGATATTGGGGTGGCGGGCCAGGTGGTCGGTGAAAGCAAGCTGGGCGCTCCAGTCGTCGGCGAAGCTGCCCAGATGGGGGATGATGAAGTTCACCTGCGGGTATTCCTGGGCGAGCAGCTCGGCCACGGCCGCTTCGCCCATCACGTCGTACAGCACCGGCAGGGCAAAGCGGCGCGCCGCCTCGCACACTTCGCGGGTGATGCGCCCGTCGTGGCGGTGGATTTTGACCCCCACGAAGCCGTGCTGCTCGACTGCCTCCTGCACCAGGGAGCGCACCCGGCCCCGGTCGCGCTGCGGGTGGATGAAAGCGAACCCGTAGAAGCGGCCGGGGTCCTGGGCTACCAGGCGGGCCACCTGGCGGTTGGCCAGGGCGTAATCGGAATGGAAGGCGGCGAAGAGCACGCTGCGCTGGATGCCCGCCTGGTCCGCCCGCCGCAAGTAGGCTTGCAGCGGGGCGGAGGTATCCCAGGGGCCGGTCAGCCCGTCGCCCTGACCGGCGTGAACGTGGCAGTCGATGATCATGGCTTTATCGCATCCAGGCTTGCACCTGGTTGAGCACTTCCTGAGTGATGCGCACGCCCCGGTTGGAGCGCCGCCGTTCAGCCGGATCGACCACCCATCCCGGGCCGGTGTGGATGGCGATCAGGTTGCGGAAATCCTGCCAGCGCAGCCACACCGGAGCGCCGCTGTGCCCGCCGTAGGTATCCAGGTTGTACAGCATGAAGCGGGGCGCCTGGGCTGGAGCAACGTTGGTGATATTGGCAAAGGCGCGGAACTGCGCTCCGGCCCAGTGTTGCGGGGAGCAACTGGTGGTCGGGGTGACGGGCTTGAGGCAGCAAAAATCTCCCGGGTAGCCAGAGATATTGACCGGCAGGCCGCGCAGGTCGTTGGGGTTGCGCGGGTTGAGGCGCGTCCCAAAGCCGTACTGGCGGCTGCCCCAGAAGCCGAGCGGCTTGTTCCCCAGCGCTGCAAAGCGCTGGTCGCCGATGGGCCGGTTCAGGGTGATCAGCCCGTAATCGAACTGGAAGTCGGATCGCGTCGGCCCGCCCGCTTTGGATTGCGCCGCGGTCCAGATGGGGTGCGCCACCCATTTGGCTGCCATGGCCGAGCCGAAGGGCGCTCGCGACCCGGCGGTGCAGTTATAGCCCGGGGTGACGGTGATGCTCTTCGGCCGCACAACTTTGCCGCTATCCCGGTCGATCAGGTTGTGCCCGGCGGTCAGGATGTGCCGCGGGCTGATCAGCGTCCCCGAGCCGCGGGCGTTGTAACTGCCGAAGTCCATGTCGAGATGGCAGATCCAGCGGAAAGGTACTGCGGTGGTGTCCAGCACCGGCTTGCGCTCGTCCAGCGGCGGGATGATCTCTGGTTCGATCTCGTAAGTTTCCTGGGCCGGGCCTTGCTCTTTGACCAGCACGTAGCCAAAGGTGGGATGTGTTTGCACGTTGCCGGGCGTTTCCTGAAATTCACCCACCTCGCCGCGCTGCCACACGTAGCCGCGCCTGGGGTGTCTTGCCACGCCGGGTTTGCGGCCCGCTTCTTGCTCCTCCTGGGAGACTTCCTGTCCATTTGGATAGGTTTGATAGGTTGGTAACATCTGCTTTCTCCTGTATCGAAAACGGGTTATCTTGGTTCTTTCATCATTCGTCAAGCGGTTGAGCGAGCGCTGCCCCCGGCGGATATATTCGCTGCCCGGTTGGCTGCTCTCGTCCGCCAGTTCGGTATCGAAGCCGGAAAACTCCAGCTCCTGGCTGCCAGGCAGGCGGCCGCGTTCGGCGGCCAGCAGGCGCTCGGTCTCCGGCCCCAGGATGCCATCTGCGGGCAGGCCCTTGCGGCGCTGGAAGCTGCGCAGGGCGCTGCGCGTTTCGGGCGTGAGGAAGCCGTCCACCGGCAGGCGCAGCCCCAGCACCCGGTTGAGCGTGCTCTGCACCCAGCGGATGTGTTCCCGGTCGCGCTGCGAGACCGGCGGTTCAGCCGGCGGCTCGCCCGCCGGCGACCAGCCGCCGGCGGAGGCGTTCCCCGTTCCGCCGCCATACTGCTGTGGCGGGTAAGACGGGTCGACCGGGGACGGAAATGGATAGGGGATTGGGGTTGGATAGGGGTACGGGGGCCAGCGCTTGCGGGGCGGCCTGGGCGGCGCGGGCGGGCGGGGTCGCCCGGGTCGCCGGATCGGACGGCGGGCGGCTCGAAAGCGGGCTTCTCCCTGTACGGGCGGCGCTTCCAGAGATGAGAAGGATTGCATCGACATGATTTCACCTCACAGATCAACTTGCCTGGGTGCGCCAGGGGCCGGGCAGGCGCCTGGCGCACCCCGTGGGCAAAGCGGGCGCACATTGGACGAACCGTGTGGGCGTCAGGATTGACGGGAAGCCCGGCGCTGGCGGAAACCGGGGCTGACCATCGCCGCGGGCAGCGCCGCGGAGGATGGCGCCGGCAGCGCCGTGGGGGCCTGCTGGCGGCGTTGGATCAGGATCGAGGGCAGGGTGCTGACCAGTTGGCGTTGTTCGGTGAGCGTTGCCGCGGCCGCCAGGTCGAGGCCGGTGACTGCCCGGTAGGCGTGGATGTAGCGTTGGATCTCGGTGCGCCAGTAGCGCGCCCAGTTGGCGGCCTGGTTGGGCAGGGGATCGGCCATCCAGTTGCCATAGCGGATGGACAGCACGATCTGCTCGCCGTAGGTGGCCAGCTCCTGGAAGTGGGTGATGGTGACGTCGCCCCATCCCTGGATGGACTTCATTGCATCCACCTGCGCCATCCATGGCTCGCGATAGGGCACCATATCCCGGCTCTGCAAGAAACGGCGCATCTCCGGGCGGGCCAGCATCCACTGCTGCATCAACATCTCCACCCGTGCGGTCCACGGCAGGTCGCCGAACTGGTTGTGCGCTCCGTAGGCCAGGATCAGGTGCACTTCGCGCAGGGCGTTGTACACCGGGAAGTCGTCGGCTACGATGGTGGTGTCGTCGGACTGCCTGAAGTAAACCGTGGCAAGATAGAGCAGGTTGTGGAAGGCCTCCAGGAATTTGGAGCGGGTATCGGCAGGCTGCGGGTCTGAGACGGCTTTGCCGCGCAGCGCCAGCCCATATTCGTGCAGGTATTCGTAGTTGCGCTGGTCGATGGACAGGCGATGGTGCTCGTCCTGGACGTAGCCCCACAGCAGGTTGTTCAACGGGTACAGCGGGGCGATTTCCATGTTGGACAGCGGGTCGCGTCCCGGCGCGCCGTTGGCGCGGTTGCGGAAGCGCCGGCTGATGGCGTTCATCGTCTGCACCAGCATCCCCTCTTCCATCCAGTACGACCAGATCAGCTCGATCAGCGGCGGGCAGCCGGCCCGGTCGGCGATGATCCCCTGGCAGAAGACGCTGCCGTTCGGATCGAACCCGCTGAAGGCGGAATCCAGCAGGCGCTGGATGTAGGGCAGCCGCCCGTTCCCGAACCCCAGGTAATCGCTCAGCCGGGCAGCCAGGTCGTCGAAGGTCATCTGCCGGCCGATGCGCACACCCTCCTCGTCTTCCTCGAAGATCAGGTCGTCGCTGTAGAAACCGCCTTCCTGGTGGAAGGAGAAACCACAGTTCAGCAGCAAAAAGACCTGGGTGGCGGTGCGCAGCAATTCGTAGGCGCCCACGCCGTGGATCGGGGTGTATAGCTCATTCGTCTGGCGGGCCAGCGCCCTGGCGTTTCCGCTCAGGCCGGTGCGGTCTTGCTCGCACAATACCCGGTTGATAAAGTCCAGGTACATATTGCTGAAGGAAACCGCCCGCGTGCGGGTGCGGATGGAAGCCCACAACGCCTGGTCCAGCGTAGGCGTGGTGGTGGTGCGCTGCAGGCTGACCTGGAAGGGGGCCTGCTGGCGGGTGGAGATGGCGCCGGGCTGGATGTAGATCTCTCCCTGCAGGAAGACGCTTACATCGTTGTCCGGGTCGCCCAGTTCATCGGTGATTTCGACTTCGTACAGGGTGGCGCCGGTAGCGCCCGTGGTATCCCATTGCACTTGGTTCTTCCGGCGGCGCTTGCTTTTGGGGTCGATAATGTCGCCGCCGCCGACCTTCCAGGTGAACTTTTGGGTTCCCGTGAATTTTGCGGCCTTCAGGTCGGCCGCCAGGTTAACCACATTCCCCGCGGTGATAAAGGGGGGTGTGGCGCTCGAGCTATCTGTCAGGGTTAAAGAACCTGCCAGGTCGGGCTCCAGTGTCACCACCGGGTTATCCACCGGGTTGATGGTCACAGTGTTCGTCCCGGTAACGCCCAGGACGGTGGTGCTGAAATTGATAGAAGGACCTTCATCCACGCGCACTCGTGCAATTCCGTTCTTACCGGTGTGGCCTTTCAATTCTCCATTGACCGTCACCGGGGCGTTGATCACGATCCCGTTCGAGGTCTTATCTCGCACAAAAACTTCAACGGTTGGCATCATAACCTCCATATCGTAGAATGATCCGAATATTCATTACAAACTGCCCGCCTCACGCTTCAGGCTGCCAGAGCCGGGCGAGCCGGCTGTTGGCCGTTGGCGCACATCGCCCGGGCATCCAGGGTGCTGCGCATGGCCCAGTAGGTGAGCATGTCGCCCACCAGGCGGCTCTCGGCCTCGGGGGCGATTTGCCCGTCGGCGCGCGCCTGGCCGATGGCGGCGAAGACCAGCGTGGGGGCGGCCTGGCGCATCGCCGCGGGATGGACCTGCCAGCTTGCGTACAGGCGGCGCAGGTTTTCAGGCCGGCGCCCAGGGTCGGCCATCACCTCGCCCAGCGAGGCGCCGCGCAGGCTCCTCGGGCGGTGGTTGACCAGCATCTGCACGAAGGCCGGCATGCTGCGCTCCAGGCGGGTGAGCAGGTCCAGGCGCCGGGCGTCCATCTCAGTGGTGGGATAGCAGGCCTGCCAGACCGCTGCCAGGCGCTGCCACTGCGAGTTAGGGTAGAGAGCCTGCCCCATGGCGCAGCTCAACTTGACCCGGATCCAGGGGATGGGGTGGGGGTCATCCAGGCTGACGCGAAAGACGAAGGCGCGCGGCAGGCTGACCACGCCCATCAGCCCCAGCGGGGCGGCGATCCCGACCCGGGAAACCGACCAGAAGTCGGAGATGATCTCCGAAATCCAGCGCTCCCAGAAACCCCAGACAAGCCGCTGGTCGCCTCCGCCGTGCTGCAAACCGCACAGCACCGGGCGCAGCGACCTTACCAGGTCCAGCAGGGCCGCGCCCTGGTGACCGGCTTCGTGGACCAGGGACGAGGCGATGCCCATACCGATCATCCGCTCGCGCGGTACACGGATCACCGCCGCCGGGTTCTCGCCGCCGCCGGGCAGGCGGGTGCGAGCGCGGCGGATAGCTGCCCCGTGCCCGCGATCCAGGTAGCATACGACGGGCGGAATCCGGTAGAAGCCTCCCGGCAGTTTGAGCGCGTCGCTGGCCACGTCGTCCAGCCCGGCAAGCCAGACGCCGGTCTCGTGCTCGCTGCGCTGGGTCATCACGTCGGCAAAGATATCGAACTGAGAGAGCATCAGGTTGAACTGCATGCGCAGCAGGGTGAAGCGGCGCTGCGCCTCGGCGGGCGGCGCCTGGCGGCCACGGGGACTGCTCAACCAGGCCAGGAAACCGTGCGCCTGGCGGCGCGTGCCCTGGCGGGCGCGTTCCAGGTAGCTCTCGATAGCCGCCTGGGCGGGCATTGAAGCGGCTGCTGCCGGCACCATCGTCTCGTAGAGCACGAAGGGCTGCAGCCTCGCCAGGCGGGTGAGCAGGGCGCGCGTTTCTTGCGCCAGGTGCTGAGTGACAGCCAACCCGAGGGACATGTTTCAGGCTCCCAGGATGATGATCACACGCCCGCGGCGGATCCAGCGCCCGCTGTTGCGGCGCGGGCCAAAGCCTGGGGCGCGGAGGTTGGGGGCCGCGGCTGCGGCGGGGGCGCCCGCCGCGGGCGCCGCGCCGCTCGCCAGGCCGGGGGCATGGCGCTGTGCGGCGTTCTGCGCCGCCGCCTGGGCTGCCTGCTGCGGCGGGACGTTGGGCGGGGCGGAAGCGGCCTGTTGGGCCGCGTCGCCGGCGAAACGCACCACCCGGCGGGCCACCTCGAACTCCTGGTCCTCGGCGCTCATCCCTTCCAGCTCCAGGCCGAACATGCGCCCGGCGGCGGAGCCGAGCGCCGTGCCAACGGCAGTGCCCACGCCCGGGATGGGGATGAGCGAGCCCAGGGCGCCGCCGACCATGGGCAGGGCGCTTTTGGCGACGTTCTTGACGATCGGCGCCAGGGCGCGCCCGATGGGCGAGCGGACGATGTTGCCGACGGCGCGGGCCGCCTTGCGGAACAGCCCGCCCAGGAACTGGTCCAGTTCGGCTTCGTTCGATACGGAAAGCAGCTCGGCGGCCAGCTCCATCTCCTCGGCTTCGGAGAAGGGGCCGGAGCTCTCGCCATAGACTTCCCCATACTCTTCGCTGATGTATTCGCCTTCGCCCATGTATTCGCCTTCGCCGTAGAACTCGCCGCTGGGGCCGTATTCGCCGAAGGAGGATTCGCCGAAGCTGGTCTCTCCGTAGCCATACTCCTGGCCCATTTCCATTTGTGTACTTCCAAGATTGTGCATTTCAGCCTCCTAAAGGATTATCCAGAATAAGGTTGGTCGAGCTGATCCATCGCTCTATAGTGAATATGTGGCAAAACGCGTGCCAAATAGAGTAATTTGACCGAAATGATCCTATAAATTTGGAAACTGGTTGCAGACCCTAAGGGTCTTTAAGACCCTTAGGGTCTGTTTCGCGGGGGGCGAGCGGCACGCGCGGCGTGGCGCGGCGCGTTGGCGGAGAGGGCGCGCCGCGGCAGCCCGGGGTGGGCGAAAGAAGATTCGCCAGGAGGCCGGAGAACGGGCAGGGGGCGAAAAATCCTTCGTTTGCCTGGGGAATGACACCTGCCGGCGTCGGGTCGCTATTTGCCGGTATACTGGTAGGTGGTGATCACCGCTTCCGCATCCCGAATGCATTCCCCCGCGGCGCGTTGGAATTCGACCTGCAAGCAGCCATACGGCAGCCCGCCATCGCAGTAGTTCACAAAGCGCAACTGGCCGAGGTGACTGGCGGCGTGGACGGAATATTTCACCTGTCCGAGCGTCTTCCAACTGTGCTCCACCCGCCACTCCGGCGATAACCCCCGTCCGCCCGTCTGAGTGATGCGGCAGCCGGCTATCTCCCGGTGTACCAGGGCGATATAGCCGTGCGAGTCAACCATCCACTGCCATTTCTGGGGATCGAGGGTCGCTGCGAAGGGCAGCAGTTCAACCGGCAGCGGCGTGGGGCTGGCGGAATTCAGCGCGACCGGGTAGATGGCGGGGAAAGACCCCTCTGCGGCGATCAGCGGGGCGGCGGTCACCGTCTGGCGTGCAAAGATATGTTCTTGCCAGCCGGCCGGGCCGTTGTTGTCCAGGTATCGCAAGGCTTGCGGCGGAAACATTTGGTATATAACGTGTCGGGGTGGCGGCAGGTGGGCGAGTGAAGGTTGCCGAAGGTGGAAGCGTATTTGTCGGGGTAATTCGGGGCGGGGTGAGTGCAGCCTGGAAAATCGGGGTAGGAGGCTGGCCTGTCTCGAGCGGCGTGTTATTGCGTGTAGGTACGAGTGCGGGTGTAATCGACGCTGCCGGCTGTATTGGGCTTGCACTTGCCGCAGACACAACGGGCGCAGTTGCGCGGCTGCACGCTGCCAGCAGCGCGGGTACCAGGAGGAGCAGGATAAACAGTTTCTTCACCCATCAACCTTCACTGATTTGCCCTTTGCTGAGGGGCAAGTCCAATTCCCAGGCAGAGCAGTCCGGCAAGGAAGCACAGCACACCCACGTTATATAGCCCCATACGGTTATCCCACCACAGATTGCAAAACGCTACGAAAGGTCTGACCAGATCCCTGTGCGCGGCTCGCACATAGACCTGGGCGCCCAGCATTGCTGTGCTCGGGGGCAAGATGTAGCGTATCGTCTCGCCAGGGGCTAGTTCGATCGTCTCCCAACTTTCGCGCCATGGCTCCCTTCGCGGGCTGTAGAACAACTTGAAGTAAGACCACCACCTGCCGAAAGGTGGATTGGTAAGCACATAAGCTGTTGGTTGGTCAGTCGGGTTGTGCAAAATTGCGGATATCCCGGCATGTCCGCCCCTAAATGGCAGCAGTGAGCAATCCAGTTTCAAGACTCGTGCGTCTTTCTGGGAGGCGAATTCTTCCCAGGAAGAAATTACCGTGATAAGATTCGTCAGGCCATTTTGCGTTCTTCCCACCGCTGGCAGCAGCATCCCAAAACAAAGACTGGCTGCCAGCAGGCAGACTCCCAAGCGGAATGCCAGGCGGCGTTTTCGCATCTGCCACCATAACCCGGCAAGTAGCAGCAGGATCGCCAGGATATGCAGCCAGATGGGAATCAAACCGGCCCATATCAGGGAGGACTCAATCCCAGTGGGGAGAAAGTCGTCTGCCGGCCAGGCGTTGGCTACCAGCAGACAGCCTCCGCTTAGAATCAACAGGAGCACAACGATTACAGCTCTGGATGTGCACATGGCGGTCACCACCAATTTGATTATAACCCCACCTGTTCCGAAGCGATCTATCTTTTTAGCAGGTCTCGCTTTTCTGATCTTGCTTGCCCTGCTGGCGTGGCGCTGGTTCATCCCGCGGCTGCCCACCGCCACGCCGCAGGAGATGGGGCTGGACTGGCAGGAGTGCCCGGCCAACGGTGGATGGATCTCCGCATGTTTTGATCCTGAAACGTACCAGCCGGATGCCGGCGAGCGCGCTCGCCACGGCCAGCGCATCGATATGCAGAACTTCCGCCTGGAGATCGGCCCGGACGTGTATTGGACGCGCAGCCTGGATTTCGTCTTCATGTACGAGATCTTCGTCCTGTACAGGAATGGCTGGCCCGCCGGTGTCCTGGCGGGGGAATTTGGAGGGCACTCGCCTAACATCGGCCTGGATGAGATCGGCGGCAAGCCCGTCTGGGAGTTCGCCTGGAGCACGATGAACCACCGCACCGCCGTGATCCTCTACGACGGCCGCGACTTGCGCCGCAGCTATGGCCTGGAGCGCGCTTACGCCCCCGCCGAGTTGAACGGCCGGCTGGTCTTCGTCGGCGAAAAGGACGGCGAATACTTCATCGTCTACGACGGGGTGCGTCTCACGCCGTCCTTCGATCAGATCGTGGTGGCCTACTGCTGCGAAGCGGTGCTGTATTCCCCACGCGCCGGGCAGGGCAAATACCTGTTCTACGGCACGCGCCGCGGCCAGGCTGCGTGGGTGCAGATCAGCGCGGCCGGTCGCTGAAACCTGTCAACGACTCCACCAGGTCGGGTCATATTCGTTGCTTGTGCCGTCGGTCAACTGCACCCATTTTTTGGCCTGTAAGGCCTCCACCAGTTCTGCATAGGTGGTGAAATGGACAGCGAACAGGTGGTTTTTGTCGCCGAAAGGCATGCTGAAAATCAGGTTCTGGTAATCGGAGGAAAAAGCCGGCAGGCTCAGGAACTGGTCGCTTTTGCTCGGAAACAGCGCCGGGCTTAGCGTTTCGACCTTTTTCAAGTCGAGGCGGTAAGCGGATAAGTACCATTGTTCATCCTTCCGCGTCCAGAAAATGACCGCCTCGCCCACATCGGGGAAACTCGCCCAGGCTGGCAGCGTGTTGCGCTCGCCGCTGGTCAGGCGCTGCACCTGGCTGCCGTCGGCGTTCATCAGATAGGTGTTCGAATTCTTGTCTTGCCAGGCAACAAAGGCGATTTTCTTTCCGTCCGGCGACCAGACTGGATATTGTTCGGTGCCGGTGTCATCCGTCAGCCGCCTGGCCATGGAGCTGTAGGTCGACATGACGTAGATTTCATAGTTGCCATCGCGGTTGGTGAAATAGGCGATTTGCGATCCGTCCGGCGAGAAAGCTGGCCCGCGATCCACGTCTGAATTACGGGTAAGCTGGCGCTGGTCGCTGCCATCCCGGTTCATGATAAAGATCTCCGCGCCGTTGCTCTGCTCCGAGGTATAGATCATCTGTTTGCCGTCCGGCGACCAGGACGGTTCGAATTCGTCTACGGTGGTAATCGTCAGGCGGCGCACATCTGAGCCATCCGGGCGCATGGTGAAGATCTCATAGTTGCCATTGCGGTCGGAAGCGAAAGCGATGCGGCTCTCCAGTTGGTCTCCAGGGCCGGCCTGGGCGGCTGAGCGGGTTGGCGTGGCCGCGGCGGCGCTGGCCGGTGCAGGCGTTGAATGCGCTGGAGCCGCCGAGGTGAATGTCGGCTGCGGCGGAGTTGCCGGCGGGGGCGTGTTTAACGCCGCCGCAGCCAGCGCGCTCTGCGTCACGGTGGGCGCCGCGCCCCGGGTGGCTGCGCCGAGCAGCCTGGAACCCAGGAAGATGCCGCCGGCCAGGAAGCCCAGCAGGACTACCGCCAGCGGCAGCGCCCATACCAGCGGGCTGCGCCGGGCGAGGGCTGCCGGCGCAGGCCCTGTCCGCTGGCTGTCGCCGTACGGCGAGCCGCTCCACGCCTGGCCAGGGATGGCCTGCGTGGCGGGTATGGCGCCCGCCGGCTGCGGGCCAGTGGGCGGCCTGCCGCTCCATGCCGGCTCGGGAATGATTTGCGTGGCCGGCGCAGCATAAGGCGGCGCGCTTTGCGCCGCCGACTGCGTGGCAACGAAGGCCGGGCCGGCCGCCTGGGCCTGCAGCGCCTGGCGCAGCTCGCCCACCTGCTGGAAGCGCAGCTCCATGTCCACCTGGATGGCGCGCAAGGTGGCGTATTCCACCTGCGGGCTGATCTGCGGGTTGATCTGGCGCGGCAGCGCGGTCGGCGTGCTGGTGGAAATGCGCGTCACGCTCTCTGGCAGAGTGCGCCCGGTGAGCAGCGTGTAAAGCGTCGCCCCCAGGGCGTAGATATCCGAGCGCGAATCGGTGCTCCCACCGCCGTACTGTTCGGGCGGGCTGAAACCCGGGGTGATCGCCTTGGCTCCCATGGTGGTGGCCAGCCCGGGGTCATAGGTCTTGGCGATGCCGAAATCCACCAGCATGGCCCGCCCATCGCTGCGGATACGGATGTTGGCCGGCTTGATGTCGCGGTGGATAATCGGCGGGTTCTGCGTGTGCAGGTACTCCAGCGCGTCGATGATTTGCAGGATCCAATGCACTACCTGCGCTTGGGGCAGTCCGCCGGGCCCGCCGGACGCATTCGAGCGGTGGGCCTGGTCGAGCAGGCGCTGCATGTCCTCGCCGTGGACGAAATCCATTACCAGGTACTGCCCCTGGCCGGGGATGAAGAAGAAATCGGTCACCCGGGGCAGGTTGGGATGCTCCAGGCTGGCCATCAGGCGCGCCTCGCGCCCGAACTGCTTCTGCGCCTCGGGCGAGGCGTCCAGGTTTTCCTTGAGCGCGGCGGCCTTTTCCAGGTTCAAGTCCCACACTTTGTAAACGGCGCCCATCCCACCCTGGCCCAGCAGCGCGTCGATGCGGTAGCGGTTGTTGATGATTTGTCCGATGGATAATGGCATAGTGGTCTCCGGTGGTTTGTCCCAGGCGCTGGCGCTCAAGTCAGGTGATCGAAGGTTGTGTGCGACTTTAGCCGCGCTCCTCTCCTTTGGTTTCTCCAGCGTAATCCGCCGGCCGGCTCACCCGTATCGAGAGCGGCGCGCTTTCTCGCCCGCAGGCGTTGGTCAGCCAGAAGGTGTAATCGACGTAGGGGCTGCTGGTGAAGCGGACGCTGCGGGATGTTTCCACGCTGCCGCTGAACGGCCCCTCGCGCACCGTGTGAGGCTGCCCGGAACGTACCCCTGACATACCATCGGCGAAGCGATATTCGATGCGCAGCGCCGTCTGCCCCGGGATCATGTTGCCGTGGGCGTCGTCGAAAGCGAAGCTGAAGCGCGCCTGGAGAAGGCCCGGCTCGTCGCCCGGCGCCGCTTCGATCCATTCGCAGGCCACCCGGCCGAGCGTCGCCGTGCGGCACACTCCGCTCCGGGCGCAGTAAGTCCAGCGCCCGCAGATGCAGGGGATGGGCATGGCCGCCAGCGAAGCCTGGGCGTGGGGCGGCAGCAGGCCGGCGCCCACCACCGGTTTTTCCCATTCGGACGGCAGCAACAGATGGGCCGCTGTGGCCCCGCTTACCGCGGCCAGCACCTTGACCAGCTCGCGCCGCTTGAGATGGCGGCCGCGAGCAGAACCCGACGCGGCAGCATGCGGCTGGGCGCGGCTGGCAGAATTTTCTGGACCGGAACCGGACCGGCTCATATTTCCCTCCGTACATTATTTTACGTGAACCGCGATCAAGTGTACGACTTTATTATACGCCTTCCATGTCCCCGCGTCAATTTTCGCTCCCGCAGAACAATTTCTCGTTTGCCTTCGTCCTGGTACGAACGGTTGTCCGCGCCTGGCTTTTCCCGCCTGGCCGCTGTCGTCATCGTTGACCCAGCCAGTCCCCTCCCATCGCCTGCGCCACCATCAACGCCGGGTCTTGCTCCGGCAGCCCGTAATCCCGGTTGAGCAGCACCACCACCGCCAGCCGCTCCTGCTGAAAGCGGACGTAATATGCCTTGAAACCCAGCCAGGAGCCGGTGTGGCCCACGTACGGCCGCCCGTTGCTTTCCCCCACTTCCCAACCCAGCCCGTAGCCGGTCGGCTCGCCGTTCTTGAGCACCGCCGGGCGGAACGCCTCCGCCAGCGTGCTCTGCTTCACCAGCGTTTCGCCATATAGCGCCTGGTCGTAACGCGCCAGGTCTCCAACCGTGGAGTAGATCGAGCCGGAGCCGACCAGGTTATCCAGGGGGTCGGAGTCGTACGCCTGCGCGGCGCCGTCATTGCAAGTGTAGCTGTGCGCCAGGCGCGGCTCGCCGCTCCGCCGCGGCGAAGGCAGCGAGAACGTGCTCCGCATATCCAGCGGGTCGAAGACGCGCTGCTGTAAGAACGCCCCCAGCGGTTGCCCCGAGAGACGCTCCAACAGTATTCCAAGCATCTCATAACCGGGATTGCTGTAGCTGAATTGTTCTCCCGGGGCAAACTGCGGTTCGCCTTCGGCGGCCAACAGCGCCAGGGCGTCGGCGTTAACCGGCTGCGGCGAGCGTTCCAGCAGTCGCCGGCCCAGCGCCTCGTCTTCGTAATAATCGGGGATACCCGCAGTATGCTGCAGCAAGTGGCGTACGCTAACCCCTGCGCCAAAGCGGTCCAACTCGGGCAGGTGCAGCGCGATGGGATCGTCCAGGTCCAGCCTGCCTGCCTCGGCCAGCATCAAGAGCGCCAGGCTGGTGAACTGCTTGCCGATCGAACCGATGTGGAAAATACTCTGCGGGGTGAGCGGCGCGCCTTGCTGCAGATCGGCCAGGCCGTAGGCCGTCTCCAACAGGGTTTGCCCGTCGCGCGTTGCGATCAGCGCTGCGCCGGGCGTATCCTCGCCGATGAACGAGCGGAAGATCGCCTCAACGCTGGCCGGTGCATTTGGGAAGCTGCCCCCGCCGGGTTGTTTCGGGGTCAACCCTGTTCCCCGCCTCTTGGATTGGATGGCGTGTAAGTTTGCGGCCTCAAGACGCGCACAGTGATGGGCGCGCTTTCCAGGCCGCAGGCGTTGGTCAGCCAGAAGGTATAGTCGATGTAGCTGCTGGTGGAGAAGGTGATGCAGCGGAAGACCTGTACGATCCCCGCAAACGGATCGCTGCCGACGGTGTGCTCCACGTCCGCCCGGTCTCGTTCCGTGCCGGACTCGAAGCGGTAATGCAGCCGCAGCGAAGTCTGGCCGGAGATCACGTTGCCGCTGGCGTCCGCATACGCAAAGGTGAAGCGCGCCCGCAAGGAGCCGGGGTCGCACTCCTGCGCCGGATCGACCCACTCGTAAGCGATCTGGCTGAGCAGCGGCTGTGCGCAGGTCGGCGGTGGTGGGTTTTGGGTAGATTGGGCGTGGGCTGGCAAGACGCCTGCCCCAACTTCGGGCTTTGCCCATTTCTGCGGCAGCAGCGAACTGGCCGCCGTCGCGCCGCCCAGGGCAGTGAGCGCCTTAACCAGTTCGCGCCGGCTGATGTTTTCCCGCGTTTCCGGTCCGGATGAAATAGGATGAACGGTCGATTTGGGCTGGGGCATGATTTCTCCTGAGATTTTGAGGGGGCGATTTTTGGCAATTGGCTTTAATGAGATTATAACATTGGCAAAATCGTCCGTCAATTCAATAGCCCTCTATCGTACTGCGGGCATCAGCTCGTCGGATGGCCATGTCTGAGTCAGGTTTTGCAGGTCCCCGCCATCAGGTCGCATCCGATAGATGTCCCAATTACCGGAGACAGATGAAGTGAAATACAGCCATTTGCCATCCGATGACCACATCGCGGACGCGGGCAGTTGCTGATTGTCTACCTGGCGGAAATAGCTGATATTCTGGTTATACACCAGTCTCCCGGAAGGCCATTCGGCCACGCATAATGAAAGCAAATTGCCACAGAAGTATGCAAAATAATCTCCGGTCGGCGAAAGGCTGGCATATTTGCCTCGCACAACCTGTTTGAACCCCTTATTCTCTGGCGAAAAAACGTCGTTCAGGTAATTGATATCGAAGAAGCCATTCGCCCGTGCCCCCATCCACAGAAAACCCTGCGGCGGGTTAGCCCAGGAAATGTTCCCCAGACCAGGATACTCCGGATAATTGGCATCCAGAATCAGCTTCTGATTGACTAAATCGACCACATCCAGATACCATTTATTGATACGGTATGCTGTAAACGCCAGATAAGCGCCGTCACGAGAACAACCCGGCAGCGCCATGCGCAGCGGTGGTTCTCCAGGCGGGGTAAACGGGGATAGGCTCTGATCTTCCAGATTGACCAGGTAGATCGCGTGCGGCTGTGTTAGAGTCAGATTGCTTACTTCGAAGGCCAGCCGTTCGCCGCAAAAAGTCGGCCAGGACGCTGTTTTAAAATCGGCTGGATAGGGCAATGCCATCCAATCGGTGGGTTTTTGGGTGTTAAAGAGATAAATTCGAAAACGCCCATCCTGGTTGGATGTAAACGCCAGGTCATATTGCGGCAAGGGGAAATTTCCCGCCGGGATGGCTGGCTGCGACCCTGTTGGAAGGACCACTGCAGTGACCGGCAGCGCGGTTGGCTGAACAGGCAGTGTGACCGCCGGCGGGGCGGTCGGCTGTGTCACCGAGATTTGTATGGCTTGAGTGGGTTCTTGGGTAGGAGACAGGACCATTGGGCTGGCCTGGGTGCCAGGCAATGGCGCAGCCGGGAGAAACGGCAGTGTAGCGGTGGGCAGTGCCAGGGCACCTGGCGCACTGGCGGTGATCTTTTCTGTTGTGACCTGAGCGAGTGGGGTGACTTTGCCCGGCGAATTGCCGTCCATCGTCGGGCGCAGGTTCTGGTAAAGTTGTATTCCGACCAGTATAACGCCTGCTGTCAGCAGGACGGCACATAGACCAAACAAGATGCTCAGGAGCAAATACTGGTTCTTTTTCTTGCTGCGTGGGCGTGGTGACGTTTTGGGCTTGCGCTGTGCAGAGGAAGGTACTGTCGAAGCAGGGCGTTTCACCGGAACAGGCTTGGGCCGGGCGATCTTAGCCGGTACAGGTTCTTCGTAAATCGCGCGGCTTTCGACCGGTACTGGCGGCTGAATTGACAGGGTATCGCCAGTTGTAGGGGGACCAGGGAGCGCATCGGGGTCGATCACGGGTGGTTCGGCAGGCGCCGCAACGCCTGCCTCCACTTGCTCGGGGGCCGCCGCCCCGCAAATTGGGCAAAAACGCACATTGTCTGGCAGGGTTAAGCCGCAGGTAGTACAGGCTGGGATGATCTTCACCACCTGCCTGGCTTTTACCTTCACCGGGGAAGTATCTTCCAGCCAACTCTCCAACGGTTTCGTGGGCTGAGCTATTTCTTCTTGCGGCGCTTCCGGCACGGCGGCTGTCTCTGGCAGAGGTGTGACCTCGCTGCCCTGGCTGAACGGCATCTCAAGCGGAGCAGGTATTTCAGGCAGCGCTTCGGGCAGAGCCTCAGGCAACTTCCCTATCTCGAACGGCGCCTCTAGCGTGGCCGGCCTCTCAGGCAGGGCCTCTCCCGGTGTTTCCGCCGCACCTATCATCTCCGGTACGACGGGAGACCCCGGCGGGGTTTCGTCTGGAATCTCTGCCTCGAACGTGGCCTCGAGCGCGGCGGGTATTTCAGGCAGCACTTCGGGCTGCATCCTCTCGTCGAACAGCATCTCCGGCGCGGCAGGCGTTTCGGAAAGCACTTCGGGCAGTATACCCTTGTCGAGCGGCGACCCTGGCGCGGCGGGAGTTTCGGGCAAATCCTCCGCCCGCAACCCATTTTCCGCTGCAGCCGCTGGCACAGGTTGGCTTGTTATCCCTGTGAATGTTGCTGCGCTATTTGCTTCTGTCGCCGCCTCGCTCGCTGAAAATGGAATGGAGCACTCTGGCGTTTCTTGCCCGGCGACAGGTGGAGAGGTTGTGTCCACCCGGCTTTGTTCTGGGAGTGGCCGGGTGGATGCTGGTGCCAGGTACACCGGTTGGACAGTTCGGGTGGATGTGCCCGACCAGGCTTCTGCTGGGGCAACGGGCGAAATTGGTGCTGGTGTGCCACAGCGCGGGCAGAAATGGTGCTTTTGTGACAGAGCGCGCCCGCAGTTCAGGCAGATGCGCATAGCCGGGGAAATCGCCTGGTTGACCGGCATTTCACTGGTAGATTGGTGTGCAGCAGGAGACGCCTCGTGTGCTGGGGGAACTGCCGGCCCTGGACGATCTGGCTGGGCCTCGACCCGCGTTCCACAGGATGGACAGAAGCGCAACTTCGCTTTTAAGGGACGCTCGCAGTTTGGGCAAGTGCGTGGCTCGGGCGGTGTGACGGGCGCTACCGCTGCATCCTGCGGATTTGCCTGGTTGATTGCCTGGCCCGTATAAGGACAAAAGTGCAATTGGTCAGAGTGCTGCTGATGACAGTGAGGGCAATCCATGATTTTCTTGTATCAATCATCCAAAGATTCGCCGCAATAGGGGCAGAAGTTTCCTGCAAATCTGGCTGGCAACCGTTCACCACACATGCCGCAGAATGGTTCTCGTTGGACAGGTGTCAGGTGATCGTTTATCTCGACCGGAGATGGTTCGGGCTGTGGGAGATAAGTCGGGCCAGGATCGGCGGAAACCGCATAAAATTCGGCCGCATTGCCCGGCGAAAATTCATGGACTTGTCCGGTGACGGGCATTCCGGCTGGTTCAGCTTTCCAGGTATTACCGCCTGTATCTGTTGGATACCCATCGATTGGCCTGGCCGTTGATGGCAGAGCAGCTTGCTGTGGTTGTTTCCTGGCAGGTGGCGTCAGGGGATGATCGCTGACCCGTTCGCCCTTCATGAAATCATCCATGATCTTACGCGCCAGGTCACGCAAAGCGCGAGCATGTTTCACATCCCCGTCAACAAGATCATCGAAGCGCGTGAAGCGTTCCAGATCGATCTTATCTCCCAGTTTTTCGACGGTATTTTTGGCAGAGCGGAAGCGGGATGCGTCAAACCACTTCACCATCCAGACAATCAGTCCAATACCAGCAATCACTGCAATCCACAGGCCAGCCGCTTTGAAAATTGCGGATGCGATCATTCCTACTACCATGAGAATCGCTCCGGCCGCAAAGCCTACCCCAAACCTGGCCGGGAGTTGGTGGCGCCAGCCCAGTTCTTTGACATCCGACTGTGCTTCCAGCAAACGATAGCCGTCTTCCCTGTTTTGCAGGTAGTATTCGCTGTCCTCCAACTGCCGCCTGGCCTGCAATACCTTCATCACTTCGCCCTGTTCGTCGCCAGTAAGCTGGCCCATCAATCGGCGCGATTCGTTGTGCACCAGGCGGATGGTGGCAGCGACATATTCTTTATCGTTCAGGTCCGGAAATATTTCCGGGGTGATGGGCGATTCATCCAGGCGTTCTTCGAGCATCTTCATCGCCGCGGCTGCCTGCTTGTTGGAAAGATCCGGGTTTTCCAACACGGCCTGGGTGGCCTGTTTGACCTGAAAAATCTCATCTCGCAGCGCTTTGAGAATGGCTTGAACTGCGGCCTGCGATGCGCCTTGCTGCCGTAATTGCTGGAGCTGGGTGTAATTGGCAACGTCAACTGCCACGCTGGTGACGTTGAGCGCCGTGTTCAGTACATCTAACCAACCCATTGGAACCTCCTGATCCTGGTTGTTTCTGATGCGAAGCGGTTCTGGTGAGCAGAAAGCGGTATTTTTCCGTTGCCTGACAGGGAATCCATCATGAGGCTATGGAATCCGGAGGCACCAGGTCTGTTCTTGAAAGCGGATCACCATCGGGCCTCCTTGCATCAGGCAGTAGACATCGGACTTCAACGCCTTATCGGGTTGGATCTCGATCATACCATCTTCCAAAGGCGTGGCTGTAAACTTGTGCTCGAACTGGTTACCATTCCCGTAATTGCCCGCCAGGTGCATCGATTGCAGATTGTATTCGCTGAGCCAGATAATCATTTTCGGCTGAGCATCTTTTGCTGTCGGAATGCCTTCGGTTTCGCCCTTATCCGGACGGCCCACGCGGTTTTTCATCTCAACCAGCGAAGAGCCGCTCACCAAATATACACCGAAATGAGGTGGTTTGGCGCGGGATACAGATGGTGTTTTGCCTCCGTCCAACAAATAATTGCCCAGGTAAAAAGCGCCCACGCAGAGTAAGATCAACACGACAGCAATTAGGAGTGCGATCCCCCAAACCCCTTTCAGTGCCGAAAAAACCGGCAGCCGGGAAGATGTTTTGCGGTCCGCATATTCCCGGTGTGGAGGTCCGCTATATGGAAATGATGGCGGGGAGATATCACCTGCCGGTGCTTGCTCGTCCGGCGCGCTGGTTGGCCAGGCCGGGGGCAGGTTGGCGCGAAACGGCATGCCACAATAACCACATACCCTCCAATCTGCTTGAATCTTTTCCTGGCACCTGGGACAGGTCAATATATGGTAGAGCGGCTGGCCGGTGAGCGGGCAGAACTGCGCCTCGGGAGGATGAACTTGCTGGCAGTGTGGGCAGGGCGGAGCGCTCATCCGGTGAGCCTTCTGGTTTGGGGGCTGTCGAGAGGCTGAAGGGTCGCAGGGTCCAGGCCGATTTCGCTCATCACCATGCGCACCGTATGTTCAGCGGATTTTTCCATTGCCATCAGGTCGTCGATGTTGAACTCGGTGGGTGCCATCCGCAGACCGGCCAAGGGGTCTTTTTCAGCCAGGAATTTATGCAGGCTGTAAGCTGCAAACACGATCAGCGCCAGATTATTCAGAGTGCCGAGTGAGCTGGTGATCGAAGAAGCAAAAAGCGTTACCAGTGCGAACAGTAGCATCAGACCAAGGATCAATACGCGCGCGTAGCTGACCGGCGGCTTGATGTAGGACAATTGAGCAATATACAAGTCTTTACCGTATTGGGTAATGAAGAGCGCCGTGCAGGCCAGATGACGCCGTAAAATTAAATACGTCCGTTTTTCGACAATAGAACTGTGGGCGATCAGTGTTTGCTGTTGGAAGGTAATCCCAGGAAACTGGCGATCTCTGAATCTGGCGGCCACTCGATCGAATAGCTCGCGAGCGCGATCGCCCCGATTCTCCATCAACCATCCGGTATGGCGTTGGCGTGTACCGAAACCAGCAAATGGCCCCCAGGTGTGCAAAGATGCAATGGCCCGGAGTACGTCCGGCGAAGTCTTTTGCGCCCTGGCCTGGTAAGCCGGTGGAGACTGATTTTGTGGATACGCGCTTTGCCAGTTGGTTGGTTGCTGAGGAGGGTAAGCCGGTGGCGCTGCGAATGCAGTGGGGACGGGTTGCGGCACTTGCGGCGGTGGGCGATACTCCGATGGTACGGGCGGCGCAATCGGTTGATGGCTTTCCGGCGGTTTTGCAACCAACTGGGAGCCACATTTCATGCAAAATCGAAAGCCTTCATCGTTCTCTGTATTGCAAACTGTACAACGCACGATTTCCACCTTTCTGACCAGGTCGTAAATTCGGCTCCTGCCTGGTCATTTACACGCGTATAATTATTGCTTTTTTGGAAAATTTGTAGTTAATTTTGCAATATGAATCGGATTTACACAAGTGACATTCATCACGTTGAAGCAGGAAATTTGTTCTATATGGTTGTTTCAAATATCACCTCGAATGTTGCCCCCTCTCCCGTTTTCACGCTCAGCCTGCCGCCCAACTGCCGCGCCAGCATGGTCACGATCTGCGCCCCCAGCGAGGTTGCGTTGGTGAAATCCAGCCCGGGCGGCAGCCCGACCCCGTTGTCCGCCACTGCCAGGCGGATTTTCCCATCCTCCTGGCGCTGCAAGGCCAGCCAGACTTCCCCGCTCCGCCCGCCCGGAAAAGCGTGCTTGAAAGCATTGGTCAACAGTTCGTTCACCAACATGCCTCCCGGAATGGCCTTCTCCAATGGAAGCGAAATGTCTTCCGTTTCCATGTGCATCCACACCTGTTCGCCGTTCAGATAGGAGCTTGCCAGCCGCCCGGCCAGATCACGCAGATACTTGCCGAAATTGATCTGCGCCAGGTCGCTGGAGCGGTACAGGTCTTCGTGCACCATCGCCATCGAGAGCACGCGCTGCTGGCTTTCCTGCAGCGCCTGGCGCGCCGCCGGGTCGGCCATCTGCGCAGCTTGCAGCGAGAGCAGGCCAACGATCACCGTCAGGTTGTTCTTCACCCGGTGGTGGACTTCTTTGAGCAAGGTATCTTTTTCGGCCAGCGCGGCCCGCAGCATCTGCTCATTGAGCTTGCGCTCGGTGATATCTTGTACCGTGCCGAAAATTTGCAGCGGTGTACCATCGGTTTCCCGCTCCACAATGGCCTGGTCGTGCAGCCAGCGCACGGCTCCATCCGGGCGCACAATGCGGTACTCCTGATCGAAAGGCTCTTGCCCCAGGTGCGAGCGGCGGCCCGCCTCGATGACTCGTTGGCGATCCTCGGGGTGCAACAGCGAAACCATCAGATCATAGGAAGCCTGGCGCCCCTCGCAGCCGGTGATGCGGAACAGCTCATCCGACCAGGTGGTGACGTTTTGCTGCACATCCCACGAATAGTTGGCCAGGTGAGCGATTTGCTGCGCCCGGGCCAGCTCGTTCTGGCTCTGTTGCAACGCCTCTTCCCTGTGTTTGCGCTCGCTAATGTCAAAATTTGCCCCGATCAAGCGGATGGGGCGGCCATCCGCGTCCCATTCCACTGCCTGGCCGCGCGACACGATCCATACCCATTCGCCGGCCTTATTCCTCAAGCGACACTCCGTTTCATAAATGGGCGTGCGCCCTTCGATGTAGTTTTGCATGTCGCGCCAGTTGGCCGGTGTGTCGTCCGGGTGGATCAGTTTGGTGATGTCCTGGATGGTGGGCGCCACCTCGCCCGGCGCGTAGCCCAGTGAAGCCGCCCAATGATCGTTGTAATGCAGTTCGCCGGTCGCCAGGTTCATGTCCCAGTTGTCGGCTTTGGCCCCCTCCAGGGCCAGCTCCAGCCAGGTGTTGCTGCGGCGCAGGGCCAGCATGGTTTGGACTTTCTCCGTGATGTCCTGCCCCATCACCATCACGGCGGGCCGTCCGTTGTATTGGACCGGCACGGACGTCGATTCGACCACCAGCGTGGAGAAATCCTTGCACACCACTTTCACCTCCAGCGTGGGGTTATGACCTCCCTGCTCGGCGTTGCGCAGATGCTTCTGGATCAGGGCGTAGGAGTCGGGGTGGATGAGCGCCAGGGCCGGCATCCCGATCAGTTCGTCCGTCGCATACCCCAGCGTGCGCCGGGCGGCAGGGTTGGCGTACACGTAGCGCCCTTCTTGCACCACCAGGACCGAATTTGGCGAAGCCTCCACCAGCTCCCGGTAACGCGCCTCGCTCTCGCGCAAGGCATTTTCGGCCTGCTTGCGGTGGGTGAGATCACGCCCGGCTATCGCCACGCCGGTCACGGCGCCGCGGGGATCGCGAATCGGGGTGAAACGATAATCGATGTAGCGCGGCGGCGTAATGAAGTGCGTCTGGGTTTCCACACTGAACGTCTCGCCGCCCAGGGCGCGGTCGTAATAGCTCTGCCACTCCGCCAGCAGGCCGGGATCGAGATCCGCCAGCAGCACGCTTTCCCCGGGGGCGATCCTGCGCCGGATGCTCGCCTCCAGATGGCGGAAGAATGCCGAGTTGCCGTGCATCCAACGGTACTGGCGATCCACCGACCAGATGTGATCGTCGCTGTTTTCGAGCAGCGCTGCCAGGTTCGCCTCGCTTTGCCGCAGGCGCTGGTCGGCTTCGTGTTTGTACAGCGCGGTTTCGATGGCCGCTCCCAGGCTATACCGGTCGTAAGGTTTGCTCAGGTAACCGTACGGGGTTGTCTGGCGGGCCTGCGCCACGGTGGCGGGATCGCTGTGCCCGGTGACGTAAACGATCGGCACGTCCATCTCCTGGCCGATCTGCCGGGCCGCCTCGATCCCATCCATCTCGCCGGGCAGCCCGATATCCATCAGCACCAGGTGCGGCTGCTCCCGCCGGGCCAGCGCCACCGCCTCCTCGCCGGACATTGCCAACGCCAGGGGCCGGTATCCCAGCTCTGCCACCATGCTGCGCGCCATCAACGCGTTGACTGCTTCATCTTCTACAATTAAAATGCGTTTATTATCCACATCGGCACCATCACCGCCTGACACGATAGAATATCTGGGAAAGTTTGCTCTTTCTAGCAGATGCTGTCATTGTCCCGCCTTGCCAGCGCACCCATATATTTTACCCTAGATGGGAGAACCAAGAACCATGTTTCCAAACTTCAACCAGGTCCGCAACCTGCCGCGTTATTACCAGATCGTTTCTGTTCTGGTCAAATATGGATTCGGCGTGCACCTCTCTGAGCTGCAGATCGAGCGCCTGCTGCCCGGTTTGCACAAGACGGCCCCCTCCGGGCACAGCACCGCAGAGCGTTTTCGCATGGCCCTGGAAGAGCTTGGCCCGACCTTCGTCAAGTTCGGCCAGGTGCTCAGCACCCGCCCCGACCTGATCCCGCCGGAATACATTAAAGAACTGGAAAAGCTGCAAGACGCCGTCACACCCAACCCCTGGGAGGAGATCCACGCCGAACTGCTCGCCCATTACGGTGTCCCGCTGGAGCAGGTCTTTGCACGCCTCGATTCTCAGCCGCTCGGCTCGGCTTCCCTGTCTCAGGTACACGCTGCCGATCTGCTGGACGGCGGCCCGGTGGTGATCAAGGTCCAGCGTCCCGGTATCCCGCGTACCATCGAGGCCGACCTGGAAATCCTGTACGGCATGGCCCAACTGGCGCAGCGCTCCAAATGGAGCAGCCTGCTCAATCCGGTGGAGCTGGTTACGGAGTTCGCCCGCACGTTACGCTCGGAGCTGGATTACCACCAGGAAGGGCTGAACGTCGAGCGTTTCCGGGCCGAATTTGCCGCCGAGGCGCAGCTCAAGATCCCTGCCGTGTATTGGGAATATTCCGGCAAGACTGTGCTGGTGATGGAGCGCATTATGGGGATCAAGATCGACGACCTGGCAGCCCTGGAAGGCGCCGGATTCCAGCGTCCGGAGGTGGCTTCGCTGGCGGCGCGCCTGATCGCCCACGAGGTGATGTCCTTCGGCTTCTTCCACGCCGACCCGCATCCCGGCAACTTCTTCGTCATGCCCCTGGATGAGACAGAGATGCCCCCGAAGCCGTGTATCGGCCTGCTGGATTTCGGCATGGTGGGCTACGTCTCCGACGCCGACCGGTTGAACATCCTGCAATGTTACGACCTGGCCGCCCGCGACGACACCCGCGGCCTGGTCGACCTGCTCCTGCGCATTGGCGCCGTCTCAACCAGCGTTCCCCTGGACGAGCTGCAGCGCGACCTGGATCGCCTGCTGCACACCTATCGCGGCCTGTCGCTGAGATACGTCCAGGCCGGGCCGTTGGTGCAGGAATTAATGCAGATCGCCTTCCGCTACCACATGCGCCTGCCGGTGGATATGTGGCTGCTGTTCAAGACTGTGGCTATGCTGGAGGGCCTGGCGCAGCGCCTGGCGCCCGATTTCGACGTCTTCGCCGAATTTGCCCCGCACGCCAGGCGTATCTTCATCCGGCAGCGCCTGCCCTGGGTGTGGGGCGCATCGCTGCTGAGCGACCTGCAATCCATGGCTTATTCGGCGCGGGATATCCCCAGCCTGGGCGAGGGCCTGCTGCGTTCGGTGCAGCGCGGCGAGTTCCCCCTGGCCTTGAAGATGGGCATGAACAAAGAAACCCTCGACCGCCTGGACAAGATCGCCACCCGCCTGGCCCTCAGCCTGATGGCCACCGCCTTCATCCTCGGCCTGGCCATCCTGTTCCCCGTCGCCAGCACCATGCCGATGGCCAAGATCCTGGTGCAGGTGGGCTTTTTCCTGGCCCTCGGCCTGGGGCTGTGGGTGACCTGGTCGATCGTGCGTTCGAGCAAGGGGTGAGCGCGGCGCGCTTCAGCGCATCACCAGCGGGATAAAAATCCTGTTTAGCTCGTAGGCGCCCATATCCACCTTCCCGGAGAAGCGCAGGTTGCCGTCCAGGTCGGTGAGCAGGATGGGGGGGACGGCCGTATCCAGCCCGGCATCGACCGCCGGGGAGGCGGCGGAGAGGCGATAATCCTGCGCCGCCGGGTTCAGGAACAGCGGGTCGGCGGTCAGGCTGTGCCCGCCGGAGGTGACCCCGCTGACCGGCGAGGCGTTGAAGAACAGATTATCGTCCTCTACGGCAATCGCGGCATTTGCCCCGGTACCGTTGACCAGGCTCAAAATGTAATTGGCGAAGATGCTGTTGCGCACCTCCAGGCTGCAGCGGTTGGCCTGGAGGGAATGGCTGCTGGCCGATGGGTCGGCCAGGGTGCTATTGACCAGCCGGGTGTTCAGATCGAACAGGCGCAGATCGGCGTAGAAGCCTGGGGTGTTGGTGCGGTTGCGAATGAACAGCGAGTTGAACACGTTCAACTGGTTCGTGCAGTTTGAAAGCCCGGTTGCGGTGATGGCGCCGCTCAGACTGCCGATGTTGCCGTCGAAGATGGCGTGCGTCACGGTGACGTTGCCTGTGATGGTCAAGCCGCCGCCTTCGCTGGTCGAGCGGTTGTTATAGAAACGATCGCCGCTCATCAGTGCGGCAGCCACCCGGGCGGCGCCGCCAAAGCGCGCCGCCTTGTTGGCGGTGAAGGTATTGTCCCGGCTGACCAGCGGGCCGTTCTGGGCCAGGATGCCGCCGCCGTCTGCCGCTCCGCCGCCCACCGTTTTGTTGCGCTCGAACCAGTTGCCGGTCAGCGTGGCGTTGGTGAAGAAGAACGCCCCGCCGCCGGACTGCGCCGTGTTGCTGACGAAGTCAGAGGTGGTGATGGTGATGGGGAAGAGGGTGTAGATCGCCCCGCCGTCGTCGACGGCGGTGTTGGTCAGGAAGAGGGTGTTTTCGATCAGAGCAGGGTGATTGGCTACGATGGCGCCGCCGTCGTTGGTGAAGGCCACGTTGCGCTGGAAGGTGCTGTTGCTCACTTTGAGCTGGCCGGCGACGGCGTTCTGCGTGTGCACCGCCCCGCCGTTGGTGGCGATGTTGCGCGTAAAGCTGGTGTTGGTGAGGGTGAGCGAGCTGTTGGCGCGGATGGCACCGCCGTCGTAGGCATCCGAGCGGTTGAAGCTGAAGGTGCTGCTGCTTATCGTGCCATTCGCCTCGAAGAGGATCGCCCCGCCTTCAAACATGGCCGTGTTGCTCAAGAAGGTGGAGGCGGTGACCTGGGAGGCCAACCCGGCATACAGCGCCCCGGCGCCGGCGTTGACGCCCTGGTTTTGGATGAATGTACTGTTGTTGATCACCGACGTACTGGCGGCGCAGATCGCCCCGCCGGTGCCGGTGCCCACCTGGTTGGCGCTGAAGTGCGACAGGCTGACCTGCAGTGGCGATTCGATGAACACGGCGCCGCCCTGGGCATTGGCACGGTTGGCGCTGAAGGCCACTTCGTTGAGCGCCAGGCTGCCGTTGTTCTGCTGGCGCAGCCCGCCGCCCTGGTTATCGGGAGACGAAGCATCGTCGGCGTTGCCGCCGCGCACCGCCAGCCGGTCGAGCAGCGCGGTCACGCCCGGGCCGGCGGTCAGCACGTGGCGGGAATTGTCACCATAATTGCTGAAGGTCGCCGGGACGTCGTCCCCCAGGATGTCGCCGCTCAAGATGGTGAGCGGGGCGTTCGGGTCGAAAACCGGGCGCTGGCCGAGGGCGGTTTCGTTGCCGCCCGGGCTGAGGCCCTTAAAGCCGCCGTACAGATCGACGCCGTTTTTGAGCGGGAAGGAGACGGCGCGGCTGGCCCCTGGACGGTACACCCCTTCGCCGATCCAGATATCGTCGCCTGCCGCGGCGGCGCCCAGGGCGCACTGCAGCTCAGGGTAGGCTTCTGCCCAGGATGCGCCGCTGGTGACGCAGGCCGAGCCGGCCGCCAGGCGCGCCACCTCGGCGCTGGTCAGCGCCCGGTTATACAGGCGTAGGTCGTCGAGGTTGCCCTTGAAGTGCGCCAGCGAGGCGCCGTCCAGCAGCCCGCCGATACGCTTGGCCCCGCTGGGCGCCGTCACGCTGCCCACCGAAGCCGTGCCCTGGGGCAGGCCGTCGACGTAGAAAGACAGGTTGTTCGCCCCGTCGCCGTTCTTGACCACTGCCACGTGGTGCCAGGCGGTATCGACGATGGTCTGGGCGCTGTAGACTTCGGCTACGCCGCGCTCGCCGAAGCCGAAGCGGTTGTTATTCGCCCCGCCGGCCGTCGACCCGGCGATGAACAGCCACCACTCGTTGGCCTGCTCGCCCGAGTCGTAAATGCCCAGGTAAGCCAGCGCCGCGTCCTGGCGCCGCACCCAGGCCGCCAGGCTGAAGCTGGTTGCCGGGTTGAGGGCGGCGTCGTCGGCCACCTCCACGCGGTCGTCGGTCCCATCCAGCGCCAGGCTGGCCAGGTCGGGGAAGTTTACAGCCGGCAGGGAGGGCGTGGCGGTGATCGCCGCGCCGTTGGACAGCGTACCGTGGGCGGCGTTGACCAACTCCAGGGCGGTCGCCGCGCCGCTCTCGTCGAACTTCCAGTGGGCGACCAGTCCGTCGTTGATGCTGTCATCGACGAACCAGGTGGTTGCAGCGGGGGTATTGGCCTGGGCGCTGGCCAGTAAAGCCTGGCCGGCAAACAGGGCCAGCACAGCCAGGCCAAGCGGTGCAAACAGGCGGGCGGGCGTCAATAGCGTTTTCATGTTTTCCCTCGTGAAATCGATGCGTGTGGGATCCTGTCTGGCGACAGGTCTGGCTGGTTGGGCTATACAATTGTCGTGGTGCAATTTTGAAGTCTAAAGACGCTAATTTTTCCCTATATTGTCGTAATTATATCCGGCAGGGATCGAGATGTCAAGGAAATTGGATGCAGACGTACCTGTTGCCGTGGTTTCTAACCGCCACCGCCCCCCATTCCCCGCCAACCGGGATATAATATCCCCATCCACCCGCCTGATTCGCCATCTTCCTGGGGCTAACCGATGATCGGACAGACTCCCCAAAACCCATCCACCTATATCGCTGGCGATGTCAACACCGGCGGCGGCGATTTCGTCGCCGGCGATAAATACGAAATCCACCTGCCGCCCCCGCCGCCTCCGCCTTCTGCCTTCTTCACGATCCGCGAACCGCCGCAGGATTTCACCGGGCGGCAGGCCGAGCTGGACGCCGTGCTGGCTGCCTTCGACGGCGGGCAAGGGGCGCTGGTCAGCGGGCTTTCCGGCGCCGCCGGGGTGGGCAAGTCCGCCCTGGCGCGCCTGGCCGCCCGGCGCCTGGCGGAGCGCTTCCCCGCCGCCCGCCTGGAGATCGACCTGCAAGGCGCTTCCGACAGGCCGCTCTCCCCGGCGGAGGCCATGCGCCGCCTGCTGACGCCCTTCTACCCCGCCCAACCTCTGCCCGCCGGCCTGGACGAGCTGCACGGCGTGTACCTGAACGCGTTGCGCCGCGCCCCTTGCCTGCTGCTGCTGGATAACGCCCGCGACGCGGCCCAGGTGCGTCCCCTGCTGCCCCCGCCGCCCTCGGCTGCCCTGGTCACTTCGCGAACGTATTTCATCGTGACCGAGGTCGGGCTGCGCCCGCTGCGCCTGGACGTGCTGCCCCTGCCCGAAGCTGGCGAGTTGCTGCGCCGGGCGTCGCCACGATTGGCGGAGGCTGCCCCGGACGATGTGGATGCCCTGGCGATGGCCTGCGGGCGGCTGCCGCTGGCGCTGCGCGCCGCCGCTGGCGTCTACGAATGCCGCCCGGACTGGGAGCCGCGCCGCCTGCTGGCGCGCCTGGCTGACGAGCGCACCCGCCTGAGGCAGCTGTGCCCTGAGGACGACCCCGACCTGGATGTGCAGGCCGTTTTGGAGACGGCCTGCGCCGCCCTGCCCGCCGAGTTGCAGGCGCGCCTGCCCACCCTGGGTGTCTTCGCTGCGCCGTTCGAGGCGGGAGCGGCGGGGGCGGTCTGGCAGGCGGACGAAGACGAAGCGGCGGACCTGCTGGCCTCCCTGCAGCGCCGCGGGCTGCTGGAACACGATGACAAAGAGCGGTGCTGGCGGCAGCACGACCTGGCGCGCGTGTACGCCCAAGGCCGCTTGCTGGCGGATGCGGGCGCTGCCTGGGAGGCCGCTCTGCGCCACGCCGGATATTACCTGCAGGCCGGCTCGGACGCCGACGATCTTTACCATGCCGGCGGGGAGAACGTGGTGCCCGCGGTGCGCCGCTTTGCCATGCTCTGGCCGCAGATCTTCGCCGCCTGGGAGCGGCTGGCAGGGCGGGATGCGGCCTGGGGCGCGCCGCCGGGGGTACTAGCGGGGGAGGTGGAAGGCTGGCTGAACGATTTCCCCGACTGCATTGCTTACGTGCTCGATCTGCGCCTGCCGCCGGCCAGGCAGGTGACGCTGCTGGAGCGCGCCTTGCAGGCCGCCCGCGCCGTGAGTGACCGCTCCGGGGAGAGTGCCCACCTAGGCAACTTAGGCATCGCTTATTACAACCTGGGCGACCCTCGCCGGGCGATTGAATGTTATGAGCAGCATCTGGCGATTGCCCGAGAGACTGGCGACCGGCGCGGTGAAGGGCAAGATCTGAGCAACCTGGGCCTGGCCTACGCCAATCTGGGCGACCCCGGCCGTGCGATTGAATATCATGAGCAGGCACTGGTCATCGCCCGGGAGACTGGCGACCGGCATGGCGAAGGGGCTTTCCTGGGCAACCTGGGTATTGCATATTACAACCTGGGCGACCCCCGCCGGGCGATTGAATGTTACAAGCAACACTTGGCGATTGCTCGGGAGACTGGCGACCGGCGCGGCGAAGGGAATGCCCTGAGCAACCTGGGCCTGGTCTACGCCGATCTGGGCGACCCCCGCCGGGCGATTGAATGTTTTAAGCGACATCTGGCGATTGCCCGGGAGATCGGCGACCGGCGCGGCGAAGGGGCCGCCCTGGGCAATCTGGGCTTGGCTTATGCTGCCCAGAGTGATTCCCATCGGGCGATTAAATATTATGAGCAAGACCTGGTCGTCGCTCGTGAGATCGGCGACCGGCGTGGCGAAGGGGCCGCCCTGGGCAATCTGGGTAATACTTACAAGAGCCTGGGCGACCCCCGCCGGGCGATTGAATATTACGAGCAGGCGCTGGTCATTCACCGAGAGACCGGCGACCGGCGTGGCGAGGGGCAAGGCCTGGGCAACCTGGGTCTTGCTTGCGCCGCATTAAACGACCCCCGCCGGGCGATTGAATATTATCAGCAACAATTGGAGATCGCTCGCCAAATCGGCGACCGGCTGGGCGAGGCCAATGGCAGTTGGAACCTGGGGCTGGTCTACGAGGCGCAGGGCAATTTCGCCGAGGCCGCCCGGCTGATGCAGGTGCGGGTGGATTTCTTGCGCGCCATCGGGCACCCGGATGCCGAGGGGGAGGCAGCGCAGGTGGAAGAAGTGCGGAAGCGGGCGGAGGGGTAGCGGAGAATGGTGGTTTCTAACCGCCCAGGGGAGGCGACGAGCATTTCCCACACCAGGGTGGCCCGGTTTTCCGCCCGGCGCGAGGGTAAAACCTATCGTTTGAAGCAGCAGCTCAAGCAACCAGGCGGCAATATTGGTGTAAAATACCTTCTATGGACAGCGATCTCCATCAGTACAGCGATCTGTATGGGCGGATCATGGGCAACCGTCACACGAGTGATTATGAGCTGGAATCCTCCATTACGAAGGAACTTGCCAGTGCAGACCTGGCAGATGCCCGAGGGTTCGTCGCCGAGGTGATCCGCTGGCTCTACCAGGAAGTTTGGTTATGAAAGCGCTCAAGCTCCAGCCGGATGAACGCGCCGCCCTGCAAGCGTTCATTCGACAAATCCTGGATGTCTACCCCCAACAGGTAGTGCAGGCGAGCCTGTTCGGTTCCAAAGCGCGTGGGGATAGCGCCCCTGAGCAGGGCTTCACCTTCTATCAAAATGCCGCCCGCGAGGCAGTCAACCTGACGTTGAAAAAGGGCCGGCTTAGCTTTAGCCGCTGATCAGGGAACGGCGGTTTCTAACCGCCCGGTATGTGTGAGCATGTCCTTCTTGACAATCAGAACATTTGTACTATAATCGGGCTGCATCTACCGGGAGCCGGTAGGTGTCTCAACGGCTTCGACTTCATATACATAATACCCATAAAACAGGAAAACTCACATGATTCGCTCGACAATCGGCCATATTTTGTTCAACATCCACCCCAAAAACCTGGCGTTCTACAAGGACCTGTTTGCATTCGCCGGCTGGACCACGCTGTACGACCATCCTGCCATGTTGGGGATCACGAACGAGACCGGCGCCAGCCTGTGGTTCGGCGCGAATGCCAACGAGGCCAGGAACGATTACGACGGCGCCGGCATGAACCATCTTGCCCTGGGAGTAAGCAGCCAGCAGGACGTGGATCAGATGGTCGCTTATCTGCAGGAGCATGGCGTTCCGGCGCTTTTTGAAACGCCCCGCCACCGCCCGGAATTCTCCGCCAGCCCGGATCATACCTATTACCAGGTCATGTTCGAGTCCCCGGACCGCATCCTTTTCGAGGTGGTTTACACCGGGCCGCTTTCTAAAGCCTAAACCGCATCTCGAAGACCGCGCCTCCCTGCTCGCCGTTCCAACCGCGCGCCTCCCCGACATGGGCTTCGGCCACCGCCTTCACAATGGCCAGCCCCAGCCCGCTGCCCGGGTATCCTGCCGCGTTGCGCCCGCGGTGGAAACGCTGGAACAGGCCGGGTAAATCCTCCTGGGGGATGCCTGCCCCCGTATCGCATACCCGCACGCAGGCCTGGCCGTCTTCGAGCGCCACTTCCAGCCGCACCTCGCCGCCCGGCGGGGTGAATTTGACCGCGTTATCCAGCAGGTTGCCCATCGCCCGGCGGATTTGTTCGGCGTCGCCGCACACGGTGACCGCCTCTTCCGGGCGCTGGAAGGCGAAGCGCAGCCCGGCCTGCTCGGCCTGCGAAGCATAGGGCTCGGCCAGCGTCCCCGCCAGGGCGCACAGGTCGAACGGCTGGCGCTGCCCCTGCCCGGCTTCCAGGCGGGAGAGATCGAGCAGCCCGTCCACCAGCCCTTGCAGCCGCGCCGTTTGCGCCTGGGCTTCGGCCAGGAAGCCCGCCAGCCGGTCTGGATCGTCTTCGCTGCCGGCCAGTTCCAGGTCGGTGCGCAGCGCGGTGAGTGGCGTGTGCAGCTCGTGGGCCGCGTCGGCCACGAAACTGCGCAGCGTGTTGACGATTTCCTCGATGCGCGCCGCCATCTCGTTGAACGAGCGCCCCAGCGCACCAAATTCGTCGGCGGAAGCGGCCGGGGCGCGCGCCGAAAGCTCGCCGCCGGCCATGCGCCCGGTCACCTCGCCCAGCGCCACCAGCGGGGCGCTGATGCGGCGGCTGATCCACCAGCCCGCCAGAGCCGCCAGGGCTACCGCCGCCACGCTGGCTGCCGCCCAGCCGCGCAGCACGCTGTCCAGGATTTCCGCCCCATAAGCCGGGCCGTCGGAGAGCACCACGCTGCCCAGCCACGCCCCAGATTCGCCATACACCAGCTGCTCCACCACTTGGCTCGACCGGCGCAACGACGGGCTTTCGACGCCGGCCAGGTCGAAGCCGTACAGCGTGCGCGCCAGCGGCATGGCCACCCCCACCGGCTGGTTGCTCTGTACGCCCACCGCCAGTGTATCCTCCAGGGGGAGCAGCGTGACCGTCCTGGAGACGGGCGAGGCGGCGTAGCCCACCACCGGCGGGCAGTCTACAGCCTGCGGCTCGCCGCCCATCTCGCCCAGGTAACACCGGCGGGAGAAAAGAAAGTCCGTATCGGTCACGGTCTCCGGCGCCGGCAGGACGAACATGCCCCAGGTAGGCATCTGGGCGGTGAGGCTGACCGGCTGTGTTTGATCGAGAGCGACCACGGCGACCTCGCCCAAAGGCATCGTCTGGCTGACCGTGCCGGTGATGGCGATCTGCATGGCCTGAATGGGGTGCTCGAAGTACACGCCGGCGCCTTCTGCCGGCGCTGCGGCGCTGGAGATCATCACCACCTGGCGGGCGAAGGGCAGGCCCGAATCGGCGATCACCTGGCCCTGCGCATCCTGCAGGCGCACGCGGGCCTGCAGGACGAACGACCAGCTCGACGCCTGGTCGGCGACCACTGCCGGCGGCAATTCGGCCTGCAGCAGTTGCGCCACCGCCGAGCTGATCTGCGCGGCATTGCCCTGTAAGTAGTCGCGCTCCTGCTGGCCGTAAAACTCGCGCAGCACGGCCCACAAAACACCGCCCAGCACGGCTGCGGTCGCCAGGGCGATCCCGGCAAAGCTCACCGCCAGCCGCCAGCGCATGGAGTGCAGATGGATGCCATTCATACTTTTCAGCTCCTTTACTGTTTCTGGTGGTGGGTGCGCCGTTCCACAGCGCACCCACCACCAGAGAGAAACCTATTTTACACCCGGGGCGCGGATCATCACCGGATTCATGTACACCAGCACCTCTGCCACCACGCGATCCCCGTTCTTCTTGCCCCATACTGTCACCACGCTTTGCGAACCGATCTCGTCCAGGTCGCCCTCCTCCACTTTTTGCTGGATCGTGGTGGAGCCGCTTTCGAAATCGGGCGCCGTGGCGTCGCGGTAGATCCTGGTAGCCTGGGTTACCACCACCTCCACCTTGGGGCCATCGTAGTCGGCGCTGGTGCTGGCTTCGCCCTGTTCGCCCGAGACCATGACCTGGACGTTACCGGTGCCGATGATCAGGCGATTATCCTGCCGCTCGACGAATAACCCGTTGGCATCGGGGGGTGTTTTGGGCAGCTCTTCTGCGGGCAGGAACTGCACGCTCATTTCGACCGCATCGCCTCCTGCCCCTCCCGAGGCGATGTGCACCGACATGCCGCTCTGGCCGGGAACGTTTGGCGCCGGTTGGCGGACCAGCCGCCCGCCGATGAACGCCGCTCCCCCTACCAGCGCCACCAGCAGGATGGCCCCGGCTGCGATCAGCCAGGTTTGTTTCTTCTTGGGTTGGTTCGTTTCTTCAATGGTCATTGTATGCTCCTATCATGAGAAATGGGGCGCGGACGAGCGCGGATGAACGCGGACGTCAAATTTCATTGGTTCTGGCTGCCGGCCGCGCCCGGCAGGTTGATGGATTGCTGATCGACCAATCACTCATACCGCAACGCCTCGATCGGGTCGAGCCGCGCCGCACGCAGCGCCGGGTACAACCCGGAGAGCAGCCCGGTGAGCAGCGCCACGCTGAGCGCCAGCGGGATGCTTTCCGGCTGCAATAAAGCCTGGCCCTGGTTGAGCGCCGCAGCCAGCGGGATGCACAGCACGCCCACCGCAACGCCCAGCAGCCCGCCGCCCGCGCTGATCAACGCCGCTTCCAGCAGGAACTGGGCGGTGACATCCTTGGGGCGCGCCCCGACGGCCATGCGCACGCCGATCTCGCGCGTGCGTTCGCTGACGCTGACCAGCATCACGTTCATGATGCCGATGCCTCCCACGGCCAGCGAGACGACGGCCATGGCCGCCAGCAGCAGCGAGAAGGTGCGCGCTGCTTCCTGCTGCGCCCCCAGGATGTCCTTGCGCGTGGTCAGGTTGAAGTCGTCCTGGTAGGCTCCATCGGCGTCTTTCTGGACGTCGTGGCGCTGGCGCAAGTAGGCGGCGATCTGCGACCTGGCCTCGTCCATGCGCTGTTCGTCGCGCACGTAGGCGGTGATGTCTACAGATGGCTCTTCTTCGAACAGTAGATGGATTGCCGTACTCACCGGCATGAAAAACGTCTTGTTTGGGTTGGTGGTATAGCGCTGCCTTTCGTCGGTGCTCTCCAGCTCGGCCAACACGCCGATCACCTGGCAGCGCTGGCGGTTGACCCACACCGTTTCGCCCAGCGGATCGTCCCCGCCGAACAGGTCCTGCGCCGTCTCCCAGCCCAGCACGCACACGTTCGCCCCTTCCAGCGTTTCCGTTGTATTGAAAAAGCGTCCTGCAGCCAGGAAAGCCTGCGGCGTCAGCGCTTGGCCGGTTGGCCAGCCGACCGGCTGCACCTCGCCCGCCGTGGCGATCGCTTCCATCGCATCGGCCGTTACACCCGAGACGTTGATCTCCAGCGTGGCCCGCCCGTAGCGCGCCTTGCCTTGCCCGCCGGTGGAGATATCCACGCGCTTCACCTGCGGCACGGCCTCCGGCATGCGCAGGCCGTCTTCGTAAGAGAGAATCTTACCGGCGGCCACCAGCTCGCCGTTGTCCAGGGCCATCATCGCGCTGATCTGCACCTGGTCGGCGCCCAGCGAGCGGAAGCGCGCTTCCACCGCCGCCCGCGCCCCGTTGCCGAGGGCCAGCATGGCGATCACCGCCGCCACGCCGATGACAATGCCCAGCGTGGTCAGCCCGGCGCGCAGCTTGTTGGCCGATACGCCGTGGAATGCAGTGAGAAAAGTGTTGAGAGTATCCATACTTGTCCTGGCGTCAAACCCTAAGGGTCTCGAAGACCCTTAGGGTTTGATCCGGCAATTCTTCCATCGTGCAGGTACAGGGTACGGTGGGCACGCCGGGCGATCTGCGCATCGTGGGTCACCATAATGATCGTGCGCCCCTGGCGGTTCAGCTCCACCAGCAAGCCCATGATCCCGGCGCCGCTGGCGCTATCCAGGTTGCCGGTGGGTTCGTCGGCCAGCAGCAGCGCCGGATCGACGACCAAGGCGCGGGCGATCGCCACCCGCTGCCGCTCGCCGCCGGAAAGCTCGCCCGGCAGGTGGCCGGCGCGCGCTTCCAGCCCCACCTGCGCCAGCACGCGCTGCGCCGCGGCGCGCGCCTGGGACATGCGTGTCTTGCGGCGGTAAAGCAGCGGAAGCGCCACGTTATCCACCGCGCTCAGGCGGGGCAGCAGATTGAAACTCTGGAAGACGAAACCGATGCGCCGGTTGCGCAGCCGGGCGCGCTCGTCTCGCGAGAGGGCGGTCACCTCGCAGCCTTCCAGGCGGTAGCTGCCCGAGGTCGGCCGATCCAGGCAGCCCAGCAGGCTCAACAGGGTGGATTTGCCGCTGCCCGAAGCGCCCATCAGCGCCACGAATTCGCCCGCGGCCACCTGGACGTTGACTTCCTGCAGGGCGCGCACTTCGCTCTGGCCCATGCGGTAAACCCGGCTCAGGTTTTCGGTGGACACCATCATCGCGCCACCACCAGGTCGCCGGCCTTCAGCCCGGAGAGGATCGCCACCTGCGTGTCGCCGCGCAACCCCACCTGCACGCTGCGTTTTTCGATGTGGTCGCCCAGCCACACCTGTACAGTGGCGCTCCCGTCGGCTGCGGCGCGCACCAGGCTGCGGGGCAGGCAAAGGGCGCCTTCCGCCCGTTCCAGCACGATTTCCGCATCGGCGGTCATCCCTTCCACCAGCCCGGCGGGGATTGATTCCAGGGTGATGTACACCGGGTAAAGCGGGCGGTCGCCCTCCATGCGCTGCGGCACGATGCGCTCTACCCGCCCGGCAGCCTGCGCCTCGGGCAGGGCGTCGAAAAACAGGTTCGCCGCCATCCCCTCCTGCACCAAAGGCAGGTCTTCCTCGATCACACTGGCCTTCATTTCCAGCGCCTGGGGGTCGCCCAGGGTGAGCAGCAGGCTGCCTTTGGTCAGGATTTGCCCGGCGGCGGCCTTCACCTCCAGCACCACGCCGTCGGAAGGGGCGGTGATCGTCACGTTGTCCAGCGCCCGCTGCGCCTCGGTCAGCTCCGCCTGCGCCTCGGCCAGGCGGGCTTCGGCCTGCGCCTGCTCAGCCGTTGCCGGCCCGCCCCTTAACTCTGCCAGCCGGGCGACCAGCTCGTCGACGCGGGCCTGCGCCAGGGCCAGGTCGGCGTCGGCCCTGGCCAACACCTCCGTGCTGGTCTTCACCGCCAGCCGGTCCAGTTCGGCCTGGGCGTGGTCGCGGGCCAGCCTGGTTGTGTTCAGCAACTGCAACGCCTTGGCCCCCTTGGGGGTTCTTTCGGGCAGCTTGCCCAGCTCTTTATAGGCGTGCAGCGCCCGGTCGTATTCTCTCTGCGCCTGCTGGTAACGCTGCCGCGCCTGCGCCGTCAGGCTGTCTCGTCGTTCCTCGGGGTAGCCCAGGTAAGCGCGCCAGCGCACCGCTTCGTCCAGCTTCTTGCGCGCCTCCAGCAAATCCACCTGCGCCTGGGCGGCCTCCTTCTGCGCCTGGATGGGCAGCGCGTGCAGCTTTTGCTGCGCTTCGAGCAACTTGGCCTGCGCCGTCTGTAGCGCCTGCTCGAACGACGAGCGGTCCTCCAGCCGCGCCAGCGCCTGCCCGGCCTTCACCTGCTGGCCGGGTTGGACCAGCATTTCCGCCAGCCGCCCATCGGCGGGCATTTCCAGCTTTACCTGCCGCGTGGACACCAGGTTGCCCGGCGCGGTAACCGTCTTCGCCACGTCGCAGGCCGTCACCGCCACGGTGGGCGGCGCTTCCGGGGGAGCGGCTGCCTCTGGATGGCTGCTGCGGTAACCCAGGTAACCGGCCGCGCCGGTCCCGGCGAGAATAAGGAATGTGATGAGGAGGATGTAGCGGAGACGCATAGGCTTTGTGAGGGTGATGGGTAATGGGTTGGTGAGTAATCCGGTAGCCCAGACCCTGAGGGTCTCCAAGACCTTCAGGGTCTGCATTTCCCCCATAGTGTAGCAGCCGCGCATTTCGGCCCGGTTGAGATGCGGTTACAGTTTCGTAATCTGGCGGAGCGTTGTCTGCGGCGATCTATTCGTTTGACAGGCTGAGACGAAGGCGATATAATAAGATAATATTTATCCAATTATTTACGCATCACAAAAAGCATCGCTGCCTCGTTCGAGTCAGGAGAAGGAATGGCAAAATCTAACTGGATAGGCGTGATGCGTTCGCTGGCCATCATTGGCGCCCTCAGCATGTTGTTTAGCGCGCTGCCGACGGGCGCCGGTCTGGCTCAAACCACCCCCTGGATCGAGGGGATCATCCACTTCGAGGATCGCACCCTGTGTTCGTATACCAACATGTTTTTCAATAAAGAGGTGTACCCGCTGATCGAGGAAGTAGACGCCAATGGCAATGTGATCGGCCCTGGTTATCTCAACGCCGCCAATCACATAGGCCGCTTTGAGATGCCCCTGGCGCTGACCAATCCCCCGACCCGCCTGCGGGTGACCTGCGAAAGCCTAGTCTTCGAACACCTCTTGACCCAGGTCGACATCAGCAGCGGGCATGTGGATATCACCCTCCCGAACCACAAGCCGCAGGCCTCCCAGTTCACCACCAGGTTGAACGGCCAGGAGGTCCAGGCGGTTCCCGGCGGTTCAACCGTTGTCGTAGACGTGGCTGTGTCGGATATGGATGGCGATCCATTGCATTTCGAATGGGGCGCCTCCGATGGCGCCACGACCAATACCAACACACCCCAGGCGACCTGGACCTTGCCGAGCAGCCGCGGTTTGCACTTCCTGTACGTCCTGGTGTCGGATGGCGAGGGCGGCTATGAAGAGAAACAGCTTGCGTTATCCACCGATGGAGGCATTGTGCCGGGTCCTTTCCGCCAGTTCTTGCCGGTGATGGTCCGTCCCTTCGATCCAATCCAACCAACCCCTCCCCCGGCCAGGCCATCGGATCATGTGCCGTCCGGCAACCAGTTTCTCACGTTTCCGGCGTTAACTCACTACGACCTCCAGCCCGCTGACGGGCTGGGCGGGCCGCAGGATAACCGGGTCAGCGCCTGTGCGTATTATCGTGACCTGGGCGTGGTGGGTGGCTGCACCGTGGATGGTCACCCAACCGGAGCGCAGTTGACTTTTTCCACCTGGAAGCAATATTGGGGTTTTGGCTCACCATTAAGCAATGAGGTGACAGCAAAGTATGCCAACCTGGCCGATTTGAATCTGCAACGAGACATGCATAGCCTGAGCTGGGTGGTGCCGCGCCCGGGCGGCGGCACGGGTACCGATGTGGCCTCGTATGTCTGCAATTCCCCCAATCCGGCCGGCGATGTCACTCTTTCGAATACCCGCCTGGGCAACAACCTGGTCGCCTGCGTGGCTTTCGAGTTCAGCGTGACCTATAACCCACAGAACGGGCAGCCCTATAATAACGGATTGCCCTTTACCAAATTCCTGACCTTTGGCCCTACGGGGGATCTGCTACTCTCGGTCAACCTGGATGGCCGGGGTGAAAAGTTTATCCCTGGGGCGTGTGTTGCCTGCCACGGCGGCAGCAATTACGAAGGGCGATACGGCGTTTATGGTTTGCCGCCCAATCCCGATCTGAAGGCAAAGTTCATCCCTTACGACCTCGACAATTATCGCTTTTCGACCCTGGCTGGTTTCCAGCGGCAAGACCAGGAGGCCAGCCTGCGCGCCCTCAATAGGTTCGTATTGGACACAGACCCTTATACGCCCACTGTGGAACTGATCAACGGCTGGTACCCCACCCCGAACAGCAACTTCAACGGGGGCTACGTGCCCCCTGGCTGGCAGGGGCATGCCGACCTGTACGATGCGGTCGTCGAGCCGCACTGCCGCATGTGCCACGTGGCTTACGATCCTGCCTGGGTGCCGTTCGACACCTACGCCAACTTCGTCGACGTAAAATATTACATCGCCTCGCGCGTCTGCGGCGCGGCCTCCATCGAGCGCTACAAATATTCGATGCCCAACACCAAAGAAACCTTCGACCGTTTTTGGAGCAGCACCGGCGGCACGCCCGGCGTCGACGAGCCCGCTAAGCTCCTGGAGTTCCTCATTGCCGAAGGCGCCCAGGATGCCCTGGGCAATCCCGTCGCCACCTGCGCGCTGCCGGATTGGCTGCCGTGAGGTGACGTCTGGTTATCGCGGAAAAGGTCGTCAGGCTTGGATAGAGTATGACGAAAATCCGTCGCACCTGCCAGATGCGACGGATATCCCTGAGGCCGCCTTGATTTCATTAGCTCGATCATCAGGTGGCTTGCTTTATGGGTGTAGCCATCCTTCAGGCTCAAAAAATGGCATACATGAAGATTCGGGTCTGGATAAATCTGAGGCTAGCACAGCAATGCCAATTTCACCTTTGTAGAGACTGTTTACGGGAAAATCCAGGCCCTTACTCGAAACTGCTGCCCTATCTGCGAGTTGTCTGGCACGAAGAAGCCAGCTGCGTTCGCCAGTAAGTTTATATAAGTTTAATAATCCATATGCTTGTCCTGCCAGACCACAACACAAGCTGCCGATTGAACCGCGCTCTTCCCAGGTATTCCAGGCCGATTGCTCCGCGAGAGTGAGATATTTTTCATCCCTGAATGCTTGATAAGCCTGAGTCCAAAGGTGGATGTAGCCTGCGCTTCCATGACACCAACCTGACATATAATTGCCTGCTCGTTTTATTCTGCGATGGCCTTCCAACGGCCAACGAATACCGCGACCTTTATGTTCTGCAAACCCTGCCAATTGGTCAAGACGCTCCTCAACTGTATCTGGTAGAGCGCTCTTCGACACCTGACACCAGATGAACGTTGCATACACAATACCTGCCCACCCATGTGCAATGCCCAGGTAAGCTATATCAGGACATTCTCTAATAGGAGCAAAAGCATTGATTTCGCTCCAAATGCCTCGCATAGTTCGATCCCCGAGATTTTTTAATTCTTCATCTTGTGACTCTATATCGCACATCAATGCGCAGCCGAGCAGAGACGCTGATCTACCAAGAGTAAGATCTATGTTCTCACACGGGAGTTGAGATGCCTGGATGAATGCTTTAATCGCCTCCTGTTGCGACACGATATCACCCATCGCGTGGCTGATAAATGCCTGTGCACAATACACTCCGCTGGCAGTATGGTAAGGCGATATCTGCCCCACGATTTCTGGGGTGATTTCTATCTCAGTATTGCAAAATGCTGTGTCTTTTCCAATATCGCGCGTGGCTCGACTTGCCCATACATCAGCGAGTGCAAGTAATTTCGCGTCACCGCGAACACAAGCAATTCGATATAGAGCGTAAGCAATACCCGCCGAACCATAATTGATCGAACATGTAGGCGGCGCGATTGACTCGTCTATAAATAATGAACCTGAGATTTCAACTCTCTGGAGTACATTTTCCAGTAGTGTCTGTGCGGTTGAGGCCCCTTGCGATGAGCTATCCTTTACTGAAAATACAAATTGCTTGTCCTGTATGGAAACTTTACGCAGGCTTTCTGCAAAATCGGATACTGAGGCGAAGCGCCCTAAGGGCTCTTTGCATAAAGCTTTTCTAATAAGCTGCTCAACTCCTGCCCAATCGAGGCTACTACGTTTCGAAAATGGTAAGATGGGATCTTCTGAAATTTGCCGTAGCATCTCGCCTTTCTCCAACGAAAAATCCAGGTAATGGGCGCCCGTGATAAGAAAATAAAGTAAAGCCGCCAAACTATATTGCTCTCCCAAGGCTGTCGACAGAGGTGGTAGATGACCCTGCCTGATAGCCCTTGCGTATTCTGGTTCGAAAAAGAATCCTACACCTCCACGCTCTGTCTTGCTCAGTTTTCCGTCAGCATTTGTTAATCGTGCCAGGCCGTAATCAATGATCTTAACTGAATTATCACTGGCAACCAACACATTGCGAGGGTGAACGTCGGAATGGATCACGCCTTGTGCATGAAGGTGAGCATAAGCTTCTAGAATAGCGCAGCATAGACCCAGGAGTTCCTTTTGGCTACTCGTGCTTGGCATCTGGCGCAACTCTTCGGCAATCGTTGTGGGATGTACACCCGGACACCAGTCGATTGCAATGTATGGGCGATTTTCAAATGTTCCTGTATCGATGAGTCTCGGGTTTATGGCGCCGTCCAGATGGCGGAGAATAGCACTTTCTCGCTCGAACATACGTGAAATTTCTTGGCCAGTACCTGAACGGGATATCTTTAAAGCCGATTCTCCCCCGTTGGCTTTCCGGACCTGGTAAAGCTCTGTATCTTCGAGTATTTGAATACAGCCTAGAACCGTGAACCCTACGATATCCGTGCCAATCCCAAAAGAATGTACAATTTCATCTGCTTTTTGTGATTCCACTGACACAATCAACTCTGTGTCAAGGAAGCGTTTGATCATTGGAAACGCGGCATCCAGGACCACTTCAGCATTTGTTTTTGTAGTCTGACTGAAATTAATGACCGCATCAACGATCGTTTTAGCAGTACGGAACTCTTGAATGAGCGCCGCGGTCTGCGAATCAATAATTCTAGATGGTGTACGCGACCGTGGGCGTGTTATTATGTAATCCCCATCATCATAAACCATCTGCTCTCGCACATGATCGGGTAAATCCTTTACCGGAAAGAGAGCAACATCTGCAGGCAGTACTAAGAGAGACGATACTATTTCCATCGCTTCAATTTATCCCATCTCCACGCTATTCTCCATCCAGATTGTCTGGGTTGGGGCCCACGATTGCGTGTCGACTCCGTCCAACTGCAGCCGGTCCATTGCGAATTGCCATGGTTCAATCCCATCCGACGGAGCTGCTTTCGCCGCGATGATGTTTGCAGCCAGATGATTCGTGATCCATAATCTCCAGCTTTGTTGTTGCTGCCATTCAGGTAAGTGGTGATCAAGTGGTGGATCGATACCCCAGGAGAGCAGGCCACCTCCGGCTATTTCAGCAGTGAAGGGTACACCATGCGTTGGACAACCGCTGAGATTGTGGAACAATTTATCAGATGCTTCCTGTAGTTCATCGAAATCCCAAAAGTAAACTACTAATTTGTCTGGGCGGAGCAGGCCGTAAACGTCGCCTCCTACCTTAAAATAGGGCACCCGCAAAGTTGTAATGACTTTCACGGCTGTTTGGAACGCTTCACCTATGAACTCGCAGGTAGGACTGATATATAGCTTGTAAGTAGGACCAGACTTTTGATGTACACGTTGGCTGTTGCGTGACTTCCACCTGAGCCAGATGTCATTGTGCTGAGAACTGACTCCAGTTATCCAGTTCTGATTCAAAATGGATTTGATAGTACCCGTAGAATTGATTCCCAAATACTCATCAATCTTATTGGATGTTGAAAGTCTGTACTTCCACTCTGGGGTGAGAGGCTGCCTTCCATAAAGATATAAGCGTATTGAGAGCTTCTGGCTGTCGATGATATTCAGGGATTGGGCATATCGAAGTGCTTCTGCCGAGCGTTTGGCGAGCGTGCTTTTCGCGTTGTAGGAAGAGTTTTCCCCAAGTATCAAAGGGTGAGCCTGAGAGCCGGATAGAAAAATCCCATTTGCTTCTATTTCAAGAATCTGATCCAACACAAGTTCAGCAATTGATTGATTGCACTCATCTCCAAAGATTGTTCTGACATACGCGGGAAGGCTACCGGGCTCTTGCAAGGTAAAGAACAACAGCGCTGTATCCCTGCATACCGATTTGACTCCCAGTCCTGTCGCTTCTCGAGGGCAGAGTAAGCCATAGAAAGCAGGATCAAGCTGGAGACCTTGAAGCAGTTGCTGTTCTGAATGAGAGAGTCGGTCAAACAGCACCAATTTATAGTTTGGATTCGCCCGAAAGGTTGCCTCGGTAATATTCTTAAGGACTACATGCGGCATACAGCCTCTTATGAAGATGATGAAACAGAGGTCAAGCCTGCCCTTTGGGGCTGTCCTGTTCAAGCTCAGCTCTGCGCATCCGCATTTCTTCGAGCGCTCCAGACAACTTTTCTTCAATTTCCTGAACTTGTTCGAGTGTCTGAGGGCGCAGGCTTTCCGTGAGCACCTGCTTTTGCATCTCAATTACTCTCAGGGCCTGCCTAAGTTGTTGTTTGAGTATTGTTAATTCTTCCAGTTGTAAGTCAGCACGCTGTGTGGTAGTTACAGCGGGATGGCATGAGAGAAATCCAGTGCATTGTTGGTTCGTGCACTCGATTGTGCATGCAGGCGTGCAACCAGTTGAACAATCAACCAACGTACAGCAGGCATCGTTACAACTTACCGCCTCCAGTAGTGTTACTCTGGGGCAAATTGAAACTCTACAGTTGATGTTCGAAACACTGCCGCAATTTGGAACAGTGATAGCGCAATACCGGGATAGGTTATCGCAGAAACTAAAGTCGCATACAATTCTTTGGTCCTGGCTACTCTCTGGCAGGACATTTATCATCAGTTCTCTAACTTTAAATTGTGGCATAAAGACCTTCCTTTCTTGGGTTGGGTATGATTTACTGGAAGCCGGGTTGCCTCCGGTGTATGTTCTACAAAGATGAAGGAGAATAAACGACTATCATTAGCCCTCCGTATATCAGTCCCTGGTTATCGGATTGGACGACGTGAATGGCAGATAAATCGCCTGGACGAGTATCTGGGCTTTGCTCTACAAGCAAAACTGCCTTGCGCGACTCCCAGGGTTCTAACTTTAGCGCAATTTTTTCTGCCGGTTCCCCATTGGTGTCAGACACAGCCATAGCCCGATAGGCAAGTGGCGCTTCTGCGAAAGCGGCAAAGCGACACCCCAGACTGATGCGTAATTGAGCCATTTCAGCCGGGTCGAGTACTTCTTGAAGAAATACTTGTGCTTCTGTTGGTTCTGCCGTTGGGTTCACGATGAAGAAGGGGAATTCAACACGGCGAGTTTCGGGCGATGGGGAGAGCACTTCGATATTCCGCTGTGTCACATGCCGGTCCATCCTTACATCGAAAATATTCGGGTTGGCGTAGGTATCGGGTGGAATAATCAAACTGACGCGGCCCAAAAAGCACCCGTGCCCGGCGTAAGAGGCTGGAGGGACCCATGGGAAGCTGATCGTCTGGCTGCTGTATCCAGGTATAGTCAAAAAGTCAGCACCCACGGGAACGGCGGTCGTTGGTGTAAAGCCGGTGGCTGAATTGCCGAAGAAGAGTTCGACGTAGGCGTTCACAGCATCTACTCCGCCAGCGTTATTCACCCGCACTTCCACCTGGTTTGCCTGGTTTGCGACCGCTTCGGTGCCTCGAACCCCATTCGGTTGAATAACCGTGATATCTGGACTGACCCAACACGGTAAACCGGCAGGCAGAGGCTCGCTGCCATTATCTGCGGGATGATCCCGAATAAAAAGATACGTTCTTCCTTCGTACTTGTCATCAGGATTATTGTCGGACATGACATGCCCTCCTAAGGATCAATATATACGACATTGACCGGCGTCGTGGTTTCAATTTGCGGGGGAAGGTCGTCGGTTTTCGGATCGATGCCATCTACTCGCCATGTCTTCCAGCCATACCCTCGATCCCCATCCAGGTTGAAGTTCGGAAGGTTGCCGAGACGCTGGATAATTAAGCGCGCGCTGAAACCCAACGCACTCCCCAGTTGATGAGTCTGCCAGGTTTGCTGATCGATAGCATGTGTAAACCTGGCCCCGATGCCATAGGGCCCTTTGCAACTGTAAAGGTATTCGATAAAGGGATTATAGGGATAGTTGAAGCTGATAAAGACTTCAGGATTAGCGATGTAGAAAGGAGCGGGCATGGTTTCTACGCCTTCTAAGGCCCCAGTGATGATGCCGGAGGGTGTTTCCGAAGCGACCTGTGGCAAAGGTGGGTAGATCAGATGATGTTCAGTTGTTCCGTAAAGCGAGTGCGTTTCCTGCTTAAAGGGATATTCTGTAAAGTTGTTGGCATTTCCTCCGCCCGTTAGATGAGCGTATCCAGTGTTTGTAAGAGCCAATCCCCAAGGGAATTTAGCTAAGTCGCGCGGTTCCGGAAACAGGTACGCGCCGAGCACAAGCATAAAACGCAGATTGTCATAGATTTCAAACAGGGCTTTCTGCACCTGGTAAATAAACCAGTTCGCCAGGGCCAATGCCTCTGTATACGGCAGCGCGAGGATAGAAGGGGTGTTATTAATAATCCAATCAAGCGTGTAGATCAACACAGATACCAGGTAGGAAGCAAAGGCGAAAAGGGCAGCTAAAATTCCGGATAAACTGAACCCTCCACCTGAAGGAGGGCCGCCTGGAAGAGAAGGTAAGCCGCTGGCATAGCTGTTGATCAGCGCGATCGTAGCGCTCCCCGGTGGCGGCGGTGGCGGCGGAGGAAGCTGGAAATCACCGATCATCGTGCTTCGTTTGAACCACTCGATCCATAACCGGTAAGCATCATCCACATCTGCAGTGCTCAACATTGGAGGATGGAGATCGGTACCCAACGGAGCATAAGTATTTTGCATGGCATCAACAAACAATTTCGTTAATTTAGGAGGCAAATTCTTGACTGCTCCGGTATTCGGAAATTCGACAAGACGGTAGTAATAGCTGCGAGAAATCGCGTTGGCGATATATTGCTCATCAGGTTTTAAATCCAGACAATCGATACGCCTCGCACCGTCGGGATAAAACCGGCGGGCATACGCATCGATCCAGTTTTCCACCAATTTGTGGCGATGCCAGTGGGTGCGGTAAGGGCCTCCAGTAATAGCGTTCACATATGGATGCCCAACAACATCCGTGGCGATATGGCTGACGTAGCCTAACACATATCGTTTCAGATCATTGTCGTTACTCGCAAGGTTCCACATTTCATTGGCGAAATATCCCGTACGCCGGTAGTGCAGAAAGTCAAACCAGTACCAGTCTTTTTCCCTTTTCCCCTGTTGGATTTTGGGGTAAAACAAATAGAAAAGATCGATGTTTCTGGTGATCACTGTTCCGGCAGCGGTTAAGAGTGTGGTAGTGGTCAGATTGGCCGTGTCTTTGATTCTTTCGAAAATACCCTGGAAGAGGGTTTGATCGATCAGTTTGATCGCATCTTCAATATCATCAATGACGGGCTCGATGTTGTCTTCATAGAAGGTGATGATTGGCTCAAAAGCGTCATATACGTTGAAAATAAAGTTCGTCAGATCACCAATAGCATTTCCGTATTCTCGCATTGAAAAAAACAGGAAGTCGGGGCCCATACTCCCAAATGCAGCATAGGGATCGCACTTCTCCGCATCCAGCAAGTCTGCCACCTCGCGCCCGCCAAACTCACGGAGCTGGCTACTCAAACGTTCCTGGACAATTAAGTGTACGATTGGACCAGGCATTTTAGAAACTCTCCTTTGAAGGAAATATATAACGACACTGGTTCTTAGAAGGACAGTGCAGAAGCCATATTCGATGTTCTGATTACAGTACTATACACCCAGCGCATCACGATCGTATTACAACTCGATCAAAAAATAATCAAAATATTATCTGAATAGGCCGAATTTCGCTGGACATGGTCGTGACCCTTCACCCGATCATCGATAAAGGCCCCCTAATGGTGATTATCCTTGAAACTCGCCAGGAATTGGACTGCCTGCCGGATTTGTTCCTGGGCCAGCTCAAGTTGCTGCGAGATCCGCTGTAGATGTTCAGCCATCTGTTCGCAGCTCGATCTCTCATCTGTGGTGAGCGGGGGAAGCTGAGAATGATGGTTTGTACAGATTTGCGCATACAGCGCCTGGGTTTCTTCCATTGGGGGGATCCCCAACTCTCTGCCTAGCGTCGCCCGGCAGATCTCGTACTGGCGCGCCGCCAGGGAGCGTTGCCCGCTGTCGAGATACAGCCTGATCATTTCGCGGTGGATTTCCTCCCGCAAGGGATCCATCTCGAGGATGCGCTGGCCGTATTCCAATCCTTTCTCATACAACCTGTGATATTTGTGGAAGTGCAGCAGAAACACCAGGCCTCTAAGATACAGATTGCGCAGATGTTCACGCTCGTGCAGCACCCAGTCATCGTAGAAACCATCCAACAAATCCCCCTGGTACAGGCTCAGAATGGTCTCAAGCTCCTGGGCCTGACTCTCCTCCACAGCCTGGTAAGGCTGCTTCAGGATACGGCTGATCTGCTCTTCAAAGACCGCCGTATCCAGCCAATACTGGCTCGCCTGGTTGAAACCCACTTCGCCAGGCGGTATGCTTACCAGGTATGTGCCTCCGGGTATTCCCTCGGGTTCCAGCGCTCTCCTCAGCCGCCAAAGGGTGGTATTCATGCAACTGCGTGCCCTTTCCTGGCTGTGCTCACCCCAGAAAAGGCCGGCCAATGTTTCTCTTGGGTAGGTGCGATGCCGGTGAATGACCAGATACGCCAGTACCAACTGGATTGTCCGCGTTAGTTTGATCTCGGTTTGCCATTCATTATGGGTTACGCGCATGTGTCCGAAAAGTGCCATCTGAAGAATGCTCATCTTGATCCTTCTACAATTTGCAGTTATCGGGGTGTGGTAGGGATGGATGAGCTTAACGCCTCTGCGCTATGATGCCCCTCGAAATGGAGATGAAATTTTGACCGCCCTTGGTTTTAAAGCCCGGGAAATTTTTTAATGGTGCGTGACGCGGCGTTTCGCATGCCACGAACCTGTACGACCGGTTTTGATGTCTAGTAATTAGATATAAATTATACGATTATTTTGTTAACTGTCAATGGGATTTTTGCACCAACTCTACGTTCCCCCAAGGCGGTACCCCATCCCCGGCACGGTCAGCACCAGCGCCGGGCGGGCGGGGTCCAGCTCCACTTTCTCGCGCAGCCGGCGGATGTGTACGTTCACGGTGCGCTCGCTCTCGGCGTCCGGGGTGTGTCCCCAAACCGCTTCGACAATTTGCGCCCGGCTGAGCACCTGGCCGCGATGCTGCGCCAGGTAAGCCAGCAGGCGAAACTCGGTGGGAGTCAGGTTGAGTGGCTGCCCGCTGCGCAGCGCCTGGCCGCGTCCCAGGTCGATGGTCAAATCGCCGGCGTAGAGCAAATTTGCCTCCGTGCTGGCGTATTCGCCGTAGGCGCGGCGCAACTGCGCCCGGATGCGCGAGAGCAGCTCGCGCAGGCTGAACGGCTTGGTGACGTAATCGTCGGCGCCTGCCTCCAGGCCGAGCACCTTATCGATCTCCTCGCGCTGCACGGTGAGCAAAATCACCGGCATGTGCAGCGCCCGCTGGCGCAACTGGCGGCAGAAATCGAAACCCGAGCCGTCCGGCAGGCGCACGTCCAGCAGCACCAGGTGGGGGAGGTATTTCTGCGCATAGGCAACACCCTCGCCGCCGCGCGCCTTCCACTCCACGGTATAGCCCTCGCGTTTCAGCCCTTCTCCCAGGCTGCGTGCCACGGCGGGATCGTCTTCGATAAGCAGGATGTGAGTAGAATTCATTTACTTTACAACATTTCCGCCTGGCGTGCAAGGGCGTCGTAATCAATGCTCGTCGCCACCGCCACCCGGTTGCGCCCGTCCTGCTTGGCCTGGTATAACGCCATATCCGCCTGGTGGAGCAGCTTCTCCGGCGTGCTGCCGTGCGTGCCGAACTCGGCTAACCCAATGCTAAGCGTGTATGGGATGAGATTTTCACCTGCCAGCGCCGGCTGGTCGGCAGCCGCTGCACGCAGCCGTTCGGCGGCGGCCACAGCTTCGTCCAGGGCGCAGTTGCCCAGGATGAGCAGGAACTCCTCGCCGCCCCAACGCCCGGCCAGGTCGGCGGTACGCAGGTTGGCGGCCAGCAGGTTGGCCACGTGTTGCAGCACGCCGTCCCCGGCGGCGTGCCCGAAGCAATCGTTGATCGACTTGAAATGATCCACGTCCAGCATCGCCGCGCAGAACCCCGGTCCGTCGCGCAGCGCCTGGGCGATCTGCTGTTCCAGGAATTCCTGCATCGCCAGCCGGTTATACAGGTGGGTGAGGAAATCCCGCCGCGCCAGCAGGCGCAGGTCGCCGGCCAGGCGCTGGCTGATCATCAGCATAAAGCCAGTCGTCCACAGGCTGCTGCAGACCAGCAGCAGCCCATAGGTTGTAATTTGCGCCAGGTGGGGGTCTGCACCTCGCGGCAGGGCCAGGGCAGCCGCCGCCCGCCCTGCCAGGTACAGCGCATAGACCAGGAACGGCATCCCGCTCAATCGTGCGGCGACGCGGAAGCTACACAGTGTCGTCGCCAGCAATTCCACCCCGCTGCGCGCCAGCATCGCCCCGATGCCGATCGCCAGCATCGCCGTCCACAGCTCGCTGTCTGGCCTTACCCAGGAGAAATAGATCGTCCCCAGGATGGACAGGGCGCTGGTCGCGGCCAGCCAACGCCACGGCACCGGGCGCTCCCCGAACTGGGCCAGCCCGCTGGCTGTCAGCGCCGTGCCAGGCACCAACATCGCCGCCGCCAGGCCGAGCAAATCCGTTTCTGGCAGCAGATTGCGCAGCAGCACCAGGCTGAACCCGCCGGCGAACAGCGTGTTGCCCGCCGCAAACAGCCCGACGCCGCGATACTCTTTGACCAGGAAGTAGAACGTGGTCAGGGTGACTGCCTGGAGGATGAACGTTATGCTCACCAGCAGCAGCAGGGTGGGGATATCGATGGAGATCATGGGGTGGCTCCGTGCGCTTCTGCAACCGGCCTGTTTACTGAGGAAATACCTCTGCCCAGGATTATACTGGATTTTCGACAGGCGCGCGCTTACCCCCTGAATTCAGCTATCCACCGCCTGGGCTACCGCCATGTCCGGCCCGTTCGCCGCCCTGCGCGGCGAACGGGCCGTGGATCCGCCGTCCGTTGGCGCTCCGGTCTGGATCAGGGTGAAAGGCAGGCTGCCGGGCAAAAGCGTCGGCTGTGCCGGAGATGACGGCCGGCAGGATGGCGCGGTTTAGCAGGTTTGATCGCCTCTCAGTTATTGGGTTTCTGGGCAACTGTCAGACTCGCATCTGCCCAGAGTGGCAGATTGATCTCCCTTCGCAAGATAAACCCGGTATCTTCCAGCCATTCGGCCCAATCGAGGCGGGTGTTGAGTCCACCCGCTTCAGTTGCCAGCAGCATTTGCAGAGCAAAGATGGCCGCTTCGGGTGGCCCGGCCCGGTCGGGATTGAGCACAAAATCCCGCAGTACGATCAGCCCGCCTGGCTTCAAGGCGGTGAACACTTTACGGATCAAGGCCGGTCGACCATCTGGAGGTTCGCCGTTGAGTACCCCAAAAACCAGGGCGATATCGTAGCCTTCCCCCAGTCCTTCACGTTGGAAGTCGCCCTCCTGCACGAACACCCGCTCGGCCATGCCAGCTTGGGCGATGATTTCACGGGCAACCGGGGCCACGCGGGGCAGTTCAAAGATTGTGGCACTCAAGAGCGGATAATGCCTCGCCAGGGCCATGCTATATGCGCCATGGCAACCACCCACATCGATCACTCGCAAAGGGCGATCCTGAGGCAGGTCCAGGCTCTCGGCAATTGCAGGGGCGATGGGAAAGGCCATATTGTACAACCCGTGAACGAAATTCTCGATCCAGGATTCGGGTTCTTCGTCGCGGCGATTTTCTTCGGGGCGTTTGCCGGTGCGCACCGCCTCGGCCAGATGCCCCCAACGCTGGTAGAAAGCGGCTTGCAACCGGAAACTGCGCGCCATTGTGCCGGGCATCCCTGGTAGCAGGCAGGCTGCAACCAGGGGCTTATTGCTGAAATGATCCGCGCGCTTCTCCAGCAAATCGAGCGCGGCGGCGGCATTGAGCAACAGTTCTACCCCGCGGGGGTCTGCGCCAGTAATTTCCGCTACCTCTGAAGCCGTGGCCTGGCCGTCTTCCAGGGCTTCGAACACACCCAGTTCGGCACAGGTCAGCAGAATCTGGGCTTGCCGGAAACCCTGGGCCATCTCCCGCAATTGCTGGCGCTGTATTAGTGAGGCTTGATCTGAAAATTCGGACATCAGTGGATTGCTTCTCCCTTACTACTTGCCCAAAATCAGTTGCCCAAACCCGCCAAAAGTTTCGACCATTCTGGCATAAAGCGCCTGTCCCAATAGCGCCCGATAGATTTCATCGGCTTTTTGGGCGGGGTCGATATCGGCAAAAGCTTCAGGGTAGATGATTTTACCGAGATAGTAGGCGTCGGCAATGGCAGTATCAATGTTCGTGGAATAGTAATTGTAAGGCAATTGGGAATAAACCCTGCCCTCCTTCACTGCAGAGAGCGAATCATAGAAAGCGGGATTCTTCTGATAATCTTCGTTGACCAGCGCGTAGCCGCCCTGGTCAACGAAGATGAAGTCTGGATCCCATTCTAACAGTTTTTCCTTATCGATCATGATGGAGCCGCTTTCGCCGGTTTCATCTACAACATTTTTGGCATGGATGACATCCAGCAGTGCATATTTCCCCTGTGTGCTTTCGATGCCATGCGTGCCTTTGGAGCCGAGCCCACCCACATAGACCGCCGGTTTGTCGGTATCAGGGATATCCTTCGTGCGGGCATCCAAATCCTGCTTTGCTTGAAGGATGAAGCCAATCGCGGCCTGAGACTTTGTTTCGTCGCCGACGACCTGCCCCACCAGTTTTAGCGAGTTTTGTACTTTTTCGCCGAAGATGGACGTGATACCGAAGCCGCCATAACTCAACACCACCACAGGAATGCCTGTTTTTGCCTGCAACTCATCTGCTGCGGCGGTTTCGGAGGCGTAGGTGCTGAAAATGACCTGCGGCTCGACGGTGAGCAGTTTTTCGGGGTCTGGGGCGTTGTTGGGACCGCCCTGCCCAATAACAGGTAGTTTCGCCAGATTGGGGTTCGCCAGCATATAGGGCTTGCCGCTTACATCGCCGGTTTCCATCCCTTCCACGCCAACTACATAATCCAGGTTGCCCGCGTAAACATACAACCGCAACGCGCCGGGGCCAATAGCGACCACCCGCGTCACCTGGGCGGGAACTTCCACTTGCCGCCCCAGCATATCGGTGACGGTGATGGTTTTAGCAGCGGGGAGGGTGGTGGCTGCGGGGGCTTCCGTCGCAACAGTCGCCTGGACAACAGGCGTTGTTGCTGCGCCGCACGCACTCAAGGTGGGCAGCGCCAGGGCGATGAGCAAGAGGATAGTTATCATTCTTTGTTTCATTTTTTCTCCTTGTTGCAGTGTCAGATTTTTGAAAGCATTCCGCTGGTTTTGCGCATTTTTTCGTGGAATGTTATTTCTATAACGGAATCACCACCCGGTTGCCGTTATGCGAGGTTATCGCAACCGGTACTGCATATACCGCCTCGATATTTTCGGGTGTCATCACCTCCGCGCCGCCGGCTGCGAAAATCCGCTTTTCTTTGAGCAGTACAAAGCGGTCCGCGAAGCGCAGGGCCAGGTTCAAATCGTGAATCGCCGCCACCGCGGCAATGCCCCGCTCGCGAGTAATCTGGCGGATAAGTTTCAATACCTCCAATTGATTTTTCAAATCGAGATTGCTGGTAGGTTCGTCCATCAGCAAGACTTCCGGTTCCTGCGCCAGGGCGCGGGCGATGACTACCTTTTGCAACTCACCGCCGCTGAGTTCATCCAAAAAGCGCAGGGCGAAATCAGACAGCCCCAGCGTGTCCAATGCCTGGGCGGCAATTGCCATATCGTTTTGGGTGATGTCCCACCGGATGTAAGGCTTACGCCCCAATAAAACGGCATTGAAGACTGTGGCGCGCGAACCTGAACGCTGCTGTTCGACGTACCCGATTTTCTGGGCGAGCGCGTTGCGGCTCAGGGCAGAGATGGCTTCGCCGCCAATCAGCACTGCGCCAGTTGTGGGCTTGAGAATCCGATTCATGCACTTAAGCAGTGTGGTCTTGCCCGTGCCGTTCGTGCCAAGCACTGCCAGCAATTCGCCCTTACCCACGGTAAAGCTGACATAATCCAAAACAGGATGGCTGGGATAATGAAACGTTATGCCTTGCACTTCCAGGATCATCGCCGGGTATATCCTTTCGCCAACAGGAAGAGAAAGAGCGGAGCGCCGAAGAAGGAAGTGATTGCGCCGACAGGCAAAACCACCGGCGAAATCATGGTGCGTGCTACCGTGTCGGAAAACAGCAATAACGCCGCCCCACTTACCGCTGAAGCGGGGATAAGAAAACGATGGTCAACCCCCAGCACGCGGCGCATCATTTGCGGGGCGATCAGCCCGATGAATCCGATAATGCCCATGAACGAAACCGCCACCGCCGTCACCAGCGAAGCAGCGAACATCGCCCCGAAGCGCACCCGCTCTACATGCACACCCAAACTTTTGGCGGCATCTTCCCCGCTGTCGAGGGCGTTGTAATCCCATCGATGGAACTGAAAGTAAAGAAACGCGGCTGCAATCACCGTTGCAAGAATGGCGACCTCCTGCCACGAAATGCGCCCCAAATCACCGAAGGTCCAAAACACCATCGCGGCAACCTGCACATCCTCGGCAAAATATTGCAGCAGGGTGGAGCCAGCCGTGAACAGCGAGCCAAATGCCACGCCTGACAGCACCACCGACTCAGGAGAAAAACCACGCAGTCGGGCGAGCAGTAAAATCATCATCATCGCAAGAATTGAAAAGACGAACGCGGTCACCGTGACAATATAAGGGTTCTCAATGAAAACTGCATCGTGTGTATTGCTCTGCACCGTTCCCGCGTCGAACAGCACAATCGCCAGGTTCGCGCCGAAGGCGGCGGCGTTGGAAATTCCCAATGTGGACGGCGCTGCCAGGGGGTTGCGCAGGTTGGTCTGCATCACGCAGCCCGCCACGCCCAGGCCTGCCCCCGCCACAATCCCCGCAATCACACGCGGCAGGCGGATATTCCAGATCACTACACTGGATGTGCCTGTTTCAGCCCCAAGCAAAACGCGCAAGACTTGTAGTGGATTGGTATTCGCCGCGCCGGCGTTGATGGCAACGATTGCCAGCGCAAATGTCAGGATGACCAACCCAATAATGATGAGCATTTTTCGGGCTGATTGACGAACAAACGCTTCCGCTGCTCCGCTGATGGTTGGCTGTTCAACCATCAGTTTTTTCCTCCTCCGAAGCGGACGGCTGATGAGCGTGCGTGGCGTTGGGGATGGAATCCAGGGCAGGGACATAGGCCTTGATGTCCAGTAGCGGACTGCCATCCAGGGCATCCACTCCGCGCACGACCAGGCGGTTGCCCTCCAATCGAACCAAATCCGCCACACAGAAGGCAATGGGGTTTGGGCGGTTTGGAGAGCGGCTGGAGAAAACCCCCACCGGCGCCTCACTAAACGGAGTGGGCGATTGCAAGGTCTCCCGGTTGGCCCGGTCGCCCCAATACAGCACGATCAGGTGCGAGCACCGCTGGATGTCTTTGAGCGCCGCGGCGAACAGCGGGAAAATTTCCAGGACGATTTCGTTGTCTGACAAACGCCCCTGGCGGGGAGCCTCGCTGCGTTCCTTGTAGGGGCTGTGGATCATCCCAATAGGGTTTAGTTGCATCTATAAATCTCCTTCTAAAAGAATATTTTCGCCAGCTTCAGTGCCTGTTGTCTCCACGGCAGCCGATGCGTCACGCCTGAGTCACCAGAAAGGTGTTCTTTGTTCTGCAAGTACCAGTTGAAGTTGCGCAGCAAAGCATCCTGATTGGAATATTGGGGGTGATACTGCAGGGTCTGATGCGCTTTTTCGATAGATACAAAGGAATCTTTCGAAGCAGTTTCATAAATCCAGGGATAGAGGGGAGACAATTTGAGCGCTTCTAATGCCTTCAAACCCATGACCACCGGGCCCACCGGAAAGGGTATGATGCGTTTCCCAAAGGAGGCTGCATCCATCACCGCCTGATAATCCTGCCGCATGGTGGTAAACTCCGCTGCGGCGATATTGAAAGTATCGTTAACCAGGGTTTCATCCAGCGTCATGCAAGACACAATCGCCTGACACAGGTCTTCCACATCCAACAATTGGTAGCGGTTATTCCCTGGCCCAATCATCGGAAAGTGATGCCCCTCACTGGCCCATTCATAAAATATGGCGAAGACGCCTAAACGTTCTGGGCCAACAAAGGATTTAGGCCGCAGGATGGGAATGCACAAACCATTTTGTCGAAATTCCTGACATACCTCTTCGGCCAGGATTTTAGCCCTGCCGTAAGGTCCCACCCCGCTGACTGGATCTGTCTCGTAAATGGGGTGATGGTCGGGAATCCCATACACTGCGGTGGTTGAGATGTGGATAAAGCGCTTAACGCCATTTTCCTGGGCCTGCTGCAGAACGATCCGGGTACCTTTGACCTCTGTCGAGTAGATATCTTCGGGTGGGTAAAGTGGCAGCGCAGCCGCTGTGTGGATCACAATATCGGCCCCGGCCATGCTTTGCTGAACGTCTTCCGGATTGCGGATGTCGCCTTGCCGGAACTCGATCTGGCCGCGTTCCGGGTAAGTGAAATCTACCAAGTCGATGCCAGCCAGTTGATCATAACCGCGCTCTAGCAGGTAACGGACGAGGTTGATGCTCAAAAAACCGCTAATCCCGGTGATGTAGATTTTCATTTGGATTCATCCTGTGTGTTTTCGGATCTAACAGCCCTCATTCTACACACCCAGCAGACCCGTTCGCCGCTGAGATCGACGAGATGGGTTTGTAGGACCGCTTGACGGCAGCGATCACAAAGGGCTAAGGCTGACGTGATCGGCTTCTCCGACATGCTGTTGGATCGGCTCAACCTGATCTGCGGCGATGTTCCGAAAGATTGCCTCTCTGGTCAACATGCGGCAGTTTCTCCCATCCAATTGTGTCCCTGCTCGATGGATACCAGCGCAATCCTGCTTTGAGAAAAAACGCCAACCTGTGAACCACGCCTCTCTACCAGGGACATCAGGTTGGCGCGCAGCGCTTCGCGTTGTTCTTGACCCAGGTGAAAATAGCGCTGCCACCAGTCCACCAGGGCGTCTTCTGTATCGAAAACGTAGTTGTAGCTGCTGTGATAGACCTGCACATCGGCGTAGATGCCCATTTCCGCCAGGACGGCGTAGAATGGGAGAAGCTGGGGTGGGGGTACCGGTGGTTGCCCCCGCCAGCGCGCATATAGTTCCCGGTACCACGGGCGCGGTTCGCCCGTCGCCATCAAGGCCATTGTCCGCTTTGTTGCCTGCAACAGGCCACGGATCACCACATCAATGGCGGTTACGTTGTACAACGCGAAAGAAGCAAACGCCAGATCGAATGGCCCCGGCAGATCCCCAACAGCCGTTTCGATGGGCTGCGCCAGGATTTCGACGTTCTTAATCCCCTCCGCAGCCAGGTTGTGCTTCAGGATGGCGCGCATCTCGGAGGATGGTTCCACAACGACAACCTGACGCGCCGCGCGGGCAAACGGCAGGGTAAAAGCCCCTGTCCCTGGCCCAATTTCTAGAATTCGCGCCTCATCGTGGATGTAGGGCAGAAGGTGCGGCAGCGTCAGTTGCACATAATCGTTGTGCCGCACCCAGTCTTCGTACCAGGCGGCGGCACGCTGCCAGGATTGGTCTTCGGTTTCCAGGCGGGCATTACGGCAGGCGATGACTTGCTCCTGCCAGGCCTGCAAAGCAGTGTTTTCTCGCATTTATTTGCTCCAGGGAGTTACAGACGCTGCTCGCCTGATTCAAAACAGGGGATGCATAGCTTGCGCCCGTTCATCAGCCGGGCACGCGTTTCCATGACCATCTCGCCGCAGGCCTCGCACTGGACGGAGGCGCGCACGCGGGCTTTGGCGGGGATGCGAGGTTCGACAGTGTGTACGTCGAAGAGGGTCTCCAGCGGTAGATTGAGGATTGCATGCCCTCGCTGCTGGTGCAAATCCTGAAAGCGGGCACGCTCCTCGGGGCTGGCCTGCCCTGCCTGGACCCTGGCGAACAGATCGCGGTGTTCGGCGCTGGTCTCGCCCCAGGATTGCGGGCGCGTCACAAGGCGAATGGCCTTGCTGTCCGAGCGGCGAATAAAGGTAAAAGCGTTTTTGCCGTAATCCAGGTGGATCAGGTTGCCCTTGCCAAAGGTGCAGCCGGTCATGAACTGGATGGCGTCCACGCCGCACATATCGGTCTCAACGATGGCGACCACTTCTTCATCGGCGGCGTGGGGGCCGATTTCACGCAGCGCCAGCTCCGCAGCGCGCACGCCGATGGCCAGGCCCGGGCAAAAGTGCCCGTGAAATTGGACGACCGCTGCAAGTTCTTGGGGATTCATCGATTTCTCCTTGATAACGCAGGCTTCTTTGTTGCAATAGGGCTCAACTTTTTGTTTCGGCGGGATTATAATGCAAAATATTGCAAATGCAAAGATTTGTATTATTATTTCGGCGAATACCTTTTACGCCTCTCCCGCCTCTCACCTGATATAATTTCCTGCATGGACACCCCATCTTCGCCGCCTGCACCTCGCTCCTCTACCCCCCTCCCCCTCGCCACCTGGGTTGTCGTTATCCTGCTCAGCCTGGCTGGCCAGGTGGCCTGGAACGTCGAAAACTCCTGGTTCAACACCTTCGTCTTCGATACCATCACCCCCGATCCCGCCGCGGTGGCCTGGATGGTGGCGGTCAGCGCCGTCACCGCCACCCTGACCACCTTCGTGATGGGCACGCTCAGCGACCGGGCCGGCAAACGCAAGCCCTTCCTGGTCTACGGCTACCTGTTGTGGGGCCTGGCCACCGCCGCCTTCCCTACCGCCGCCTACATCCGCCCGCTGGGGCTGGCGATCTTCGCCGTGGTGCTGCTGGACGCCCTGATGACCTTCTTCGGCTCCACCGCCAACGACGCCGTGTTCAACGCCTGGCTGGCCGACATTACCGACCCGACCAACCGCGCCCGGGTGATGGGCGCCATCGCCATTATGCCCCTGCTGGTGACGGGTTTGACCGCGGTGATCGCCGGGTTGATGATCGACAACCTGGGCTACTTCGTTTTCTTCTACGCCCTGGGCGGCTTTGTGCTGGTCGTCGGCCTGGTCACCGCCCCGTGGATCAAAGAGTCGCCTGTCCTGGCCCCGGCGCACGGCGCCGCCTCCTATGGGCGGCAGTTGCTCGAAATCTTTCGCCCCGAGACGCTGCGCAGCAACCGTTCGCTCTACCTGCTCTTTTGCAGCGTCATGCTGGTGGGCATCGCCGACCAGATCAGCCTGCCCTACCTGTTCGTCTACCTGGAGAACTACATCGGCATCAGCAAGACCACCATCGGCGTGGTCACGCTGGTGCTCACCCTGGTCGCTGGCGGGCTGGCGATCGGCTTCAGCCAGTTCATCGACCGCTGGGACCGCCGCCGCACCGCCATTGCCATCGTGTTGTTCTACCCCGTAGGCGTGTTCATCTTCTCCCTGCTGCGCAGCGTGACCGCTTTCTATTTGCTCGGCGCTTTGTACGTGGCCCCCATGCTGCTCTCCGGCGTGATCAACGGCGCCTGGAGCATGGACCTCTACCCGCAGCAGAGCCGCGGCCAGTTCCAGGGCATGCGCATGATCTTCCAGGTGCTGCTGCCCATGCTCATCGGCCCGCAGATCGGCGCGGCAATCATCGCCCGCACCGGTATCCCCACGGCGCTCAACGGCGCCGCCGGCTATATCCCCACTCCCTACCTGTGGTGGGGCACCGCCCTGGTCGGCCTGCTCGGCGTGATCCCGCTGCTGCTGATCAAACCACGAAAACCCGCCCCATGACTCTTCTCCACACCCCCTGGACTTCCCGCGTCGATCCCGACAACCCCCTGCCCGAATACCCTCGCCCGCAACTGCGCCGCCCGCGCTGGCTCAACCTCAACGGCCCCTGGGATTACGCCATCCTGCCGCGCCAGCAGGAGAGCGCCGCCGCATTCGACGGCCGGATCATCGTGCCCTTCCCGCTCGAGTCGGCCCTTTCCGGCGTGGGGCGCTCCCTGCTGCCCGACCAGCGCCTGTGGTACCGGCGCGCCTTCCGCCTGCCCGAAGATTGGGCCGGGGGCCGCGTCCTGCTCCACTTCGGCGCGGTGGATTGGGAGACGGCTGCCTGGCTGAACGGCCAGCCCCTCGGCGTCCACCGCGGCGGCTATGACCCTTTCACCTTCGAACTCACCCCCGTTCTGCGCGACGGCGAAAACGAGCTGCGCCTGGCCGTCTGGGACCCCGGCGACACCCTTGGCCAGCCGCGCGGCAAACAGACGCTGCGCCCGCACGCCATCTGGTACACCCCCGTCTCGGGCATCTGGCAGACCGTCTGGCTGGAACCCGTCCCGCAGACCTTCATCCGCCGCCTGAAACTGACCCCCGACCTGCCCGCCGGCGCCCTGCACCTCTCCGCCGAAATCGACGGCGACCCCGCTGGCCTGACCCTGGAAGCGACGGCCCTTTGGGAAGGCCGTCCGGTTGCCTCCGGCGCAATGCACCTGGGGGAGGCGGGTGAAACAGGTGCAACGCACCTTACCGTTTCCCCTGCGCCTGTGGATGGTTCGCCTGTTTCGCTCCCCCTCTCCACGCATGTAGAGAGGGGGCCGGGGGGTGGGGCTTCTCACCTTTCCCTTCCCCTCGCCATTCCCGACCCCCACTGCTGGACTCCCGACACTCCCTACCTCTACGACCTGCGCCTGCGCCTGCTGCGCGCCGGCCAGGAAATCGACGTTGTGGAGAGCTACTTTGGCATGCGCCGGTTCAGCCTGGGGAGCGACGCCCAGGGCCGCCCGCGCCTGTGCCTGAACGGCCGGCCGCTCTTCCAATACGGCCCGCTCGACCAGGGTTACTGGCCCGACGGCCTGTATACCCCGCCCTGTGAAGAAGCCATGCTCTTCGACCTGGAGTACTGCAAACGCCTGGGCTTCAACATGCTGCGCAAGCACGTCAAGGTCGAACCGGCCCGCTACTACTACCACTGCGACCGCCTGGGTCTGATCGTCTGGCAGGATATGCCCAACGGCGGCCTGGCCGACGATGGCCTGTGGCCCTTCATCCGGGGCATGCTGCACCTGCCGGTGGGCGACGACCGCCCGCGCCAGTATCCTCGCTTCGGGCGCGCCGACCCCGAAAACCGGGAGAATTTCCAGCGCGAGCTGCAAGCGATGATCGACGCCCTGTATAACGCCGTCTCGATTGCCATGTGGGTGCCCTTCAACGAAGGCTGGGGCCAGTTCGATTCCAACCGCATCGCGGCCTGGGTCAAGGCTTACGACCCGACCCGCTGGGTGGACCACGCCAGCGGGTTCCACGATCAGGGCGGCGGCGACTGCCGCAGCCCGCACATCTACGGCGTTCGCCTGCGTCCTGCTCGCCCGGAGCCGCGCCGCGCTGCCGTGCTCTCCGAGTTTGGCGGCTATACCCTCAAGGTCGCCGGCCATACTTACGACCCCGCCGCCGTCTTCGGTTATAAAAAATTCACCTCCGCCGAAACGCTCACCGATGCCTACCTGGCCCTGCTGCGCGAACAACTCGAGCCGTGGATCGCCCAGGGGCTTTCGGCGGCGGTTTACACCCAGACCAGCGACGTGGAGATCGAAGAGAACGGCTTCCTCACCTACGACCGGCAGGTGGAAAAGATGGACGCCGCCTGGCTGGCGGAGGCGCACAGGCATCTGTTCGAGGTTGGGCGATAATCTGTCTGTACCGACAGTTCTTGCAACAGGCGCCTTTCAAACGCGCTTTGTCAGGGAATTGTTAGTTCAATTCTCATCTCTTTCGGGTATAATAGACATTAGCTGAATATTAATGCGGGTGTCTTACATCAAACCTGTCTTGTTGGCGTTCAAATTAACATTCCGTCGTTATGACGCGAGGGTACGATGTTTCACAAACGGCAGAAACATTATCTTGGATATGAGATTGTAACTATCCTGGTTGTGATGCTGTGTGCTGCGTTCCTACCCAGGGCGGCGTCTCAAATTGCCCTGGCTGGTCCTGGCGAGCCGCCGCCTCCTATCGTGCGTGTGACTCCCACGCCGGCCCCGAAGCATGACCTTACTGCGCCGCCGCTCGTCTCTCCATCCGGCTGCGTGGCGCAATCCTTGATGATTGTCGATGTTGCCACCGTTGCCGAGATGCACCAGCTTATCGCCCAGATCGAAGACCTGGGCGGCTGCATCGCCCACAGCTTTCCGCCGCGCGCTCTGATTGGCGAGGTGCCGGCGGATATCCGCCAGGCGAAAACTCGCCTGGCTTTCCCTCTTGCTTTCTATGAAGCAGAAGCGCCGGCCAGTCTCCTTTCCTCCGATCATCCCGAAGTCCAGCAGGCGGCCTATGTTTGGAATCAGAATTATATCCACCCTCAGCCTGCTCCGGCCATCGACCCCGAACATCCGCCGCGGCCCCTGGTTCAGGATGTGCTCCCTGGCCCGGATTTGAATGCGCTCCCATTCCTGTCGCGCCCTGTCGGGCCGGACTACTACCAGATGAGTGAATTCATGGCGGGAAGCGTGGCGGTGGGGATTATTCTGCCAGAAAGCGATGGCAGTTACGATGCATCGACAGAGAACTGGAACTCGACGCGGATTAACCAGGTGATTTCCGAGATTCAAGCCAGCCTGAACTGGTGGGCAGGCATGAATCCGTCTGCCGGTTTGAGCTTTTACTACGATATCCACACCCAGGTGCCCACCCGGTATGAGCCGATCTCCCGCTCGAGCTCGGATGACATGCTATGGGTTTCCGAGACTTTGGGCCGGTTGGGTTACCCGGGCAGCAGCTCCTGGGACCAAATCTACGCTTATATGAATTCGATCCGTTCTATGTATGGCACGGATTGGGCCGTCCTGGTGTATGTGGTCGATAGCCTGGCCGACAGTGACAACGTATTTACCAATGGCTATTTTGGTTACACCTACGGCACGCTGATTGTGATGACTTATGAGAATGATGGTTGGGGGATTGGGAACATGGACAGCGTCATGGCGCACGAATTTGCCCACAACTTTGGGGCGGGGGACGAGTATTGTTCTCCCGGATACGCCTGTTGTTACGGCGGTGGACAGTACGGCTACCTGGGCATTCCAAACTCGAACTGCGAGGCGGGCTGCGATCATAACGGCAACGGGATTTGCGATGGCAACGACAGCGACGCTAACTCGAACTGCCACAACTGCCTGAGCTGTGTCGAGGTCAATTGCCTGATGCGCAATGGCGGGGTCGGAAACGGTCTCGACCTGCCTTCCCGCCAGCAGGTGGGGATGCGTGACCTGGACGGTGATTCCCTGCTCGACCCGATCGATACCCGCCCGTCGCTCACCCTGGATCCCTGGCCGGACGAAATTCAATATCAAAACACCGTGGCCTACGCCGGCCTGGCGGAGGATATTCCTTTCGACTCGCCTTCGCGCAGCGATGTGACGATCAACAAGATCACCGGTGTGCAGTACCAGATCGATTATAGCGGCACCTGGCTGAATGCCTCGCCTTCCGACGGCAGCTTTGACGAAACCAGTGAATATTATAACTTTGTTACGCCGCCCCTCTCCGAAGGCCCGCATTCGTTGTTTATCCGGGCGGGCAACGAGATTGGGGCTGTCTCCGATGCACTGTACGATACGTTCACCATCGATTCCCTGGCGCCTACGGTGTCGATCTATACCGAGCACCTGTATACCGATGCACCCTTCCTGGATTTTTCCGTGGTCTGGGAAGCGGTCGACGGCGGCACTTCGGTGGTCAGCTTCGATGTGCAATATAGGGACAACCCGGGCGGCGCCTGGAATGACTGGCTGGTAGGAACGACGGAGACCCGGTCGAATTTCGTCGGCCAGGAAGGGCACACCTATTATTTTCGGGCCCGTGCCCTCGACCGGGCCGGGCATCTGAGCAATTATACGGATGGCAGCGCCTCCTTTACGGTTCATATCTGCCCGGTGGCTGCCGACAGTTATGAGCTGGATGACTCGTATACCAGCGCCAGTTGGGGTGGTGTGGACGGCCTGGAGGCGCAGCGCAATTTCGACCAGTCCGGCGATGAGGATTGGGTGAAGTTCCGCGCTGTGGCGGGCGTCACCTACGAGCTGGAAACCGATAACGTGGGCGGGCATGCCGATACAATCGTGTCTTTGTTTGCCGGTGATGGCAGCACGCTCTTGGACGAGAACGATGACGATCCGGACGAATGGCCGGCTTCACGGCTGGTCTGGCAGGCCCCCGCTTCCGGTCTATATTATGTGCGTATCCAGCATTGGGATTTCTGGGCCTTTGGCTGTACGACGACATATGATTTTGCAGTTCGTGCCATGGCCAGTGACACCACGCAACCATCGGTTGCCTGGATCGGGCCGGCGACCGACGGACAGGTTTATTCCGTAACGGGGCAGACGGTCTTGCTCCATGCCAGCGCTACAGATAACTTGCAGGTCTCCAGAGTGCATTTTTATCGATGGGATGGCGTTGCCGAGACCTGGGTGCAGATTGGCGATGCATACGAACCGCCCTACCAGTTCACCCTGGATGCGAGTGGCCTGAATCTGGGTTGGAACCAGGTCAACGTCACGGCGATCGACCTGGCAGGAAATTATGCCGCCCACGATCCGTATATCTGGCTGGACATGCAGCAGCGATTGATCTATCTGCCGCTGGTGGTGCGATAAATGCCCGGTCTGCGCTTCCTGTTTAGCGCCTGACCACATGTCTGCTCTGCGAGCACGCCTGTTTCGCCTCTTGATGCGCCACCCGGCGTGCAGTTGCTTTTATGCTCTCTCCGCAGACCGATTTCGTGCGTTTCGACAGCCAGTCCTTTGCGAAGTACGCTGCCGCCGACCCCGTGTTTAGCCCGGAGATGTGCCGTTTCACTGCCTCGCTTTACGTGGGCGATCACGACCCTGCCGACCCGCTGCTCTACCCCATCGGGATGGACCTGGCCGGCCTGCTGCCGCTGTGCATCCACGTCGGCGAATGCGAACTGCTGCAGGACGACGCCACCCGCCTGACTGAGAGGCACGGGCTGCCAGCGTGCCCGTTGAGTTCAATTTGGATATCTAATTTTCAGGAGGTCTCTGATGGATTCTCTTCCGAACGTGACAATTTGCGGCTGTGGCAGTGGCGGCATGGCCATGGCTGCCGATCTGGCCATGCTGGGATGCCGGGTCAACTTGTATGAGACGCCCCGGTTTCGTGACAACCTGGAGCCGATCCGGGCCAACGGCGGTATTGAACTGACAGGGTTGCCCTTTTCGGGCAAAACCGGCCTGGCGAAGCTGCACAGGATCACTGACGATGCAGCCACGGCCCTGGCCGGCAGCGAGCTAGTCTTTATCAATGTGCCTGCGATGGCCGTCGGGCCGTGCCTCGAGCACCTGGCCCCGCACCTCTCCCAGGGGCAGGTGCTCGTCGTTACCACCAGCTACTGGGCGTCGTTCCGCTGCCGGGATCTGCTCAAAGCCACCGGCGCCTTCGATCAGTACACCTTTGTCGAGATGGTCATCATGCCCTACCTGAGCGGCAAGACCGGGCCGGCGGCGGTGGAGATCGGCAACTGGAAACGGGAGCTTTTCATCGCAGCCTGGCCGGCGGCAGGCAACGGCGCGGCGTTGGCCGCCATCCGCAGGATATATCCGCAGGCCAAACTCTGCCAGAACGTGATCGAGCTCAATTTCCGGCCCGGCAACCCGGGTGTCCACGTTCAGATCACCCTGCCCAAGGCAGCGTTCTTCTTTGAACGGGCGCGGAGTTTTCGGTTCTATGGCGAGGTGTCTATGTGCGCCTCAAAGCTCACCGACGCGCACGATGTCGAGCGGATGAAGGTGGCGGCGGCCTACGATTGTGTCACCGACACGTGGCCGGAGGACTGCCACCGTATCTACGAGCTGGAGGGAAAAAATCTTTATGAGCTGCACGGCTCGCCGGCCGACCGCCACGCGCAAAAGTGGAACCAGATCGAAGAAATCGAGTGGCTGCTGGTGGAAGATATCTGTTACTCGTTCATCCCGATGGAAGAACTGGCAAGGGTGGTTGGCCTGACCACTCCCGTGACCACCGCGATGACCGATCTTACCGCGGTATTGACGGGTTACGATTATCGGGCGAATGGCCTCACGTTGGAAAAGCTCGGCCTGGCCGGCATGAGCCGCGATCAGATTATCGAGTACGCGACCAGCGGCCGCGCCTGAAAACGGGTATGCCTGCAAATAAGCCCTGGATCAAACGCCACACCGCTGCCCTGATCGTGGCGCTGCTCGTCACCGCCCTCAGCGTCATCGCCAACCTGCCGCCCATCGAGCGCATCTTCCTGCTGCAGAGGCAGTTCCTGGCCGGGATGCAGTATCTCTGCGGTCCGTTCGACCTGCCCGTGATCCTCGTCGCTCGTTTCATCGACGCGGCCCTGCCCCAGGCGTTATCCCTGGCGGTTATGATCCTGTTGTTCTTCGTGCTGGGCCTGTTCGCCGGCCTGCTGGTTGAAGGAGTGTGGCGCCGCGGCTGGCTGGCGCGTGTCCTGCTGCTGGTCGTGCTGGCGATCAACCTGGTGATCGGCCAGTTTTCTGTTGCCTGGGGAGATACCCTGGTCGGGCCGCCCTCCGGGCGCTGCGAGAAATATTTCTCCGAGAGCCGCGGCCTGCGCATCGCCGCCTATCCCGAACAGGGCATCATCCCCGGGACGCACCTGTTCTTCTCTGCCACGCAGGACGGCGGGCGCACCTGGCGGCAGTTCATGTATTACCGCTACGACGACCCGCTGACGCCCGACTGCGAGAAAAGCGGCTCGCTTTCCCCCGATCATTTCTGGATCTGGATTGGCTGGCAGGCCGCCGTCACCCAGGATGGCGGCCGGACCTGGCATACCTGGCAGCCCAAGCAGACCTGGCCGGACTGGCAGTGCTGTAACTACAGCCTGGTGCAGGAAATCCGCTTTAGCGACGGTCAGAACGGAGAGATGCGCCTGGATCCAATCCCCGGCCGGGGAGAGACCTCCGCCCTGCAAACTGCGGACGGCGGCCGGACCTGGCGATAGCCACACAGGCGTCTGAAGCGGGTGTTCAAGCGCGATCAGCCCCGGCCGCGCCGATACGGCCGACCACTTTGGTCGGACGGGCGCGAGCCAGGCAAATATGAATGTCGATGTTCCCTATCTTATTGATTCGACCTGGCCTTCATGCTATACTGAACGCAGATTTGCTCAGCGAGGAGGCAGGCGATGGACGATTACCGGGATAAGTCTTTCTGGTTGGACCGTTACGGCGCGTATACCCCGGACCCGCCGGCGGGCGACCTGGAGGTGGATGTGGCGATCATCGGCGGCGGGTTTACCGGGCTGTCCACGGCCATCCACCTGCGCAAGGCTGCCCCGGGGCTGCAGGTGGCCGTGCTGGAAGCGGAAGTGGTCGGCTACGGAGCCAGCGGGCGTAATGGCGGCTTCTCGATGACCCTGTTTGGCCTGGAGCCGGCGGTGACCAGGGCGCTCTTCGGGCGCCAGCGCATGCTCGAGGCGCACCGCTACATGGAACGCGCCGTGGACTACGTCGATGCCCTGGTGCGGGAGCACCACATTCAATCGGATTACTGGTTCCCCGGTTTCCTGCGCGCCGCCACCACGCCCGGCTACGTCAAACGCATCCAGCACGACCTGGAACTGCTCACCTCGATGGGTGTGGGCGGCATCGAGTGGATCGACGAGCAGGCCATCCGCGCCCAGGTCGATTCGCCGCGCTTCCTGGGCGGTTGGTGGGAGCCGCGCTGCGGGCTGCTCGACCCGGCCAAGCAGGCCCGCGAGCTGAAGCGCGTGGCGCAGGAGCTGGGCGCGCAGGTGTACGAACGTTCGCCGGTCAGTGAAATCCGGCGCGGGGCGAAGTTCAGCCTGCACACCCCGGGTGGGGTGGTGCGCGCCGGGAAGATCGTCTTCGCCACCAACGCCTACTCGCACCTGATCCCGCAACTGCGCCGCAAGCAGGTGCCGGCTTTCACCCACATGGTGGCCACCGAGCCGCTCACCCCGGCGCAGTTGGGGGACATCGGTTGGGCGAACCGCCAGGGCATCGAGGACGCCCGCAACCTGGTGCATTATTTCCGCCTGAGCATCGATAACCGGCTGGTGATGGGCGGCAGTGATGTGAGCATCGCCTACGGGGCGGACATGGAACGCGACCTGAACGCCCGCGTCTTCGACGACCTGGAACGCGACGTGGCCTGGCTCTTCCCGACGTTGAAAGGCGTGCGCTTCACCCACCGCTGGGGCGGGCCGGTCTCGGTGCCGGTCGACCTGGCACCGGCCATCGGCCACATTGGCGACCGGCGCGCCGTCTACAGCCTGGGCTGCGTCGGGCATGGCGTATCCATGACGCATCTCAACGGCTGCCTGCTGGCCGACCTGGTCCTGGAGCGGGAGAGCGACCTGACGGGCGTCTGGTTCGTCGACCGGCGCACCATCCCCTGGCCGCCGGAGCCGCTGCGCCTGGCCGCCAGCCACGCCATCCGCGGTTATCTGCGTCTGGAAGACGCGCTCTACGAGCGCCGGTTGGAGAAAAACGCCGCCTGAACTGCCAATGGATCGGCCAATTTTAATATTCGATAGCCAGCAATTGATCGCATGACAGAACATCGGCCAGTAATCAGGCACATCGCTACTTCCTTCGATGGCTCAGTGATCGCCGTCGCAGAATTCGAGCGGCATGTGCAGATATGGGACGTTCACTCACAGCATCGCATCGCCGCATTTGGAACAACACTTGACTTTGGCGGTACGCGACTTGCTATCAGTCGCGATGGGCGCTCGTGTGTGGTTGGGGCATATCATGTCCATGGGATCGCACTTTACGACGCGAGCAGAGGCGGGGAACTTTGGCGCCGTAAAGATCTGAAAAGGGTTCAGAAAATTCGCGTGACAATCGATGACCAAAGAATCCTGTGCGGGTTCGACGGTAAATCATTCCAGACACTCGATCTCAAGAATGGGTGCTCGGAACAATCGTTTCGGGGGGTCCAAGACTTTTGGCAAAGTCCCTACGATCCGGTGATTGTGTTGGACAGAAAGGGACGCGATTACAAGCTTGCAACCAGCCAGAACAAGCAAATCGCGACAATATCACGGACTACGTTTGCAGCGCTTGATTTCGCGTTTTCGCCGAGAAAGGTCTGCATCAGCGAAAGCGGTGGGCCGGTCAGATGTTTTCAAGTCACAGACGGAGCGCTATTGTGGCAATGGGAGCCCGGCAAAGGCATTCATGTTCTTGATCTTGCTTACAATGAGGCCCAGAATCGATTTGCGGCGATCACATGGCCGTATCAGATGGGGGGCGATCGGCGATTGGTCATTTTGGACCCTGACACTGGCGAGGCAAGAACAATTGCCCCGCTAGCCGGGGCTGATGAGCACGCATTCTGTTGCAGAGGCTCCCTTTTAGTAACATCGGATGGTAAACTCCGGGATGCGGCAACAGCCGAAGTCCTTGCAGTGCTTGACTTCTCATACAAGAACTGATTACTCGGCTACGAACTACTCATTACCTCAAAATGTTGCCCAGGTGCAGTGCACCGGCCACACAAAATTGCCGACCGGATGTACGACAAGACTGCGAAACTACCGGACTACTCGATTAAATAAGAAATCTGCAATGAAACCTGAGACCACCGAAGATATCCTGGAGCTCATGAATGGTTCTATCTTCGCAGCCGTTTTGGGCGCTGCCATGGAATTGGGTCTTTTTTGGTTACTTGCGGAAAAACCTTTATCGGCACAAGAGTTAGCCCAAACCTTGAACATCCCGCTGAACCGCTGCCATTATTGGTTACAGATATTGTGCAAGCTTGGCTTGTTGGAGGATAGTGGCGAAGGCTACACCCCTTCTACCATTGCCCGGGAAGCGATACTCAATGTGCAGAACCAAGATACCTGGGCTTTTCAGGCGCGTGAGGATCGCGATCTGTCTTTGTATATGCGCGATCTGGTGTTGAATATCAGCAAGCCCATGTCAGCCTGGCAGGCATGGAGCCTGGCGCCAACGGACTATTTCCGGCAGATTGAGGATGATCCCACCTACATGGCACGCTTTACGCGCAAGCTCTACCAGATTCACCGTTCATTCGCAGAACAACTGGCAAACATGCTCGATTTGCGGGGAGTCAACCGGCTGCTGGACCTGGGCGGTGGTTCGGGCGTCGTGTCGTTTGCCCTTCTCCGCAAACGCGAGGAACTGACCTCGGTTGTAGGGGACTTTGAAAGCGTCTGCCAGGCTGGAAGAGTGATTGCCTCGGAAAATAAGCTCGCGAAACGGGTTACCTACCTGGCAGCCGATTTTTTAAAAGACGACTTACCGGACGGGTTTGATATGGTGATACTGTGTGATGTGGGTTCTTTCAGCGAGATGCTGTTCTGCAAAATTTACGATGTACTGAATCGAAAAGGCCGTCTTGTCGTCGTAGATAAATTTGCCCCAGGCAAGACCGGTGCACCGCCGTCACGTTTGTTGGCGGCGTTTCTGAATTCTCTGGAATCTCCGGCGCAGTCTTTTGACTATATCACCACGGAGGTGGTGGGAACTCGATTGCAACAGGCAGGTTTTCGAGATATTTCTACGGCCTCCGTGCCGCACAAAGATCATCTGCCCTGGAATATCGATTGGATTATGTTGGAAGCTCGAAAGTAAATGAATGTAGTTTGATGATGAAATGGCGCGATAATGGATGTGTCATTCGATATCAAAAGAGTTGAATAGGGACAGCCCATGCCGTATGCTTACAACGAACGCATTCGTATTCATTACCAGACCGAAGGTGTGGGGCCTCCACTGGTGCTCCAACATTGGTCACTATCCACCCTGCAGTGTTGGTACGATTATGGCTACGTGTCGGCTTTGAAAAATGATTACCGATTGGTCTTGGTCGATGCACGAGGGCATGGAGCCAGTGATAAGCCGCACCGACAAGAAGCCTATGAGCTGGAAGAGCGGGTAAAGGACATCGTTAAAGTTCTTGATGATCTGGATATTGCCCAAGCCCATTACTTTGGATACTCGATGGGTGGGTGGATCGGTTTTGGCGCAGCGCGATACGCCCCTGAGCGTTTCCAATCCTTGATTATCGGGGGGCAGCATCCCTATGCACAAAACATGGGTGGGTTGCGGCAACTCGTCCGTTATGGGGTTGAGCATGGGCCGAAGGCGTTCGTTGCTATGTGGGAAGAGAATTATGGCCCATTACTCTCCAAAGAAAAGGAGCGGATGCTGGGCTACGATTATGAAGCTCTCCTGGCAGTCGCTCAGGATAGGGAGAGCCTGGAGGCTGTTTTGCCGACGATGAAAATGCCGTGTCTCCTCTATGCTGGGGAAATGGATGAGGTCTATCCTCTTGCCCAAAAGTGCGCCGAACAGATGGCTAACGTCACGTTCGTCACGCTGCCGGGTCTCGATCATGGTGCAGCAATTGAGCGAATCGATCAAGTGCTACCCCACATCAAGAAGTTCCTGGCGACAGTGAACCCGGAATATGACTGAAGAATGGCAGATACCTGAACGCTACTCTCTGCGGAAGACTCTCTTTCTCCATCTCGCTCCCGGTATTCCCTTCACCCTCGCGTTTTTACTCGCAGCCTGGCTGGTGAATCGAGCCGGCGGCTCAACCTATCTGGCCCTTATCCTCTGTATTCCGCTGGTACTGGTCCCATGCGAGGTCGGAGTTCTCATCGTCGAACGAAGACGGATCTGCTGGAACTGGAGATCCCTCATTGCCCCTCGCGGAAGCCGCCGCGTCTCGATCCTGGACATCCTGCTCAGCGTCGTGGTGATCTACGTAATTGCAGAGGTGGCGGGCGCGCTCGCCATACCCTCTCGTACGGTCATCCTGCGCGCAATGGCATCCTGGCTGCCACCCTGGGCCGTTCTCGACGGCATCCCAGCGGGCATTTCACCTTACACGCTCTGGCTGGGCCTGTTTCTCTCGGGCCTCGTCGCTCCGATCGTTGAGGAAATGTACTTTCGCGCTTTTCTCATGCCAAGGATCCCGGCCTCCGGGCGCTGGGCTCCCGCAGTTAACGCCGCTCTCCATTCGATCTACCACTTCTACACTCCATGGAACTATCTCATGTTCTTCCTGGCTTTTTTGCCGCTGGCCTACTACGTTCGACTCAGGGGCAACCTGTTGCCGACCATCATCACGCACGCTCTCTTCAATTCCGTAGGAATCATCGTTGCACTTGCGGGAGGAGTCCTCCCGTGGTAGACCCTGGGATGGGCGCCAAACAGTCGTCACCGCTCTGGTCTTTTCGGTTTCCAGCCCCGTGCTTCGCAGGGGGCAGCCGGTAGTTTGGGATAGAGTCAACTTTCGGTGGTTGTTGACTCTGCTCTTTCAGCATGCTATAATGAAATTATCCAACCGAAATTCAAGATAGTTTTCAATATTCGCGGAACTACATCCCAAACGACGAATTTCATGACCGTTATCAAAACAGCCGCTGGCCACAAGTCAACGGCTGTTTTGTATTTTTCGGCTGGTGTGTCAAGTGCGAATACTCCCGCAATTGACACACGGCAATGAAATACGAACCTTGTTCGTCAGGTGAGGTTGCCATGAAGAAGCTTATTCTCTTTCTGTTCTTAATTTTGAGCCTGCTCGCTTGCAACCTGACCGCTAATCTTGCCGCGATCCGCTCCGCTGCTACGGCCACGGCAATCGCAGCCGCCTGGACGGAAACCGCTCCCCCGACCGCTACGGCCACGGCCACGGCTACCCCTACCATCACACGCACCCCGGCGCCTACGCGGACGCCCACCGTGACCCGCACGCCTACCCAAACACCCAACCTGGCAGAAACCGCTGCCAAAGCTACCGAGAAGATGGCCAGGGATAAGTTGCAAAAATTGCAGGAGCAGGCGTTAAGCGTTTGCCAGAAAGAAAGCCTATCCGCCGCCCCGGCGTGGAGCCAGGATGTCGATCAGGTCAACCGCGCCATGATCTGCAGTAAAAATTCTTGCAAGTCCCCCAGCCGATACTTTAACAACCAGGAACTTTCCCGCTGGGATCCTGAGGATGTCAGCCAGCTTCACCTGGTCGTCTGTACGGAGAGCACGATCACCGTTTTGCAAAGGTGCACCTATCGCGGGACGAGCGGTTTCCAGGTTCAGATGATCGAACGAGTGCAAGAGAAGATCGTTTTTACCACCTATGCCGCCCAAACCGGCCAGATGGTCGGGCGTTTCCAGCTCAGCAGTGGAATGCCCGAATACTGCCCACAGACGATTATTCTGAGTCTCTTCGGGAATCGAATCTATGGCGAGTCGATCGATGACCAGGAAGTCTTCCAAAAACTGAACCGTAGTTTCCATTTCCCAGTGAAGTAGCTGTTTGTGAAAGGAAGTGATTTTGTCTGCTATGCTCCTGACCGCTTGCGGCGGGCAGAAACAGACCGGCCGGGTCGTGGCCTTTGGCCAATCCATTCCGGCGGGCGGCGGATTGGTGCAAAGTTATATCAAGGTTGAGCTAGATGATGGTACACAGGTGCGCGCCTGGCTACCCCAGGATGATGCGCTGTGGGCCAGTATGCAGAAGGCTGCCAGGCAGGGCAAAACTCGAGTCGAGATCCAGCAGGAAAAAGATTACTGGATGTTTGTGCGCGTTGTGCCTGAGGGGAGCTGAGGCGCAATTTCTCATTCGATATGCCACTTCCGTGCAGGCGCTGCATTCCGGTGTGCACATCCAGGAGTTTGGCATGAAATTCTGGCAAGATGGTGAATGGCGCGCCAGCCCATCCAATGACGGCAAACCCTGGAGCCCGGAGGATTTTGCCGATTGGTATTCCTGCCCAGGTGCATACATTCCTGCTGGAAAGACATGCACCGACCCACAGAACTGGAACAGCAACGACACGGGTGAGGCCACGCGGGGGCTGTGGTATTTCAGCGGCGTGGATGACAAGGGGAATGCTGTGCAAGCCGAAGCGGAGATCGAATGTTTGGCTGTAGGGAATAAGTAAAAGCTAGTCTGGAAATCGAACCTTACGCCGGCAAGAACCGCCTCATCTCCTCGACAACCAACGCTTCGTGCTTGATGAAGCAATAGTGATGCCCCTTTGGGATGATGACAATCCTGGCGTGCGGCACCCTGTGGCGGAATAGCTCGAAGCATTCCTTTTGGATGGGCGCTCGTAACACGTCGATGAACTCGACCACTTGCGCTTGCTGTTCTGCCGTCATGTAACCTGGGGCCAGGTAATAGCTGCTATCCAAAATTGTATAAATACTCAGCACCGGCGACTGGAGTTTTGCATCTTCCGGCGTAAAACTGTATAGCACATCATTAAGGGCTTCACCAATAGCTTGTGGCATCTTGTCGACTACCTTGCCGGCGGAGTTCTTTGTGATGGTGTGCAGAACTTCTTCATCCAGCAGCTCATCCCAAATTGCAGCCAGGTCCGGGTGGACTCTTTTGAGGGTAGCAACATAGGCCTGGATGGTATCCGCCTCCTTATCCGTTTCTGGGGGCTGGATATTTCTCAGCGGGTTTTTCTCCATGATGGCCTTATACGCCGGGTAGGTGCGGTCGTATGCGGCATCCAGGTAGACCAGCTTCAAGGTACGTTCCGGGTAGCGCACGGCGAAGTGGGAAAGTTCGATGCCCGCCAGGGAGTGCCCCACCAGGATGGCCTGTTCGATCCCCAGCGCATCCATGAACTGGCGGATGTCTTCGACCAGCGTGTCCGGTTCGTACCCCGTTTCGGGATAATCCGAATCCCCGTGGCCGCGACGGGTCAAAGCGATGACGTGGAAATGATCGGTAAAGTGTGGGGCGAGCCGGCTGTAGATGTATGCCGTACAGCCCATGCCCGCCAGGAAGAGCAGCGCCGGCCCCTCCCCGCCCCAATCCAGGTAGTGCAGGCGGATGCCGTTGGCGTGGACAAAGTCGCTTTTGCGTGTAGTCGAAAATCTGGATTGCATCTTTACCTCCGTTCACTGTCCATAGCTCGACAATTTGAATGATGAGCGATCATCTGCTGAGTGATCCGTGCCTGACTGGCTGAGTAATCTGTGCTTGATCGCCGATTTTGTGTGAACCACCGGGGTGCGCACAGCTTTTCAGGAAGAAACGGACGCCCAAACGAGGTCAGCCACATCATAAGCAGCCCGTGGATGCCCCAACCGGCGGGCGTTTTGAGCCTGCTGGCGATACAGGCGCCGATCCTTATCCAACCAGTGACAGGTCGCTTCGAGGACTTCGATCGGGTCTCGAGCCAGCACCCCGGCGTTGCCGGAGACAACGTGGTTTGCATTGCCGGTTTCTTGCCCTGGAATAACGTCGACCAGAATCAGCGGCAGCCCGCATGCCAATGCCTCGGAGACAGTCAAACCGCCGGCTTTGCTCAGGACACAGTCCGCGGCTCTCATAAAAGTCCCCATCTCGGCCACAAAATTGTAGCAATGTGTTTCCAGGTGCCATTCCGTCTCCTGGAAACGCCGGTAGAGCTCATCATCCCCGCCTGAGACAACCACCAGTTGCAGAGGCAGCCCGGAATGATTCAGCACCCTCAGCGAGTCGTACAGGTGCTCGACGCGCTTGCTCCCAATGGCAAGCACCGTGAATAGGTCTGGGCGCCACCCGAGGCTCGACCGGAGGGAGGCCTGATCCTGGTTCCCTATCACAAGTTCTGGACGGACCGGGATACCCGTGATCTTCACCTTTTCGGGGGGCAGGCCGGCCTTGATCGCCAGGTCATAGACGGTCTGAGTGGGCACCAGGCATAGATCGGCGGCTGGATGGAACCACAAAGGTTGTACGGTTTCCAGATCGGTGACCACGGTCAATATTGGGATGCGGCGTTTTTCAATTGCGAATATTACCGATAAAATGTTCTGGTAGAACAGATAAGTGCAGACGATGATATCGGGCTTTTTCTTACGGATCATCTCGCGCAGCACGTTTAATAACGCCAGGGTAAAGGTGCTGTTGATCAGGCTGCCTGCCAGCCGAGATTCGCTGACCTGATATCCCAGTTTATACAGGTCAGGCACCTCTCGAACTAATCTGTCGTAATCCAGTTGATTTTCTTGAAAGAAAGCCGGGGCGCGTGGATCATCCAGCGGGTTGACAATTTCCACCTTACATTCTTGACCATGCGTTTCTTGCAAGGCTTTTGCAATCGCGTTTGCCGCGCTGCGATGTCCATAGCCATAATCGGCCGTCAAAATGAGAATTCGTTTCATACTCTCTCCAGATCTGACTTTATCGCGCCGGAGCAGCTCACACACCGGCCTGGGCCATAACCCGCTCCGGAGTTCCCTCGATCTCCGTCACAGGTTTTATTTCGGGCCGGGATGGCCGGCTATCCTGGGCAGGGCAATCACGCCACGCACAAGGGTTCCGGCAACCTGAATGGTCAAATCACGATCCGTAACCAGGTAGTTGTGAACCGCCACAGCGCCCGTAACGGACTAGACGATACTTTCGATCAGCTGCTTCGGATTCTGTTTTGAACTCATCATTTTCTTTCTGCCTCCACGATATGTCGATTAAACAAAAAACCTCGCCCATAGCAATTTATAGCATACTCGCGAGGTTACAGGCTGTCATGAATCCAAAGTGCTACAAAAGTGTCAATTTAGAAAGGGGAAAATTAAGGGATCAAACCTAACTGGCGGGCTTTGGAAACCGCCTGGGTTCGCTTTTTGACTTCGAGCTTCGCAAAGATATTATAGGCGTGGCGCTTGACGGTGTTGAGCGCCAGGTAGAGCTCGGCGGAAATTTCTTGATTGGATTTCCCCTCGGCGATCAAAGCCAGCACCTCCATCTCGCGCGCCGATAGAGAGATGGATAGACCGTATTCCAGGTGGGCGGTCGTTGGACCTGCTCTCCCTTCGACCGGTCGATGATCGAATTCTCGCCCGGTCTCCGCACGTTGGATGGCTTCCAATAAGTTATCGAGAAAGGCCAGAGAAGGGAGATGGCTTCCGGAATCTTGCTGCACAGACCTGCATTGGCGCAGGAGTTCGGCCAGCCGCCAGCCCTCATCCAGGTAGACCCGCCGGTAGCCTTCCGGCTCACCCAGCGCCAGGGCGCGCAGCAGGGTCTTATTTGCCCCTTCATCTCCCAGAGCAGATTGCACCATCGCCAGGAGAACGAAGATCTCAATTTGCGAGGTCACCCGCTGAAAACGCTCCGCCTCGAGCAGGAGCGTCATCAACATCTCGGCGGCTTGCTGTAGATCGCCGGCTCTGCCTGTTTCTTGACCCTTGACCAGCAGAAACCTGGCCTGGGTGAGCAGCAAATATTCAAAGACGTGATACGGATAATTCTCTAAAGCGATCGGGGTGCTCAGATCGGGGAACCCGCCCTTTTTCCACCATAGTTCGGCGGATGCCAGGTCGTCGCGCTGCAGGGCCAGCCGGACCGCGACTGCAGGTGCGACGACCTCATCCCACTCACTGGCCTCCGTGCTGAGCGCCATGCGCGCGGCTTCCTCAACGACTTCCAGCGTGCCAGGGATATCCCCCATCGCCTGGCGCAGACGGGCCAGGGCAATCATGCCATGCAGGCTGCCGATATACCACATCGATCGGGTGATCCGGACGCCGCGCTCCAGGTAATTCCTGGCTTCCTCCAGTAAATCGTGTTCGAGCAAAATCTCTCCGAGACCCATATCCACCAACCCGGCTAAGGGAAGCGGTTTACCCTCCAGCCCTTGGGCCCAGTACTGCACTCGTTGGTAGGTTTCCCACGCCTTGCTGAGCTGGCCTTGCAGCGCTTGCATATCGGCCAGTGCGCAGCCGGCTATGATCATCACGAATTGATTGTTTGCCTGCCTGGCAATCCTGATTGCTGTGCGCAAGGACTCGATTGATTTCTGGGTGTCGCCAAACAAGATGGAAGAGATGCTGTCGTCCAGTGCAACAATGCTGCGGAAGTATGTAGAACTGTAATATGGTCCCTCATCATGGAAATAGCTGCTCGCCTGCTGGGATAGCTCGGCGGCCTGCTCCATGTCACCGCTCGCCATCGCCAGGTAGGATTCACACAGTGCTAAGCCACCGCGAAGAAACGGCAAATCGGTTTTTTCATAACTTTCAACGGCTCCCGGCTCAACGAGGATTGGCGCTGCAGCCATTTGTTTTTCATGCTGGTCGAGCAATCGCCGCAACTCTTCCAGCCAATGCTGGGCGAGATCCAGCTGGTTGGTTACGATCAACGCCCAGGCATAAGCCAGAAGGAGGGGCGGGCGCTGGCGCGTGACGTCATCCGGCAGCCTGTCTATCCAGCGAGCGAGCGCAGTCACTTCACCGATATTGATCATCGGTAAGACATTGCGCTCGATCATATCTGCCGCCCATTCCACACCCTGAGATGCCAGTGCGTGCCGGAAGGCATCATTCAGATGGCCATTCTGTTCGAACCACAGTGCTGCCCGTTTGTGCAGCTCCGGGATCTCGCCCGGGTTGACCTCCGCCTCGACCTGGCGCAGAAAGTCGGCAAACAGGGGATGGTAGCGGAACCACTCGTGCTTCTCATCGAGAGCCGTGATGAACAGATGGGCGTGTTCCAGGCGGTTCAACAGGACCGCGCCGTATCCCGGCTGGGCGTCTGGGTTGACCACCGCCTCGCACAGCGGTCCGTTGAGGCTCTCTAAGATCGAGGTTCTCAGCAGGAACTGGCGGATCTCCTCCGGTTGGCGGTCCAAGATCTCCTCGGCCAGGAAACCCGCCAGGTAATACGTCTTGCCCTGCAGGTTGGCCAGCAAGGCCGCCGGATCCGCCTGATTCTTGAGAGAAATCGCCGCCATTTGCAGGGAAGTGATCCAGCCACCCGTGCGTTCCTCCAGCGCCTGGACCGTCTCGGGCGGGAGCTGCAACCCGACTGTCTGTTGGAAATACTGCACGACCTCATCGTCGGTGAAGCGCAGTTCGTCGACGCCCAATTCGACTAGCCGGCCCTTGGCGCGCAGAAAGGCCAGGTCCAGCTCGGGCTCACTGCGGCTGGCGATCACCAGGTGCAGGTTGGGTGGCAGGTATTTGAGTAAAAAACTGACCCCCTGGAGTGCCGCCTGATCCTCCAGAACCTGGAAATCGTCCAGCACCAAGGCGATTTCTTTCGAAAAGGCGGAGATTTCGTTGATCAACAGGGTTAGCCCCACTTCCAATCCACCGCCTTTGGAAGATTGGGTAAAATCCAATGCTTCTTCCCCAACCCCAGGCTCTATGGTCTGTAGAGCGCCAATCAGATAGCGGAAAAAGCGGCTAAGATCGTTATCGTCGCTGTCAAGGGTCAGCCAGGCAACTGGAAGACGGGCTTCTTTCGCCCATTCGAGCAGAAGATGGGTCTTTCCAAAACCCGCCGGCGCGGCGAGCAGCGTCAAGGGCCTCTTGACGCCGTGATGGATCTTTTCAGTGAGGCGCGGCCGGTTAATGGCCCCAAACGGCATCTGGGGAATTGAGATTTTCGTTCGCAGGAGTGGCAGCTCTACCAGGATGGACGGATTAATCAGCATACCCTACCCATTCTCCCGATAGGAAGGAAGGAAATTGAAGTATCCCGAAGGACAGCTTCAGTACTTATTATACCGGATTTTCTAGCTGGACTTTCGGATACTTGCGGGCCGCTTACGATGTGGCTGATCTCGCCTGGGTAGCGGCCTCTTCCTGAAAAGGGGCGAATAGCACTTTTATAGCACTTTGGATTCATGACGGCTCCCCCATCCAGGGATATCCTATGGATAGTAATAAAACTTATTAACCCGAAAAGGGAACAATGAATTTGGAGGAACTGACCTATGTTAGAAAAGATTGCACGTAACTGGTGGTTGTTCGCGTTGCGCGGGGTAGTCGCCGTCATTTTTGGCGTCGTAGCGTTGATCCGGCCCGAACAAATGTTGCAGGCTCTGGTACTGGTGTTCGGCGCTTATGCATTGGCGGATGGCATCTTTACCGTGTTCACCGGCCTCGCTTCCTACCGATACTTCAAACGTTGGTGGGCGGTGCTATTGGAAGGCGTGGCAGGGATTGCCATTGGATTATTGACTTTCTTCTGGCCCAACATCACCGCGCTCGTCTTGCTGTATGTCATTGCCGCCTGGGCGCTCATCACGGGTATTTTTGAGATCGTGGCTGCTATCCAGCTCCGGCATGTGATCACAGGGGAATGGGCGTTGATCCTCAGCGGTCTGCTCTCGATGCTCTTCGGCCTTCTGCTGTTCGTTTTTCCGAGCGCAGGCGCCGTGAGCCTGGTGTGGCTGATCGGCATTTACGCCATCACCTTCGGGATCACGCTGATGATCCTTGCCTTCCGCTTGCACAGCCTGCGGCGCGAGTTTGAGAAAGCCATCGAATCTTGATGAAGGCACGGTTTACCTGAAACCGGACCGGCAGAGTGTTGAGATGCTTCCGACAACGCCCATCCAACGTTGGCCGGAGGATGTATAAAATTTCAGATTAGATTTAAATAAGGAGAACAAAAATGGATAAGATGCTTGTAGTTATATTCGATAGTGAGATCAAAGCCTATGAGGGTGCAAGAGTCCTCCAGGAGTTGCAGGAGGAAGGCAGTATCAACCTCTACGCTAAGGCTGTGATCGCCAGAGACGCCAGCGGGAAGGTGTCTGTCAAGCAGCAGGGCGACGTTGGCCCGGTCGGGACGGCTGTGGGCCTGCTTACCGGGAGCCTGATCGGCCTGATCGGAGGACCGATAGGGGTCGCCATCGGCGCCGGCGCTGGGACATACGGAGGCATGCTGTACGACCTGGTGCATCTGGGGATCAGCGAGGATTACCTCTACGAGGTGGAGCAATCCCTCAAACCAGGCAAGGCAGCCGTCGTGGCCGAAGTGTGGGAGGAGTGGACTTTGCCAGTCGATACGCGCATGGAGGCCCTGGGCGGCGTCGTCTTCCGCCGCAGCCGCAGCGAATTCGTTGACGCCCAGATGGAGCGTGACATTCAAGTGCTCAAGGCTGACATTGCCGAGCTGGAGGCCGAACGTGACCAGGCGTCCGGGGAGGCTAAGGCGAAACTCCAGGCCAAGGTGGATGCGGCCAAGACCAGGCTGCAAGCCATGCAGGACGAAATCCAGGCGAGAATCGAAACCAGCAAGCAAGAGGCGGAAGCGAAGATCAAGTCCTTGCAGGAGCAGGCTGCCAGGGAAGGCGGCGAACGGAAGGCCAAGCGCGAGGCGCGCATCGCCGAGCTGCAGGCCGATCAGAAGCGGCGCAGCGATCTGCTCAAGCAAGCGTGGGAACTCATCAAAAATGCCCTATCCGTTTAACGAACTGGCCTGACACAAATGTTGCAGCAAGTGACGTAAATCGCCGCTTGCTGCAACACTTTTAACCGTTCAGTGAGGATCAGGAAGCAAATTAGAGCAAGAATGACGCTTTTACAGTACTTTAGATTCATAATGATGGAATCATCTCGCCCTGAACGAGGCAAGGCGCCAAATGAAGCTGTTGAATGAAAAACTCGCGACCCTTCTGGACAATATCAGTGAAGCTATCGTCGCAACGGACAAAACATACCAAATCGTCTATTTCAATCGAGCGGCTGAAAAGGTCTTCGGCTTTCGCGTTGAAGAAATATTGGGCCGTCCCCTTGACCTGCTTGTACCAGAACGATTCGCGGAAATTCATCGCCAGCACCTCCGCAAATTGGGCAGGCCCGATACCGTCGTAATGATCAAGGATCGCCCTGAACTGGTCGCAAGGCGCAAGGACGGCACCGAGTTCCCGGTCGAGGTTGGCATTTCCAGGATTGCTCAGGATAGGGAAGAATTCTACACTGCAATCGTGATGGACATTACTGAACGCAAACGCGCCCAAGTTGCATTACAGGAAAGCGAAGAAAAATTCCACGCGATGATCGGACATGGCAGCGAAGCCATCACATTGGTTGACGCTCAAGGGCTCGTGCTCTTCTCAAGCCCAGCCGCCGGACGACTGCTTGGCTATTCCGAGCAGGAGCGTCTCGGTCAACCCATGCTCAAATGGATTCATCCCGATGACGTCGAACACATACACACAAGCTTTGTTCAATTTGCGTCTGAGCCAGGCGCGATTCAGACGGCAGAGTGCCGCCTTCAACGCAAAGATGGGACCTGGCGCTGGGTCGAAGCGGCCAGCACGAACTTGCTAGAGATTCCAGCGGTTCACGCCATCATCATCAACTACCACGATATTACTGAACGCAAACAGACGGAGGAGGCGCTGCGGAAAAGCGAAGCGCAGCTTTCAAACGCGATGAAGATCGCCAATTTGGGTCATTGGGAATTGGATGTCGCCAGTGGCATGTTCACTTTCACGGATAATTTCTATGGGATCTTCCGCACGAATGCCAACGAGATGGGTGGCTATCAGATGTCAGTCTCCGACTATGCCAAGCACTTTGTGCCTTCCGAAGAATGGGGTCTTTACGGCGAAGAAATTCGCAAGGGAGTGGAGACCGATGATCCCAATTTCAACCGCTATCTGGAGCACCGGATGCTTTATGCCGATGGCAGCGTTGGGCACATCGCGGTGAGATATTTCATTGTCAAGGACGACAAGGGGAGAACCATCAAAACCTACGGTGTCAATCAAGACATCACCGAGCGCAAGCGTGCGGAAGATGTATTGCGCGAAAGCGAAGAAAAATTTCGCGAGTTGATCGAACATGGCAGCGAAGCCATTTTGCTCATTGATGCTCAAGGGACGATATTTTTTGGAAGCCCGGCCACCGAACGGTTGCTTGGCTATTCCTCGCAGGAGTTCCTCGGTCGGTCTGGGCTCGACGATGTTCATCCCGACGACCTCGAGCCTGTACGCGAATTTTTGGCCCGCCTCGGTTCAGAGCCTGGCTCAACTCAGAGGTTGGAATACCGTCTTCGACATAAAGACGGGTCCTGGCGCTGGATCGATACATTCGCCACGAACTCCCTGCACGTTCCCGCGGTTCACGGCATTGTCCTCAATAGCCGCGACGTTACGGAACGCAAACAGGCAGAACTCAAAATCCAGGAACAACTCGAACGCCTCACAGCGCTGAGCGAAGTTGACCAGGCAATTGCCTCCAGGTCCGATGTACAGGTGAGTCTGAACCTGTTGCTCTCCCACGCCATACACCTTCTGGCAGTGGACGCGGCTGCCGTGTTGCTCCTCGATCCATTTCGAAACGTTCTCGAATGCAAGGCCGAAATCGGAATCCACATGAATGCCACACAAAATGCCAGCGTGACATTGAGAACAAACCTGGCGGAAAGAGTCGCCCTGGAAGGGCGAATGGTTGAATTCCGAAGCGAATCGAACGAGCCGGAGAATCAGCAGATGGCTGATTACCTGCGAAAAGAGAATTTTGCTTGTTATCACGGCGCACCCCTGGTCGTTAAAGGGAAAGTGATCGGTGTCCTGGAAGTATTCAGCCGTTTTCTGGTTGAACGCGACCAGGATTGGCTGGACTTTTTTGGCACATTGGCAGGACAAGCGGCGATAATGATAGACAATGCAAAATTATTCAATGATCTGCAAGCCTCTAACCTGGAGCTTTCTCTCGCCTATGATGCCACCCTTGAAGGTTGGTCGCAGGCCCTTGAAGTACGTGACCAGGAAACCAAGGGTCACAGCCAACGGGTTGCAGAAATGACCCTGCGCCTTGCCAGGGCAATGGGGATTCCAGAACCGGACTTGATCCACATCCATCGCGGCGCTTTATTGCACGACATCGGCAAACTGGGTGTCGCGGATAGTATTCTATTGAAAGCGGGTCTGCTTGATGATGCAGAAAGGGAAATCATGCAGAAACATCCGTTAATAGCCTTCGAGATGCTGGCTCCCGTCGCCTACCTCCGCCCGGCGCTGGATATCCCCTATTGTCACCATGAAAAGTGGGATGGTACCGGCTATCCTCGCGGATTGAAGGGAGAAGAAATTCCCTTGTCCGCTCGAATCTTTGCGGTTGTTGACGTTTGGGATGCGCTGACTTCAGACCGCCCGTACCGAAAGGCCTGGTCGAAAGCAGAAGTTCATGCTTATATCCAGGAACAGGCGGGTAAACACTTCGATCCTGAGGTGGTCGATGCTTTTCTCTCTAAAGGAGTTGCGGGAGAAGCAGGCACGTGCTCAGTTACCTGGCGGTGAACCCGATCATGCTGTGGCTGCTGTTTCAGGAGTTCATCCTGAGCCCCCCTGTTTATCCGCCAAACACAAATCACCTATTGCCACGGTGAGGCATAGCTGATCGGACCAGTCTTTGAATTTCTGCAACCAAGGACGAAAGCCATTTTCTGGAAGGTTGAATGCCCATCTGAAGATCTGATTCCTCGATCTGGGTTAGCTCTTGGCCCAGCATCTTGCAGTAAACATAGTGGAGTACCTCGCGGCCGGTAGCAATGACCAACGTTGCCAGCAACGCGCCCAATATCCCACCCGCAGAAGCGCCGACCACGACCCCCGTTATGACGATCAGAGGCGGCAGCTCTAGCGCGTCGCCCAGCACGCGCGGGACGATAAAGTTATTCTCCACCTGCTGCACCAGGATGTAGAACAGAATGACTGCCCCAGCGAAGGCCAGATGGCTGATCGGGAGGTAAATCGACCCTTGTACCAGGGCTACAATCACCGCTGGTACTGCAGCAATGATCGGGCCAAGATTTGGAATGAGCTCGAGCAGGCCGGCAATGATTCCCAGGTATAATGCCCCGGGCATGCCAAGCGCGGCCAGACCGATCGTGGTCGTCACCCCAACCATGAGCATCAAGATCAGCTCTCCGCGGAAAAAGGCGTTCCACACCCGCCCGATCCGGGCAAGCAGGATGGATATTTCGGGTCGGTAGGCGGCTGGTACTGCTTTAAGGAATGCGCCGCGATAGGTATGTGCGTCCAGGCTGATATAGACCGATGCCAGGAATATAAATCCGATCTTTGCAGCTTGCGAGATGACTATCCCGACCAGATTGGCGCCAGCTTCCACGACAGACACCAGCGCGGAGCTGAGTGGTTGGATGATCGCATCAAGTGATGGCGGAACTGCCGAGGCGGGTGAAAACTGTTGTAGCGCTACAAGCAGCATCTCTGCAGCTCTGTCGACGTAACCGTCCAACCCGTCCACCGGGAGCCGGGCAACCTTGATCGTTATGAGCAATGAGCGCAGCCATTCTGCGCCGCTCTCGAGAATGCTTTCATAATCCAGGTTACTGACATAGTCCAGCGTGTCGATGATGGTTGGGAGGGTCAGCATGACGATAAGCGGAGTCACAATTGCCAGGCCCAGGTAAACCAATCCCACGGCCAGAGCATGGGACAGTTGGACACGGGACTCCAGCCATAAAATAACAGGCCGGATGATCGCGGCGATGAGCACGGCTACGGCCAGCAGGGGAATTACCGAACGGCTCAGGTAAAGGAGAAAGATCCCCAGCAGCACTAGGCCGGCCCCGACAATGTATTTGGTGGGTATGCTCCATGTAGTATTCATCTTAGCGATATCTTACCAGCCCAGTGAATGGCTGTCATCAAACGAAAGTATGAGAAAAGTGTCATTTTCCCTGTGCAGCCTACCGCCGGCAGCGTAGTAGACGGTAAATCCCCATCGCGCCGACCACCGGATTCCCATCGACCAGCAGCCTGCCAGCATGGAAGATAAACGGGTAATTCTTTGGGTTCCAGTCCTACTTCGCACGTGCGACGTTGGCAAGCGTGATCAAAGGATTGTTGCGGATGACAAGGGGAAGAATAACACTTTTATAGCACTTTAGATTCATGACAACCTCATCCAAGGTTGGTATCCTATGCATAATGATGAACGATAGTTTCGTCAAAATCCTCGACGCCGAAAAGGGCAGATGAGGGAATACCAGAAAAAGAAAGAAGGAGAGTATCATGAAAAAGCTATCAGAACAACTTAAGGAACTTTCAGACCGCGTAGCCAAGGTGGAGACGAAAGCGGCGACCGCTCAGCAAGAATCAAAGGAGAAGGTGGAAGCATCTCTCCAGAAATCTAAAGCGGATGCCGAAGCCAGGCGGGCGTCATTCAAGGCGGATGTACAGGCGAAGCAGGCAGCTGCTGCATCAGACTGGGAAGCACTCCAGGCGGACTTCCACCAGAAGACCCAGCAGATCAAGAACAAAATTGAGACCGAGAAAGAAGCGCGTGAGGTCAAGAAAGCGAACAAGCGAGCCGAGAATGCAGAGGACTATGCTGTGGCTGCGATCATGTATGTCTACATGGCGGTTGACGAAGCTGAAGTCGCTGTGTTAGAGGCGATCGCCGCACGGGTTTACGCTGATTCGTTAGCCTAGTCAGAAAGCGACGACTCCCCTGCTTCATGAATCAGAGATCGATTGGCTGCCAGCTCAGGCTCCAGCGCCTAAGCTGGCAGCCTGGCCAATTCCTAATCATTTTAGTAGATGGTTTACTTTTAATCTTGGCGCCATTCTTATTGGGCTATATTGGAACACCGGTAGCACTGTGGACAAGCCTGATAATCGGCGCGCTGATTGCCTTCTTGGGTTTCAAGCGATCCTACAAATGGGACGCAGGTGCGGGTGTGATCACTATCATTGCTCCCTGGGTCCTCGGCTTCAGCAGTATCCACCCCGCTTTAGGGATGTGCCTGGCTACGGGGATTGTCGTCACCATCCTGGCTGGCTATCTTGGCTTATCCATATTAAGAAACACTGAGGTTTTCAATGAATGCTTTGATTGGTGATCGTTTTCTCAAGCGGTTTTTCGGACGCCAGGTGCAACAACACAGGGCTGAACCGACCCACAAGGCGCTGGCCCTACCGGAAGACGTAGCAGAAAAGCCTGCTGAACAGGGCTGCCCACCCGGGAAAAGCCCGCCAAAACAAGATGCGATGCTGGAGAATAAACAAACAGGTGAAATCAATCAAATTCAAAATGATCACGACTGATCGAAATTACCCCCTCCACATCAACCTACAGGCGCAACGCTTTTTCAAGAGCGATCAGTGCAGCCAAGTCGCGGTAACAGGGTACCTTTTGGAAGGGGCAGCGTGAGTTCAAAGTGGAGGCCCGGATTCAGCCGAAAAAGGGCAGCGGGAGCCGGGCCTTCATGTATTCGATAGTTCAATGAGAAGAATGGAGGTAAATGATGGAAAAGTGTCTGGCATTCGTATTGGGAGGGGGAGGAGCGCGCGGCGCGATGCAGCTTGGCGCATTACGCGCCCTGTTCGAAGCAGGTTATAAACCGGATTTACTGGTGGGGACCTCAATTGGAGCAGCCAATGCAACCGGTCTGGCGCTTTGGGGCGTCAACCTGGATGGAGTCACCGCGTTGGAAAGCGTATATCAAACGATAACGGAAGGTCGCCTGATGGACTCACCTGGGCAATTAGTCTGGCATGCTCTATCGGGGCGTCTAAACTATACCAGCACACGAGCGAGGGAATTTATCATCGCGGCAGGGATTGCGCCAGATATGCGTTTTGACCAATTTCAAAACGTGCGCCTGGGCTTGATTGGCGCGAACATGAATGCGGGTCAGCCGGTGATCTATGGAATGAATCCAGGTCAATCCGTCCTGGAAGGGGTGCTGGCGTCCTGTGCTGTACCACCCTGGTTTGCGCCGATCGAAAATGACGACCAGTTCATCGTTGATGGAGGCGCATTGAGCAAACTTCCCATTGAACCCGCCCTGGCCATGGGGGCCACAGAGATCATTGCTCTCTACCTGAGCGATTCATCCTCCTTGCCTGGATCTCTACATAAATTCGACCAGTTGGAGAAGAGCATTGCCGCCTTCACGAAGCGTGAGATCTACCTGGAAACCGCATTGGCTGAGGCGCAAGGTGTGCCGGTGCATTTCATCGAGTTGAAAACCAACCCCCCGATCCCGATCTGGGAATTCCGCAAACATCGAGAGCTCATCGAGATTGGCTATGACATCGCCTGCCATGAGATCGCCAGTTGGCCGAAAAACAGGCGACCGGAATCTGCCTTTTCTCCCTTACGTGGCCGAATCTCAACCTGGTTGGGAATCAGCACGGAACGGAAATGAGCATTCGTATACGCGCAATCTCACCAATCAGATGTAATTCCTGGTATACCGGATGCGGGAAAATTCCCCGGATTTCATTTTCTCGCTATGGTGTCTATTTTCTCAACACATCCAGCAGCCGCGCCGCCACCTCCAGGATACCCGTGATATTGGCTAACAGCAAACCGATCAAGGGGAGCAGCAGCGATTGCAGCAGGTTCAACCCGCTCTGGATATCCACTGCCGAGTTGCGGCTGCTACGGATGCGCTGGTGGTAGTCCAGGAGCTGGTTGATGTGCTTCAACGTCTCTTCGCCGAGGATGGCTTCCTTTGCCTGCAAGGCCTCGATCTGCGCCTGGATTTCGTTGAGCGTCTTGCGCTTGGCTCGTTGGATGATCTTTGCCAGGGCGGACTGGTTGCTGAGGAAGATGGCGATCAGCAGCAGCCAGGGCAGGGGCAGGATGATCGATGCCACGACGCTGGACGGGATGAACAGCACCACGTCCAGGGTGAACAGCGCCAGGATGGCCGAGCCGGTGAGCAGGACGCTGTTCAGCGTGCGCGCCAGGTCTTCGATGACTTGCGAACTGCGCGGGTCGGCGCCGAACAGTTTCAACCGGTAATGGCTCAGCCGGTGGGGCAGCGTCAGGCAGGCCAGGGTGATGCTCAACGCGGTAAAGGCCTGGAAACCGGCGACGATCGCCGTGAGGTACACGGCCAGGTCGAAGCGGATGCCGGTCGCCAGGCCGAGCATGAAGTTCATCCCCGGCAGCAGGATCACGGCCGGCAGGGCGCTGACCCAGAACTGCCGTTTCAGGCTGAAGGTGTTCCTCAGCCAGGCACCCAGGTCTTGCAGATCAGCGGGTGTTTCGATTTCGCCAACCACGGCCTCTTCGAGAGTCCGCAGCAGCCTGCGGTGCATGAGCGCTGCGGCGACCAGAAACGCCGAGCCGATGGCGGTCCCCAGGAAGCCGGCCAGCATCAGCTTCAGGCGGGTGGCATTGTCCACGCCCCGCAGCGGAACACCCAGCAGCAGTCCGGCCAGGCTGAAGACCAGCAGGATGAGCAGCGTAAACGCCAGGGCGTTGAACCAGAACGGCGGCGGTTTGGCGGCGCGGGTCATTTTCTGGAGCAGGCGGCCGTGCGCATCCAGGATCACCTCGGCCAATGAGCGATATTCGCCGCTCGCCAGGGCGTCTTTCAGCGCCTGCTGTTGCTGGAGAAGATCGGGGTTTTCAGCCATGCGGGCCTCCGGAATTCGATAGGACGCGGACGAGCGCGGATGAACGCGGACTTTTGGGGGATATGGGGTATTTTGTTTATAGCATAAATCGACTGGCGGGTCAATCTCATCGAGCAGCATCTGGATCGTGAAAGACGCGAACCTCATTGTGCTATAATCCCCTTGCAACCCCGGAGCATCCACCGATCTGTTCTACGAGAAGGAGGGCTCAGACCCTGAGGGTCTCCGAGACCCTTGGGGTCTGGCCGTTATGCCACAGACTGACCCGCTCATCCGCACGAAGCTGCGCCTGCCCTTCATCCGGCCGGGATTGGTTTCCCGGCCGCGGCTCCAGGTGCAGATCGCCCTGGGGTTGGGCGGTCCGCTCACCTTGATCACCGCCCCGGCCGGTTTCGGCAAGACCACCCTGGCGGCATCCTGTATCGCCGGCAGTGGCATGCCGGCGGCCTGGCTGTCTCTCGATAAGAACGACAACCAGGAGGGACGTTTCCTGCGCTACCTGGTGGCTGCCCTGCAGGGCGTCGATCCGCGCATCGGCGGTGAGGCCGCCCAACTGATGGCGGGGATGCAGGCAGCGCCAATGGAAGCGGTGCTGACCAGCCTGATCAACGACCTGGATGCCGCGGCGGTGGAAGTCGCCCTGGCGCTGGACGACTATCAGTTTATCAGCAGCCGGGCGGTGCACGAGGGGGTGGCTTTTTTGCTCGAGCACTGCCCGAATACCTTCCACCTGGTGATCGCCACCCGTTCCGACCCGCCGCTTCCTTTAGCCCGCCTGCGGGCGCGCGGCCAAGCGGTGGACCTGCGGGCGGCCGATCTGCGCTTTACGGAGCCGGAGGCCGTCCAGTTCCTGAACGAGGTGATGGGGCTCCACCTGGATGCAGAATCGATCGCCGTGCTCGAAGAGCGCACCGAGGGATGGGTCGCCGGCTTGCAGATGGCGGCGCTCTCCATGCGCGATCGCCAAGACGTGCGCGGGTTGATCGAAGGTTTTTCAGGCACGAACCGCTACATCCTGGACTACCTGCTGGAAGAGGTGCTGGCCGGCCAGCCGCCAGAAATCCAGCGTTTTCTCCTGCACACCTCGATTTTGGAGCGCCTGGCTGCCCCGCTCTGCGACGCTCTCCTGGCAGCGGCTGAAAGCCCCGGCGACGAGGGGGCGCTCCACTCTGAATTACCCTCGCTTCGCCAATCCGCTTCCGTCCTGGAGTACCTGGAGCGGGCCAATCTCTTCCTGATGCCCCTGGACGACGAGCGAAGCTGGTATCGCTATCACCACCTGTTCGCCGACCTGCTGCGCGCCCGGCTGCAGCAGGCCCAACCCGACCTGGCTCCCCGGCTGCATATCCGGGCTTCTGCCTGGTTGGAGCAGAATGGATTCGCTGCCGAAGCGATTTACCATCTCTTCGCTGCCGATGAGATGGGCCGGGCAGCGGACCTGATCGAGCGTTATGGCCCTGCGCGCCTGGCAGAGAATGACCCTTCTGTGATCCAGATGGCGGACAACCTCCCACCGGAAATGTTGGTTGCCCGGCCCAAAATCGGCCTCTACCAGGCCTGGTTTCTGATCGTCCAGGGGCGCATCGCAGAAGCCATCCCGCTGTTGAACGACCTGGCGCGGCGACTGGCTGGCGCGGCTCCTGATTCCGGGGGGCGATGGATGCAGACGATTGCCGCGTGCGCCCTGGCTTTCCTCGCCCCACTGGCAAGCATTGCTGAGTTTGACCCTCTCCCCGATTACCGGGCATTGGACGAAATCCCTGCCGGAGAACTGATCCTGCGTAACGCCGCAGATCTCCTCTACGGGATGGCCATGGCAAGGCGCGGCGACCTCGACCGTGCGGTGGAGGTCTCGGTCAGGTGCATCCAGAGGGAGAAGTCCATCCAGGGAACGCTGGCTATCCCTACGGTGGCCCCTTTCCTGACCCGTCTCTACCTGATCCAGGGCCGTTTGCACGCAGCCGCTTCCTTGTGCCACGAATTTCTGGACCCGATCAAGGAGAGAGGCATCCGGTTCATTTACGCGACCGGGAATATGAAGATCGACCTGGGAGAGGTGCTTTTCGAGTGGAATTGCCTGGAAGAGGCCGAGCAGGATATCCGGGACGGTCTCCAGGCCAACGAACCCTGGCAGAATATCATGACGGATGGTTTCGGGCTGGTCGCCCTGGCGCGCCTCCTCCAGGCGAAGGGGGATTATGCCGGGGCGATGCAGGTCGTGGAGAGGTTCGAAACCAGGCTGCAAGAGCATCTACGGCCGCCGCGTGAGTTCGACGAGGAATTACGCACCCTGAGAGTTCGCGTGCAACTGGCCAGCGGGGACCTGCAAAATCCTTCGCGCTGGGCAGACCAGATAGGGCTTAGCGAAGATTTCGATCTCCATCGGGAAGAGTACCGGCTGACCCTGGCCCGCATCCGCCTGGCGCAGGGCAGATACGCCGAAGTGGAAAATTTGCTTGCCGGGATAGCACCCCTGTCTGCGGCTGGCAGCCAGACGCGCAGGCAACTGGAGGCCGATTTGCTCCTGGCTGCCGCCGCCGCCGGGCAGCAGCGCCTCCCGGAGGCCGTGGGAATCGTCGAAGCCTGCCTGGCCCTGGCCGAGCCGGAAGGCTATCTCCGCGTCTTTTTGGACGGTGGGGAACCGGTCCGAGAACTGCTGGCCGCCTATCTACGGTCGGCTGCCCCCGGCTATAAGCTGTACGCCCAGAAAATACTGGATGCATTCTCACCCACCATCCAGGCAAGCCCTCCCGGCGCTCCGCCGGACGGGCCGGTTGAACCGCTCACCGGGCGCGAGATGGAAGTCCTCCAGCTCATGGCCCTGGGCAAGACGAACAGGGAGATCGCCCGGCAGCTCGTTGTCTCTCCAGGCACCGTAAAAGCGCACACGGCCAGCATCTACCGCAAGCTGGATGTCGCCAATCGCACCGAGGCGGCGGCGCGCGCCCGGCAGCTCGGCATCCTCTGTTGATCCCTGAAATTGCCTCATAATCCAACCGGTTTACCAGGTGAGGTTTGGGCGCGGAGTCGAGGCCTCAGCCGGGGCATTCGCTGGCAAAATCTCCGGCTGAAGCCTCGATTCCATGACACCAGGAATCCTGGAGAGGAATTGCCAACCGCATCGCGAGGGTTGACCGGTAAAACCGAAAAATAAACCCCCATCTATCCCTTTTGGCAGATGCGGGCCGCCTCGCCGCGCGCTATACTGGGGATCGTCAACAACCCCGGTTACTCAGCGACCGATTACCCATTACTGACATCAGGAGACGCTCTATGGCGGAACATTACGAGATCAAGATCAAGGGACACCTGGACTCACACTGGTCAGGTTGGTTTGCGGGCTTAAAGCTGACGCACCTGGAAGGCGACGAGACCCTGCTTTCCGGCCCGCTGCCCGACCAGGGCGCGCTCCACGGCCTGCTCGAACGCATCCGCGATCTCAACTTGACCCTGGTTTCAGTCACCTGCGGTGGGCCATCCACTAAGCTGCCCACAAACCCGGCAGGTCCTGATGGCGGGACCGAAGCATAGAAAAAGCTATCCGTACTTCTTAGGTTACACAAAAAGGTTTCACCACAGAGTCTCGAAGGAAACAGTTCTACCAAAAAGCTGTGCGCACTCCGTAGGCTACACAAAACGGCTTCTAGCCAAATAAGGAGATTATCATGTCGACGATTAAGGTTTTTATCCAGAGGCACCCGGTGCTGAGCTACTTCGCCCTGGTGTTCGCCATCTTGTGGGGCGGTATTCTTGTGGCGGTTGGCCCTGGGGGACTCCCAATGACCAGGGAGCAGTTCGAGACGCTGGGGCCATTGGTGTACCTGGCGATGCTCGCCGGCCCCAGCATGGCAGGCATCTTGTTGACCGGTCTGGTCTATGGGATGGCGGGCTTTGGCGAGTTGCTCTCCCGTTTGTTCAGGTGGCGGGTAGGCGCTCGCTGGTACGCGGTCGCCCTCCTGACCGCACCGATTTTAACGATAGCAGTGCTCCTTGTGCTCTCCCTGTTCTCCCCTGGGTTCCTCCCCGGCATATTCACGGCGGGTGACAGGGCTGCCCTGCTGATGTCGGGTCTTGTGGTGGGGCTATTGGTCGGAATCTTCGAAGAACTCGGCTGGACGGGGTTTGCCATTCCCCGGCTGAGGCTGCGTTACGGCATCCTTGCTACAGGGCTCATCGTGGGCCTGGTGTGGGGAGCGTGGCACTTCCTTGTGTTCTGGGAAGCCAGCAGTTTCTCCGCAGCGCTCCCGCTGGCGCTCTTGCTCGGGCGCCTCTTCTCCTGGCTGCCGGCTTTCAGGGTGCTCATGGTGTGGGTCCACGACCGTACCGGGAGCCTGCTGGTGACGATACTCATGCACGTGAGTCTGGTGGCCAGCACACTGATCCTCGAGCCTCTGTCGCTAACCGGTGCGGCCCTCTTGACGTATATCCTCGTACGGGCCGCTGTGCTGTGGGCTGTCGTGCTGGTCATGGCCCTCTTCTGTTATTTTGAAAATCCTATTGAAACAAGCAGTAACCAGAATTTTGTGGACACCGCGGTTGTGCGGTAAGGAGAAAAAATGAAAACCAATTCCACCCCATCCACTGAAAAGACATTTGCTTGCGAAACCTGCCCGATGCGGAGGAAAGCTGAAGCCAACCCCAAGACCTTGATGGCGCGGCTGTGGCGCTGGCACACCGGCTGGTGCCCCGGCTGGAAGGCTTACCAGGCGCACCTGGCTGGACAGGCGAAACCATAAGAACCCGCGTTCATCTGCGTCCGCCCGCGCCCCATCAAAAAAGCTGCCCAGGTGCAGTGCACGAAGGACACGTGCAATGCACCGGCCACGCAAAATTGCCGACCGGATGCACTACAAGACTACGAAACTACCAGACTACTCGACTAAATAAAGAAAGAGGCTGAAATGACCCAGGCAACAACCGTCCCTCCGATCGTCAACCACGCCATGAAACTCATCCTGCGCTCGCCGGCGCATGGCATGGTCAGCAAAACCATCCTGTTGATCACCTTCACCGGGCGCAAGAGCGGCAAGACCTACACCACCCCGGTCAGCTACTCTCAATCCGGCGACCAGGTGTACGTCTTTACCCATGCGACCTGGTGGAAAAACCTGCCCGGCGGCTCGCCGGTCACGCTGCGCTTACGCGGCCGGCAGGTCCAGGGGCGGGCAGAACCGGTCGTCGAGGATAAGCAGGCCATCGCAGCCGGGCTGGCGGAGCATCTGCGCAAGGTGCCGTTCGACGCCAAATATTACGGCGTGACCTGCGACGACCGCGGAAACCCCAGGGCGGAAGAAGTGGCGAAAGCCGTGCAGACCGTGGTGATGGTCCGCGTCCGGCTGTGTTGACCCCTTCGCCCATTTAGATAAAGGATTACGACCATGAGTATCAAGAAATTCCTCTTCCCATTCTTGCTCCTTTGCACCGTGCTGGCGCTCATCTTCCGGGTATTCGCCAGGCCCGTTTCGGCGAAACAGGCTTCCAACCGCGCCTCCTACGATGCGATCGACGTTTACATCGAACGACAAATGCGCCGCCTGAACATCCCCGGCGCATCGCTTGCCATCGTCGAAGGCGACCAGGTTATGTACCTGCGCAACTTTGGACAGGCCCGCCCCGGCGGTGAAGCCCCCACCTCCCAGACGCCCTTCCTCATCGGCTCGCTGACCAAATCGTTCACCGCTATGGCGGTGATGCAGCTTGTCGAAAGCGGGAAGATCGAGCTGGACGCCCCGGTTCAGCGCTACCTGCCCTGGTTCCGGGTCGCCGATTCCCAGGCAAGCGCGCAGATCACCGTGCGCCACCTGCTGAACCAGACCAGCGGCCTGCCGGAGCTGCCCGGGGAGGTCGCCCTGGCTGATTTCGACGACAGCCCGGACGCCGTCGAGCGCCAGGCGCGCGCCCTGGCTGCCCTCGAGCTTGCCCAACCGGTGGGCTCGACCTGCATATATAGCAACCTGAATTACAACCTGCTGGGATTGGTCGTCGAGGCGGCGAGCGGCGAGGCTTACGATACTTACCTCCAACGCCATATCTTCGCCCCTCTGGAGATGCGCCACAGCTATACGTCACAGGCAGAGGCGAAACAAAACGGCCTGGCGGTGGGCCACCGTTACTGGTTTGCTCTGCCCTTTGCCTCCAATCTACCCATCCCGCGCGGCTCGCTGCCGTCCGGCCAGCTTATTTCCAGCGCCGAAGATATGGCGCACTACCTGATCGCATCCCTCAACGAGGGCGCCTACGGCAAGGCGCAAATCGTCTCCGGCGCCAGCATTCGTGAGATGCACCGCGGGGCGGCGGAATACGTCAAGTTTGGCGTCTCGGCGGGACAGTATGGCATGGGATGGTTCGTCGACAAAATCGGCTCGACGGAGTTCGTCTGGCACGGCGGCAACGTACCGGACTATTCTGCCTTTATGGCGCTCTTGCCCGGGCAGAAGAAAGGCGTGGTCCTGCTGATCAACGCCGACCACTATGGATTTCCCCCCATCCTGGCGGAAGTGGGGACGGGTGTGGCAGCCCTGCTCGCCGGCCAGCAGCCCGCTCCGCTCCAGTTGGGCATCGTACCCTGGCTGATGCGCGCTCTGCCGCTGATCCCGCTGCTCCAGATCGCCGGCGTCTTTGCCACGGTTCGATCCCTGCACCGCTGGCGCCAGGACCCGGCGCTTCGCCCGAGCCGGGGACGCATGTGGGGAGCGCACATCCTGCTGCCGTTGATCCCGAACCTGTCGTTGGCGGCTCTCCCGGTGCTGCTGCTGCCCAATGGCATGTACCGGTTCCTGTCGCTCTTCATGCCCGATTTTACCTGGATCGCCCTGATCTGCGGCGGCTTCGCCGGGATATGGGCCTTCCTGCGCAGCGGGTTGATCCTCCACACCTTGCGAGACCCCTCGCCGTCCCAGGCCTCCGTCGGGCAGTTTGGCGCCGAGCGCGGCGTGCTCCGACCATAAGATACGACCCGGAGATAGACTACCCAATAAGTTGGTGTCAGACCCTGAAGGTCTCAGAGATCTTTAGGGTCTGGACCACGCAAAATGATGGTAAGAATCCGCGTTTATCCGCGCCCGTCCGCGTCCCATTAGAAAAGCCTTGAGAAGCAGGTAAAGCTGGCAAAATGAGAGCTAATACACAAATGAATGAAAAAACTCGACCCTATCACGTGATCGATTTCCCGGCGGAGCGCCACGACATGCTGGCCGTCAATGATCTGAACTCACGGAAGCACTTCATGTACGGTTTGCTGGAAGTGGATGTCACTGCTGCCAGGCAGTTCATCGAAGATTACCGGGTGCGGAGCGGCGAATTGCTCTCCTTCACCGCTTACCTGGCTTTCTGCCTGGCTCGCGCCATCGATGAAAACAAGGCGGTGCAGGCCTACCTGAAAGGCCGTAAACAGCTCGTCCTGTTCGACGATGTGGACGTCGGGTTAATGGTCGAACGGAAGATCGGAGAAAAGCGCGTCTTGCTCGGCCACGTCATCCGGAGCGCCAACCATAAAACCTTCCGGGAGATCCACCAGGAAATCCGCTCGCTGCAGTCTCAACCAATACCGTCGAACGGGGGGATGCCCTCCTGGCTGCGTTCCATCTTTCTGCTGCCGTGGCCGCTGTCCGGGTGGTTCAATGCGTTGATCCGCATGGTCGTCAACCGCGACCCATCGATTTTCACGTCCGCAGCAGGCACTGTTGGCATCAGCTCGGTGGGTATGTTTGGCAAAGGCATCGCTGGTTGGGGGCTGGCTCCCGTAACCCACGTGCTCGACCTGATCGTGGGGAGCATCGTGCGGAAGCCGGCCGTCGTCGGGGAGAGGATCGAGCCGCGCCAGATCATGAACCTGACCGTGGTATTCGACCACGACCTGATCGACGGAGCTCCGGCGACCCGTTTTGTGCGGAGGTTGGTGGAGTTCATCGAGAGCGGGTATGGACTGGATGTGGGCCAGCCCACCGTGGAGGGGTTTCAAACCCTGGAGGCCTCTGAGACCCTCGGGGTCTGAACTTTCCACACTTGACTTATTTTTAGAACATATGTTATAATAAAGATATAAATTATCCGAAATTTGCCGGAGATAATTGCATTCGCCGAGGAAGGCAAGCGCTTCCTCGCCAACTTAACGGTAACCGTAGAAAGGATGTTGATCGATGACAAATACCAGGCAAATCACCCCCCATTTATGGTTCGAAAAAGAAGCAGCGGAGGCTGCCCGATTCTACGCCGCCGCATTCCCCGGTTCAAAAGTCACCGGCATCACCACGCTTCGGGATACCCCCTCGGGCACGGTGGATCTCGTTTCGTTCGAGCTGATGGGGCAGGCGTTCATGAGTATTGGCGCCGGCCCGCTGTTCAAGTTCAACCCATCCATCTCATTCCACGTAAAACTCAAGTCGAAGGGCGAAATCGACGCTATCTGGGAGAAACTGTCCCGGGGAGGCAGCGTGCTCATGGAGATGGGCGAATATCCCTTCAGCGAAAAATATGGCTGGGTGCAGGACCGCTACGGCCTCTCGTGGCAGTTGATGTACGTGAATGAAGGCGAGATAACGCAAAGCATTACCCCCGTACTGCTGTATGTCGGCGAGGTGTGCGGCAAGGCGGAAGAAGCGGTGAACTTTTACACCGCCGTGTTCTCGGCCAGAAACGGGCGAGGCTCGTCAAAAGTTGAGCAGGTCTTGCGCTATGGCAAAGGCGAGCCGCCGGATCGAGAAGGGACGCTGAAGTACGCCGCCTTCAAGCTCTTCGGCCAGGAGTTTGGGGCGATGGACAGCGCCCACCCGCACAACTTCGCCTTCAACGAAGCGATTTCCTTTATGGTGTACTGCGATAGCCAGGCGGAAATCGACCACTTCTGGGGCGAACTTTCGGCGGTGCCCGAGGCCGAGCAGTGCGGCTGGCTCAAGGACCGCTATGGCGTCTCGTGGCAGATCGTCCCTACCGCCATGGACGAAATGATGGCCCGGGGTACCCGGGAGCAACTCGACCGGGTGACGCAGGCATTTCTCCAGATGAAGAAATTCGACCTTGCGTTGCTTCACAAGGCATACGAAGGATAAGCTGGTCGTAGACCCTAAAGGTCTCTGAGACCTTTAGGGTCTGGGCCACGCAAAATTGCCGACAGGATGCACTCCGAGACCACAAAACTACCAGACTACTCGACTAAATAAGGTGAACAGATGACCAAGCTTAACATCTACCTCAACTTTGCCGGGAACGCCGAAGAAGCGTTCAACTTTTACCGCTCGGTTTTTGGCGGAGAATTCAATTCTGTCGTCCGCTTCAAGGATATGCCGGTGGAAAGCATGCCGCTCTCCAAAGCGGACGAAACCAAGATGATGCACATTGGCCTGCCAATCGGCAAAGACGACGTGTTGATGGCCTCCGATACGCTCGAGGCGTTCGGACAAAAACTGGTGCAGGGGGACAATTTCCACGTTTCGGTCCATCCGGAAAGCAAGGCCGAAGCAGACAGGATATTCGAGGCTCTTTCCGCCGGCGGCACAATCGAGATGCCTATCGCCGACCAGATGTGGGGCGACTACTACGGCAGTCTGATGGACCGGTTTGGGGTGCGATGGATGGTGAATTATCATCAAGTGATTGAATAATGATGTTATGTTACACCGCCACCTCACCCACCAACAATTCACCCTGGCTGCCATCGACGACATCATCGCCCGCGGCAAGCGACAGGATTGGGTTGATCTGCGCCGGGCGGCGCTTGCTGACCGGGCCGTGATGGATAAGGTGCTGCGGGTGTGCCAGGCGCACGTTGCCGATCCGTATGCCCAGCGTTACCACTTCTGGAAACAGTATGCCGAACGATATCTTGCCTGAGTGTGATGCCGAGGGTTGAGAAAAGCGCCGCACCGCCTCAAGTATCACCACCGAATACCCCCTCCAGCCGCAGGAAATGCACCCGGCCGGATCCGTCACCGGCGACGATGGTGCGGCTATCGCATGCCACCGCGCAGGCAAGGATTAGCCCATCGGCGGTGAAGAGGGCCAAAATCTTCCCGCTGGCCAGGTCCCACACTTCGAGCGTCTTGCCCTTCGACACCAACACGATATAGCATCCCTCCGGCGTGACCGTTATGGCCCATACAGAACCCGGGCGCATCTCCAGGGTGCGCACCAGCGGCCGGCCCAGGTATGCTTTTGGGGTTTGCAAAGTATCACCTGAGATCACAATTTTACCCCCATTCAAGAGATCGTCCTGCGTTCATAGCACGGCAAAAAACGCAACCTCTCAGGCTCTGGCGCGTGTATAATATACTGTATGTCGCTTCACGACATTTATGTATCGATAACCCTGGAGTCTGCTCAATGACTAAACTTGAGTTTGCTTTTCAAGAGGCTTCCAAATTGCCTCCTAAAGACCAAGATGCTTTGGCGGAATGGATATTGGAGGAGATCGTTTCTGAGAAACGTTGGAATGAATTATTCTCCAATTCCCCCGATGTGCTCTCTAAGCTTGCCGACGAAGGGCTGGCAGAATACCGCGCCGCTAAGATTGAATCCGTCGCCCCTGACACGTTGTGAATGCGTATTCCGGTGAAATCGAGCACATCCGCGTTCTCCAGAAAATGTGTTGCTCTTCATCTTACTCTGGTTAGGTGATTGGAGAGGTATACAACTTAATTTTGATATCGTCAGGCGACTTTAACAGGGGAACAGTCGGCAAAGGAAACAACCATTCGTAGGAGAGATCACAACTTCCATACCCTCCAATTGTCACGACCCATGAAGATGGTGTACTAATGATTTTATCAACCCAAGAGCCAGGGGGTCTCAATTCTTTTATCTTAAATTCAATATAAGGGTAGACTTTACCAGCCCTGCCAGTATTCTCAACAGTAAATTTTATGACTACACTTATATTCTTGTTTGTCTTTTTAATTACGGGATTTTTAATATCTTTGATTGATACATTCATCGGTGATGGATTGGCCCCATAAAATGAATTGCTTGGTATTGGTGCAGAACCAAATATTTGCTCCATTATTTTGTTGGTTCCTATATCGGGTATTTCAGGTAGCGGAATAGGTATCGATTTTTGTTGAAGGATATCTCCGGCTTTGTCTATGGTTAGTTGTAGCTTTTCAATTATGGTTGGTTTGCCAATTTTCCCGCCTCTAAAATAATCCTGTGTCAGGATTGTTACAATTAGAGTGCCAAGCCCTCTTGCACCTTGAAAACTTTCTACTCTAATACATTCTTGATGTGTTCCCCATTCATATTCTGTCTTTTGGGCTTTGAGTGCTTTGATAGCTTTGCGCTGAGCTGTTGCCCAATCACGGGATGATTTTCTAAAAATGGGTAGCAGGTTATTTCGTTCGCTTTTTAGCGGTTGAATGCCCCAATATTCAATTACAAGCGTTAATACAGCTACAATCAGTGGAGCGAAGATATATGTCCACATGCTTGGCCAAAAAATGAGGATCGGTCCAATAATGACTAAAAAAAATACTCCATAGATTACATATCGCCGCATGGTATTTGACTGGGCGAATTCACGAAGTTTTTCAATTAATTCGTTAAAATCAAAATCGTCAAACATTGGCCCCATCCCGATAGACACAGGAGTTTTAGCTATATTTCAGATTTGTATGAAAAAATTTCGATTCGCCTAACCTTCGCGAACAGTACCTGAAATCCATCTGCTTAATGATTATAGTTTGATATTATTATACGTACCCTATTATAGCATTTTTACATTCCTAACATTCCGAAGTTACAAAACTTGCTATAATCAAGGGAAATGGAATGTTATGGTATGGGTCATACAAACACCTGTGCTATTTACAATAACAAAACAAAGGAGTCTCCCATGCCCCCCTCTATCACCTTCGCACTCTTCTTCGGTAACCGTGGTTTCTTCCCCGCCTCGCTCATCGCCGGGGCGCGGGATGAGCTGAGCCGCCTGCTCCAGGGATGGGGCTACGGCGTGCTGATGATGGACGACGCCGCCACCCGCTACGGCGCTGTCGAGACCACCCAGGAAGGCCAGGTCTACGCCGAATTCCTGCGCCAGAACCGCGGCAAATACCACGGCGTGATCGTCAGCCTGCCCAACTTCGGCGACGAGACCGGCGCCGTGGCCGCGCTGCGCGACGCCGACGCCCCCATCCTGATCCAGGCTTACCCCGACGAGCTGGATAAGATGGGCCCTGCCCTGCGCCGGGACGCCTTCTGCGGCAAGCTTTCCATCATGGACGTGTTCAGCCAGTACGGCGTCAAGTTCACCGCCCTCAAGCCGCACGTCGTCGCTCCCGACAGCCCGGCCTTCCGCGCCCAGGTGGATCACTTCGCCCGCGTGTGCAGCGTGGTGCAGGGCATGAAGCGCACCACCGTCGGCGCCATTGGCGCCCGCACCACCCCCTTCAAGACGGTGCGCATCGACGAGCTTACCCTGCAGAAGCGCGGCATCACCGTCGAAACCCTGGACATGGCCGACGTGATCGGGCGGGTCAAAGCCCTCTCTCCGGCCTCGGACGCCTACCGGGAGAAGATGGCTTTCCTGCAGGGTTACGCCGACTGGCAGGGCGTGCCCGAGCCGGCCGTGGACAACCTGGTTCGCCTGGGCGTGGTGCTGGATAACGTCATCCGCGAATACCAGATGGACGCCATCGCCATCCGCTGCTGGCTGGAGCTGCAGCAGCAGTTGGGCATCTCGCCCTGCGTGCTGCTCGGCGCGCTGAACAACGCCGGCCTGCCCGGCGCCTGCGAGGTGGATACCGGCAACGCCATCATGATGCGCGCCCTGTACCTGGCCTCCGGGCGGCCCACCGCCCTGCTGGATTGGAATAACAACTACGGCGACGCCGAAGACAAGTGCATCCTGTTCCACTGCGGCCCCGCCCCGGCCAGCCTGATGCAGGACCGCGGGCGGGTCAGCGATCACCTGATCCTGCTCAGTTCCATCGGCGAAGGGCGCGGCTACGGCTGCCACACCGGGCGCCTGCTGCCCTTCGATTTCACCTTCGGCGGCCTGCTCACCGCGCAAGGCAACCTGAACGTCTACCTGGGCCAGGGAAAGTTTACCGGCGAGCCGCTGCCTGCCGATTTCTTCGGCGTGGCCGGCGTGGCGCAAATCCCCAAGTTGCAAGACGTGCTGCTGCACATCGGGCGCACCGGCCACCGCCACCACGTGGGCCTGACCCCCGGCCAGGTGCAGGAGCCGCTGCGCGAGGCCCTGGGCTACTACCTGGGCTACGAAGTCGGCCTGCCGCAGAACGGCTGCTGCTGCCAGGGGGACTGCAATGGCTGCTGATATCGTCCGGTTGGCGCGGCAGGCCGGGCTGGCCATCCCTGCTTTCAACATCCCTTACCTGCCGATGATGAAGCCGGTGGTGCAGGCCATCGTCGACCAGGACTGCCTGGCCATGGTGATGACCGCCCGCCCGGAGTGGATCAAGTTCGAGGGGCGCAGCCTGGAGGCGGTGCGCGAAGAATACGATCGCTGGGCGCCGCCCGGGCGCATCTGGCTGCACCTGGATCACGTCCCGGTCATCGACGAAGATAACCAGGTGGTGGATTACCCGCCGATCTTCGAGCGGGCCATCGCCGCAGGGTACCAGTCGCTGATGATCGACGGCTCGCGGCTGAGCCTGGAGGACAACATCGCCGCCACGCGGCGCATCGTCGTGATGGCGCACGCCGCCGGTCTGCCGGTGGAGGCCGAACTGGGCGCCGTGCTCGGCCACGAAGCCGGCCCGCTGCCGCCCTACGAAGAACTGTTCGCCTCGGGCAAAGGTTTCACCGACGTGGACGAGGCGCGCCGCTTCGCCCAGGAGTCGGGCTGCGATTGGCTCTCGGTGGCCATCGGCAACATCCACGGGGCCATCTCCGCAGCGACCAAAGACCTGAAGAAGGTCGAGGCCCGCCTGAACCTGGAGCGCCTGGAAGCCCTGCGCCAGGCGGCCGGCGTGCCGCTGGTGCTGCACGGCGGATCGGGCGTCAGGCGCGAAAACGTGCTGGCCTCCTTCGCCCACGGCATTGCCAAAGTGAACATCGCCACCGAAATCCGCCAGGCCTACGAGCGGGCGCTCAAGGAGAGCGGCCAGGTGGAGGCGGCGCGGCAGGCGGTGTATGAGCGCACCACCTGGGTGATCCGGGATTACTTCGGGCTGGCGGGCAGCTACAGCAAACTGTCCGGCGGGACGCGTTAGACCGGCTGGTGCGATCCAGGCGCTGGTATGAAAAATGGCGTCCGCGGTCATCCGCGCTCGTCCGCGTCCCATTTTTCAGTATTGGGCTTATGCCTGCCTCACCAGGGCGATAGCCTGGGCGCGGTTGTTCACCCCCAGTTTTTGCAGGATGTTGTGGACGTGCCACTTTGCCGTGCCGACGCTGATGACCAGTTCATCGGCGATTTCCTGGTTGGATTTGCCTGCCAGGACCAGTTGGAGGACGCGCAACTCCTGTTCGCTGAGCGGGTCGACTAACTGCTCGAGGGGCGTGGGGAGAGGCTCGCTGACCGGTTGGCTCGCGCCCAGCAGGGAGTCGACCCGCTCGGGCGCAGCATGCCGCACTTTGGGCAGCAGCTCGAGCAGCGGCTTGCCCTCGTCCAGGTAGATGCGGGCGTAACCTTCCGGCGCGGCGAGGCGCAGAGATTTTCCCAGCCAATCCAGCGCGGATTGCGCATCTTTTCTGGCATGGTGGAGCAAACCCAGCAGCATCATCACTTCGATACAGGTTTGCATCCTGCCCGCTTCGTCCGCCTTTTCCAACAACGGATGCAGGATGGAGGGAATTGCCTCCAACTCGCCTGACGCCAGCAGGACGCGCGCCAGGGTCAGGTCTTCGAACTCGCCCGGGAAGGCGCCGCGCCTGGCCTGATACTCCGCCGCCCACCTCGCTGCAGCCTGCTTCTGGCCGGTGAACAGTTGCAGGCGGGCGGCGTAGGCCGCGGCGATCTGCGTCATGCGCTGGATCTCATAGCCCTGGATGATGGCGTTGGCATCCTGGATGGCGGCAAAGGCGCCGGCGGCGTCGCCCTGCGCGGCGCGCTGGCTGGCGAGAAAGGCCAGCCCCAAAACGACGTCATCCATCAGGCCTCCCTGGCGGGATAATGCGATGCCATCCTGCAGGAGCCGTCCGGCAGATGCCAGGTCGTTGCGTTGCAGGGCAATGGCGCCAAGCACGGTAAATGCCAGCCCAAGCGGAGCGAGGCGCGCCCCTTCTGCCAGTTGAATGGCAGCCTGGCAGGTCTGCTCTGCCAGACCTAAACGCCCCTGGGCGATCTGCACCTGCGCCGCGGCGCAGCGGGCGTGGACTGCCAGGAAAAGCACGCCAGCAGACCTGGCCTCGTCGCTGGATTGCAGGTAATTCTGCACGGCGCGCCCGGTTTGATTGGCGAGTTCATAGGCCAGCCCCAGGCTGAAAAAACCGCGTGCGTGCGCCAGGTGATTCTCCCGGGGAAGGCGCGCCTGGGCAAAGGTGGTCTGCTCGACGGCTTGCTGGAAATCCCCGCGCACCGAGGCGATGGAGCCGCGATACAGCGCTGCCAGAGCAAGCATCTCACCGGCATCGGGCTGCGGGACGGGTTCCTGGCGCAGAAACTGCTCTACCTGGTCGAGCAATTTCTCGGCCCTGTCGAAACGCCCGGCGAGGTAGAAAATCCTGGAAGCGTGCAAACTCAACCGCGGCCTGGATTGCAAAGCCGGGGCGGGCAGGGCTTCCAGCCAGCGGGTGAGCGTTGCCACGTCACCGCCCGACCAGGTGGACTCCATCTGTACGGCCTGCTCGATCCAGTTTGCGGCAAACTCGTCATCCTCACTGGCCAGCGCATAGCGCACGGCTTCGAAGATCAGGTCATGCTCTGCGTGCCAGGCAGCCGCCTTTTTATAAAGATCGGCCAGCTCGTCCTTTGCCAGCTCGGTTTGCAGGTAGTCTGCAAAAAGCTGGTGGTAGCGGTACCAGTTGCGTTCGTCGTCCAGGGGAACAATGAACAGGTTGGCCTGTTCCAGGTGGGCGATGACCGCCTGGGCATCCGCCCGCCCGGTGAGGGCGCGACAGACGCTGGCGTTGAAACGGGCCAGGACGCTGGTCCGGGTGAGGAAGGCGCGGACTTCCTCTCCCTGCTGGCGGATGACTTCCTCCGCCAGGTAATCCAGCACGTAACGGTGGCTGCCGCGAAAAGTCTCGATAAAGCGCTGGCGGTCGGCCAGGTTCTGGAGCGCCAGCCCGGCCAACTGTAGCCCAACCGCCCATCCCTCGGTGCGCTCCCCGATGGCGTTGGCGGTTTCTTCGGGCAAATCCAACTTCATCGAGCAGGCAAAAAAGCGGCGCGCCTCATCCGGCGAGAAGCGCAAATCGCGGGCGCGGATTTCGGTCATCTGCCCCCTGGCGCGCAGCCGCGCCAGGGGCAGGGGCGGGTCCTGGCGGGTGATGATAACCAGGTGGACGTGGGCAGGCTGGTGGTCGAGAAAATATTCCAGCATCTCGTGGATTTGCGGGTTGGAGATGAGGTGATAATCGTCCAGGGCCAGCAGCCAGCCCCCTCCAGGCGTAGCCAGTTCATTGAGCAGTTCATCCAGCAGGATTTTGACCGGCGGTTGTTGTTGAAGGCTCAACAGAGGCTGGATTTTCTCGCGGATGGTCCCATCCACCTGCTGGAAAGCCGCCAGCCAATAGCCGGTAAAGCGCTCCAGGTCGTTGTCGCTCTCGTCGAGCGAGAGCCAGGCGACCCGTGGGTTGTCGTCGTTCAGCGAATGAATCCACTCGGTGACCAGCGTCGTCTTGCCGTACCCAACCGGCGCAGAGACCAGGGTCAGTTTGCGATTTTCGTCCAGCCCGGCGGCCAGCCTTGCCAGCAGGTGAGGGCGGGTCACCCCCATGGCGCGCCAGGGCGGGATGTGGAATTTGGTGGCAAGCAAGCGGATATTCATCTGGCCCCGGCTGCCGGTCAAAGGGTCGTCACGTCCCGTCCGAGGATGCGGGCTAATTTCCCATTGACCTCAACCACTGCCGGCTCCTCGTTGAAATTCAGCAGCAGCGTGAACGCCCCGCGGCGGATGCCCACCACCCCTTGCGGCAGGCCCTCCAGCCTGGAAATCCCCGCCTGCTCAGCCAGGCGGCTCAGCAGCGCCTGCGCCTGGGTTACGGTGGGGTACCAGCCCAGATACAGCACGTAGCCTTTGCCAGTTGGGTGTTCGGTCAGCGCGGAGTGGCCGGCGAAAGGCCCGGCGGTGTAGTGCGCCAGGGAATAGGCCTCCGCTCCCGGCTGGAGCGCCTCGGCCCAAAAAGCCGCTTCGCCCCCCAGCCCATCGACCTGCGCATCCAGCGGGTATCCCACCCCTTCCGGCAGGGCGTGCCATGCCTGCACGCTGGCGCCGGCCAGGTCGGCGTAAATGCCGGGCAGCGGGCGGCTGGTGACGGTGTTGCTGGGCGTCTTGAAACCCGATCGCACGCCCAACAGCACCACGCCGCCTGCCCCGGCGCAGGCAGCCAGTTGCTCTACCAGGGCGGCGCGGCTCAAGTGTGCGCTGGGCGCCAGGATCAAACGGTAGCGGGACAGGTCGGCCTGCGAGCCGACGATATCCACCGGGATGCCCAGGTCGCGCAGCGCCCGGTAGTAGACGAACAGGTGGCGCAGGTAGCTGAAACCCTGGCGATGCGGCTGCAGTTGGATGGCCCACAGGTCTTCGTAATCCAGCAGCAGCGCCGTTTCTGCCGCCAGCGGTTCGGCGCTGACCTTCTCCATCAGCGTGTGCTCTTCGGCCATGCGCAGCAGTTCCAGGTAGCCCACGTCGGGCGAGGCATCGTGGTGCAGCAGGCCGGAGTGATATTGCTCTTGAGCGTAGAGGCAGGCCCGCCAGCGGAAGTACACCACCGCCTCGGCGCCGCTGCCCAGGGCGTGCCAGGTCCACAGGCGCACGTTGCCGGGACGGACGCCAGGGTTGACCGTCCCCCAGTTGATGTTCCCGGCCTGTTGCTCCATGATCCAAAACGGGGCCTGCTTCAGCCCGCGGGTCAGGTCGTGGCAGAAGCCGGTCACGTAGGGGTCGCCGGCGTCGTAGGCAAAGGTCGGGCGCGCCTCGCCCGCCGTGTACAGCGTCTCGGCCTGCACCTCGGCATAGCCGGTGGGGTACGAGTCCCAACACACGTGGTCCAGGGGGCGGGCCAGGGCGTGGTAATCCAGGTCGGGGAAGTTGCCCATCAGGTTGTGGGTGACCCACTGGCCGGGGGCGTGTTGGCGCAGCAGGTCGATCTGCAACTGCTGGTAATCGATCACGGAATCGGACGAGAAGCGGAAGTAATCCAGCACCTGGCTGGGGTTGTGTTCGGTGACGGCCAGCATGGGCGGCTCGATTTGCTCCCAGGCGGTGTAGGTCTGGCTCCAGAAATCGGTTCCCCAGGCCAGGTTCAGCGCGTCCAGGGATTCGTAGCGCTTTTGCAGCCAGGCCCGGAAGGCCGCCGTGCAGACCGGGCAATAGCAGCGCGCCGTATCGTGGCAGCCGAACTCGTTATCGATCTGCCAGCCGCTGACGCCGGGGTGGCTCCCGTAACGTTCTGCCAGGGCGGTCACCATGCGCGCGGTGTGCTGCCGGTACACCGGGTTGTTGTGGCAGTAGTGGCGCCGCGAGCCGAACGCCCGCCGCCGGCCCTGGTGATCCACCGGCAAAATTTCCGGGTAGGCCCGGCACAGCCAGGCGGGCGGCGTGGCGGTGGGCGTGCACAGCACCACCTGCAAACCCTGGGCGGTGAGCGTATCCACGGCCTGGTCCAGCCAGCCCCATTCGAACTGCCCCTCGGCAGGCTCCATCTTCGCCCAGGCGAATTCGCCGATGCGCACCACGGCCAACCCGGCCTGGCGCATCAGGCGTGCATCTTCGGCCCAGCGCTCCTCAGGCCAGTGCTCGGGATAATAACATACACCCAATTTCATTCCAGTATCCTCGTCGTTATAATCATGGCGACCCACGCCGTGGGTCGCCATGATTATAACAAATGATTTTACTTGCCAGAGCCTAAGGTCAGGCCCTGGATGAAGTAGCGCTGCAGAAAGACGAACACCAGCAGGGTGGGGACGGTAGCCAGCAGCGCGCCGGCGGTGATCACCGGCCAGTCGGTATTGTACTGCCCGCGCAGCGTGGCCAGGCCGGCCGTCACCGGGCGCAGCGTGTCCGAGCGCAGCAGGATGATCGCCCACAGGTAATCGTTGAACACCCAGGTAAATTCCAGCGTGGCCAGCGCGGCCAGCGCCGGCAGGGTGAGCGGCAGCACGATTTGCCAGTAGATGCGGAATTCGCTGCACCCATCCACCCGCGCCGCATCCATGATATCGCTGGGGACGGTGCGCATGAAGTTGCGCAGCACGAAGGTGCAGAAGCCCAACTGGAAGGCGGTGTGGATCAGGATCAGCGCGCCGTGCGTGTCATACAGTCCCAGGGTATTGGTCAGGCGAAAGACTGGCAGCAGCAAAATCTGGAAGGGCAGCATGGTGCCGGCGACGAACATGAAATACAGCAGCAGGTTGCCGCGGAAGCGGTAACGCGCCAGGGCATAGGCGGCCAGCGAAGAGAGGAAGAGCATGCCCAGGAGGGATGGCAGGGTGATGATGAAGCTGTTCACCAGGTATTTCATCACCCGCGCCGCCGTCCAGGCCTGGATGAAATTGCGCCAGGTGATCACCTTCGGCAGGCTCCAGAAGCCGTTGATGGTGATGTCGTCCATGCTACGGAATGAGGTGATGAAAGCGGCGATCACCGGCAGCAGCCAGATGAGGGTAAAAACCGTCAGGAACACGTACAACACGGCCTGGCCGGCTTTCCGCTGCGCCGTTCTGCGTCGATCTTCGTAGGATTGGGTTACAGCAGCCATGATGGCCTCCTAATATTCCAACTCGTCTTTAACGACCCGCGAGAGATAGAAACCGATAAACACCAGGCTGATGGCGAAGAGCACCACGGCAATCGCCCCGCCGTAGCCCATGCGGTAGTTGTTGAACGCCTCGATGTACATGAAGTTGGCCAGCACCTGGGTGCTTTGCCCGCCGCGGGTCATGATCGAGACCAGGTCGAAGGAGCGCAGCGAGTCGATGATCGAGATGACAATGATGATTGTCGTCACCGGCGCCAGCAGGGGGAAGATGACGTGGCGGAACAGGTTCCAGCGGTCGGCGCCATCCACCCGGGCTGCGTCTACGTAGCTGGGGTCGATGTTTTTCAGGCCAGCCAGGTACAGCACCATCACGTACCCGACCTGTCGCCACACCGCCGCGGCGATCACGCACCAGATGGCCAGGGAACGGTCGCCCAACCAGCCCGGCGGGTCGGCCACCCCCAGCAGAAATAAGAAGTTGTTGATCAGGCCCAGGCGCGGGTTGTAGACCCATCCCCAGATCAGGCCGATGACCGGCAGCGAGAGCACCAGGGGGGCGTAGAAGCTGACTTTGTAGAAGCGCCCGCCCTTCATTTCCTGGTTGAAGATCATGGCCATGCCCAGGCCCAGCGTGGTGGGGATGGTGATAAAGACCAGCAGCCAGCGCAGGTTGTTGCCCAGCGATTCGAGGAAGTTCGGGTCGTGGGTAAACAGGCGGATGTAGTTGGCAAAGCCGATGTATTTGGGCGCCGAGACGCCGTCCCAGTTGGTCAGGCTCAGGTAGATGGTGTAGAAGGTGGGGGCGATGATCCAGACGAAGTACAGGGCCAGGGCCGGCGCCAGGAAGAAATACGGGGTCAGCCTGGGCGAGATGCGGCTCTGCCTGCCTGTTCCGGGGGTCAGCTTTTCCAGCAGGATTTGCGCCGGTTTCAGCGCCAGCAGCGGCTGCAAAATCAGGCCGGCCAACATGGCCAGCAGCGTCCAGAAACCACGCCCGGCGAGCAGCTTGGGCGTGCTGCCGATGGGGTGCGGCCCGTAGAAGGCAAAGTAATAATAAATGAGTCCAACCAGCCCCAAAGCAGCCGCCAGCGGGGAAGCGATGCGGCCTTTCTCGGGGTCGAGCACGCCCCACAGCGAAAGGCCGGTGGCTGCCACCAGCACGATGGGGATCAACCAGATGAACGGCACCGGCCGCGAGCCGGCGGCGTCGTAGAGATAATCCGAGAACAGGCGCGCCCCATTATCGACCAGCAGTTTGCCGACCCAGGGCATGAACAAGAAGGCAAATAAGGCCACCACGCAGCACAACAGCGCTACGACCATCGAGGCGGTAAAATCCCTTCTCTCGACCATTCAAACCTCCGCATACGGGCATAAAAATTGGGGGTCCTGGCGGCCCGGGCCGCCAGGACCCCCGCTCCAATCCAGCGTTAGCCGCCGGAGGCCTCCTCCAGCAGGCGCTGGCGTTCAGCTTCGAGCTGTTCCAGCAGCGCCTGGATCTGGGCCGGATCGTCCAGGAACTTCATGAAGGCTTCCATGCCGGCCTCGGCCATCGGCGGCGTGGTGTCGCGGTCATAGAACTGGGCGATGACATCCGCGCCCTGGATCAGCTTGATGCCCTGGGCGATGGGGGGCTTGACGTTGCTCAGGTCGACGTCCGTGCGGGTGGGCAGGCGGCCCATCTCTTCGAGCGCCTTCTGCTGCACTTCTTTCGAAGCCAGGTACATCAAGAAGGCCGCGCCGCCCTCGGGGTTGGTGGCATTGGACGACATGAAGAAGCCGTCGGTGGGGGCGTCCTCGCCGATGGGCTGCGCCGGGTCGATGACCGGGAAGCGGAAGAAGTCCAGGTCGGCTTCAGCCTCGTCGGGATAAGAGTCAACCACGAACTGGCCCATCAGGTACATGGCGGCTTTGCCCTGCACCATGGGGTCGAGGGCTTCCTGCCAGTCGTAAGCAGCCACATCCGGGATGAAGCACTTGTGGTCGAGCAGCTCTTTCCAGTGCTCGAAGGTCTTGACCACGCGCGGGTCGGTGTAGGACTCTTTCAGGTCCATCAGATCGATGTGGAACTGCGGGCCGTTGGTGCGCATGTTGATGTAATCGAACCAGGCGGCCGCCGGCCATTTGAAGCGGGCGCCCATGGTGATGGGGGTGATGCCGGCCGCGTTCAGCTTGTCGCAGGCGCCGAGCAGCTCTTCCCAGGTCTCCGGGTTCTTCTCGATGCCGGCCTGCTTGAACAGCGACGGGCGGTAATAGATGGCCCACCAGTAATAGGCGGTGGGCATGAAATATTTGCCATCTTTGTAGGTGGCCAGGGCCTGGAAGCCGGGGGCCATCACGTCGCCCATCTTGGCGGCGTCCCATTCTTTCTGGAAGTTATAGATCAGGCCCTTATCCATGAAGAAGCGCGCCCGGTTGCCGGCGAACCAGGTCAATACGTCCGGGGCGGGTTCGGCGGTCAGGTAAGCGCGGATGGCCTGCTTGAAATCTTCGTGAGCGATGATCGACTGCTCGACGGGCATATCGGGGTGCGCCGCATTCCAGTCTTTCACGATGGCTTCGTCGAAGGCGCGCGGCTTGGGGTCGCCGTTGTACGAGTTGTAGGTGACGGGGTTGGAGCTGGTCATCACCTCCTTGGTTACTTCGACCACCTGGGTCTCGATCACCTTCTTCTCGACTTCCACCACCTGAGTCTCGATGACTTTCTTTTCAACCTCCACGGTCTTGATCACTTCGACAGTCTGTGGGGCGCAGGCAGTGACGATAAACAGAGAGATGAGCAAAACGCTCACCAGGGTCCAAATTTTTGAGCGAAACACGGTTCACTTCTCCTTCTGGTTGGTTAATCGTTAGACGGATTCGAATCGGGTAAAACGGATGGGTAAGGATCGTGGCAACCTTTTTGTACCTCACCTCCTTTCAATCTGGCCGTAGAGCAGCGCACAACCAACTCGGCGGGATGAAACAGGTGTTGTGGGGGGGCCTGGGGGTTATCCAGGCGGCGGATCAACAACCGCGCCGCCTGGCGGCCGTTGAAGTGAATATCCTGGCGCATACTGGTCAACGGAGGGTCAAAGTACGACGCCAGGGGCATATCGTCGAAACCTACCACCGAGACGTCTTCTGGCACGCGGCGGCCCTGGTCGCGCAGGGCGCGGATGGCGCCCACCGCCATGCGGTCGTTCTGGGCAAAAATGGCCGTGTAGGGCAGGCCCAGGGACTGCCAGCTTTGCACCGCCTGGTAGCCGCTGGTGGCCGACCAATCGCCCTCGATGACCCACTCCGGCGGCACAGCGACCCCGGCTGCGCGCATGGCCGCCTGGTAGCCGGACAACCGGTCGGAGGTGCAGTCTTCCTGGTGCGGGCCGGTGATGTGCAGCACCTGCGTGTGGCCGGACTGCAGCAGGTGCTCGGTGGCGCAGCGCCCGCCTTCTTCCTCATCCAGGTAGATGTAGTCGAACGGGCCGGGGCGCGGCCGGGCGCCGATCAGCACGGTGGGGATGCCGGGCGGCAGGTGCCGGTGGCGTTCGTCGGCAAACGGGTTGATCACGATCAGCCCCTCCGCGTAGCGGCTGGAGATGAGCTGCTCGACCAGTTCGGCGAAGGTCTCGGCGGTGGGCGCTGAAGCGGCGATCACAAAATACCCGGACTGGCGCGCTTCGTTCTCGGCGGCCTCGATGATGCAGGCGAAGGTGTAATCGGTCAGGTTGGGGGCGCAGCACACGAAGGTACGCGTGCGCCCGTGGGCCATGAAACGGGCGATGGCGTTGGGGGCGTAGCCCAGCTCGGCGATGGCCTGTTCCACGCGCTGGCGCGTCTCGGGGCTGACGCGCTCTTTGCCATTGATGACGCGCGAAACGGTCTGGTGGGAGACCCCAGCCCGGGCGGCGACATCGCGGATGGTAGCAGTCGAGCGAGACATCGGCAGTCAGCAGGCAAGCAACAGCAGACGGTAGACAGGGATCGACAAATAGCCGGCAGTAGTCCGTCGGAAGCAGGTGAATGGATGAATATGGGTGATGCCTGGGCAGTAATGCGAGTGTGACCGGTAACGTGACCGTTCACATTATAGCATAAATCCGATTGGCGAGTCAATAGGGAAATTCTTGACCTCCAGTGTGTTCGCTTTTCTCTCAATTTGTCGGAAATATACACTATAATAATCGGGTCCCCTCCAGTGGCAAAAAAGCACCTGTAACCACTGGAGGAAGGAAAGTAGCATTGGTCCAATATTTAGAAGCAAGCAAAATCTATTTTGGCGTTGCTCTATTCAGGAGGCAGAGGGTGTGAATATCAGTCAGATCGACCTTTTCAGTTGGAAGAATTTTCGCAAGGTGAATGTCAGCATTCCCGAGCGTGTGTTCCTCGTTGGCCCGAATGCTTCCGGTAAATCCAATTTTCTGGATGCGTTGCGCTTTTTGCGCGATCTGGCGATACCTGGCGGAGGCTTGCAGAAAGCCGTAGAAGAGCGCGGTGGGGTATCTAAAATCCGCTGTCTGGCAGCGCGCCAGGACCCCGATGTAGGCATTACGGTCACCTTATCCAATAGCGGCAGCCATACCTGGAAATATGAAATCAAATTCAATCAGGAAACGCGAGGCTATCGCCGGCCAATTCTGGTCCGAGAAGCTGTGTATAGTGGTGACAGCTTGATCCTTGAACGGCCTGACAGGGAAGACCAATCTGACCGTGAACGCCTGACACAAACTGCGTTGGAGCAGATCAATCAAAATGCCCAGTTCCGCGAGATCGCGCAGTTTTTCGAGAAAATTTCTTATCTTCACCTGGTGCCACAAATCATTCGCGGCAGCCGCGATTGGGCCGCACTTAGCAAACGGGCAGAGGCTTACGGATATAACTTTTTAGATCGGATGGCCAAAACACCGGAAAAAACGCGCCAGGCTCGCTTGCGCCGAATTTTGAAGGCATTACAGGTGGCCGTGCCACAACTGGAATCTCTGTCGTTAAAAAACGACGAGCATGGTATGCCACACCTGGTTGGCTCTTACACTCATTGGCGACAAAAGCCCGCCAAACAAAACGAGGAATCTTTCTCTGACGGGACGTTGCGTTTGATCGGTTTGCTCTGGTCACTTCAAGAAGGCGAAGGTCCGCTGCTCCTGGAGGAACCTGAACTCTCTTTGCATAGTGGCGTAGTTCGCCGGTTGCCTGGTTTGATTCACCGTATCCAACGAGAGAAGAAGCGCCAGGTATTCATCAGCACGCACAGTTTCGAACTGCTCTCCGATGAAGGGATCGGCGGGGACGAAATCCTGATGTTGATCCCGGGTCAAGAAGGTACGCAAATTCGTTCGGCTGCCAGCCACCCCGAAATCCGGGCGGTTCTCGAGGCGGGCTTAACGGCAGCCGATGCCGTTTTGCCTCATACCGAGCCCGAGAATATACAGCAGTTGGAACTGTTTTCATTATGAACCGCATTCCGGTTAGCCTGATTGCTGAAGGACCTCTGGACGAAGAGGTGCTGCGCCGGTTATTGGCGCAGAGTGCGCCGCATTTGCAAGCCAATGTCTGTTATGGAAAACGCGGCCGGGGCTGGATGGATGCCAACATGTCTAAATACAATATTGCCGCCCGGCATTGGCCTTGTGTGGCGTTGGCCGATTTGGAGCAAGCCGAATGCCCGCCGGCTTTGTTGTGTCTCTGGTTTCCGCGTGGCAAACACGCCAACCTGCAGGCGCGCATTGCAGTGCGCATGGTGGAGGCCTGGTTGCTGGCAGATCGAGATGCCTGCGCCGAATTCCTTGGCGTTCCAGTTCGCCTCATCCCGCAATTTCCGGATTATGAAGCGCATCCAAAGCAAATGATGGTTAACCTGGCCCGACGCTCGCGTTTTCGTACGATCCGCGATGATCTTGTCCCATCTTCAGGCTCTACCGGGCTGGTAGGGAAAAATTACTGGGGGAAGATGGGGGAATTTGTCAATCAAAAATGGCAAAGTGAGCGTGCCAGGTTAAACTCTCCAAGTTTACAACGGGCCATTCAAGCGCTCCAACAGTTTTATCCTGCCATCTCAGAGAGCCAGGGCAGCCTTCATCGCAGCCCGCCCATTCATGGGCGGATGATCAGCGGCAGGTAGATTTTTTCCTGCGCGGCGGGCGGCGCAGAGGCAAACCATTCGCTGGTAGACAGTTCATAGCCGTTGCCGGTAAGGAGGCTGCTGTTTAGCATGCCGAGCTTGCCGCCCAGGCTGTACGAGCTGCCAGCCGCCTGGCCGGCCAGCCCGGTGGTGAAGCTGTAACGCCCGATCTGATAATCTTGCGGCGCTTTGCTGGCTGCGCCGGTAAGAATGGCGGCGCCTGCTGGTTCGAGCGGGTTGAAAACCCCCGCGACGCTGTCTGGCTCAATTGCCCTGGCAGAGGGCGTGCCAACGCGCAGCATGCCGGCCAGGCCGGGCAGCAGGAGAAGCAGGAGCAGCAACCACTTGATTTTTCCATAGGTTTTCATCGGATACCTCTACTTTTGAATGGTGGCGTTTACGCCCTTCAAGGTTAACGGGCGGTTGATGGTGAGCGGCGCGGCCGAGAAGGTGTTGGTGGAGCCGGCCTTGAAGATCAGCGTGGCGCCGTTGGGAGCGTACTGCAGGGCTGTTTCGATATTCCGGTAGGGCGCGGAGGGCGAGCCATCTCCCTGGGTATCGCCGCCCACGAAACGCACCACGCTGAGCGGAGCCATATCGACGACGTGATTGCGAAAATTCACCAGGCCGGAGGGGACGTTATCCAACGAATACCAGCCATCACTGGAACCGCCCCAGCCCATGTTCATCTTGTATTGCCAGGGTGAAGTACCCTGGTTGTAGCCGAAGAGCACCCAGGAATGCCCGCCAGCGGGGCCAGTGCCGCCGAAGATCACCGGGCGCAGCCACTGGATTTCATCGACATACAGGCTCTGGTTCAGGTTGCTATCCGGGTGGCCATAGGTCACATCGGGGTCGTAATAGAAATTGGCGGAAAGCGGGGTGACGATGCGCCAGTTATCCGAGCCGGACCACTCGACGCCATAATCCATGTCCACCGAGACGCCCAGGTGAAGCATAACCTGGGCCACGTCGCTATCGCCGTCGTCCACCGGGTCGGTGTGCGTGTTTTGCATGGCATTCCAGTTGTAGGCGGCGCCGGCGAAGTTGGCGGAGACGACGGTGGTGGAAGTGTTCATGCGCGCCCACAAGTTTGCCAGGGCTGCCTGGTAGGCAGCGGCGCTGTTGATCGCCTGGGCGGAGCGATACAACGAGTCATCCCAGTAACCGCTCATATATAAATAGCCGCCCCAGGCAGTACTCCAGGTCAGGCGGCTGCTCCAACTGGAAGGGATGCCTGGATCGGTTGCCAGGTACTCGGTATCCCAATTGGTGCGCCAGTGGGTGACGTAGTTGACGCTGTGTGAGCCGAGGCCGCCCCAGGGCCACTTCCAGTAGTACATCATCTGCGCCATGGCGGTAGCCACGCAGCCGGTGAGGGTACGCTCGTCCACGCCCGGGGTCAGGTTGGGGGCCTGGTCGTTGTAGGGCGAAGTCTGGTCCCACTGGCTGGTGAGCGGCAGCGCCATCTGGGCAGGCGCAGCGGATGAGGAAGCCGGGGCTGCCGCTTTGGGCGCCTGGCCGGCGATCAACTGATCCCACAGGGCGGAGCGCGAATCCAGCTCGGGCTGGTAGGCCAGCAGCCCGGCAGGCAGCTTGCCCTGGGGAGTCAGTACGGATTCCAGGTATTGCAAGCGGCTGCCCACCTCCCAAAGTGTGTTTTGCAGTCCCACATCTGCCGCGAAGTAGGGTTTTGCTGGGACGTACAGGTAGACGGGCAGCAGCAGACGGTTGGCGCCCGCCAGGCAGAAGCCGCCGCCCTTCAGATGGGCGATATAAGCGGAAACGGGGGAAGGTACAGGCGAGCCGGATGCCAGTCGATACGGCTCCATGCGCTCGACGACCGCATCGGGGCGGGCATCGGCGGTGACGGAACGCACCCAGGTCTCGACCGCTGCACGCACCTGGGCTTCGTCAAGCTGATTGGGGTCGCCGGGAGGCTGCCCGGCGGCCAGCGTGCCCAACAGGGCAGCCAGCATACATAGGCCAGCCAGAAGGCGGAAAAAGGGGTGAATTTTTGACATTTCGGTGCTCCTTTTCCGGCGTGATTACTGCAGCGTCACCAGCACCAGGATCAGGCCGCGACCCTGGGGCAGAGCGCCCATGGCTTTGCCCAGGATGGCGCCGTGGGCACGCTCGAAGTCGCCGGCGAGCATCAGGTGGCCGGGGGTGGAGGAGGTGGTGAGCAGGTCGCCGGGCTGGATAGCGCCGTAAGAGGCGTCGGCCCAGCAGTACACTCGCCCGCTGAGCGCAACCGGGAAAGCGCCGGAGGCGGAGCTGCCTTCCTGCTGCATCACCAGGCCAGGCTTGACCCCGTTCGCGCCGCTGACGCAGCCAGCCACCTTTCGGTCGTAAGGCCGGGCGGCGATGGCCAACTGGCCGGGATGCGCGGCATCGATGACCATCACCAGGCCAGGCTGCACGTTCTGCGGGCCGGCCACATCGAATGGCTCGGCCAGGTCGCTGCCGCCGGTGATTTGCACCACCGAGGCGCGGGCGGTGCCGGCCACATCCAGGCGCGCCTGGGGGCTGTAAGTGCCGATGCCGACCGATCCATTTTCGTCGATGGTGATGCCGCTGGTGTTCGCTGGCGCGGCGCTGGAGTTACTGGTCAGGATTTGCAGCACGGTGTCTCGATTGACTACATCGCGCCGGTGGCCGTTGGGGGAGAACATAATCAGGCCGGGCCAGCCGCCGGGGGTGCTGAAGGAGAACTCACCCCCACCGGGGATATAGATGTGTTCCAGGCCGCGGATGGTGGAATCGCCGTGTACATCCAGGCGCGACTGGGGGGCATACGTGCCGACGCCCAGGTAGCCGTTCTCGTCGACGGTGATGCCGCTGGTATTCGCCGGCGCCGCGCTGGAATTGCTGGCCAGGATTTGGAGCATGGTGTCCCGAATGACCAGGTCGCGCCGGTGGCCGTTGGGGGAGAACATGATCATACCGGGCAAACCGCCGGGGGTGCTGATGGCGATCTGGCCGCCGCCGAGGTTGAAAGTGCCCAGGCCGTTGACGGTCAGGTTGCCGGAGAGCGTGCCGCCGGTGACGCTGAGGAAGTCGCTGGCCTGGCGACCGTCCAACTGGTCGCTGTTGTTGGTGTACAACGCGTAGGGAGTGGGGCGCAGCGCCAGGCGCGGGCTGAGGGTGGTATAGGAACCCGAGCCAGCCGGGCAGCGCACGCTGACCTCCAGCCAGCGCGGGTCGCCGTTGAAGGCATCCCCGAAATCCATATCGTCGACGATAAACAGGCCGGCGTTCACGGCCAGGCTGCTGCGCGTGATCGACCCGCCGATTTGCGAGGGGCCGCTGGATGCAGTCCACAGGCTGAAAATGAAATCGCAGGTGCTGGTGACCGGCGAGCCACCCTGTTTGAGCATGCCCTGGAAGGTGAAGACGGTGCCCAGGGCGGCGGGGCTTTGTTGATCCGCAGGGCCTGCGGAAATTGCAGACGGCGCGCCGGAGGCCGGGCGGCCGGTGGCATGACCGGTGCCGCTGCTCGATAAAGCCAGGATGGCAATCAACATGAATAGTGTCGCCAGGTTTTTGGAAAGACGAAAAACGGGTTTCATGGGTTAGCTCCTTATTCAGATGAATTCATTTTCATTGTAGCGAATGATCGTGGGGAAAACGTGGGGGATCAAGATAAATTACACCCCAGGCGATATTGATTGTATAATAGGTTCGGGTTGTATATACCCCCGGGAGGAAAGATGAGGCATTTGCGTCTGAATCTCTTGGGACCGTTCCAGGCACGCCTGGACGATGTGCCCCTCAACGGGTTTGAGTCGAATAAAGTGCGCGGGCTGCTGGCCTACCTTGTGATGGAAGCGGAGCGAGCGCACAGCCGGGAGACGCTGGCCGAATTGCTGTGGCCGGAACAGCCGACGCCCTTTGGCACGGATAACCTGCGTTATGCACTGGCTGACCTGCGTAAAAACCTGGGCGATGCCCGGGCCACGCCCCCATTTTTGGTTGTCCACCGCGACAGTTTGCAATTCAACCGGTTCAGCGACTGCGAGGCGGACGTGAAACAGTTCGAGGCGCTGTGTGCGGCGGGTCTGCCGGCGGAGGAGCAGGCCGGCATGCCTGGCAAGAATTGCCTGGCGGCGCTGGATGCGGCGGTACGGCTTTACCGGGGGTGTTTTTTGGAGGGATTCAACCTGAGGCGCAGCGCGCCCTTCGAGAGTTGGCTACTCTGCCAGCGTGAACGGCTCGAACGGCGAGTTTTAGGCGCTCTTTTTGCCCTGGCAGAGGCGAACGAAGGGCAGGGGCATTTCCAGCAGGCGCTGGGCTACGCCTGGCGGCACGTGGAGCTTGCGCCGTGGGATGAAGAGGCGCAACGGCAGTTGATGCGCTTGCTGGCTTACGATGGGCAGCGCAGCGCTGCGCTGCTGCAATACCAGAGATGCTGTTCCGTCCTGTCGAGCGAGCTGGGAGTCGAACCGGAGGTGGAAACCACCGAATTGTACAGAAGCATCCGCGATGAGGTGCTCTATTTCCCGCCGCCACTCACCCTGGGCAAAACGCTCAGCCAGGCGGGGGGTGAACTCGAAGGGAAAAACGCCGCAGCACGCTGCGTGGCCCGCGAAGACGAGCTGGAGCAGCTACAGCAGCGTTTCCTGAAGGCGCTGGGCGGCGAGGGGCAGGTGGTTTTTATCACCGGCGAGGCGGGCAGCGGCAAAACCACGCTGGCGAAAGAATTCCTGGGCCGTGCGCTGCAGTCTCACGCCGGCCTGACGGCAGCGTTCAGCACATGCAACGCCTTTGCCGGGAATATGGATTCCTTTCTGCCCTTTATTGACTTACTGCACATGCTGGCAGGGGATTTGGAGGCGCGCTGGGCCAGCAGCCCGCTCGAGCGCGCCCTGGCCCTACACCTGTGGACGTCTCTGCCGGTGGTGGTTCAGGCGCTGGTGGAATACGGGCCGGATTTGATCGACCGTTTCGTCCCGGGTGAGGCGCTGCTGCGACGGGCGCGCTCGCTGGCGCGGCGACATGGCAACCATCTGGAGCAATGGGTGCGGCGCGGGGAGAGCGAGCCGGCGAGGGTGGCCCGTGCGGTGACGCAAAGCGATCTGTTTGCCCAGGTTGCCGGTGTGCTGAAGGCTATTTCGCGCTCGCACCCGCTACTGTTGGTGCTGGACGATTTGCAGTGGGCCGACCGCGATTCGCTGAACCTGCTGTTCTACCTGGGTCGCCGGCTGGAAGGCTGCCGCATCCTGGTGGTGGGGATTTACCGCATGGAGGAGGTCAGACCAGGGTTTGGCGAGGCGGAACAGCCGCTTGCTCACGTGCTGCGCGAGCTGCAAGGAAATTGCGGCTACCTGGAGGTGGACCTTTCGAATTCAGATGGAAGGCGGTTCATCGACGCTTACCTGGATTGCGAAGCGAACGCCCTGGGGAGCGCCTTCCGGTCGACGCTCGAGCGACACACCGGCGGCGTCCCGCTATTTACCGTGGAACTGGTGCGCGGGATGCAGGAACGTGCAGAGCTGGTGCGCGACGCCCAGGGGCGCTGGGTGGAGAGCCGCCAATTAGACTGGGAAAGACTGCCCCCACGCCTGGAAGCAGTGATTGCAGAACAAACCGCGCGCCTGCCTCCGGAATGGCGCAGGCTGCTGTGCGCTGCCAGCGTGGAGGGCGATGACTTTTGTGCGGAGACGGTCGCCCGGCTGCTCTCCAGCCCCGTCGAGGCGGTCACGCAGCAGTTGAGCGAACTGCTGGCTGCGGGAAGCTTCGGCAAGGGGCGGCATTTCGTCGTGGCCCAGGGCGTGCAGCGCGCCGGGCCATCGGGAAGGAGGGTATCTCGCTATCGCTTCCGGCATCACCTGTACCAGGCATACTTCTATTCGCGATTGGATCTCGTCGAGCGGGTGCGCTTACACGAGGCAGCGGCAGAGGCGCTGGAGCAGCTTTACCAGGACGAGCCGGATGAGATCGCGGTGACCCTGGCGCGGCATTACGAGTCGGCTAACCTAAGCGAGAAAGCCGCGGCCTGCCTGCTGCAAGCAGGCAAGCGCGCCATCCGGCTGGCAGCGTATGATGAGGCCAGGCGGCATTTCCGGCGGGCGTTGAGCCCGCTGGTCTTTCAACTGGATACCCTGGAGCGTGACCAACTGGAACTGCGCCTGCAAATGGCGCTGGCGGTACCGCTCATTGCCAGGCAAGGCTATACCAGCCTCGAGCTCGAGCAGGCCTACCGGCGCGCATTGCAACTGGTCGACCGCTGCGGCGACGACCAGGATCTTTTCCAGGTTCTTTCGATCCTGAAGAGTTTTTACAACCTGCGCGGCGATGCGCAGAACTCTCTACAGGTTGCCGAACGCCTGGTACAGATCGCTGAGCGCAGCAGGGAATCGCGCCTGCAGGTCATTGCCTATTCCAAGATGGTTACCAACGCCTGGTATTACGCCCGCTGGAACGAGATGCGCCGCTATGTGGACCTGACCCTGCAGACGTATGATCCCCAACAGCACCGGACCATCGCTTACCAGGTAGCGGGCGACCCCAAAGGCATGGCGCTGGCGGTTGGGGCATTGGGATTGTGGATGATGGGTTACCCGGCACAGGCTCGCCAGCGCCTGCGGGAATCGCTGGAATGGGCAGAAGAGCTCGACAACTCGTTGTGGTCCTGGTACGCCCTTTACTACGCGGCGCTGTTCCACTTTTTTGCAGGCGATATCCAGGCTGCACTGGCTTCCATCCAGGCCGCCCTGCGGGTCAGCCAGTCCGGTGAGATGGATAGCTGCCGTATCTACTCCGAAAGCCTGGCCGGCTGGGGGATGGCCAGCGCCGGCGACCAGCAAGGAGCGGCCGTGCTCGAGAACAGCATCGAGAAAGTTCGCGGACAGGGCGACCGGATGAACGAGCAGTTGCTGCTGCATCTGCTGGCGGATGGCTGCCTGACACTGGGCGAGACGGCCCGCGGCCTGGCAGCCGTGGGCGAAGCGCTGGATTTGACTCAAGAAACCAGGATCGTCTATGCCGAAGCGGAGCTGCTGCGCCTGAAAGGAAGGCTGCTGCTGGCGCAAACCCAGGACATGCGGCTGGCGGCAGAGTGCTTCAGGTTCGCCGCCCGGCGGGCAGACATTCACCAAACAAAAATGTGGGAACTGCTGGCGTTAATGGACCTGGCGCAGGCGACGCAGGAGACCGGCGAGGCGCAGGCCGCCTTGCAACGACTGCGGACGGCTTGCGATTGGTTCAGTGAGGGATTCGACGAGGCGGCGCTGGTCGAGGCGCGGCAGATGCTAAAGCTTCAGCGCGAAGACGCCAAAGATGCCAGCGTCTCCGACAACCTCCGCCGCGTCCCCTGCTCGTAGCACACCCCTGCCGCTTCCATCCCCAGCAGCACCGCCCCGATGACCGGTGGGTCGGTAAGGCGCAGCAGGCGCGCCCCGGGGGCGAAAGCGTGGATCGTTTCCCGCATCGGCGCGACCAGCATTTCGCCTCCGTCGAACATGCTGCCCAGCATCACCACGTTGAACGCCAGGCGCTGGAATTCAAGCTGGCGGGTGACGGCGTTGACCAGTTCGCCCAGCTCGCAGCCTGCCCAGCGGATCAGGGCCTGCGCCGCCGGGTCGCCTGCCGCGGCTACTGCGAAGATCAACGGCGCCGCAGAGGCATCCAGGCTGTAGCGTTCGAGGATCAGCCCTTCGATCAAATCCTCCAGGTCTTTGGCGCCGGTGTGGCGCAGATACGCCGGGGTGAGCAGGGTGGCCGGCCCGCGTTGGGTCCATTGGTGAGCGATGGCCTGGACCGATTTTTCCACCAGCTCGGAGGCGCCGGCGCCCTCGCCCATGTAGGCGCCGTGGCCGGTGACGCGCCCGATCCGCTGGCGGGATTGGTCCCAGCCCCAGCAGTTGCACCCCGTGCCCGAGATGACCGCCACGCCCCAGCCATCCGGCGAGCCTGCTACCAGGCCGATGATGGTATCGTTGACCGCCTGCACCGGCCCGCGTATCCCCAGGGCGGAGATGGCTTTCAGCGTGTCTTCCGCTTCGTCCGGGAAATCGTACCCGCCGACGCCGAAGCCGCCTCCGGCGACCTGGTCGATGGACAGGCCATCCGGGCAGGCCCGGTCGAAGGCGGTGCGCAGCGCCCGGCTGAGCCCGTCGTACCCCACGCTCTCGTGGTTCCCCGGCCCGGCCTGGCCGAAACCCACCACCTGGCCGCGCTCGTCGGCGATGACCACGTGCGTCTTCGTTCCGCCTACATCCGCTCCAAGAAAATAACGTTGCATATCACCAAAATACAGGTAGGTACTCCCGGTTTGTCTCCAGTAGATCGTCCAGGACGGCCTGCACCCGGTCGGCGGAGGGCCCTAAAGGATGCGCCAGCAAAGCCTGGTAGGCCAGCCGGCGGTCGCCGGTCACCGCCGCCTCGGCGGTCAGCAGTTCGTAGGCCTTGACCTGCGCCACCAACCCGGCGCAGGCCGGCGGCAGCGGCTCTGCCGGCAGCGGGTGGATGCCGGCCCGGTCCACTTTGCAGGGCAGCTCCAGCACCCACTCCTGCGGCCAACCCGGCACTGCGCCGGCGTGGCGGGTATTGACCACGTGAGTCTCTCCCAGGTCGTTGAAGTGGGCGTTCAAGAGCTGCGTCGCCGCCGTCGAGTAATACGCTCCGCCGCGTTTCATCAGTTCTGCCGGCGCCTCCGTCAGTTCAGGATCGGCATATTTTATCAGCAAATCCCGCTCGATCTGCATCACTTCTTCGGCGCGTGAAGGCGGCCAGCCCTGCTGCTCGGCGACCTTCTGGCGGGTGTAATAGAAATATTCCAGGTAATAATTCGGCAGCATCTGCATGGCTTCGACGGTGTTCACGTCGAATTCCGGTTCGGGTTCGCTGCGCGGTCCCTCGAGGTAAATTTCCATCACTCGCGGCCACACGTCCTCGCCCTCGATCTTGAACCCGCGGTGCCAGGTGAGGTGGTTCAGCCCGAGCGTATCCAGCTCGGCCTGGGCGGGGTCGATCTTTTGCTCGCTGCCCGCCTGCAAACCTTCCAGGATTTCCATCTTTGTATGGATGGCCACGTTGCACACCCCCACTGCGGGCACGTCCGGGACGTAGCGCGACAGCGCCTGGGTGACCAGGCCGGAGGGGTTGGTGAAATTGACCAGCAGCGCGCCGGGCGCCAGACGGCGCATATCGCTGGCGATATCCAGGATCACCGGAATGGTGCGCAGCGCATTGGCCATGCCCCCCACGCCGGTCGTTTCCTGGCCCACCAGCCCGTGCCGCCGGCCCAGGTATTCATCCCCTCGCCTGGCCTGCATCTGGCCGACGCGCAACTGGGTAATCACGTAGGCTGCGTCCCGGATGGCCGCCTGCCGGTCGCCGGTCAGCGCCACCTTGAACGGCTCGCCTTTGGCCGCCGCCATGCGCCGGGCAAAACCGCCGACGATCTCCAGCCGCGGCGCGTCGATGTCCATCAGCCACAGCTCGTCCACCGGCAGCGCCGCGGCCCGTTCCAAAAAACCGTTGACCAGCTCGGGGGTATACGTCGAGCCTCCACCAATCACTGCAATTTTCATTATTTCTCTCCTCATATCATTCAGATTGGACGCGGACGAGCGCGGATAAACGCGGATTTTGCGCTCTTTATTCTCTGCGGCCTGCGCCTTTCTCTGCTCACGTAATCCAGATTGGACGCGGACGAGCGCAGACAAACGCGGATTTTGCGCTCTTTATTCTCCGCGGCCTCCGCGCTCGTCCGCGTTCCATACCTTTTGCGTGACCCAGACCCTAAAGGTCTCTGAGACCTTCAGGGTCTACGACCAACTTATAGCAGGTGGCAGCGCGCCCAATGGCCGGCGCCTACCTGCCGGGCGGCGGGCATCTCCTGCTTGCAAATCTCGATCGCCCGCGGGCAGCGCGTGGTGAAGGGGCAGCCCGGCGGCGGGTCGATCAACACCGGCACCTCCCCGCGCCCGCGGACTTCGTCCCGGGTGCGCAGCCCGGCGTGCGGGTCGGGCACCGCGGAGAGCAAGAGCTGCGTGTAGGGATGGGCGGGGTGGCCCATGATTTCCTCGCTCTCCCCGCCTTCCACCATGTGCCCGGCGTACATCACCGCGATCACATCCCCGATATAACGGGCGCTTGCCAGGTCGTGGGTGATATACAGGTAGGCAATGCCGCGCTCCTCTTTGAGCTGCGCCATCAGGTTGAGCACCCCGATGCGGATCGAGACATCCAGCATGGAAATCGGCTCGTCCGCCAGGATCAACTCGGGGTCCACCGCCAGGGCGCGGGCGATGGCCACCCGCTGGCGCTGCCCTCCCGAAAGCTGGTGCGGGTAGCGCCGGGCGATTTCTGCGGCAGGGTTCAAGCCGACGATGGACAACAGTTCATCGATGCGCGCCTGCAATTCCTGGCGGTTTTTCGTCTTGTTGTGCAGGATCAGCGGGCGGGCGAGGTGATGTTCGATCTTATGCGCCGCATTCAGCGACGAGAAGGGGTCCTGGAAGATCATCTGCACCTTGCTGCGGTAACTTTGCGAGGCCGCCCTGGGTTCGCTCTGCAGCACGTTTTGCCCCTGGAAAAAGATCTCTCCACGGCTGGCCGGGATCAGCCGGGCGATCAGGCGGAGGGTGGTGCTCTTGCCGCTGCCCGATTCGCCGACGATGGCCACCACCTGGCCTCGCGCCACGGAGAAGGAGACGTCCTCGACAGCATGGATGTGCCGGGTCGAAATCACGTTGCCTGCCGGGAAATATTTGCTCAGGCGCCTCACCTCCAGCAGAGGCGTGGCTGCCGTTTCGGGCAGGGTTTCATGGGGTGAAGATGGTTTCTGGTTCATCGGATCGATCCATACAAATGGCAGGCGACCCGGTGGCCGGCCGATATCGTTTTGTGGGTGGGCGCGTCCTGGCTGCACAGCGGCATGGCCTTTGGGCAGCGCGGGTGGAAGCGGCAGCCGGTGGGCGGCGCCACCAGGTCGGGCGGCGTGCCGGGGATGCCGGTCAGCTTCTTCTTCGCCCCGCTGATCGATGGGAAGGAGTTCATCAGCCCGTGGGTGTAAGGGTGCAGCGGGTTTTCGAACAGTTGGCGCGAGGGAGCCGTCTCGATAATTTCCCCGGCGTACATAATCGCAATCCGGGTGGCAAATTCCACCAGCAGCGAGAGGTCGTGGGTGATGAACAGGATGGAGAAACCCAGCTTTTCCCTCAAGACGGCGATCTGCTGCAAGATGTCTTTTTGCACCACCACGTCCAGGGCGGTGGTGGGTTCGTCCATGATCAACAGCGGCGGGTTCAGCGCCAGGGCGATGGCGATCACCGCCCGCTGGCGCATGCCGCCCGAGAGCTGGTGCGGGTAGGCGTTCAGGCGCTGCGTCTCGATGCCGACCAGCTCGAACAACCGGGCGGCGCGTTCGTTCGCCTCGGCTTTGCTGACGCCGTGTTTCTGCATCACGTCGGTAAGCTGGTCGCGGATGCGCATCACCGGGTTCAGGGCGTTCATCGCGCTCTGGAAGACGATGGCGATCTTGCGCCAGCGGAACTGCTCCAGGTCGAGCATGTTCATCGCCAGGACGTCCTGGCTGTCGAACATCACCTTTCCGCTGGTGATCAGCGCCGGCGGGGGCAGGATGCGCAGCAAAGCGTGGGCGATGGTGGATTTTCCGCTGCCCGATTCGCCCGCCAGGCCCACCACCTCCCCGGGTTCGATGCCGAAGGAGACGTCTTCCACGGCGCGCACCGGCCCGCGGGCGGTCAAGTATTCCACCCGCAGGTCGCGCACGTCGAGGAGGGGCGGGTCAGGCAGCGTCACTGCGAACGACTGGGGTCGCTCTTTGCGAGGCGACCCGGTATTGTTGAAGCGCACGGGTAATCTCCTTCTCACTGCGCAAACGGGGGTTGGTGACCTCATCCACGGCGTAGATCATCATCGTGGTGGCGAAGGCCACCAGGGCGACGCACAACCCCGGCGGAACGAACGTCCACCAGGCGCCTTGCAGCAAGGCCGAGTTGTTTTGCGCCCAGAAAAGCATCGTCCCCCAACTGGCGGTATTGACGTCCTCGAAGCCCAGGAAAGCCAGGCCCACGTCCGCGGCAATGGCGTAGACCACGTTGCCGAAGAAGGCCGATACCACCAGCGACATCATGTTCGGCAAAATTTCGACGAAGATCACGTAAGGCGTTTTTTCCCCGCTCACCACCGAAGCCGAAACGAAGTCTTTCTCCGACAGGCTGAGCATCTGCGAGCGGAACACCCGGGCGGACCACGCCCAGTTGGTCAGAGTCAGCACGAGGATGATGGTCAGCGTCCCCGGCGGCAGGAATGCTGAAATGGTGATCAGCAACGGCAAGGCCGGGATGATCAGGAAGACGTTGGTAAACAGGTTGAGCGTGCGGTCGACGAAACCGTGCAGGTAGCCGGCTGTCATGCCGATGACCAGGCCGATCAGGGTGATCATCAGGCCCACCGAGAAACCGATCAACAGCGAGACGCGCGAGCCGCGCACCAACTGGACGAAAACGTCTTGCCCTTGCCCGGTGGTGCCCAGCCAGTGTTCCCTGGATGGCGGCTGGTTGGGCCGGCCCACGAAGCGGGTCGGGTCGCCGGGGGCGATCAGCGGGGCAAAGACCGCCCCCAGAAAGAAGACCGCCAGGATGGCAATCCCGAAGACGGCTTTCTTCTGCGAAAACAGGCTGCGGATGAATTCACTTTGTGCGGACATAACTGTTTGATGTCTTTGCAGTATGCCGGGCTGTGCAGCCCGGCATACTGTGCGCATTAATTGACGCGCACCCGCGGGTCCAGGCGGATGTAGAGCAGGTCGACGATCAGATTGGCGCCCAGCACGGCCAGGGTGATCATCAGGAAGAGCGCCTGCATCAGCGGGTAATCGTGCGTGCTGACCGAGCGCACCAACTGGAAGCCCAGGCCGGGGTAGGAGAACACGATTTCGGTCAGGATCTGCCCGCCCAGGATAAAGCCGATCGCCATGCCGAACTGGGTGATGTTGGGCAGGATGGCGTTGCGCATGGCATACTTGAACATGATCTGCCACTGGGACAGCCCCTTGGCCTCGGCCATGACGATGTAATCTTCGGCCAGCACGCTGACCATCGTGCTGCGCATGCCCATCAGCCAGCCGCCTACCGAAACCAGGATCACCGTCCCGGCGGGCAGGACCAGGTGGTACAGCACGCTGCCGATAAATTCCCACGACCAGCCCGGCGAAACTTTGTCCGAGTAAGCGTGCGCCATCGGGAACCACTTCCAGGTGAAACCCAGCAGGAACAGGGTCAGCATGGCCAGGAAAAAATAGGGGAACGAGCCGGTGAAATTGAGCACGCCCGGCAGGATCGAATCCAGCAGGCTGCCCCGCCGCCAGGCGACGATGACCCCCAGGATCGTGCCGAGCGTGAAGCCGATCACCAGGGTGACGGCGCCCAGCAGGACGGTCCACATCAGGGCGGTCGAGATCACCGTGGTGACTTTGACCGGGTAGGCCGAGATGGACAGGCCAAAATCCCCGCGCAGCATGTGGCCGATGTATTGAAAGTATTGCTCCAGCAGCGGCGCATTCGAGAAACCATAGGCGGCGCGGATGGCCTCCATCTCCGCCGGGTTGAGCCGGCCGCGCATGCGGGCCATCAACGACGTGACCGGATCGCCCGGCATGAGGCGGGGCAGCAGGAAGTTGAGCGTCAGCGATACCCACACTGCCGCCAGGTATAACCCGATTTGCCTGCTCAAATATTTCATATCCTACTTCGGCTTGACATTGGTCAGGATGAACAACGGGCTCAACGAATTATAGGGCGCGTTGTAGGGCGGGCCGGGCGCGTAGGGGTCTACCTGGGTCGGCCAACCGGTAAAACGTGAGGTGTTGTATTCGTACCAATCCGGGCCGGGGAACAGCGGCAAAGCCGGGGCGGTGTTGACGAAGATCATCTGGATCTGGTTCATGATCTCCTTCTGTTGGGCCGGGTCGGAGGTCTTGACGAATTCTTCCATGAGCTTATCCGCTTCCGGATCGACGAAGCGGTTCCAGTTTTCGTCGGCCGCTTCGCCCACCGGCAGCAGAGTCTGCGAGCTTAACATCCCCCGGTAGAAGTTGTACGGCGTGGGGCCGCCGGAACTCCAGCCGATAGCCCACTGGTGCTGGCCTTTGCCCAGTTCGTCGATCCAGGCGTTGAATTCGGGCGTCTCGACGCTAATGTCGATCCCCAGGTCTTTCATGTTCTGGGCGACGATCTGGCAGGCAGAGACCCAGTCGGTCCAACCGGCTACGGCGATCAGTTTGTATTTCATCGGCTTGCCGTCCAGGTCCAGGCGTATGCCGTCGGCGCCTTTCTTCAGCCCGGCCTGGTCCAGCATCTCGTTTGCCTTGCTGACGTCGTAGTTGGTCCACGTCCCGGCTTCCACGGCCTTGGGGTCTTTCCAGGTCTGGTATTGCTCCGACAGGCCGGTGGCGTCCGACGGCGGAACGTAATCGAACATCGCCACGTTGACCACCATCTTGCGGTCGATGCCCATGCTGACCGCCTTGCGTACTTCGGGGTTGTCGAACGGCTTGAGCGCCGGGTTGATATACAGCATGATCCCATCGCCGCCGGTGAAGTAATAGTGGAAGTTATCGGGGTCTTTGGAAACCCAGGTCTTTTCGATATCCGGGACGAAATTCCCCGCCCAATCGATCTCGTTGTTGACCATGGCCATATTGGCCTGGTCGTTGCCCGGGTAAGCCGGGTAGCGCAGCCCCTGGAAATAGGGTTTGCCTTCCTGCCAGTAATGCGGGTTCTTTTCGACCACGTAAATCTGGTCTTCGAAGCGGGTCACCTCGGTGAAAGGCCCGGTGGCTACCGGGTTGTCGTTGGTGAAAGTCACCGGGTCGGCGATGTCTTTCCAGATGTGCTCGGGGACGATGTACTGGTTGGCCAGGTCGTACAGCGCCAGGGTGTAGACTGTCTTGAACTTGATTTCGACGGTGACATCGTCGGGCGCTGTTACGGTATCCACGTAATCGGTCAGAATGGTGGTGGCAATGGTGGCCAGCGCGGCGTTCTTCTTCAGCAAATCGAAGGTGAAGAGCACGTCTTTGGCGCTGAAAGGCTGCCCGTCCGACCATTTCACGCCCTGGCGAATTTTGAAAGTGAGCAGGGTGTTGTCGGCGTTCCAGCCATACCCCGTGGCCAGCCAGGGGACGAGCTCTCCGGTGGATTTGTTGTAGTTCATCAAGGGCTCGTACATGCCGGTCTGGGCGGGGTAGCGCACGTCGGGCGAAAAGGGGTTGAAATTGCGCGTCCAGGTCGAAACCTGCTCGACGTTCACCGTCATAAATACTGGCTCGGCCTGCGCTGCCGGCGGCGCCTGGGTGGGCTCAACCGCCGGGGCCTGCGTTTCTGCCGCGGCAGGCGCTTTCGTTTCCGCGGGCGCGGGCGCTTTCGTCTCTGCGGGCGGGGGGGCCTGCGTTTCCGCCGGGGCTGCCTGGCAGGCGGCCAACAGCATCGCCAGGGCGGTGAGCAAGACAATCAGGGTGAATATTCGCTTGTGCATCTTCTCTTCCTTTCTGATATCGGGATGGGTAATCGGTTACTCAGTCATCAGGGTCTGGAGCCTGGTAGGGACAGCCGCACGAGCGCCGCAGGATCAGTTTGGTCGGCAGCAGGGTCAGCGGTTCGGCGGCTCCGCTGGTGATGAGGCGGATCAGTTGGCGGGCCGCCTCACGCCCGACCTGTTCGGTGGGAGCGTATACGGTGGTCAGCGGAGGGGTCAGGTAGGGCGCCATGAGCTGGTCGTCGAAGCCGATCACGGCCACGTCTTCCGGCACGCGCTTGCCGGCGTCGCGCAGCGCCATCAGCGCCCCGATGGCGGCTTCGTCATCCCCGGTGAAGAAGGCGTCGATCTCTGGCCGGGCCTGGAGCAGCGCGGTGACGCCCCGGTAGGCGATGCTGCGGTCGTACCCGCCCATCTCCACCAGCGCCGGGTCGAAGGGCAGCCCGTACAGGTCGAGCGCCTCGCGGTAGCCCATCTCGCGCCAGGCGGAGTCTTCGTTCCCTTCCGGCCCGCGTAAAAAGGCGATGCGCCGCCGCCCGTGCCTTTCGACCAGGTGGCCGACGACGCGCAGCAGGGAGGACTTGTTTTCGATGGTGACGCAGGGGATATCCAGCCCCTCGGGGGGAGTCTGGTGGATGAGCACGACCGGGAAAGCCTTTTGCACCAGTTCCCTCAGGGCCGCCTCGTCCAGCGAGTCGAGGAAGATGAGCATGCCATCCGCGTTGTGCGGCCCCACGGCCGGCATCGGGCGCGGCTCCAGCAGGCTGTTGGTGGAGATGAGCAGGCTGTACCCCTCGGAACGGGTGACGCTTTCGATGCCCTTCAGCAGGGGGGTGAAGAAATCTCCCTGGATTTCGGTGAGCACAAGCCCGATGGTGTGCGTGCGGTGGGTGGCCAGGTTGCGGGCCGCGGCGTGCGGCGAGAAGTTGACTTCTCGCATGGCAGCCTGCACGCGGCGGGCGGTCTCTTCCGAGACGACCGTCGTCTGGTTGAGGTAGCGGCTGACGGTGGCGACGGATACGCCGGCCAGCCGGGCGACGTCTCTGATCGTGGGGGATTTACTCTTTGAGCTTGTCATGGCAGGACCTATGTAACCGGTTACTGTAACCGGTTACATCATAGCATGAAGCAATCGCCATGTCAAGCATGATTTTCGTCCCTTAACTTCTGAACAGCGCCGCTACCCGGCAGCTCTCCACCGGGTATTTCCCCACCGCGGTCTCATCCGAAAGCACGAACCCGGCGTAGCCTCTTTGCAGCGTATCGTACAGATAACACACCTCCGAGCGGGTGGGCGTGGGCTGCAGGGCCATGTGCTCCAGCACCTGGCCGGCCATTAAAACCGGGATCGAGAACCTGCCGGCCGGCTGCGAAAACCGCTGCACCGCCTCGGCCATACCGGCCAACCCTAATTCGGCCCCCAGGTCGCCCCGGCACACCCACAGCTCGTCGGAAAAGCGGGCGATCTCCGCGGCGTCCTGCATCGCCGGCCGGCGCTCCAGCTTGGCAACCAGGTAGCTTTGCGGACCAAACGCCTCCCGGTAATGCGCCATCTCGAGCCCGTCTTTCACGTAAGAAACGGCATAGCGCATCGTCTCGATCTCCCGGGTCTGCCTGACGATCTGGCGGTCCTTTTCGCTGAGCGCCTCGTTGCGGTGCTCCGAAGCGGAAAAGGTGATCCCCTTGTGGGGCGCAATGCTCCCGCCCAGCCTCACGCTGGCCGTTGCGGTTTCTTCCCCGGCCCATTCCAGCGCCAGGCGGATCCTGGCGTCGTTCAGCACAATCTCGCCGTTCGACAGCGGGGCGGCCTTGAAGAAATCCAGGTGGGGCACCGGCAGGCAGTTCTCTCTTCGGGTGGACTTCGCATAGATTAATTCGACCTCCTGTCCCTCGCGCAGCTCGAAAGGCGAAAAATCGCCCAACCGCCATTTGCTGCCCTGCAGGTCGAGCACCACCGGCAACCGCATCGCCCGTTTTTGGTAAAATGTCTCCAACCGCTCCAGCCAGGAATGGATCTCCTCCAGGGAGAGGTGCGAGGTATTCAACCGGAAGGCCGTGGCCCCACAGGCGGCCATCTCCTTCCAGGTTGTTTCGGCCTCGCTGCCGGGACCTAAGGTCACGATGATGTCGTATTGCATAGCCTGTATTGTACCAGCCGCTTCCCATTATAGCGGTCGCATCCGGCTGAAGCCTCGATTCCGGCGGCAGCTCGGCATCTTTTTCCATTAAGCTGGTAGAGCCGAAAATGCTTAATAGCGGGCGAGCGGTATTGCCAGAATTGCGGTTATACCGTATAGTATACGCCGAAGCTGCTCGTAAACCTGACAGGTCTTAATGGCAGGACCGAAGTATCGTGTGTCTGTAAAGACCTGTCAGGTTTGGGCCACGTAAAATGGCTTTCTGCCAGATAAGGGAAGACCGCCTTGCCTATCCAGCCCTCATCCACAACCAGCGAGTCGAAGTCGCCAGGGTATTCAAAGAGATGAAGCGCCGCTTTGGAACCTGGTTCTACCACTATTTCTTCTCTCCGATGGTCGTCATAAGAGAGAAAGACGCAGCCTTAGCCCAGACCATTTTCACCTACATCGTCTCCCTGATGATCCTGCTGCTGGTGGGATTGCCGTTGATCGTGCTCGCCTTCCCGCAAAAGCAGTTATCCTTGTTGGCCTGGCTGGTTGGCATGATTTGCCTGGCCCTGGGCCAGGTCGCCATCCAGCGCGGCTACGTACGCCCGGTGGCCTGGCTTTCCCTGATCACCTTCTGGACGATCACTACGGCCCTGACGGCTGTTTCCGGGGGGATGCAAAGCCTGGATTGGGCCTTCTACCTTCCCGGCGTGGTGGCCGCCGGGTTATTTTTTAACGGGCGAGGGGCGGCAATTTATGCATTGGCCAGCCTGGTTGCCGGGTTGGTCATGGTGTTTCTGGATACCCACGGCTACGGGCTGCCTCGCCTGTTTCCCTTTCCGCCGTTCTCAGGTTGGATCCTGTTGCTGTTCAATTTCAGCCTGACCCTGCTGCCGCTGACCATTTACCTGTACCGGTTGCAGGCTGCTCTGGTCACTGCCCGCCAGGAACTGGACGAGCGCAAGCGCGTCCAGGAGGAGATCGCCCGTCTCAACGAAGAACTGGAACAGCGCGTCCGTGAGCGCACGGCTGAACTGGAGACGGCCAACCGTGAACTTGAAATCTATTCATACTCGATCTCCCATGACTTGCGCGCTCCCATCCGTTCCGTCGTCGGATTGTCGCAAATTACGCTCGAAACGCACGGCGAAACCCTGCCAGGAGACGTGCGGGATGACCTGCGCAGCGTCATCCGGAGCGGGCGCTACATGGGCAAGCTGATAGACGACCTGCTCGAACTCTTGCGCATACGGCGCAGGCCGCTCACCCGGCAGCGCCTGGATATGACCGCCCTGGTGGGGCAGGTCTGGGACGAGCTGTGCGCCGAAGCGGAGAATAACGGATGCGAGCCGGTCACCATCACCATCCAGGATATGCCCGCCTGCCAGGCGGACCCGGAGCTGGTCGAGCTGCTGTGGCTCAAGGTCCTGGACAACGCCCTCAAGTTTACCCGCCATCGCTTCGACGCCCATATCGAGGTCGGCAGCCAGCCCTCGCCGGATGGCCCGGTTTATTACGTGCGCGACAACGGCGTCGGCTTCGACATGCGCTACGCCGATAAGCTCTTCGGGGTTTTTCAGCGCCTGCACCGGCTGGACGAATATGACGGCACCGGCGCCGGGCTGGCGGTCGCCAGGCGCATTGTCGAGCGCCACGGCGGAAAGATCTGGGCCGAAGCTGAAGTGGGCCAGGGGGCCGCGTTTTACTTTACGCTTTGAACCCAAACAGGGCGCTTTGCACAATCCGCGTGATATAGGCGCCCTGTTCCAGTGTGGCGTAAACCCCGCGTTCCCCGCCGGTTTTGCGGCGATATTCTTTGGCGTGTTCTTCTGACCAGAAGAAAATCGACTTCCTTCAGAATTGATCGATGATGCTGGGGTCTTCCAGCCTGTCGAAATCCACCATTGGGGCATACACCAGCGGCGCGGCGCCTTGTTCCACCACCCTCATATTGAGCTCGCTGTCGATCTCCAGGTGCAGCGGCTTGCGGCAGTGCCCGCATTCCGTCGCCACCACGCAAGATAAAGGTTCGTTTCGTAAGCGCCCTTGCACGAAGGGCGTCGCAATCGCGTCGATCGCTCAGGCGGCGTAGATTTGCTCCCCGCTGCCGAACGTCACCTGGTGGGGCGTCCGGTCTACCGTCACCGGGTAGGCCCAGGCGACCGCGCCCTGCTCGTTGCGGAACAGGAAAGTTATCTCACGCTCCAGCCGGTCCAGGATTTCCGCTACTCGCGGCAGCGGCAACCCCAGCTCCGCGCCGATCCAGGCGGGCGAAAGCGGCTTTCCCACCCGCGGCAGCTCCCGCACCACCAGGTTGCGCACCCGGTGGTGGTCGGCGTCCATAAAATCCAGGTTGGCGTCCCCCTTCACCATGCTTTGCCAGATGGCGCGGGGCACCGGCAGCACGCACCGCCACAGCCCCAACAACAGCGTATCGTCCATAGCAATAACTCCTGTGTGTGGAAGGATGATGGGTCAATGAGTAATCGGTCGATCAGTAATCAGTTGGTGTGAGATCAGCGCACCTTGTCTGTGCGCCTGAACGCCAATCGCTGGCGGCTGATCGCTGACCGCTGACCGCTATCCGCTGACCGCTCAAAAAGAGGATACAATATATCCGCCCGCCTGTCTTGTCGATTGGCGAAACCGTTTTGATATTTTGCGCAATTGCCTCCTGTCCATGAGACACACTGCCTCCGTATCCTTTGCCATGTCCCATGCCCTGCTGAAATACGCTGCTGCGCCGGGCATGGACCCCGGTGAAATCTGCCAGGCGGCCGGCATCCCGCCTGCCCTGCTGGCCGACCCCCAGGCCCGCCTGCCCGCCCGGCAGTTTTACGCTTTGTGGTGCGAGGTCTCCCGCCGGGCGGACGACCCGGATTTCGGCTTGCATTTCGCCGCACGCAGCCTCGACCAGCCCGCCGGCGACATCCTCTCCGCGGTGATGTTCAATTGCCCCACCGTCGGCCGCGCCCTGGAAAAACTGGCCCAATACCACAACCTGGCGACCGACGTCATCCAGGTTCGCCTGCACGAGCGGGATGGCCTGGTTGGCATCGCCTGGCAGCCGGGTTTTGCCGGGCTGCCCATCGACCGCCAGATTTCGGAAGCGGTGATTTGCCGCCTCTATTTCACTTTGCAGGTCCTCTCCGAAGGGCGCATCCCTGCCCTGCGGGTCGAATTCAGCCACCCGCAGCCGCCGGACACCGCCCTGCACCGCCAGATTTTCCCTTGCCCGGTCGTTTTCGGCCAGCCGGGCAACGCGATCGTCGTGCGCGGCGAAGCGCTCGACCAGCCCATCACCTTGGCCCATCCCGGCCTGCTCGGACGCCTGGAAGCCCTCGCCCAGGAACTGCTGGACGAACTGTACCTGCCGGACACCTGGTCGGAGCGGGTATCGCAGCGCATCAGTAAGGCGTTGCTGCAGGGCGAGAAAGTGAGCCTGGCCTCGCTTGCCCGCGGCCTGGCCATCAGCACGCGCCAGTTGCAAAACAAGCTGAAGGATGAAGGCGCCACCTACCAGCAGTTGTTGGACCAGGTGCGCAAAGAACTGGCCCTGGGATACCTGCAGGAACCGGCTGCCTCTCTTTACGATGTCGCCTTCCTGCTCGGCTACGCCGACCAGAGCGCCTTCAACCACGCCTTCAAACGCTGGACCGGCAAGACGCCCGGCGAGTATCGTTGATGCAAAAAGTTTTCAAGGTTCGTCCGCGTCCCATTTTTCAAGCCGAAAGAAAGGAGCACAACCATGAACTACCGCAACCTTGGCCGCACCGGCCTGCGCGTCAGCGAGCTTTGCCTGGGGGCGATGACCTTCGGGCGCGAAGCTGACGAACCTACCAGCCGCCAGATGCTCGATCGCTTCATCGATGTTGGCGGCAACTTCATCGATACCGCCGACGTATATGGCCCCACGCCCGGCGTCTCGGAGGAAATCCTGGGCCGCTGGCTGAAGGATCGCCCGCGCAGCCAGTTTGTCATCGCCAGCAAAGTGCGTTTCCAGACCGGCTCGGGGCCGAACGATTACGGCCTGAGCCGCAAACACATCCTGGATGGCGTGGCTGCCAGCCTGCGCCGCCTGGGCACCGATTACCTCGACCTGTACCAGACGCACATGTGGGACCCTTCCACCCCGCTCGAAGAGACCCTCAGCACGCTCGATGACCTGGTGCGCAGCGGCAAAGTGCGTTACACCGGCGTTTCCAACGTTACCGGCTGGCAATTACAGAAAGCCATCGATTTGAGCCGCCAGAACGGCTGGGAAATCTACGCCAGCTTACAGCCGCTGTACAACTTGCTCGACCGGGTCATCGAATGGGAGCTGCTGCCCATCTGCCGCAACGAGGGTGTGGGCGTGATCACCTGGGCGCCGCTGCGCGGCGGTTGGTTGAGCGGGCGTTACCGCCGTGGGATGAGCGCCCCGCCCGTTGGCAGCCGTGTGGAAGAAGCTGACCGCCAGAACTGGGGCGAGCGCTGGGAGCTGTACGCCACCGAGCGCACCTGGAGCCTGATCGATGGGCTGTTCGCGGTGGCCGGGGAGACCGGCCACACCCCCGCCCAGGTAGCCATCAACTGGGTGCTGCACCGCCCCGGCATCACCGCCCCCATCATCGGAGCGCGTACCCTGGCCCACCTGGAGGACAACCTGGCGGCTGCCGGCTGGTCGCTCAACCCCGAGCAGATGGAACGCCTGACCGCCCTGGGCGTCGAGCCGCGCCCCTACCCCTACAACTTCTGAGCATGTCGCCCGCAGTGGATACGCCTCCGGGCACCCTGCTCATGCTCAACGGCGCCTCCAGTTCGGGCAAGACCAGCCTGGCGCGCGCCCTGCAGGGCCAGCTCGAAACCCCGTTCCTGGATGCTGGCCTGGACCGCTTCCTGTGGATGCTGCCCGCCCGCTACCTGAACCGTCCCTTGTGGGATGGCGTGCTCGGCCTGGCTGCCCAGGCTGGCCCGGACGGGCATCGCCTGGCCCTGGGCATGCACCGCGCCATCCGCGCCCTCTCGCTATCCGGCAATTCCGTGATCGCCGACCACGTCCTGGTAGAGCGCGCCTGGTTGAGCGACTGCGCCGCCCTCTTCGCCGACCTGCCCGCCTACCTGATCGCCGTGCGCTGCCCGCTGGAAGTGCTCGAACAGCGCGAGCAATCCCGCCGCGACCGCACCCTGGGCCAGGCGCGCGCCCAGTTCCCCCTGGTGCACGCCCACGCCGTCTACGATCTGGAAGTGGATACTTCGCTGCTCTCGCCGGATGAATGCGCCCGCCTGGTGATCGAGCACTTGCAGAGCGGGGCGGCGCCGTGGGCGTTCAGAAAGTTATGTGCCGATCGATCGTTTTGCTGCGCGGGGGCTGGGGAATTTGGGCTTTAATCGGGAAGTTCACCCGGCCCACAGGCTCCACTTTCATCAATGTGAAAGGCATCAGACCATCCGAAAGATGGACTGCCCATCGTAACAATGTTACAGTAGATGAAATTGAATATCTTTCCCCCGCAGATCTGATGGGAACCTTGTCAGCACCTATGATGCAATGGCGCCGGTCGCGGCGCATGCGAACAATGTTGCCATTATAGCATAAATTTCAATTTCGCAGATTGCTTCACTATCCAGTTGCCACTGATGACGCCAGGGGCAGCACCTGCGCGCTGCCATTGCTGATGATGCGCAACTTGCGTTTCATGTGAGGCACATGCTATCCGAGGTGGGTTAATGCTGCTCGCACCTCGTCAGCCGCCGTGCGTTCGCATAAGGCGGTAACCAAGTCTCCCGCTTCCATGTGAGTCTTGCCATTTCGTCTTGCTTTGCCCAAACTTTGCCGATGACTTTCATGCATTGGTTGCAGCGACTTCACCCCCATGCAGGCGCTCGAGCAGGTAAGCTACGTTATGATTGACAGGTTCCAGGGTAAATCCCAGGTCGAAGTAAATCTGAACAGCCCCTTCGGTGTCTCCCCAGGTTTCCAGACGAAACGGCCCGGAGGCCTGGGTATCCAGATAGTACAGGGCGGTGAGTACCAGTGGGCGGTGCAGCCCAAGCGGCCGGAATTCAGGAGCTATTCCCGGCGCATCCAGAATTTTCGTGCGCACGCCCGGGGCTTGCGCATCTTCCGGCCCCAGGTGGGTCGGGCATAACCCGGCTACCCTGCCATCCGGGGCAAAGACCAGGAAGGTGCCTTCCGAAACGATATAACCCGGCCGGCGCCGCAGGATATCTTCGAAGATGGCTACCGTGGCCGGCTGGTTGTTTTCCATGTGGCCCCACAGGTCTGCATAGCAGCGGTTGGATGCTTCGGCCAGCAGCGGCAGGTCTTCCGGGCCGGTCATGGCGCGCACCCGAAAACCTTCCGGCCACTCCACCTCGGGCAGCGATAGGTCCGCCGGGGCGTCGAAGAAACGTGTGTGGCCGACTGGCTCAAAGCCCAGGCTGCGCAGAAAAATATTGCCAGCCTGGTTGTTGATCTCGGTTTCGGTGGTGATTTGCTGCGTACCGATTGCCCGGGCGCGTTGGATGGCCTGCCCCAGCAGGGCGCGCCCGATACCCTGGCGCCGCCAGGCCGGGTGTACCGCCGTATAGACGACGCTCCGCTGTGTGGCCTGGACAAACAACCATGCGTGGCCAACCATCAGATTGCCTGCCTCAGCCAGCCAGCGATCCTGGCGCGGGTCGTGACCGCGCCAACTCATCTGCGCCCGGACGGCCTCTTTATCGGTATGGTTGCCCACCTGGTCTACCTGTTCGATCTCCGTCATCAGGAGGGATAACGCCTGGATATCGCGATCCGGGTTGAAAGTGCGAATGGAGAAGGTTTGTGGCGGGGGAGCGGTCATGGTTGTTTGCTGAGTGAGTGGGCGTAAAGAGAGATTATATTTTCTGATGCCGCTCTGCGTGTTCCTTTATCTTTGCCCATCGTTCGAACACTTCCATTTCGCTCGGGTCGGGCTGAAGCAGCCCCAGGGCTTTTGCCATGCCATACGCGGCGTTCAACTGCCGCCAGCGCAACTCCAGTGAAGCCGAGGCGCGTTCTTCCCTTTGGATGGCTTCGACGGCTTTCCAGCGTTCTTGATAAGCGAGGAGGTCTTGCTTGAGTGTCATGCTTGAATTATAGCATGTGAATGAGCTTACAATGTCTCACCCCTGGCGAAACGAAGCGCCGTCGAATTTAGAATACAAACGTGGTATCATAGATACGGAGGTTTCTTCTGTTGTGATGAATACATCCCAAACAATCATCGAATCGGGTTGGTTGGATGAAATCATCCGCCGTATTGTGGATGTCGTTCAGCCGGAGAAAATCATCCTGTTTGGCTCCGCTGCGCGCGGCGAAATGACCGCTGACAGCGATGTAGACCTGATGGTGGTGAAGTCGGGTATACACCGGCGGCAAGCCGCCCAGGCGATCTATTGCAACCTTTTGGGCGTGGGCCGGGCGGTGGATGTGGTCGTCGTTACGCCAGAAGACATCCAACGCTACCGGGACGTTCCAGCGTTGGTGATCGAGCCAGCTTTGCGAGAAGGGAAAGTGGTCTATGGAGAGTAAGCGCTATGCTCCAGACGATCCCCTGGAATGGCTCAACCGCGCCCAAAGCTGCTTACTGCGCGCTCGCGTTGTACAGCCGGGTGTATATCTGGAAGACCTGTGTTTCGATGCACAGCAAGCTGCCGAAAAGGCGCTCAAAGCGCTGCTCGTCCAGCGCAAAGTTCGCTTTCCTCACGTGCATAACCTGTCGATCATCTTAGAATTGCTCCAGCAAAACGGCTTCGAGTTAGCCCCGGCTATCCTCAAAGCAGCTTCACTGAGCGACTACGCAGTTGAAGCGCGCTATCCGGGGGTATCTGAGCCGGTAACCTATCAGGAATATCTGGATGCCGTGGCATTGGCCGAGGCTGTGGTGCAATGGGCGGCAAGCCAGATGAAAGCGAACCCTCCCGCCGAGGATAAATTCACAGGCTAAGGGGCAGCGCTAGGTGAAATCCGGCTTGACCTGTCGCGGCGCGACGGCGACAGGCTCGATAAAACCGCGACCAGCGTCCGTTCGACTTCTGCCGGCAGTTCGATCCGTACAAAGTGACTGATGTGATACAGATAATCTTCTCCGCTTTCATCGATCACGCGGATGAAGTCGTCTCGTCTTGCCTTTTCGTCCGGGATCATATCGTAGATTTTCCGGGTGACCAGCGAGGCTTCGTACCCCTGGTTGTTAATGCACACTGCAAAACGAGGTCCGATTTTCATCGCTTTCGGTCGCTTGGTGACTCGTGGTCCGGTCTTCGGGACGCGAGAATAAAAGGATGCCGCGTTGCTCGCCCTCTTATGCTGCCTCGCTTGCTTGTTCATGCTGCGCAATCTGGGCCAAAAGCCGCTGTGTTTTCTCAACCTCTCTATTCATTCCTAACCTTTGATACAAGGCCAACGCTTCTTCAACATGCTGGTGCGCAAGTTGGATGCGGATTGTAGCGAGGTATACTTGCGCCAATCGATAATGATCATCAGCAACATGTCTTAATCCCTTCCAAGATGATGTTTTCGCTATGATGTCCAGCAATAACGCTTCAGCATCTTCAAAGTTACCTATCTTTATAGCAAGTCGGGCACGACGATATTGGACCGAAACAAAGGTTCGCGTGGAGTCGAGCTGACGGGCAATTTTTTCGCACTCATTTAACCAGAATTTGGCTTGCTGAATATCTGATTTATCAATTTCAATCGATACCAATCGGTCTGCTGCGACAAACTGGTGTTTTAGGTTTTTAACTTCTCTGCTCCAATCCAATAGAGCTTTTGCTGCTATCTCTGCTTTTTCCAACTGATTCTCATACTGTAGCACGTGAGCTCGAACTGCCTGGATATCTCCGATGTCCGCATACATCTGATATCGTAAACTGATTTTTTCTGCCGTATCCAGGTGACCATAGATTGTTTCTGCTGGTGCTCCACGTAGAAACGCTAGACGCCCTCTCTGGGCCTCAATCCGGCCGTACTTGCGTTCATCACTTGTTGCCTTAGCATCCAGATCGGCAGCTGCAATAATTTCTTCCCACTCCTGATGGAGGCCAACAATATCGGGAAAGCGCCAAGTTTGCTCTGCTAGATCGAACAGAGTGTTCCAATGTTGATGCTCCCGACACCAGCGGATAGCATTAAGTAAGTTGGGATATTCTTGTTCAAAAATGGGAAGCAATTCGATACGTGTGCGTAAATCTTTGCCATTTGCCCGAGCAAACTGTACTAACCACTCCAACCATCGCTCAACGATCTGCTGCCTGTCACCTTCCCCGCTCAACTGCTCCCCCGCATACCTTTGCACAATCGGCAACACCCAGAACCGGTCTTTCTCCGTGCAATTGACCAAAAACAAGCGCTGCAACTGCGCCAGCCCGCGATCCCGATCGGCCAGGGATAAATCAGCCACGTAGCCCAGCGCCTCCCGCGAAGCCCCCGCCCCGCGGTCGAACAGGGCGCAGGCCAGCAGCAGCTTCCAGGTATTGGCATCCCGCTGGCGGGCCAGTTCGGCCTGGCCCTGGATGCAGTACTCGGGCAGTTCGCCGGCCGCGTCGCCCAGCCAGCGTTCCACCGCGGGGAAGTTCTCGCCGCCCGAGAGACGGGCAACGGCCAGCTTGAGCGGCAGCGGCAGGCCGGAGGTCAGTTCGTAGAGGCGCTGGCGCTGGGCGGCGTCCAGTTGCACCTGGCGCAGCTCGGCTTCGCCGGCGATCAGTTGTTCCGCCTCGCCGGCTTCCAGCCCTTTCATGGAGAGCACGTCGGCCACGTCCAGCCATTCACGCGAGGTGATGATGGCCTTAGTCGGGGCGGGCAGGTTGCGCAGGAAGGGCTTGACGCGCTCGTCTTTGACGCTCTCCAGGTTGTCCATCAGCAGCAGGGTGCGCTGCTCTTTGAGCGCCCGCTCCACCAGCCGGCCCTGGTCTTCCGCCACGGCACGGGTGATGTCCTCGCGCTCCAGCGCCCGGGCGATGACCGTGTATACGTCTTCCAGGGTGTGCAGCACCAGCTCGGGCAGGTTGGCCTGCTGGCGGCCCTGCACGGTGAGCACCTCTTCTTTGGCCGAGACCCAGATGATGGCGTCGAAGCGCTCCTCCGGCGGCAATTGTTCGTAGTTCTGGCGGTATTCGTGGGCGACCGCCAGCGCCAGGGCGCTCTTGCCCACCCCGCCGATGCCGGTGACGGCCACCTGCCAGGCGCGGTCGGCCGGCGAGAGCCTCTGGCGCAGCCAGGCCAGCTCGTTCTCGCGCCCCACGAAGCGGGCGTAATCCGGGCGGGGCAGGTTGTGGTAGGGGAGCGGGCGGGGCAGGGCAACCGGTACAGCCGGGGCGGCCAGCAGGCGCTGCTCCAGGGCGGCGGTCAGTTGCAGCAGCGCCTGGCGCATCTCGGCGTTCAACTCGTGGGTCGCCTGCAACTGCTGGCGGGCCAGGGCAGCCTGTTCTTTGGCGGCTTCGGCGCTGATGCGCTGGAATTGCAGGGCGTACACCTCGCGCACCTCTTTCGTCCCCGGCAGCGTCCATAATTCTTCTACCACGCAGGTCAGGAAGAAAGTCACCGCCTGGTCGACGCGCTGGCGGTTGCGGCGCCCCGGCAGCACGTCGTCGAAGTGCTGCGCCACCGCCTGGCGCTCGCCCTCCAGCCAGGCGCCCGGCCGGCGGATCATCTGCCCCAGCGCCGCCTGGACCTTGGGCGATTTCCAGAAGTCCGGGTCGGCGCTGATTGCCGCCACCAGGTCTTCGTCCTGCTCGGCGTATTCGGCGACGAAGCGCTCGGCCCCTTTCTTGAGCGCCTGCTCGACCGCCTGGTACAGCGAGCGCTGCGACGAAAAGCCGCGGATCTTCTCGGCCAGTTGGTCGCCGGCGGTCTTCCTGGCCTGTTCGGCCAGGAATTGCACCAGGCTGTCGGCAATTTGTTGTTTGAGTGGGTCGGGGATGAAGGAGAGGATTGGAAGCATGGTATTTGGTGAACTGTAATCGGTCAATCCGTAATCAGGCGCTCAGGCGCTTCGAGACCAGGAACGCCAGGGACTGTCTGGCGAATAGATTTTCCACCGTAGGGGTATTTTTCGCGACGACCAGCGTCTTATCATGGTTATTGTAGCATAGATTGAAACTTGCCGCACCTCTTCCCCAACGTGTTTTGTAGAATTTGAGAAAGCCGACTCGACCGGTGGTGAATGATCTGTTGGTAAATATAGCGATGCAACTGCCAAGCCACTTGTATCTGATGACCGGCCGGGGATGAATTCCCCGGCCTGTAGAACTGCGCCGGCTGAAGCCGGCTTTTCAACCCCATGTTACGGGGTGTTGCGGTGTAGACCGGCGAATTCATCGCCGGTCGGGCCATGGCCGTAAACGGCGCGGCGATGCCCTGGGCCGGAATTACCGACCGCGTCATCGATCCCCAGCCGGTCCGGCAAATCCCCCAAAAATCCCCTTGTCCCCGCCGGTCCTCCACGCTATACTGTCTCTATGAACTTGCGCCGGGCTCTCTCGATCTTCCTCTCCGCTGCCCTGCTGCTGGCGCTGGCCCGGGCCGCCCGCCCATCCCCGGCGCGCGCTGCCGCCGACCTGCCCGTCTACACCGACGCCCTGGCCTCCGGCTGGCAGGATTGGTCCTGGGACGCCTCGCCCAATTTCAGCGCGACCGCTCCGGTTCACAGCGGGACGCACGCCATCGCGGTGGATTTCGACGCCGCCTGGGCCGGGCTTTCTCTGCGCGCCCCCTCCCCGCTGGCCGCCAACGGCTACACCGCCCTGGATTTCTGGGCTTACGGCGCTCCCGGCGGCAGCCCGGTGGATCTCTCCATCCAACCCACCGATGCCGGCAATCCCCCCGCGGCGAAGACGCTCACTTTCCCGGCAGGCGTCTGGAGCCACTATACGGTGCCTCTTACCGAACTGGGCAGCCCGGCGACCATCGCCCGCCTCAACTGGCAGGACCACACCGGCGCCGCCCAGGCGCCTTTCTACCTGGACGATATCACCCTGGTTGGCGACGGCGCTCCGCCGGGAGGCCCCCCGGCGTTGAGCGTGGACGCCGCCGCCGGCCTGCATCCCATCAGCCCGGAAATCTACGGCATGAACGAATATGGCGGCGGCCCGGGTTTCGCCGCCTTCATGGACGAAATCGATCTGCCCGTGCGCCGCTGGGGCGGCAACGCCACCAGCCGCTACAACTGGCAGAACGACATCTCCAACCACGCCTTCGACTGGTACTTCGCCAATTTGAAGGAGTCGAACGCCACGAACCTGCCCGCCGATTCGGCCGCCAACCGTTTCATCGACGCCAACCGGGCCGCCGGCGCCGCCACCCTGTTGACCACCCCGATGAGCGGTTACGTGGCCAACGACAACCCGCTGGCCTGCGGTTTCAGCGTGGCGAAATACGGCCCCCAGCAGTCCACCGCGGCCGGCGATGGCCGCCCGGATTGCGGCAACGGCGTGTACCCCAACGGGATGCAGATCAGCGGCAACGATCCGCTGGATACCAGCCTGGCCATCACGCCGGCCTTCGTCACCGGCTGGGTCAGCTACCTGGCCGGGCGCTACGGCCCGGCGGCCAGCGGCGGCGTGCGCTACTACAACCTGGATAACGAGCCGGACCTGTGGTGGGAAACGCACCGCGATATTGCCCCCACCGGCCTGACCTACGACCAGCTCCGCGACCGCTCCCTGGCCTATGCCGCCGCCATCAAGGCCGGCGACCCCGGCGCCCAGGTGCTCGGCCCGGCCCTGGGCGTGTGGAGCTACTACTTCATTTCGCCCTACGACGGCCAGCGCCAGGATTGGGCCACGCCCGACGATACCCTGGCGCACGGCGGCGTGGCCCTCACCGCCTGGTACCTGGGGCAAATGCAGGCTTACCAGGCCGCCCACGGCCAGCGCCTGCTGGATTACCTCGATCTGCACTATTATCCCCAGTCCGGCGTGGCCCTTACGGGCGCCGGCGATGCCGCTCGCCAGGCGCTGCGCCTGCGCTCCACCCGTTCGCTGTGGGACCCGGCCTACGTGGACGAAAGCTGGATTGCCCAGGCCGGACCGGACGGCGGCATCGTCCGCCTCATCCCGCGCATGCGCGATTGGGTAAACGCTAACTACCCCGGCACGAAGCTGGCCATCGGCGAATACAACTGGGGCGCGTTGGATCACATCAACGGCGCCCTGGCCCAGGCTGACGTGCTGGGCATCTTCGGGCGTGAGGGCCTCGACCTGGCTGCTCTGTGGGCGCCGCCCGCCCCCACCGACCCGGGCGCCTATGCCTTTCGCATCTACCGCAACTACGATGGGACGGGCAGTAAATTCGGCGAACTGAGCGTGCAGGCCGCCAGCAGCGACCAGGAAAGGCTCTCCGTCTACGCCGCCCGGCGCAGCACGGACGGCGCCCTGACCCTGGTGGTGGTCAACAAGAGCGGCGAGGACCTGACCAGCACCCTCACCCTGTCCAACTTCACTCCGGCATCCCAGGCGCAGGTTTACCGTTACAGCGCGGCGGACCCGGGCGCTATCCAGCACCTGGCCGCCCAGCCGCCTGGCCCCTCCGGTTTCAGCGCCACCTACCCGGCGGATTCGATCACGTTATTTGTGATCCCGCCGGGCGAGGGAACCTGGCATTTCCTGTACATCCCTGTCGTCAGGAGATAACTTTGCTGCATCGCCATCTTCAATGGTCTGTCAAAAATCCACCGGGGTGTTGTATAGACGAATGTCATATTTCGCGTATGCTATCTGTCATGCTTGACAGGTGTATCATAACTTTGATAAGATCATTGCCAATGTTGGGGTCATGAAAGCAATGGATGTAAGTCAAACCAATCGTTCAGGAGAATCATCATGAAAACAAAAAGAAACTTCAACCTGTTCAATCTATTGGCTGTCCTGGTCTTGCTCGCCGGAGTGATCTGGCCGGCAGTCCAGGCTTCTGCTCAATTGCCCACGGGGGGATACGGGGGAGATTGGATGGAGTTGGGTGGCCAGGCTGGCCCGGCGCGGCAATCTCAGCCGGGGCGACCGGTCGACCCGCGCCTGACGGCGCTCGAACCGCAGAAAACGGCTGCCGGGGAGTCGGCGCCTGCGGCATCTGCGCCGGCGGCGAATTTCCCGCTGGCTTACGACTACCAGTATGAATGGACCGGATCGCAGGCGATTACGGATAATTCCTGCTCGGGGACGCACCAGTACCTTACCCTGAATGTGCCCGACAGTTTTAACGTCAACGCGGTACACGTCGGTTTTAACGCCGCCCATACCTGGCGCGATGACGTCCAGTTGTGGGTGATCAGCCCGCAGGGCGCCCGGGTACAGCTCCTGGATGGCGCCAATGGCGGAAGCGCCGACAATTTCGACGTGCTTTTCCAGCCGGGCGGCAGTACCACCTATACCGCCAATCACACCATAACGTCGCCGTATTACGAAAACATCTGGGCGCCGCAGGGTGGGGACCTGGCCGGTTTCTTTGCCCAGGCCGCCCAGGGCAACTGGCAGATCGAAGTCTGCGACGACACCGCCTACGATACCGGGACGGTCTATCGCTGGGCGCTGTGGTTCGAGGCGATCGATCCCGGTTTGTATCTCTCGCCCGGGGCGATCCAGGTTTCGGGCTGCAATGGTGTTGCCCGGACGCACACCCTGAGCCTGTTCAACCTCACCGGCGCCGCCGGCGTCTTCAGCCTGGCCTACCAGATCGATGCGGCCTATGGCTCGCTGAGCGGCCCGGCTTCGCTCTCGCTGGCTAATGGCGCCGGGGCCAATTTCGACGTCACCCTGCAGCCGGAAGTCTGCCTGCCGGAGGGGGTCTCGATCAACGCCAGCGTCACGGCCAGCGGCAACAGCCTCTCGGCCACCTCCAACATCACCCAGACGATCAGCACCCAAGGCCAGTGGGACGCTAAGGCCGCCATGTCCCCGGGTGGTCTGTACGACCACGCTGTGGTGGATGGCGGGAACGGCAGCCTGTACGCCATGGGCGGCAACGGCCAGGGTACGCAGCTCAACCTGCGTTACAACACGGCCACCGACGCCTGGACGCAGGTAACCAGCCTGCCGGGCGATCTGCGCATCATCGACGGCGGGCAGGTGGCTGGCGTGATTTACCTGCCCGGCGGTTTTAACGGGTCGAGTTTCGTCGCTACCACTTATGCCTATAACGTGGCCGGCAACTCCTGGACGACGGTGGCCAGCGCGCCGCGCAGCGTGGCTGCCTATGGAGCAGCCGCCTGCGATGGCAAGCTCTATCGCCTTGGCGGCGCTTCTTATTCCACCTTCCCGAATGGTGAAACCGGCGCCGAGGTCTACGATCCCACCACGAATGCCTGGACTTCCCTGGCGCCGATGACTGGTGGGCATACCTGGCCTGCCGTGGCGTGCATCGACCATAAACTGTACGTGGCTGGCGGCGTCGACGCCGCCGGCAGCGACTCGACGCTGGCGGAAGTGTACGATATCGCTACCAATACCTGGAGCGATGCGGCCATGGCCGACCTGCCCATCACACGTTGGGGTTCGGCTGATTTTGCCTTCGACGGCGAAATGTACCTGGCGGGCGGCATTGTAAATGGCGCGTCCTCCGCCAGTGTGTTGGCTTACTCGCCTGCCACGGATGCCTGGCATGAGGCGGCCTCTCTATCGCAGGCGCGTTTCCGCCTGGAAGGCGACAGCGCTTATGCGACGGGCGGCATGGAGCCGACCTGGACGCAGCACGCAGAGCACGAACTATTTGCACAGTGCCCGAGTTGTACCCAGTCTGGCACCCTGGCCGGGAAGGTTTTCGATTACGATGGCGTCAACCCCCCCGAAAATCCGGCGGCGGTGACCATCCAGCCGGGAAATTACCAGGCCAGCGTGGACGCCTCGGGCAATTACTCGATTGCCCTCCCGCCTTTTACTTACCAGGCAACGGCCAGCGCCGAAGGTTACCCCCAGGTCGATGGCCCGCACACCGTTCAGGTGACGGATGGCGCGACGACGGCGCAGGACTTTACCCTGCCGCGGCCAGACATCGAAGTTCAACCGACGATCTTGACGGCTACTCTGACGGCCCCGGGTACGGCCAGCCGCACCTTTGACATTTCCAACCTGGGGACTCTGGCGCTGGATTTCAGTATTTTGGAGAGGACTTCCACGTCCGTCCTGGGCGCGGGCGCCAGCGGCGCTTCACCAGCGGTGCAGGACGACGCGCAGATCGAAGTCGAGCCGCAGTTGAGCGCCCAGATGGCCCTGGATGAGAAGACCGGCTACCTGGTCTATTTCGACGAGAAGCCCGATCTCGCCCCGGCCGAAGGGATGACCTGGAACGAACGCGGCGCCTGGGCTGTCGAGCAGTTGCAGGCCACCGCGGCGCGTTCCCAGGCGCGCGTGCGCGCTTACCTGGATGCGCAGAAGGCCGACTACAAGGCTTACTGGATCGACAATGTGATCGTCGTCAACGCCTCCAGCCGGGCTGTTTTCCAGGGCCTGCAATCCTACACCGAGATTGCCGCCCTGCGCGCCCGCCGGCACCCCTTCTTCTATAAGCCGGAGTCGATTAACCGCCTGCTGGAAGCCGCGCCGATGCTCGTCCAATCGAACCTGACCCACGTCGGCGCCGACCAGACCTGGGCGCAGGGCTTTACCGGCCAGGGGATCGTCGTGGCGAACATCGATACGGGCGTCAACTATACCCACGAGGCCCTGGTGCAGCAGTATCGCGGCAACCTGGGCGGCGGGTCCTTCAATCACAACCACAACTGGTATGACCCTGCCTCCGGCGGCACGCACTTGCTGGCCCCCGCAGACCATGACGACCACGGCTCGCACACCATGGGCACCATGGTGGGCAGCACCGACCCGGCTCACCCCGACGCTGCCAGCAGCACCATCGGTATGGCGCCGGGCGCCAAATGGATCGCCTGCCGGGCCTTCGAAGCAAGCGACCAGGAACTGCTGGATTGCGGCCAGTTCCTCGCCGCTCCCACCGAATTGGACGGTGTGACCAACCCGGACGCTTCATTGCGCCCGCACATCATCAACAACTCGTGGGGCGACTGTACGACCACCTATGACAGCTGGTACGACGGCGTGATCACCAGTTGGCACGCCCTGGGCATTTACCCGGTCTTCTCCAACGGCAACGCCAGCAACTGCGGTTATTCCAGCCCTCCTGGCCTGAATACGGTGGGCAGCCCGGCGCGGGCCGGTAATGTCACCGGCGTCGGCGCCACCGGGCGCAGCGATGGCCAGTATGCCACCTTCTCGAACTGGGGGCCCACTGACCAATCCGATACCATCAACCCGATGGGCTACCCGCGCTTGAAGCCGCAGGTGGTGGCGCCCGGGACCAACTATTCTTCCGGCAGTACGAGCAATAGCTACCTGGATATGAGCGGCACCTCGATGGCTGCCCCGCACGTGGCCGGCTTGATCGCCCTGATGTGGAGTGCGGCGCCTTGCCTGGTGGGCGACTACGCCCAGACGGAGACCATCTTGCAGCAGACCGCCAACCCGGTGCCCTACGACTCCGGCGGCACCCCGGCTCCTGGCCCGGGCAACGTGCCCAACTACGCCACAGGCTGGGGCGAGATCGACGCCGACGCAGCGGTCAGCGCCGCGGAAAGCCATTGCAATACCGATTGGCTGAGCTGGGTGACTGTCTCGCCCATCAGCGGCACCATTGGCAGCAATCTCTCCCAGGCCATCCAGGTGGACTTCACTTGCACGCTGACCGATTCCCTGCAGGCGCAACCGTTGACCGGCGTTTTGCACGTCACCCATAACGATCCCACCCGAGGGCCGGTGGATGTCAACGTGCAGATGTCTTGCTACAGCACGGTTCCTTCCTACGCCTTGAACGTGTTCAAGAGCGGGGCGGGCAGCGGCACGGTGACCAGCAACCCGCCGGGCATCGACTGCGGTTCGACCTGCTCGCACGACTTTACCGCCGGCACAGTGGTCACCCTGACCGCCTCTGTGGCGACCGGCTCGACCTTCGCCGGTTGGAGCGGCGCCTGCACGGGCAGCGGGTCCTGCGTGGTGACGATGGACGCGGCCAAGGACGTCACCGCCGCGTTCAACCAGATCGAGTACAAGCTTTACCTGCCTTTGATTACCAAGCTGCCGGCGGCCAGCAGGAGCGCGCCGGCCGGCGCCCGCGGCATGGATGCCCCGCTTGGCCTGGCGCTGCCGGCTGTGGGGTCGAAACCCATCACAGAGTGATTGCGCCGGTTTGAGTTTGCAAAACGCCCGTAGCGGCATTCGCTCGCAATCTGTGGCGTAAAAAATAAACGGAGGTCGCCAGACCCGGCGACCTCCGTTATAATTTCCCCCATGCACATTCGCCTGCTCACTCCCTCTGACGTTCCTGCCGCCGATGCCGTCCTCATGGCGGCCTTCGATGGCGCCGAATCGCGCGCCGTCGACTTGCGCCGTTACCTGGAATTCCAGCCGGATGGCTGGCTGATTGCCGAGCGGGATGGCCGCCTGGTGGGCATGGGCGGCGCGGTAGATTACGGCGCTTATGCCTTTATCGGCCTGGTCGCCGTGGACCCGGCCTGCCAGCGCCAGGGCATTGGCCGGGCGTTGATGGCCGCCATCCTGGAGCGCATCGACCGGCGCGGCCTCCCGGCTCTGCTGGATGCCAGCCCCTTTGGCTACCCCTTGTATCTCGAGCTGGGTTTCGTCGAAACCGACCAGGCGCACGTCTACCTCTGCCCGCAGACGCCCCAATCCGTTCCGCCGCCCTCCCGCGTCGCGCTGATCCAGCCGGCGGACCTGCCCGAGCTGGCCCGTTTCGATGCGCCAGTCTTTGGCGGCAACCGCCGCGCCCTGCTGGAGCTGCTGCAGCGCGACTTTTCCCAAAGCGCCTTTGTGCGCCGCGACGAAGCCGGCCAGGTCAGCGGCTATCTGTTTGCCAAAGGCCGCCGGTTCGGGCCGTGGGTCGCCCGCTCCGCGCCGGACGCCGAAGCGCTGCTCTGGGCCGCGCTTGCCCTGCCCCTGGACGGCCCGCCGCTGGCTATCATCCCCGGCCAGAACCGGGATGCCCCGGCGCTGTTCGAGCGCTATGGGTTCCAGGAAGTGCGCATGCTGCGCCACATGCGCCGCGGCCGGGTGCAGGCGCCCGAACGGCGCGCCTGGGTTTACGGCCAGACCAGCTTTGCCGTGGGATAGCGGGTTTTGCGGGCATTTTGTCGGCAAAAAAACACCTTTAATAAGGCGCTTAAACAGATTTCGCTCAGGATATGGTATTATCGCCCTTTAGCAGGGTAGTTTCCGGTTTTGATTGACCCAGTGGAGAATTTATGCCATCACCTGATCGTTCTGCTCGTCCCTCACAGCTTGCCCCCATCTATCTGATTTTTGTTGGTGTCCTCTTGATCGTCGGCTCGCTGGTCTGGCTCATCGTCGCCGCCCAAGAGGTCCCCGCGGCGCAGTTGGCTGTCACAGCCCAACCGGTCGTTGCCACGCAGCCGCCTGCCCCACCCAACCCGCCGGCGGCAACGCCGCGCATTCCTTACCCCGGCGTCAAGCGCGTCAGCGCGGCCGACGCCAAAGCCGCCCTGGACCTGGGCACGGCGGTCTTCATCGATACCCGCGGCGATCCTTACTTTAAAAACGGCCATATTCCTGGAGCGATCTCCATGACCAGCTCCGAAGTGCCCGATCGCCTGGGTGAGTTAAAATCTGCAGATTGGATTATCACCTACTGTACCTGACCGTCCGAAGAATCGAGCGCTCGTGTAGCGCAAATGCTGATCGATGGCGGTTTTACCAAAGTGACGGCCATCAGAGGCGGCCTGGATGCCTGGCTGGAAGCCGGTTACCCCATCGAGCAGATGCCATAAGAGCCGCTCGCTCGGGTCCGGGTGGCGGATCACTGGCATCCGCGCCCGTCCGCGCTCCATCGAATAAAAGGAGAATTGTGTGGCAGAAACCCCTGAACGGTTGGTAGAACGCCTGCGTAGCGAAGGCCAGCGCACGCTGGAATTCTTCCACGGCCTGGGCCCCGAAAGCTGGCAAGTGCAGGTCTATAGCGAAGGAGCGCCGTGGAAAGCGCGCCAGCTCCTGGGCCACTTCGTCGCCACCGAAAAGGCCATCCTCGTCCTGGTCGAAGACATCCTTGCCGGGGGCGGCGGCGCGCCGGAAGGTTTCGACATCGACGTCTTCAACGAGCGCCGCGTGGCCGAACTGAAGGACCTTTCCGCCCCCGACCTGCTGGCCCAGTTTGCCGCCGCCCGCCAGTCCAGCATCGAGCGGGTGCAGCGCCTGGCGCCTGCCGACCTGCTCAAAGCCGGCCGCCATCCCTTCCTGGGCATGACGACCCTGGAAGAGATCATCAAGCTGCTCTACCGCCACAATCAGATTCACCAACGGGACATGCGAAAAGCAATCGAGGCCGCCCATAACCTGTCATAGCCAGGGTGCCGCGCACACCGGGCATCCACGTTCGATCTGATATGGAATCCATCAAGCTATTCATCCGCCTTACGCGCCCGCTCTTCCTCCTGGGGGCAGCCGTGCTGTTTGCCCTGGGGGTTGGCATTGCCCGCTACCTGGGGCAGGAAATCGACTGGACCGCATACGGCCTGGGCCAGTTGTGGGTGACCCTGTTGCAGCTCAGCGCCCAATATCTGAACGAATATTTCAACGCTCCCGCCGACCAGGTCAACTCCAATCGCACCTATCTCACCGGCGGCAGCGGCGCCCTCGGCCCGGGCAAGCTGCCCCGCCAGGTGGCGCTGTACGCTGCCCTGGCCTGCCTGGCCTTCCTGGCCTCGCTGACCGTGGTGGTCATCGACCGCATCGACCCGCCGCCCGCCGCTTACCTGATCATGGGCGTCGCCTTTTTCGTCGCCCTGTTTTATTCCACGCCCCCCTTGCGCCTGGAAGCCTCCGGCTATGGCGAGCTGGCGGTTTCCGTCCAGCTTGCTTTCCTGGTGCCAGCCTACGCTTTCATCCTGCAGTACGGCGAGATGCACCGCCTGGTGGCCATGGCCGCCTTCCCGCTCTTTCTCCTGCACATGGCCATGCTCATGGCGTTGGAACTGCCCGATTACGCCAACGACCTCAAATACGAGAAGCACACCCTGCTGGTGCGCCTGGGCTGGCAGACGGGCATGACCCTGCACAACATGTCCATCCTCGGCGCCTACCTGCTCCTGCTGCTGGCCGGGCTGTTGGGCCTGCCCTGGTTCGCGGTGCGCGCCGGCTTGCTCTCACTGGTGTTGGGCCTGTTCCAGCTCTGGCAGATGCGCAACATTGCCAACGGCGCTAAACCGAACTGGAACGCCCTGACCATCGGCGCCGTGGCGGTGTTCACCGCTGCAGCTTACCTGTTGGCCTGGGCTTTTTGGACGAACTGATGGAGCGCAATGGGCGATGAGTGACCTGGAAAGAGGACCGCATGGGTGAATTTTTGGAACTGCTCCCACCCCGGGACGCCCTGGAGACCTGGATGTCCCGGCTCAAATTCTCGCCGCAGGTGGAGGCCGTCTCGACTGCCACCGCCCTGGGCCGGGTGACGGTTAAGGCCGTCCACGCTCCTTACCCGCTGCCGTCTTTCCCCCGCTCCACCGTGGATGGCTACGCCGTGCGCGCCGCCGATACCTACGGCGCCAGCGAGTCGCTGCCCGCTTACCTGGCCGAAATCGGCGAGGTGCCGATGGGCGCCGCGCCCGGTTTCTCGCTGAAGACCGGCCAGTGCGCCCTCATCCACACCGGCGGCATGCTGCCGGGCGGCGCCGACGCCGTGGTGATGGTGGAGCACACCCAGAAGGCCCGCGCCGGCGAGGTGGAAATTCTGCGCGCCGTCGCCGTGGGCGAGAACGTGCTCAAAGAAGGCGAAGATATCGCCGCCGGGCAGGAGGTCATTCCGGCCGGGGTGCGCCTGCGCCCCGCTGAAATCGGCGGGCTGATGGCCCTGGGCCTTACCCGCCTGGCGGTGTCGCGCCGCCCGCGCCTGGCGGTTATCTCCAGCGGCGACGAAGTCATCCCGCCCGAAGCGCCACTCGGCCCGGGCCAGGTGCGGGACGTCAACTCCTACAGCCTCAGCGCCCTGATCGAAGCCGAAGGCGGCCTGCCGCTGTATTGCGGCATCGTCCCCGATCGCCCCGAGGCCCTGCGCCAGGCTGCCGCCATGGCCCTGGATGGGTGCGATGGCCTGGTGATTACCGCCGGTTCATCGGCCAGCGCCCGCGACCTGACCTCCGCCGTGATCGACCAGTTGGGCGCCCCGGGCGTGCTGGTCCACGGCGTGAACGTGCGCCCCGGCAAACCCACCATCCTGGCGGTGTGCAACGGCAAACCGGTCATCGGCCTGCCCGGCAACCCGGTCAGCGCCCTGGTCATCGCCTCTTTGTTCGTGGCGCCTCTCATCCACGCCTGGCTCGGGCTGCGCCCGGGGCGGCCGAAACCCGCCGTAACCGCCCGCCTGTCGCTCAACCTGCCCTCCCAGGCCGGGCGGGAAGATTGGGTGGCAGTGCGCCTGCTCCCCGGCGAGGGAATCCTCCAGGCCGAGCCGGTCTTCGGCAAGAGCAACCTTATCTTCACCCTGGTCCGCGCCGATGGTCTGCTGCGCATCCCACCGGATGCCACCGGCCTCAGCGCCGGCGAGATTGTCGAGGTCATCTTACTATGAGCTTACACACTGACATCCCCCTAATCATCCTGCCCGACCGGCTGGCCGTGTGCCACCTGCCGGCGGATGCAGATTTCCCCGAATGGGCGCGCCCGGGCGATTTGCTGGCCCTGGTGCGCACGCGCGACGAGCTGAGCGTGGTGTGCGCCGAGCGTTACGTGCCGCCGGACGTGCGCGCCGAGCGCGGCTGGCGTTCCATCCAGGTGCAGGGACCGCTGGATTTTGCCCTGGTGGGCGTGCTGGCCTCCATTGCTGCTCCCCTGGCGCGCGCCGGGGTGAGTATCTTTGCCCTGTCTACCTACGAAACCGATTACGTACTGGTCAAAGAAGACAGCCTGGAACGGGCGGTGGCCGCTCTGAACCAGGCCGGATTTTTGGTGATGAACGATGTCCGTCTATCTGCATGATATTCCTCTATCGCAGGCCCAGGCCCGCCTGGAAGCGGCCCTGAGAGCCGCCGGGCGCTGGGACGTGCTGGGCAGCGAGACCATCCCCTTGGACGAAAACGCCGCCGGGCGGGTGCTGGCCGGGCCGGTGTGGGCCAAAATTTCCTCGCCGCATTACCACGCCTCGGCTATGGATGGCTTCGCGGTGTGTTCCCAGGCCACGCTGGGCGCCATGCCCAACGAGCCGGTCGTCTTGCCCTGCGACCCTTCCGCCGGCGAGCGCCGCTCCGCCTACCTGGATACCGGCGACCCGCTGCCCGAATGGGCCGACGCGGTCATCCCCATCGAAAACGTCGAGCCGTTGGACGCGCAGGATGCGCCTGCCGCCAACTCGCGCCGCCCGCACGCCATTCGCATCCGCGCCGCTATCACCCCCTGGAGCCACGTCCGCCCCCTGGGCGAAGACATCGTGGCCACCCAACTGGTGCTGCCCGCCGGGCAGACCCTGCGCCCGGTGGACCTGGGGGCGATTGCCGCCTGCGGCCACGGCCAGGTATGCGTCGCCCGCCGCCCGCGCGTGGCCATCCTGCCCACCGGCACCGAGCTGGTCCCCGTCGGGCAGCCGGTGCGCCCCGGCGACATCATCGAATTCAATTCCCTGGTGCTGGCCGGGCAGGTCAACCAGTGGGGCGGGCAGGCGCAGCGCTTCCCCGTCACCGCCGACGATTTCGACGCCATCTGCCAGCGCGTCCAGCAGGCCGCCGCCGGCCACGACCTGATCCTGCTCAACGCCGGCTCTTCCGCCGGCTCGGAAGATTTCTCGGCCCGGGTGGTCGAAAAACTGGGCGAGCTGCTCGTCCACGGCGTGGCGGTGCGCCCCGGCCACCCGGTGATCCTGGGGATGGTGAGGGCGCCGGACGACGCCTGGCGAGCGGCGGACGGCGACCCCAATCCCGCTGGCATGGTTCCGATCATCGGCGTGCCCGGTTATCCCGTTTCGGCGGCGCTGACCGGCGAGATCTTCGTCGAGCCGCTGCTGGCGCGTTGGTTGGGGCGCCAGCCGGCCGAACCGGTGCACGTGACCGCCACGATGACCCGCAAGGTCACCTCGCCGCCCGGCGACGACGATTTCTTGCGCGTAGCCGTGGGGCGCGTCGGCGAACAGTTGCTCGCCGCGCCGCTCGCGCGCGGCTCTGGCGTCATCACCTCGCTGGTGCGCGCCGATGGCATCGCCATCCTGCCGCGCGGCTCGCAGGGCGTCCCGGCCGGGGCGCCGGTGGATGTGCGCCTGTACCGCAGCCCCGCCGAGCTGGACCGTACCATCTTCGCCATCGGTTCGCACGACATGACCCTCGACCTGCTGGCGCAGTACCTGGCCGTGCGCCAGCGCCGCCTGGCTTCGGCCAACGTGGGCAGCCAGGGCGGGTTGGTGGCGCTGCGCCGCGGCGAGGCGCACCTGGCCGGCTCGCACCTGCTCGACCCGCAGACCGGCGAATATAACCTCAGCTACATCCGCCAGTATCTCCCCGGCCTGCCGGTCAAGGTCGTGGCGCTGGTCGACCGCCAGCAGGGGTTGATCGTGGCGCGTGGCAACCCCAGGTCCATCCGTGCGCTGCCCGACCTGGCCCGTCCCGATGTGTCTTTCATCAACCGGCAGCGCGGCGCCGGGACGCGCGTCCTGCTGGATTATGAACTGGGACTTTTAGGGATTGCGCCAGAAGCTATTAAGGGCTATACTCAGGAAGAATATACCCATCTGGCGGTAGCCGCGGCGGTCTCGTCGGGTCGTGTGGATTGCGGATTGGGTATTGCTGCGGCGGTGCAGGCCCTGGACCTGGACTTTGTGCCATTATACGACGAGCATTATGAACTGGTCGTCCCGGCGGAATTTTACGCCAGCGACCTGTTGGCCCCGTTGTGGGAAGTCTTACAGCAGCCCGAATTCCGCCAGGCGGTGGCTGCGTTGCCCGGTTACGATGTCTCTCGCATGGGGACGTTGGTGGCCGAAGTGAGTTGAGAGATGCCCAAAGCACTGGTAATCGACGATAACAAAGAATCTGCCGACACGGTGTGCGAGATGCTCGCGCTGCTGGATGTCGACGCCCAGGCTGCCTATGGACCGCGGGCGGCCATGCTGCTGCTGAAAGATTTCCGCCCGGATATCGTTTTTCTGGATATCAATATGCCCGGCGTGGATGGCTTCGAGGTGATGTCCTACCTGCACCGCTTCCCCCAGATGCAGGACGTGCCCATCGTCTTCGTCACCTCCGACGACCAGCCCGAGACGGCCGGCCGGGTGCGCCGCACCGGGGCGCTGCTCATCATCATCAAGCCTGCTTCGGTGGATGCCCTGGAGATGGCCCTGCGCAGGGCCGGCCTGCTGCGCTGAACGCCGCTTACGCCGGTAGCCTCTGAGGAGAAAACCTTTATGCCAATTTCTGCTGGAATCCCCGCCCCCGATTTTGCCCTGCCCGATGAGACCGGCGCGCTGCGCAAGCTCTCGGATTATCGCGGCGCCCCGCTGGTGCTGTATTTCTACCCCAAGGACGACACCCCCGGCTGCACCACCGAAGCCTGCAATTTCCGCGACGACTACAGCAAATACCGCCAGGCCGGCGTCGCCATCCTGGGGGTCAGCCCGGACGCGCCCAAGAAGCACACCCAATTCAAAGAGAAATTCAGCCTGCCCTTCACCCTGCTGGCCGACGAAGACCACCAGGTCTGCGAAGCCTACGGCGTGTGGGGGCCGAAGAAATTCATGGGCAAGGAATACGACGGCGTCTACCGCACCACCTTCCTGATCGACGCCCAGGGGATGATCGTACGCGTCTTCGAGAGCGTCAAGCCCGACGGCCACAGCGCCGAGGTGTTGGAGGCGTTGGGCGGTTAGGGGGATATTACCAGGCGCTGGCTCAGGCCGATGCCGGCCGCAGCGCGCCGCTGGCAACTTCGTCGGCAAAGCTGCCGAACGCAGCCTGGCGCTGTACCTGGCGGCCTGCACCCCACAGGCGGCGCACCCTGCCCCGCCGGATGAGTGGATCAGCCTGGCCCAGGCCGCTGAAGGCACGCCTTACAGCCAGGAATACCTCAGCCTGCTGGCGCGCAAAGGCCGCCTGGAAGCGATCCGGCACGGCCGTATCTGGCTGACCACCCGCCGGGCAGTAGCCGAATACCGCGCCTCGCCGGGCAAAAAGGAGGCTTGAACGCCCGCCGGTGCGGAGGCGGCTTCCAGGGGATTTATCCCGGTGGGCGGTCGGTGTATAATCCGCGTTCATCCGCGCTCGTCCGCGTCCCAATTCTTCATTAAGCAGAGGAACCTTCAAAATGTACAAACCCATCTATGCCACCCTTCTTCTCATTCTCATCGCTGCCCTGCTGCTGGCCTGCGGCGGCGGGCAGCCCAAATCTCCCGCGGCCGGCCCGCTGCCGACGGTTCCCGCCCCTTACGCCGGCAAGACCAACCCGCTGGGCAATGACGCCGCGGCGCTCGAAGCTGGCAAGAACCTGTACGCCGCCAACTGCGCCTCCTGCCACGGCGACAAGGCCCTGGGCGACGGCCCGGCGGCCAAATCGCTCAACCCGCAGCCCAAACCGCTTACCGGGCGCAAGGGCGAGCTTAGCGAAGACTACCTCTTCTGGCGCATCTCCGAAGGCGGCATGATCGCCCCCTTCCACTCGGTGATGCCTTCCTGGAAGAACATTTTGAAGGAAGAGCAGATCTGGCAGATCGTGGCTTACCTGCGTTCGCTATGAACCCGATCAACGTCTTTATCGAAACCGGCAAGAAGAAGACCTTTGCCGGCGCATTGGATTGGCCCGGCTGGTGCCGCGGCGCGGCGGATGAGGCCGCCGCGCTGCGCGCCCTGCTGGACTACGCCCCGCGCTACGCGCAGATGCTGCACGGCAGCGCCGTGGAATTCCTGCTGCCCAGGGCGACGGCGGATTTCGTGATCGTCGAACGGCGCGCCGGCGACGCTTCGACCGATTTCGGGGCGCCGGCGGCGGACCTGGATGCGGACCGCCGGGAGCTGGATCGTGGGGAGCTGGACCGTTTCCAGGGCATCCTGTCGGCCTGCTGGCAGGCGTTGGACGGCGCCGTGCAGCGCGCCCGGGGCAAGGAGCTGCGCAAAGGGCCGCGCGGCGGCGGCAGGGACCTGGCGAAGATCGTGGCCCACGTGCTCGAAGCCGACCGGGCTTACCTGGCGCGGCTGGCCTGGAAACCGCGCCCGGCAGCCGGCAGCGACCCATGGGACGAAATCGGCCAGGTGCGGCAGGACGTCCGGGATGCCCTTGAAGCCGCCCTGCGCGGCGAACTGCCGGAGCGAGGCCGGCGCGGCGGCAGCCTGTGGCCGCCGCGCTACTTCGTCCGCCGGCTGGCCTGGCACACCCTGGATCACGCCTGGGAGATCGACGATCGCGTGATCTAGCCTGGCCGCCGCCTGGTCAGCGCCGCCGCAGCGGCGAAGCGTGCGTCACCTGTTTCGGGTATCTTACCAGCATGAAGATGTTGAAATCGTTGCTGAAGCTGTAATTCAGGCGGTCGTTGGTGTGCGCGCTGTAACGGTGGGGGTTGACCGCCGAAACCATCGCCACGTGCTGGTTGAGGATGAACGCCAGGTCGCCGGGCTGCGTGCTGGCCAGGTCGAATACCACCCCGCCGACGTCGATGTGGCTGTCGAAATACTCGTATAGCTCGTTGGTCTGTACCCAGGCCATGCTGTTGATGTCGGGGTACCAGTTGGCGTCGGTGGGGAAGCCGGCGTAGTGCAGTGCCTGCGAGACAAAGCTGGCGCAGTCGTTGCAGCGCGTTTCGATCCACACCGGCGAATAATCGGAGTTATAGCGCGCCGTGTCTTGCAGGACGACGGGATAGGGATCGCAAAGGACCGGCTGAGTGTAGGTGGAACTGGAAGCGTATTCCTGGATGTACCAGACGGCCTTCTCCCGTTTGGTCCAATAGATGTGGTTCGAAGACGAGGCTGTGGCCGGATTGGGGCGGGTGACCCTCTCGAAGTCTCTCAACAGCCTGCGGCCGAGGCTTTCCACGGGGACCTGGTAGATCTCGTAATCGAGCATCTGCATCCAGGCCGGTTTGCGCCTGACGAAACCGTTTACGGTCCAATCCACGTTGTCGAAACCTTCTTTGTTGTCGCTGGTCTTATCTGTGATGGCGTCCTGGATGATCCTGACCGAATTCCTTCCCCTGCGGATTTCCAGGTCGTGGCCGGTGATAAAAACGATTTCCACCCCGTTGACGGCCGACTCTTTCACCCCCTGGGTCATGGACTGTATGTATTGGTGGATGTAGTCCTTTACGGCCGCGCTGCGGGTGTGGGCGAGCGCCCATCTCGCCGCCTGGATCAACGGGTAATCGTCGGGCGAGCGGGTGATCGGTTCCCCGTACATGGCGATTTCTTCGTAGATGTGCACCTTATAGAGGTTGTCGATTTGAACCACCCTGGCGTTTTCATCGATGCGAAAGCGGGAATTCAGATCGATCAGTCCGGCGTGCAGCCCCTTTTCGTAGAATTCCCGGTAGTAGGCCTGCCGCTCCGGCACCAGGTCGACGATCTCGGGGGAGTAGTATCCCGGCTGGGAGGTCTCGCCGGATTCCAGGTAGTGGCTGTAATCGGCGAGCAGGTCGCTGATCTCGCGCGGGACGAGAGCGGTATCCGCCGCGGCGGCATGTCTATAAGTCAAGACCGGGGCGAAGATCAGCGAAACGATGATCGGTGAAACGAGCAGGGCGGCGGCAATCTTTGGATACACGGTGATTTGCCGTATTCTAACATAGAAATTCCGCCTGCTTCCGCCGGGGCAAATGCAGTTACCTCAGCGATTGCTCGAGCTTAAAAGCAAATAATTGCTGGCTATCGCCAATGAAAGCAAAGGCCATGCCGGTTTCAGGATCGAAAGCCGTGTAATAGCCATCCACAACAGCATCCGGGCCATTCACGATAAATGGCCCAGAACTAAACCTGGCCGAGGCTTTAATTTGCCCTGTTTGCTGATCCAACCCAACGAACAAACCATCTTCCAGGATCATAAACGCCAGCCCGCTGCCGGCAGATACATTGCTGATCACGTCCCTTTCGGTCTGCCACAACACCGCGCCTGAATTGCGCTCAACCGCATAGACAGCGCCGACGCTTCTCTCCGTTCGAATGTAGATCGCATCCTTAGTGAATGCCGGGGGCCGGTAAATGTTTTCGCCAACCTCTATCTCCCATAAAGTCTTACCAGAGTCCGTTCGGATGGCCTGTAAGGTTCCCATCGATTGAGGCGAACGGCGATAGGTGTTTTCACTGGTGACCAAATAGATGGGATCATCGGTTTTTGCTATGCGAAGCACTTTGCCCGATTCGCTGTGATACACGCAGAAAAGATCTGGGTTAAAGTTCGCTGAAACTTTATGGTCATCGACGAGTAAGCCAGGTACGCTGTTCCCCCAGGCATATTTTCGCCAAATTTGCTCGCCTGTGTGTAGATCATACCGGGAAACGCGGGCCATCAAGCCGCTCTCGCCTACAAACAATCCATCCGGGGTTACCGACACCGTCCACAGGTCCAAACTTTCGCGCGTCCAGAGCAACGAGCCATCTGCATCGTTGAGAGCGAAAACCGCGTCCTGTACCTCTCTTCCCAGGCGCCCCAGAAAGAATACATTGCCGCCGGACGCAGCCACCAATGGAGATCTTGACCAGGTGTCACGCACGATGACCTCTGAAAGCTGCCACAGCGTCTCAACCTGATTTACTTCGGTCACTTCATGAGAGGTTAATGCTGCCGGCCAGGTATAGTCTGGAAAACAGCCGCTCGTGCAGAGAAGAGAGAAGAGGATCATTAATCGTTTTAACATGGCTTTGACCATCATAAATCGATGTTTATTTGCTGCTGGCTAAGATGGCTTCCTGCTGCATGGCAGCATAGACGCACCCACATCACCCATTATACAATCAAACTGTAAAGGTGCAGCGGCTGGCCAGACGTTCGGCTTATCCGGGTCTGCGCTTTACCCTGGTCGAAGCTGCCCAGACAGCGGTGTGCACTCACCCTCACTGGAAGGCTGAACTTGCCCGCCTGGAACCCCGCCTCGGTCGCAACAAAGCCATCGTCGCCATCGCTCGCAAACTGCTCATCGCCGTCTGGCACGTACTCTCTGAAGGCCTCGCCGACAAACATGCCGAGCCTCAGCGCGTCGCCCGCAAGTTCATCCAGGTCGCTTATTCCCTGGGCGAAGACGATCGACCCGCATGGCAAGCGGTACCCGCTTACGCTCGCCAGCAGCTTGACCGCCTCGGCATCGGCCAGCACCTCGAGAATGTCCCCTGGGGCGCCAAAAAGAAGCCGATCCCGCTGCCCCCTTCGGCGTTACCCACTCCCCCGCATGGAGGTTGACCCGCTATATTCTTCTCCGTTCCTGACTCTGCCAGGCTGCCTGCCTGGCGCCTGATGCCGCTTTGGCTTTGCCCTTCTGCGGGTGTTAGCGTTGCTTAAGTCTCAGCTTATTCTTCCCTTCAATTTCGCCGTTATTAGCGAAAGATGCAGACCGAAGCTTACGGCATATTACAATATGAACGATTGCTTAACCAATCGATCTCCTGGCCTTTGCCTAACCACCATTTTCTTGCATCTCTGGTGAGAAATCCTTCAGGTGAATCTGGGTATATAGATCTGGGAGTTGCAGGATCAGATTGATAGTAATTATTGACCAGATCTAAACCCATAATAGAATCGATTGCTCCCGCAGCAGCAGCCCTCACAAAAGAGTCGTCATCCCAGAGAAGCGGGGCAATAGCAGGGATGGCGCATTTCGATTTTTGCCCTATACTTCCAAATGCAAAAGCTGCATATTCTCTAACATAAGGTGTATCATGGGTCAAAGCAGGGATCAGATAGGGGATTGCCGGAAATGCAGCTTCTCCCAGTTGGACTAGAGCAATCCCAGCCTCATACGAATCTCGCCTGGGGAATTGCAAGGCTTGCGCGAGCACAGGAGCGCTTAAGTGGGCATCCTGTGGCCGCTCCACCAGAACGATTGCTGCTTCAGGCAACATCGCTGTTTCGAAATCAGAAAATGTCTCTAAGATCTCTTGTGTGGACAAATTCTTTAGATTTTCAATTTGACCATCTGGAGAATTTGTGCAGCCTGTCATGAGGATCACACATAAACTTAAGTACCAGCCATAACAAAAAAGTTTCCGTATCATTTTGATTATCTCCCCACTGAAGAATTGATTGCCGGTAATGGTACGGGAGAAGAAAGCCAATTTGACGGAAAGGTAAGATACTCCTCTATGCCGTACCAATATCTACTGACTTCATATTCCAAAGCTAACCCAGCATCGTGCAGGGCGGCTGCCCAAACGTCTTTGAATCCTTTAACGCCAACGGCACCACCGCCAGCGACCAAACCTTCATGCCAATCATATGGATCCTGGAAATGATAGATCGTTTTAATTCGAACTGTTGAGCAATTCCTGATGTCATATTCCACCTTAGCCCAGAGGTCAAAGCCATTCATAGCGTAATAAACGTCAGGTTCAGAGATCGGGTTAGGTTTGGCCGGAAAATGTTTTGTCTCAAATGCCCCTCTCGCATCTCCATTTTGTGCATGAATATGCAACAACGCTTCAATGCCTTTTTTGATCGTCGGCATTTGATCCTGAGCAGCTTTTGACCTCTGGACCCAATCTGAAGCTAAGCCATAGGGTAGTGCATCTTCAATGGGTGGATATTCTAGGTCACCTAACTTGAACAGAAAATTGAACAAGTGATTAGCTGAATACTTATAACCTAAAGTATTTCCGCCCACTGCCAGTAAATAATAGCTTCTCCATACGCATTTCAAGTCCCCGCGATTGAAACATGCTTCTGTTTTATCCAACAGAGCTTCTGCTATATCATCAATAGGGTTAGTACCGGCAGGATCGACCAGATTAATAGGATTTGCCGAAGCATACAGCCATTTATTGAGCGAAAGAGGTTGGTTATAATCCCCATCCCATACATCCCGGCTAAGGAACCTGCCTTGCCAGGGTGCATAATATCTGGCCCGCAAATATACCAATCCGGTCAGATCGGTCATCTCAGCGGTGAAACCGTAGCTGCTGTATCCACTGCCCGTGTGGCCCAACTCTTCCCCATACGGCTGATAATCCTTCGCCAGCACCACATTGCCATTCGCGTCCACCATCTGGCGCACTGAACCTAAAGCGTCGCCCAGGAAGTATTCGGCCTGTGCGCCTCTGTATTGCGCAACCTGGCCATTTCCATAAAAATAGACATTGTCCACATTCACTCTCTCTTCTCCTCTGGTTTCCCGGCAAGCTCGGGCGCCAGGCGCAAGATCTCCGGGATCAGTTGATCTTCCGGCATCTGGCTTCTCCCCTTGATCCCGAGTTGGGCGGCGATCTTTTGGACCTGGCTGTGGGAGTGGGATTGCTTGAACAACCGCACCGGGTCGTAATAGACCGAACGCCATTCCTCCAGCGATGGCAACCCCGGCGTGCCGCCCGGTCCGCTGGCCAGGGTTTCGATCAGTTCGCGCACCTGTTCGACCGTGCCCTGGATGACGTTTTCGCCGACGGGCATGCGCGCCACGCCCTGCATGACGTGAATACGTGAACCCATCCGGTAGGGTTGCGGGATGGGCGCGCCGCAGTCCCGGCACTTCACTCGTCCGGTTTGCTGCGCTTCCCGCACCTCGAACATGTCGCAGACCCGGGCGTGGATGGCGTAATGGACCTGGTCGAGCAGGGTTTCGTCCAATAACCCCTGTGCGTCGCTTTCGTACAGGCGTTGGATATCCCGGCGCGAAACGCGCTTCGCCTAATGGAATTTATCCAGTTCGCTCATCGATGTCTCCTTTCCGGTGAATTTATTGCTTCTCGTCAGTCTACCGAAACCAGGGAGCCGATCGCCATCAAGATCAGCGAGAGCAGAACCAGGGCAATCATGGCCGGGCTCCCGAAGCGACCGAGCGTCCAGCCGGGATGGCGAACCGGGCCGGTTCGTCGCGCTTGCCGGTACATGGGGATCGTGATCAGCGCCACCACGATCGCCGTGGCGCCGGCCGCCAGGCGCAGCCACTCCAGGAATTGCCACGCTCCGACCCACAGGATCAGCAGCGACGGCAGGGTGGCGAGCAGCCATGACACCCTGGCCGAAATGCCGGTCCTTTCCTGGAGGATGTCTGCCAGGGCGAGCGATACCGACCAATAGCTCGTCACCATGGCGAAGATGATGAACAGCGAACCCGCCGCGCCTGCCCATGCTCCCAGGCGGTCAGCGATGCCAATGATCGCTACTTCGGTGACCCGGGACGAGATCCCCAGGGCGACCAGGGCGACCGCCGCGGTGAGCGCCCCGTTGATCCCGAGCCCGACCAGGATGGCGCCGACCGCGCCGCGCCGGTCGGCGCCGAGGCCTTTCACCACCTGGGGCACGCTGTAGAAGGTCCACAAGGCATACATGACCATGCCGTAGAGCGCCAGCCACTGCGTGGCGGAGCCCGACGGGCCGAGCGGCGCGTGAAATGGCAGCGGAAATGCGCCGATCCCGATTGCAGCGACGAGGCCAACCAGAGCGAAGGTCCCCAGCCGCTCGGCGATGCCGACTGCCCTGAGGCCGTAGAAAACGACGCCGGCCGAAACCACGTAGACGAGAAACTCGGCGAAGCGTTGGTTAATCCCCAGCAAGCCGGCCACGATCTCTCCCGAACCGGAGACGTACGCCGCAAGGTTGGACAGGAAGGCGACGCTGAGAAAAGCGAAGACCATCCACAAAAGCCAGCCTCCGGCGCGCCCGTGCAGCACGTAGAGGCGCATCAGCTCGACGATCTGGAGATCGCGCCCGGTGCGAAACAGCACTTCGGCGAGCATGAGGTGGATCAGGGAGCTGGCCGCCCATGCCACGGGCAGAATGAAGGCCAGGCCGATAAGCCCCACGCGCTCGGCGAGGAATGGCACGGCCATGATCCCCGCCCCGACGCCGGCGCCCACCATCAACGAAGTTGCTTCCCACCTGGTAAGCGAATGTTTCTGCATCGTGTCTATCCTATCATGAAAAATGGGACGCGCACCAACGCGGACACCATTTTGCATTGATCCAGGCTGCCGGCCGCGCCAGGCAGGTAACTTCTCTGATTGTAACCGATTATGCCGCTGCTGAATCTGGGCCAGCTTTTACTGGACATCTTCCCCCGGTTTTCGGGTAAAATGAAGGGGTGAAAGCTTTTTCGCCTCGCCTGGTTCGTATCCTGCACTCCCGCTGGCTGCCGTGGAGCCTGGCCGGCCTGGTCCTGCTGGTCACCCTGCTCTACGAGCTCCTGCGCCCCACCTGGATTTCCGCCTGGCCCTGGGCCTGGCCGGTCATCACCGGCGTGATGGTCGTCGCCGGCCTGGGTTTTACCTACCTCACCGTCAGCCGCCTGGTGGATTTGATGGAGCAGCGCCGCCGCCTGGAGGGTCGCCTGGCCGAAGCCGAACGGCAGGTGGGCGAAGCCTACCAGAAGCTGGAAGCCATCTTTCGCGTCACCCAGAAGTTCATCGAGGCCAACGACGAAAACGAAGTGATCAAGCCCATCCTGCGCCTGATGGTCGATCTGACCGGCGCCGAGGGGGCCTCCTTCGTGCCGCTGGATGAGCACGGCCAGCCGCAGACCGCCCTCAGCTTCGGCGAGCTGCCTTTTCCGGTGATGGAAGCCTGGGTGGAATACCTGGCTTCGCCGGGCGTGCGCCAGCGCTGCGGCGCCTGCGAGGAGCGCGAGCCGCTGGAAAGGCCGGCCAATTGCCCCTTGCTCAAAGGGCCTTTCGCCGCCGCCACCGGCTTGCTCTGCCTGCCGGTGCGCCGCGGCGAGCGTGATTTCGGCGTGATGAGCCTGTTCCTCTCCCAGGCTCCCCAGTTGGACGAACCGACGCGTGTCTTCCTGCGCGCCCTGCTCGACGAAATGGCCCTGGGGTTGGACGGTGTCTACCTGCGCCGGCGCGAGCTGACCGCCCTGCGCCAGATGCAGGCGGTGCGCCAGAAGACCGACCTTTCGGCGCTGCTCAACAGTTTGTTGGAAAACGCCTATCGCTCCCTGGAGGCGGATTTTGCCATGCTGGTGGCCTCGCCTTCCGCGGGAACCGGCGAGCGCATCGAACTGACCCTCGGCGAATCCCCCGCGGCGCGCTCGTTCATCGATGGCCTGCTGCAAGGCGTGCTGGCCTCCAAAGAGCCGGTGCTGCTGGGTGAAATGTCCGCCGCCCCGCCTCACCCGCTCCAGCCGTTCGAGTTGAAATCCCTGGTCGCCGCGCCGCTGCTGGCTTCCGACCAGGCCGTGCTCGGCGCGGTGCTGGTGGGCAGCCACCGGGCGCAGGGTTTCCAGGCGCGCCAGCTTGCCCTGTTGCAGGCCATCGCCAGCCAGGCGGCCCTGGTGGTGCAAAACGCCGGGCTGATGGCGGAACTCGAATACAACACCCTGATCCAGGAGCGCGCTCGCCTGGCGCGCGAGATCCACGATGGCCTGGCGCAGACCATCGGCTTCCTCAAGCTGCAGGCCGCCCAGATGCGCAACGTCCTGGGGCGTGGCGAGATCGAGCGCGCCCGCCAGAGTTTCGACCTGTTTTACCGCAACCTGAGCGAGGCCTACCAGGATGCGCGCCTGGCCATCGACGGTTTGCGCGTTTCGCCGGCGGCCTGCGGCCTGCAAGGCTGGCTGGAGCAGATGGCGAGCGAATTTCGCGAGGTCAGCGACCTGGCCGTCGCGCTGGAGAGAGTGGACGTGCGCAGCGAACTGGCGCCGGAGGTCCAGGCGCAGTTGATCCGCATCGTGCAGGAAGCGTTGAGCAACGTGCGCAAGCACGCCAACGCCGGCGAAGTGTGCATCGCTTGCTATGAAACCGCATCCGACCTGATCCTGGAGGTGCGCGATGACGGCGATGGCTTCTCTCCCCAGGATGTTACCAGCGCATCGCAGCACGGGCTGCGCGGCATGCGCGAGCGCGCTGAGTTGATCGGCGCCGATTTTCAGGTCATCAGCCGGGCGCAGGAAGGCACCATTGTCCGCCTGCGCCTGCCGCTGAGACGTTGGCAGGAGGTTTCCACATGAGCAAAGTTCGCCTGATGGTTGTCGATGATCATGCCTTATTTCGCGCCGGCCTGATCAGCCTGTTGGGCGAGATGGCCGAATTCCAGGTAGTGGGCGAGGCCGGCGATGGCCGGACGGCGCTGGATCTCCTGCGCCAGGCCCACCCGGATGTCTTGCTGCTGGACGTCAATATGCCCGGCATGAGCGGGGTGGACGTGGTGCGCGAGCTGCGCAGCCTGGCCCGCAACGACCAGCCCCGCGTGCTGATGCTCACCATTTCCAAGAGCGAAGAAGACCTGCTGGGCGCCATCACCGCCGGGGCGGATGGCTATTTGTTGAAAAACGCCGAGCCGGATGAACTGCGCAAAGCCATCCTGCACGTCTACCAGGGCATGTCGGTGCTTTCCCCCCAGGTGACCCGCCAGGTGCTGCGCGCCGCCATCTCCGGCGAGCCGAACCGCGCTTCGGAGAGCGGCCTGAGCGCGCGCGAGATGGAAGTGCTCGAATGCCTGGCGCAGGGCAAAACCACTTTGCAGATCGCCGCCGAGCTTTTTATCTCTGAGAACACCGTCAAGACCCACGTGCGCCACATCCTCGAAAAGCTGGAGGCCTCCAACCGGGCCGAAGCGGTGAGCAAAGCCGCGCAAATGGGGCTGATCGGTTCTGAATGAGAAACAGGATACTATTACTTTCCAAACTCAGTCATCATCCTGGCCATGTGCATGGCGTGTTTCAAATACAGGTCCAGGCGGATGTTTTCGTTGGGGGCGTGGGCCAGGGTGCCGGGGTAGCCGGCGCCGGCGGTCACCACCGGCAGCTTGAGCAGGTGGATGAAGGGATAATTGGGTCCCGAACCGCCCACCAGCGGCACCAGTTGCATGGGCGCATCGTAAACCGTCGCCGCGGTGCGCACCACCAGGTCGACGAAGGGGTCGTCGGGGTCGGTGAGCGCGGCCGGCTCGCCGCCCAGGTAAGTGATCTGCACGTCGGAAAAGCCCTGTGCGTCCAGGTGGGCGCGCAGCAGGCGCAGCACTTCTTCCGGGGTCTGGTTGGGCACCAGGCGGAAATCCAGCTTGGCCGAGGCCTGCGCCGGCAGCACCGTCTTGGAGCCGGGGCCCTGGTAGCCCGAGGTCAGCCCGCAGATCGTGCAGGTTGGCTCGAACACCTCGGCAATGCGCAGTTCCACGCCGTCGGTCAATCCCTTGATGAAGTTCTTCACCCCGTAGCGCTGCTTATATTCATCGGCCACCTCGGGCAGCGCGTCGAATAGCTCTCGCTCGCGGGCGCTGGGCGGCCGCACGGCGTCGTAGAAGCCGGGAATGCGAATGCGCTCGTCCGGCCCTTTCAGGCTGTTCAGCGCCCACACCAGCCGCCAGGCGGCGTTGGGGAAAATCGACCCGCCCAGCCCGGAATGGGCGTCGCCGTTGGCCGTCTGCACCGAAAGCTCCACGTAGCAGATGCCGCGCAGCCCCAGGTATTGCATCGGCACCTCGCGGTGATCCACGCCGCCGAACTCCCACAGGCAGGCGTCGGCCTTCAGCCGCTCCAGGTTATTCGCCACGAAATCGTGCAGGTGCACGCTGCTGGTCTCTTCTTCGCCCTCGATGATGAATTTCACCGTGCAGGGCAGCTCGCCGGTGGCGTGCAGCAGGGCGTCGATGGCGAACAGGCGCGCCACCAGTTGCCCCTTATCGTCGCTCACTCCCCGGCCATACAGCTTGCCGTCGCGGAGCTGCGGCTCGAAGGGCGGGCTGTCCCACAGTTCCAGCGGCTCGGGCGGCTGCACGTCGTAGTGGTTATAGATCAGCAGCGTCTTCTCGCTGCGCCCTTTGCGCTCGCCATATACCACCGGCGCGCCGCCGGTGGGCATAATTTCGGTCTGGAAGCCGCGCTGGCGCAGCATCTCACCCACCAGGGCGGCGCATTCCTGCATGCCCCAGTTCTGCGCCCCTACGCTGGGCTGGGCGGTCAAGCGGGCCAGTTCGGCGATGCTTTCATCCAGGCGTTCGTTCAAATAGCTATCGATTTGGGTAAAATCAGACATAGTGCCTCCTTGATCTTCGTTGTTTCGTGTAGCCAAATAATCTTTATCCGGGTGATGAGTGATCCGTTACCGGGTAATCCGTTCTTGACCGCCGATATTGCGTGACCTGCACAGCGCGCGCAGCTTTTATGGCATAAAGTGCGGCGGTGGCGGCGGCAGCAGCCAGTTCAGCGAGCTGTTTCCGGCGAAGGCAAACGCCATCATTTTCACGATGCTCCCGATCATGGTAAACACCAGGAAATATCCCACCGGGATGCGCAGCGTACCCGCGGCAATCCCGGCCGCGTCGAAGAATGGGTTGGGAATTCCGGCCAGGATCGCCACCAGCACATAACTCAACCGCCGGTGCGTTTTCATCCATGCGACGACCTGGTCGTAATACTTTACCTTTTCGGCCAGCCCCTGACCGCTGTAGCCCACCAGGTAGCCGCTCAGCTCACCGGTCGCTGCGCCCATCCCGCCCAGCAGCGCCACGATCCACGGGTTGAACAACCCGCCCATAGTGAAAATCACCATCACGCCGGGGACGGGCACGAAGACGGTGGCGTTGGCCAGCAACGGCAATAAAAAAGCCCCCACGTAACCATACGCCGCCAGGTGGCGGATCTCGTGGCGATAGGCAAATGCCAGGGCGCTCAACGCCGCCACGAAAGCGAATGCAGCGATGCGCAGCAGTGTCTGCCGGCGTTCAGGTGTCATTTGTGAACTCGATTATGCCAGCGGTGCATAATGCTACCGGCAGCCTGGATCAATGAAAAATGGCATCCGCGTTTATCCGCGTTCGTCCGCGTCCCATTCCTCATCCCTGATTGCTGAGTGACCGATTACGCATCACTCAAACAAAAGACTACTCTTCGGTGATGGTCACCGATTTCAGGTGCACTGCCGGGGCGCTCAGGTTATTGGGATCGCGCGGCGGGATCGACATCAGCACGTCCATTCCACCGACCACCTGCCCGAAGACGCTGTGTTTGTTATCCAGCCAGGGCGTGGCCACGTGGGTGATGAAGAACTGCGAGCCGTTGGTGCCCGGGCCGGCGTTGGCCATCGAAAGCACGCCCGGTTTGTCGTGGCGCAGCTTCGGATCGAATTCATCTGCGAAGCGGTAACCCGGTCCGCCGCGTCCCGTACCGGTGGGGTCGCCGCCCTGCACCATGAAATCGCTGATCACCCGGTGGAAGATGGTGTTGTCATAAAAACCCTGGCGGGCCAGAAAGACGAAATTGTTCACCGTGGCCGGCACCTTATCGGCGTGCAGTTTGATCTGGATATCGCCGTTATCGGTGTGCAGCGTGGCGGTGTATTGCTTCTTCAGGTCGAGCTGGAAAGCGGGTGGTTTCGACCATTGTTGGGGTTGTTGAGACATCGATTGGATAAACCTTTCTGAGCTTGAATTTTGTTCCTCGATTAACTGCTCATGTGTCCATGCAAAAAACGCCCGCATGGACACATGAAAGCTGAAACACAAAACTTTCAGCGTTCCTCACCCAGCAGAGCCTGCAGCCGGGCGACGACCATTTCCATCGCCACCGCGTTCAAACCGCCCTCCGGGATGATCACATCCGCGTAACGCTTGGACGGCTCGACGAACTCCAGGTGCATGGGGCGCACCGTCTCCATGTACTGGCGGATCACGATCTCCGTGGTGCGCCCGCGCTCGCGAATATCCCGCTCCAGGCGGCGGATCAGGCGCACGTCCGCGTCGGTATCCACGAACACCTTCACATCCAGCAGCGAACGCAGCACCGGATCGGCGAAAATCAGGATGCCTTCCACCATAATAATCGCCTGCGGCTTGATATGCAAGGTGTGGTCGGTGCGGGTGTGGGTCTTGAAATCGTAAACCGGCAGTTCAATCGCCTGATAAGCGCGTAACTGCTGGATGTGTTGGATCATCAGTTCGGTGTCCAGCGAATTGGGGTGGTCGAAATTGACCGCCATGCGCTGCTCCCTGGGCAGTTGGCTGAGGTCCTTATAATAAGCGTCGTGGGGTAAATATGCGATGCGTTCGGCGCCGATGCGCTCGACGATCAGTTGCGCCAGGGTGGTTTTACCGGAGCCTGACCCGCCGGCAATTCCGATCGTAAGGGGGGTTGCGCGATTGAGCATACTCGAATTATACTGTAAAAGAAAAGAGCCACCGAAGGGAATCGAACCCTTGACCCGCCGCTTACGAAGCGGCTGCTCTGC
>CAZQQJ010000007.1:169908-225069 GCA_964595435.1 uncultured Anaerolinea sp. | reverse complement strand
TGCCCATTGTCAAGTAGTGGCGAGATGGCGCCTTACCTTCATATTATACGAGGTGTAATGCACAAAGGGCACGTGCAATGCACCGACCACACAAAATTGCCGATAGGATGCAGATGCGTAATGCAGCGCAAAGCGATCACCGAAAACGGCGGACGCCGATCACCCAGAGCGGACGATGCCGGTCACTGTTGGGCAAGCATGGGCAGGAAGTCGCGCTGTTAATCTTGGAATTGTGGCATGCTGTCCCCCAAACTAAAACGGAGGTGGCTATGCCACCCGTGCGAAAAATTAAAGCGGGATTACCCATCCGGAACATAGATAGTGGGGTATAATTATTACGATTTTTGTCCAAATATTTTGACCTCTGGCAGCCCCTGTGCCTCTACTTGGGATTTCACTCCACGCTTATGAACTCTTATCCCATGCCAAAATTGATTATCGAACAAGGCCCAAACCCTGGACTGCAGATCGATCTGGACAGGGACGAACTGGTCATTGGGCGCGATCAGGGCTGCGACCTGGTCATCGCTGATCCATCGGTTTCGCGGCGGCACGCCCACCTGTTACAACGGGGTGAACAAATCGTGGTCGAAGACCTGGGCAGTTCCAATGGCACGTTTATCAATGGGTTACGCCTTTCGGCGCCGGCTGTGCTGCAACCGGGCGATACGTTAGGTCTGGGACAGGTGGTGCGGCTGAAATTCGACCTGCCGCCACGTCCCATCGCACCTCATGAAGCTGAAACCTTGATCGGCCAGAAGCCACCAGCCCAGCTCAATTTGCTGCCGGGCACAGCGGCGCTGGGTAATGGCCAGCCTCCCAAGACGGTCATGGCGGATGAAGCGTTGGCCGCCGCTCCAAGGGGAGCAACGCCGCAGTTGATCGTAACCATCGCTGGAGCAGCGCCGCAAGTTTATCCGGTACAGGCTAACCGCCTGAGCATCGGGCGAGGGCCGGATAACGACATCGTCATCCCCTTCCCGATCGTCTCGAACCACCATGCGGTGATCGAGAAGCTGGATGGGGTTTACTACTTCCACGTCCTGCCGAACGTGACCAACCCGGTATACTTCGGCGGGAAACCGCTCAACGAGGCGGTTGCCCTGAAGAGCGGCAACCTCTTCCGCATCGGCAGCCAGGATCCCGGGATGATGGTCTCCCTGGAATACCGGGTACCGGGCGCATCGCAGGCAGCCCCGCCGATCTTGTTCAATGAAAAGAATCAGGTGCAAATCGGGCGCGACGCAAACAATGACATCGTGTTGAATGCACCGACCGTATCGCGCTTTCACGCCATTGTCGAACGGGTCGGGCAGCGCTACCGGGTGCGTGACCTGAACAGTTCGAATGGGACATATGTAAGCGACGTGCGCATCAGCGGCGAGGCATGGCTGAAGGCAGGCGACTCGATCCGCATCGGCCCGTACCGTTTCGTCGTCGGCCAGGACCAGCTTGCCCAGGTACAAGATGCCAACGGCATGCGCGTCGAAGGGTTAGGTCTCAACAAATGGGTGCGCAAAGCCCTGAATTTGCTGAAGGATATCTCGCTGCTCTTCCAGCCCAGCGAGTTTGTGGTGGTCGTAGGCCAGAGCGGCGGCGGCAAAAGCACCCTGGTTGATGCGATCGCCGGCTTTCGCCCGGCCACGCAGGGCCGCGTGCTGGTCAACGACATCGACATCTACCGTAACTTCGACGCCATTCGCAATGAAATTGGCCTGGTGCCCCAAAAAGACATCATCCACATGGAGTTGACCGTCTACCAGGCGTTAGATTATGCCGCCAAATTACGCATGCCAGCCGATACAACCGCCGAGGAGCGCCACCAGCGTATTACGGAAGTGCTACAAGACCTGGACCTGGTGCACCGCAAGGATGTGCAGATCAGCGGGTTGAGCGGCGGACAGCAGAAACGAGTCTCGATCGGCGTGGAGCTGTTGACCAAGCCAGGGCTTTTCTTCCTGGATGAGCCCACCTCGGGGCTGGACCCTGGCACCGAGACCGCGCTGATGCATATGATGCGCCGTCTGGCCGACCAGGGACGTACGATTGTACTGATCACACACGCCACCAAAAACGTGATGCTGGCCGATAAGGTGGTTTTCCTGGCACGCGGCGGTTACCTGGCCTGGTTCGGCCCGCCCAACGAAGCATTGGCTTATTTCGACCAGTTCCGCTCCGAACGGGACCGACACGCTCGCGCCATGGAATTCGACGAGATTTACGCCATCCTGGATGACCCCAACAAGGGCAAAGCCGAGGATTGGGCAAATCGATATCGCCAACAGCCGGCTTATCAAGAATACATCGCCAGGCCGTTGCAAGCCCTCGGGCACGGGCTGCCCGGCGCGAACCAGGGCCGGGCCATCCCCCGGCAGGCAACCAGCCAGCCGGCCTTGAAACCGCACCGCAACCAGGTATCCGGCTTGCGCCAGTTTTTCATTCTGTCGGCGCGCAATATCAAGATTCTGACGCGTGACCGCATCAGCCTGTTATTGATGCTGCTCTCAGCCCCGCTGGTTGGAATGCTCGACGTGCTGATGGCTTCGCTATTCGGGCGGGAGCTGTTTGGTTTCCAGGACGGCAGCATGGCCAACATCATCAGCTCGCTGTTCCAGCCTGTAATTTTCTCGGTGATGATCGGAGCACTCTCGCAGATGCGCGAGTTTGTCAAAGAGTCAGACGTCTACCGTCGAGAGCGCCTGGTAAATCTGAAGATCATGCCTTACGTGCTCTCCAAGGTATGGGTGGCGGCGCTCATAGCGCTGTACCAGGCGATATGTTACACCGGCATCCACTACCTGGCGTTCAAAATGCCCGGCGGAGTGGCTGAACTATTGGTGTTCTATTTCTCACTGGTACTGAGCACCATGGGTGGGATGATGCTGGGATTGCTCGCCTCGGCGCTCGCTCCTAACGCCAACTCTGCACCGTTGGTGGTCATCCTGTTGATCATCCCACAGGTAGTGCTGGGCGGCGGTTTGATCCCTGTCCCCCCGTCGATCAGCGGGGTGGCCATCACGCGCTGGGCATTCGAAGCGGTGCTGGCCAGCACAGGCGCCGGTTCGGATGTGGCTGCGGATGCCTGCTGGGCATTGCCCGAATCGCTCAGAGATGCCATGACCATCGAGGATAAACAGGCGCAGGGCTGCAAGTGCATGGGGGTAAACGCACTGCACGAAGAATCTTGCAACTTCCCCGGCCTGGGCGCCAGCTACGACCCGGCTGTCGACCAACCGCCGCCGGTCGAACCGGCTTCTGTTGGCGACCCGCCTCCCGAGCCAGTGATGCCCGATCCGCCGGCCAAGCCATCCGATCCAAACGACCAGATTGCCCTGGCGCAATACCTGCAGGCGTTGCAAGATTATCAAGCCAAGGTGGACTTCATCCGTGAAAACTACAAAGCCCAGGTGAACGAATATCAGGCCAAGGCAGATGTGTACAAAGCGGAGATGAGGGCTTACGAGGAACAGCGCACGCAATGGGAAATCAACCGCAACGCAGCGGTGAGCAAGGCCGAAGGCACCATCAGTACATTTCGAGACAACTTCGGCTGGGCCTTCATCGATAAGAATGATACCGGATATTACTGGGGCCGCATCGCCTACGCCTGGGGCCTGGACGCGTTGATGATCGTTATTCTCCTCTTCCTGGTGCTGTTCTTTATCTATCGTAAGGACAGGGTGAAATGAGAAACCGTGCTTTGTTCCGGTCGTGTATTGCGCTCATCTTACTGGCTGCCGTGCTGGCGTGTAACTTTAGCGCGCCGGAAACCAGCAGCGAAAGGGATGCTACGGTAGAGGCGTTGAGCACTTCCGTGGCTGGAACTGCCACAGCAGCCGTTGGTGGATCGGCAAAGACCCCGGAGGTAGTCCAGGTACAATCGACCGCCACCCAGGCGGCAATCGCCAGCGAATCCACTCAACAGGTGCAGGCCACCGGCGCGGCCTTCGACGTGAGCGCCACGCAGTCCGCTCTGTCGCCGATCCTGGCCGAACTGCCACTCTATGGCGTCGATCCGCAGCAAGGCAAACTGGGTTGGATCCAGCCACCACTGCGCCTCGAAGTCGACCAGTATCGCGGCACGAAGTTCGATAACAAATTCCCGATGGTGGTGGCAAATGATTTTGTGCTCTCAGCCGATATCACCTGGAATACCGAGTACGGTGGGGCAGGCTGCGCGTTCGTTTTCCGCTCAGATGGCAACCAGAGCGCCCCGAGCCAGTATATGGTGGTGGCAACGCGCCTGGCAAGCGGGCATGTCTTCTTCGCCGTGATGGCTAAAGGCGAGATGGTGATCGGCAAAGATTTCTATGCCAATGGGATCGACCCCAAGTTCGACGCGGGCAACGGTACGACCAACCGCCTGACGGTGGTCGGACGCGGGACGATCTTCACAATTTATACCAATGGCACGAAGCTGGGCGAGGCCGACCCGAACGCGCCCCTTCCAGCGCTCAAACTACCCAGCCCGCCAGCCAGGCCGCTCAACACCAACGACCCTGTGGCCAGCGCAGCCTACCAGAGAGCGCTCGCCGAATATAACCGGCAGGTGAAACAATTGAAAGACGAATACGCCCGGCGTGCAAAACTCTGGAAGGAAGTGGACAAGAATTTCGAAAGTGGGTTCACCGCCCTAGGGGTGGTGGCCGAGTCAGGGAAGACGGTTTGCGAGTTCAACAATGCCTGGCTTTGGCTGATCGAGGCACCTGCCGGGCAATAAAACGATGTTGCGCTGCATGACGCTCAATCCACACAGCTAAACAAAAGGCAGCCTGCGCGCTGCGTGTCACACAAAATCAATCAGCAGTCCTAATTGCTCAATGACCAATTACCCATCACCGAAAAAGAGAAATAACGATGATCCCTATCCGAGACGACATTCCAACCCGGCGGCTGCCGGTGGTCAATTATGCACTGATTGCGGCGAATATCATCATGTTTGCGCTGCAGTGGCTGGCCGGGCCGCAACAGGAGGCGCTGGTTTATCAGTTCGCCTTGATCCCGGCGAATTTCACGGCGAGGCTCAGCCTGGGAGATGTGACTGACATTTTCAGCAGTATGTTCATGCATGCCGGGCTGGCGCATCTCGCCGGTAATATGCTCTACCTGTGGATCTTTGGCGATAATATAGAAGATCGCCTGGGTTCGGTCAGGTACCTGTTGTTCTACCTGGCTGGCGGCGTGGTGGCTTCCCTGGCGCACATCTTCACCAATCCCAGCTCGCAGATTCCTACCGTGGGAGCCAGCGGGGCAATTGCCGCCGTGTTGGGCGCCTATCTGATCCTCTACCCCAGGGGCCGCGTGCTAACGTTCATCCCCCTGGGATTTTTCATGCGCCTGACAATGTTGCCGGCGAGCATCGTGCTGGGCCTGTGGTTTGTGCTGCAGCTCTTTAGCGGCGTGCTCTCCCTGGGCGGGCCAGATGTGGGCGGCGTAGCCTTTTGGGCGCACATCGGCGGATTCCTTGCCGGGATGGTGATGGCTCTGCCGTTTGCCGGCCGCCGCGAACCAGCGTATTTCCAACGCTGGTAAAATCGAAAAGCAACTCTACGCCGCTCCCCCGGTGCTGATTCTGACCGGAGAGCCCGAGCAGTGAACTGCCCGGGCTCTCCGGTTTATTTTTCAAAGTCATTTCATAGATTTTTCTTAGCATTCTCACAAGTTCGCATTATAGAATGACACTAAACCTGGAGAGTTCATGAATAATCTCAGCCATACGATCCGCGCCTTCAACCGTTTCGAACTCAAGTACTTGCTCACGCTAAGACAGGCAGCGTTGTTCAAATCTGCCCTGCGCGCTTACCTGGTACCCGATGAACATGGCAATGGCAATGGCCGCTACACGCTCACCAGTCTGTACTACGACTCGCCCGATTATCGCTGTTACTGGGAAAAGCTGGACGGCGTGAAATTTCGTCGCAAGCTGCGTATCCGTCTCTATGACACACACCAACGGGTCACCGACAGCACACCCGTTTTTGTGGAGATCAAGCAGCGCATCGACCGCGTTACCCAAAAACGACGTGCCGTCCTGCCCTACCGCGAAGCACTGCGCCTGTGTAACAACCGCCAAATTCCCGATTGCACGCCAGGTGACAGGCCCGTCATAGATGAAATATATACCTTCCTCTGGCAGTACAACCTGCGACCATCCAGCATTGTGCGCTACGAGCGCCAGGCCCTGATTGGCACCGAATATGACATCAGCCTGCGTGTAACCTTCGACAGCGCACTGACCTACCAGGTCCATCCCTTACACCTGCACGAGACCCCCAGGGGATTGCCCATGTTACCGGCATCCTATGAGGTCATGGAAATCAAGGTTAACGAGCGAATTCCCTATTGGCTCACCGAACTGGTCGCTGCGCACAACCTGCAACTGGAACGCATGAGTAAATATTGTCGCAGTCTTGAAGCCTCCCAACGGATCGATGGCGCTGTGCATCATCCATAAAACTGGACAATGTAAAAAGGAGACTTTTAATGGATATATTCAACTTTCAGGACCTGACCGGTGAATTTTCGGTCATCGACGTGGTACTCGTCCTGGTGCTTAGTTTTGTGCTCAGCGCCTTCATCGGATGGATTTACAAAATCACCCATCGCGGCACTTCGTACACTCAAAGCTTCGTGTTTACGCTGGTGCTGAATGGCATGGTCGTTGCGTTGGTCATGATGATCGTTGGATCGAATATCGCCCGCGCCTTCTCACTGGTCGGAGCGCTATCCATCATTCGCTTTCGTAACGCCGTCAAAGAGACCCGCGATGTGGGCTTCATCTTCTTCACCATGGCAGTTGGCATGGCGGTTGGCACGAAATTCTATTTGCTGGCTGTAGTGGCGGCAATTGTCATCAGCCTGATCATTTTGCTGATGACCCGTTTCAACTGGTACGCGCGTGAAATGGCCAGCCAGATACTACGCGTGCAGGTACCCAGCGATTTATCGTTCGATACTCTGTTCGACAATGTCTTTCTCAAATACACGCACACATCTGAACTGATCAGCGTAGACTCGGCCTACAGCGATGATCTGACCGAACTGACCTACAGCATTGGAATGAAAAAATCCAATCAGATCCATACATTCCTGTCCGAAATCAAAACCCTGAACGGCAATCATAAGGTTTCCCTGATTGCCGGGTACAACAGCACGGATTTGTAATTTCCCAATACCGGCGTACAGAGAAAACTATGAGCCTCAAGTTTAAGCGCAACTATCCCACCGTTCTTCTACTCGTCTTTGTGCTGGCTTTCTTAACGCTGGCAATGGGGGATCAGCGCATCATTGCCTATAGCACGAAGGCAGCAGGCTCACATGAGAGGCAAGCGGCTTCATCCAGATTTGACATTACCAACGCTGTCGATGTGTTCGATGACAGCGTCGTTCACAGCATCCAGGTTATCATGCCAGAGCAAGATTACGAGGAGATGCTTTCCACTTATAAAAATACCGGGCTAAAAGAATATTTCCACGCCGACATCATCATCGACGGTGTACGCGTCAACAATGTCGGCATCCGGTTGAAAGGGAATGCCTCCCTGCAAACTGCCCTGGGCGGCAGGGCCGGCGGAAACCGCCCGGCTGGTGGAAACCGGCAGCCAATGAACGCTGACGGCGAGCGGCCGCAGCCGCCCGGCGGAAACCAACGCCCGCCGATGCCCGGAAACGGCCCGGGGCCAGGAGCGCCGGAAAATGCACCGGCAAACGCTCAAGCTGCTGAGCCACCTGCGGACCAGGCAAAGGTGCAGGTGCCTGGTCCAGCAGCGGACCCGGCGCGGCAAGGCCCTCCGGACGGCGGGCCGGCTGATTTTGGACAAAGCGACGGTGGGGAGAAAAAAATTCCTTTCATGGTTAAGTTCGACGAATATGTGGATGGACAAACCTATCAAGGCCACACAGCGATCTCCATCCGCAATTACGGCATATCTGCGGATGCCGCCATGATTCAAGAGCCCGTGACCAACGACACCGCCCGTCTGGTTGGCCTACCTGCCTCGCAGACGGCCTATACCGGTTTCCAGATCAATGATACAGAGGCAGCACTCTACGTTGTCGCCGAGCTCGTCAACCAGGAATATCTTGTCAAATATTTCGAGAATAGCGATGGCATCCTGTACAAGGCCGAAGTGGGCTCGACGTTGAAGTACCAGGGCGAGGATCCCAGTTCGTACGCCCGCAGTTTCACCCAGCAGACGCGCGTCAATGATGCTGACCTGGCCCCGCTGATTGCCTTCATGCGTTTTATCGACCAGGCAGATGAGGCTACCTTCGAGGCTGACCTGCCCAAATGGTTGGATGTCGACTCCTTCGCCACGTACTTGGCCATTAACGTTTTGCTGGTCAACACCGATTCTATTCTCGGCATGAACAACAACTACTACCTGTATTATGACGAGAGCGCCAAACAATTTAGCCTGCTGATGTGGGACGCCAACGAAAGCCTGGGCAAACTGGGCGGCAGCGCCAATTACAGCTTCGATTTCGCAAATACGGACAGCAATCGCGGCGGCGGCCCTGGCCGAAATGGCGGCCCCGGGGGTGGGCAAAATGCACTGGTCAAGCGCTTCATGGCAAATGCCACCTTCAAAGCGCTCTACGAGAAAAAAGTCAGGGTAATTTACCAGCAAGCCTTTTTGAACGGCGCGATCACGGACGACATAGAACGTTATTCAAAATTGATCCACTCTATCAATGATCAACATAACCTGGTAGATATCAACCGGTATGACCAGGCTATCCAGAAAGCGCTGAACTTTATCCAACAGCGCATGGAGTATCTGAGTACGACCCAGTTGCTGGCCCAATAAACATGATGAATACGATCATTTCAGAAACAACAGAAGCTCACACTGCGGCGCCGATCCGGCAGGCCCTGGTCGAAAAAATTATCCCCGTCAGCGCTCTACTGGCTATCCTGCTCCTTGCCGCGGCGCTGCGCCTCACCCACATCGACTCGCTTGGCTACGTCAACCATTACTACGCCGCGGCGGTCAAGAGCATGCTCCAGTCCTGGCACAACTTCTTTTTTGTCGCTGCCGAACCAGGAGGCTCTGTCAGTGTAGACAAACCCCCGGTCGGCCTGTGGCTCCAGGCGATTTCGGCCTACTTTCTGGGCGTAAACACCCTGGGCCTGCTGCTGCCGCAAATATTGGCCGGGGTTGCGGCATGCCTGGTCGTTTACCATCTGGTACGCCGTTCCTTTGGCACAACCGCCGGGCTGCTGGCAGCACTAGCACTGGCCGTTACACCTGTCGCCGTAGCCACCGACCGGAACAACACTATCGACAGCAGCATGATTCTGACCTTGCTCCTGGCAGCCTGGGCTTTCATCAAAGCCACCGAAACCAGCAAGACTCGCTTTTTGCTGCTCGGCGCGGCGCTGGTCGGGATTGCCTTCAACATCAAGATGCTGGCAGCCTATCTGCCCGTCCCGGCATTTTTCGCCCTGTACTTTCTCGGTGCGCGTGAAACGCTGTGGCGGAAAATCGCCCAACTGGCATTGGCCGCAGTGATCGTGTTGGCAGTCTCATTCTCCTGGGCCATCGCCGTAGACCTGACCCCGGCAGACGAGCGCCCCTACGTGGGCAGCAGCAGCGATAATTCCGAATTGACGTTGATCATTGGATACAATGGCCTCAATCGCCTGCTGGGGATGGCTCGCAATCGCGGCGGCGGTGTCGCTGGAGCAGCCCCTGGCTCGGACTCCGCTCCGGCCGCCCCGCGCCAGAGGGACACGGCGGCCCCTCTCAACGACCAACCGCAAGGCAACCGCCCGCAGAATGGCGCCGGGCAACCTCCGGCCAACCGGCCACGAGGCAACCCGGCGGCCGGTTCCGGCAATCGCTCCCCAGGAGGCAGAGGCGGCACACCCAGCGACATCGGGCAGGCCGGCCCACTGCGCCTGTTTACCTCGTCCTTGAACAAAGAGATGAGCTGGCTGCTGCCTTGGGGACTGGCAAGCATCGCCCTCCTGTTGGCCGGAGCTCGTTTGCAATGGCCGCTGGCGCTGAAACACCAGGCGTTGATCCTGTGGGGTGGCTGGCTGGTAACAGGCGGCGCTTTCTTTAGCGTGGCATCCTATTTTCACGAATACTATCTTGTGCTGATCGGTGCGCCCCTGGCGGCACTGGTTGGGATCGGCGTCATCGAATTGTGGAACCTGCGCAAAAACCGCCCCTTGCTGGCTACGATCCTGATCCTGGTTGTGGCCGCAGGCACGATCGGATTTCAGGTTTTTATGGCGCGGTCTTTTGTCGACTCGATCGAATGGCTGCCGCTCGTCTTGGGAGGGTTTTTGGGTGGGGCAGTTCTGCTAACCATAGCGATGGTCAAACAAACCTCCAGAAACCTGGCGCTAACCGGTTTCGCCCTCATCGTCGCTTCTATGTTCATCACACCGGGAATCTGGTCCGGTTACACTGCCCTTTATCCCGGGAACAATCTTTCTCTGCCTGCCGCTTATTCGGGGAAAACATCTGCCCCGTCCAATCGAGGGAATGTGCAGGTTAATCTGGCCCTGATCGAATACCTCGAAGCCAACACGCAAGACACAACTTACCTGATGGCCGTCCCCACCTCCATGCAGGGCGCCGATTATGTGCTCGCCACCGACCGCCCGGTATTGTACATTGGCGGTTTCAAAGGCCAGGATGAAGTGGTAAACACCGATGACTTGGCGCAAATGGTGCAGGATGGCGAACTTCGCTATGTATACTGGGGTGCAGGCGGCGCGGGGCAGCAGTCTGGCATCGCCGGCTGGTTGAAATCGGCTTGCACTCCTGTAGAAGGATTTGATACATCCACACGCAACTCAGGCGCCCCTGATGGAACCAATAATAGTATTGGCCCGGCAGCGCCAGGCGGAGGTAACAGCCAGATCATTACCGTTTACGACTGTGGAGGCCAACCCACCAGCCAGTAAGGTGCCAGGCCTCCCAGGAAAGCGATGAATTTTCAAGCGTGCGGGCTTGCCTGAAGTCAAACCGGGGGGTAAAATCATCCTCCAGTGATGGCTTCACCGCTCCTTGCTACCAAGCTCTATACCCCCTTACCCAACCTGGACCTGGTTTCCCGGCCCCGGTTGTTGGAGCGCCTGGACAACGGGCTGCGCGGCAAGCTGACTTTGATCTCGGCGCCTGCTGGATTTGGCAAAACCACACTGGTTACCCACTGGCTCCAGCAGATACGCTCATCGCCCAAAGGGCAAAAAATTTGCTGGCTCTCCCTGGATGAAGGCGACAATGCCCCGTCCAGATTTTGGACCTACGCCATCTCGGCTTTGCAAGCTGCATCTCCTCAGGTCGGCGAAGTCGCCCTGACCGCCTTCCAATCGCCGCAGCCCCCACACATCGAAACGGTGCTGGTTTCGCTGATCAACGACCTGGCCGGGCAAGCAACATCTTCGATCCTGGTGTTGGATGATTATCATATCATCACCGCGTCGGAGATCCACCGGGCAGTGGACTTTTTTATCGAACACCTGCCACACAACCTGCACCTGGTAATCGTCACGCGCGAAGACCCACCACTCTTGATCTCGCGGCTGCGCGCCCGCGGCCAGCTCACCGAATTGCGGGCGGCAGATTTGCGTTTCTCACAGGCCGAAGCCGGAGAGTTCTTGAACCAGTTGATGGCCCTGGCGCTCTCGGCTGAAGACGTAACCGCCCTGCTGGAGCGCACCGAAGGTTGGGTCGCCGGGCTGCGCCTGGCAGCCCTGGCGCTGCAAAATGAGGCCGACCGGCATATCTTCGTGGATGCCTTCACCGCCAGCCACCGCTTTCTCACCGATTACCTGGTGGACGAAGTGCTATCGCGGCAAGATGAGCGCCTGCGCGCTTTTTTACGTCGGACTTCGATCTTGCACCGTTTTTGCCCTGCTCTATGCGACGCTGTGCTCGGGGAGACGGACAGCCAGGACAGGCTGCGCCACCTGGAACAGGCCAACCTGTTCCTTGTACCGTTGGACAATGAGCGGCGCTGGTACCGCTACCACCATCTGTTTGCCCAGTTTTTGCGCCTGAACCTGCAAGAGGCCGAGCCGGGTCTCGTGCCAGAACTGTACCGGCGCGCTCTGGAGTGGTGCTCTGCCCAGGGCATGGAGCGAGAAGCGCTGGCCTATGCCCTGGAAGCCGGCGCCTACCTGCAAGCAGCGGAATTGATCGAGGCGCTGGCGGCAAGCGTCCTGAGCAGCGAGGGGGCGGCGCCCTTGCTGGGATGGGTAGCAGCTTTGCCTGAGAGCCTGGTGCGGCAGCGTCCGTTCCTATGCCTGGGCTATGCCTGGGCATTGACGGTTTCCGGGGACATGGAGATGGCCGCCGAATATATGGGCGCCGCGCAAGCAGCCAGCATTTCCCTGGCAGAGAGCGAACAGGCCATCATCCGAGGATATGTGGCGGCTCACCATGCATACCACCTGTTCTTCCTGGGGGATTACCGCCAGGCCATCGAGTTCGCCCGGCAGGCGTTGGCGCACATCCCGGCAGATGACAATGCCATGCAGGCGCGCACGGCATTCGTTTTGGCTACCGGGCTACGCTACAACGGGGAAATTCAAGCCGCCAGGGAGGCTTTTTCCCTGGCCGTAGCAGCCAGCCAGAAGACAGGCAACGTCTATACAGCCAGCTTGAATTTCGGCAGCCTGTCAGAGCTTTATATGGAGCTGGGGCACATCCACCAGGCCCTGGCCACGTTGCAACAATCGCTGGAGTTTGCCCGGCGCCACGCCGGGCGCCCGGATATCCCCTTCAGTGGATTTGCCTACGCGGCAATCGGCAAAATCCACCGCGAGTGGAACGACCTGGACACTGCTGCAGAATATCTGCACAAAGGGGTTGGGCTGTGCAGGGAATGGCGCCAGGCCGATGCCCTGGCGATCAGCCTGATGGCGCTGGGTGTGCTGCACCAGGATTTGCACCAATATCCTCAGGCCCGCCAGGCTTTCGAAGAAGCGCGGCAGATTACCGAAGGATATTCATCTGCCTGGGGGACGACCATGGTGGACGCCTTCCTGGCCCGGCTGGACCTGGCACAAGGAGACCTGGCTGCTGCCGCCCGCTGGGCGCGAGCCAGCGGGGTATCCATCCACGACGAACCGGGGTATGAACGCGGTGAGGAATATCACGCCCTGGCGCGCCTGCTGATTGCCCAGGGCAATCCAGGTGATGCGCTGGTGATCCTGGATAAGCTTTACCGGCGAGACAAGGCAGTTGGCAGAGCGGGACGTGTGTTGGAAGTGCTCGTCTGGCAGGCGCGCGCCCTGGCCGAGATGGGCGATATCCATCGGGCAACGGCTGCCCTGCAAGAAGCGCTGGCCATCGGAGAGCCGGGGAACTACCTGCGCACCTTCGTCGAGGCAGGCCCGCCCATCGCTGCCCTGCTGCGCCGCCTGAAGGCAAGCGCATACTGCCAGCGGCTGCTGGAGACGTTCGGCGAGCCACAGCCGCCAGGCCCGCCCACTGCTCAGGAAACGGGTCTCCCCAATGGTTTAAACGAACGAGAGATGGCCATCCTGCGGCTGATGGCGGCCGGGATGTCGAACCGCGAGATCGGCGCGGAATTATATCTCTCCGAAAACACTATCCGCTGGTACGCCAGGCAAATTTACATGAAACTGGGAGCATCGAGCCGCGGCGCCGCCGTGGCGCAAGCGCGCCAGCTTGGCCTGATCTAACCGTTATTGTAGCGTGTGCGGTGCTGTGCACCGCACACGCTACAAAGGAAAATTTTCCGTCCATTTGGATGGTGACATTCCATCCAGGATACTGGTATGCTTAAAGAAATAAAGCAAGCCGCATATTCCTGGAGAGGTATCCAAATGGCGCAAAACGCAAATTCCCAATCGATTACACGACGCAATTTTTTGAAAGCCGCCGGAGCCACGCTCGGCGGCGCGACGCTGGCCTGCGCCGGGCTGGGCTACCTGGCCACCCTCCCGCCGGCCATCGAAATGGCTCAAACAGAATGTAAAGGAGACACGCAAATGGAAAACAAAATCCTGGTCGCTTATGCCAGCAAATCCGGCACGACCGTCGAAGTGGCCGAAGCTATCGGCCAGGCGCTGTGCGCGCAGGGCGCGACGGTGGACGTGCGCCCGGTCAAATCTGTGACCAGCCTGGATGGCTACCGGGCCGTGGTCGCTGGCAGCGCCATCCGCATGGGCGCCTGGTTACCGGAAGCGGTGAAGTTCGTGGAAACCAACCAGGCGCGGCTGCAGCAAGTGCCTACCGCCATTTTCACGGTGCACCTGCAGGCGCTGGACGACAGCCAGGAAAGCCAGAAACAGCGTGAGACCTACATCGAACCGCTGCGCAAGCTGTTCACGCCCGGCCAAGCAGGCTTCTTCGCGGGGCGAATGGATTTTTCTAAGTTGTCTTTATTCGAGCGCACGATTTCTAAAGCGATGAAAGCACAGGAAGAGGATAAGCGCGACTGGGATAAAATCCGCGCCTGGGCAGAAGGGCTGCTCCCGGCGCTGGGAGTGGCGGAGTAAAGTTTTTCCAGTGTGTGCAATGTGTAGCGGCGCACACACTGGAAAATACAAGAATTTGCAATGAAAAACCAAACTGCTCTTACGACCATCATCTTACTTATTGGCTTGCTGGCGCTGATCGCCGCCGCGGCGGGGCTTTTCTGGCAGATCCCCGGTGAGCCGTTTGAATTCCAGACGATACGCGGCGAGACGGTGATCTTGCAAGGACACGGGCTGTATCGCTACGATACCGTCAGTATCGTAGCGCAGGAACAAGCCAACGACCTGGTCACATTAGTGGTCGGCTTGCCGCTGCTGGCGGTCTCCACCTGGCTGGCGCGGCGCGGTTCGCTGCGCGGGCGGCTGCTGCTGGCCGGCACGCTGGGCTTCTTCCTGTACACCTACATGTCGATGTCCTTCAGCACGGCCTACAACGAGTTCTTCCTGCTTTACGTGGCGCTGTTTTCGCTCAGCCTGTACGCCTTCATCCTGGCCATGCTATCGTTCGACCTGGCCTCCTTGCCACGCCATTTCTCGGAACGCCTGCCTCGCCGCGCCATCGCCGGGTTGCTTTTCATTGTCGGGGGCTTCCTGCTGCTAGCCTGGCTGGGACGCATCCTGCCGCCGCTGCTGCAAGGCCAGCCGCCAGCCGGCCTGGAAAGCATGACCACACTGGTCATCCAGGCCATGGACCTGGGGCTGATTCTGCCACTGGCTATCCTGTCAGGCGTTTTGCTGCTACGCCGCAGCGCGTGGGGCTACTTGCTGGCCTCAGTCTCGGTGATGAAATTCCTGACCATGGGGCTGGCTGTCAGCACAATGGGAGTCAATATGGCACTGACGGGTGTGCCGATCAGCCCGGTAGAACTGGGAGTATTCCCGACGATCACCTTACTCAACCTGGTCATGGCCGTACTGCTGCTCAAAAACGTCCAATCCTGAGAGGCCCGAATGTCGCAAAACAAACTGAAGCCAGTTTATATCCTTTCGGTGGTCATCGCCATCCTGATGGCAGCCGCCTCGGCAGCCGGGCTTTTCACCCACCTGTACCGGGATAACACCCTGGTCACCGCCGCCTGGCGCGGCAACGACCTGGTGACGCTGTTCGTCGCCGTCCCGCTGCTGGTTACAGCGATGATCCTGGCGCGGCGCGGCTCCCGGCGGGCATTGCTGGTATGGATGGGCATGATGGGATATGCCCTCTACAATTACCTGTTCTACCTGTACGGCGCCGCCTTCAACGAGTGCTTCCTGGTTTACGTGGCGTTGTTCACCTTAGCGATCTACGCCCTGATCCTGGGGCTGTCCAACGTTGACATCGACGCCATCGGTGGGAGCTTCAGTCCGCGCACGCCGGCTCGCTGGATCAGCGGTTACATGCTGTTCTTTGGCCTGATGCTGGGCGCGATCGAAGTCTCACGCGCCTTGAGCATCTTCTTCACCGGCCAGGTTCACGAAGATATTATCAAAACCGGGCACCCCACCGGAGTGGTTTATGCCACCGATCTATCCATTCTGATCCCGGCCCTGATCGTGGCAGCGGTCTTACTGTGGCGCCGCCGCCCGTGGGGCTACGTAATGGCAACGATTTTGATGAGCAAGGCCACCACTTATGCCCTGGCTTTGATCGCCATGTCATGGTTCGCCCTGCAGGCAACTGGGGCCGGGGACGCACTGCTGCCGCTGTGGATCGTCCTGGGCGCCGGCTGCCTGGCTTCCTGGCTGTTCCTGCTGGGGAACATAAAAAAATGACCGCCTACAAAATCTACCTGCACGGACACCTGGATCGTAAATGGGAAACGCTGTTCGAAGGCTTCACCATCACCCACCAGTTGACCGCCGAGCAGCAGCCGGTCACCCTGATGACCGGCGAGGTGCCGGACCAGGCCGCGCTGTATGGTTTGTTGAGCCGCTTCCGGGATTTGGGCGTGGCGCTGATCAGTTTTCAGCCGGAAGGGAAGACGGGGAAGCTGTCGCTCAGTAATGAATAAACGGTCGCTCAGTAATCCGTCATCAGTTTGCGGATGCCGACCCCCAGGGGATTTCTCCGAATCCCCTGGGGGTTCGTTTGTATAGAGCTTTGAACCACCAAACCGCAGAAAAACGCACAAATCACTTACGTATTAGCGGTAAGAACAAATCTACTTCTACGTTATGCGTAAGCATAGCCGAGGTGCCGGCGATGAAATTCGTATCTCCACCGTACTCGGCAGTAATGGCGTGCATCCCCAGCGCAAGTCCGGCGGTGCTGTAGCTGGCTATGCCGCCGGATAACGTCCCTGTGCCCAGGGTCGTCGCACCGTCCTTGAAGGTCACCGTCCCAGTCGGGGTGCCCTCGCTCGAAGTCACCGTGGCCGTGAAGGTGACACTCTGCCCGTAGCTGGATGGGTTCGCCGAGGCTGCCAGCGCGGTAAGACTGACCGCCTGGTTCACCGTGAACGTGCTGCCGATCAACGCCCCAGAGCTGGTGGCGAAATTCGCATCCCCACCATACTCTGCAGTGATGGTGTGCATCCCTGCTAGCAGCGCCGCAGTACTGTATCTGGCGATGCCGTTGCCGGAGGGCGTCCCTGTGCCCAGCACCGTCCCGCCGTCTTTGAAAGTTACCGTCCCGGTCGGCGTGCCCTCGCTCGAGGTAACAATCGCGATGAAAGCCACGCTCTCACCGTAAGTAGATGAACCAGGCGAGGCCACCAGAGTCATTGTGCTGGCGGCTTTTACCTGGATAGGCTGCGACAGGCTGGGAATGCCGTTGATAAAGACAGTGACCCGCGCCGGCCCGCGGGCAATGCCCGTCACCGGCAGCAAAGTGTAATCCGTTTCGCTAAACGACGCAGCGGTAAGCCACACCACTTGCTCGTTATCCAACCGGCGTAATTGCACCAACGGGTAGTTGGTGGCCGAGCTATTCGATGCCCCGTTCGAGGCTTCACCGAATTGGTAACCACGAAAACCAGAGCCGCTGAGCGATAGCGCATCGCCCAGGCCGAGCGCCGTGGCTGGCGTCTCCACTACCGGGCGCCAGGCATCGTTGAATCCCAGGCCGGGGTCATAACGCTCGGCACTCGCCAGGACGCTGTCGTTATAACCTCCTACCACCAACAGCTTGCCTGTCGCCAAAAGCACCGCGGCGTGTTCGTTGCGGGCGGCGCTGAGTGAGCCGGTCAGTGTCCAGGTGTTCATCGCCGGGTTGTACAGCTCGGCGCTGGTCAGATAGGCTGAACCACTGTTCCCGCCAGCAACCAGCAGCTTACCCGAAGATAGCAGCACCACTGTATGTTGGTAGCGGGCGACGTTCAGCGCGGCGGCGTCCGTCCAGGTATTTACAGCCGGGTCATATACCTGAACGCTGACCAGCGTAGCGCTGCCATTATAGCCTCCGGCAACCAGCACCTTACCCGAAGGCAGCAGCGTGGCCGTGTGATAATAGCGGGCGGTGCTCAACGAGGCCACAGTCGTCCAGGTGTCCGACTCCGGGTCATACACCTCAGCGCTGGCAGTCTGGCCGGTGTCGGTGGAACCTCCCGTTATCAGCACTTTGCCGGAAGGCAGCAATGTAGCCGTGTGCCTTGCCCGGGCGATGTTCAGCGAGTCCACGCTCGCCCAGGTGTCTGTAACCGAATCGTACACTTCAGCGCTGGCCAGTTCACCGCCGCCAGTCGTCCAGCCCCCGGCAACGAGTACCTTGCCCGAAGGCAGCAGCGTGGCACTATGATACCGGCGGGCGGTGTTCAGCGAGGCGACGCTTGTCCAGGTATTCGAATCCGGGTTGTAGACTTCGACGCCGGCCAGAGAGGCGCTGCCATTGTAGCCTCCAACGACCAGCACCTCGCCCGAAGGCAGCAGCGTTGCGGTGTGAGCATAACGAGCGGCGTTCAGCGAGGCGACGCTTGACCAGGTATTCGTATCCGGGTCGTATACCTCGACACTGGCGAGAGCGCTGAGGCCGGATATCCCTCCGGCGACGAGCACCTTGCCCGAAAGCAACAGCGTGGCGGTGTGATTTTGGCGAGCGGTGTTCATCGAGGCGACATTCGTCCAGAGCGAGGCGTCTGGAGCAGAGGGGCCAGCCTGCACCCGCTGGGATGGGGTCATGCCGGCCAGCAGCAGCATAACCAATGCCAGTCGGAAAAAGGGTGTCAGACATCATGCCTGGCGCAGTGAAGATGAGGGATGCGTTGGGACGTTCACTGTAACTCCTTTTGTCTTGTTGTAGAAAATGGGATGCGTTAAGCTTATATCTTCCAAATCTCGGGCGTCTCTAAAACGTCCGGGATCTGCGTTTCAATAGCCCTCTCGGATGAAATTTAACCTTTACGCAAATGACAAAAGCGAGTGTGCTCACGAGTAAAGTAGGTAGGGATGGCACAACGCATTTCTACCCCCCTTCTTGACGATAAATCTATGAACAATTTTACCAGTTTTCGCTTTGGTTCAAAAGAGGCGTTTTCTAAACCAGTTTGAACAGCATGGCGCTAAGTTTTTATCTACCGACCCCCAGGAGGTTTGAAGTCCCCTGAGGGTCGGTAGATGGATGGCGCTTTGTACCCTCCAAAACGCCTATACACCCAGGCGTCTGAGCGCCCAGGGGCCTAAGCACCTATCACTGATTACCCAGAACCCATTACCCCCGCCTACTTGATTTCCTTGATCCCGTAGGGGAAGCCATAATCAGCCATCTTCTCCATGAACGGCAGCGGGTCGAAGGCCTCCGGGCCGAACACGCCAGCACCCTTCCACTGGCCATGCTCGATCAAATCCCAGGCGATGACCGCGTTGAAGGCAGTCTGCGCCACCACCGCCTGGCAGCCCAGGCGCTGCATGCACTCTTCGTTGTCGGCCACCTGGTAGAGATAGACCTCTTTCTCCTTGCCGTCCTTCTTGCCCTTCACCCAGGTGCCGGCGCAGGTTTTGCCGAACATGCTATCGCCCAGGTAGGCCGGGTCGGGCAGGCAGGCAGCCACCACGTCGCGCGGCGCAACCATCACGCCTTTGACGTTGATCTTCTCTTTGTTGTCCAGGCCAAGCATGTGCAAGGTCTTGAGCACGCCGATGAACTGGTCGCCCAGGCCGTACTTGAAGGTGACCCGCTTCGTCTTCACCCAGCGCGGCACGAGCAGCACTTCCTCGTGCTCCACGTTGACCACTTCGATCTTGCCGATCCCCTCGGGGAACTCGAATACCTCCGGCTCGGAGAACGGTTCGGTCGTAAACCAGCCGCGATCCTTTTCCCAGACCACCGGCGGGTTGAGGCACTCCTCGATGGTCGTCCAGATCGAAAAGTTCGGGGCAAACTCATAGCCCCGCACCTCGAGATTGGCACCATCCCGGATGCCGATCTCGTCGATCTCATCGAACAGGTGATCCTGCGCATAGCGGGCGAACACGTCGGCCATGCCCGGCTCGACACCGGTACCTACCAACGCAAGCAAGCCCTTCTCTTCCCATTTTTTAGCGCGTTCGAACTGGTAATCGCCCAGTTTTACGCCGCACTGGTGGAAGGGATCCGCCTCGTGCGGCGTGGAAAGGGTCATCGCCATATCCACGTAAGTCACGCCTACGTTGAAAGCCGCGTCGAAAATTTGCTCGTTGAACACCGGGTCCACGGCATTCATGATCAGGTTTACCTGATATTTCTTAGCCAGGTCCTCGATCATCTCTTGTTTGCTGGCATCGATAAACTCGACCGGGAAACGCTGCGGATCGCCTAACTTGGCCTGCACTTCCTCGGCACGCTTGACGTTATAATCCGCCAGCACGATCTGCTCCACCCACGGGCGGCCTTTCGCAATGGTAGCGATTGACTCGCCAACCCCACCAACGCCGACAAGTAAGACTTTCATGGTGCCTCTTTCCTTTCTTAGAAGTAGATTTCTTTGACAATCTTCAGATGCATGAACGATTCTGATTCACGCACCCCATCGATGGCATACAACTTTTGTGTCAGGAATTGCAGCAAATGGGCATGGTCACGGCAAACGACTTCAGCCAGAATGTCATAGCGCCCGCTGACTACGATCAGGTAAATCACCTCATCCAATTCAGCAACTTTCTGCGCCACTTCCAACATTTTATTCCCCTGGGCGCGAATACCGATCATGGCCATGGTGCCAAACCCCATGCTCACCGGGTTGGTGATCGCCATCACTTTGAGGCAACCCATTTCGACCAGGCGGTTATAACGCACGCGGATCATGCCCGGCGACACGTTCAATTGTTCGGCGATCTTGGCAAACGGAACCCGCCCGTCTTCATGCAACGCAGCGATGATCGCTCGATCTACATCGTCCAGCTCCCCAGAAAGGCTGTTGCCGATTTTGATGTCCATATACTTATTTTATAATTAATCATCATCAAAGTCAATATATTATTGCGTTTTCGTCACAAACTCGAGATATTTCTCACTCATACGACTTGTAAATCGACCAGGCAATTCAACAGGTAACCTATTGACAAATCACCGCAGTCGAGTATAATGAACTCAATTCAGTGAATTAAATTCATTATATCAGGAACTTTCATGCCACCTGACAATTCGCTTCAAAATAGTGCTTCGCGAAAACAGGGAAACCGTAAAACCCGCCAGGCCAGCAAGGCAGAGACCCGCCGCTTATTGATGGCGGCAGGCCGGGCTTTGTTTGCCGAAAAAGGTTTCGCCGAAACCTACGCCGGTGAAATCGCCCAACGCGCCGGCGTGGCGGTGGGGACGATTTACCTGCACTTCGGCGACAAAGAGGGTTTGCTGCGCGAGATTCTGCTGGAAGCTGTGAATGAAATACACGAGCGTGTCAAACAGGTATATCAGAAGCCGTCGGCTGATATGCAGGAATTGGCCTGGGGGCACATCGAAGCGATTGTCCAGTATGTCGAGGAGAATTACTGCCTGGCGGGGTTTGTCATGAATCTGATACTGGCGCGACATCCTGCTGCCATGCCTATGATCGACCAGGCGATAGGGCAGGTTGAACAAAGTATCCGGGAGGGCACCCGGTACGGGATTTTCCGGCAGGATATCAACCCCCACCTAGCCGCGCGTGCCGAAGTGAATATGAACCTCGGCTTGCTCGCCTGGTGGGCTGAAGACCCCAGCCGTGCCACTCGAGAAGAGATCATCGACACTCTGACGAAGTTCCGTCTCTCAGGGTTACACACAAAATGACGTTCGCCCCATATCCACCATTAGCGAGGTCACGATGAAATTCCACGCACCCTTTCCGCGTCACAATCAAACCCAGTTTATCCAGGTAGATACTGCACTATGCCAAGCCTGCTGGAAATGCGTCGAGGTCTGTCCGCAGTCTGTACTCGGCAAAACGCCTCTTCGCCGTCACCAGCACGTCCATGTAGATCAGGCCAGCCTGTGCAGAGGTTGCCAGAAATGCGTCCGCATTTGCCCACAAGGGGCGATCCACCCGATACAAAAAAGTCCACAAACGTTCAAGGCAACAGGCGCATCAAAGGCCACGCCTTAAGCTGCACATGCCTTGCAGGTTACGCAAAATCGGCGATCAAGAATGGATTACTCAGCAACGGATCACTCATCACCCCAAAAAGATACCTACCCCTGGACAACGATATGAGCAAGAATCGCCAGTTATTGAGCCTGGATATCCTGATGTTTGTGCAATATCTTCTGGTGATCGTCACCGGTCTGGTCGAGCATCACCCGGGGCCAACGGTACATTCCGTTGCAGCCACATTTCTAATCGTTTACTCGATCGTACACCTGGCACTCCACCAGAAATGGATTGCGAATGCCATTGCAAGATACGACCGGCTGCCCAAGGAAGTGCGCGCCAACGCTCGCACCGACTTCCTTCTGCTCATCGGATATGCAGCATGTGGCGCCAGCGGGTGGATCGCTATGCTCGCCCCATTTGGCCTGTGCGCTCCACCACACTGGCTGGCAAGCGGGCTGGTCATTATCCTGCAAACGATCCACCTGGCCCGGCATTGGAAATGGGTGTGGGCTACCGTCCGGCGAGGTATTCCTCTTCGAACTGCTGGATGACCCCTTGCTCGCGCATCTGAGCCAGAGCGGCGCGGATATCTGCCGATAGCGCTGCGTTGTCGTTATCCAGCAGCAGGACGGTTAATTCCCCGGACGGCCGCTGCCCCAGGTTCTCAACCTGTAACTCGCTATCTTCCGTGCCAGACGGCAGCGCCAGCTCATCCAGGCTCCTGAGGCTGACGATTGCCAGGTCCACTCGCCCGCGTCGCGTGGTTTCAACCAGGCGTGACACCGGCAAATCAATCCACTCGATCTCGCGGTTCAACCGCCGGGCAATTTCCTGCGCCAGCGCAGCATCGAAACCATCCGGCTCACCACTGCCAGCCAGGCAGGCAAAGGGCGGGTAATCGGCCACAATGCCAACACGCAGTTCCTCCGGCGCAGCGCCGGTCGCCACAGCGCCTGTCGCTGCGCCCGGCGAACGGCATGCGCTCAGGAGGGTCAATGAAACCAACAGAAGCACGATGCCAGCAGCGAAACGGCCGGCGCTGCGCTCAAACCTGGCCCACATCTCACCCAAACCTCAGGGACAGGCAACTCAACCCTCCATCCATCTTCTGGTATTCGGACATATCCAGCAGCAACGGGCGATAGCCGGCCTGCTCCAGGATAGCCTGCGTGCGCGGAAAGCCCTGCGCCAGAAACACATGGTCATTCACTCGCACCGCGTTGGCGGCATAATCTTCCTCCGGCGGGGTGCGCAACAGCCGGTAGCCCTGGAAAGCCGGATGGCTGGCCAACGCGTCGATCACCAATAAGGCGCCATCACCCAGGTAAGCCAGCCCGCTTTTCATGTGCAAAATACCCGGCACGGCGCGCACATCGACGAAATCAAAAGTATAACCTTCTCGCACCAGGAACCCGGCCAGTTGCCTGGCACCTTCGGGGTTGGTACGCAGCGAGATGCCAATGAAGAAATGGTTGCCTGCCTCACAGATATCGCCGCCATCCAGCGTCCCCGGTGCAGTGATCGTATAGAATCTGTCATAAAATTGCTCCAGCACCGGGTGGATACCGCTGACCTCTTCCTCCCGGCTGGGTGCGCCGGGATGGGTCAGGATGGCGCAACCAGGCGTCAAGATCGCTACGTCCTCGACGAAGGTAGAGTCGGGGTGTGCCAGGTCGGCGTCCAGCGCCGTGACCTCCAGGCCGCACTGGCGCAAGGCATGGCAATACGCTTCGTGCTGGCGCAATGTCGTCGCATAATCCGGCATACCCAATTCCTGGGTGGTCAATCCCTGTGCAAAGTTGTGCCCAGGGGCGCGCACAATGGCCCGCGAAAATTGAATCGAATGATCCATGAAGATTCTCCTTGTTTATTCCCGTCTACGCAGCGTGCCGTTTTCCGACCGGTCTGAAAGCCCTCGCCGCCCGAGCGTCTGCCTGTCAAGCGTACGATGGACGAATTCATCCGCTATGATCGCTACCTGCACGGCACTGGTTACTTTGACCGGCGGCATCCCCGCCGTAGCGCGGATCATATAGTCACCCGGGCGCACCGGGCGGCCATAATCATCGTAACCATCCCAGTGGAATAAATGTACACGAGCGGTACGCCGCCGGTTTTTCAACAACGTTGCCTGGACAGCGCCGTTGGCGTCGAGCACCTCCAAAGTGACTCTCGCCGGTTTATTTAAATCCATTGCCAGTTCCAAAACGCGGTCTTCTCCTGGCAGCCCGGGCCGGAAAGTGTTCTGGTCAACCGATAGAAATAGAGAAACCTGATTCTGGCGAAGGACCAGGAAAGTGAACAAAATGCCGCCCAGCAGCAAGGCAGGGATAACGACAGCCGGCAGCGCCTCGAAATTGCGCCACAAGCGGCCCATGCCACTCAATGGCTGCGGCGCGCCCATGCTCACCCGCCGGGTCAAGGTGGCCGTATTTCCGGCCTGATCGCGTGCCACCACCTGGATTAAATTGTCACCTTCCACCAGAAATACACTGGTCTGGAAATCGCCCAGGGTGCTGACCGGCACCACTCGCCCATTGACCGCCACGCTGGCCCCCGACTCGGTATGGCCTACCACCTGGAGCAACGCATCGCTGACGGTTACCCCTTCGGCCACATTGAGACGGATATCGGGCGGCAAAGTCTTCAAATAGACCACTCGCTCCAGGTTGGTAATATTGCCCACGTCGTCGGTGGCTTGCAAACGGATGCGATTTTCTCCTTCAGAGAGAAGCAGCTCATGGCGAAACTCGCCGTCCTGGTTTACCGCTACGGCCTGATCGTTTATATAGACGGTAGCGCCCGGGGGAGCACTTCCCCGTACGGGCAGGATCGACTGGTTCGTCCAGAGGCCGTCCTTGGGTTCCACCAGCGTAGCTTCAGGAGGCGCAGTCACCAGCACGACCTCACGCTGCACTCGCGCCGTATTCCCGGCCGGGTCGACAGCGCGCACTTCGACCAGGTTGCTGCCTTCGGCCAGCTTGCGCTGAAAGGCAAAACGTCCCTGGTAATCGACCGCCAGAGGTTGGGGTTCGCTTGAACTCCAAACCACGGCGTCAGGCTCAGTGGTGCCCTGCACAGTAAGAATTTCCTGACCGACGCGTTGGCCGTCGGTGAGGTTCGCCAGTTGCAAAGCTGGCGGGAGGGTATCGACGGTGACCAGGGCATTTTTGGTCGTACCGCGTAGCGGGCCCCCGGCGTACACTTCCACCCGATACTGGCCATCCTCGACCACCGCTCCGGCCTCGCTGCGCCCATCCCAGGTGACGAAATGTTGTCCAACGGATTGGCTTTCATTCTCCAGCAAAGCACGCACCATCCCCCCTGGGTCGCTAAACACGCGCACCGTCACGTCGGCCTCTTCGGCAAGCTGGTAATTCAGAGTCACCGTATCGTGCTCCCGGTCGTTATTCGGTGAAAGGATATCGGATGTGGTTGAGAGTGTAAAATCAGGCGTACGCAGCCAATCAGCAACAAACGTTGTAGCAATTAAAACCACCACCACGCCAACCGTCAGTGCTGTCGTCCAAACCCCCCAGGAAAAATCATTACGTTGGGCACTGCTGTGGCGCACTCTGGAAGTGGAAGGAACTTGCTGCCGTTGGCGCATCGAGTAGGGCAAAAATACGAAACAGAAAGATGTACTGAGTGAACCTGCGTTTAATCAATTTTACTTGATTTTCAGTCTAATTCAAGCATTATTAAATCGTCATTATCTTCTTCGTCAGAAGGTTTGCTACCTGTATCGGCGGGCAACGGGCGAAGCGGCGGGCTGGACGATTGATCTGCTGCACGCTGATCTGAAGCCAGCTTCCGGCGGGTCATGCGCGGTAGAGGCCGTTCGATGAGATCGCGCAAAATTTCTATCACGGACACGCCCACCGCTCCCAGGGCAACCGACAGCAGCACTGGCTGGCGTAATTCATCGATTTGTCCCGCGCGGTAAATGCCCAACCAGGACCCCACCAACAAATGGCCGCCGGCCAGGCAGGCAATACCAACCCATGCCAGCAAGATGTTCACCCAGGGCCGCCGTTGCTGTACCCAATCGCGCTCTGCAAGCGTGCCGACCGCCCCACCTACTACGGCCCACAAGACCACCTGAAGCAAAAAGTAAAGCAAGATCGTTGAATCGGGAAACAACGGCCCGATAAGCAGCCACAACGTTTCTAAGGAATCAGCGCCGGCGAAGCGCGCCACCATCCCGGCGCCCTGCGGGGTCGTACCGAGGCGCGCCAACCAATCCGGATTAGCGCCGGTCATGCCCGCCAGCACCTGCCCCCATAGAGCAGCTACGCCTCCCATCACTGCTCCTGCCGTCGTGCCCCACCATAGCCCACCCAACAACGGAACAGCCCAGGGCAGCCAGAAAGGGCTGAGAAGAGGCGCAGCCACAGTCAACAGTGTAGCGCCCATGTTGTGCAAAATAATCCGCTGACCGAGCAGGGCAACAACCAGGAAAAGCGCCATCAAATAGATTGAGACCTGGTACAGGGGATAGGATGCCGCCAGAATCGCCAGGAAATAGCCCACACCAGGCGACCACAGCGTGGCGACAAAGACCACCCCCGCCAACACGATATCCCAGAATGGAGGGTATGAAGGCAGCATCCGCATCCAGGCCAGCAGCAAACCGGCCAAAGTTAATGCCAGAATCAGCCGCTCGATCGCATCCAGATTGCGGCGCACAAAACCATGGAAATAACGAATGAATTGGGTCACGTCTGGTATTTTACCGGTTTATGAATAAATTGCGGGCAAAGCCCGCAATTTATTCATAAGAAATCAACAAAAATTTCACGTCTGGTCCGTCGCGTGCTGCGCGAATGGGCCGACAGCCGGCGACGGCAGATTGGCAGGCGAAGCCGGGCGAGCATGCGTGCGCGCCCAATTGCGCAGCTCGTTGACTTGATATTCCATGGTATGCGACAGAGGCACACTGCTCGCCAGGTTCACCAGGATATCGGCATCCAATAGATCGCGCCCGGCATCGAAAGCATCGTACAAGCCAGAGATCACTGCTTGCTCGATCTCTGCCCCAGAAAAGCCCTCGCTCTGGCGTGCCAGCTTGTTCAGGTTGAAATTCTGTGGATCACGCCCCCGTCGCGATAGATGGATCGCAAAGATATCTCGACGCTCTTCAAAAGCCGGTAGATCGATGAAAAATATTTCGTCGAAACGCCCTTTACGCAATGCTTCCGGCGGCAAAATGGAGATATCGTTGCTGGTAGCCACGACAAACACAGGAGCCGTCTTTTCTTGCATCCAGGTGAGGAAGCTGCCAAAGACCCGTGCGGTTGTGCCGGCATCGGAAAGATGTGAACTGGCAATACCCGCCAGGCCCTTTTCCAATTCATCCAGCCACAGCAGACAGGGCGAAACCGATTCGGCCATGCGCAAAGCGTTGCGCATATTATGCTCTGAAGAACCTACCAGCCAACTGAACATGCGTCCCAGGTCGAGGCGAAGCAATGGAAGCTGCCATTGGCTGGCAATTGCCTTGGCAACCAGGCTCTTGCCGGCACCCTGCACACCTAACAGCAGCAGTCCTTTCGGAGAGGGCAGGCCAAACTGGCGCGCCCGCTCGCTAAGCGCCAACGAGCGCTTGGCAAGCCAATCCTTGAGCAAGGCCATGCCACCCACATACGACAGGTCCTCCTGTGCCTCGAAATATTCCAGGATCTGCGAGCGGCGGATGATCTGCTTTTTTTCAGAGACGATTACATCCAGGTCCAGGCTGCGGGTCATGACCAAAGACTTGGCGAAAGCGTTCTCTGCCTCGGTGCAGGTCAATCCCTGGGCAGCGTTGATTACTTTCTCACGCATCTCCTGGGCCAGATCAAGGTGCGTCCCGCCATATTCGCGCACCGAGCGGATCACCCGCTCCAACGACTGCTCCAACTCGTCGCGGGTGGGGAGAGCGTAATCCAAAACAGTGATATCCTTCTCCAGCTCCGCCGGGAAGTGGAGCAACGGCGAAAGGATGACCAACGTTTTAGGGCTGTTTTTTAGATTGCCGGTGATATCGCGCAGGCGGCGCACAATCACGGGCTGGTCACCGGCAGGGTGTTGGTCATCCAGGAAGGGATGGAAATCCTTCAACACAAAGATGGCCGACTCCTGCGAGGCGGCGATAGCATCCAGGGCGCGCAATGGCTGGCAGGTGGTGGGGTCTTTTGCCGCCCCCCGGTAACCATCCAGCGAATGGATCCCCTCGGTCAACGTCCAACCGTAAAGCTTCTTGCGTCGCTCTTCAGCAACCTGGCGCAGGATTTGCTCGATGCGCTTTTCTTCCCACGAAACGATGTACAGGATAGGATACTTGGCGCGGATCAGGATATTCAATTCTTCCTGGCGGTCTACCTGGCTGGGAATCATGCCTATGACTATAGCACAATTTTTGTTGTTGTCAATTGAAGAAAGTTCGTTGACATTTCCATCATATCTCTTATAATTATTGAGAGCGCTCCCAATAGCTCAAGTAGATATCTTCCTGTCACGAGAAATCGATTTTTCATTCAGCCGGGCCGCCGGGTATACCCAGCCGGTTGACTCATTGGACCAGAGGTCATTTCGTGTGACCTTGTTGTGTGTGACTTGATGCATTACGGATATTTTGACGAACCCAACCGCGAATACGTTATCACCGATCCGCGCACACCCGTAAAATGGATTAACTACATCGGATCGCGCCAGTTCGGAGGCTTTGTGGATCACACCGGGGGAGCGCTGATTTGCAAAGACGATCCCACGTTTAACCGTATTACCAAATACATTCAGCAGATGCCCGCCTCGGACTTTAAAGGCGAAACGCTTTACCTTCGCACCCCTGCAGGCGAGAGTTATCGCCTGTTTTCGCCGTTTTTTGTGCCCACCCTGGACGCGTTCGAACGCTTTGAGTGCCGGGTGGGCCTGGGTTACACTCGCTTTGTCACCGAGTTTTACAACCTGCGCGCAGACATCACCATCTTTGTGCCAATGGGTAGAAATTGTGAATTGCGCGACATCAAAGTCACCAATCTCGGCCGCTGGCCTGTCACCGTGGATGCTATTCCTGTGATCGAATACACTCATCCCGACGCCCTCAAACAATTCACCAATGCCGATTGGGTGCCGCAGACCATGCAAAGCTGTGCGATGGATGACGGCGTATATAAAATCCTGGTCCAATATCCATTCATGTACAGGGATACCCGGATCAATTATCTGACCTCCAATTTGCCGGCATCGTCCTATGAGACCGATCGTAAAAGCTTTCTGGGTGAAAACGAGTATGGCATATTCAGGTCTCCCACCAGCTTACGCCGTCCTGAATTGGGCAACGGGCAGGCCCTGCGCGGCGACAACATCGCCGCGCTGCTTCATCACCTGGGAACGCTTCACCCCGGCGAGTGCGTTCGTCTGATTACGCAGCTCGGCCAGGCAAGAAACCTGGCGGCTGCCCGCCCCGACATCGTGCGCTTCCGCAATCCTGAGGCAGTCGAAGCAGAATTTCAGAAAATACAGGACTTCTGGGAGGCCTATCTCTCCGCTCTGCAAGTCGAGACTCCCGACGCCAGCACGAATACCATGCTCAACGTCTATAACCCGCGCCAGTGCTACGTAACCAAGACCTGGTCCCGCTATCTTTCCTATTATCAGCCTGGTTTAGGCTCGCGCGGCATCGGGGTGCGCGATTCGTCGCAAGATATCATGTCTGTGATGGCCTCCGTCCCCGGAGAGGCCAAAGAATTCCTGTGCACACTGCTGTCCTTCCAACAGCGAGATGGTTCGGCCATGCACCAGTTCAACCCGCTCACCTTAAAAGGCAGCGCGGGCGATTCGATGGAGATGGAGGATCGCTCTCATTACTACAGCGACGACCACCTGTGGAGTATCCTGGCAGCCACTGCCTATCTGAAAGAAAGCGGCGACCTGGATTTTCTCCAGGAAACCGTGCCTTTCTACGAAAAAGACCAGGGAGGCAATGCCCTTGAAAACGGCAGCGTGATCGAACACCTGAAACGCGGCCTGGCCTTTACCAGCCAGGATACAGGCCAACACGGGTTGCCTCTGCTTGGCTTTGCAGATTGGAACGACACAGTCAATCTGCCAACAGGGGCCGAGTCGCTTTTCACTGCTAACTTGTACGGCAAGGTCTTGCTCGAAATGATTGCTCTGTTGGAACATATCGGCGATACCTGTAGAGCAGACGAATATCGAGCTGCCTACGAAGAAATGAAATCTCGCGTAGAAACCTGCGCCTGGGACGGTGAATGGTACATCCGATACTTCGATGCCGGAGGCCAGCCGCTCGGTTCATCCAAGAACACCTTCGGGCAAATTTACCTCAACGGGCAGTCCTGGCCGGTTATTTCCGGTTTCGCTTCGCCCAGGCGTGCCCGCATGGCAATGGACTCAGCTTACAAGAAACTCAATACGAAGTTCGGCCTCAAACTCTCTGCGCCCGGCTTCGATGGCTATGACCCGCAATATGGCGGCGTGACCACCTACCCTCCTGGGGCAAAGGAAAATGGCGGCATTTTCCTGCATCCCAACCCCTGGGCCATCATCGCTGAGGCCCTGTTGGGAAACGGCAACCGGGCTTACCAATATTACACCCAAATCAACCCGGCCAGTCGCAACGATTCGATTGAAACCTACGAATGCGAACCATACGCCTACGCCCAGAATATCCTTGGCGACGAACACCCGCAATTTGGGCTGGCGCGCAATTCGTGGCTCAGTGGAACAGCCTCGTGGTGCTACCAGGCAGCAACACAGTGGATCCTGGGCTTGCGCCCCGAATATTCAGGGCTGCGGATCGACCCTTGCATCCCGACAGCATGGAGCGGCTTTTCGGCAAAGCGCCGGTTTCGAGGCCAGTTGATGCATGTCACTGTGCATAACCCCCAAGGAGTATGGAAAGGCGTGGTAAAGATGGTGATCAACGGGAAAGACTATCCGGGCAACCTCATCCCGCTGGATTTGCCTGGCGATGAACAACACATTGACGTGTGGATGGGGGTCTGACCATAATCCAAAAAATCCGATGGTATAGTACAATTCTATCGTCTCACCGGGACCATTTGGAAAGTTTTCCTGGTTGGAGGTTGAAATGACGCGAAAGACTGCCCCAATCTATCAGATTAAAGTCACCCTGGACGATACCCACCCGCCGATCTGGCGGCGTTTCCTGGTTTCTGGAAATACAACGCTGTTCGATCTCCATCACATCTTGCAGATTGTGATGGGCTGGACGAACTCCCACCTGCACATGTTTACCATTAATGGTGAGTTCTACGGCGATCCGGCGGACGACGAATACGGCGAGCTTGGGACCAGGAATGAAAAGAAATTCAAGCTCGGCAAATTGATCCCGGAAGCAGGCAAGCGGTTCTCCTATGAGTATGATTTTGGCGATAGCTGGGAGCACACCCTGCTGGTCGAGAAAATCCTGCCGCCAGAAAAAGGGCAGCACTACCCGGTCTGCATCAAGGGCAAGCGCGCCTGCCCGCCAGAAGACGTGGGCGGCGTGTGGGGCTACATAGGCTTTCTGGAAGCGATCGCCGACCCAGACCACCCCGAACACGACGAGTATATCGAATGGATTGGCGATGATTTCAACCCGCAAGCATTCGATCTGGATGAGATCAACGAGGCACTACGCCAACCGATAAGAGATGCCTGGACAGACGACGAAGCTATCATTGCCCTGGCAGATGCAGACACGACTTCTCGGCAGCTATCCTGGTTCGATCCAGAGCGATGGAAGGCATTATTTACTCCAGAAAATGAGTTGGCTGCTGAAAACCTGGCGCTGCGCAAGGATGCGATTTCCCTGATCACTTACTTGCGCGACAATAAAATCACTGGTACCCAAGCGACCGGCAATCTGACTCGCAAGGCAGTCGAAGAGATCGCAGGGCGTTTCGTAAATCCACCTGCGCTGGAGAATGTCATCGGAGATCACCACTTCCGCTTCCGCAGCGAGGAGGAAGTCTGGCCCGTATATTTTATTCACGTCCTGGCAACATTGGCAGACCTGGTCAGCGGCGGGGCAGGCCGGCGCTGGCGGTTAACCAAAGCCGGCGAGTCATTCCTGACCTTGCCGGCGAGCAATCAGGTATGGCTGTTGTTCTCTTGTTGGTGGTTTCAAACCAACTGGCTGATTGCTTTCCCCTACGAATGGATGGCAGATCATCTGCTCGACGGCTTCAGAGACAAAGTACAAACTTTGCTGCTTGAATATCCTCCCGGCTTCACAATCCGCTTCGAACTCTTTGCTGACCAATTGATCGAAGCCGCCAAGTGGAAATGGCCTATCGAAGATCAAGAATATGCTCGCATTATACTGCACGGCGCAGTCGAACGTATGGTCATCCAGCCACTTGCAGATTTTGGTGCAGTTATCCCACAATATGGGCCCATACGTATAAGCAACCACGAGATCACAGACCTGATCTCCTTCCAGCTTACACCATTTGGCGTAGGACTGCTCAAGACGGTCGCTCAATTTCCAGGAGAGTAAGAAACTAGCTGTTGCGATCCGGTCTGGAAAGATATATATCAACAACCTATGACCAATCCATTCCCCCCTCCCGGTTTTATTCCTACCGATTCAGCGGTCAGCGGAATCGAAGTGTACATGCCCGCCCCGCCCGACAGCGGGCCGCACCAGGAAGTGGTCGATTTTAAGTGCCCGCAGTGCGGGGCGACCACGGCTTACAGCGCTACGGACGGCGGCCTGACCTGCACGCACTGTGGTTATTACGAAGCACCGCAAAAAGCGGCGGTCGGCAAGCGCGCCGAGCAGTTCGAGTTCACCGTCGCCACGATGCAGCGCGCCGCCCAGGGCTGGGGCGAAGCGCGCAAGGAGATGGCCTGCCAGAACTGCGGCGCACAGACCTCCGTGCCGTTGGACAACCTGACACACTCCTGTCCCTTCTGCGGATCGAACCAGGTGATCCAGCGCGAGGCGCCGCAAGACACCCTGCGCCCGCGCTTTCTGATCCCCTTCAAAATCGACGCGGCGGCCTGCACGCGCGTTGCCAGTCAATGGCTGGGCAGCAGTTGGATGACACCCGCCGACCTGCGCAGCATCTCCAGCCTGGGCGCCTTTACCCCCATCTACCTGCCCTACTGGACATTCGATTCGACGACATCCGCCAATTGGAAGGCTGAGGTAGGCCACCCCAAGACCGAACGCTATTACGAAAACGGTGAATGGAAAGAACGCACCGTCACCGAATGGCGCTGGGAGTCGGGCCATGTGCAATTGACCGTTGACGACCTGCTCGTCCCCGGCGCGCAGCGCATCAGCGCCAGGCTGTTGGGCCAGATCCAAAATTTCGACTTGAATGCCCTGGCGCCCTACGAAGCCAAGTACCTGGCCGGCATGCAGGCCCAGGCTTACGACATCCCGCTGGAAAAGGCCTGGGAAACCGCCCGGCAGCAGATGCGCGAAAAGACGCGCACCGCCTGCGTGGGCCAGGCCAGCACCTCTCAGGTGCGCAATTTCAGTATGACTCTGGACTTTGCGGATGAAAGCTGGCGCTATGTTCTGCTGCCGGTCTACCTGACGGCTTACACCTACGGCGGTAAGACCTTCCAGGCGATGGTCAACGGGCAAAACGGCGCCATTGCCGGTCAGCGCCCGGTGGATTGGAACAAATTGTGGCTGGTGATCCTGCTGGCGTTGATGCCAGGGGCATGCCTGGGACTGCTCGGCCTTGTGACAATCCCGCTGGCCGGCGCGGGCGTCGCCATCGGCATCATCGGCTTCATCCTGCTGATCATCGGCGTTGTGGTGAGTATCGTGCTGTACAACCAGGCCAACGCCATGGATGACATATAGCTATGGACACATCCCCTCAATCTACTAACCCTTCCCTGGCCGCCTGGGGCGTGCTGCTGGCAGCCGCAGTGTGCGAACGATGCGACTGGCAGTTCTTGCTGCCGGCCACCACCTCGCTGGAACGCTGCCCGCACTGCTTCCAGGGCCGGCTCTCTCCGCTCGATGAACAGATCGCCAACCTGCCTTACATCGCCCCGCCCGAGATGAGCGTGCCATTCCAGCTTTCCGCCGGGCAGCTCGACCAGGCTGTGCAGGGCTTTGCCCAGGGCATCCCTTTTCGCCCGGCAGACCTGAACCCCCAGGCGCTGCGCAGCCGGCTGCGCCAGGTATACCTGCCCATGTGGCTGGTGGATGCAGACGTGAAAGCCACCTGGCGCGCCGAAACCGGCTTCAATTACCGCGTGGTCAGCCACCAGGATCAATATTCCGGCAGCGGGTGGAGTTCCCGCAAAGTGGAGGAGCAGCGCGTGCGCTGGGAGCCGCGCCTGGGCCGACTGGCCCGCCGCTACCAGAATGTGGCCGCTCCTGCACTGGAAGAGCACCAGCAATTGAAACAAGCCCTGGGAAAGTTCGACCTGTCTGCCGCCCGCCCCTACCAGGCAAACGGGATCGGCCAGCAGGCATTCTTTCGTCTGCCAGACCGCCCACAAGAAGACGCCTGGAGCGAGGCACGGCTGGCTTTGCAAAACGCCGCCGCCGAGGAGTGCCGACAGGCAGCCCGAGCCGACCACTTGCGCCAGTTCACCTGGCAACCTGAATTCCAAAACCAGAACTGGACCCTGCTGTTGCTACCGCTCTACACCTCGTTTTATCTCGACGACGAACAACAGCCACAGGCCGTGTGGATTCAGGGGCAAAGCGGGCAGACCACCGGCCAGCGGCGGTCATCGATGAAACGCGCCCAACGCCTGACCTTTATCCTGTTAGGTGTGGCTCTGTTGTTCTTCGTGCTCGGCCTGGCGCTGCTGGCTGCATCAGTGGTTGCCCCGCCAGCCCTGATTTTCGGCATTATCGGCATGGCGCTCGCCCTGGCCTTTGGATTGGGATCGTTGGCCCCTGTCCTGACGGCCTGGAGTTTCAACCAGGGCCAGAAAAAACCTGGCTGATCAGGCCTTCAGGCTGACTCGCGCCGGTCCATCGAGCTGGCGGATCAGTTCCAACATTTCCTCGGGTTGAGGGATATCGGTCATCGACTTGCCGTAGTGTACGAACCGCACACGGCCGCTCTTGTCGATCAACACCTGGGCAGGCATGCGCCCCAGTTTGAACAGATTGACTTCCTGGCCATACAGTTTTAGCACACTGTGTCGCGGGTCGGGCAGCCCCACAAAGGTCAGGCTGTGTTTTTCCCAGTAAGATCGGAACTGGCCCGGCCCTTCCGGACCGACTACAATCACTTCGGTATCCTGGGCATCAAATTGTGCGTAGGTCTGGCGCAACTGCGCCATGTGCGCCTGGCAGAAGGGTCAGGTAAAACCGCGGTTGAAGACCAGCAGGATGTTCTTCCAGCCGGTGTAATCCGACAGGCAGACCATTTTCCCATTGAAATCCTGTAAGGCGAAATCGGGGGCTTTCACATCCAGTTGTACTTTTGACATTTCGATCTCTCCTGCTCGCCTGACTTTACTCAGCGAGGGGTAAAAAAAGCGGTTGGTAAACGGTGACAAAATTGGCCGGGACCTGTCCGGCCACCAAAGTCCTGGATGGGCTAGGGGAGTAATTGTCGCAGCAGCGCCAACGTGGCATCAACAACTTGCTGCTGCTGCGCCTCCCGGCTAATCGCTGGCGAGTTGTCGCCAGGCTGCTCGCCATACCAGCCAAACTGAGCATGATTGCCGCCTTCGATGACCGTCCAGGCAGTCGAAAGCGGCAGCATCGCGACTGAGGCTTGAATCTCATCAGGTGTAGCCAGTCCGTCCAGCGAGGCAGAAATTGAGGCCGTTTCTACTGCCTGTCGGGAAAGGTCATCGCCACCGGCGGGATAAGCCGCCCACAAGAACAGCCCTTGCACCAAAGATGGGTTCCTGCGGACAAAATTGGCCGCCATCGCCCCGCCCAGTGAATGGCCGCCAATCGCCCAGGTGCTGATCTCATGATAAGCGGCGATCACGTCCGACGCCCGATCTGGGGCAAAAAAAGCCATATTGAGCGGCATGGGTATGATTACGACCAGGTAACCCTGGGCAGCAATCGCTCGCGCTGCCGGTGCATAGGAACGCGGGTCAACGCGCCCCCCGGGGTACAAAATCATCCCGACTTGCGGCTTCTCCTGCGCAGGCTGAAAGAGATACCACGGCGTAAGTTGTACCTGCACCCGGCTGTCCGACGCCAGCGCAGCCATTGCCGCGGGCATCGGCCTCAATGGGGTAGAAGCCCATATGACAAATCCGGCCGCGGAAGCCAGCGGGACCAGCAACAAGAACCACCACCAACGTTGCAACGCCCTTTTCATGGGATGCTCCGCCTCGATTGCTTCATCGGCTGAATAGATGACGGCTGCCCGTGATCAATGCGGTAATCGGCCAGTAAGCCCCATGCCTCGACGCGATGATAGCGCACCTGCGCAGCGCGGAAGTGCACTTTAACCTGGGCATCGTCCAATCCCGGGTGAGCCTCATAAAGCGCCGAGTCGCCGTAACGAAGAGCTTGCAAAACCTGAGACATGTGCTTCTTCAAGATATCGTTACGCCATCCGGCCGGGCCAAAGGCTAACCCACCGCTGACATGACAATAAACATGGAGCGATGCACCATCCTGGTCTGGAATCCATTCAGCCAATACTTCGTCGCGCATCAAGCGAACATACCATCCGGAGATGGCAGCGCGGTCATAATCCGTGCCAATAGCCAGGAACAGTTCGCCGGTGACATCCGAATGGGTCAGCGTGTAACGGCGCGGCATAATGAGATCTGGCGGGATAGGCCGAGATAGATAACGGACGTGCAGTTTAACGGGGTCCAGGCTACTCATGACTATATTATACAGTATTGTACATATTTTGTCAATATATTGAATATATTTTCACGTCTCTAACCCAAGTTCAACCCCCAATACGATCCGCAATCAGCCTCGTACGCTGCATACCCTGAATCTTTGAAGCAGCTATCCGCAATGGAGCAGACTCCATGGATGCGGCATCACACATCGCCCACGCCATCTCTTACCCACGCCAGGGCTTAAACCTGGCAACTCAGACCCTCATTTCACTGAGCAAGGACACCAAAGCGACGATCCTTTCGATACTCGTCGAAAATCTCCACAGCCAAAGGCCCCAGGCTCGCCTGTATTCAACCATTGTGATCAGCACAATAGGGGAAGTTGTGCTGTCGGCAATATCAGACCACTTCTTTGGGACGCTGACCCCAACGGCCGATTTGCAGCCGCAAATGCACTGGAAAAGTTTTTCAGGTGCAATGCCCGAAGAACACGTGCAATGCACCGGCTACACAAAACGGCTTTCAGCCAAATAAGACTACGGTGGAAAACTTGTTTCCATGCATACAGGCATGGTATTTATGACCTGTAAATGTCCTCAAGAACAGCAATTACCTCTTGCGCAATCATCTTTTCTTCATTGGCGTTTATCACCGCCACGGCTGCGCGGGCACCAGGGGGGCTGATCATACGGTCCTGAGTCGACTTTGCATTGTTGAGGTCGTGATCCATCTCGATCCCCAGAAATGCCAGGTTTTCGACAGCCAACTTTCTGACAATCGAAGAGTTTTCCCCAATCCCACCGGTAAAGACCAGAATATCAATCCCCCCCATGACCGCAGCATAGGCGCCGATGTATTTCTTTATCTGGTAAGAAAACATTTCAATGGCTAACTGACAGCGTGCATCGCCTTGCCAAGCAGATTGGCTGATGATTTGCATATCGTTACTTACGCCAGAAATACCCAGCAAACCGGACTGGTGGTGCAAAATCTTATCTGCTTCTTCCACACTTAAATTTTGGTCTTTCATAATCGCCAGCAGCACTCCAGGATCCAGGTCACCGCAACGCGTACCCATCATCACGCCACCCACGGAGGTGTATCCCAGGCTGGTATCCACCGAACGGCCACAATTTACCGCTGTCACTGAAACGCCATTCCCCAGGTGACAGACCACAATGCGCGTCAGAGCCAATTCTCGATTCACCAACCGACAGGCCTGTTGGCTTGCATACTGGCAGGATGTACCATGGAAACCATATTTACGGATCCCCAACCTGACATAAAACTCATAGGGCAACGGATAAACCCTGGCATGAACTGGTATGCTCTGGTGAAAAGATGTGTCAAATACTGCAATTTGGGAGGTATTTGGGAAAAGAGAAATTGCCTGGCGGATCCCTTCCAGGTTGGCCGGGTTGTGGATCGGCGCCAGGTAGGAACACTGTTCCATCTTGGCAATCACTTCGTTATCGATCAAGACTGATCCGGTAAATTTATCGCCCCCGTGTACGGTACGGTGCCCTACCGCGCCAATTTCTGATGCGTCTTGCAACTTGCCATATTGCGGATGGGTCAGCGTTCCGATGGCTGCTTGAAGTGCTTGCCGGTAATTCGGTTTAGAAATGGGTAAGGTATAAACAGCTGTTTCTGTTTCGTACCTGATCGAAGCATCGTCCTTTCCCAGTTCTGAAACCAGGCCGCGCGCCAACCTCAACAACTCCCCACCGTTATCAGAAGAAAACAGGCTGTATTTTACCGAAGAACTCCCACAGTTGATCACCAGCACCAGCATGCTAAACTCTCGCAGCCAGGATAATTGAAGCGCCTACAATGTCATCCACGGTTGCGCCGCGAGAAAGATCGCTGATAGGCAGACGAAAACCTTGCAGGATAGGCCCGTAGGCGTTGGCCTTTGCCAGGTGTTGGACAAGCTTACAAGAAATATTGGCCGCGTTCAAATCCGGGAAGATGAGGATATTGGCCTTGCCACCCACAACGCTCTCCTGGCCCATTTTCTTCCTGGCAACCGCCTCGACCAGGGCAGCATCCGCCTGCATCTCTCCATCGACCAATAGATGCGGGGCCCTTTCCCTGGCAATCGATACAGCTTTGGAGACTTTCTCAACCAGGGGATGGCTGGCGCTCCCTCGGGTAGAAAATGACAACATTGCCACCCGAGGCTGCCACGCCACCAGCTCCTCGGCGCTCTGCGCCGTTGTGAGGGCAATGTCGGCCAGTTGGTCAGGGCCGGGGTCGGGGTTAACAGCGGGGTCAGCAAAAATCAACAGGCCGCCTTCTCCGCCGGCATACCCGGGGATTTCCATCAAGAAGAAACTGGAAACTACCTGGATACCAGCCCGCAGCCCAATGATCAGCTCACAAACCATGATCACCTCTTCAGTGGGATGATCGATCCCGGCCACCATGCAATCCGCCTCGCCCAGGTTCACCATCATCGCCCCAAAATACAGCGGCTGGCTGATCAGGCGCTGGCCAACTCGCTGCGGCATGTCCCTGTTTTCACAATAAGTATTTACAAAAAGCGGCAATTGAGGCGCCACTTCCGGCTGCAGGATTTTGATATCCGAGAGGTCAATATTCAAATGGTCAGCGGATGACCGGATTTCATCGGGATCCCCTAACAAAACAGGATTGGCAAGACGCTGATCTTTTAATATCCTTGCGGACTTCAGGATATTTTGGTTATTGCCTTCAGGATAAACAATCACCCTGGGGCGATTTTTAATTTTCTGTGCAAGAGAATTCATCAGAGTCATATGTCGTTACACCACGTGCCAGGCTGGCTGCCAGAGAATTTTTGTGAAACGAAAAAGAAGACCCTGTGGGATGATTATCATAGCTATAGGGGTCTGGGTGGGGATGATAAGCAACTTAACTCGCCATCATCCCCACCCATCGCTAACGCAGCAAATCCCACAGAGGCAAAAAGAGGGGAAACCCTGCCCGAGGTTGGACACCAAAGCAGGAAAGGGCGATCACTCCAGTTTCAGTTTCGATTTGACCAACTCAACCACGTCGCCGACTGTTTTCGGGAGGCGGATCTCGAAATTACCGATTTGGACCTGGAAGCTGTCTTCTAACAGAGCCGCCAGTTCGATCCGGCTCATCGATTTCAGCCCTAAATCTTCGGCTATCTTCGTCTCGAGAGACAATTCTTGCTGGTCTCGTTTCGCAACCTTTGCCACGATTTCGACCACAACGCGATCGATCTGATTTGCTTCCATCTCTCTATGCCACCTTGAAGGCGAGAATATTTAGCCCTTTAACTTCCAGGATGTCCGGGATAACAGGGACAGGCCCGCGTTCGTAGTAAGACATCAAGGTCTCTGGATCCACCTGTACGCCTGTGATGATGGCCTGAACGAAGACCCCTTCTTCCAGGCGGATGTGCCCGTAGGCGTAGGGGGCAATTTCGGCAAAGCGGGGGTTGGGAGGCGGCGCCATGCCATGAGAAACAAACAAAAGCTGACCTTTGCCTGAAAGTTCGAACCAGTCCTGGTCCGGGCTGCCGCATTCCTGGCAGGCAGTGGTTGGCGGAAAGGTGATCGCGTTGCATTGATTGCATTTTTTGCCCAGCAGCTTTGCTTTGCCCAAGGCATCGTAATACTGCTTTATCGTCGATTCAGCCATTTAATTACCTCCGTTGAGCGCCAGAACCGTGCTGATCATTGCATAACCGTGCGTGTGGATCACGGCAGTTTTTGGCCAGGGTTTGATTTGTCTGCTGCCGGCCACGCCGCGGATTTGTTTCACGGCTTCGTACGTATCCGATCCGGCGCTGGCCGCCCAGGCATGCCCGAAGGCGTGGCGTCCGCCGTGAGTGCTCATAGGCCGGTCGCCGTCGAAGCGCAAACGGCCTTCTGCGGCATATTTCAAGCCCTGGCCCTTGGGCAGGTAGCCCGCCTCTTCAGCGACACAGATGCTCATGATATGCGAGCAGTCATGCACGTGCAGATAGTCGATATCCTTAGCCGTTATCCCCGCCATGCTATACGCTTTCTTGAATGCATCCGTATCGATCGGCATAACGGTTGGGTCATCGCCATACCAGGGCAAATCCATTACACTGATGCCAAAGCCTTTCAGTTCCACAGGGTCGGACGCACCAGCCACGAAGCCATCCTGTCGCCCTAACACCATGGCTGATGCCCCATCGGCAGGGGTTACCACGCTGTTGAGGCGGGAAGGCCAGGCTACATGTGGATTGAAGCGGGAGTTCCAATACTCCCAGGGATCATTGAAGCCCATGCGTTTCGCCTCGTCGTCCAGGGTCTCCTGGCGGATCGCTTTGGGATTCATGGAGCCATGGAGGCGGCGCGTGCGGCACAATTCAAAAAGCCCGTACTCCAGTTCGTCAAGGCTCAAGCCATATTTCCGGCAGTACCCCAGGGCATTGAAGGCATTATAGGTCGGGAAAATATCATAACCCTGGGGAACGCTGTAAGCCTGCCCGACGCAGTAATCCGTCCACAGCCACATCTCTTCTGTGGGGATGGTTACGCGGTCGTAAGGGCTCAGGTACCTGGGCTGGCTCAAAGTCGATTCCAGACCAACGACCAGCACTTTGTTATAGACGCCAGAGGCGATGCCCATAGCAGCCATGGCGGCACCCACGTTGGTTGTCGAGCAGGCAGCGTCAAAATGTACGCCTGCTTTGAATTGAGTCCCTAACCATTTGGCGATCTGGCTGTAGGTAGCCGGCATTTGCGAGGTATGCATGGTAACGTTGCCGACAAACACGGCGTCCACATCTTGCGGATCTACCTTTGCATCGGACAAGGCTTCCGTTGCGGCTTGAGCGGCCAGTTCATGCAAAGTAAGACCCTTAATTTCAGGCGTTTCTAAGAGATTGCCAAATCGTGTACATCCAACGCCCATGATGTAAACGGGCTCTTTCAGATGACTTCCCAAAGTAATTCTCCTTTCTTCAAGTCATTATTGACAGGTTTTGTGAATTTCTCATATAATGAGTATATGCCAGATGGTTCGTAATTTCTTGCATCGCAGTGCAAGGCCACTTGCACGAGAGTGCAATATTATTTCCCAGGCCCATGACCACCCAAAGGATCGTTTCTGCCATGGATTTTGTATATAAATCTTGTATCGGGAAATGGTCTACTCAGCAATACCGGCAAAATGAGCGTTTTGACGCCTGGCAGGCCATGCTGAACGAATCACACCTGAGTTGGAGCCTGGAAAAAAGCCAACCAAAAGGTTTTTTTGGGAAATTGGAAATGGCCCCGGTGGGAGATCTTAAGGTAGTCCGCTGCATTTGCGAACCATGCAGCGGCGTGCGCAGGCCACCGGAAATTGCTAAGGACAATGTTGACTATTTTGGTTTGTTATTGATCCTTTCAGGGTATGAAGATGTGAGCAGCCGGGGAATAAGTGCCTGCCTGGAACCGGGCACCTTTTATTTATGGGACTCCACCGAAACAACCCACTTTTACCTGCACACCAACATCCACAAAATCACCCTGTTCGTACCGCAGAACCGTTTGCGGAACGCGCTTCCACACGTCGACAGGTTGATTGGAAAACCGATTAACTGGCAGAATGGGTTAGGAGCCGTAACAGCCTCGCTGATCTCCAATCTAAGCCAGCATACCGGTGATCTAAATTGCCGCCAGGGATGCGCCCTGGCAGAAACCACCATTGACCTGATCGCATCTTGTCTGTGGGATAAATACTCCCAGGCTGAAGAAAAACCCAGGGGAGATCTTCTGGCGAGGATCAAAGATTATATTGAAGCCAATCTGGAGGATCAAATTCTCGATCCGCCCAGCCTTGCATATCAGTTCGGGATTTCTGTGCGTTATCTGCACCTGTTGTTCGAAGAGGAGTCCCTTTCAGTTTCCCGCTGGGTTATGGAACGCAGGCTTGAACACTGCCGGCGGGAGCTTGCGAGCAGCAACCGAAAAAATAGCATCACCGAAGTCGCTTATCGCTGGGGGTTCTATGATTCTTCCCACTTCAGCCGTTCGTTCAAACAACGCTACGGCGTCTCGCCCAAACAATATTGCAAACAGACGGACAAATTGGAACAATTTGACAGTGAATAAACCCTCAACGCAGCGCCTACTGTGCTGCTTTCCAGGCAGCCAAAGCCGCCCGGCGTACACTGCTTCGAGGATGCTCCAGGTAAGGCTGTACCAACGCCCGAATTTCTTCACGAAGGATAGGGGTACTGGCAGCCGTCTTGCCCAATCCTTCCAGAGCCTGCCGGGCGTGCTTGCCAGCCCAGATTGCCAGGGATTCTCTCAGGATAGGATAAGCTTCCTGTGCAGCGGACGGCCCTACGCCAGCATAGCCGCCCACAGCATCCACAGCGTAATCCCGCACGATCGTACTTGGGTCGCTGCGAATGATAACATGCAGCTTTGGCAGAATAGCCTGCACGAAAGGCACTGCCTGCCCTGCAGTGAGCGCCACAGCATGGGCGGCTTCCCAACGTAGGCGCGTCTTGGGATGATCCAATAACACGGCCAATGGCTCGATAAACGGAACGATATATTCTGGTCGTTTGGCGGCGACCATCGTCATCACTTCAGCACAATCGCCGGCCAGACCAGGGTCAGCGCTCGCCAATCCCCCGGCGATCTCTGCCAGGCAGCCCGGATCATCCAGGCACTGCTGCGCTACTCCCCGGTTGGATTGTTCCGAACGGTCGCCGGTCTGCGAGGAAAGCTGTTCGATCAGGCTCATTGTCCACCTCGTTCGCCCAAAGAGAAAATCGCTCCGGCAGAATATCGAACCGGACTGCCATCGACATACAGTGTCACCGCGCCAGCGCCATACACCTGCCAGCACCCATCGGTGGCGTCATCCAGCATGCCGGTTTGTTCGTCGATACCGATCAGGATCACGCCGGGCAGCAGCGCACTCAACGACTTTGCCCAGCGCTTGCCAAAGGTGTTATGGTGGGGAAGCACACAGGCCTTGGACACCAGGCCCAATCCCGGGTAAACGCTTTGCGAAGCGGGATCGTAATAATACTGGCAAAGCACCATCGCCCCGGCGCTGCTGCCGGCGATCACTGCACCATCCCGGTATGCATCCAGCATGGCCTGCCAGGAGCGACTGCCGGCCAGCGTCTGTCCCAGGTAGTGGGTGAAGCCGCCCAACAGGTAGATCAGGCGCGACCTGCGTACTATTTCCGCCACTTCCGGTTGTTCCGCCGACTGGGCATCGATCAGGGGAATGACATCGACCTGTCGTGCGCCCAGCGACTGAAACCGGCGCCGGCCGTTCTCCCCGGCACGGCGATGGTTGTGATCCGGGGCGGCGGCCGCCGGGATGATCCCGATCAAGGCGTCTGCCCCGCCGGCCAGAGCGATGGCAGCCCGGTCTGGCCCTGCCATCTGCCCGCCGAATTCTGCGCCACCTTCCAGCAGGATGTGTCCCGTCATGGCCTACACGGTCAAATAGCCGCCATCGACAGCGAGGGCGGTGCCGACGACAAACGAAGCCTGATCGGAACACAACCAGACGACAGCCTGGGCGACTTCTTCCGCCGTGCCCAGCCGTCCAATCGGCTGGTGCGAGAGCATCAACCGTTCTGATTCCGGGTTTTGCCGCAGTATCTCATCAGTCGGCGGAGTCTTGATCCATCCCGGGCAGACGGCGTTGATGCGAATACCCTTATCGGCGTATTGCGTCACCGCCGATTTGGTCAGCCCGAGCACGCCGTGTTTGGCTGCCGAATAGACCGGGTCCCAGGGGAAAGCCCTCTGGCCGTCAACGGATGAATTGTTGACAATCGCCCCGCTACCTTGTTTGAGCATCTCGATCAGCTCATATTTCATGCACAGCCAGACGCTCTTGAGGTAGCCATCGATGGTGCTATCCCAATCTTGCTCCTGGATCTCTGCCGTCCAGCCGCCGTTGCCGCCGCTGCCCCCATTGTTGAAGGCATAATCCAATCGCCCGAAGGCCTCGATTGTCTTTTTGACCAGCGCTTCCACCTGACCAGCCTGGGACACATCCGTTTGCACCCAGATTGCTCCGCCGCCCGATTCACGAACCGCCTGGGCAGCTTCTTCTCCCCTGGCAGGGTTTCTGCTGGCGATGACCACACTGGCTCCCTGGGCGGCGAAGGCAAACGCCGCTGCTCTACCGATCCCTGAACTGCCACCGGTGATGAGCGCCACCTTGTTTTGCATCGATCCTGACATGCTTCACTTTCCTCCGTGAGGTTGGTCTTTTTCTCAATCGGTTCACTTCGCGACAGGCTGGACCCGCTCTTTTCACCTTACGATATGGGGGTAATTGCTTCGGAATCCGGGCAAATCTCCCAGCGCACAAAACGGCGGATGACGACATTTTCACCGATGTGACCGATTACCTGGCTCAACAACTGGGCGATCGTAATGGCTTCATCGCGGATGTACATCTGGCGTAGAAGAACATACTTATTTTTATATTTTTCCAAAACGCCTTCAACGATCGGCTCAATGATCCTTTCAGGCTTGCCGGCGCCACGCACCTTATCAATGGCTGCCCGCGCCTGTTCATCCAGTACCTGTGGCGGAATATCCTCATCGCGGACATAAAGCGGGGAAGCCGAAGTAATCTGGAGCGCAATTTCATGTGCAAAATTGCGAAAGACCTCCGAACGGCTGGCGAACTCGGTCTCAGTGCCGATTTCAACCATGACGCCAATGCGCCCGTCGTTATGCGAGTACAGTTCTATTTTGCCTTCCAACGCTTGATGGTCCGTCTGCTTCCTGGCTTTGATTTCAGCCTTCTCCTGCAGATAGGCGAGTGCGTTTTCGAAATCCTGGTTACCCTGCTCCAGGGCTTTCCGGCACTCCATAACTCCCGCGCCTGTTTCGCCGCGCAGTTGTTTGATCATTTCAACATTTGTAGCCATTATATCTGCCTCCTGACATTTATTCGAGGAATTTCCTCTCACGGAACTCCCGCTGTGTCTGGCGCACCCAATCGAGTTCAGTTTGACATGCATTGACAAGATTTTCAGCGATACGCTTCCAAAGATATTTCTCTCGCTTCGAACGGCCCGGGCTGCTGCCCGGTTGTGCGGCCTGCGCTTGATACATGCGGAGGCGAGCGTCGATTTCGCCTTCGTATTTTTCAAGCAAGGTCAGGATCTCTTCGTCGGACAGAATCTCTGCCCATGCCAGTTGGATGAGGAAACCCTTGTGTAGCTCCGGAGCTTGCGGCGCTGCCAGCAAACTTTGGTGTAGTTCAGACAGGCCCTTCTCTGTAATGGAATAAATCTTTTTTGCGGGCAAGCTCTCCTGCACCTGAATTTGAGAGGTTACCAGTCCTTCCTTGTGGAGTTCGATCAGGCTTTTATAAATCTGGTTGTTGTTTCCTGACCAATAAAAAACGTCCGAATCAGAAATAATCCGTTTTAGATCGTATCCAGAAGAGGGTTTCCAACTCAGCAGGCCAAGAATTGTAGAACGCAGGTCCATTCGAATTCCTCTAACCAGGTTATGCCATACATATGTTATTAATAACATAGCAACCTTACATTGTCAAGGCTTGTCCGGGAACGTCATCAACGAAATATCCTTGCCGCCCTTATTAAGACCTCTTCAGAGCTATGTCCGTTTAGCCTTGCACCGCGCCTGCTTTTCGCCGCGATGGGCGCTTCTTCACTAACAATAGCTGTTGCACGTCGCCAGCGTCCTGGCTGGTGCGCACAGGGATGAACAACCAGCGCCCATCGTGAAGCTGTGGCGTCGTTTCCAGCACGTTGCGCACGTTCTCACCGAGCTCCAGTTGAAAAGCCTGCTCCACTTGATCTTTGCCCAGCACGACCTGGGCCACCAGGTATCCTTCTTGGGGATAGAGTGAGACCAGGGATTTGCCACTCTTACGATACCACAGGTTCCAGCCGTACTTCTTCCCGCCGAAGCTCAGTTCCACAGTCATCTGGTAGGTATCCAACATAAACTGCTGCAATTGTTCCCACAGGGGATATTGCACCCCAAGCGCCGAGCGCACTTCTTCTTCAGAAGGCGAATGATCTTTATCCAAAAAACAGCCGACGCTCATGATGAAAACCTCCTTCGTTGAATCAAAAGATACAGAAAGGAAATCGCTTCAACTTGAACCGATCATCCTGGGCTACAATGGAAACGCCATCTTGAATCACACCCACATCCCAGATTAAATCACCTTCCTTGTTGAGCGTGGCCGTAACAGGAACTGGCGGAGCTTGCCGGGTTTCCCGATAGGCTGTAGCAATTATGGCGAATAAGTCTGTGGCTTCTTAAATACAAGTGGCAGATAGATATCATTCATAACGATGGTCGACCGCCGGAAAACGCCGGAACCTGCCGTGCCGAAGTACAGGGTCATCCCATCCCCAGAAAGGGCCATGGTGTTGGTAACATTGTTGCCGTTGACGCCCGCCGTCAGGTTGGTCAGGCCGGTGTTCCAGGGCTGCCAGTAGGCACCGCCATTATAACTGATGAACACGCCCTGGCGCTGCGTGGCCAGGTAGACGATCTGCGGGTCGAAGCGGTCGACGATGATTTTATAGAATTCCTGGTTCAAATCCAGACCGGTGGTGATCGGGAACCAACTTTCGCCTCCATCGGTGCTTTTCATCACCGTGCCGTGAAAATCATCCCGCCCCGTGCCCTCATTCTCTCCATTCTTCGAGCAGGCGTAGAGAATATCCGGGTTGTCCGGATCGAAATCCAACGAGAAAACCCACTGCTCGCCGGGCCAACCATTGTCCCATCGCTCCCAATGCTGCCCGCCATCTAAAGAACGGCTCACACCGTTGTACGTACCGGCGTAGATGACCTGTGTGTCCTGCGGATGAAAGGCCAGCGAGAATACGCCGTCGTTCAGCCAGCCTACGTTGTATTCACGCCAGGATGTCCCGCCATCCAGGCTCTTGAAAATCCCACTGGGGAAAGCGCCGAAGTAGACGATATTCGCATCAGTCGGATGGAACAACAACGTGGTGTACTGATACAACGGGCGGTCGTTCCAGATCGGCCAGAAGGTGCCAAAGTTGCTGAAGGCGCGCAACTGGTGCCAGGCGTCGTCTTGCGCCTGGCGATAATACAGCTCGTAGCCCGCCGTGCCCGCGTACAGAGTTCCAGCCGCGCCCCGGTTCAGCGTGCGCACCTGGGTGGTTGCCAACCCATCGCTGAAATCCTGCCAGGTAGTCCCATCGTCATCCGTGCGGAAGATACCTTCCTCGCTGGCTGCCAGCCAGCCCAGGGTCGGGTGGAACAGCAGGGCGTTGATGTGCTTGCCAAACATCACACCACTGCTGCCATTCGCCCCAATATTGTAATCCTGTCCATCGTAGGACTTGTAAACGCCCTTCCCCCAGGTGCCCACCCAGACCTCGCTGCTATCGGCCGGGTGGATGGCAAAGTTATAGTAACCCTGGCGGCGGGGATCATCCACTGCCACGCTGGGCGTCAGGAAGTTCTTGTCGAACCAGCTATTCCCGCCATCATCCGAACGGAATAGCCCGCCAGGGTTGGCGCTGACGTAGATACGCTGCGAATCGGCGGGGTCCACCTGGACCTGCAGGTTATAGACATCCGGCACCGGCTTGTTGGAACGCCCCGGGACCCAGGTCACCGCGCCGGTCGTCGGGTCGAGGTCCCCGGCATACACCCCAAACCCCTGGGTTCCGGCATAGATTTTATCGCCAGCCGCCCAGACCGCGGTCAGGTTATAGGTGTCCAGGTGCGTCAGCGGCATGTTATACCAGGTGGTGCCATTATCCGGGCTGAAAAAGAAACCATCCGAGAGCGCCGTGGCAAACAGCAGGTTGTGGTTGGCAGGATGGAAGCGCACCGCCCGGCATTCGTTGCTGTTGCTGAGCACCTGGTGCCAGGTCACGCCGCCATCCTGCGAGCGGTACACGCCCGGAGAATCGCTGAAGGTATAGCCACCTGGCAGCACCCAATCCGGCACCGTCGTGTTTCCCAACCCGGCGGCAAAAACCGTGTCCGGCGTAACCGGGTCGATTTCGATATCATAGCCGCCAATGTCCGGAAAGCCGGTCATTTCCGTCCAATCCGCCCCGCCATTGACGGTCTTATAAGCCCCATAAATATGAGTAGTCACATAAATGATCTCCGCGTTCGTTGGATGCACGGCAATATCCAGCACAGAGCGCGGCAGGTTGTGCATGATGTCCACCCAGGTCGCGCCGCCGTTCACCGAACGATACAGCTTTCCATCGTGGATGCCCGGCCCGAACGTGGCGGCATAGACCGCACCGCTCGTAGCCAGCACGCGGTTGACCAGGAAAGCGTGATCGGCGCTGAAATCGGCGACCGTGAACCAGTTCAGCCCACCATCGGCCGACTTCCAGATCTTGGGCGCGGTGCGGTCCGAGGCGTAGATCACCGCCGGGTTGGCGGGGTCGAGGCTGAGCGAAGTAGCCGAAAGCGGCGCATCTGCCAGCCTGGTCCAGCTTTCCCCGGCGTCGGTCGTCTTCCACGTCCCACCCAGCCAGGTGGCCGCATAGGCCGTGGAAGGATTACTGGGATCACCGACCAGTTGCGGCTGGCCCCACACGGTGAGCATGGTGAAATGCGGGTTGAGCGGCGACCAGCTACCCCCACCATCCAGCGAATGATAAATCTGCCCGCCGCCGTTCGCCGCCGCGCCGCCGCTGCCGGCATACATCCGCTGCGGGTCCTGAGGGTCGAAGGTCACCGAAGTAATGCCGGTCGAATGGGTGACGGATAACACCGTCGTCCAGGTATCGCCGCCGTCCTGCGAACGGCGCAGCATGGCCCAATCCTGGAAAGGCTTGGGCACATAACCGCTGAAGACGGTGTCCGGATCGGTGGGGTGCACCGCCAGGCTGTAAGAGTAATCGACCTCGGAACGCTGCAGAAAATCCCACCACCATCCGCCGTTCGTGCTTTTGAAGATGCCAAAGCCGCTCTTGACGGCGTACTGGATGTCCGGATCCGAGGGAGCAAGCGCCAGCGCCGATACCGTCCCGGCGCGGAAACCGTAGCCGTTTTGGGGATCGAAAGCCATTGCCCAGGTGCTGCCGCCATTCTTGGAGACGAACAATTTTCCCACGTCTGCCACTTCCCACACCGTCTGCGGGTCGACCGGCGAGACGCGCAGCTCGTCCGCCCAGGGATGGGAGATACCGCCTTCGGTGACATTGCTCCAGGTCGCGCCGTAATCGCTGGTCTTATACGTCCCCTCGCCGGAAACTGCCGCCGCATACGCCACGCTTCCCGAGGCATTGCCCAAGGCCAGCAAAGAAACCGAGGTATTGAGCAAACCTTGTGTGTATTTCGTCCACGTACTCCCACCATTGGCCGTATAGTAAATGCCACCGCGAAACGGTGAAGGCAGGTATAACTTATTCCCATCCACCGGGTGAATTGCGATATCACGCGACCCATCCGCAGCAGCATTGGCGGGCATGATTGCCACCCAGGCATCGATCCCGTTGGCGGATTTAAACAGGTTACGCCCGGTATTGACGTACAGCCAGCCGGCCGACAGGTCCTTGCCGATAATATCCACCGTACTATCCGTCTGGGGCAGGTGCAGGGTGCTCCAATTCCCCCCACCGTTTGCCGTCCGGAACAGGTAGGCCGAGGTGGAAGGGTTGAACATCTCGTTATAGATATTTTGCATCCCCACGTGTACCACGGCGGAGTTTTGCGGGTCGACAAAGATCGAATACACCTCAGTTTCTGGGGATTGCCCAAGAGTCATTGCCGTCCAGGAGGCGCCACCAGTAGTGGTATGGTAGAGCAACCCCAGGTGGGTATCCGGGTCGGCCCCGCAGCCCGCCCAAAACTCGTTCTCCCCGGCAAAGGCCAGCGCCAGGATAGGCCGCGCCGGCAGGTTCGAGATGATACTCCAGGCCGCGCCCCCGTTCGTGCTCAGAAAGACCTGCCCGCTGTTATCGCCGGCCAGCAGGTGCTGCGGGTCGGAGGTATCCATCGTCACGGTCCGGAACCACCGGCCGTTGTCCAGGGTCTCCCAGTTCAGGCCGCCGTCCGTGGTTTTGTATAACTGCCCGCTCAAGGCATACATCACCTGCGGGTTGCCGGGGTCGACCAGCAAGCGCGTGACCCGCTGCACAGGCGAGATGAAAGCCGGCAAAAGCTGCCAGGTCTGCCCGGCGTCGCTGGATTTGTACACGCCGCCCACACCGCCGGCGAACAGAATGCTCGGGTTGGAAGGATGCATTTCGACCGCGTCCATCAGTCCGCCGGACGGCCCGTTGGTCTGGGTCCAGGGGGCAGGCTGCGGGCGGGATAGATCGAGCACCTGGATATTGTCGAAGCGCGCTCCATCGTTGTCGAAGGCTTCCAGGGCAATCCCACCGTGCAACGAAGCCAGGCCGGTGTGAGTATAGCTGAAAGCTGGCCCGCCATCCACGGTAACCGTGATGGTCGTACCTACCGCGTCCGCCGCGTAATCATGCCAGGCCGTACCAATGGCCAGGCTGGCGCTATCCAGGTCCTGCGGGCTGCCGCCCAATTCTGTCCACAGCACGACCCGGCTGCTTTCCAACCGCAGGGCGTAACCGTTGCCATATGCGCCGCGGAAATATACGTTCGCATCGCTGTTCACCCGCCGCGCATCGAACTTCAGGCGATAATCACCCCAATCCTTCTCCCCGCTGCTGGCAAACGCAGTACCCAAACCGGTTGTCGACCAGACCTGCGAGCCAGTGATCGTATCGGCAATAATCGACCAGCGAGCGGGGTTGTACTCCCAACCCTGGGCCTGTCCGTCTTCGAAGTCTTCCGTGAATAGAACGGCTGGATGGTTCGCAGAAACTGAATTTGCTCCAGCCTGAGCGGCTGAATCTCTCACCTTTTGAGTCGAACGAAGAATTTCACTGGCAATCCCACGATGGATCGAGACACTGGCAAGGATCAACACACACAAAGCAATTCCCCCGCGAAAGGATACGCTGTGCGCCCTCATTTCTCAAACTCCTTTCTCCAGCCTCCAGAATCTCTCGCTTCTCTCAATCCTGGCAGCCCAGGTCAGGAGATCTGGACACCATTATCCAGTATAATCCTGTTTCTCAAAAAGTCTATACTGAATGCCCGCCCCGTCGAACATTTGGAAATGAGGTCACTATAGCTGGCGCGTATCATAGAGAGCGGTCACAGAGATATTACCAAAAGACCAGAGTGAAGACTTTTCCAGGTAGCACCCACCTCGATTTGGAAATCGCTCGCCTTTAGCGGCGCGATAGCACGATCGCGGCGTGCAGATTGGTCCTGCCCGGATCGCGACCAATGCTCTTTTTCAGGATCACTTTTCTTCACGGTGTGTGCGGCGCATCACCAGGTTTACCGCGCCGCACACACCACTCAATAGCAAAGAGCAGCCTCGCCTAGTGAATATACGGCTTGAGCATGTCGCGTGCGAGATAGAAGCCGCGCTTGACGAGATCTTCATCGCCTTCGAAGACGCGGTCCTCGTGCTCTATACTGACGACGTAATCGTAGCGGGCGGCTGTGAGCGCGGCAAAGAATTTCGCCCAATCCATATCGCCGAGGCCAGGCAATCGCGGCACCTGCCAGCCCATGCCCTGAGAAAGCACGCCGTGATGATACAGGCCCTCACGGTCGATGTGCAAATCTTTAGCGTGGACGTGGAAGATCTTGCTGCTAAATTCACGCACGACGCGTTCGTAGTCGATCATCTGCAAAACGAGGTGCGAAGGATCGAGATTCAGGCCAAAGTTGTCTTCAGGAATGATTTCCCACATTTTGCGCCAGATCGCTGGCGTGCTGGCCAGGTTATTACCGCCAGGCCATTCATCGTAGGAAAAGATCATCGGGCAATTCTCGATGGCGATCTTGACGCCCAGATCTTTGGCAAACTTTACAATCGGCGGCCAGATTCTGGCGAAGTCTTCAAAGCTCTGCGGGACCGTTTTATTCTTGTCCTTGCCAACGAACGTGCCCACGACCGGGACTTCGAGCATGGCAGCAGCCTGGATGACTTTCTTCAGATGGCCAATTACCGTTTCACGGTGGTCAGCATCCGGATGGAGTGGATTGGGGTAATACCCCAGTGAGGAGATGGTCAGCCCATATCCGGACAGCATTTTGAGGATTTCGGCAGCTCCGGGCCTGTCAAGCGTTGCCACGTCAATGTGCGTAACCCCCGCATAGCGGCGGGTAGCCTTTTCGTGCGGCCAGCAAGCGATTTCGATAGCCTGGAAGCCGCTCTCCGCTCCCCATTTGGCAGCCTGTTCAAGAGTGTTGCCGGGCAGTGCAGCAGTGAAAAATCCGAGTTTCATGATTTATCTCCTGATCTTTTTCGACCAGACCTGACAGGTCTCAGAGACCGGTCAGGTCTACGGGCGCTCTATTTTACCTTGACCCATGTCTTCTCTTTGGCGCTGCGCTCAATGGCCTCGCACAGCAACATCTCATAGTGACCATCAGCAAAGGTAGGGAAGTCTGGTTGCTTGCTGAAATCTCCGGCGAAGATGTAGTCGTAGACCTTCGCATAAAGCTGTTTGAAGGTATCGGGGAAACCTTCGTTGTGGCCGCCGGGATACGAGGCCGTCTTGCGCGCCTCGAGGGACAGCAATGAGGGGTCTTTCAGCAAAACCTGGTTTGGCGCATCGCGATGTCCTATCCACAACTCGTTCGGGCGCTCGCCATCCCAGGCCAGCGAGGACTTTGAGCCGTTGATCTCGAAGAATATGCGATTTTTGCGCCCCGAGCACACCTGCGCCACCGTCATCACGCCAGTCACGCCCTTTTCGTAATGCAGCATGATGGTCGCATAGTCTTCAGTGTAGATCGGCTGGTCAATATAATCGGATGGTTGGAGCATCTTGCCAGTGAACGTCTCAACCGGTTTGGCAGGTTTCTTGCGGCTGGTGTGGAAAGTCTTGAAATCGGCATAGACTTCTTCTACACGCAGTCCAGTGATAAAGGTCATCAGGTCGAGCCAGTGCGAACCGATATCACCCACTGCCCGCAAGGTGCCACCCAGATCGGGTTCCAGCCGCCAGTTCCAGTCAGTGGGCAATAGCAGCCAGTCCTGCAAATACGAGCCTTGCAGGATGAACAGGTTGCCAATTTCACCGCCCTGCACCATACTGCGAGCCTGCTGCACCATCGGATACATACGAATATTGAAGTTCACCGCGTTGACGAGCTTCTTCTCCGCCGCCAGTTTGACCAATTCCGCTGATTCGACAGAGGTCATCGCCAGCGGCTTTTCGCAGACGACATGTTTCCCAGCCAGCAAGGCGGCCCTGGCATGCGGGTGATGCAGCACATTGGGCGTGGCAAGATGCACGACGTCGATATCAGGATCAGCCAGCATGGCTTCAAAAGAGGCATATACGCGGGGAATACCCATTTCGGCAGCTTTTTGCCCCGCTTTTTCGAGGGTATTTTCGGCCAGCCCCAATACCTGGATGCCGTTGCGACGCAGCCCCTCCACATGAGCGGGGCCGATGAAACCCGTTCCAGCCACTCCGACGCCGATGGTTTGTTTGGTGAGGTGTTTGGTCATAATCTGCTCCAAATTCAGGTGATCCGTATTCAGTAATCTGTCAATGGGTAATCGGGAATATTCTCAAGGTTTGCTGGTCAGTAAGCGCCGCCAAATTTGGCGTCACCAGCACTTGAAAGGCCTTGTTTCTGGCGTTTCTCAAACTCGTCCAGGATGGCGGCGGTGGCAGTGGCTCCGCAACGCGTGCAGCCGGCATCAATGACGGCCAGGATCGCATCCAGGGTGCGGACTCCGCCGGCAGCCTTGAGCTGTACCTTGTCGCTGACATTTGCGCGCATCAGGCGCAAATCTTCGAGCGTAGCACCACTGGGGGCAAAGCCGGTGGAGGTCTTAACCCAATCGGCGCCCGCCGCCTCGCTCAGTTTGCAGGCCAGGATTTTCTGCTCATCGTTGAGATAGGCATTTTCGAAAATAACCTTGACCTTTGCACCACGGGCATGGGCCGCGTCGCACACAGCCTTGATGTCCTCCCGGACATAATCGGCCTGGCCAGAACGCAGCGCGCCGATGTTCAGCACCATATCCAGCTCTAGCGCGCCCTCATCCATAGCGGCCTGGGCCTCGGCCACTTTGATGGCGGTGAGGTTGCTGCCATGTGGGAAGCCGATCACGGTGCTGACTTTCACATCCGTGCCTTTGAGCGCCCCGGCAGCCAGCCTGACATGACAGGGCTTGACGCACACCGTGGCAGTGTTGTACCTGGCCGCCAGTTTACAGCCATCCATAACTTCCTGGTCGGTCAGTTCAGGCTTGAGCAATGAGTGATCGATAACCTTGGCAAGTTGAGTATACGTAATGGTTTTGCTAGAAAGCATATCAATTCCTCTTTACATCGAAAATCATTTCGCGTGGTCCCGTGGTGGGGGGGGGGGGGCGCGCCCCCCCCCCCCCCCGCAAAAAATATTTTTTTAACAACTAAAACTGGAGGTTGTACAA
>CAZQQJ010000007.1:0-169898 GCA_964595435.1 uncultured Anaerolinea sp. | reverse complement strand
TTTTTCATATAAAGAATAAAATTTCCTCTAACAAACCAAAATCATTGCGGGTGGTCCGGTGGTGCGTGCGCCGCTGCGCGCCGCACGCACCACGGGAAAAACTTATTTTTTCCACAAGTCAATCGGCTTTTTGACCACCGGCGGCGTATAGGGCCATTCAATTTTGCGCCCTTCGCCCGCCGACTGGTAAGCCGCGTACATAATCTTCAATACTTCACGGCCGTCTTCGCCGGTCTCCACACAGGTTTCCTTGCCAAGCACACTGTTGATAAAGTGCTGCATTTCCTGCGGGAAGCCGTAGTTCCAGATTTCCTCAAACATGGTGAAGGTATAGCCTCGGGTCACACCGGCCTTTTCAACCGCATAACCGTAGCCTTCCTCGCTATAGGTGAGCAGGGAGCTACCGCGCAGCAAATCGGCGCGAGTGTGGCCCTTCTTGCCATAGACCTCACAGCGATCATCCACACCGCCGCCCTTGGCCCAGCTGTTTTCAATCATGGCAATGCGGTCATTTTCATACTCAATAATAGCATAAGAGTGGTCTTCGCCCTGCGTGCGTCCCTGGTGGATGTAAGTGCCCATAAAGGCGGTGACGCTCTTGACTTTTGGCTTGCCAAGCACCCAGCGGGTGTATTCAATAGAGTGACAGCCCATATCGAGCATCACGCCGCCGCCCGAACGGTTCACATCCCAGAACCAGGGCATATGCGGGCCAGGGTGCTCTTCCGACTGCTTGGCCAGGAACGGTTCGCCAATCGCACCTTCGTCGATCAGCGTCTTGACGCGCACATATTTGGGCGCGAAGAGCAGCTCCTCAGCGTACATCAGGAGCACGCCCGCTTTCTGACAGGCTTCAATCATCTGGTCGGCTTCTTCGAGGGTGACGCACAGCGGTTTTTCGATGATGACATGCTTGCCGGCTTTGGCTGCATCCACCACCACCTGGCAGTGCAAATCGTTGGGGATGCCGATATCAACCACATCGATGGTTTTGTCTTTCAGCATCTCGCGATAATCGTGATAAGCCGCAGGGATGCCGCGCTCTTCAGCGAACTTCGGGGCGTTGTTGGGGCTGGCGACGGCCACGACTTCGGCGTTCTGTACCCAGCCCTTGAAGGCTGCATGGTGGATGTCACCGACAAAACCGGTGCCGACCATGCCGACTTTGACTGTCTTGGTCATAGGATGCCTCCTTCGATAGTTTTTCTTTGTGGTGCGTGCGGCATTGCACGCTGCACATACCACAAAACCCAAAATTAGAATTTATTGTCTTAGCGCTCGTTGGCGGCCATAGATTGAGATCAGGACCAGCAGGGTGGCGCCCAGCACCATGCGGCGCACGGAATCGGGCATCTGCATGGTGGTCAGCAGGCTGGTGATGAGGGTGAGTACAATGGCGCCAGCCATGGTGCCCCAATAACTGCCTTTGCCGCCCGAGAGCAACGTACCGCCGACCGCCACCGCAGCGATGGAGGGGAACAGGTATGGCTGCCCGAGCTGAAGCAACACCACCCCGGTGTTCCCGATCAGCAGGAAACCGCCAAAACCGGCCAGCGCACCCGCCAGGGTGTAGGTTGCCAGGTTCATGGCCGTTACGTTGACGCCCGAGAGTTTCGCCGTCACACGATTGACACCAATAGCAAACAGGTTTTTGCCAAAGGTGGTGCGCTCCAGCAACAGCCACATGAGAAATCCAAAAATGATCCAGATGATCAGCGCATTTGGAATGGGGATTTTCGGTGCGAGCGGGCGCGCAATCAGCCGGGTCATGATAGGGGCCACCTTCCCGCTGACGTTACCGTGGTTGGCGATGATAATCGCACCGGTGACGACGCCGGACATGCCGAGCGTCATCACGAAGGGCGAAATTTTTAGGAAGGTGATACCGGCGCCGTTGATGAAGCCGATGAGCGCACCGACGAGGATGGCGACAAGCAAGGCGAACAGCACCTTGTCATCCTGGCCATTGACGATAACGTAGGTGAAGATGGCCGTCAAGGTGACGATGGAACCTGCCGAAAGGTCAATGCCTTCAAAACCGCTGATAATGACCAGGGTCTGTCCAGCGGCAATCACGCCGAGAAAGACCGACAGGCGCAAAATATTCAGGGCCTGGGCGCGTGCAACGTTTAAATCGCTGCCGAAGCCATTGGGCAGCAGGCCCGAAAGCAGGAACAGCACGATCGCCAGGAGCAGAGCGGCCACCGGGGGTGAGATGTAAAAACGTTTCATTCTCGCCTCCTGAACAGGTTAATGATACCGGGAGTCGCCAACGCCGCCACAATGATCGTCGCCTTGACCAGCGTCTCCCACCAGGTATCGATATGAGCAAACGAGATGATGTTCTGGATGAGGCTGAGGGTAACCGCGCCCATCACCGGCCCGGCCACGCCGCCCACTCCGCCGCTCATGGCCGTTCCACCAATGACCACAGCAGTGATGGAGTTAAGCGTCATCGAAGCGCCGATCTCCGCGTTGCCGGAACCGCTCAACATGGTAATGGCAATGCCCGAAAAGGCCGCCATCAACCCTGAAATGACATAGGTGCTGAACAAAATCGTTGTCACCGGGACAGCGGTCTCATACGCCGCCTGGGCTTTGCCACCCACCGCGAACAGGTAATTCCCATAACGCGTGGAGCGGATAAACCACCAGAATCCCAAAATCACGGCAACCACGTAGAAGGCAGATGGGATGCCGAGCGGCGTTGTGTTGCGATATAGTTCTGCAATCGAAGCCGGGATGCCGCCGCCAGGGTTGGGCAGGATAAAGAGTGCAAAACCGGCGTAAAGAAAACTGGTTGCGTAGGTTGTAATAATCGGCTGGAGGCGCAGATAAGCCACAAAGAACCCATTGATCGCACCGGCCAGAGCGCCTACCAGCAGAGAAATTGCCACATATTGCCACATTGCTTCCGGGGAACCTTCCAATCCGACGCGAGTGGCCAGGATAGTGTTGACTATCGAAACGATCGAACCCACAGAGATGTCGATGCCGCCGCCCAGGATAACCACCGCCTGCCCCGCCGTCAGTAAAATGATGGGCAGGAATACACGCATGTTGCTGTTCAAAGTATCGCGCGCAAACAGGTTCGGCTGCAAGATAAAGTTGATGATCAGAGCAACCACCATGAGGATTAATGCGAACAGCGCTGGGTAGCGCACCATCAACGCGTCCCCTGAGAAGCGTTTCACTGTGCACCTCCCTCCAAGACACCCAGGCTGGCGCTGACCAGGTTTTCTTTGGTGAGCGAAGCGCCGGAAAGTTCGATTTGGATGCTGCCATCATGTAATACCAGCACCCGGTCACACAGGCCGACCAGCTCTTCATCATCACTGCTGTAGAAAAGGATCGTTTTTCCTTCGCCGCACAACTGCGTCAGCAGGGCGTAAAACTCCGCTTTGGTGCCCACATCCACGCCTTTGGTAGGGTCATCCAGCAACATCACACCCGGCTGGCGCATCAGCCACTTGCCGATGACCACTTTCTGGGCATTGCCACCCGAAAGGCTGCTGACCGGTTCTCCCACACCGGCCATCTTCAAGTTCAGGCTGGCACCCACCTGCTCGGCATCTTTTTTGGCTTTTTTCATTTTCAGGGGAAAACCATAGCGGGCCCAGGAAGGTAACTGCAAATTTTCCAGAATGGAACGGATATAGAGCAGACCCTCCCGCGCCCGATCGCCAGGTACGAGGGCAAAAGCGTGATTCATCGCCTGGCGCGGGTGGCGAAAGTGAACCGCTTTTCCGTTATGCTCGACATTTCCGGTGAATGGGATGTCGCCAAACAGGGCAAGCAACAGGTCACGCTGCCCCTGGCCCTGCAAACCGCCAATCCCAACCAATTCCCCTTCTTTGACCGTGAAGCTGACCCCTCGCAAAGTGCTGGTGCGCAGGTCTTTGACCTGGAGACAGACCGGCTTCTCGGCTTTTTGAGATCCAGCGCGGGAATAGCTGAACACCGAATCTTTGTCGATCATCAACTTGATCATATCTTTGTCGGTGACGTCCTTGATATTCCCAGAGCCAACAGTTTTTCCATTACGCAGCACGCTGTAGCGATCGGCGATGCGGAAAATCTCCTCCATGCGGTGCGAGACGAAGACAATGGCTTTGCCTTCAACTTTCCACTTCCTGACCAGTTCGAAAAGGCGCTGCACCTGGCGGCTGTCAAGGCTGGCAGTAGCTTCGTCCAGGATTAACAGACGCGGGTCAAAGCTCACCGCCTTGAGAATCTCAACGATCTGCTTTTCATCAGGCGGCAGGGCAGACACCAGTGCATCCGGCCTCAAATCGGTTTTAAATGTGCCCTCAAACAAGGCCAGCAGTTCATCCGTTTTGGCGAAGACCGCCTTGCGATTAACACGCCCCAACCGGTCAAGCGGCTCACGCGTCAGCCAGATGTTATCCGCCACCGTCATCTGGGGGATCAGACTCAATTCCTGGAACACGGTCGAAATCCCCATGTTTTTAGCGGCCTGGGGCGAAGCGAAATGTACCGGCTTGCCATCCAGGAGTAATTGCCCTCCATCGAGGATCACTACGCCGTTAATGATCTTGCTCATGGTGCTTTTGCCGCTTCCATTGGCCCCAATCAGCGCCACGACTTCGCCGGAATTGACATCCAGGTTTCCATCGGAGAGGGCGACCACGCCCCCATACCGTTTTACAACGTTTCTAGCAGAAAGCGACAGAGTCATAGCGGGTCATTTTCCTGGCTCCATCCCCCGTTATCAGAAGATGGAGTGGGTACAATTGCCGGGGGTTGTCCCAAAAGCGCATCTTGGGACAACCCCATCTACAATATTCCTGAGAAGTGAGCCCACGCAAGCGAGGGGCTCACTTCTCCAAAGGATAAACTTATTTCAAGAAATACTGCTGGACTTCATCATCCGTCATGATGTTATCGAGCAGATATGCATCGGGCTTGCCTTCACACATCTTCAGGCCATCCGCCAGGTTGTCCTTGGTGATAATGGCAGCCAGCGGGATGACGAACGACAGACCGTTGGCGCCGCCCAACTTGGTGGTATCAACCTTCTTGCCCATCAGCATGTTGACAGCGATGCGCAGACCGGTCGGCGAGACGCCCGGATGGTTGGCGACTGCGATCGAGTCGAAGTCCGGGTTCATGGTCAGGGCTTCTTCCCAGAGCTTCAGGTACTGGCAGCGGCCTTCACCCACACCCTGCGGCCACTTGGCAGGGTTGGCTGCCATCACGGCCTGCAAAGCGCCGATGGCCATGCCATCCTGGGTCCAGTAGCCGGTCATGTTCGGGTACGCAGAGAGGAAATTGGACATGACCTGCTGGCCGGTGGCCTCATCCCACTTGCCGGTGTCCTTGGCCAATACCTTGATGTCAGGATAGCCGGCAAAGACTTCGTCCACGCCTTCCATGCGGGCGACGTTGGCCGGGTGTCCCGGGAAGCCTTCGATCTCCACAATCTCACCCTTGCCGCCGAGCTTATCAGCCAGCCACTTGGCGGAGGTCTTGGCCCAGGCCTTCTGGTCGATGCCGACGTTGTACACGCCGGGCACGTTCAGTTCCTGATCCACCGAGATGACGATGATGCCCTTGGAAACGGCCTCTTGTAGGGTTGCGTTCAGACCGTTGACATCGCCAGGGTTGACCAGGATAGCATCTACGTTCTTGGCCATCAGGTTTTGGAGCTGTTGGATCTGGCCCGCCACGTCGGTATCGGCACTTTCGATCACCAACTCGGTGGTGAAACCCTTATCCATGTACTCTTTGTTGACTTCGATCAACTCCGCGATCATCTGCGTGCGGTATTCGCTGCTGATGAACGGGTTCGAAATGCCAATCGTGAAGGTCTTCTTGGCAGCTTCTTCCTTGACGAAGTACTGCTGAACCTCGTCATCCGTCATGATCGCGTCAAGCAGGTATGCATCGGGTTTGCCTTCACACATCTTCAGGCCATCCGCCAGGTTGTCCTTGGTGATGATGGCAGCCAGCGGGATGACAAACGACAGACCATTGGCGCCGCCCAACTTGGTGGTATCAACCTTCTTGCCCATCAGCATGTTGACAGCGATGCGCAGACCGGTCGGCGAGACGCCCGGATGGTTGGCGACTGCGATCGAGTCGAAGTCCGGGTTCATGGTCAGGGCTTCTTCCCAGAGCTTCAGGTACTGGCAGCGGCCTTCACCCACACCCTGCGGCCACTTGGCAGGGTTGGCTGCCATCACGGCCTGCAAAGCGCCGATGGCCATGCCATCCTGGGTCCAGTAGCCGGTCATGTTCGGGTACGCAGAGAGGAAATTGGACATGACCTGCTGGCCGGTGGCCTCATCCCACTTGCCGGTGTCCTTGGCCAATACCTTGATGTCAGGATAGCCGGCAAAGACTTCGTCCACGCCTTCCATGCGGGCGACGTTGGCCGGGTGTCCCGGGAAGCCTTCGATCTCCACAATCTCACCCTTGCCGCCGAGCTTATCAGCCAGCCACTTGGCGGAGGTCTTGGCCCAGGCCTTCTGGTCGATGCCGACGTTGTACACGCCGGGCACGTTCAGTTCCTGATCCACCGAGATGACGATGATGCCCTTGGAAACGGCCTCTTGTAGGGTTGCGTTCAGACCGTTGACATCGCCAGGGTTGACCAGGATAGCATCTACGTTCTTGGCCATCAGGTTTTGGAGCTGTTGGATCTGGCCCGCCACGTCGGTATCGGCACTTTCGATCACCAACTCGGTGGTGAAACCCTTATCCATGTACTCTTTGTTGACTTCGATCAACTCCGCGATCATCTGCGTGCGGTATTCGCTGCTGATGAACGGGTTCGAAATGCCAATCGTGAAGGTCTTCTTCTCAGCAGGCGGCTCCGCCGGTTTGGCCGGCTCGGCCGGGGCTTCGGTCTTGACCGGCTCGGCCGGGGCTTCGGTCTTGACCGGCTCAGCCGGGGCCTCCGTCTTGGCCGGTTCAACCGGGGCTGGCGCCGGGGTCGGGGTGGTGCAGGCCGCCAGCAGCATGGAAAGGACGGTGACCAGTGTCACCAGAAACAATATGGGTTTTCGAAACATTTTCTTCTCCTTAGTTATAAATCTCGTCGGATAGTTGCGGCAAGCCGCAGGTAGAAATCAGCTAACAGTGTTGCCGGTCGGTTACCACCTCCTTTCATCAGACATTCAATCAAAGCTCAGACGGCTAAAAATGGGCGGTCTTCCACCATGAACAGATACTCGCGGGCCAAGGCTACCGCGCCGATCACACCTACTTCAGCGCCCATACGCGAAAAATTGATGGATAAATGTGTGGTCGCCAATGGCAGCGAACGTCGCAGCACAGCCCGGCGGATGGCAACAAGCAAATGGTTGCCGAAATTGGCGATTCCGCCGCCGATAAAGATGTGGCTGGGATTGAAAAAATTTACCAGGCTGGCCAATACATCGCCAATCATTTCCCCACTGGCGCGGATAATCTCCAACGCGGCCTGGTCGGCTTCGCGGCAAGCCACACTCACATCCTCGGGACGCAGAACACCCCCATTGGCTTCCATGACCTGGCGCAGCAAAGGGCTGGAACCGTTTTTTGCCGCTTGCATGGCTTTCTCAGCAATTGATGGGCCGGCTGCCATGGCCTCCAAACAGCCCGTATTGCCGCAGCGGCAGATAGGCCCCTGTTTATCGACACAAATATGGCCGATATCGCCAGCGCAACCCATGCTGCCGCGATGCATTTTCCCGTTGGAAACAATGCCACAACCAATCCCGGTGCCGATCTTAACGAACATAAAGTGATCCACCCCAACCCCTTCACCAGCGCGCTGCTCCCCCAAAGCCATGATGTTTACATCATTGTCAATGACCACATAGGCAGACGGAAAAGTATGTTGTAAAAAGTCTCGGATGAGAAAGTTTTCCCAATTCGGCATCAGCGGTGGGGCAACCAGTACACCGCGGGCAAAATTAACCGGGCCGGGCACGCCCACCCCAATTCCCAGGATCTGGTCGGGGCGGCATGCCTGGGCAGCCGCCATATCTAAAATCAATTCGCTGCACCGGCTAAGAAAAATATCCGGCGGCTGGCGAATATCCGCCGGCTCGGAACAGCGCTGCAGAATCTTACCCCCCACGTCTGCGAGCACCGCATCAATGCTTGTCGCGCCGATATCCAGCCCAACAAGATAACCTAACTGGTCATTTAGACGCAAAAGGCGAGGTTTACGCCCACCTTGTGACGCTCCCTCGCCCACTTCTACAACATACCCCTTGGTTACCAGACCGCGGATTTGTTGCGATGTCTTGGCTTTTGACCAGCCCGTTATGCTGGAAATTTCCGTTCGCGAAACTTTTCCTTGCCGCCACAGAATTCGTACCACCTCGGCTTCGGCTCTGCTTAGAAAAATAGGGGTACAGACAGAACGTGCCTGATTTGCGTCGGATTTCTCTAGCTGGATCATCTGTGTTTCTTGAATTCACAAAGAAAAGTCGATCGGGGCTCGTTACTATTTTAGCAAATCTACTTTGTAAATTCAATAACCAATTTCGTGTAAAATCATGAAAGCTTCGTTCATTTTATAAACAAAGTCTCGTGATTTATATCTAAAGAAGAGCACATCCCTCTCACCGCCTCTCACATTGCCCGGTGCAGCACACCGGATACTGCGAAGGTATTGCTATATCTAAAACTCTCCACCCATCGACCGGCTGTAACCGGTCAGCTCGATGTAGCCGTTACCCTGCACCGCGCCGCCATAGCGCGTGCCCTGCACACTTACCGCCCCTTCCCAATAGGCATAACTGACGTTCAGCTCTTGATCCGCCAGGTACGGCTTGACTTGCAAGTCCAGCCCGGCAACGGGGATACGCAGCCGCCAGCCGGACGGATAGATCGCTCCAGAGTGAGGGCTTTTCCAGGTGGCATCCACATCGATTTGGAAGTCACTCGCCTCGAGCGGCGTGGTGGTACCATCCGCGGCGATCAAGGTGCCGCTGGAGAAAGGATCGAGACTGCCATCCGCCCGGCGAATTTGAAAGAGCATCAACTCGCTGCTGTCATCGAGCTGAATGGAGAACCAGTCCCAGCCTACCTGGTCTTGCGAAAGGACGCTGGTACTGAACTCGTGATCCATCCAGGCCAGGCCATTGACTACGAAGTGCTGGCCGCCGATCTGCAGGCTGCCCTGCGCCGCCAGACGGGGCAGGCTGTAATAGATCGAAGCCTGCCCCGGCGCAGTGCCTTTCGGGCTGAAACCACGTTCGCCTTGCAACACCGGCCCTTTGATATCCAGCAAGGAGAGATCGAGGACAATGCCGTCTTGTGCCGCAGACAGGCGGTAAGCGCAGGGAGCGGCCACGGCTGCCGGGCAATCGCCACCCGGCGGCTTCTCGCTAACCTGCCAGTCGTCCAGCCAGACGCGGAAAGGCTCAGCCTGCGCTCCGGCCAGGCCGGCCGCGCCGCGCGAGAAACGTTCGTAGGCGTGATATTGGGAGCGGGCCTGAGACCCACCCTTACGGTCGATGTCGCTCAGGGCGAAGTGCGCCATGTACACCTGGCCAGCGGCCCAATCCGAGGCGCGCTGCGGCACATCCTGCGGGGGCAGCAGGGCGCGGCGGAAGAAGGTCAGTTGAAAGCCAAAACGCTGCCCGTCTTCGGCCCGCAAGTTGCCGGTGTAATACCACCATTCGGTCTGGTAGGCAGGGTGCGGGCCGTGGTCGCGTGGGAAGGCCAGGGGCTGCGGGCCGAGCACGCGGGCAAAGCCTTCGGCAGGTGGAGCGGCGGCGCGGGCGGCCGGCGCCTGTGGGCCGGGGCGGGCGTTCCATAACCAGAGGGAAGCAAACGCAACGCCGGCACCCAACAGTATGGCGGACAGAATGCATGCCCCAAACCTGACAGGTCTTGGAGACCTGTCAGGTTTACGAGCGGCCGTTAAAACCGGTGGAGCTTTCATTCCGAACGCAGCGCCTCCGAAGTAATCATGCGCCCCATGCGGTAGGCCGGGTACAGCCCGGCCAGCAGGGCGGCGGTGACGGCCAGGAACATGGCCTGGGCAAAGGGCAGCGCCTGGACATCCATTTGCAACGTCCAGCCAAACGAGCGCCGGTTGATGATATACACCAGGATCAGCGCCAGGGTGTAGCCGGTAGGCATGGCCAGCAACCCGGCAGCAGCGCCCATCAGCCCGGTCTCCAACAGGATCAAGGCCCACAACTGGCGTACGGTCATGCCGACTGAACGCAGGATGCCCAGCTCACGCTGGCGCTCCAACTCCAACGAAAGCAGGGCGCTCAACACGCCGATAAACGCCACCAGCGTAGCCAGAAGCTGCAGCGCACCGGTGATGGCAAAGGTGCGGTCGAATATGGTGAGTACTTCCTGGCGCAGGGCAGCATTGGCGCGCACCTGTAAACGCTGTAGCGGTGCAAGTTCTACCTGCAGATCGCTCACCAGGGCATCGGCTGCGGCGCCAGGCGCCAGGCGCAACGCGATGGCTGTCACCACCGGGTCGTGCCAAAACGCCTGGTATACCGGCAAGGCCATCAACACCGTGCCCTGGGTCGAAGCGTAATCGTAATAGATGCCAACCACCGGGAAGGCATACGCACCATCCACGGTATATAGAGTCACCTCCCCACCTGGCCGGGCAATACCCAGGCGATTGGCCAGTGGCTCGGAGATCAACACAGCCCCCTCCAAAAGCTTCGCCCAAACCTGCTGCGGGCGGCCGTCCAGCGCCAGGTATACCCGCTCCTGGCCAACACTGAAATTATCCGTAGCCGCCACGTGGACACGGCCGGCGGGTGAGTCGACTTCCACCGAGCGCAAGGTATCCAGCCGGGAAATTTCCGGGCGCTGGCGCAGCATCTCCAGCACCGCGGGCTGGATGGCGACTGATGGCGTGGTGGAAGTCAGCCCCGGGGCGGAAATGTAGATATCGCCCTGCAGGGTTTCACCCAGCCAGGTGACCACCGTACTACGGAAGCTGCTTACCATCAGGCTGACCCCGATGGTCACGGAAACTGCCACCATCAAGGCCATCACGGCAATCGAGGTACGGCTAAGCGAGCTGATCACGTCGCGCGGCGCCATGCGACCGAGCGTGCCCCAGGCGCGTCCCAACGGCGGGGTAGCCCCGCGCATCAGGAGGGCAGTAGCCAGCGGCACCAGCATGGCAAAACCGATCACCACGGCAGAGGTGCCGGCGAAGCTGGTCACCAGCGAACGGCCAGGCAGCAGGAGCAACCCGGCGCCAGCCAGGATCACCGCCAGCCCGGCACCGCCGGCCAGGGAAATCGCCCGGCGGGCCTTGCTCTCCAATGCCGAACGTGACAGGGCAGCGCGCGGCGGCACCGAGGCGGCTTCCCAGGCAGGCGGCGCCGCGGTGAGCAACGTGGCAAGGACGCCCAGCAAAGCGCCCTTGAGCAAACTGCCTGGCAAGACTTGCACACCACGCACGGTGACCACAAAGAACAGATCGTTGATCGTTTGCGTCACCAGGCGCACCGCTCCCTGGCCCATGACCAGGCCCAAACTCACACCCAACAATGCACCAAGCAGGCCAGCCAGCAAGGCCTCGCTCATCACCAAAGCAAAGACTTCCTGGCGGGTGACGCCCAGGCAACGCAACGTGCCGAACAGCGCCCGGCGCTGCACCACCGAAAAGGTCATGGTATTGTAGATGAGAAACATGCCCACGACCAGAGCCAGCAGGCTGAGCGCAGTTAAATTCACTCGAAAGGCCGCGGTCATCTGCGCAACCGCACCGCTGCGCGCTGCTGCGGTATCGATGCGCACGTCTGGCGGCAAAAGCGCCTGGATGCGATCTACTACCGTTTGGTCTCCTTCAGGCAGGATCGCGTCGATACGATCCAGCCGGCCCAGACGCCCGGTCAGTTCCTGGGCAGTGGCGATATCGGCCAGAACCAGGCCATCCAACGCTCGCTGCGAAAGCGCATCCGCCGGCTGAAGGATGCCGGCAATGTTGACGCCCACCAGGCGGCCGCCCACTTCCAGGGTAATGGCCTGGCCAACCGCCAGGCTGTAACGATCGGCAGTGGTCTGCGCCACCAGCACCGCACCGGGTTGCGTGAGAAAAGCGGCCAGGTCAACGGTGCCTGCACCAGCCACGCTGGCCGGGTTGCCGCCATATGCATTCTGCTGTGCCGCCAGGTAGCTGCGAAATGGCGCTTCGGCAAATGGGTCCACACCCAGCAGTTGCATGGGACGCCCGCCTAACTGCGCCGAGGCGATATACTCACTGATGACAGGCGCCAGTGGTATGCTCAGCCTGGATTGGCGCAGCCGGGCGTAAACCTGCTGGTCGATGCCAGCCGGGCCGCCGATGATCTGGTGCGTCGCTTTGCCTGCCACCGCCTCGGCGCTCAGGTCGAAGGCGCGGCTGGCGCTGGCGTTGGCCAGGTCGACTGCGACGGTAACCGCTACGCCCAGGGTGATGCCCAGGATCATCAATACGCTTTGCCAGGGGTGGCGCAGCAAATAACGCCAGCCGGTAATCCATAAGGTTTTACGCATCGAGTGAAAGGCCATTTTGTGTAGTAAGTACGGCGCGCTTCGAAATCGCTTCGCGCTGAACAGCTTTTTGCGTGTACATGGCGGGCGAAAAACACACCACACACGCCGCTACAGATGGATGGCCGTAGCCGGGATCGGCGATCCCGGCTATAGGCACCTGCAGAATACAGGGGTGGATTATATCCTACCTTATACAATAACTATACAATTTCTAATATCCCTCTAAGTTCAGGCGCATTTATATCTTGCGGCGGAAGACGCGATGATTTTTATAGGGGATGCCGCCCAGATTGACCAGGTCATTACGCATCTGCACTGCGGTCTCAGCCACCTGGGTCATTTCGCCATGCTCGAAATTGAAGTCGCGCAGCGTCTTGATAATTTCGGCATACAACAAGGCGTTGCCGCCACGCCCGTGATATTCTGGCAGCACACCGGCGCCGTTGAGCGAAATCCATTTGGTGCGGCGCATTTCCAGGAGCAAATCGAAAATACCGAATGGGAACAGGCGTCCTCTGCTGCGCTGCAGGGCGGCGGAAACATCGGGGAAACCCAACAGGAAACCGACCACCTTATCGTCATGCACGATGATCTTAAACAGGCGATGGTCAGCAACGTTGATAATCGTGTCTACCACGAACTTGACCTCTTTCTCAGTCAATGGGGCATATTCCCAGTTATTGACGAAGGTGTTGTTATAGGCGGTGCCGATGCGCTGCGCCCACTGTATCAACTCGCGCTTGCTGCTGAATCGCTTGACGGACAATACGCCGCGCTGCTCCACCCGCTCGGCGATGCGGAAGACGCGCTCCGGCACCTGAAAGGTCTTCGTGTTGGCGTAGCAGGAAATGAAATCCACTTCTTTCTCGAAACCCAGGGCCTCAACCAGTTTCACCAGATAGGGGTGGTTGTAATTCATCATGGTCATCATCTGACGGTGCTCGAAACCTTCCACCACCATGCCGTAGCCATCCAACACGAACATGCTCTTGGGGCCGATGATCTCGTCCAGGCCACGCTGGCGCGCCCACTCGAAGGCTGCATCGAACAGAGCAGTCGCCGTCTCCAGGTTGTCCTCGCACTCGAAATAGTAGAATTGCACCCGTTTGGTGCCATGATACTGGTTATAGCGGCGGTTCTGCAACACCTGGATGCGCCCGACATCCTTCCCGTCCCGTACGGCGATGTAGAAATCCGCATCGGAATGCTCGTAGAAAGGATGCTTCTTGCGGTTCATGGCAGCCTCCACATCTGCCAGGATAGGCGGCACCCATTGGGGGGTGTCGGCATAGAATTGAAAAGGCAGGTGCGAAAAACGACGCACCTGCGCTTTATTTTCTGTGTCCAGTTTTTGTATGGTGAGCATAGATTCCTCCGCAATGCCTTTTATGATCGGTGATTCCACAGGGTAGTAACACCGATCTGGCAAACTAGATGTGCTGGAAGTTGAGGAAAATCGCTCTAACTCACACCAACTTTCCATCCCTGAGATGTACGATCCGGTCGGCATAACCGGCAGCTTCGGCGCTGTGCGTGACCATGATCATATTCTTGTTCGCCCGACGGGTGAGGCGGTCGAGCAGTGACAGCACCTGCACGCCGGTTTCACCATCCAGGTTGCCGGTCGGCTCGTCAGCCAGGACGAGCAGCGTGTCGTTGACCAGAGCGCGGGCGATGGCTACGCGCTGTTGTTCGCCGCCCGAAAGCCGGTCCGGGAAGGTATTCAGCCGGTCGAGCAAACCTACCGCTTCAAGGAGCGGCTCGGCTTGTTGGCGCGCGGCCAGCGCAGTCAGCCCGCTCAACTCACCGGGCAAGGCTACATTCTCCAGCACGGTCAAAGTGGGGATCAGATTGAAGAACTGGAAGATGAAACCGATTTTCTGGCGGCGGAAAAGCGTACGATCTCGTTCGCCCAACGCGGTCAACTCCGTGCCGTTGACCCAGATCTTACCGTTATCGGCCAGGTCGATGCCGGAGATCAGGTTGAGCAGGGTGCTCTTGCCGCTGCCGCTTTTGCCCAGGATAGCCACCAACTCGCCTTTGCTGAAAGAGGCGCTGGCTTCTTGCAAGATAGTGCGCGCCCGGCCGCCTTCCTGGTAAGATTTGCTCAGGTTTTCGAGGCGGATATAGCTGTCCATTCAAATGTACTTTCAACCACACCCGGCAGCAAGTGATAGAGGGAAACGCCCACCGCCTGCTCCAGGCACGCTTTGGCAGTATAAAAGCTATCCCAGCGAGGTAGCGTGCTGGCATTGAAGCCATAGCGCCGCACCACATCCACCAGGCGCTTTTCCATCAAGCAGAAACCTGATGGCAGCGCCAGGCAGTCGCACACCTGAATCAGCCGGTCATAGTCGTCATATTCGATTCCCGCCAGGTAATCTTGCAGGAACTGGTATTCTTCCTGCGATCCATCCCAGGGCGCGGCGCCAACCGCCTCGCCCTTGACCGGGTAAGAGTGCGTCATGCAGACCCGCGCCGGGTGTGGGTAGCCTTCGCCAACCAGGAAGTGATAACCATCCAGGGCGTGGCGCATGCCGGTCACACCGAAACGCCGGCCGATGTCATGGAGCAGGCCATAGATATAGGCCCGCTCGGGATCAAGCGCCGGGTGGCGGGCAGCGATCAATGCGGCACCCTGGGCGACATAGCGGGAATGCGACTCCCATGGCCCAGGGTTACGCGCCGCAGCTTCGGCCAGCAGCGCCTCGGCGACAGAACGGGATGGCAGGCCGTCCCGGCCTTCATTTTTGACCATAAGCCTCCAATGTTTTCTGGCGTGCTGCGGCGTGATCGACGAGCGGGGCGGGATAATCCACGCCGATGGTACAGGCCGCAGCGCGCTGCACCTCGGCGGGCATCAGCCACGGCTGGTGAATGTACTCGACAGGCACGCCGCGCAGCTCGGGCAGCCAGCGGCGGATGTAAGTGCCCTGCGGATCGTGCTTTATACCCTGCGAGACGGGGTTGAAGATGCGGAAATAGGGTGCGGCGTCGGTGCCAGTGCCGGCGGTCCATTGCCAGCCGCCATTATTGGCCGCCGGATCGCCATCAATTAAATGCTGCATGAACCAGCGCTCACCCCAGCGCCAATCGACCAGCAGATCTTTGGTGAGGAACGAGGCGACGATCATACGCGCCCGGTTGTGCATCCAACCCGTCTCTTTCAACTGGCGCATGGCGGCGTCCACGACCGGATAGCCGGTACGCCCCTCGCACCAGGCAGCGAAGCGATCCGGGGCGTTCTGCCAGCGGACGCCCGGCAGGCGGAAATTGCCCCGGCGAACGTGCGGGAAGTGGTACAGAATGTGGATGTAGAACTCGCGCCAGATCAGCTCGTTCAGCCAGGTTTCGGCGCCTCTGCGCGCAGCACCGTCCCGGGCAGCCCGGATCGCATCCAATGCAGCGACCACAGCCTGCCGCGCCGAGAGCATACCGAAACGCAGATAAGGCGAGAGCTGAGAAGTGCCACTCTGATCCAAACGGTCACGACCAGAGGCATAATTGTGGATGAGGGCGTCCTCCGCCTGGTTCCCCTGGACCAACGCCCCGGTAAAATGCTCCAGCCGGCGTAATGCCTCGGCTTCGCCAGCCGTGAAAAGAACGCCATCCGGCATCGCCAGGCTGCGAGGGATCGGGAAGGTTTCCAAGTCAGGCGACGTGGGGATGTGTGCCGGAGCAGGCAAAGGAGCAGCAGGGGGCAGGCCGGGCAGAGACCTCCAGGCTTTGCTAAATGGCGTAAACACCGTGTAGGGGCGCCCGTCCGTTTTAAGCACGCTTTCAGCAGGGCGCAGCGAGGGACTACCCACCCAGGTCACCGGCAAGTGACGGGCAACAAGGTCATCTCGCCGGCGTGCATAAGGCGACACATCCGGCTCGGCGAAAATCATTGCTGCCTTGCTTGCCTCGACGAGACGGGCCAGCTCTTCGAGCGGGTTGCCCTGCCGTACCACCAGATAACTGCCCCTCTGGCGCAAGCTGGCGTCAAGAGCGCGCAGGCCAGCGTACAGAAAAGCCAATCGCTTTTCACCCACATAAGGCGAAGCGCACAACTTTGGATCGATGATAAATAGTGGAATCGCCTGGCCGTCGCCCGACCCGCTGGCAAATTCAAGCGCGGCAGCCAGGGCGGGGTTATCGGCCAGGCGCAGGTCACGCCGCGCCCACCAGATGGCAATTCCAGTCATGCGATGAACTATACAAGCCCCAGGCTGGCTTCATCCAGGGTGGCAACTTCGGCATCGGTCAGGCGCCAGCCCACCCCGCCAACGTTTTCCTGCGCCTGGCGAGCGTTCTTAGCGCCGGGGATAGGCACTGTCCCTTTGCAAATACACCAGTTGAGCGCCACCTGCGAAGGGGTTTTGCCATCATGCTCCTGGCCGATATCGCGCAGCAGACGCAGCAGCGGCTGCACCCGCTCCAGCAATGCGCGGTTATAGCGTCGCCCGCGCATCCCTGGCAACGGCCGGTCAGGGGTATATTTGCCGGTCAACACCCCCTGCGCTAACGGGCTATAGGCAATCAGGGTGACGCCCAGATCCTGGCAGGTTTTTAACAACCTGTTCAATTCCACTTTGCGATCCAACAGGCTGTAAGGCACCTGGTTGGAAGCCAATGGTACACCGCGTTTGGCAAGGGTGGCATAGGCGCGGCGCATCTGGCCTTCATCATAATTGGAAACACCCACCGCCCGGGTCAACCCTTGCTGCACCACATCGGCCAGGGCATCCGCCCAGGTTTCGATGGCCACCGGTGGGAACGGCCAGTGGATCTGATATAAATCCACCTGCTGCAATCCCAGGCGCTTCAAGCTGGCACGCAGAGCATTGGGTAACGTTTTTTTGGAGAGCCGCCAGGGAAAAGGCATGAACTTGCTTGCCACGACCACCGGGCTGCTCAAAGAGGGCAAAAAACTGCCTAACAGACGCTCGGAGCGCCCTGAGCCATAGACTTCAGCCGTGTCATAGAAGTTGATCCCGGCTTCTATGCTTGTCTCAAAGGCTGCACGAATATCCCCATCGTTATAGCCTTGACCATACGACCAGAACAGGCGATCCCCCCAGGCCCACGCGCCGATGCCCAGTGAGGTGACCTGGATATCGGTCTTCCCCAACGAAATCATCTCTTGTTGTGACATGCGGTTGCTTCCTTGAATTTTGAGTGATAAGTGATGGGTCAATATGCAATCAGAAACTCAGACGCGCAAAAAACGGGCGCCTGGCGCTCAGATCATATGATTAGCGGGGATGATAACACACTCTCGAGGTTTAGTGCAACAAAGCCCGCAATGCGCCTTCCGCCTGTGGATATTGAAACACAAACCCCAATTGCTGAAGTCGATCGGGGATCACGCGCTGGCCGTCCAGCAACAAAGTGGCCATTTCGCCCAGAGCGGCGCGCATGATAAACCCCGGCGCAGGCATCCATGCAGGGCAGCGCATTATTTCACCCAAAAGGCGCGATAGAACACCATTCGTCAACGGGTATGGAGCCGACAGGTTGAAAACTCCAGCCGCCTCCGGATGGTCGATCAGGAAACGAATCGCAGCAACTTCATCAGCGATATGGATCCATGGCATCCATTGTTTCCCATCGCCCAGCTTGCCACCCACGAACAGGCGAAACGGCAACAACATCAGTGGAAAAGCGCCACCTTCCAGGCTGAATACGATACCCGTGCGAACGATTGCCCGTCGTACTCCGGCTGCTTCCACCGCCTGTGTAGAAGCCTCCCATGCCTGGCAAACCCAGCTTAAGAAGTCGTTGCCCGCGCGGCCTTGCTCGGTGACAATTTCATCTCCACGCGGTCCGTAATAACCCACTGCCGAGGATTGGATCACAACACCCGGTTTTACCTTTGCCATCTCCACCGCTTCGACCACCGCTCTACCCGCATTTACCCGGCTTTCCAGGATTGCCTTTTTACGCGTTTCTGTCCATCGACCGGAGGCGATACTCTCTCCCGCCAGGTTGACAATCGCCGCGCCACCCACCAGCTCTCCCCAACCACGGGCGCTTCGTCCATCCCATTTTTCCAGACGTACACCGGCTGGCAATCCACCAGAATGGCGTTGAGGGTTACGGCTGAGCACCACCACCTCGTGCCCGTCCTTCGCCAAATCAGCAACCAACGCTTTACCGATCAATCCCGTACCACCTAAAACAATTACGCGCATCTCATTCTCCTATAACACTGGGAATACTCCGCATATTATAGTATGATCTTTTTGTTGTGTCAATATTTTGTATAGAATTAGTATATATATCTTGACAAAACCTGATGGGAATGATAAGATTACGAACGATTATTGACAAATTAACCTGAACGGAGTTGTTTATGACCCCATTGCCTGATGTTACGGTTGGCAGTGACGAGCCTCTATATAATATCGGAGTTGTCGCCCGCATGACAGGGGTTTCGATGGCCACCTTGCGCGCCTGGGAACGCCGCTATAACTTTCCCGAGTCGGAACGCACCGCAGGCGGTCATCGCTTATATTCTGAGCGCGATGTAATGCGCTTACGCTGGGTAAAAGAGCGCATCGACGACGGTATGCAAACCGCTCAGGCGATCAATGCCCTCCGCCACCAGGAGCAAACGGGAAACCTGGCTCTGGTGGATCACCTGCCGCCCGCTCACGAGGAAAAGATCGAAAAAACGGCCCCACACCTGTCCATTCTCGAAGACCAGTTGCTGAAAGCATTGATAAACCGTGACCTGATCCGTGCAGATGGGGTGTTGGGCGAAGCACTGGCGCTATCTTCTCCCGAAGATCTGATCGTGGATGTTATCGGCCCGGCCCTGGCACGTGTAGGGGAAGCATGGGAAGATGGGCATATCAGTATCGCTACGGAACATCTCGCTACCAATTATTTGCGCCAGCGCCTGCTCATGTGGATGGTAAGTGGGCCCCCGCCCAAAACGGTCAACCCGATTGTGCTGACCTGTGCACCCAACGAGTGGCACGAAGGCAGCTTGCTCATCCTTGGGGCGTTGCTGCGGCGGCGCCGTTGGCCGGTGGCCTACCTGGGCCAGGCTTTGCCACTGTCTGACCTGGCCAGTTTTGTACGCGATTTACACCCATCCATGATCATCGCCATCGCCATGACTGAGAGCGCGGCTGCGGAGCTGGCCGAGTGGCCCAACTGGCTGCCTGATATCGTCCAAAGCGGCAAACCACCTTTTTGTTACGGCGGGCGCATCTTTCACGTTTATCCTGAGTGGCGCTTGCGCATGGCCGGAACGTATCTGGGCGATACATTCCGAGAGGGTATGAACAACATCGAGCGCATGCTGATGCATGTCGCTTGAAATATACCTGGCTTTCAGTGCTATAATGGGGGCGCAGACTGCTGCATATTCCATCCCATCTCCGAGGTGTCTATGTCCACTCGTTCCGAACGCGCCCGCCGGCGCGCTACCCGAGTGCGCAACCAGCGCATCGCCATCATCGTCATTGTCCTGCTGGTTATTGCGGCGCTTGGCTATCTCGCCTGGACCGGCAGAGCCACAAAATCGCCGACCGCGTCAGGGCTACCCGATCTAAGCAATCTGGCTTCCACCGCCTCCGGCCTGCAGTATAAAGACCTTACCGTTGGCAGCGGTGCTGAGGCCCAGGTGGGCCAGTCGGTCACCGTGCACTACACTGGCTGGCTGGAAAACGGCACGAAATTCGATTCGTCGCTGGATAGAAATGAGCCGTTCGTGTTCGATCTCGGTGTTGGACAGGTGATCGCCGGATGGGACGAAGGCGTGACAAGTATGAAAGTGGGCGGCAAGCGCGTCCTGCGCATCCCGCCCGACCTGGGTTATGGGGAAAACGGCTCTCCCCCGGTAATCCCACAAAACGCGACACTGATCTTCGAAGTTGAACTATTGGATGTAAAATGAAAGTTATCAGGGAGGATGTGCCCCCCTGATAACTGCAACAGCAGGCTGCTTGGCAGCCTGCTGTTATTTTACATGCTGACCGGTTGGCCCATGCGCTCGTAAAGCACACGGCCCAGCCTGGCAATCCCTTCGCGGATCTTTTCCGGAGAGGCATTCGAAAAGTTTATCCGCATGGTGTTATGCCCGCCGCCGGTGGGATAGAACGGCGCCCCGGGGACAAATGCCACTTTTTGTTCAATAGCGCCTTTGAGGACGTCCGCCGAATTGAGCGCCTCGGGCAATATCCCCCACAGGAACAGGCCTCCCTGCGGATGAGTCCACTCAACGCCGGGTGGAAAATACGCGTCCATGGCTGCCAGCATCACATTCCGCCGCTCGCTGTATACATCACGGATATGTTTGATGTGGCGATCTAGGAAGCCCCCCCGGGCAACCTCGTAAGCCACCAACTGGTTGAAAGTCGCGGTGTGCAGGTCGGCGCCCTGTTTCGCCTGTACCAGTTTGCGGATCACCTCCGGCGGCGCAACCACCCAGGCCAGACGGATGCCCGGCGCCAGCGTCTTCGAAAAAGTGCTCAGATAAATCACGTTGCCGTGATAACAGCCGCTCTGTTGATTGCGATTCTGATCGTCTAGCACCACCACTGATGGCAGGTGGTCGCCTTCGTAACGAAGCTGGCCATAAGGGTCATCCTCAACAATCGGCACGCCATAACGGTCGGCCAGTTCAATGAGCTTTTGCCTGCGGTCCAGCGCCAGAGTCACGCCGGTCGGGTTTTGGAAATTTGGGAGCACATAAATAAATTTGGGGCCACTCCGTAAGGCATCTTCGAGCGCATCCGTGACCATACCGTTTTCGTCCATGGGCACAGTCACATACTCAGCGCCGTAAGCGCTCCACGCCTGCAAGGCTCCAAGATAAGTAGGCGATTCAACCAGGATGCGATCCCCAGGATTGATCAAGATTTTCCCCAACAGATCGAGTGCTTGCTGTGACCCCGAGGTGATCAATAAGTTGTCTGGAGTCACCTCAATGCCATAACGTGAGGTATGGCGCACAATCAATTCGCGCAACGGACGGTATCCCTCGGTGGATCCGTACTGTAATGCCTGGGTGCCATAATCTTTCAGCACCCGGTCACATGCTTCCCGAAATTCTTCGATCGGGAAGACATCAGGGGCAGGCATGCCGCCCCCAAATGAGATAATATCCGGTTGTTCAGTCAGTTTGAGTAATTCGCGAATGGCCGAACTGCCCATTCGCTGGGTCCGCTGTGCAAAGCGATGATCCCAAGGGGTCTGCATTTTTATCTCCTTTTCATTAAAAGGGTTTCGGGAAAGCACGCCTGCTGGCGCCCTCCCCCGGATCAAACAAGATACTCAAAAAAGCGAGCAATCACTGCAACGATCGTGGTTTTTAAGGTGCCTTATAATTTGATTGTAGCCCGCCTGATAGAGAGGGTCAAGTGATTTAAAGCATGAAAGCGGCTATGTCACTTCTCACGAGAGAGGCGCCTTAACACGGATTGCGCCGCGTAGTAACCACACATACCATGCACACCCCCGCCAGGTGGGGTAGATGAAGAACAAATAAAGACATCTTTCAATGGCGTCGAATAGGGATCGAGGCGCACCGCCGGGCGCGTGAACAACTGAAATATATCCTGCTTGCCGGCGCTAATATCTCCGCCAACATAATTCGGGTTATAGGTTTCCATCCCCTGCGCGGTCAGGCCACTGCGCGCCAGGACGTGTGCATGGAAACCTGGCGCAAAACGTTCGATCTGCGCTTCGATACGCCCTGTCATATCCTGGTCAGAGCCATTGGGCACATGACAATATGCCCAGGCAGTGTGCTGGCCCTGCGGAGCGCGGCAGGCATCAAAAAGCGTGTGCTGAGCCAGTAGGACGTATGGCTTCTCCGGGTGCTGCCCGTGAGCTACTGCCCATTCGCTGGCAGCCATCTCTTCCAGCGTACCACCCAGGTGAAGCGTAGCTGAATGCCGGCACAACTCAGCCTTCCAGGGAATCGGGCCATCCAGCGCATAATCCAGCTTAAACACGCCCGGGCCGTAACGATAATGTTCCAACTGCCTGCGGTAGCCTGACGGCAGGCGTTCGCCCAGGATCTTCAGCAGATGGCGGGGCGCCACATCGAAAAGTGCAGCCCGGAACAGCGGCAGTTGTTCCAGGCGCTGCACCGGAAAGGAAGTCAGCACCTCACCCCCCAGGCTGGCAAAGTGAGCTGCCAGAGCGCGGCTGAGCGCCTGGGCGCCTCCTTTGGGAAATGGCCAACCGACGGCATGCGCCAGAGCGCAGATTACCATTCCAAACGAGGCGCTGGCAGGCGTGTCAAACGACAACTGCGAATGCCCGGCCATGCCGGCAAAAACTGCCCTGGCGCGCTTACCCCGGAACCAACGCCGCGCCAACCCCTGGGCAGTCTGGATGGCGCGCAGGGAAAAACGAGCGTAAGTCGCCAGCCCACGCGGCGGCAGCGGCAACGGACCGAGCAAATCACCCACAAAGCGATCCCAGTCGTCGAGCAACGGCTGGATCAAGCGACGGTAAGCTTTGCCGTCAACACCCAGGTGCTCGGCCGTAGCATCTAACGATCGTTCAACCCCCACCGCAGTGCCATCATCCAGCGGGTGAACCAGTTCGAGGGGAGAATACACCCACTCCAGGCCATATTTCTCCAGAGGCAACGTGCGGATGAATGGAGAGGCGACGCTCAAAGGGAAAATTGAGGCGCAGTGGTCATGCACAAAACCAGGCAAAGTCAGTTCAGCCGAGCGCACTCCCCCACCGAGTGTATCTTTCGCCTCCACCAACAACACCGAACAGCCCGCCTGCGCCAGGGCAATTCCGGCACACAATCCGTTTGGCCCAGACCCAATGACAACCGCATCGTAAGAGCTTCGTTGAAACATGGCGCAATTCCGTACAATTGCCGTGGAAAACTCCCCGGCAATTGTACCTGCTAAATTTACCCTGTGGTAGAAACTGTATTACACATCCACATCTTTACCTGTGAAACAATTTCGCCAACCAACGAAAAGGAGCCGCAAGTTTATACAGCGTAGTACGTATACCCGCATTTTGCCAGACTCGCCCGGCATACGACCATTGGATTGCTGGATCCAGGCATTCTTTCTTCATCGTGACCTGATCCGGTGCGCCCAGCCGGGTAGCAAGCTGTGATAGCACATGGAACCAGATAAACTCCTGACGCCTGGCGCCACCCATAAAGCGGAAGCCGAATTCGTAGATCGGGTCTGAAGCGCGCTCGAAAGATTGCACCTGAGCGATCAGGATGCCGTCTTGCTCATGAACACTAAAATTGTTCCACCCCGCTACAGGAAAACCCTCAGGTGTCATCACGCCAAAGGAAGTGTCGTCCGCATAGAGAATCATCACCCCACTGGTCATCGGCACAACACCTGGCCGGTCATATAACGGTGGAATCACCGGCAGGGGGCTGTCGATGAACATGAAACGCCCGGGTTGGATGCCCTCTTCTGGCGAAAAAAAACGGTTGCCGGGTGGCTGTAGCTCAGGAAAATGCTCTTTCCAAAACTGCATCACCTGCTGCGGTTCCATTTGCAACCCCGAAAGGGATATCTGGTAGGTCTTTTTCCAGAACTGCCCAAATCCCTGGAGCGCACCGATCGCCTGGCGCCCCTGTACGTTGATGGCCGTCACGCCTTGCGGCACTTGATCGACGGACAGCCGCTCGATAGGGGCTGCCCAACTACCCTCCGCACGTTCCATATTGTTATCCAGGGATGGCGTAGCCTCCGTGGTATTCATACGACCTCCTCAATCGAGTGAAACATAATCGGTCACCCTGCAAGGCAGATCATTTCGATGCGGCCAGAGCAGCCGATTCGTCTGGAAAGATCAAAATGGCCTCGTTCAAGCGAGTCAGTTCGAAAATCTGCCGGTAATGATCGGTCAGGCCAAACGCAATCAGTCGTTGCTTTTGACGCTGGGCACGAATGAGTAATGTAACCAATAACCCGATACCGGAGCTATTCATATATTCCAGCCCCTGAAAATTGAGCAGGATGTTCCGCACGCCCTGGCCGGCTGCCGTCGTATAGGCTTCCATCAAGGCATCCTCGGCGAAGGCATTGATTTCACCATGGATATCAAGGACACCGGTCTCTTTATTCAACAAACGAACATCAACGGAAATATTGGCTTTCGACATGGTTATTCCTCCAAATGACTACAAATGATCTTCTCAAGTTCAACTATTCAGAGCGCTGGCTTCATCTGCATATATTTGCATGAAATCCGCCAGGCGGGTGATGTGGAAAATTTCCACGTAATGATCACTCAGACCATACACAACAACTTGACGGCGGCTCTTGCGCGCCTGCGCCAGGATTCCAACGATCAAGGCAATGCCAGTACTGTTGATATAACTCACATCGCAAAAATTCAAAACGATCCTGGTTGGGCCGGCCAGTTCTGCCTGGTGATATGCCGCGTTGAGAGCATTCTCAGCGAAGGTATTTACCTCGCCGCGCAAATCCAGAATCGACGTTCCCGGTTGGTAACGCACCTGGACCGAAAAAGGCTGCGCGATGGACATTTCATTCCTCCAATTTCATCAGCAATTCGATCGTGTGGTGGGTCTCATCTTTCACCACCCGCATTTCATCCACCATCTTCCTGACCAGGAACAACCCCCAGCCACGCGGTGATTGTAAACCGTTGAGTTTAGCCTCCAGGTCCGGCTCAACATATTCGGGAATATCCTTACTCCCATAATCGTGAATACGCACCAGCACGCTGCCCGGCCCGCGAAGCACCTGAATATCCACGGGCAAATCTTCGCGGTACTGGTTGCCATGTTCCATGGCATTCATCGTCGCTTCCGCAACGGCGGTCTTCAACCGATCGATGCGCGCAGGCGAAAGGCCCACGTTCTGCACAACCTGCTCCACTTGCTGCATCGCCAGGCGCTCATTGCCCGGCTGGCTGGGCAGCGAAAACTCGGCCAGCACAAACCAATCATCCTCTCTTTCGGGAACACCTGACCGCTCACTACCCAATGGAACGGATATTGGATCCCGCTCCACCGTCAGGAGCGTCACATCATCCTCTTGTTCCCAATCTACTCCCGTGAAATCGACCAACGCCTGCATCAACGTCGGGATCAACTCAACCTCAGGCGAAATTTGCCCCACCATCTGGCGCAAACGAGGGAATCCGAACATCTCGCGCTGTGGATTATGACCTTCGACAAGGCCATCGCTATATAGCAACAAGCGATCGCCTTCATCCAAATGCGCCTGGACTTCATCATAAGGCATCCCAGGCATCAAACCCAATGGCATCCCCCTGGCGTGCAAGTCTTCGACGCCTGAGCGACCAGAACGAATAGGCAAATTATGCCCGGCGTTGGCCAGGGTTAAATCTCCGCTCGCCGGATCGAGCAAAATGTACAGGCAGGTGACGAACATCTTGGCAGGAATATCCGGGCAAAGCAGATCGTTCGCCCTGGCGAGCACCAGGCCAGGCGACACAAAGCGTTCCGCAGCGGCACGTAACAAACTACGCGCGGTAGCCATCACCAAAGCCGCAGGCACACCTTTGTCTGTGACATCCGCCACAATAATCCCTAATTTGCCATCCGGGAAATGCCAGAAATCGTAAAAGTCACCGCTCACGGCCCGGGCAGGCTGCCAGCAAGCGGATATCTTCCAACCTTCCAGCGATGGCGTTTGGTCGGGCAAGAGGGTTTGCTGGATCACACGCGCCACGCGCATTTCTTGCTCCACGCGTTCCAGCTCGCGAGCTTCGATTTGCTGTTGGCGAGCAAGCTGTGCCACACGCAATGACGGCGCGGCCTGGGCAGCCAGTGTGTTCAGCAGCCGTTTATCATCAATCGAGTAATCTTGCTCCGATCGCCGCGGGCCCAGGTTGAGCAAACCGATCAACTCACCCTGGCTTACCAGCGGGACAACCAGCTTGACTCCTACAGACTTCATCATGCCCAACGCCGGCGAATCCATCTCAAGCGTGTCGATCTCCACCACACCCGGCGCGCTGGCAAAATAGGCCAGCAATGGATCACTCGGGGCAATATCCACGTCAAACGTATTGACCGCCGATGCCCCCGAGGCGGGCGCCGCCGGTCCGGTCTGCGCTTTTGTGGTCGCATCTTTCGACCGCCAGAAAGGGTTGCGAAGAATTCTCACTACGACCGCCTTATTTCACCTGGTTTGCAGTCACCGGGCACACCTGTTATCTCCATCACACAATGAGCAGGTTATGACAATGAGTTTCTCATTTCCCACTCTGCACCGTACACTTTACCCAGCGCCTGCCATTCAGGGGCCAGAGGCTGAACACCAAGCTTGCGCACGATCTGCCGTGCTGCCAGACCAAGGATTGCCGTGAATGTAGGGTAAGCAATCTGTAACTCGGCTAATTGTTCTACCCACATATCCGCTGCCATTCCTGCCGCAGCGATCTGCACAGCTTCCAGCGCCTGCTCGCCCACAACGTGCGCCCCCAGAATCCGATGCGTCTGGACTGAGACAATTAATTTACACAGCCCAACCGGGTGCCCATCAATCACCGCGCGATCTAAATCAGAATAGGGGACTACGGCTACTTCCACGTCATAGCCGGCACGAGCCTGCGCTTCGCTCAACCCTACACCACCATACTCCGGGTCGGTAAACCCACCGTGCGGAACAATCTGGTGCTTCAACCGCGCCCCCACGCCCAATACAGCATTCTCAGCAGCGGTGAGCGCCTCGTAGCCCGCGCTTTGCACCAGCATCATGCGCCCGGTAATATCCCCTGCGGCAAAGATGTGAGGGACACTGGTACGCTGAAAATCGTCTACACGCACATAAGCCCCCTGGGTTTCAACCCCGGCAGCCGGCAAGTTCAACGACGACAAGTTGCCAACCCAGCCGGCTGAGAGGATTATCGCTTCGGCCTGGACAGCGTGGGATTCTTCCTGACGGGTGTAGACCAGCTTCAAATGCCGCCCATCTTTCTCAATACGCTCCACGCCGCTGATCCCGGTTATGATATTGATCCCGCGCTTGTGAAATTGTTCGCTGATCACCCCGGAAACGGCTTCGTCCTCAACCGCCAGGATGCGTGGAGAGCGCTCCAGAATGGTTACCTGGGCACCAAAAGCGTTGAAAATCGACGCCAACTGGCAGCCAGTTGCCGCCCCGCCGACCACAGCCACGGAGCCGGGCAATTTCTTGAGCGACCAAACATCGCTGTGAGTAAAGGCAAGTTCTGCGCCAGGGAAATCCAACCGCCGGGCGCGCCCACCCGCGCAAAGGATAATTCGATCCGCCTCCAACCGCTTTCCGCCATTCAAGGTAATGGCGTGCGGATCAGCAAACGCCGCCTCGCCAGCCTCGCTAATCACATTCACACCTACATCGTGCATCTGTCCCAATAACTGTTTTTTCTCGTGGATTGAATACACCACCTGCTGGGTACGGGTCATCAACCTCTCGAAATCCAGATTGGGGCTGGATGCCATGAGGCCGTATTCGTCGAACTGCTCTGCATCCCGTATCAGCCGCGCGGCCTTCGCCAACACTCGCGTGGGTACACAGCCGTCGTTGGTGCAGGTGCCGCCCATCCGCCCGCGTTCGACCAATGTCACTTTTGCGCCGAGTTCGCGGGCGCGAATGGCTGCGGTCACACCTGCCGGGCCGCCACCGATTACCAATACATCTGTCATATCTTACTCCTTGTTCGATCTGAGATCATCCTATATATCCAGTTCCATCAACATACGCAAGGCTTCTTTCATCTCCGAGTGACTTGATTTGGGGTCAAGCAACCACAAAGCGACAAATTCCGGCTGGATCGTTTCCTGGATTGTCAAAATCAGGTTCTCACCCAACCGTTCAAATTCCACATCCGAGCGTACCCGCTGGCCAAATTTCGCCAGGGCACGATCTGCATCGTAACGGGCGCGGTAGAAACGCCGGTCGATGAAAACCTGGATCCGCTTGCGTAGCGGGTTAAACAGCGCCGCCGTGCCCAACGTGGAGACGGCTAACGCCAGGGAGTTTTCCTGCCCGGATACAATGCGAAAGACTTGCTGCAAGGCCACTACACTACCGATATAGATTCCGGCTAACACCATAGTCAAAAGCGCATAAACCAGTGTCTTGTTGATCAAACTGTCGATCTCCCACAGGCGGTGGCGAGCAATTGCCATCACCAATGCGACAGGGAAAATCAACCAGCCAAGGTCGAAAATGAGCTGCACAGGCAAAAAAAGCACCACTCCGATAGAACCAGTTTCCAATCTCGGCAGCAAAACTTGCTCTATCCACAGATCGACAAAACTGAAAACGATCAACAGGATCAGGCTATAAGCCACCCATTTGGTTTGTTGGCGTTGCACAGACGTTGCATAACGCCGATAGCGATAGACCTGCGTTGCCAACGCCAGCACCAGCCATACACCAACGATCAAATCGACTGTCAGCTCAGGCATATAGGCAGGGTTAAGCGATGGAAATATGAACCAGGAAGCCATCCACACCAAAAAAGCGAGGGGAATCCACCTGCTCCAACGCGGCACAAAACGCCCATCCGGAAAGATCAACATGAACAGAAAGAATAAAGCCGATCCCAGAACACCGATCGAGGTATAAGCAACCTGCCAGAAGATAGCATCCTCTGGGATCGAATCCACAGTGCCGTTGTTCAAAAGGCTAAAAGTCAACAGCATGAAGGCTGTGAACATCGCCATACGGTCATATGCCTGTCTGGAGCGAACCAGGCGAATAAACAACAACAACCCCAGCAAGGCACAGATCGAAGCCGGGGCGATCTTCGACACAATCGAATAGATCGCGGCCACTTCTGGCGTGGCCCCCAGCCTGGTGAGCAAAGCGTAGCTACCTGGCTGTGTCAGTTGCCGGAAGTTGTAAACTGCACCGACCACCATCAAACCGGCCAGCAGAAGCGCAGTAACGATCCAGGCAAGTGAGACCAGGTAAAACCCAGGCTGGCGTTGTTGTCGTTCGGCCACCATCAATTTGCCTTCCTCTTATCTACCAACCATACCGATACGCGTTCTGGCTCCAGGGTCTCATAGACCAACATATTCAAGCGGGCAATGGCCTGTTCCAGGTCCACCTCGTCGCGCAGGTCGGCGCTGAACTTTTCCAGGGCCCGGGCCGCTTCGTATTTACGCCGGAAGAAGCGCCGGTCGATACTGGTTTGCAGACGCGCTCGAAGCGGGCTGAAAAGAGCAGCCACAGCCAGAGTGGAAAACGTTACGGCAACTGTCGATCGCTGGCCAGTCAGCACAATCAATAAACCCTGAGAAAGGATCACACCGACAAAATAGATCAACGCCAATAAAGCCGTCAGAGCACCATAGATCAGCGTCCGGTGGATGATGATGTCAATATCCCACAAACGGTAACGCAAGATCGATAAAGCAATCGTGAATGGAATTGCGCCGACCATCAACAAAAAGACCGATGGGGCAACCATCTGAAAAACAACCTGGGCCAGTTCGGCATGAGATAGATGTTTCATTAACTCACGCAGCGGCACATACAGGCTATAACCAATTACGACAATGGTTACTCCAAAGGTAATGTATTTCGCCTGCTGGCGCTCCATCTGGCTGGAAACCCGCACATAGCGATAGATTTGAGAAAAGATGCCTGTACCCCACCACAACATTAAGAGCCAGAAACTGGCAATAGAGATGCCAAAGGGATCACGGAAACTGAATATCGAGTCGGGGTACATCAGCCAGACCACAGACCAGGCAATCCAACCGAGAAGGAACAGGCGCATCCTGGTGGGCGCGTAATACCCATTGGGGAACAGGTACATGAACAAAAATGCCAGTCCCAACCCCAGGCATTTGAACAAGATGCCAACCACCGCCAGGTGTGGTTCGGCTTCCATCCAGGTATTCAACGTGGGTGTAATGTGCAAAGCGAAAGAAGGCAACCCGGCCGCGGTCATTAAGGCCAGCCAATCATTCGAACGCATCCAGTAGATCAGCGCGGCGCTAAGAAAGTACAACGACATCACCCCTATTTCCACTAGGATGGCTACCTGAGGGAAAATACCAGTGATCCATTCGACTCGCGTGGCTCCTAATTGCGTTTCGGCAATCAGGAGCGGTCGCGCCCGTGTTGCCAGGTCTTCCAGCCATTGGACGCGGGCAGGCAACGCCACCAGGAACATGGCCAGGCAGCCCAAGGCAACGATCAGCGACAACAACCTGGCAGCCAGAAGACGACTGCCTGAAAGAACCATGCCTGGCTTTAACAGGGGGGAGGTCAACCGTTGGATCATGTTTTGGAGCCAGTGGTCAGTTATTTATCCCAGACGGCTGTTGGTTTTGTACGGCCCGCGGAGCCTTCGCAGTTTGAATGGTCATCCACAGGCCACCGTAGGGGCGTAATGTGACCAGCGGCTCCGGCCTCACCGTATGGCCCGGAGCCAGCGCCATGTGGTAGCGCTGGCCGATCATCGCCAGAACTAACTGCGCCTCGACCAGGGCAAAACTGTTGCCGATGCATTGGCGGGGCCCGCCACCGAAAGGGAAATAAGCATAACGTGGCCGGCCGTTCGAGATCTCCGGCGCGAACCGTTCAGGATTAAACCGGTCAGGCTCATGCCAAAATTCAGCCAGGTGGTGAGTGACATACGGGCTGACAGAAACTTCTGCACCGGCTGGAACGGTATAACCACAAATCACATCCTCCGCTTCGGCACGGCGGTTAGTGATCCATGCCGGAGGGTACAAGCGCATGGTCTCATCGATCACCATGCGGGTATAGGGCAGATTGGCCAAATCGGCAATGCCAGGCGTACGTCCGGCCAACACGCGTGCGATCTCGTCGCGCCAACGCATTTCAACTTGCGGATGGGAGGCCAGCAAATATGCGGCCCAGGCCAGTGTCGTGGCAGTTGTTTCGTGTCCAGCAATCAGCAGGGTGATCACTTCGTCGCGCAACTGCCGATCATTCATGCTCTCGCTTGTTTCATCGTCACGCATCTCTAACAACATGGCTAACAAATCGTTGGCCTCCACCGGTTTGCGACGACGCCCGTCGATGATACTATAGATGATTTGATCGAGTGTTTGGACTGCCCGGAGATATCGCCGGTTACGCGGTGTTGGCAGCCAGGGTTCAGGGTAAAAAGGGTGATCAAAACGATAAATTGCATCCGAGATCAGAGTGGTCACCGAACGATCTACGGCGCTCACATTGCGCTCGATATCCACGCTGAATAAGGCCCGACAGACAATATCCAGAGTCAGGCGCATCATTTCACCCAACATGTTGAATGCCTGACCATCTGAGGCATAAGATTGCCAACGCTCGAGCATCGCCTGAGTAGAATAAACCATCATCTCCCCAAAAGCCGTGATACGCTGGCGGTGAAAAGCGGGCTGCATCAAGCGCCGCTGGCGCAACCAGTAGGCACCATCGCTAACCAGCAAGCCATCTCCCAGAAAGCGGCGAATATCTTTGAACAAGGGTGTGCGCTTGGTGTAATTGTGGTTGTTTTCCTGCAACACACGTTGCACACCATCCGGATGGTTGACCTGATATAGAGTCAGCGGGCCGACGCGCATACGCACGACCGCCCCATATCGGTGCGCCGCATCCATCAAAAAACTCAGCCGATCCTGGCGCAACTCAGGTAACACGCCTAAAATAGGGTGCCCTTTAGGGCCAGGCGCAGCAGGTATATCTCGAACGATATTCATTTTTCTCTCCAGCTATATCGGGAGCAAAGCCAATTATCGATAATTATAACCTGAATAGGATATATTATAACCGCTTTGTGTCCAGGGAATGTTAAGAAAATCGTTACAAAATAATGCACCGCTTATTCCGGTATATGTTTGATAGTGGGAGTAGGACTGGCCGAGAGCATTTATCACTATAGGAAAGCAGTTAGAATACGGTATAATCCTGCCATTCCGATGAGTCAAATGCCGATTGTTCCCCCGCCGCCCTCAGAAGACGACCCTCCACCTGAGGCGCCAGCCCTTGCGGTATTGGAGCCTGTTCATCCGCCCAGTACTCTAGCCTGGTGGGCACGCATTCCCATGGGCAGAATTGCTCTATTTGTTTCCAGTCTATATCTGTTCATCCTGGCAATCTCGCTGATGAAAGAAGGGGCTCGCGGCCTGGCGCCGCTGGTAAAGAACGGCCTGGATGTCAGCAATGCGGCCAACGCCCTGGGTTTCGGCTGGTTGTTCGCCTATGTTATCATGAGCGGCTCGCCCGTCGCTGCCGCCGCACTGACCTTCTTCGATGCCGGGGTTGTGAACCGATTGGGCGCCTTCGCGATGATCACGGGCAGCCGCCTGGGGGCCAGCTTCATCGTTCTGTTCATCGGTTTCTTATACGTGCTACGAGGTCGTGACCGGGCCAATAGCCTGGGAATGGGCCTGCTCTCGCTCAGCGTAACGGCTACCACCTACATACCGGCGCTCCTACTCGGGGGATTCTTTTTGAAGATGGGCATGTTAGATCGGGTGCAATTACACTCCGGAAGGCTGCTTACTTCGATCATTGACGTTGCTGTCGATCCACTGGTTAATCGCCTGGGCGGTTGGCTGCCGGATTGGGCACTGTTTGTGGTAGGAGTTGGCATTATTATGCTCAGCTTCAATTTATTTGATAAGTGCTTACCTCAAATGTCCATCAAAGAAAGCCGGGTTGGTTGGACCTCTCGCCTGGTTTACCGGCCTGCAGTTATGTTCGCCCTGGGGGCCCTGGTTACGCTGATTTCCATGTCAGTCAGCGTCTCATTGAGCATCCTGGTGCCGCTCAGCAATCGCGGTTTTGTGCGCCGCGAAAACGTGATCCCTTATATTATGGGCGCTAACATAACCACCTTCATCGATACCCTGCTTGCGGCAATATTGCTGAACAACCCACCCGCCTTTACCGTGGTGTTCGTGGAGATGTTTAGCGTGACGATCGTCTCTTTGCTTATTTTAAGCACCATTTACTCAGGTTACTTGCACAAAATGTTGGGATTTGTTACGGTGACAACCGCAAACAACCGTAACCTGGCAATTTTTATGGTGTTGATTTTTCTGGTTCCAATCTTGTTAATGTTGCTGTAGTTTATTTAGCTCGTAATCTCACGCTTATGCCATGCACATCCTGATTACTATCCACGACATCACAATCGCTGAACAGACTTTATGTTTTGCCGCTCAATTTGCAGGCTTCACCGGCCAGGAAACTACGGTTTTAGCCATAACAGAGGGGCCCGATGCCCCTTCTCAACTCAATGATATTCTTAACCGGGCCGGAGAGATACTCGGCCCGGTACAGTTGTCCAAACGCTTACGTGCAGGCGATCTTTACCAGGAGGTCATCGCCGAGGCCAAAGCAATCGCCTGCGATTTGCTGATTATCGGTGAAAGCGAGGCCCAACGTAGCTATGCTTTTTGGCCTCGCCAGGATACGATCCATAAATTGGTCGAGCGCGCCTCCTGCCCGGTGATTGTGGTCAAAGGACCCGCGCGCGGTATAAAACGCATCCTTTTGTGTGATAGCGGAGCAGAAAACTCGGTCTTGAGCCGTTTTACCGTTCAGGTTGCCGAACTGCTCGAAGGCGAGGAGGATATTACCGTATTACACGTTATGTCTCAAATCAGCGCCGGGCCGGGCGTTCCAGATGCACAGTTGCGTGCTGGTGCCAAAGAACTGATCCAGGATGCCGCTCCAGAGGGCAAGCTGCTGATGAAGGACATTGAATTATTAGGCCGTCCTGGCATCCACCCACTGGCCAAAATACGCCACGGATTGGTCGTTGACGAGATTATCACTGAGGCGCGCTCCGGAGACTATGACCTGGTCGTCATTGGAGCTCACCGAGAGCAAGGCTGGCAACGTTTTCTGCTGGATGACCTTGCGCACAAGATTCTTACCCAGATAGATCGTCCGGTGCTGGTGGTGAGATAGCTCTGCTGAGGTCAATGTGTTCAGCATCATCAACGACCGGCTACCAGGAACTGCCTCACACAATTTCCAGTACGGAAAAAATGGGGCGCGGACCAACGCGGATGAATACCGATACCCATTCTTCTTCGCCTCATGTTTTCGAGCACGCCCGGTTGGCTGATCGGGCAGGCCAGAGGCTGTTATGGGTGATGCTGCTGTGGCTGATAGCGGCAGGCTGTGGGACAATACCCAGGGCAGAAGTACATACCGCTCTACCACCCAGTCCTGTCACTATGACAACGGCCACCAACACTGTGTTTGTGACGGCTCGCCCAACACTCATTGTGCGGCCGACTGACCCTGTATCTCAAACGGAATTAGCCCAAGAAACACCCACTGAGGTGCCCCCTTCCACATTACCTGCTACGCCAGCCCTGCCCACATCCCTTTACCGATTGTCTGCCACACTCGATTACGCTGCACATCACCTGGCCGTAGACGAACATATCGACTATCTCAACACATCCTCTCGCACCCTATCCGAGTTGATCTTGTTAGTAGACCCACAACGTTATCCAGGCGCATTTCAACTGAACCACATCATCTGGAAGGACGGCAGCAAGGCCCAATTCCGGCTGAAAGATACGCACCTCCTGCTGCCACTAGGCCAGCCGCTGGCGTCTGGCGAGCGCCTGGATTTCACTATATCCTACGAACTCCAACTTCCACAGACAACCAAATATACCAACCTCCGTCCTCGACCTTTTGGCTATACCGACCTGCAGGCCAACCTGGGCGATTGGTATCCTTTCATACCGCCCTACGATGCAGATAAGGGCTGGATCGTGCATGATGCCGCCCCATTTGGGGAAAACCTGGTCTACGATATCGCCGACTTCGAGGTGACCATTCGCTTCGCCGGTACGCAACGCGACTTGATCGTCGCTGCCAGCGCTCTTGCCGAAGAAGGCGGTGACCAGTTACATTACCGGCTTCCTCTGGCACGCAGTTTCGCCTGGTCGGCCAGCCCGCACTACAAAACGGCCGTAGAAAGTGTGCAGATGCCCTCGGGAAAGGTAGTGAGGGTAACCAGTTATCACTTTCCGTTTTACGAAAAAGCCGGGGAGCAGGTGGCGCGCACTTCCGCCCAGGCATTAATCCTGTACGAAGAGGTGTTCGGCCCTTTCCCTCGCCAGTCGTTGACCGCGGTACAGGCCGACTTCATTGACGGCATGGAATACGACGGCCTGTTCTTCCTGAGCAAAGATTTCTACAACTGGTATCGCGGCGGTGAGGCGGAGCTGCTGCCAGCCATCGCTGCCCATGAAACTGCCCATCAGTGGTGGTATAGCCTGGTAGGAAACGACCAGGCTATGGAACCCTGGCTGGATGAGGCATTGTGCACCTATTCCGAGCACATTTATTACGAGCACCGCGACCCGCAGGAGCTGGACTGGTGGTGGACCTACCGGGTTCAATTCTTCGAACCGCGCGGAAAAATTGATACCACCGTTTACGATATCCAGGGAGAGTATGAAAGCTATCGCAACTACCGGGATGTGGTCTATCTCAACGGCGCCCTGTTCATGGATGAACTGCGCCAACAAATCGGCGACGCGGCCTTCTTCGAGTTTCTGCGCGATTACCTGAAGCGAAATACCTATCTACTCGCCACACGGGCGTCTTTCTTCGAAATATTAAAAGCACATACAGCGGCTGATTTAAGCCCACTGGTCGAGAAATATTTCAAATAGGGTTAGAAAGCGCGCCTCAAAATTTTGCCCGGTAAGGCCCCGGTATGTTCGCCATCCTCAACCACCAGCGCGCCGTTGACCATCACGTAATCGATACCCTCCGGGTACTGGTGCGGATAATTCTCGAATGGAAAGGTATGTGGATAAAGATTCGTCGCCCGGTCGTGGATGCGCTCCAGGTCAAAAACAACGATATCCGCCCAGGCGCCAGGGCGCAGCACGCCGCGATCCCAAAGCCCAAAGCGCTGCGCCGGGAATGAGGTCATTTTGCGGATCGCTTCTTCGAGGGTCAACACCGCTGATTGACGCACATAACGCTCCAGCACACCGGGGAACTCGCTATAACTGCACGGCGAATAGGGCGGCGGGTCGTTCAGGAAATCATAATCCGCCAACACCTGGCCATCCGAGCAGATCATCACTGCCGGGTGGCGCAATAAGATACGGATGTTCGCTTCGTCGATGTAATCGAAAATCGCCTCAGCGTCAGCGCCGTTTGCCACGATCAAGTTGAAGTAGACATCAAAGGGGTCGTCGCCGGTCTGCGCGGCGATATCGGCAATCGTCTTACCCGCCAGGCGCGGTGTCTGGGGTGCGTGCAACAGGGTAATACGCTGCCATTGCCCGTGTTTGAGCAGGCCGCTGGGGCCAAAAGCAGGCTTGCGATCCTGCACGATCTCTTCTTGCACCAGGCGCCGTTGTGCCGGGTCCAGCAACAGGTTGACGATTTCGGCAACAGATCTCTCCTGGATGTGCTGCGGCAATCCACCCACCAGCGCCGGAGCCAGATCCGTGTGCACGTCGTTGTCAACAGTCACATCCTGGCCGCGCTCCCTGGCTTGCTCCGCCAGCCGCAAATTGGCAGTGGCATCGCACGGGGCGCCATATTTGGGGGCATTGTGCGAGATCTGCACCGGTACACCCGCCTCACGTCCGATTTCGATTGCCTCGGCAACCGCATCCAGGATGGTTTCGCGCTCGCCACGGATGTGCGAGGCGTACAGCCCGTGATAACGAGCCACCACGCGACACAGAGCAATGATCTCTTCCGTCTGGGCAAAACACCCCGGCGGATAGACCAGGCCGGTGGACAATCCGAAAGCGCCGCCTTTCAGCGCATCGGCCAAAAGATCGCTCATTCGCTCCAGTTCACTATGCGTGGGCAAGCGATCCTCCAAACCCATCACTGCCATCCGCAAAGCAGCGTGCCCGGCCAGCGAGCCAACGTTGATGCCCAACCCGCCGTATTCGAGCGTTTCCAGATATTGGCCAAAGCCGCGCCAGGCCCAGGTTACCTCTGCCTGATCCGAGATGCGTCCCCAATAATGGCGCATTTCATCCAGGTGGGAATCATCCAACGGGGCAGGCGACATACCACAATTTCCCAGGATGTGCGTGGTACACCCCTGGCGCACGGCGCTCTCGGCGCGGCGATTGACCAGGATCGACAGGTCAGAATGTGTATGCACATCAATGAAACCAGGGGTAACATAGCGACCGGCCGTATCAATCACGCGCTCTCCGCGCAATGTCCCTGCCGGAGCGATCGCTGCCACACGCCCATTTTGAATGCCCAGATCCCCCAACAACCAGGGGTTGCCGCAGCCATCCACGATTTTCCCGTTTGCCAACACAAAATCATAAGCCATCTTGACTTCCTCCAACATACTACACGCCAACCGGCTTACGCCAACTTTTCAACGCCATTTTATCACCTGGCGCCAGTTTTACACAACCGGCTTATAATTACCTCCAGCACAAGTTACCGCTGATTACGCTCATTATGTCAATTGCCCACCCAAACGACAAGGGAACCCATCTATGAAGATCCTGACCGTACATCCCAGCGGGCTGGCTTACGCTAAAATCTACCTGCGCCTCGAGCCGGTAGGCCTGGAACTGGTTGCCCAGGCGCTGCGCCGCGCCGGACACCAGGTCAAGCTGATCGATCTGCAGGTAGAGAAACCCAAAGCCTACCTGGACGCGTTGAAAACCTGGCAGCCGGAAGTCGTCGCCTTTTCGGTCAATTATATGCCCAACATCCCGGAGGTGGTCGACATGGCCAGGACGGCCAAAGAAATCCTGCCGGGGGTCTTCGTTTTCGCCGGCGGGCACAGCGCGTCCTTCATGGCAGATGAAATCCTGGAACACGCCAGGGGCAACATCGATTGTGTGCTCCAGGGGGAGGGCGAGGTAGGAGCGGTGCAGTTAATGGAAATTGTGTTGCAAGAAACAGACCCGGGGAACCGGCGCAAGGCGCTGGTGGAGTCGCCGGGAGTGGTCTCGGAATATGGACGCGGGCCGGCGCCGCTGACCATCTCATCACTGGACGACCTGCGCCCGGCGCGGGACCTGCTGCGCTATCCGAACAAATACTTCGTCGCCTTCCTCGACCCGGCCGCGTCGATCGAGTTTTCACGCGGCTGCCCCTGGGACTGCAATTTTTGCAGCGCGTGGACTTTCTACGGGCGCAGCTACCGCACCAAAGACCCGGAGCAGATCGCAGAGGAACTGCAAAGCATCCGCCAGCCAGGCGTCTTCATCCTGGACGACGTGGCTTTTCTGCAAGAGAAACACGCCTACGCCATTGGTGAAGCCATCGCCCGGCGTGGAATCAAGAAGAAATATTACCTGGAAACGCGCTGCGATGTGCTGCTGCGCAACCAGGAAGTATTCAAATTTTGGAAAAAGCTGGGGCTGGAATATGTATTCCTGGGGCTGGAAGCCATCGACGCTGAGGGCCTGGACAAATTGCGCAAACGCGTTTCTCCCGAAATGAGCTTCGAAGCGTTACAGGTTGGCACAGCGATGGGCTTGATCATTGCGGTCAACATCATCATCGACCCCAGTTGGGATCGGGATCGCTTTCAGGTGCTGCGTGAATGGAGCAAAGGCATCCACGAGCTGGTCAACCTGTCGGTGCTTACTCCTTACCCCGGCACAGAAACCTGGCTGAACACGGCGCACCGTTTCACCACCCGCGATTACCGCCTGTTCGATCTGCAGCACTGCGCCCTGGAAACCCGGCTGCCCCTGGCCGATTTCTACCAGGAGATGATGAAGACCTACTGGGATTTCTATCTGAAGATTATCGAGTGGAAGGAAATGCTGAGCTTCATCCCCGAGGCAGCCGGCTACCTGCTGCGCGGCAAGACCAATTTTCTGAAGATTATGTACAACTACGGGCGGCTGTATACGCCCGAGCGCCTGCTCGCCGACCATGCCAAACCCGTCCGTTACGAGTTGCACCTGCCAGCACCGGTGACCGGCAGACTCGACCCCAAGTCACTCTACATCCACCCAGTACAGGGACGCGGCGGTCGCAACCTGGATACGGCCAGCGAGGCCTGGGTGCAGTCCACCAGCCAGAAGAAGCGCCCCTAGACGAAAGCTGGAGCAGGCGCGAGTCGGTGGATACACGTCATTAGACCCCGGCCGGGAGCAGGCCGCAATCACGGTTGGCCAGGGCGGCCGCTTGTGAATGATCTTGCCGCGTATCTAACCTTTCAGCCCGGACATCGAAATGCCCTTGATGATCTTGTTTTGGAAAACGATAAAGAACAGCAGCGGCAAAATTGCGGCAAGCAGATTGGCGGTCATGATGGTATTGATCGATGCGCGGGTAAAAATGCCATTGTAGCGGTTGATCATCTGGCTCACGGTGAAAGTGTTTTCATTGGTAGCAATGACCAGGGGCCAGACGAAGTTGCCCCAGGTATTGATGAACGTGATAATCGCCAGAGTCACCAGCGCATTCGTTGAGAGCGGCAGCACGACATAACGGTAAACCTGAAAATGCGACGCACCATCGATCACCGCCGCATCCATAGCTGATGCTCTGATGGTCCGCGCCGACCCGGTCAGAATCAAACAGGTCCTGGCGAAATAAAACTTTCCAGCGTGCTGGGCAAGGGGACGACCGTAACTTTCTCCTTGCCGTTGGCAAAATCGACCTGATACTGCGGCATGAAAAGTCCAGCATCGACTCGACATTTGCTCCCCACCGCTTATCTGTCTGGCCAAGGCGGCTGGCCAGGCCATACCAGAAGTCGATATCGTGGCCGCCGTCAAAGCGGCTCAATACGCGCGCCTGCCATACAGATGAATGCCCCGTGGTCCATGGTAGGATAGGCAATGTCGGGCCGCTCCAACCAGGTGGGCCGCGGGGAGGGCGTAATCTACCAGGGCCGAGGTCGGGATGGGGAAAAGTCCCAGGATCTTCGTCAATGGGCCAGAAGAAACGGGAAAGATAAACTGCGAGAAGCCGCGAAATTCAGGCCGTGAAGCAATTTTGCCCAACTATTGCTGTCTCGTGCCCTAAGATACTCAACCGGTCCACAAAATCAATAAACATACACATGGTTGGTGAATACCCCGCCGATGTGGAGAACTCACCAGTCCACGGATTCACCTGTTGCATAAAATCCGGCGCTCGCAGGATTGCATCTACCCAGCGTTTCATCAGGTGATCCAGATCTGCTGACTTTCCATAATGTTCAAGCCATGACGGCGCACGAAGGGCTGTAAGCGCCTGGGCTGCTCCGCCCCATGAATTTGGAGGCAGCACACGGACAAAAGTTGGATCGTCAACCGCGATCGAAGGGAAGGGATAAGGCGTCCAGAATGTATTCGGATTCTTGATATGCCTGGCGTAAATCCGGTCAAACATTGGCTGATCTACAATATATTCGCCCAGGACTCTGGTAAGCGCATCGCCACGGATTCGGACGAAGTTGTTATCTGCATCGACATCGTAGAAACACTCATCTTCAGGGTCAAAGCAATGTTTGATGATAAGCTGTCGCAGGGTCTCACTGTTCTCCTGCCACCTTTCTGCCTCATATCGTTTGCCTAAGCGCTCTGCCATTTTAGAGAGGGCAACTCGCCCTCCATAAACCGTCGCAGACAGGTCAGGGGCGAGATAAGGTAACTTCCCTTCTTTCGGGCAAATGGATGCATCATCGTTCGGGCATTTCTTGGGAATACCTGCAAACCTGGGGCTGTTGTCATGTCCGGTATCATATTCGCAGAAAGCCTCACACAGGCCGGTGCCGCGCGTGTTGCGGTGACGACTCAGCCAGCTATCCCATCGAACGCAGGCGTTGTAAGCAGCATTAAGAAAGGCCTCGTCTCTTATCATGTCGGCTGTCCGTAAAGCTGTTTTGGCGATGGGTACAACCATCTGGATTTGTGATGAACCGAGAGGGGGATAACCGCTATTTTCCAGATAAACACGATAGGGTAGATAGCCATCTTCACGCTGGTGGCGGAAAAATACTTCATGGTTGGCCTTTGCCACCGAAGGGACAAACCTGCCATAGATCAACCCTTCGTGCGGCCCGCTTTCCAACCATATGCCCGGGTAATTGCCTCCTTCGATCAAAACAGGTTTTTCATAACCGTAGACTCTCTTCGTATTTCTTTCTAGACCGCTGAGAGCGTCTTTATATTTACTTTTGACAAGTTGAATATCCATACCGTATTTTAGCCTGTTTTATGAACAAACTTATGAAGTGGCTTCTCAACCGGTAAATGAGGGGGGTTTGAGGCAAGGTCCCAACCGGGCATAAAATAAGCAAGTTTGTCGGGCGTAGCAACGCTACACCCTTTTCGCTGTCGAATGCTTCAACGGGCGCGGGTCAATCGGCTCATCTGGGGAAGGCATCGATGTGTAGTCGGGGTAATCCAGCCTTTGGATGAGGGAATCGAGCCGGATGGGACGGGACTCCTGGATAGAACGGTTGGCCGCGATTCCCGTCAGGATGGAGTAAGCCCCAGAACGATGATCAGCCGCCCGCAGGTAGCGGTCCACAGGCCGCTGCGGAGCAAAGATGTCCGCCAGCAGCAGGGGATCGGCGCCGCCATGGCCGCCTCCGCTCTCATCGACTTCCACATCATAAGCCGCCTTGAAAACAGGATGGATGCTGATCCTGGTCCCCTGGGGAATTAGCTCGCCAGGGACCGAACCATCCCCACTGGTGTAACTGGTCTCCATACAAATATGCTCGAGGCGACCCTTACTGCCGTTGAAAGCTACGGTGTAACCCTCCCAGGGCATGAAGGCATGCAAAGAATAGCTCAGGGAGGCGCCGCTGCGATAGTTGACCACTGCCTGGAGGTTGTCTTCGATGTCAATCCTGGAGCTGAAAACACAGCGGTCGCGAAAATAACCATCGTACTGCTCTTGCTCCAGATAAAGAGCTTTCCGTATGCCGTCGGCCTGCAAATCCATGAAGAAGGGGCAGTTGAACGATTCGGGGCAATCCAGGCAGCGTTCAGCGCGGCGGGCCAATCCATAGCGTTCAGCAGTTTCGGGCGTATAAAACTGGCGCGAGCCGGTTGCATAAACAGTTTCAGGAACGGTGGATAGCCACCAGTTGATCAGGTCAAAATGGTGCGTGGCCTTGTGCACCAGCAGCCCGCCAGAATAACGTTTTTCCCGGTGCCAGCGGCGGAAGTAATCGGCGCCATGATGGGTATCCAGCATCCAATGGAAATCAACCGATTTGATGTCGCCGATCACGCCTGACATAAGCAGGTCTTTAACCTGGGTTCGAAAGGGTGCATACCGATAGTTGAAAGTCACCCGCACCTTTCGCCCGGTAGCCTTTTGGGTATCGATGATGCGCTGGCATTTCCCGGCATCGATGGTCATCGGCTTTTCGGTGATCACATCACAGCCCAATTGCATGGCGCGGCATATATAGTGATCGTGGGTTGAGTCCATCGTGGTGACCACAACCACATCGGGATTGGTTTCGGTGATCATCCTATCGAAATCTTCCGCAGGGAAGCAGGCAGGGTCAGCGCCATTTGCTTGCGCCATGCCCCTGCGGAGTTTTACCCTCCCAGGATTAGAGTCGCAGATGGCGACCAGATCAGAAGAATCAGCATATTGCTGTGTAATCGCCCAGGAGAACAAGGTCGAGCGGTCTCCCAGGCCGACTTGAGCATAACGAGTTTTAGGCATGATGCTTTCCTTCGGATATTGGATAAGCGCGGGGTCTTGCCGACCCCGCGCCTTTTGAAATCGCAACTTTTGCTGGAAGTTATTTGACCGCCAGACGCTCGATTAATGCCTGCAAAGCCTGAGCGGCCTCGTCAACCGTGGACTGTCCGTATGCTGACGCCTGACCGATCAACCGAAGCTCGTTCACAAACTCCTGGTCGTTCGGCAGGTTCGGGTCCTGCGGGATCGTGCGGTCAGCGACCGCGTTGTAAATCCTGTAAACCTCTGCGTCCGTCTTGGTGGCCCCGACGGCGATTCCTCGGCGCACAACCGGCGAGCAAGGCACGCCTCTATTGGTCTGGAGTACCACGCCCGCCGTTGGGGTGGTAACGAAGAAGTTGATGAACAGCGACGCCGCCGCCTTGTTCTTGCTATCCTTGTTGATACCCAGGTACTGGCTCATCTGGATGACGTACGACTTTTCACCGCCCTTGGGGAGCGTCGTCGCGCCGAGCGTGTCGGTCATGGCTGCCTGGTAAGCCGCTAACTGGTTGCTCCAGATCAAACCGATCGCCGCCTTGCCCGCCACGAGCGCGGAACTGTCCGTCCCGGTTTCAGCGTAGGTCGCGGTGGTGTCCGCGTCGGGGATCAGTCCTTCAGCACGCATATCCACCCACAGTTGGAACCATTTCCTGGCGGAATCGACCGTCGCGTAGGATTTGCCGCCGTCGTCGGAAGTCCAGAGCGGCGTACCCTGCTGGCGGTAGTAATAGCTGAGGTAGTTCGCCTGGTTGGTGCTGTTGTCCACGAAGGGAGCAACCCCCTCGGGGAGTTTCGCCTTGAGCTCCCTGCCGTAGGCGAGAAGCTCGTCCCAAGTCATGTTGTCCTTCGGAAGCGCAACCCCCGCCGCCTCGATCATCGTCTTGTTGTAGGCGAGGGTGAGCGTGTTCGTGCCGAGGCTTACGACCCAGAGTTTATCGTCACGCGTCGCGGGGATCAGCGCGGTCTGGTCAAACCGCTCGGGGGTGTCGATCAGGAGCTGCTTGCCGAGGTAGTCATTGAGCGGTTCAAGGTATTGGATGTAATCCGGGTAGTTGCCGCCGAACTGGATAAGGTCGGGAGCGTTGTTGCCCGAGAGCTGTGTGTCGATGATCTGAAAGTGGTCGGCCGTGCCGCCATTCGGCTCGCCGATAACTTTGATCTCGGGATACGCCGCCTGGAACAGCTCGATAACCTGCAGGGTTCTGGCGGCGCGGTCGTCGTTGCCCCACCAACCCATACGGATCTCGGCGGGACCGCCCGTGTAATCTGGCAGTCCATCGGCGCGGACTTCTTTCACAACTTCTTTCTCGACGACCTGGGTCTGAATTACAACCTGGGTCTGGACTACTTCTTTCACAACTTCCTTCTCAACCACCTGGGTCTGGACAACGACCTGGGCTGTCGGCTGGGCGCACGACATGAGCAGCGCCGCGATTAGCGCCACGAGCATAATTGTGCGAATCTTTCTCATCTTTACATTCTCCTGTTTCTGTATAGCTTTAGCTTTGTGTATCGTTTCAGCGGACAAATCCGAAATACGTTACCCATCATCATTTCATATTCAAACCTCCTGTCAGTGTGCTAACCCTTTATGCCCGTGGTCGTGATACCCTGTACGAAGTATTTCTGCAGGGAGAAGAACAGGATAAAGGGGGGAACCATAGACAGCGTGGCCATCGCCAGCGCGCCGCCCCAGTTGGATACCGCGCCCGCGTCGCCGACGAACGTGCGCAACGCCCTCGATACGGTGAAAATTTCCGGTTTTGTGAGATACAGCAACTGGTTGAAAAAGTCGTCCCACGTCCACAGGAATGTGAACAGCGCGGTCGTCACCAGAGCGGGAGTCGCGAGCGGTACGATGATGCGAAAGAATACCCCGACTTCACTACACCCGTCGATAATCGCCGCCTCGTCGAGCTCTTTCGGCAGACTGCGTATGAACTGCACGAGCAGAAATACAAAGAACGCGTCCGTGGCGAGGAATTTCGGCACGATTATCGGGAGGTACGAGCCCACCCATCCGAAGGTGTTGAACAGGATATAGCGCGGCACGATCGTGACGTGACCTGGAAGCATGAGCGTTACCATCATCACCGCGAACCAGAAGCCCCGGCCCACGAATTTGAGCCGCGCGAACGCGTAGGCCGCCATCGTGCAGGCTATCAGGTTCCCGACGACAGCCGCGGCACACATCAGGAGCGAGTTTGCGAAGAATCTCCCAAAGGACGTACCCGCATAGCCTTTCCATCCGCTGATGTAGTTTTCAATGGTCACGGCTTTCGGGATGAGCCCAGGGTCGCTGAAGATCATATTGTTGGGCTTGAACGAGCTCACAATCATCCAGGCGATGGGGTAGATCATCGCCAGCCCCAGGGCAATGATGAACAGATGCGTCAAAGTATGGCGGACAAGCGCACTGGTTTTCATGTTATTCCCCGGTCCCATAGGACACCCACAAATTCGATGATCTGAAGACAATCACCGTGAGCACCCCAATAATGAGCAGCAACACCCACGCCATTGCGGACGCGTATCCCATCTCGTGGTATGTCCATCCCTGGATATACAGGTGGAGGGTGTAGAACAACGTGGAGTTGAGCACGCCTCCCCTGCCGCCGCCGATGATATAGGCCTGGGTAAACGCCTGGAACGCGGATATCATTTGCATGACCAGGTTGAACAGAATCACCGGCGAGAGCAAGGGTATGGTTATGGAGAAGAACTGCCGTACCCTGGTCGCGCCGTCCACGCTTGCCGCCTCGTAATACTCCTCCGGGATTTGCTTCAGCCCGGCGAGGAAGATAATCATCGACGAACCGAACTGCCACACCGTCAGCAGAATAAGCGTCCAGAGGGCGTACTTGGGATTGGTGATCCAGCCGGGGAGGTCGGTGAAGCCAATGGCTCCCAGTAAGCCATTTACCAGGCCGTCTTTCTCAAACAGCTTCCTCCACAGCACTGCGATCGCCACCGAGCCGCCGAGGAGCGTGGGGATGTAGTATACCGCTCGGTAAAACGACACCCCTCGCAGTTTCTGGTTCATCAGCATCGCCACAGCGAGGGCGAAGATCAGCTTCAGCGGCACGGACACGAACACATAGGTAAACGTCACAGACAGCGACTTCAGGTAATACGGGTCTGCGCGCATAACCTCGCCCGTGGACGCAGTGAACTCGGATAACCCGAACAGCGGCCCGAACATTTTCAGATAGTTGCCAGGCCCGATCCATTGCGTCGAATCAGGCTTGGTGAAGTCATAATTCGTGAAGCCGAGCCACAGCGAGTATGCCATCGGGTAAAGCGTAAGTACGAGGAGACCCAGCAGCCACGGCGCGAGGAACATATAGGCGGCGGCGTTGCGCCTGAGAGACCTGACAATGCCGGATTTCTTGCTCATAAAGGAACTACTTTCCGTGAATAATCTGATCGATGTCTTGATCATGGCATCAATGCTTGCACCGCGATCTTTGGATTTCCTGCACCTGATGTGGGCGTACCGCCACCTACCATCGAAATACTGGCACCGCCAACATCAAGATGGGGCCTGTCCAGTAGACTCACGCAGGATCAAGCGCGCTGGGAGCCTGATTTCCTGAGGCGGCCGGTCAGGATCTTGCAAGCGAGCTAACAATAGTCGGAATGCTTGCCGCCCCATTTCCTTCCCATCTTTGGAAGCGGTGCTCAGCCGGGGTACCAGATATTTCGCCATAGGAATATCATCGTAACCGACTACAGAAACATCTTGAGGCACATTCAGGTTCAGGTCTCTGATGGCCCGTAGTGCGCCAATAGCCAGAAGATCATTAACTGCCAGCAACGCAGTTGGGCGAGATGGCGACTCGAGTAATTGCCGGGTGGCACGATAGCTATCTTCAATGGTAGGCCCACATTCAACGATCAGGCCAGGATCATACGGCAGGTCGGCGGCCTGCAAACTTTCGCGGTAGGCAAACAGGCGATCTGTCCCCAAATCTGGCACGGCTATCCCATAGATGAAGCCAATCCGCCGGTGCTGCAAGGACAGCAAGTGCTTCATGATCTCTAGTGTTATGTCTCGATAGTCAGATACTACCCGATCGATCATGATCGTGTCACTCAACCGGCCATGATCGGCCATCATCCCCACGATAGGGAGGCGTCGTTTAAGGAGATACTTCAGGGTTTTCTGAGCCTCCTCCGAGTGGTAAATAAAACTCGGCACCATGATCAAGCCGTCAATGCGCCGCTGGGAAAGATCCCGGAAGGCGGCTTCAGCAAATTTGTCTTCCGGGGGAATACTGGACAGGAGCAGGTGGTAACCGGCAGCATAGGCTTCCTGCTCTACGCCATCAGCGGTCTGCCAGAAGTGCGGATTGTGAATATCCGGTATGATGAGGCCAATCGTTTTTGTGCTGCCCGAACGCAGCGCCTGGGCGCGGGCGTCTGGCACATAGCCCAACTCTTCGATCGCCCTTAATACTCGCTGGCGAGTCTCTTCAGAAATAAGCACCCGGCCGCTGGCCTGGTCATTCATCACATAAGAAACAGTGGCCCTGGAGACCCCTGCTAACCGAGCTACGTCAACTTGAGTGGGTCGTTTCATGGTCTTGGCATGTACAGCTTTTTGATATTTTCGATGGAATTTTGAAGGCCCAGGATGGATAACCTGGCAAATTGAACTCTTGATTTACACGTGTAGCCTTACACGTGTAAATGATAGCCTACATTTCATCCCTTGTCAAGATGCCTGCCTTTTGTTGGCGCTCAGCATGGTTTTGGACGCCCGGCCCCCGGTTTTAGCAAAGCCGCCATACCTACAGCTTCGTTGTATAATGGGCCAGGTCTCATGAGGAGAAAGAACCTGGCTATGACGATGATTCACAATCCTGTTCTGAAGGGATTCAATCCCGATCCGTCCATCCTCCGCGTCGGCGAGGATTATTACATAGCCACATCGACGTTCGAATGGTTCCCAGGGGTGCAAATCCACCATTCCCGCGATCTGGTGCACTGGCGGCTCCTGAACCGCCCGCTTGATCGCGTGAGCCAGCTCGATATGGCCGGCCATCACGCATCCTGCGGTATCTGGGCGCCTAACCTTACCTGGGACTCCGGCACCTTCTATCTGGTGTACACCAACGTCAAAACCGATGCCAGGGAGATCAAAGATACCCACAACTACGTAGTGACAGCGCCTTCCATCGAAGGCCCCTGGTCGGAGCCCACCTACCTGAACAGCCACGGCTTTGATCCCTCGTTGTACCACGAGGAGGGCCGTCACTGGGTGCTCTGCATGGAAACCGATTATCGCAAGGGGCGTTCCCGGTTTGCCGGCATTCTACTGCAAGAGTATCTCCCGGATGAGCACCGCCTTACCGGTCCGTTGACCCGAATCTTTCGAGGGACCAGCCTCGATATGACCGAAGGCCCCAACCTCTACAAGAAGGATGGCTGGTATTATCTGCTCGTGGCCGAGGGAGGCACTTCTTTAGGCCACGCCGTTACGGTGGCGCGTTCCCGTTCCCTGACCGGGCCTTACGAAGCTGACCCTGCCGGACCTGTGCTCACCAGCCGTAATCACCCTCTCGATCCTCTGCAAAAGGCCGGACACGCCAGCATCGTCGATGCGCCGGGATCGGGCTGGTATATGGCGCACCTGTGCGGCCGGCCGATTGCACGAAAGGGACGCTGCACGCTTGGGCGCGAGACGGCCATCCAGAAAGTATCTTGGACGGAAGATGGCTGGCTGAGGGTGGGCCCTGTGCCGGGGCGCGCCGCCGTTGAAGTAGATGTTCCCGGCCTTCCCGCTCACCCCTGGCCCATCACTCCGGTTCGTGAGGAATTCAATGCACAGCAGTTGCCTCTGGACTTCCAAACTTTACGGATTCCCCTGGGGCCCGACACGCTCAGCCTGGATGAAAGGCCGGGCTTTCTGCGGATCAAAGGCCGTGAATCCATCGGTTCGCGGCATATCCAGGCTTTGGTCGCTCGCAGGCAGCAGGCGTTCCATTACCGCGCGGCAACCTGTATCGAGTTCGATCCCACGCACTTCAAACACTCGGCCGGGCTGATTTGCCTGTACGACCAGGAGAACCTCTATTACCTGAAAATAGGCTTCGAGGAGGGTATGGGACGGATGGTTGAGATCATGACGCGCGTAAATGGCGCGCTCGATTTCCCGCTGGTCGCTCCTGTTCCCATCCCCGCCAGCGGCCGGTGGGTGCTGGCGGTCTCAGTGGATTATGATCGCCTGCAATTCTCGCACGGGCCCGAAGGCGGGCAGTTGGCGCCGATTGGCGGCGTTTTCGATGCCAGCATCCTTTCGGACGAGCACTGCCGGGAGGGTAAGTTTACCGGCGCTTTCGTCGGCCTCTGCTGCCAGGATCTCACGGGAGGCCGCCGCCACGCCGACTTCGACTGGTTCGAATATGAAGAACTGGATGCAGAGAAGTGAAATCATCCTCGCATCCAGCCCATTGAAATCAAAAACCCCCACGGGTGGGGGAGTTTTGGTGGGCGAAGAGGGGCTCGAACCCCCGACCTCCTCTGTGTAAGAGAGGCGCTCTGACCAACTGAGCTATTCGCCCGGACAGGTGTACTTTATAGTGCCTTTTGCCGGTTTTGTCAATAGCTGGATAAAAGTTGCTGGTTTTTGGGGATCATTCACAAAGTGTTGCATTCCTGCACTATTTATGATAAACTGTATTGTAATCAAATGGCTCAAGGAATATTGAACCATCCCCCTCAGCGCTTTACCTGGCAATATAGAGGAGGCGTCCGATGTCAACCCTGTCCTACGAAGACCGCATCCGCCAAGAGCGATCAGACATGTCCAAAAGCTTCGCCAAGCTGGCGGACTTTCTGTTGGATTCCTACGTCGAAGCGGCATTTATGACCGCCAGTGAACTGGCCCACGCCCTCAATCTGGATGCTGCGACTGTGGTGCGCTTTTCCCAGCACCTGGGCTATGACGGCTTCCCAAAGCTGCAGCGAGAAATCCGCCAGCGCGTTAAAGACGATCTGCTGATTCGCCCCAAACAGGCAGATGTCGTCAAGTCGATCCCGGGTATCGCGGCCAGCGCCATGCAAGAGATCGTCGTGGCCCTGGAACGCAGCCGCATCTCGCTGGATACCAGCGCCCTGGAGCGGATGGCCGAGCAGATCGGCCAGGCCCGCCGCATTGTCGTGCTCGCCGAAGGCCCGGCACAGCCATCTGCTTATAGCCTGGTGCTCTTTCTCGAACAGGGCGGTTTTCCCATCTACATTGCTCGGCTGGGCATCGCCGACCTGGCCCGCACGGTCAACACGGCTACCCAGCAGGACCTTATGCTGGCCATGGAAGTCGCCGGGCAATCTCCTTACATCGCCCGGGCGCTGGGTGAAGCCCAGGTCAAGGGAATCCCTACGGCGGCCATCGTCGCATCTGCCTCACTGGCCTCGGCGCGCTTTGCGGATGCCGTCGTAGCCGCCCAGGCGCACCCTTCCACAGGCGTCGGCATCGTCTCCATCGAGGCGCTCGTCCACGCCCTGGCCCAGGTGCTGCGCTGGCGCTTTGCGGATCGCTTTGCCGGCACCGAGCAAGCCATTGCAGAGCTGTCCGAACGCATCCAACAGCCTATCGAATAAGTTATCCTTCAGGTTACCTTGAGGTGACAGAATGCGTTTTATTCGCTACATCCAGGGGAAAGAACTTCCGCGCTATGGTTGGGTTCTCAACCAGGGCGAAGAGACTCTGGTAGGGCCGCTCGAAGGTTCGCCGTTCGGCGAATTTCGTCGCCTGGAGGCAGACCAGCCACTCAGCGCTGTACGCCTGGTTGCTCCGCTGCAACCAGGCAAAATCATCTGTGTTGGGCGCAACTATGCCGCCCACGCCAAAGAACACAATGCGGAGGTACCCGAGGTACCCCTGTTGTTCCTCAAACCGCCATCTGCCGTGATCGGTCCGGGCGAAAAGATCGTGCTGCCGCCGCAATCGCAGCAAGTGGAACACGAGGCCGAGCTGGTCGTGGTGATCGGGAAACGCGGCCGCTGGATTCCTCCTGACGAGGCAGCCAGCTACGTGCTCGGCTATACTGCCGGCAACGACGTAACCGCCCGGGACCTGCAGCGCAGGGATGGCCAGTGGACACGCGCCAAAGGTTTCGATACTTTCTGCGCCATCGGCCCGTGGATCGAGACCGAATTCGACCCGGCGGACAGCATGATCGCCTGCTACGTCAACAGCGAAATGCGCCAGATGGCATCCACTCGCGACATGGTCTTCAGCGTGCGGCAGTTGATCGCCTTCGCTTCATCGGTGATGACCCTGGAACCGGGGGATATTCTGATGACCGGCACGCCCTCCGGCGTCGGTCCACTTTTGCCAGGAGATAGCGTCGAGGTTACCATCGAGGGGCTGGGGACACTGCGCAACCCGGTCGTGGCGGAGCCAATCCGCTAAGCCTGGCGGATGCCCATGTCGCTCGACATCCACACCGCAGTACAAACCGCCCTGGCGATTACCATCCTGCTGCTGATGATCAGCGTCTGGCGGGGTATCGTTTCGATCCGCAAAGGGCGGCAGTTGCCCTTTTTCCGCATGCGCCGTGAGCGCGTGGTGCGCGGCTGGCGGTTGTTGGGCATTGCCGTCATCCTGGGGATCGTCGCCCTGCTGTTGAACAGCCAGGTCGAGCCGCTGGTCTACCGCTTCTTCCCGCCCACTGCCACCTTCACCCTGACCCCCACCATCACGCTCACCCCCACCATCAGCCTGACGCCGACGATTACCCTCAGCCCGACGATCACGCCCACCAAATCTGTCTCCGACACACCGACCGTTTCGCCCACCGCACACATTCCATTGGCTGTGGAAATGAAATTTGAAAGCACCATCACGCCGAATGCGGCGGCCAAGTTCAGCCAGTTGACCTTTACCGACGGCCTGGATTCGCTCTACCGGCCGCTGAAGCCGGGCACGCTGTTCCAAAACCCCGTCACCCACATGTACGCCGTGTTCAGTTACGACGGCATGGTCGTCGGCGCGCAGTGGACCGCGCTGTGGTATCGCAACGGCGAGCTGGTACATTACGAAACCATCCCCTGGAACGGTGGATCGGGCGGGCTGGGGTATACCGATTGGGGCCCTGACCCATCGGAATGGCAGCCAGGCACTTATGAAGTACAAATTTTTGTCGGCCACGAATGGAAAGTCGGCGGCACGTTTAACATCGAAGGCGAGCCGCCCACCCCGGCTCCCAGCCCAACACCTACACCTACCGCCACGTTCACGCGCACGCCCACTCCAACGCGCACCATCCGCCCCACCACCACGCCGGTGCCCACCCGCACCCCACGCCCCACGCGCACCCCCTATCTATCGCCGACGCCCACGATTAAACCCACCGCCTACCCCACCCTGACGCGAACTCCGACGCCTTAGAAATTTTTTGTGGTGTATGCGATGCTGCGCATCGCATACACCACAAAGAAAGTATCTAAGTCAATGCTTTGGCAACCTGCCCGCCCAGGCGGGCGTTATTTCTGAGCAACGCCAGGTTAGCCTGCAGGCTGGCGCCCCCGGTTAGCTCACTCACGCGCGCCAGCAAGAAAGGCGTCACCGCCTGGCCGCGGACCTCCTGCACCCTGGCGTCTTCCAGGGCAGTCTGAACGGCCTGCTCGACCACATCTGCTTCCATAGCGCTCTCGGCAGGCGGGGGGTTGACCACCAGCACACCCGCGCCGCCCATGTCCCAGTGCGCCCTGGCGATCCCGGCGACATGGTGCGGGGAATCGGCGCAAACGCTGACCCGCAGGCCGCTGCTGCGTGAATAGAACGCCGGAAACTCGTTCGTCCGATAACCTACCACCGGCACCGAGGCGGTTTCCAGGTATTCCAGGGTAGCATCCAGGTCCAGGATGGCCTTGGCCCCGGCGCATACCACGATCAGTGGTGTACGTGCCAGCTCAGGCAGGTCGGCAGAGATGTCATAGGCCGGCTGGCGGTGCACGCCGCCGATCCCGCCGGTGGCAAAGACACGGATACCGGCCAGGGAAGCAACCGCCATGGTGCCGGCCACCGTGGTGCCGCCGCTCCAGCCGGAGGCCACAGCCGGGCCGAGTTCACGGCGGCTGATTTTGTGCATGTCCGCGGTCCGGGCCAGCCGCTCGAGGTCCTCGGGCTCCAGGCCAACGCGGATGTACCCGTCCAGCAGAGCAATGGTGGCTGGCAGCGCGCCCTGCCGGCGCACCTCGGCCTCCATCTCCTCGGCTATCTGTCGGTTATACGGGTAGGGAAGACCGTGGGTAATCACCGTCGATTCGAGCGCCACGACCGGGGCGCCCAGTTCCAGCGCCCGGGCAATTTCGTCGGTCATGTATGTGTATGGGGAAAGCATAGGGCTGTTTCCTGGTTTTTATCTAAAATGCAAGCAACTCGCATCTTAGATCAACGTCAAACGGTTCATCAAATGACCAGTTGGTTATATAGCTTTTCCAGCGTCAGGTCCGGGGCCACCGTGCCGGAGTGGCGCAAAGTCAGCGCCGCGGCAGAGACCCCCAGGCGCACCGCATCGTCCAGCGGGATGTCGTTCAGCAGGGCGAAAATCACCGCGGCGGTGAAAGAGTCGCCGCCGCCGGTGGGGTCGACGATCTCGACGCGCACCGCCGGGACGTGGCCGCTGATCTGCGAGGTGGCGTAGCACACGCCAAACTCGGCCAGGGCCACCAGGGCGATCTGCACCCCCTGGCTGACCAGGCGCTTGGCCCGCTCCAGCCCTTCATCCAATTGCAGGGCAACTGGGGGAAGCTGGCACAACAAACTGGCCTCGATCTGGTTAGGCGTCACCAGGGCCAGCTTCGACAGGTGAGGCCGCAAACGCCTGGCCAGCCCCGCCGAAGTCGGGTCGGCGCACAGCGGAACGTGCGCCTTGCGCGCCAGCGAAACGATTTTGGCCAGCGCCCGCGGCGAGAGGTTGGCGTCCACGAACACGACCGAAGCTTCCTTGAACAGCGCGGTGTGGGCCTCCAGGTAATCGGGCGTCAGGTCGGCGATGGCGCGCATATCGTCCAGCGCCAGTTGCAGGGCGCCGGCAGGGTTCACCACCGCCAGGTACGAGCCGGTGGGGTTGCGGGCCGAGCGGCGCACCGCCTGCACGTCCACCCCGACGGCGGCGGCCTGGCGCAAAAGCTGGTCGCCGGTCTGGTCCTCGCCCACGGCGGTAATCAGGCGCACCGGCTGCCCCAGGCGAGCCAGGTTCTCGGCTACGTTGCGCGCCACGCCGCCGAACGAGCTGCGGATGTGCGCCGGGTTCGAGGTGCCCAACTGCGCATCCCCGCGCGTGCGCCCAACGATGTCCACGCCGGCGGCGCCGATCACCAGGGCAGGGGATTCGGGGGAGGGGGAGAAGGAGGTGTCCATGAGGGGTTACGCAGGGGATTGTAACACACCTGGGCAAGTTCTCCGATAATGAGGTTGATTTTGCACAAGGATTTTTTAAAGGCTCGATTTGGTATGCGCGACCGCTATTCAACTGATCAGCAAATCGCCGTCAATGAACCCAACAATTCATGCATCAGACGGGCAATAGTTCAAGGAATTTTAAAACTGCCAGTGCAACACCGAAAACGCGGGTATCATATTGACGAACACTTTGAAGGTTTATACCCAGTTGGAGACTAATCTCTGAGGGGTCAATCAATTCTATTATTAGCCATTGAGAGATTTCAAAAAATTGACAAGAGCGCAAAAATCTGGATGGCTAGGTGGAAGTTTCTGTCGATAGATAGCTAGGGCTTGCTCAAAGCATATACGTGCTTCGTCCACCTTGTCTTGGATATAGTAAAGGTAGCCAAGCCTAAAAATGCTCTCAGCTGTATCGATATGCAGTTCCCCAAAAACTTTTTTCCGGATTTCAAGAGCACATTTGTAGTTATCAAGGGCTGCAATGAGATTACCTTGATCTCGTAATGTGTCACCTAAATTGACAAGACGCCTTGCCACAATTGGGTGAGAATAACCATAAGCTTTTTCAGAGATTATTAGAGCGCGTTCGAAGATATCGCGTGCATCATCTAAGTCCTTTTTCGATGAAAGAATATCAAGCCCCAAGTCAGTTAGATAGACAGCCATATCAGGATCCTCGGGATCCAAGATTTGTCTACCAATTTGTAATGCTTTTTCATGACAATCACGTGCTTCATCAAAGCGCCTTTGCTTACGCAGCACGATGCCTAAATGACCAAGACAATTGGCAATATATTTGAGATAGCTGAGGTCAGTGCTAGCTTCCAGGATACACAGTGCTCGCTCAAAACAAGCGCTAGCAGACTCCAAGTCGCATCTTGCATTGTAAATATCCCCTAGGTCGATAAGGCGGATGGCAACAATTAGGTCTTTATAACCACAAGCAATTTCAGAGATATGCAACGAACGTTGAAAATACCCTAAAGCTGCGGGCAGATCACCCAAGGCTTTGAGGATACGCCCCAGGGTACTTAAGTATACTGTAAAGTCAAACGAGTTTTGATCAATAACATTTTCAGCAATGCTTAAAGCACGTTCACAGGCTGTTTTAGCACGCTCGTAGTCAGCAACTAAATTTAAATAAATTGCCCACTCGAGCCACAGCCCGCTTGATTGCTCTGGATCCGTCCGTTCGATAAAGCTAGCAATCCAAGGTAAGTGAGGACTCAAAAAGAGCATACACTGTGGAAAACCAGCCTCATTACTCTTATGTGCAATTTCCCTGACACATGTGGCCAATGTTGAAAGAATAGACTTGGGTTGACGTTCGTCCAAATTACGGGAAAAATCGGCAAAGATGGGATGAATATGTGGTTCATTCGACGTGCTATCTAGCAAGCCAAGTTGATAGAGGCGAGAAAGCCCCCAGCTAGCCATCTTCTCAACATCATCTCTCAACCCTGAGGAAGTGTCACTCTGGAGTGCTACCTGTAAACCGAATCCTGACTCCGACGGAAACAGGGCAGATTTATTGAGGATGGCCTGAAATACTTTAACTGGTATGGCAATATCAGGAACACAGTAGCCAGCAGCAAGAAATAAAATACGAGCAGCAGAATCTATTGGTTCATCGGAAAAAAGTTGATCCCAGGAGAGAAGAAAAGCAGCGTACAGATCGAGATTATGTTGAGTAGGCTCCTGAGAAAGGTTTTTGGGTAGTAATTCCTGTTTAAAAGCACCACCACGGTTTTTGAGCTCCTGAATATAAGCAGAGGGGGTGAGGTTTGGGCGATAATGAAGATGAAGGCCGGCTAATTGGAGTGCTAGAGGGGTATCATAAAGTATCTCGGCGAGAGTGTCCAATTCAGGATCAAAGGTTTGAGCTAAATGGGGTGCCAAGAGATGGAGCAACTTCAGACTCTTATCGCGTTCTAGTCTATCCAGTCGATGAGGTTTTACATCCAAGTACGACCAATCCTGCCAGCGAGATGTAATCAGCAATTTGAACAACTGTAAATCAGGCAACCAATTATTTAGGATTGCAGGATCTTCTAGGTTGTCAAGGACGATCAACCGATTGGGCTCGATCTTCCAAGCATCGATGGTCCGTTTAGCCAGGGAAGATAAAGATTCATCAGGCCACCGATCAAGAGTCATACAAGAGCCACATTCGGCTATTTGCGATTCGATGTCTAGATTTGCTTGTATCCAGTAGACTCCTAGCGTAAAACGACCGTAACGATAGCAGAATTCAACAGCAAGCTGGGTTTTGCCTATACCTCCCCAACGACCAACCAAGACCTGAGGGATAGCAAAATACCCAGCATTGACATGAAATAAGCCATTTGCAAGTGTAATAAGATCGGCATCGCGGCCAACGAAGTTTTTATTACGTGGGTAATCTAGATGCCAGCCAGGGAGACAAGCACCGACTGGTTCCAATTTCTTGCAGGATGGTTTCTTCCGACGGAGGTGTTTACTAGGACAAACCTTGCTGATAAGATCATAGCTATCATTGAGGCCGGAGAAAAAGGTAAGTACAGCAAGGGTAACAACACCAAGAAGGGTTAAATTAGAAAATAAATCTGCCTGAAGATTCGCGGCATATTTACTGATTATGAAGAGAATCAGAGTCAATAAAACTATAGAACCTAAAGCAATCGTTAGTATACTGAGGCGTTTCAAAGGCGTTCCTTGTAACAGCCAAGACAATCAGTGAATGCAAAAGTAATTCACATATTTGTCAGACAACTTCTCGCCCACATATAAACGATCGATAATTTTTCACTTATTTAGTCGAGTAATCCGGTAGTTCCGTAGTCTTGTAATGCATTCTGTCGGCAATTTTGTGTGACTGGTGCATTGCTCGTGTCCTTCGTGCATCGCACCAGGGCAACTTTTTACCAGCATTTATCCAGATCGCTTTTATCGTATATGCTATTTTTGTAACAATTGTTTAGACATATACACCCATTTCGTTGATAATTGTAAGCTTTATATCTCATGATCCAGTCACATTTGAGCCAGATTTCCAAATATAATCTGTACTTGACAAAGTCGAAACGTTCATTTTCCAATTCCAAATATTTTACGCTCCTAATGAGATATTAGCTTCTGTTGTGCAATAAATCTTGCTCCTCTTGTTGGGGTGACGAGATGCACACACAATACATTGGAGAAGAATCCGTTTCACTGCCTTATGCATCTGTCCGAAAATTCAACAATACTTCCAGCGGAAGGGTGAGCTTGTTCGTGCCACAACATAATAAGGTTCGCTTCGGTCATAGGATAGAATAATTTTCGGATAGACTCTATATGCAATGACGAGTCTTTTTTTATTAATCAAAATTTGCCCAGACGATGAGTTATACAGCAACTGAATGGAGCATTTCAGCTATGCTTAAACACCCATTAGGCTTGGCTGGTATATCAGTATAAATATTCTGATATACATCAGCATCTGATGTATAAATCCTTCGATCATCGGGTAACATCTCTAAAATGTAATAGGCTCTATGCCAATTTAATTGAGCAATTTTCCAGCCTCCTGGCTGATAACTAAGGAGAAAAGAATAAATAATATATAGAATAGCTCGACAATCTCGAGGAAGATAGCACGAACCAGCTGCTCTATGAAGCATGACAATCTCGTCTAAGAGTGGTAACCCCTCATTGTACCTATTACGTACTATCTGAACTGCCTTATCTACATATTGCACCTGAAAGTCCCAGGGCTCTTTCAATGTCAAGATTTTATCCCATAGATCAAAAGCATCCTCAATTGTCTGCATTACGCGCTCTCCATCAACAACATCCGCCTCACCGTCAGCGAAGGCGGCTGTTCAGGCTGTTCCCGGCTGGCGGTGGTCTTCCCCGCGTCCACCATGGCATCCAGGATCTGCGCCGTGCGCAACAGGAGCATGCGCAGCAGGTTCTGACGCTCGTAGGGAGTCACGTTAGCGTCTTGCAGCGCCTGCATAATGCTGGTGAGCATCTCGGCCTGCGCCTGGGAGCGATACATCTCATGGGCGGCCATGCGCTCGGCCTCGCCGGCGGCAATATTCACGTCCGCCACGCCGGTCCAGCGGATGCCCCAGGTGTCCACGCGCTGGTCGTCGACGACGGGGCGGGCCGGCTCGAAATTGCCGATGTCGAACCAGATCAACTCTGTCCCCAGCGTGCGCATGGCGTCGCGTAACCCATCGCCCTTCATGTTATCGATCATCGTCTGGCGCGGGTCCGGGTTGAAGGGGCGCGGGGTGGTCAACTGGTCGAACCAGTTCTGGTTGACGTAATCGGTGATAATCCCCTCCACCTGGTTCTTGATCAGAAAATCCCACGGCGTGGTCTCGACCTGGCCTTCGCGCATACGTACGCTGCGCCGGTAAACCAGCTTGAAGGCTGCCTCCACCGAGAAGGGATACGGGTCGTTCGACGTGCGCGGGTGGGTGTTGGTCAGGCAGTGGCCGGTGCGCAAGCGGAAACGATATTGAATGTTCTTGACCAGCACTTCGATGCCGTCTTTGCTGGCCAGGTTCAACTCAGTGCTGCGCTGCTGGTCGGCCAGGCTGATGATCTCGCGCACCCGCTCCAGGCGGTTGACGAAGTGCATACCGGCGCCGTGCGCCGCCGTCGGGCGGGTGGCGTTCTCCACCACGGCAATGCTCCCGGGACGGATATTGAGCCAACCTGGCCCACCCACCAGCAGCAGTAAATTCTGCTCGGCGAGGCGTAAATCGGCCTTGCCATCCTTAACCTTCAGCGCCGGATAACTTAGGGCGAAAGCATTGGCAACCAGATGTTTGCAGGCCATGCGCCAGCGGGGAAGCATGTGCAACCGTTTGACGTAATTGCAACCCAGCAGCAGAGCGCCCACCAGCGCGGCAATCGGGAAAACCAGGTGGCGCCAACCCCACCATCCCCACAACAACACCGGCTGCGTGCCCGCCTCAGTCCATACGGAGAGATTGCGGCTGGCCAAAATCAGCACCAATACGATCACCATCACCAGGCGCAGCCAGCCCCACAGGCTGCCTGCCGAGATGAAAGTGTCGAACAAATTACGTGCCTTGCGAATCAAACGGTTCACACCTCTATTCCTCCCTGCCCTCTTCATACGGGCCACCCGGTAAACCGGAGGCGCGCCGTTCATCCATCGCACTGGCTGCCCCCGCCGCATCATCGCCAGGCAGCAGCCACTGGTGCAGCGTCCGCAACATCTCAATCGTCTCGGCCGGCAAGAACTGCCGCGTTTGCGGGTCGGCCGCCACGCCTTCCAGAGCCTGGAAGACGCGCAGCGCCAGCGCCTCTTTCGAGTAACCATCCGTGCGCACGATGCGTTCCAGGACTTCGATCATATCGCGCTGCACCTGCACCCGCGCCTGGTTGCGCACGTGCATGGCGCGCAGCTCGTAATCGGTGCGGGTCAGCTCGGTATCCCGTTGCCACTTCGAGCGCCAGGCGGTTAACATGCGCAGGCGCACCTCGTCGTTGACCGGCTTGATCTCGGTCAGGCCGGCAGTCAGGATTTTGATGCCCCGCACGCGCAGCACATAAGGATGGATAAACGGCTGTACGGCATGCTGGATCAATTCGTCCTCGTAGAGTTCCATGCCCGGGGTAAGCGGCAGCCTGTCGGCTCGCTCGACCAGGCGGAAAGACAATACGCCCATATTGCGCACCCGGCGCATAAATTCCTTCCGCTTGAAATTCATCAATGGGTATTCATCGGCTACATCCGGGCGGTATAACTGGTCGTACGTTTTACGCGACAGCAAATTGCGGTAGATGTCGATGGCCACCTTTTCGGGCAGGTCGGTCCACTCGGCGGGCTTCTCGTCGGCGCTGCGGTCGGCGCGTGACATCGCCGCGGCGATCACCCGCTGGGGGTCGAACAGGTAAGGCCCGGGGGCGGCCCGGTCCGCCCTGCTGCCCTGTAGTTCATCCACACTGCGCTCTTGCAGGTTGATAGAGAATTGAACCACCTGGCGAGCATCCATTTCCTCCAATTCGTCGCTCAATTCATCGACTTTCAGGAGGGTACGCTCCCTGTTTCGTTCATCGCGCGCGGGCGTGCGTTTGAAACGAACCACGCGCACTCTGCGCCAGGGCTGGCTGACCGGATCTTTGCCATTCTTACCGGGCGGCTGCGCCTCGCGATGCTGGCTGTCCTCTTCTGCCAATAAGGTCACCTCCAGCACGTCCGGCGCCTGCCCCACGGCGAACACGGTGAAAATGCGGTTCTTCACCTCGATGCCATCCTGCGTGAAGGCAAATACTTCTTCCGACGTGCGCACCTGGTTGCGCAGGTCTACGGCGCGCGCCGCCACCTCATCATACTTCGGGTTATAAAACATCGGGTTCCCCGCGGTAAACACCAGACCTGGCCCGACCACCCGCTCGGGCGGGGTCGGCTCGCCGGGCAGAGGATCACCGCTGCGCTGCCAGCCGTACGGCGCCTGGGGGGTCGGCTCGCGGATGCCCAACAACTTGAACAGCAAGCGCAGCAAAAAGGGGCGCTCCAGGACGCGCTTTTCCAGGACCAGGCCGCTGCTCAGATCGACCAGCGCCACACCGGGACCCTGCCGGGCCTCATCGCCCAAGGGACGATAAATTTGCCCATCCCGAACCCGCGCCATCGTGCCATGTGTGCCAAACAGATAGGCATACAGGCGGCTGATCGCCAGCAGGCGCTCACGCACGCTTTGCGCCGGCAAGGCAAACTGGGCGGTGAAAGCCGTCCACAGCAGCAGCCCCAGGAAGCCAAAAACAAACAGGTCGCCAAGTAACACCTTGCGCAGCGTCCAGGCTGGCTTGGCGGAAGCGGGGTATTCCGGCCAGCGGGTTCCCAGCCGATTGGAGACCGCCTTGATCGTGTCCAGGGATTTGGCGCGCACCTGGCTGGTTACTTTGGATGGCGTTTCCAGGCCGTTTTCTTTGAACCAATCGGACAGGCTTTTCAGGCCATCCTCGGCGCGCGTGATCTCATAATACACCACTTCCCAGAAAGGCGCCGTGCCCGGGGTTTCGTAAAGACCTACCTGTTTAAATTTCGGTTTGATCTTGGAACGGATCACTGCCAACCCGCCCTGGTCGGGTGCAGCATAGAGGTTGAAACGCGCTTTATCCTGGCTGCAGGTATCCTGGATGGGCAAGGTTACGGCGCTCATGCGGTAGATATCTTTGACATCCTCCCAGGTCGAAGTCAGCACAGGATCGGAGGGGGGCAGCAAGTGATAAATCCGGACGCCATTCTCCCGCTGGGACAGGAAAACAAAGGTACCGGCCACGGCAACGGCGTAAGCTGGTACAGAATCTCTAACCTTATACGCAGCTTGAAGCCGGGCCGGCCGGGAGACATCCAGAGTTATCAAGCCATCCTGCCCAGCGGCGATCAACGCATAATGATCCGAGCCGTGATCCCAGATGGCGATGTCTTGCACATCGCGGTAATCTGGCAGCACGTCGGCAAGCTGTGGATGACGGGGGTCACGCACCAGCACACTGGCCAGGCCGTCCTGGCAGACAACGAGCACATAATCCCCGCCGGCCAGGACGCCTACCCAATTCGCCGCGCCGGGCAGGCCATCCTTGAAATTGCCCACCAGGCGCGGTTGGGACGGCGTGCTGATATCGACGATCGCCAACCCGGCGTCGCCGTTAGCCACGTAGACAGTATTCGCCCAGACAGACAGGTAGCGGGCGTCGCCGCCAGTGACCAATCCGGCCACGAACCTGGGGCGCGCCGTGGCGCTGATATCGACGATTTGTAAGCCAGACGTACCGGCGGCGATGTAGGCCAGGTTGCCAGCCACCTGCACAGCCTGGGCCTGGCCAGTCGAATAATAAGCGCCCAGTTCGAAAATCCCTTTGGGTTTCCTCGCATCCAGGATGCGTAAACCCAGGCCGCTGCCCGGCTGGCGGCCATCCACAAGATAGACCTTATTATCCCGCATGAGCATACTCTCGACGGTCAGCGGGTGGCGGTAGGCGGCGAGCGGGGTGGACGGCGACTGCACATCGAACCGGCGTACGCCGTGGGCATCGTCCAGCAAGTATACCGAGTTGCCATCCGGCAAGACACCACTGAGCCTTCCCTGGGCTTCCTGATTGACAATCTCCTTCGGGTGGAAACAGTCAGCCAGCGAATAGACGAGCAGGCGGCCAGAGTCGTCTGCCACGTAGAGCAAATTGCGCTGGTCGTTGACGGCCACATCCGTGGCAGCGCCCGGCGTTTGGATACAATACAAAAACTGCGGGGTTTCGGCGTTCGGCGCCTGCACCAGACACAGGCCAGCTTTACCCGCTGCCACATAAGCCAGGGTAGCCGAACCGCTCATCTCGATGGCGTCCACGGCCAGAGCGCTGCCGCCATTCAAGGTTTCGCTGGTCACCTGACCGACAGCCGTTGGCATGCGCGGGTCGAGCAAAGTCAACAGGCTTACCCCACCCTCCCCGGCAGCTACGTACAGGGTGGTGCCGGCCATATCCAGGCGGCGTGCCTCGCCAGGGATCCTTTCCTCGTTAGACGGTTTCATGTCGGAAAGGTTGGCCAGGTCCAGCGCGATGACGCCGTAAGGGCCGTCTGCCAGGTAGGCGATGCGCTGGTCGCTGCTCAAGAGCACATCCTGCACGCTGGCTTTGTCTTTGGCATCCCACATGGAAACGGGCGCCAGCCCGGGAGATTGGGTTGGGTCGTTCAGCTCTTTTAGATCAATGACGTACACTCCGCCGCCATCGGCCACAAAAGCCTTGCTATCCTGGCTGCGCACGGCGACCGCAAAGGCACTGCCTGGTGTATCCAGAAAGGCGACCTCTTGCAGTTTTTCGCGGCGCAGCACGCGCATGCCTAGCCCGCCATAAGCCAGGTAAAGGTAATCGTTATTGTGGAACGACGAGCGGCTGAGGCCCAGGGCAGCAGCTTTAGGTGCATCACCCATCCGCTCGGCATCGAAGGCCATCTTCAATTCCAGCACGCGCAAGCCGTTGGCGCCGTCAGCCACGTAAATCCGGCCATTGACGTAAGCCACTTGCGTAACCCGGCTCCAGGTCTCGTAGAACTCCAACTCACACGGATTGGCAAGATCACGGATATCAAACAGGCGCAGGCCTTTTTTGCCATCTGCCACGAGCACCTGGTCCTGGTCGTAAAGTGCAGCGCCCATGACCTGCCCGGAGGTCTGGAGGACCATTTTCTGGGTAATGGTCTCCGGATGGGTTGCATCCAACATAAACAGACCAGCCTGGTCGGCGGACACAAAGACGCCTTGCTCCTCCACCAGGATATCCCGGATAGTGTCGTTGACCTTGTATAAACCGATTTCCTTGGGCTTCTTGGGATCATCGCCGGGCTGATAAATGCGCAGCGTGCGGTCGTCGGCGGCGTATAGCAGTCCGTCGGCGGCTACCAGGCGGGTGAAATCGCCATCGATGGGTGATTCTTTCGTATCTTCCAGTTTACCGTCATCTTTTATTTTAAAGGAGCGCAGCCCCCCGCTTCCAGCGGCCACGTAGAGGTATTTATCCAAAATCGCCAGATCCTGGACATCGCCACGCATTTCGGTCGTATCAAGCTCTTGCGGGGCAGCGTTGTCATCCAGCTTCACCGCCATTACCCCCGACCGCCCGTTGGCAAAATACGCATAAGGTTTTTGTACGACCAGGGCGTTGGCATAACCGCCCATGGTCAGTGAACTCTTAAGCTTGAGCTGGACCTTCGATGGGTCGATTGCGTCTACATCCAGAATGCGCATGCCGGCCGGCCCGGCCGTCAGGTAAACCTGCTCCCCATCCACGATGAAATCGGTCACATATTCCACCGGACGGGCCAGAATGATATAGACGATGGCTACAATGAGAGAAAAGAAGATCGCCTGCCGTTTTGGATCCTGTAATGCCGTCATGTTACCCACTATACATTGATCAAACGAACTTTTGACTGTTTCCGCTTTGTCTATCCATGCGAGAAACAACGCCGGGTCCCGTGATTTATCCACCTGTCTGGTGCACAGGACCGAATAGTACCAACGATCTTGAGATGTTAATGTAGCATAAACTGCGTGTTAATTATAACTAAAAAAGCGCAAAATTTCCATACGCGAATGTCGTGAATCGAGTATGACATAGTACTGAAGTTCCAAAAAGTACCCCTCCAGCCAAATAGGATCTCCCGGAAGACGAAGAGTCTTGTTACAATACACAGGAAAGGAGAAACTGCCATGACCGATTTTCCCGGCAAAGGTAAAGTCGCCGTGCTGAAGACCTCACCCGGCACGGTTTTAGAGGACATTGAAAAGTTGATGAAGCTGGCCTCCTTCGAGGCCGCGCTGCCCAAAGATGTGCGTACTGGTTTGAAGATTAACATCTCCTGGCAGACCTGGTATCCTGCCTGCTCGTCAGCGCCCTGGCAGATCGAGGGCGTGGTCCGCGCGCTGCGCAACGCCGGCTACAGCGACCTGGTCGGTGTGCATAACGACACGGTGGTGGTCAACACCGCCGACGGCGAGCGCAACAACAAACACAAATTCGTCACCGACCAATACGAAGTGCCCTGCCTGTATCTGTATAACCAGGATTTCGAGTGGGTCGAGTACAAACCCAAGAGACCCTTCCTGGTGCTGGATAAAGTCTACCCGGATGGGGTCTTCATCCCTAAAGCGCTGGTCGGGATGAATATCGTCCACCTGCCTACGGTAAAGACGCACGTCTTCACCACTATCACCGGGGCGATGAAGAACGCCTTCGGGGGCCTGCTGCACCGCAACCGCCACTGGACACATTCGGTGATCCATGAAACGCTGGTCGATCTGCTCGCCATCCAGCAAGATATCCACCCGGGCATCTTTGCCGTGATGGACGGCACCTTCGCTGGCGACGGTCCCGGCCCGCGCGCCATGCACTGGCACGAGAAAAACATCCTGCTGGCTTCCGCCGACCAGGTCGCCATCGACGCGGTCTCTGCCAGGTTGCAGGGCTTCGACCCGATGAACATCTCCTTTATCCGCCTGGCCCACGAGCAGGGCCTGGGCATCGGCGACCCGCGCCAGATCGAGATCGTCGGCTATGACATCGAGCAGGAAGCGCCGTGGGGCTTTATCCAGACGGATACCTTCGCCAGCCGCGGCCAGAAGCTGATCTACCATGGCCCGCTCAAACCGTTCGAAAAAGTGCTGCTGCAAAGCCCGCTGGTGCCCTGGTCGTTCTTTGCCAGCAATTTCTACCACAACGTTTACTGGTACCCGTTTGTGGGACGCAAGCGCGTGGAGGCCGCCCTGGAGACGCAGTGGGGCCGGCTTTTCGCCCAATACGGCGACGGGCAGGTGGTTATGCCCGGCATGCAGCCGAAGACCGTCATCCAGGCGGCTGCGGGCCTGGCCATCCTGGCCGGTTTGACCGCCGGCGCGGCCTATCTGCTGAGCAGGAAACGCATGGCGTGAGCGGACAAGCGTTATAGCATGCTGCGCGTCGAGTTTCACTGCCATACGATCTATTCACCGGACAGCCTGCTGGAACCGGCCAGTCTGCTGGAAGCATGCAGGCAGAAGAGTATTGATCGCGTCGTGATCACGGATCACAACAGCCTGCGTGGAGCGCGCATCGCCCGGCAGATCGATCCCCAGCGCGTCATCACCGGTGAAGAAATCATGACCACGCAGGGTGAGCTCCTGGCCGCATTCGTCCAGGAAGAAGTGCCCGCCGGCCTCACACCCGACGAAGCCATCGCCCGCCTGCGCCAGCAGAACGCCTTTATTTCCGTTTCACACCCTTTCGATCAGCAGCGCGGCTGGCCGGTTGCCGCGCTGGAAGCAATCCTGCCTTTGATCGACGCAGTGGAAATCTTCAACTCGCGCTGCCTGTTCAACCAGGACAATAACACGGCTGCAATCTTCGCCCACAAGCATAACCTGGCCGGTACGGTTGGCTCAGACGCCCACACGGCCAGAGAGATTGGCAGGTCCACCCTGTTGCTGCCCGAATTTCACGACACGGCAACGTTGAAAGCCGCCCTGCGCCAGGCGCAAGCTGAGACGGTATTGTCTTCACCCTGGATACACTTCTCCTCACGCTGGGCCGTCTGGTACAAAGCATGGCGCGGCGTCCCGAAGGAGGCGGTCGACTGACGTCGGCGGCAAGCGGCTCGCTTGCCGCCGACGCAGCCGCTGCCATCCACCTGGCTTACCAGGGATACCAGGCCGAGTTCTACGCCGTCACCCGCCGGGCCAAAGTGCGCTTCGGAAACTGCGATTGGCCGGGCTATCTGCCAGCGCAAGGGATGATTTCGTACGGCGATCAAATTTGGTCCCACAAAATCATCAAAATCCGTTAAAATATGCACAACCACGGGGCGGTGGCGGAATTGGCAGACGCAGTGGACTTAAAATCCTCCGGTGGAGACACCTTGTGGGTTCGACCCCCACCCGCCCTACTGGATATTTCTTTGATGATGTGTGTGCTCTGCTGCGCAGCGCACACACATCATCTGTATATGGACATATGCAACCGAAAATCGTCTTCATGGGTTCCCCCGAATTTGCACTGCCTACCCTGCGGGCGCTGGCTGGACATTATCCTGTCGCCGGCGTGATCACGCAGCCCGACCGTCCGGCCGGGCGCGGGCGGGTGCTGGTCGCGCCGCCTGTCAGGCTGCTCGCCCAGGAGTTGGGTCTGCCGGTCATCCAGCCGGAGAAACTGCGCCAGCCGGAGGCGATGGACCAACTGCGCCAGTGGGCGCCCGACCTGATCGTGGTGGCCGCCTTTGGCCAGATCCTGCGCCAGGCCGTGCTCGACCTGCCGCCCTTCGGCTGCGTTAACGTTCACGCCTCGCTGCTGCCGCGCTGGCGCGGCGCCGCCCCGATCAACGCGGCCATCCTGCACGGCGACGCGCAGAGCGGTGTGACCATCATGCGCATGGACCCCGGTGTGGACACTGGCCCAATGTTAAGCCAGCGCGCCGTGGATATCTACCCCGACGACACCGCCGGCAGCCTGGGAGAGCGCCTGGCAGCGTTGGGCGCAGATCTGCTGGTTGAAACGCTGCCCGCCTACCTGGGCGGAGACCTGAAACCCCGGCCTCAGGACGAGGCGGCAGCCACCTACGCGCCAATGCTCAAGAAAGAAGACGGCGCCCTCGACTTCAGCCAGCCCGCCGCGGACCTGGCCCGGCGCGTCTACGCTTTCAACCCCTGGCCCGGGGCATTCATCGAATGGCCAGGGCAGCCGCTCAAAATACACCGCGCCGAGGCCGCTACTGCCGATGATGCCCCTGCGTTGCCGCCCGGCGCGCACACGGTCTACCGCGGCCTGCCCGCCATCGCCACCGCTCAAGGTGTGCTGTTGCTGAACGAAGTACAACCCGCCGGTAAGAAAGCCATGCCCGGCAAAGTTTTCCTGCAAGGAGCCCGAAACTGGATATGAACGATCCATCAACCCTCGCCGCCCGACTGGCGCTCTTCCCCACCACCACCCGCATCGAAAATGACCGCATGACCATCGACGGCCTGGTCGTAGACGATCTGGCCCAGGAATACGGCACACCCCTTTACATCTACGACCGCGCCACGTTGGACGGAGCGGTGCGCCAGTATCGCGAGGCCCTGGCTGCCTACCCCGGCGAATCCAGGATTACTTACGCCGGAAAGGCCTACCTGTGCCAGGCCATCGCCCAGTGGACGCAAAAACACGATATGTGGCTGGACTGCACCGGGGCAGGCGAAATTGCCATCGCGGTTGCCGCGGGCGTCTCTCGCCAGCACATCCTGGTACACGGTGTGAACAAGAGCCAGGCCGATCTCGCCGCAGCGCTGGAACACGCCGGGACGATTGTGGTCGACAACCTGAGCGAGATGGAACGAGTCATTGCCCTTTTGGGCGGTATGCCCTCGCCGCCCGAGTTATGGCTGCGCCTGCGACCAGGGGTTGCCGTAGATACTCATAGCTACACGCAAACCGGCCAGGGTGACAGCAAGTTTGGCGTCAGTCCGGCCGAATTTATCGACGCGGTGCGCCTGTGCCGACAGGCCGGCCTGCTGCTCACCGGGTTGCATTTCCACCAGGGCTCGCACTTCCACGATCCATCCCCGCTTGCCCCGGCGTTGGAAACCGCCCTGGAATTGATCGTCCAGGCTCGCCGGGAGTTGAACTGGATGCCGCAGACGCTCAGCCCGGGCGGCGGGTGGGGCATTCCCTATCACGAAGATGACCTGCCCCACCAGCCGATTGGCAATTACGTCCATCTGATCGTCGAAAGCCTGGTCAAAGGCTGCCAGCAACATGGCCTGCCATTGCCGCGCCTGCAGCTCGAGCCGGGGCGCAGCCTGGTCGGACGGGCCGGGGTCGCCGTTTATCAGGTGCACTCGGTCAAACAAACCGCATCCCGCCGCTGGCTGCTGCTGGATGGCGGCCTGGCCGATAACCCCCGTCCGGCGCTGTATGGCGCCCGTTATTCTGCGCTGCCTCTGAGTGGGTTGGAACGCCCCTTTGGCGATCCTGCCTGGCTGGGTGGACCCTATTGCGAAAGCGGAGATATTTTGATCCACGGGCTGCCCATGCCCGATGTGATGCCCGGTGAGCGCGTGGCTATCCCGGTCAGCGGCGCATACCAACTGAGCATGGGCAGCAATTACAACGGGGCCCGCCGCCCGGCAGTGGTGATGGTCGATGCGGGCCAGCCCTATATCATCCAACGCCGCGAGACGTTGCAAGAATTGCTGCGGCGAGACGCGCCCCTGCCAGCTTAGTTTTTTGCCAGGTGAGCGGAGTGTGAGGCACCCCCTCTGCCCGGCCAAAAGAAAAAAACATGTTTGCCAACGAACCGACCGACTCTGTCTACCACATCGTCCTGCTGCGCCACGCGCAGTCGGTGGGCAACGCTGCCGGGTATTACCAGGGGCAGAGCGACTTTCCACTCAACGATACTGGCATACACCAGGCACAAATGCTGGCCAGGCGTTGGAGCGCCGAAAAGGTTGCCTTCGACGAAATCATTTCCAGCACGTTGAGCCGCGCCCGGCAGACTGCAGAAATCGTCGCCGAGGCGTTGAACGCCGGGCTGACTTTAAACCCGGACTGGATGGAACGGAACAACGGCCACCTGGCAGGCATGCGCCCGGACCAGATCGCCGAACAACATCCTCGCCCGGCCTTCATCCACCCCTACTGGCCGATCGGTGAGACCGGCGAAAGCCAGTGGGAGTTATACCTGCGCGCCGGGCGAGCCGTGCAAGATTTGCTCAACCGTCCGCCCGGTCGCTACCTGGTCGTTTCCCACGGCGGGATTCTCAACCTGGCCATGTATACCATCCTGGGCATCGTCCCGCAGGCCAACTTGCAGGGGCCGCGCTTCCGCTTCCGCAACACGGCCTTCGCCACGCTGGAATACAACCCGGAACGGCACATCTGGTCGCTGATCGGGCTGAACGATCGCCGCCACCTGGAGTGAAGTTTTCAGATTGTTTGCGTTGCTGCGCAACGCAAACAATCTGAAAAGAAATATTACACGATGATGAATTCCATCACTTCATCCAAGTCCCCATTGAGCGTATTATCCTTCGGAGCAGGCGCCATTGGCACCTATATCGGCGGCAGCCTGGCGTTGAAAGGGCACAGGGTGGTCTTCCTGGAGCGCCACGAGGTGGCCGGCGAGTTGCGCCAGCGTGGCCTGCGCCTGGGCCTGGGGGGGAGAGAATTCCGCCTGCCTTCGCCTCAGATGGCTGCATCGATCGAAGAAGCCCTGGCGCAGGGCCCGTTCGACGTGGCCCTGTTCGCGCTGAAGTCCTTCGACACCCGGGCCGGCCTGGAGCCGTTGATAGACAACCGCACTGCTATACCGCCCATTCTTTGCCTGCAAAACGGCGTTGAAAACGAGGCTGCCATTGCCGCCGCCCTGGGGAGCGAAAAGGTCATCTCCGGCACGGTAACCAGCGCGGTGGCGCGCCGGGCAGCCGGCGATATCGAACTGGAGCGGTTACGCGGCATGGGCGTGGCCGCCGGGCATCCGCTCTCTGCCCGGCTGACCCAGGCGCTGGACGAGGCCGGGCTGAATGCTCACTCCTACCCGGATGCGGCCAGCATGAAATGGTCGAAGATGTTGACCAATCTGCTGGCCAACGCCACCTCCGCCATCCTGGGTATGACGCCGGCGGAGGTTTTTGCCCATCCCGGATTGTACCGGCTGGAGATTGCCCAGTTGCGCGAGACGCTGGCGGTGATGCGAGCGCAGCACATCGCGGTGGTGGATTTGCCTGCCACGCCGGTGCGTTTGTTGGCCTTCGGCGTGCGCTGGCTGCCGCCCTCGCTCTCACGCCCGCTGATCGCCAAAGCAGTGGGCAGCGGGCGCGGTGGCAAGATGCCATCGTTCTACATCGACCTGCACAGCGGGCGCGGCCAGAGCGAGGTAGATGATCTCAACGGCGCGGTGGTGCGCTGCGGCGAGCGCCTGGGCATCCCCACCCCGGCCAACCGGCTGTTCAACCAGACGCTGCTTGCCCTGACACACGGCGAATTGGGCCTGGAAACATTCAACCGCCAGCCAGAAAAGCTGCTTGCCCTGTTGGGGTAATCCGAGGCCGGGCGCTTATGTACTCAGGCCGGGGGATAGACAGTTTCGCGCAGTTTACAATCTTTTTACAATGCGAATACACTCCTATCTTAATCGCAGATTAAACTCAAGTCATATTCTGCCACGGAGGTATTCGCATGAAAATTTCAAAACCGTTTATCCATAGTGTGCTCTGTCTGACATTGCTGCTTTCCGTCTTTGCGGTGAGCAGCACCACCCTGGCCGCGCCGGCCGCGCCGGATGCTCCGGCCAACGGTGGCATGATCGGCGGCTGGGTGACCTCGCCTGGCGGCTACCCCTTGCCGGCAGGCACGCTGGTGAAATTGTTCGAACCCGATGGTGAAACGGTGCGCGGACTGGCGGCGCCAGACCTGAACAACGGCGCTTTCCAGCTCGGCCCAACACCAAACGGCCTGTACGTTCTGAAAGCCGTTCCCCCGGCGGCCAGCAGCTACACCCAATCGCTGCCGCGGCCCGTCTCGGTGGTCAACGCCCCGGTGAATGTGGGCGCCCTGGCGCTCACCGAGCCGCAGATCACCGGCGCCGTTTTTGCCCCGGACGGAACCACACCAGCGAATGCGGATGTGCTGGTCTACCTGGGAGATGGGCGCGTCTTGCAGCACGTTAATGCCCCAGCCGGTTCTTTCAAGATCGGCGGGCTGCCCGTGGGCGGCTATGCCATCCAGGCGTTTCCGGCGGGCGACGATCCATACTGGAGGTCCCACCCCGTACCGGTGAACATCACTCACCCGGCTGACGAGCTGGTCCAGAACCTGACCCTGCAAGAAGCCGACCTGTGGGGTGTGATCCAGGACAGCCTGGGTAACCCGGTGCGCGAAGCGCTGGTGATCGCCACGGGTGCCAATGGCGAACAAACCAACGACCGCAGCAACTTGCACGGCTTCTGGGCGATCGGCGGCCTGGCAGATGGAACTTACCAGCTTGGCGCCCTGCCGCCCTGGCCGGATAGCGGCCTTCTGGCCCCGGATCCCGTGGAAGCCACGCTGCCCGGGGCGGCCAATCCCTATACGCTGGTCTTCGCCGCGCCACACAACCAGGTAAGCGGCACAGTGCTCACCAATACCGGGCTGCCCGTCTTTCACGCCCAGGTGGCCGCGCGGCGGGTCAACCAGCCCGGCCAGGCGCAGGCATTGAGCGACGCCAGCGGTGCATACCAACTGAACCTGGCGCCCGGCCTGTGGGCGCTCACCGTGCGCGTCGTCGAAGATACGTCTCCTCAAGATTGGGTCTACCCGGGCGCGCCGCAACTGGTCTATTTCTTACCGGATAACCAGCCCCAGGCTCGCACTCAGAACTTCACCGTGATCAGCGTCGATGCATCGGCTTTTGGTGTGGTGAGCTTGCCGGATGGCAGCACCCCACCCTTCACCGTGACCGTCGGCCTGTATAACGACGAGGGCGTGGGACGGCGTGAGCCTATCGATCCGGCAGACGGTAGTTTCCAAATCGAAATCCCCAACGGCAGCTACAAAGTGGTCGTCCACCCGCACGATGCGGGTTACGTCGGCCCGGCCGTTGACCCGATTACGATCTCGCCCGGCGAAGATTACGACCTGGGCAACCTGAGCCTGTTGCCTCGCGACGCAGTGATCTCGGGAACCATCACCACAAACAGCAGCGGCATCGAGGGTATCCCCGTAGCAGCCTGGCGTCCCGGGGTTCCCGGCAGTCTGCACACGACCAGCGGGCCCGATGGCGCCTTTGCCCTGGCCGTTTCGGCCGGCACCTGGCACATCCAACCCGCGCCTGGCCCCGAACAGCCCTACCTGTACACCGGTCAGGGTCAGGACATCGAAATGCAGGCCGGTGGCCTGGTCAGCGATGTCGACTTCGAGTTACTGGCTGCCGACGCCACCATTTCTGGCAGGCTGGTGAACGAGGCTGGCCAGCCGGTCAACGACGCACATGGTTGGGCTTCTGCTGTCCAGGTTGGAGCGCCACAAGTCCATAACGGCGCTCCGATCGAGAACGGGCTGTTCACCATCCACGTGCCCGCCGGGACCTATCGTCTAACGGCCAATTTCCCCGCCGAAAGCCCCTATATGTCCACCGCCGAAAAACAGGTCAGCGTGGCCGCCGGCGGTACCGCCGAGTTGGCGCTTACCGTGCTGGCAAAGAACGCCGCGATCAGCGGCAGCCTGTGGGACCCACGCAACAAAGACGTGGTCGAAGGTGTGGCCGGCATGGTGAGTGCATGGTGGGGTGATAACTGGGCGGCTGCGCCAGTGAATGAACAAAATGGCACCTACCGGCTGGACGTAGCGCCTGGCGTATGGCACTTCAACTTCCGCATCGATCCGCAGGCCGACTACGCCAGGATCAACGGCCCGCTGAACGTGCCAGTGCAGGCCCACCAGACGGCAATTGTGCCGCTGAAAATCGTCCCCAAGGATAGCGCAATCAGCGGCGTGGTACTGGCACCGGATGGCAGCCCGTTGGCCGGGGCAATGGTACTGGCCAAGGCCGCCAGCCCACTACTTCAGGAACTGTGGCTGCAAACCCGCAGCGGAGCGGATGGCAGCTTCAACCTGGCCGTGCCCTACGGACGTTACCGCCTGGGCGCAAGCATTGCTGACCCGGACTGGATCAAACCTGCCGAACGTATGGTGGATGTCCCCCAGGGTGGGGTATCTTCCGGCCACACGCTGCAATTTCGCCTGCCAGATGCCACCATCGCCGGCACGTTAACGGTGAGCAATACGCTGTCCGGCGGCAATGTACATCTATGGGCCTGGGCGGAAGATGGCGCCTTCACACGCCATGTTTTCACCGTCACGCAGACCATAGGGCAGGCCAGTGGGCCTTACCAGATCGGTGTGACTTCGGGTACAGGATGGCACCTGGGCGCAGTGTATGAAACCGAACGCCAGTACTGGTTCGGCCAGGCGCAAGTGGATGTGACTACCCCCGGTGAGACAGCCCAGGATATCCTGCTCAAGGGGCCTTTCCCCAAGCCCGCCCCGATGGTGGTTACCTTCGACGCGGCTCAACCACAGCACATCGCGCTGGCGGACGGAACGCACATTTACATCCCGGCCGGGGCCATGCCGGTCGAAGGGCAGGTGACGCTGCGCATCGTGCCGGTAGCAACCCTGCCGCACCAACAACATGCCAGCGTGCTGCGCTATGGCTACTCCTTCTTTGCCAGCGGCCCCGACGGAGAACCCATCGAGGCGCACTTCAACCAGGATGTAGTGATCAGTTTCACTTATGAGGATGACGAGCTGGCTCGCCAGCACATCCTGGAACAATGGCTCAAGCCGGCTTACTTCTCCACCACCACCAATCGTTGGACTTTCCCGGAGAGCTTCGTCGTCGACATGGATGCCAACCGCATTACCATGCAAATCGACCACTTCACGGATTACGCCCTGACCGGCATGACCGGTTATAGCATTTACCTGCCGGCCATCGCTCGCTAGGGTTTCTGTATTCAGTAATGGGTGATCCGTCACCGAGTGACCAAGGGCGCTCACTGATTTTGTGTGGCCTGTAGCGTGCCGGATGCTTAATACAGGGAGTGCGGTGCTTTACACCGCACTCCCTGTCGAGCGAATCGAATTCTGCCATGCCCAATGATTAATGCTGCGACAGATCGTCTGTCCAGCGAACTGTATCATAGAACAGGGGAAGCGCTGGCACCGCTTCGTCGCTCCAGGCATGTGCATCCAGGAGACGCTGGCGGGCTTCGACCAGCGCCGCAGACCGGTTGGCATGCACGGTGAATAGCGGCTCGCCTGCCTCCACGTAATCGCCGACTTTATGGTGGATAACGATGCCCACGGCATGGTCAATCAGGTCGTCTTTTTTCGCCCGGCCCGCTCCCAAAACGACAGCCGTTTCGCCCACTTCTTGAGCGTCAATCTCGCTCAGATAACCCGAGCGAGGCGCCAGGGTGACATCAACAAACGGCGCCCGGGGCAACCGTTCGGGCTTATCGACGTAAGACACATCCCCTCCTTGCGCAATGACCAACTGGCGAAATTTCTCCAACGCCTTACCGCTGTGTAACGCTTCTTCTGCCATCTGCCAGCCCTGGGATTCGTCTTTGGCCAGTTCACCCAACAGCAGCATATGGCTGGCGACTTCCAGGCAGTGCTGGCGGAAATCGAACGGGCCATTGCCACGCAGCGTATCCATCGCTTCAACCACTTCAAGCGCATTCCCTACCGCGCAACCCAATGGCTGGTTCATATCTGAAAGCAAAGCTACGGCTTTCCGGTCGCTCAACCTGGCTATCCAGGCCATCGTCTCGGCCAGCACCCGCGCCCCTTCCAGAGTCTTCATAAAGGCTCCCTTGCCCAGCTTCACATCCAGTACAATCGCCTGGGCACCGCCAGCAATTTTCTTGCTCATCACCGAAGAGGCAATCAATGGGATCGATTGTACGGTGCCAGTTACATCACGCAGCGCGTACAGCTTGCCATCCGCGGGGGCCAGGTTCGCGGTTTGCCCGGTAAGCACCAACCCCACCTGGCGCAGTTGTGCCAGGAACTCCTCCGTGGTGAGGTCGGTGCGAAAGCCAGGGATCGACTCCATCTTATCCAGCGTACCGCCGCTGAAACCCAGGCCGCGCCCGGACATTTTGGCTACCGGCAAGCCGCAAGCCGCCACAATCGGCTCGACGACCAACGTAGTTTTATCACCTACTCCGCCGGTGGAATGTTTATCGACAGCAATCGTTACCACTCCAGATAAATCCATCACTTCGCCCGAAAAAGCCATGGCCAGGGTCAGGTCAGTGATCTCCCTCAAGGTCATACTGTTCAACACCACGGCCATCGCCCAGGCCGCAGCCTGGTAATCGGGGATGTCACCCTTTGCATAACCATTGACAAAGAACTCAATCTCTTCACGAGATAATTCTTGATGGTCGCGTTTCTTAATAATGATATCTACTGCGCGCATATTCATTCCTGTCCAGCCTTCACTGTGCGCTTGCGTCGCAAGCAAAAAGGCAAATGATTGATGGGTACGATGTCATCGCCCAAAATGAAATACCGCCACATTATAACCTGTGAGATATAATTATTAAGGCCGAAATGAATGCATCTTGTATAGTGCCCCACATAATAAGTAAGTATGTACACCTGCATGACAAGGCCACAACCAGGAGATAAAAAATGCCTACAGAAAATGCAAAAAGTTCGTACACCGTACTGGATGATGAAAAAGTCACTACCGTGATGATCTATACGGACAAGCTATTGATCTGGGGGGATGTGGTTACGAAAAAGTCCATTCGAGTGAGCACCTGGCTGCGTACACCTGCCATCCCGCAATTCATCTGGGTTCACGACGCCACTACGATGGAGTTTAGCGGCGGAGCTCCCAAGACACACGCGTTTCGAGATCTGCATTTGCCTTCTTCACAGGTAATTGCTTTCCATATCAAACCTCCCGCAAGCGATCCCCTGGATTATGATCCGAATGAGCCTATGCGTAAAATGGAACAGACAACCGGATTGATCGGCTGGTTCCGCTTCGATGGACATTTACGCATGTCCACCCATACCGACCTGGAGCGGTTTCTGGATGTCTCGAAAGAAGCTTTCATTCCAATGTATGATATTGCCATCTCGCAGCCAGGAATTCCATCAATGGGAGTCATCCGGGTTCAGATGGCGCTGATTCGCAGTCTTTCGGCAATTTTCGCGGCTCGCTAATCGTGGGCAATGTCAACAGCCGATCTGCTGCTGCAAATTGCACAAGCTGGCAGCACAAATCCAGACCTGCACGGCGCTTTGCAGGTCATCGCCGAAAGCGCCGTGAAATTGCTCGACGCTGAATGGCTGACCCTGACCGTGGTCGATCCGGTACAGCACACGCTCGAGCATGTCATCCAGGCTGGCGCTGTATCCGAAAGAACCACCCGGCAGAAGACGCTTAAAATCCCCCTGACCTTCGCGGATCTAACCCTGGGCACCCTGGAGACTTTCCCAGGTAATGGACGCGTGCTTACCCACGACGAAGAAACGCTGCTGAAAGTCATCGCCGAACAGACCGCCTGTGCGATCAAGATTGCCCACTTGCGCCAATCTGAAGACTACCAGCGCCGCCAGGCGAAAACCTTGCGCAAAGTAGCTCACATTCTGAATTACAGCCTTGACCGGCGGCAGGTGCTGAATATGATCCTGGAACAGTTGGACCTGGTCATTCCGTATGATAGCGCGTCGATCATGCTGGTAGCCGACCAACAGGTTTCTATTGCCGCCTACCGTAAATTTCACACCGCCGAGCAGTTCACCGTGCAGGGCTCCATAGACCGGTACCCCCACATCCAACAAGTGATGGCAAGCCGCCAGCCGGTGATCATCCAGGATACACAAAAAGACCCGCGCTGGCAACTGGTCCCTGAGGAAAAATACATCCGTTGTTGGATGGGCGTACCGCTGGTGGGAAGAGATCGGGTCATCGGCTTACTCAACCTGGACAATGAGAAGCCCGGTTTCTATTCGCAACAAGATATCGATCTGGCAATGACCTTTGCCAACCAGGCTGCCCTGGCTATCGAGAACGCCCAACTCTACCAGTCGGCCCGCCAGGCTGCCGAACGGCGAGATGTTCTGCACCGAGTCAGCCAGGAAATCGTCGCCGCCAGCCTGGAGCCAGAGCAGATCTATGCCGCCATCCACCATGCTGCGGCGCAGTTGATGCCGGTCGAAGCCTTCGTCATCACGCAGTACCACGAAGGAGACCGCCAGATCGAAGCAGTCTACATATTCGACCGCAGCGGACGAGCGCCCGGCCAGATCATTCCCGAAGGCCGCGGCCTGAGCAGCCAGGTGATCCGCTCTGCCAGGCCCATTTACATTTCGGATACCTGCGCCGGGGAAAGCCTGGGAGACGTGGTCCACTTTGGCGACCCAGACGAAGTGCGCTCGGTGCTGGCTGTGCCCATGCGCCTGCGCGGCCAGGTTGCGGGCATGCTCTCGGCGCAAAGCTACCAGCCGGATGCGTACACCGGAGAAGACCTGTTCTTACTGGAGATGCTGGCCACCTATGCTGCGATCGCCCTGGAGAATGCCTCGCTGTTCCAGCACATCCAGCAGCTTGCCATCACCGACCCGCTGACCGGGATCTTCAATCGCCGCCACCTGTTCGAGTTGGGCGAGCGCGAATTCCTGCGCGCCCGCCGCTTCAATCGTGCGCTGGCAGTGACAATGATCGACATCGATCATTTCAAAATCACCAACGACGCCTTTGGACATGCCGTCGGCGATGCCGTCCTGAAAGAGTTGTGCCAGTTGATCAAAAGCAACGTACGTGAAGTAGATATTATCGGTCGCTACGGCGGAGAGGAATTCACCGTTATCCTGCCGGAAGCAGACCTTGCCGCAGCGCAAGACATCGCCGAACGACTGCGCGGCGTGGTAGAGAAGGCGTTTAGCAATCCGCACAACCTGGCGCCAGGCATCACCATCAGCCTGGGCGTTGCCGTGCTACAGGCCGACACCCCCAACCTGGAAAACCTGATCCACGCGGCAGATATCGCCTTGTACACTGCCAAGAACAGCGGGCGCAACCGGGTGAGCACCTATTCGAGCGATGCTGGCCAGTGAAATAAGGCAGGGCGGGTGCTTTCCCCTTAGCGCCCGCCCGTCGCCGCCCCCCTCGTTTCAGAACCCCATCCGGCTGTCCAGTGTCGTTGAATGTATATGTTATAATCTCTTTGCTCCTAAAGGTAAATAGACAGACTGCCTCGCGGCATAGACATTTGTACTGTTTCTTCTCCGCAGGCTTGCGCCCGTAAAACATTTGAGCTATCCTTAAACACAGACTCTGCTTCTTCTGTCTTGCAAACAAATTGCGGGCTTTGTCTGCGATTGACTTGCAAGACAGTTCTGTATCATCTACGAGGCAAGGATGGAAGCATGGCAGATAAAATCCACGTCGCCATATTGGACGATTACCCATCCATTATCGACGGTTATCGCTACCGCCTGAAGGACGAAGCGGACATCGAGATCGTGAGCGCAATCCTGTTTGGTGAAGAGCTGGAACCCGTGCTGGCTCAACACCAGGTGGACGTTTTGCTTTTAGACGTGCAGGTGCCTACCAGCCGGGCAAATCCGAATCCGTATCCGATCTTGCACCTGATCCCCAAGTTGCTGCACACCTACCCTGGCCTGAATATCCTGGCAATTTCGATGCACACCCAGCGCACCCTGATCAACGCAGTGATGGAGGCCGGAGCCAGCGGCTACCTGCTCAAAGATGACCAGCCCGCCATCCAGGGATTGGCTTCCATCATTCGCCTGGTGGCCGGCGGCGGCATCCACCTGAGCCAGCTCGCCTACCAGCAGTTAAAAAAGCGCGCCACTGGAGACCTGAATCACCCCCTGACCCCCAGGCAGTTGGAGGCGCTGTCGCTGTGCGCGGCCTACCCGGACGCCAGCACAGTAGAGCTGGCTCAAGCCATGAACATCGAGCACTCGACCCTTCGCAACCTGCTCTCGGGAGCCTACCTCAAGCTGGAGACTCGCACGCGCAGCGGCGCAATCATCAAAGCCCGTCAGCTTGGATTGATCACCCCGGAAACCCCGACGCTGGATCTGGCCCAATTCGGCGGGAGCGCATCAGGCTCCACGCCGGCGGCTACAAACAGCCGGTAAACCGGGGCCAGCACCTCTTCCAGCAGCCTTACCACCCCGCTGGCATCTTGCAGTGGGATAGCTGCCAGCATACGGCAAGCCTTTTCGTAATGCTGCACAAGCTGGTCGACGCAGTAACTCACCGCCCCGCAACGGATCAGGATAGCCTGGGCCTCAGCCAGGCTGGCAGGGACCTGTACATTTTGGCGCAGCGCCAGGAAACGCTCCCGGTCGGGGTGATCGACGACCCGGGCGAAGAGCAGAGGCAGCGATGAACGCCCCGGCATCCAGTCCGGATTCGCCGGGGTGGCCAGGGCATCGTTCAGGTCGTCGTGAACCTGGATCATCTCACCATAGAGCTCGCCCAGGGCGCGCATCTGCCCGGCCACGGCTGGCGCAGCCCCGCCCAACAGCGCGCCGAGGTGCAACGCAGTCCCGAAAAAAGGGGCGCTCTTGCCCTGCACGATCGCCCAGTAAGCAGCATCATCGGAGATCGCATCGTGCGCCTCGCGGTGTTGCCCCAGGGCTGTCGCCAGCAGCATCTGCACCAGGCTGTGCACGGCAGCCAGTTGGGTGCCAGCCGCGGCCGGGCTGTGCAGGATAGCCTGCAAAGCAGCGACCTGGAACGCCGCGCCCAGGTTGGCCGCAGCCGCCTTACCCAGGCGGTGGTACTCGCCTTTCGGATCTTCATCCAGCAGATCGTCGATCAGCACGATGCCCAGGTGGGCGCAGGCGACTGCCAGCACGGCAGGCACTGCCTGCTCGCTCGCACCGCCCACCGCTTCGCAGGCAATGCGGGGCAATTGCCAGTGCCGGGGCTGGCCGCGGGCAGTCTTCTCGAAAAGCGTATGCATTTCAGACCAGCCCTGGGCCACCGGCAGGCAAACAAACCTCTCTGCGAGGTGCATATCGATATCCATAATGACCTCCCGGTGCACCGGCCAGGAGATAATGCCCGGCCGGTGCACCTGCTATTCAGTTAGGATTGAGGTGCCTCAGCGAACCAGTCCTCCCAGCCTGGAATGCCCTTGACGGCCAGGATTTGGTCACGGGCGGCCTGCGTCAGTTGTGCCAGGGCATTCATGTAAGCCGGGCGTTCATTGTCTTCTGCAATGAGTTGGTCGTGAAAAATTTGCATGGTAGACATGGTCTCGATCTCCTTTCACATCTTGCAAAACTTATCCAGTGGTGTTCAAAACTCAGGCTTGAAATTGGGGCCTTTCACGCTATAATCGGTTCCATCACCTCCTTTTCCAGATTGCCGGCTAGTTACTTGTTCAAGGTACAAATTCGCCCAGCGTATCGAACGATGAGACAATCTGCCATACAAAAACATATTCTTCACTGGTTTGAAAACCGGTTCGCCAGCATTCTCCCCTGGCTGGTGCTTGTCATCCTGTTGGTATACACCTACGTAAAGTTTGTTGTAGTCCCTTATCCGGGCTTTTTCTTCCGTGGATCCAATGGTTACATAGAGACACTTTATGTCACTGGCCAACCGGGAACCAGCCTCGAGATCGGCGATAAACTCGTCCAGGTCGGACCTGTCCCCTGGCAAGATTACCGGACAAATTTACGGACCACTCTTTTCAAAGGAGTCCGGCCGGGCGAGGTTGTGCCAATTACCGTGGAACGCAATGGGCAAAATCTCACCATTCCCTGGGTATACCCGGGCGCTCGCCGTGCCGAGGTTGCCTCGCGGCTTTGGAGTGAGTGGTGGCTGGCATTCGTCTTTTGGGGCTACGGCACATTAACTATCCTCTTCCTACGCCCCAAGAACTCGCTCTGGCGGCTGCTGGTCGCCGCGTGCTATCTGATCGCCATCTGGTTGATAACCGGCAGCGTCTCGAAATGGGTCGTGTGGAATAGCGCCATCGTGATGCGCATGGTTACCTGGCTGTGCCTGCCGGTGTACTGGCACCTGCACTGGGTTTTCCCCAAACCACTGGGGCGAGTCCCGGCCTGGGACTTGGGGCTGTTCTACCTGGGCGCGGCTGCCCTGGCAATTGCCGAGTGGTTCCGGCTCTTGCCACTGTCGGCTTACTCGATCGGCTTTTTGCTGGCGATGGCTGGCAGCCTGGCCCTGCTCGTCGCCCACGCTGTCGCCCAGCCCGCCCAACGCCGTGAACTGGCCCGGATGGCCTTTTTCCTGGGCCTGGCCATCCTGCCCGCCATCGTTTTGAGCGGTGCGGTGTTTACGGGTGAGTATGAGAGGTCGGCGCTGCTGGCTTTGCTCGGGCTGCCGGCCATCCCCCTGGCTTATCTGTACGTCGCCTACCGGCGCCGGTTAGGCGTGTGGGAACTGCGCGCCAACCGGGCAATCACCCTTTTGATCTATGTCATCCTGCTCCTGGTCCTCGCCAGCCTGATCATGCTCGCGGCGAACGCCTGGCTCATCGATCGCGGGGCCTTACTCACTGGTGGGCTGATCGTCGCCCTGGCTGCCGGGTTGGCCTCCATCGCCGTTTACCCGCGCTTTCAGCGCTGGGCAGAGCACCGGCTGCTGGGTGTGCCGCTCCCACCCACTCACCTGCCAGGGATTTACGCCAGCCGCATTACGACCAGCCTGGATCAAGCCTCGCTGGTGCGCCTGCTGAAAGACGAGGTGCTGCCCAGCCTGCAGATCCGCCAGTCTGCCTTGTTGCGTTGTGAAGAGGATCGCCAGGCCGGCGTGGTCTATGCCAGCGGCGTGGAGACCGGCGAGCTGCCCCAGGATTGTGCTGACCCCGGCTTGCAAGCGGCCGGCGTGTACCGGCCCCCCCTCGAACCGGAAGAGGCTGGACAGGCTTTTGCCTGGGTGCGCCTGGCATTGCCGCTCATGCTGGGCGAACGACCGGTCGGCGTCTGGCTGTTGGGCCGGCGCGATCCGGACGATTATTACGCCCAGGCGGAAATTTCCATCCTGCAAACTCTGGCAGACCAGACGGTTGTCGCCCTGACCAACATCCTGCAGGCAGAGCGCCTGCACGCCCTCTACCAGATGGACATCGAACGGGAGGAGAACGAGCGCAAACGCCTGGCGCTCGAACTGCACGACGACGTGTTGGGCCAGATGGCGCTGCTGCGCTTGAGCATCGGCGAAGGCGAGGTTCCTGCACAATTCGACCAGGCTTACCAGTCGGCCACCAGCCACGTGCGCGGGATCATCAACACCCTGCGCCCGACCATGTTGAACTACGGCCTGCGCGCCGCGCTGGACGAGCTGGCCGACGAAGCAGCCGAGGTCACCGGCGCGGATGTGCCCATCGAAGTGGATGTGCCGGCCAGTGCGGCACGCTATCCCGCAACCGTCGAACTACACCTGTATCGCATTCTCCAACAGGCCTGTGAGAACGCTTTGAAGCATGCCAGGGCAAAAGCGATCCGCATCGCCGGGCGCCTGGATACAGACGCCGTGGAATTGACCGTGGAGGACAACGGCGCCGGGTTCGCTGCCGGGCAATCGCTCGACCTGGTGGGACTGCTGGCAAACCAGCATTATGGGCTGGCCGGGATGTTCGAACGCGCCGCCCTGATCGGGGCACAGTTGAAGATCGACTCGGTGCCCGAGCGAGGCACACGGGTGCATATAGCATGGTGTCATTAACTTTTTAAGGTGCAGACTTGCTCGATCTGCACCTATCTTAGAAAAAAAGCCCTTTACAGTCCATCGGCGCTCGCTTGAATCGGCTCAAGCGACACTTGAATCGAGAGGAAAGTGCTTTGAATCGCTTTGGGGACCTGCTGCGCCATCACCGCAAACAATGCAATGACCGGGAAAAAGATGGGCCGCTCACCCAGGAACGCCTGGGAGAGTTGATCGGCAGAGAATTAGGCGATGGAGGAGGGTATACCGGCGCGGCGGTCAGCGATTGGGAGCGCGGCAAAAGCCAGATCGATAAAGACCATCGCCTGGTATTGGTGAGTTTAATCAAAGTGTTATACGCCCTCGGCGGGCTGCACACCCGGGCCGAGGCCAATGAACTGTTGCTGGCCGGAAACTACCGCCCACTCGACGACAAAGAAGCACACCTGGTTTTCCCTGGAACAACCCCACCCCAGGAAGCCCAGGATTATCCGCCCGCCAGTTCCCATTGGCGCGCCGTGCTTCTGTTACTCATCGAGAGCATTTTTCAGCCAGACCCGGCAGCCGCTTCTGGTGGGTATCCGCCGCACTGGACCAGCACGCTCTTGAGCCTGTTCGGCAATGTATCCGACCGCTGGACGAGCGAGCGCGTCTTGCGGGCTGTCTTTTGGATCGGTGTGTGGCTGCTCACCTGGGGCCTGACTTTTCCGTTGCTCTACTGGCCCTTTGCCGGCCGGGAGCAGGCGTGGCAGGCTACCTTGATGTACATCGGGGGTGCGCTGGTGCTTCCCACCTTCGCCGGCGTCTTGCGCGTCACCCGCGAGGACAAATTCTGGCAGCAGGTTGGCCTGGCCAATGCGCGCATCCTGCGCTTCTACACGCACCTGGGAGCAACCATCGGCTTTCACCTGGGCTACGTCCTGGTCTTCACCGTCGCCTTGATCGGTTATTATCTCGGCCTGGGCCGGCTCGCTTCCTGGCTCAGCGGATTGGCAGCCGCCTGGCCGGTCATCCTGGCTTACGCCGGCGCCCGGCAGGCGCCTGTCAACCAGTGGCGGGCTTTCGGCGCGCTGCGCCTGGCAGACGGGGCGGTGTTCAGTGTATTTGTCTTGTTTGGGCCATTGTGGGGGTTGTTCTTCTATGCCTACTACCCCCTGTTGTTATCGCCTGCTATCGGGATCACCCTGATCCTCGTCGACCTTGGCGTGCTGGCCGCCCTGTCCGCCTGGCAGCGCCGGCGAGGCAACGCGGTCATCCCGGCTTATGTCTGGGCGGCGTTGTGGGGTTCGGTGCTGGTACTCTACCAGGCATCTGCCGGGGGCACACTCTTCACCACCACCGTTTCGGCCACGATCGTCATCACCGTGGCGGTGTTAATGGCGCAAGAGCGCATCCACATCACCCTGGGCGGAGGCTTTCTTGCCCTGGTCGTTCTGGGCCTGCTGCTGGCGTGCACAAACTATCACCTGTGGTTTGGGCGCGCAATCACCCTGGTGGTTGTATTTGCCTGGTGGCTCAAGGGTAAGAAATATATCTGGTTTCCGGCCAGTTTTTGGGGGATCACGGCGGTCATCCTGGGTTGCATTTTGCTCATCCGCCAGGATATCCTGACCCAGGTTCAAGCCTCGGGCCTCGTCCTGCTGTGCCTGCCAGCCATTTTATGGATCGAGTCTCGCGCCACATCCGCTTCCGCCCAATTCCCCGGGCGCCCAGGCGCCTGATCCCAGGCGCCCACCCCCATTACTCGGCAACCCATTACTCCCCGTCAAAGAATCAACATCGCATCCCCAAACGAGTAGAAGCGATACTTCTCGCGCTTGGCCGTTTCGTAAGCCGCCAGCACCCGCTGGCGCCCGGTGAAGGCGCTGACCAACATGATCAGCGTGGAGCGCGGTAGATGGAAGTTGGTGATCATGGCATCCACCGCGCGGAAAGTGTAACCCGGCAAAATAAACAGGCTGGTCGGTCCGCTGAACGGGGCGACGGCATCCCCTGGCGCGGCGTGCTGTGCGGCGCTCTCCAGGGTGCGCACGCTGGTGGTACCTACGGCCACGATACGCCCCCCGGCGCGGCGCGCCTGGTTGATCGCCGCAGCGGCCTCTTCACTCACCTGGCACCATTCGGTGTGGATGTGATGCTCCTGCGGCGATTCCTCGGTCACCGGCGCGAAGGTATCCAGGCCGACGTGCAAAGTCAGGTGCGCCATCCCCACGCCCTGTGATTTCAACTGCTGGAGCAGCGGCAGGGTAAAATGCAGCCCGGCGGTGGGCGCGGCAGCCGAACCAGGTGATCGGGCGTACACCGTCTGGTAGCGCCCGGCATCCGCCAGGGGAGTATGGATATAAGGCGGCAGTGGGGTGTGCCCGGCGCGCTCCAGGCTGGGCTCGACCGGTTCGGCGAAGCGCACCAGGCGGCGCGAACCTTCCATCGCAGCAACAATTTCAGCCGGCGGCCCGTTTTCGACCTGCACCTGTTTTCCAGGAAGCAGGCCCTTGCCGCCCACCAGCGCCTCCCAGGTCAGCGCGTCCTGGCGGCGCAGCAGCAGCAGCTCGACGCGCCCACCGCTGGGCTTGCGGGCGTACAGGCGCGCCGGAATGACGCGCGTTTCGTTCAACACCAACAGATCGCCGGGGCGCAAATAATGGCCCACCTGGTTGAAAGTCGTGTGCTCTATCGCGCCATCCAGGCGGTGCAACACCAACAGGCGCGAGGCATCGCGCGGCTCAACCGGCGTCTGGGCAATCAATTCATCTGGCAGATCGTAATCGAAGTCGGCGGTTTTCAAACGAATCCCCGGTTCCGGGCTCAGCGGTTCATCAGGCGAACGATTACGTTGAGGACAATGGTCAATAGGATAGACAGCAGCAGCGAGGTGCCCAGCCCGATCAGGCAAGTGAAATTACCGCTCTGGAAACGGATATCCCCCGGCAGGCGGCCCAATGGAAGGTTCAGGCGTGCCAGCAAGTAGATGGCACCACCAATAACCAGCAGGGCCAATCCCAGAAAAATTAAGAGGCGAGCAAAATTCAACATGGTATTTCCATTGAGAGGTGCGTAAACAGTCGCACAGTGTACGCACCTCTCTTAAAAAGGCTAAAGCAATTTCGGCTGTTCGTTCTTCGAGTAGGGAAGCCCCAGGTGTTCGTAAGCACGCGGCGTAGCCACGCGGCCCTGGGGAGTACGTTCCAGGAAACCCAATTGCAGCAGGTATGGCTCGACCACATCCATCACCGTATCCGCTTCCTCGCTGATCGAGGCGGCGATGGTGCTCAACCCTACCGGTCCGCCGCGATAATTCTCGACGATGGTGCGCAACACGCGGCGATCCATATCATCCAGACCCAACGGATCGACATCCAACAGGTCCAACGCCTGGCGGGATACCAGGCGGGTGATCACACCTTTCGCTTTCACTTCAGCATAGTCGCGCACCCGGCGCAGCAGGCGCAGCGCCACGCGCGGCGTTCCTCGCCCGCGCCGGGCAATCTCATCCACACCATCCGGGTCGGCCTGTACGCCCAGGACGCGCGCTGCCCGGTCGACAATGGATTGCATGGCAGGCAAATCATAATAATCCAGCCGGTAAACCGCCCCAAAGCGCGCCCGCAGCGGGGCGGTGACCAGCGCCAGGCGGGTGGTAGCACCGATCACGGTAAAACGCGGCAATTTCAGGCGGATCGAACGCGCCGACGGCCCTTTGCCAATCACAATATCCAGGGCAAAGTCTTCCATTGCGGGATACAGCACTTCTTCGATAGCCCGTCCCAAACGATGGACCTCGTCGATAAACAGAATATCGCCGGCGCGCAGGTTGGTCAGGATCGCCGCCAGGTCGCCAGGACGCTCGATGGCGGGGCCGGAGGTGATCTTGATATTTACATCCATCTCATTGGCCAGCACGTGCGCCAGGGTGGTCTTGCCCAGGCCGGGCGGGCCGTAAAATAGTACGTGATCCAGCGGCTCGCCGCGCTGCCGCGCCGCAGCAATCAATATCGCCAGGTTGTCCTTAACACGGGTCTGGCCAATCAGATCGGCCAACAGCCTGGGACGCAACGCTGGATCCAGGCGGTCATCCACCTGAGATTGGGGGTTCACCAAACGAGAAGCAGTTTCACTCATGGCGGTGATTATAACTGCTAGTTTGCCGTTTTTGTGAAAAATTTGTACACAAAGGGCTATGATGAGATTCCCTATGGTTCCTTGTGGCAGGATGCCTTTCACCGGGTTCATCATATTCTTGACGGCGTGAAAATGCAGGCGAGCATCCTGCGGATGTTTTCCGGGTTTCTGTATAGTTCGTAACATCATAATTAAAATCGGGACTATAATTCAGAGCAAAAGTTTTTCTGCTATGGCCTGGCCAAATAAGGAGCTCTTTATGCCAAACGTCTTCCCTTCCCCACACCCGCTGGTTGCCCATAAACTCTCCAAGCTGCGCGACATAAATACCGAACCGAAGAAATTTCGCGAGCTGGTGCGCGAAATCGCCGCCTTGCTGACCTACGAGGCTACACAAGATTTGCTCCTGGCACCTTCTCCCGTGGAGACTCCGCTGGCTCATATGCAAGGTGTGGAGTTGAAGGATAAGATCGGGCTGGTGCCCATTCTACGCGCCGGACTGGGGATGGTGGAAGGCGTGTGGGAATTGATGCCATCTGCAGAGGTGTGGCACATCGGCCTGTATCGCGATGAAAGGACGCTCAAGCCAGTGGAATATTACAACAAGTTGCCGGTCGAGCCGACCGTATCGGTCTGCCTGGTGCTGGACCCCATGTTAGCCACCGGCGGATCGGCGGTAGCTACCATTGACATCCTTAAACGTTGGGGGGTGCGGCGGATCAAATTCGTCGGGCTGATCGGCGCCCCGGAAGGAATCGCCTTGATGGGCCAGCACCATCCGGAAGTGCCCATTCACCTGGCAGCAATCGACGAAAGGCTCAACGAACACGGCTACATCATGCCTGGCCTGGGAGACGCTGGAGATCGCCAATTCGGAACTGGATAGTAGCAGATTCTATCTGCACAAAACCGGAATAGTATCGTAAAATAGCAGGTAATTCATACCTATGACATCCATAAAGATCATCGGACGCTACGAAATCAAGTCAGAAATCGCCCGGGGTGGAATGGCAACCGTTTTTCACGCCTATGACCCACGCTTCGAGCGCGATGTGGCGATTAAGATCCTGCCGCAGGCCTTCTTGCACGATCCCCAATTCCGGGTGCGCTTCGACCGCGAAGCCAAAATGATCGCTCTGCTGGAACACCCTGCCATCGTTCCGGTTTACGATTTTGGCGAGGAAGGTGGCCAGCCTTATATCGTTATGCGCTATATGTCCGGCGGCTCGCTGACCGAGCGCATGCGCCAGGGAGCGATGCCCGCCCTGGAAACGGCGCAGATCGTCTCGCGCCTGGCTCCTGCGCTGGATGCTGCTCATGCCCGCAATATTATCCATCGCGATCTGAAACCAGGCAATATTCTGTTCGACCAGTACGGCAACGCCTACCTCTCCGATTTCGGTATTGCCCGCCTGGTGGCAGCAGGCAGCGCCACGATTACCGGCGAGTCGATCCTGGGCACGCCGGCTTACATGAGCCCGGAGCAAATCCAGGGTGACAAAACCATTGACGGGCGCAGCGATCTTTACGCGCTGGGAGTGCTGATCTACCAGATGCTCACTGGCGATGCACCATACCACGCAGACACGCCTGCCAGGGTGATGATGATGCACGTGCTCCAGCCAGTGCCCGATGTCCTGGCAGCCAACCCCGACCTGCCATCTGGCTGTGCAGCATTCATCACCAAATCGATGGCTAAAAAGCCCGAAGAGCGCTTCGCCACTGCCAGCGAGATGGCTACAGCGCTTGAATCGGCCCTGCAGACCACCCCGGGATTGATCTCAAAGCCAACCAGCCAGGCGGCAGCCGTCACCAGCGACCACAAGCCCGACTTCCGCATGGAAACGGTCGTCACCCCGCCCAAGACCGAGTATTCGCCACAGAAGACAGCCATTTCATCCCCTACGGTTGTTTCTGCTTCGGCGGAGGCCGCTGCGCCACCGGCCCAGCCGGCGAAAAAAGCAGGCGAGCCACCGCCGGCAGCCCCCGCTCGTTCGCGCATGGCTATCGCCATTCCGGTGATCGTTATCCTGTGCGTGCTGCTGGCCGGCGCCGCGGGGCTGGCCTACCTGGGTCAACAAGGTCGCGGGCCCCTGGCTATGCTGGCGCCTGCTACACCCACCCCCACCTTAACCGCCACATGGACGCCTACTGAGCCTGCTCCCCAGCAAACCACCGAGCCTGGTCAGGCACTGGTTCCGGATACACCTGAGCCAACCCAAACATCCGAGGTCGAACCGCCTACCGACACCCCTACCGAGCCGCCCGCCCAACCGACGCCCACGGAAACACAGGCGCCGGTCGCCTCCGGTCCGGTTATCGGCGGCGCTGACAAAGTGGCTTATTTCAACGGGAGCAATATCTGGGTATCTAACCTGGATGGCTCGGAGCTAGAGCAGCTCACCGACGACAGCACTGCCAAAAGCAATCTACAATGGACCCCAGACGGCCAGGCAGTGAATTACATCTCCGGCAAGTGCGCCTATTCGGTGCGCCTGGCGGACAAGCAGAAAGAAATTCTCACCTGCTTCAATTTTGTCCAATATTTCAAGTCATTCGAAATTTCCCCGGATGGCAAGCAGGTCGCCCTCAGCCTGGATAATCAGCTTTACATTGTGCCGTATGATCTGAATCTGCTGCGCTCGATTGCCGTTCGTGAAGACCTGACCAAGATTGCGACCTGTAAAGACTTCTCGCCTTACCTGCGCTTCTTCACCAAGTTCCCACGCTGGTCGCGAGACGGCAGTCGCATGGCCAAGGTAATCATGGGCGTCGCCCGGGGATTAGGATCGGCAGATACAATCATGCTGATCTCGCTGGAAAAGTGCACGCCCACGCCGGATATCATCGACAACTTTCCCCCGCCGCGCTTCACGCCCACTGAATACCAGGCATCACCGATGATCCCCAATTTCGGTTGGGACGGCTACAACCTATTCTCAATTGCCACCTACATCCGTAACTCCGGTTTTGGCAAACTTTACGTCTATAACAGCGACTTGAAAAAAGCCCAGGGGCCGATCAACGTAGTCAGCGAATGCTGCTATCGCGATCCGATTTTCAGCCCAGATGGATCTCAACTGCTGTTCGCCTACCAGAAATATCCTGGTGGGGATGGGAATATCCAGCTTTACATGGTGCCCTATGGTACATTGGGCACTGGTGAAAGCTATACGCCCCTGCCGCTGCCACCCATCGATCCGAAATCTCAACCCCAACCGGCATTGCGCCCTGCCAGATAACGCTGGCACCTCTTTGTGGGCCCTTCTGATCAGTGCCTTTTGGAGCAGCCCTACTCGAATATAGAGGATTTCCCAGGAGCAATGACCCCCATAAATGGGGGTTGTTGCTCCCCAAAACCATCTGCTAGAATCGGCTGCCCCCGAAAACAAGAAGCGAACCCGCATGACTGAAAACTTCGCCTCCGACACCAAGGCCACTCACCGCAGCCTGCGTACACGCCTCATCGTCGCCCTAAGCGTCCTGGTTTTTATGGCTATCGTCCTGATCGGGACGGGAGTTACGCTGTTTGTATATCGCACGGTGCGAGCCGATTGGCTCAAGCGGCAAGAGCAGGCCGCTGCATTAACAGCACACACGATCGACAATCTCATCTCCCAGGTCCAAAGCAACATGGCCCTGGCAGGCGATTTGGCCCCCAATTACCTGGCAGAGAACCCCCAGGCTTTGCAAAGCCTGGTCGAGCAAAACCCGGCGCTGTTAGAGGTCGCCCGCCTGGACGCCAGGGGAAACATCTTGGGCTCGGCTTGTAAGTCGAACAACTCGATATTAAACGATTCACTCACCATCCCACAATCCACCTGGTTTCAACAAGCGCAGCAAGGGAACCGGTATGCCAGCAACCTCCAGATCGCGGTTGACGATGAGCCTTTCATTATCCTGGCGCTGCCAGCTTCCGATGGCGGCGTGATCGCCAGCCGGTTGAGCATGAACGTATTATGGGATATCGTATCCAGCCTGTACCCGGACAAATCTGGCCAAGCTTACATCGTGAACAGGGATGGAGACATCATCGCCCACCCCGACACAAGCCTGGTTGTCGATGATGCCAATAATATTGAAGATCGGCCCGAATTCGGCGCAGCCTTCGCCAGCCCTGACCAGTGCCGCTCGGACGAATACACCAACTTCACCGGGCAGGTGGTCTTCGGTTCCACCTGCTCGCTGCACCAAAATAATTGGCTGGTGTTTGCTGAAATCTCTCGCCAGGAAGCCTATGCTGCAACCCGGTCAGCGCTGTTTTTCATGGTAGGCACCACATTCTTGCTTGGCATCGTGTTGATCCTGGCCACGACGCTGGCGCTGGATCGTATGATCCTGCGCCCGATCGCCACCCTGAGCGATGGCAGTGTCCGCATTGGAAGTGGCGATTTGAACTATCGCATCTACAGCAAACGTAAAGACGAACTGGGACAGGTCTCGAATGCATTCGATCAAATGGCTGCCAATCTCAAACAGCGCGAAGACGCCCTTTCTCAGGCGCGGGACGCCGCCCTGGCGGCCAGCCAATTCAAAAGTCGCCTGCTGGCCAACGTCAGCCACGATCTACGCACGCCGCTGAATGGCATTCTGGGTTATGCGGATATCCTCAAAGAAGAAATCTATGGCCCGCTGAACGACCGCCAAACAAACGCCGTGCAGCGCATTCTGGCCAACACATCACGGTTGCTCGATCTGGTCAACAGCTTGCTTGACCAATCCCTGATCGAGGCAGGCAAGATCGAGCTCAACTTCGCCGAATTCTCGCCTCGTGACTTGATCCGAGACACCGAGTCCATCATGGCAGTTCTGACCCAACAGAAAGGGCTGCAACTGACCGTTCAGATTACCGCAGACTTTCCCGAATTTGTCACCGCTGACCAGCAACGCTGCCAACAGGTGTTATCGAATCTCATCGGCAACGCTATTAAATTTACCGACACAGGCAGTATCCATATTCGCGCCTTTCGGGACAGCAACTACTGGGCTTTTGAAGTACACGACACCGGGCGGGGCATTCCGACCGATGCCCTGCAATACATTTTCGAGCCATTCCGGCAGGTCGATAGTTCGCCCACTCGTGATCAGGGCGGCGTAGGGTTGGGCCTCTCAATCGTCCAACAAATGGTCGTATTGATGGGAGGCACCGTACAGGTTGCCAGCCAGCCGGGGCGAGGCAGTACCTTTACTGTGCGCCTGCCCATCAGTCCAAAGGAGGCATAAACCATGCAGCAACCTCAAGCTTTGATTGTCGAAGACGAGACTGACCTGGCAAATATATTCAATGAGGCTTTGTCAAGCGCGGGGTATACAACAGAAATCGCCCATAATGGGCTGGAGGCGGTGCAACGCCTGCAAGAAAGCGCGCCAAATATCGTTGTACTGGATTTGCACCTGCCCGGCCTGGACGGCAGCAAAGTGCTCAAAGCGATTCGCGCCGATCCACGGTTGGCCCGAACGCGCGTCCTGATCGCTACCGCAGACGCGGCCATGGCGCGTTATATCGAGAAAGACGCCGATTTCGTCATGCTCAAACCGATCAGCTTCAGCCAGATGCGTGACCTCGCCCGGCGCCTGTATGCCAGTTTTCAATTATAATTCTTCAAATCCACGATCCCGCATATTCAACTTTTTTGAACCAGGAGGCTATTATGCTCGTCGGAAAACGCATGTCGAAACCTGTTATCAGCATCTCGCCCGATCTGCCCATCGTCGATGCCCTCAACCTGATGCGCCGCGAACACATTCGCCGCACGCCAGTCGTGAAGGAAGGCAAGATGGTGGGTATCGTCTCGGATCATGATCTACTGAATGCTTCACCTTCGCAGGCAACATCGCTGAGTGTATGGGAATTGAACTACCTGCTGAGCAAAATTACAGTCAAGGAAGTCATGACCAAGAAAGTACTCAGTGTCAACGAAGATACCCCCATCGAAGAAGCCGCCCGCATCATGGCCGATAACAAGATTGGCGGCCTGCCCGTGCTGCGCGGCGAGGAAGTGGTCGGTATTATCACTGAGACGGACCTGTTCAAAATCTTCCTTGAGCTGATGGGCGCCCGTGAGCCGGGTGTGCGCGTCACAGCCTTGATCCCCGAACAGCGCGGCCAGCTCGCCCAGTTGACCCAGGCCATCGCCTCGCATGGCGGCAACTTTGTCGCCTTTGGCCAGTTCACCGGCGACTCCCCTGCCAACCGTCTGCTGACCTTCAAAGTAGAAGGTTTGAGCGAAGAGAAAATGCGCGAAATCATCGCTCCTCATGTGTTGGAGATCATCGACCTGCGTACAATTCTTTCCTGATAGAGAGGATTCTTGAGAGCGGCGCCCCTTGCAAGCGGGGACGCCGCTCCTCAAACCCAACATTTTAGACGGCCCCAGAACAGCCGGAATTACTGCTTTTCTTCCAAATTTCCCCCATCCAGCGTAAACCGTCTCCAGGCCACATTGGCCCAAAGGTTTTGCCGCACTGCTTCTTCTGCATCCAGCAAGGCCCGGTACCGAGAGTCCGGCTTTCCGGCCAATTCAAGCGGCGGCGCGTCTTCTACAATGCAGCCATCCTCGATGACCAATACACGCGGGAAGGCCAGCGTTTCACCAACGTCGTGTGTAATACACAACAGAGTTTGCTCGCTCCAATGACGGCGTGCCTCACTGAGCAGCTTTCGCCGTTTTTCACGATCCAGGCCACGGAAGGGCTCATCCAGAATCACCAGGCGCACTCCGGCGCGCAGCATCGCCCGGCCCAAACGTACTCGCTGGCCTTCGCCGCCAGACACCAGCCCGCCTCCTTCACCCAATGCAGTTTTCAACCCGTCCGGTAACCGGTCGAGGACATCATATAAATCTGCGGCGTCCACGGCTTCCGAAAGAGGACGCGTCTCGGCGGATTCCATTCCATATCGTAGATTGTCATACATCGAGCGGTTCCAAAGCTGCACCGCCGGATCCACCCACGCCGTCTGGCGGCGCAGTTCATGCAGCCGGTCTCCATCCAGGGGGCGTCCATCCACCTGCAGACTCCCCTGGGAAGGCCGGTGCCAGCCCAACAGCAAACCTACCAGACTGGATTTACCCGCGCCGGACAAACCTACAATTGCCACATGCTCACCTGGCTCAATTTGCAGGCTGATATTCTTCAAGATGGTGTGCCCGCCAGCTTGCAAGGATATATCGTCTATTGTGATACTCGCTGGCCGACCATCCTGGGCGACCATATCTGTCGCCCGGTCCGCTCCTTCCCGAGACGCCCAAACCTCCTCTTCGTCCGGCGCGCCGAGCGGCTCGAGCAGACGGAGCACCATATTACGCTGCATCGGGTATTGCTGGACACTATCGGCCAGGGCCTGGCCTAAAGCTGGCAGGCTTAGTGTCCAGTAAAACAACAACAGGATCTCGCTCACCTGCCCGCCCTTAGCCAGATAATTAAGGATGATCAGGATTGAAAAAACCGAATAGAATAGAGTTCCCACCCCCGTGATCACCGCCGCAAGACTGTACGATTCCCGCCCGGTTCGCACCCACTCATAAAGCTGCATCTCATGTTGGCGGCGCATGGCGCGCTCTGCGCCATGCGTGCGCACCGGTACCAGTCCTAACAAGGCATCCAAATAAAAACGGCTGAGCGCACCGGTGTGCGTGCGCATGCGTAGATCGCGTTCTTCGAGAAGAGGCCGGCTAAGCAAAGAAAGCCCGACAAAGAATAACGTGCCCAGGATAGCCAGGGGAGCGCTGATCGGATCCAACCAGATCACTCCCAACAAGGTGAGCAACAGTTGAAAAGCCGTTCGTACCAGGCTGACACCCACCGCAGGCAAGGAGCGCAGGGCGCGTAAGTCATAGGCACGCTGTGTCATATCAGAAGTCAGGCGGCTGCGAAAATAGCGATCACCCAGGCGAGGAATCTTCTCCAACAAGGCGACACGCAGACGCACCTCAAGCCGCCGTCCCATGCGCGATACCATGGCGCTGACCGGGAATTCTAACAACAACAGCGCCAACATAAACACCAGCAGCACGAACGAGGCCATGATACGCTGCGAGACCAGCGACAGGCTCAAACCGATCTGGATAATGCCGCGAAATAGCAGCGCCTCCACCAGCACGCCCGTCGATGCCAGGAAAAGCGCCAGGATCAATAGGACGGGATTAAGCAAGCCATCCTGACGAAGCGCTTGCCAGACAGTCTGCTCTGGATGATAAGTTGGCTCGCGCAGCGCAGCCTGTAAATCAGGCGGCAAGCCAGATGGCTCGCTTCCTGCGTCCATCTGTACGGGGATGGCTGCATTCTCGCGCCGCCCAAGGACGCGCACCAACACCGCGCCGCGTAACAACAATCGCTCTGGCGGCTGTTCGCCGCTCACCTGGGCTTCGTTCTCGATCAGCGGTAGCGCCGACCAGTACATCGAAGGAATCATCAAAGCTTCGGCCGACGCACCGGGTAAGGTATCGCCACTCTTGTCCACTTTTGGCAACGGGCCACCCAGATTAAGCCGGTAAAATCGCTCCAACACCTTGCTGGCCTGCTCCCCGGTTAAAATACCCCTGGCTCTTATCAGCGCGGCAGTCATGCGCGTGGCAGCATCCAACGTTGCTAACGAACGCCAACCTGTATCTTGTAAGGCGTGTTCGACCAGTTGAGTAATGACCGGTTCATCGATCTGCAGATCGCGCATACGCCGGCGCAGCGGGGCCAGCATGCCTTCCGAACCGGCCCAGGCGCGCCAGGCATCTACCGGTACAGGGAAGGTATGAACATAGAGCTCGCTTTGAAAGCGTTTCCAGGTAGGCCAGCGCCGCCCGGTAGCCGGGTCCATGACTTGCAGGAGATTGCCCACTCGACCCCATACAACCAGGAAGTGCGTCAAGCCGTTAGGCCGTTGCACGACGACAATTGCCGGCAGCGCCTGGGCCTCGGGCAGCGCCAGGTGATCGGTGGGCAACATTACCTGTTCAGCCTGCAAGCCCAGTTGAACGGCAATATCCTCCAGCGTGTTGATCGACGTACCATCTACATCCGTCTGGCACGCTTCACGCAAACGGCCATAGCTGACCGGAATGTTAAAACCTTCCAGGATCGACTTGAGCGCTGCCGGGCCGCAATCCATCGCTGAAGTCTGCACCACTTCAGGAACAAAGAAGCGTTGACCTTGAGCCGGGGCTTCGAACAACATCCGTTCGGGCGATTTCATCGCCTTAATCCTGTGAATTTTGCGGGCTGACTGGAACCGGGCTGCGATTGAGGTATTTCCCCGATGTGCGCAAGACCAGTTCGGCGGGTGAGAGGTGTTCCACCTCGACCTCCACCTGACCATTCAACTTCCCCTGTAACCCGCCTGGCGACAATTCCGACGTCATCAAATAAAATTTTACATCCTCACCTTCAGTGGGGATCTCGTACACCATCGCTGGCAAACTGATCACCGGCTGGTCTGGGCCGGGGTATAGCCGGACCATGGCCGGCTGCCCCTGTCGCAGGCGTCCCAACGCTTCCTGAGCAAATGTTACTTGCAACATACCGTCTTCCAGCAACCGCATCGTACTGCTCACTTCATACAAAGTGACCCTGGCCAGAAAAAACCAGGCCAGAAACGCTACCATCAACCCGATTGCCAGTAACAGCCCGAACCGTGAGGCGCGAAAACTATCGATGCCTAAGGAACGTGTGGAACGCGAGAAGGTGAGCGACATAACAACGGTATTATACCAGCTTGGAAATATCTACAAGAAACCGTCATTTGACGTATTCGTCGCATCATCCAATTCCGTCAAATTCCCCTTGCCCGGCGCCATGCCACATGATATATTACACGCGGCATGGCTTCCCGTAAACGCTCTCTCTACGACATTGCCTGGCCGCTCTCTCGCCTGGGTGAGATGACCGAAAACCTGGCCCGCCGGTCACGGCTGATCACCCGCCCTAACCGCCTGCCTCAGCCGCCCGAAGAACTGTTCGAGGCCGATGGCCAGGCATTGAGTGCATGGGTAGACAACGCTGCTGGCTACCTGGGCCTGGAGGCGGAACCGGTCAATACGCTTTACGCGGACATCGAATTGCTGTTACGGGCCAGCGCTCCCTCTATTCTGCGGCTGCCGGAACGACTGGAAAATGGCGAGCCGGCCTTCATCGCCTTGCTGCGCGGCGGGACTTCTCAGGTTGATTTGCTCTGCCCCGATCTAAAAGTCCGTCGCCTTTGGGTGGACGAGCTACACGATCTGCTCTGCCACGCCTACGAAGCTCAACTCGGCGAGCAGATCGACCAGGTGTTGGAAGATGCGGGTATTCCTGCCAACCGGGCGCATCGCGCCCGAAAAGCCATCCTGCGTGACCAGCTTGCTCCACTACGCATCGAAGCGGGCTGGCTGCTACGCCTGCCACCCAGCGCCAGCCTGGGCCAACAGTTCCGCCACGCCGGCATCTACCGCCCGGTCTACATCTTGCTAGGTATGTATATCGTCCAACAGTTCCTGTCCATCGCATCATGGATTGTCATCGGGCGCGGTATTTTCCAGGGCCACTTCGACCTGGGTTGGATGTTAGCCTGGGCAATCTTGCTCCTCTCCACGATACCCGTGCAGCTCGTCGTCAGCGATGCCCAGGCCGAGCTCTCCATGGGAACCGGAACACTGTTCAAACAGCGGCTGATCCAGGGCAGCCTGAAACTCGATCCAGAAGAAATCCGCCACCAGGGCATTGGCCAATTTCTCAACCGGGTGATGGAATCGGAAGCGGTGGAAATGTTGGCTTTAGGCGGCGGCTTCATGGCCGTGCTTTCCCTTGTTGAACTGGGCATGGCCACCTTCATCCTGGGGCGCGGTGCAGGCGGAACACTGAGCGCCGCTTTGCTGCTGGCATGGATTGTGCTGACTCTGGTTTTACTCTGGCGTTATTACCAGACCAGCCGAGATTGGACCGAGTCCTACCGCGAAATGACCAATAACCTGGTCGAAGAAATGGTGGGGCATCGCACCCGCCTGGTGCAGGAAGACTCGCGCCATTGGCACGATCGCGAAGACCAGGAGCTGGATCGTTATTTGAAGCTCTCCGAAAGCATGGATCAAATCGGCGTACAGATCAATGCCATTGTCACACGCGGCTGGATCATGGTCGGGCTGGTAACCATCGCAATAGCATTTGCGACTGCCGATCCTACCCCTCAATCGCTGGCAATCAGCCTGGGCGGTGTGCTGCTGGCATCGCAAGGTCTGGGAAAACTGTCTGGCGGGGCGCAGAGCCTGGCGGGCCTGCTTAACGCCTGGCAACAAGTCGGGCCGCTCTTCAGGGCCGCGACCCGCCCTCGCCAGTTGCCTGCCCTGGGTTTTATCCCCCCCCGGCCGGGAGGGAAAAACGCATCGAACAATGGGGCCGCCGATGCAATTGCAAACACACCGGTGCGTGAGGGCCAGCCATTGATCCAGGCGCGTGATGTTGTTTTTCGGTATCGCCCGACGGGCCGCCCTGTATTGCAAAACACATCCCTGCAAATTTACCCCGGTGACCGAATCCTGTTAGAGGGTCCATCAGGCGGCGGCAAGTCCACCCTGGGCGCCGTTCTCACCGGGTTACGCACCCCCGAATCCGGCTCCTTATTGTTATGGGGTTTCGATCGCCAGATCATGGGCATTGAAGAGTGGCGCAAACGCGTCGTTATGGCGCCGCAGTTTCAGGAAAACTACGTATTCTCGGAAACCTTTGCTTTCAATTTATTAATGGGACGCCGCTGGCCACCGCAGCCTGAAGACCTGGCCGAAGCTGAGGCAGTCTGCCGGGAGTTGGGCCTGGGCGAGGTGCTGGATCGCATGCCATCCGGTTTCCAGCAAATGCTGGGGGAGAGCGGCTGGCAGCTTTCTCATGGTGAACGCAGCCGGCTGTTCATCGCCCGTACTTTGTTACAAAAAGCCGATTTGATTGTATTGGATGAAAGTTTTGGCGCACTCGATCCGGAGAATTTGCAACGCGCCTTGCGCTGCGTTTTACAGCGCGCCCCAACGGTGCTGGTAATCGCACACCCGTAGCAAGTCGCTTTGATAGTATAATCACAACGAAAGGATGGTGACTGCACCATGAAGGTACGCACAGGGATCAAGGCAGGGCAAGGATTGGGCGATACGGTCGCCGACCTGGCCCATTTGACTGGTATGGATCAACTGGCTAAATTGTACGAAGAACTTACCGGTAAAGACTGCGGCTGCGAAGATCGCCGCCAGACGCTCAACAATCTGTTTCCGGGCAATGGATCATCTGTATAAGTCAGGCATGCGAACATGGACCAGGAGAGCAGGGGCAGCGCGCAGCGCCACCCTGCTCATCATTATCTTATCCTTGTTGCTGGCGGGGTGCAGCACCCGCAAGTTGCCACGCGGCTGCCCTCCCGTTTGTTACGGATTAAGTGCTGGAGGTATGGATCTTAAAGGCGCCACTTTGACGAACCTGCAGCTTATCCAGACCAATTTAAGCAAAGCAAATATGGTCTCCGCCAACCTGACAGGTGCAAATCTAACCGGTGCCGATCTTTCCAATGCCAATCTGGAAAGTGCCGCGTTAAACGATGCGCGCCTGGTGGGTGCAAACCTTTCCAATGCGAACTTGCGTAACTCCCAGATGACCAATGCAGACCTGCGCGGCGCAGACCTGCGCGGCGCCTCCATGATCCGCGTCGACTTCAGTACATCCGATCTGAGCGGCGTGGAAATGGGCAAAGCAATATTGATCGGTGGCAACCTGAGCCGGCTGAATCTCAACGGCGTAGAGATGCCCGAAGCCGATCTAAGCGGAGCGACGCTAACCGAGACGCAGCTAAACGGCGGTGTGCTATCTGATTCGAATTTCAACGGTGCAGACATGCGCAACGCACGAATCACAGGGGCGTGGCTCAATCAAACGCGGCTGGTCAGCGCCAACCTCAATCAGGCAAACCTGAGCGGCAGCACCCTGTTCGGAGCTGACCTGACTGGTGCAAACCTTTCCGAGGCGCGGCTCAAGGGCGCCTTTCTGGTAGGCGCTAATTTAAGCGGGGCCGATCTGCGCGGTGCAGACTTGAGCGGCGCAGTTCTGATCCTGCCGCTCCCAGGTAACGCAGGCGAAGATTTCTCCTACAGTAAACTGACTGGCGCCGAATTGCGTAAAGCCCTTTCGCAAACCAGGATGGTGCGCGTGCTAATCGACCCGACCATAGCAGCACTCACAGAAGTACGGCTACAGCCCCTGCTACGTGACGCCGTATTGCAAGGTGTACTTTATGACGACAGCACAATCTGGCCGCTCGGCTTTTCTATACCAAGCACTGCCATTTATATGGGAAAGTAGATCGTAGAACCCGATTTAATTTATGCCTTCCAAGAAAACCGCCCAACCACTCAATCTGCGCAAAATCAAGTGGCGCAATTATATTGAAGAGGCCACCGCGCTGGGTATTGTTCTCTTCGTCATTATCGGCGTGATCATCTACCGAAATTTCGGTTGCCCACCACGCTGTACCAGCAAGGATTTAACAGGCAGAGATTTTCGCGGTAAAGAACTCCAATATACCGATTTTTCATACGCCATCCTGGAAGGCGCAGATTTCACCGGTGCCGCGCTCAACAATGCCAGTTTTTACGGAGCCAGGATGAGCGGCGCGACGCTGGTAGATGCATCCTTGCTGGGCGTCGATCTTTCAGGCGCTGACCTGACTGGCGCAGATTTGACCGGCGCGAACCTGGCTGGCGCAAAATTATTCAAGACCACGCTGAACAGCGCCGATCTCTCGAAAGCAATTCTCACCGATGTCGACCTGACCAACACGGTTCTGACGGCAGTCAAATTGAACAAGGCCAGGCTCACTGGCGCGCGCCTGGCCGCAAGCATATTGAAGGGCGCGCAAATGGCTGAAACCGACCTCAAAGGGACCGATCTTTCTCATGCGCAGTTGACCGGCGCGAACCTGGAAGGAGCAAACCTGCGGGGGGCGTTGTTGAGCAATGCTGACCTGCAAGGCGCCCGGCTTGACAACGCCAGCCTTTATGGCGCAAATATGCAACGCGCCTCCCTGGCTGGCGCATCGCTATCGGGCGCCGATCTGTCTGGCGCCGATCTGGATAACGCCGATTTGACCGGCGCCTCCGGTACCAGCGCCTTCTTCGATGGAGCCAACATGTCTGTTGCGATTATGCACCGCGCCACATTCTACGGTTCCAGTTTCAACGGTGCCGTTCTAGAAACGGCTGACCTGACCGGCGCGCATTTCGATGTTTCAGTCAGTGAAGATCCATTGCTCGGCCTAAAAGTCGACAGGACACGCCTGGACGGGGCTATCTTGCGGAAGGCTGATCTTTCGGGTAGCTTTCTGGCCGGGGCATCGATGACCGGGGCCGACATATCCGAAGCGGACCTGCGCCCTGACGACGCTAACCAGACCGTCACAATGGTCTTTACCCGCACGATCAGTGGACAGCCCGTTATCCTCCAGACAAGCCTCTCCGGAGCAAACTTAAGCGGCGCAGATTTCCAAAATGTGAACCTGTCTGGATGGAATCTAAGCGGGGTAGTATTGAACAACGCCAATTTCCGCTTTGCCAACCTGGAAGGAGCCAATCTAAACCGGGTAGATTTCACCCAAAGCGATTTGAGCTTTGCCAATTTAAAATCTTCCGATTTGGAAGACGCCGACTTGAGCCAGACCAGGCTGGTGGGCACAGACCTGACTAACGCCAACCTGACAAATATCAAGCTAGACGAAGCCACCCTGGTGACTACTGCGACGGTAGATTTCCCCGCGGAACTTAGCTTTAAAGATTTCTTTCTTTTCATCTACAACCAGGGCTGCACGAATGGTACTTTCCTGGTCGTCGAGGAAGGTCAGGTCAGGCCTGTTAAAGCTGGCCTGACCAATGACCTCGCTCAAAGATTCTTTTATCGCGGCGAATGGCGCAATGCACGCATGTATGTCTGTGCTATCGAGCTGCAAGATACAGTCTTGCAAAGGTGGAATGCAGGCACTTTGTCGTTGGCCGGCATCGACTTGAGCGGCGCGGACCTGCGCTTCGCTGACCTTTCACAAGCGGAGTTGTCCAGGGTCATCCAGGTGGATGGCGTATCATACACCCTTCAAGCCAATTTGCAGGACGTCGATTGGAATGACTTCACCCAGTGGCCGCCGAATTTCGTTCCTCCCCCGAAAGCCCAGGAAATTTCCGGGCCATAAGCATTGCTCGCTGACCAGCTACTTGCCAGTGAATAAAACTCAACAGACTGTCGATCAATGAACTGGAGGGGTGTATGATCACCACAATTACCATTGCCAATCAGAAAGGCGGGGTGGGCAAAACCACTACCGCGGTCAATCTTGCACACGGGCTGGTATTGAGTGGCAAACGTGTCTTGCTGGTGGATTTAGATCCGCAAGGCCAGTGTGCGACCATCCTTGGCCTCAAATCCGAACCGGGTGCCTTTAACCTGCTCATTGCCGAGCAACCACTCACTCATGTTATGCGTTCTACGGATCGCAATGGACTGTTCATTGTGCTTGGCGACCGCAAAACCGCCACTGCCCAGACCGTGCTCAATGTCCAGCGGACTCCGATTTCTTTCACCCATAACAAGCTTGTTACACCCGCTTCCCAAGACGGAATGGATTATATTGTCATCGATACATCACCCAGCGTAGGAGAATTACAAGAACAGGCGCTGTGGGCATCTGACGGGGTGCTTATCCCGTGTGCAGTGGATTACCTGGCCACAGATGGTGTCTTTAACATTGCTGTCACGTTAAAACGGATTCACGAGGAACACAACTGGCAGGGGCGCATCCTGGGGATTTTGCCGACTTTTTTCGACACGGTGACACGAGAAAGCAAAGCTACTCTACAGGACCTGCAAAAACGTTTTTCCAACTTGCTGCTTAACCCGATACACCGCGCCACCATCCTGCGGGAGTGTGCAGTCGAAGGCAAAACCATCTTCGAACTTGGTTCCGAAAGCCGGGCCGCACAACAATATAACGAATTGGTGCAATTCGTGCTCAACTGGAGATAACTACGCCAAAATCAAACGTGGCTCTTGGCGAGCCACGTTTGATTTTGGCGTAGTAGTAAGTTTATTCTTCGCTCTTGCGCCGGCTGGGCTGTTTCTCAGCAGGCGGCGCAGCGGGCGTCTCGTCACCCGGCACATCGACCGCAGTACCTTCGATCACCGGAGGGGCCTGCTCTTTTCGTTTGAACAGGCGGCGGAACCAGCCGCCGGTCTTTTCGGCTGCGTCGCGCGATACATCGGTCAACTTTCCAGCAGATTCCTCAATCGGTTTGCTGTATTTACTGCCGGCCAGCCAATAACCCGCCAACCCAGCAACAATCAACAGTAGGAAAAGCTCCATGATAATCTCCTCTGTACGTTAATCTGACATGACCAATTCCAATCGGGTGGATTATAACATCTATTCTGTATTGAGTGAAATACTTTACCAGCCAACTCAATGCAAACATTGAAAAACTCATGGCAAAGGTGTTGGCGCTATTGCCGTTGGCGTGGGCGTCGGCGTCGCCGTCGGGGTCGGCGCTGGCGGTGCGGTGGTGACTGTTGTGCCAGTTATCGGCGGGGCAGGTGTGCTCAATTCCATCCCGGACAATATATCTGAAGACAAAGGCAGCAAATAAGGCACGTTATTGGGCACCAACATCGCTTTCACATTCGGCGCCAGCTTGTCAATGTAGCGGTACACAACCAGCGCCGGGTTTTGCGATATTGCTTTGTTCACCTCATTCAATGCCACCGACTCAGCCTGGCCCCTCAAGACAACCGCCGTAGCCTGCGCCGCAGCTTCAATCTCGACTGCCGCCGCACGCCCTTCTGCCTCGATCTTCAGGCGATCGCGCTCACCCTCCGCCAGCTTACGCATCTGTTCCGCCTGATACTCGCGTTGGATGCGGTCCTGTTCAGCAACCTGTTTTTGCTCAATTGCCGCGGCGTACTGCGTTGAGAAGGCAATATTTCGTAACAGGAAACGATCCAACACAAAGCCCTTATCGTTGAACTGGTCGCGCAGTAAATCCTCCAGGTTCTGTTCCAAATTCTTGCGCTTTGAACTGTTGATTTCATCAGCCGTGAATTGCGATACCTCAGTACGAATGACGCCGCGCATAATCGGTCGAATGAAGACATCCATGTAACGATCCTGTAGATCGCGATGCACCTTGATCACTTCGTTCGCATCGATGCGATATATTACCGAACAATCCACGTATACACTTTGACCATCCGAAGTGCGCGCCGAGATGGCATCATTGCCTTGCTTCTCGCCTTCCATTGGCTCAGTGGCCATGGTATAGGTCTGCCAGTAGACCGGGTAACGCACCACCCGCTCAGCCAACGGGATGATAGCGTGCAAACCGGAACGCAGCGGTTGCTCCCGGTAACCATTTGGCTGTACCACCGAAATCACCACTGCCGCTTCCTGGGGCTCAATAAACACCAAACTGGCGCTGAGCAATGACAGGCCCGCTGCAACTAAAAGGGCGATCATTACACGCAACGAAAAAATAGATCGAAGAGCTGCGGATAAGCCCTTGACCTGGTAAGTACGGAACGCAATCAGACCCAGCACAAGGGCAAACCAGATCCAGGCCAATATTGCAATGACAGAGAGCAGTTGATCTAACATATAGCGGCCTTCTTCTCCCAATCGAGTATTACTTTACGCTGCCCGGCGCTTATCGATTTTCCAGCTCCAGGCGGAATCCAAGCGCAGTTGTATTATATAATGAACTTACCCAACTTACTTACTTCTGCCAGGCAAATTCGGTCAAATGTCTTAGCGTATCAACGCGTTAGCGGGATGCGCAGCTCACATACTTGTTCGCCAAATTCACTTCCCGGGCGCAACACAAAAACCCAATCGGTGGCCCGCTCGGGCACGTCGAAAGCGACAGAAGTACGCCAGGATTGGCCCGGCTGGATCAAATCCTGCCACAAATACGCGGGGGTATCGATATACAAATAGCCCGTAGCCGCCTTATGTAATGGGTAAGTCTCGATCTGGCCGCCCAGGCTGGCTTCAACCGTATAATCGCCATCCCATACCTGGATTGGAAAATTGCTTATGTTCGTCAATTCCAGCCGAACAATTAGAAATTCTCCAATCGCATGGTGTTCAAATAAATCTCTTTGAAATCGAGGGGCATCGAGTAACCGTGCACGGAAAGCCTCACCGCAGGCGTGCGGCAACGTATAGTCCGGGCCAGGTGTTTCCGCAGGTGGGGTTATATTGGCGGTTACACCGGGCTGGAAGGTGGCAGCCGGCGTCGGGAGGTGTTTGCCCGATTGTGCAAAGTAACTATGCAAAGCATAATCTATATAATTCTGCCACAACGCTACCATATCGTTGTGCTGGTATTCATGCGAGCGAAAAGTTTGCAAGATCAATCGCCCACTCAGGCAAACGGCCAGCGTACCATGGTCCGTTTTCCACTCCGGGTTCGTGCTGGCCAGGATCAACGCATCGCTGCCAGGCATGCCGGGACGATTATGCAATTTCAACAGGTCACCTACATCTCCAGCCCACACCCTTTGCGCATTGCGCAAGCCAGAAGCCAGGTTGTTTGGCTGGTTAAACAGCGGGTGAGTTGGGTCCGTCCAGAAAAACACACGCAATTCGGGTTCAAACCAATCGCTCTCTACGTCAACTCCACAACGATCCAAAAGCACCTGGGCACTGCCCCTGGCAGCTTTATCGAAATCCCAGTTCTCGATGATCACGGCAGAGCCGCGTGTCAACTGGTTATTCAGGTATTCAAAAAACTCGCCGCCAAAATCACGCTCGGCTTCCGCCGCGGCAATCACCAGATCCCATTCCTGATTCGAGAGCAACTGGTTTTTAAACCAGCCTTTGGCGCTGCCCACGTCCAGATAGAAATACCCGGCCTCATCTAGCGCTTCTTTCGCCAGACGGATATAACGTGAAGCAGACATATCTTCGAAAAGCAAAATGCGCGCCGATTTGAGCAAACGTTCGTCCGGCTGGGCGACCACCTCGGCCGGGCCAGCGATCGGCGGCAAAGGTGTCGTGTCTTGTGGAGGTTGTAGGGTGGCTGCCGGCTGCAGGTTTGCCTCCCCGGTTACTGCCAGGGTAGCCGATAGTTTGCCGGCCATTTGCGTAAATGCATCACCGGTCAGCGCAAGGCCCGTTTGCTTCACGTTAATCGCAACGACTGTCGCCCGCAAGTCGCTGGTACGCGTCACCAAATCGCATGCCAGCAAAATCGCTACCATGCCCAATATCCAACAATAGATCAGGTTCTTTGATGGACGTGTCTCGCGTGATCCAACGGAAAAGACACGCGCCAACCTTCTCACTTGGGGTCGATCGGGAAAACTTTCCATCACGCTCCTTCCAGTTTATGTTATCATCCAGCCTATGCTAACAGACAAATTATACAACGATCTGGAGTTTCTAACCGAGACCGCCTATCTGGCGGGAAGGCTGACATTGGGTTATTTCCAGGCCGGGGTACCGGTCGATTTCAAAGCTGACCATTCGCCGGTAACCATCGCTGACCGCAAAGCTGAAGAACTGATCCGCAGCCGCATCGAAAGCACCTATCCTGGCCACGCCATTGTGGGGGAAGAATACGGCTACACAGAAAACCAGAACGCTACGCACCGCTGGATTATCGACCCAATCGACGGCACCAAGGCTTTTGCACGCGGCGTCCCACTTTATGCAGTGCTCATCGGCCTGGAAATCGAAGGGAAGGCCGTCGCCGGCGCGGCCTATTTCCCCGCCCTGGATGAAATGATTGCTGCCGCGGACGGCCTGGGCTGCTGGTGGAACGGGCGCCGGGCGCGCGTCTCGTCGATTGCCGAATTAGGGCACGCCTACGTCGCTACAGCCAGCGCGTCGTCCTTTGTCAAACATGGCCGGGCAGCTACTTTTCAACGCCTGCTGGAACATTGCTATTTTCAGACCGGTTGGAGCGACGCCTATGGCTACCTCCTGGTAGCAACCGGGCGAGTCGAGATCATGCTCGATCCAGTCATGAGTGTATGGGATTGCGGCCCCTTTCCACCCATCTTGCACGAGGCTGGAGGATACTTCGGCGACTGGCACGGTACCCCCACGATCTACGCGAGAGAGGCACTGGGTGTTAATCAACACCTGCTACACCAGGTGTTGCCTCTGCTTGAAGAAAGATAAACGATGATGACCGACATCCGCGCGATCATGCAAAAACCCTGGGTTCAGGAATTCCTGGCTGAACCGCACCTGGCTCGCCTGGCGACCTGTGACCCCCGCACCCTCCAGCCACATGTTGTACCGGTGTGGTACGAATGGGATGGCGAAAACGCCTGGATCAGCTCTTTTCGCTCCACACGCAAAATTGGTGAGTTAAAGCGTAACCCCCTGGCTTCCCTGATCATCGATATTGGACGGCCTGGAGAGACGCAAAAAGCCGTACTGCTCGAGGGTCCCGTCGAGTTGATCACCGACCCGGCAGAAGGCGTAGAACGAGGCCAGCACATTTACAGCCGTTATCTCGGTGAAGAAGGAGCGCTGGCGCCCGAACCGCAGTCGTGGCTTCATGATCCTGAACATTTGTTGATCAAACTTACCCCCCGGTGGGTGCAGACCTGGGGTGGATAAAGCCCAGAAGAATTTTCAGTCATTCGACGTATTGCCTAGCGCATCGGTCATCTTTATAATCCCAATTATGAGAAAAGAGTTGCTTCACCCCAACCTTCCTGCATTACACGTACGCACCGGACTGGTCTCCGGTTCTCTGACCGTTTACGGCTCTGATAATTGTTCCTGGACACGCAAACAAATCGATTATTTAGACCATAAAGGTATTGCCTACCAGTATGTGAATTGCGCTGAAGGGCAGTGCCCTGATTTCGTGCAGGCGTTTCCAACGCTGGATCTGGACGGTAAAATCCTGGTTGGTTTCCAGCAACTGTAGATTTCCAGGGTTGCCTGGGCTGAAAGAGGCCAACAGGCCGAAACGGGAGTTTTGGACATGACCAAGCCGAAAGTCTTTGTTGCCCGCCGTATCCCTGAAAAAGGCCTGAAAATGGTGCTGGAGCACTGCGATGTTCACCTCTGGCAGGATGCTCTGCCGCCATCCCGCCAAGCCTTGCTGGAACAAGTGCAGGGTATGGATGGCGTGCTCAGTCTGCTCACCGACCGTATCGATGGCGAGGTCATGGATGCGGCCGGGCCCGGGCTGAAAGTGATCAGCAACCACGCTGTCGGCTATGACAATATCGATGTCCCTGCCGCCACGCGGCGCGGCATCCCCGTCGGAAATACGCCAGGCATCCTCACTGAAACCACTGCAGATTTCGCCTTTGCCCTGCTCATGTCTGCCGCCCGGCGGTTAGCCGAGGGGCACCAGTGCGTCCGTTCCGGCGCCTGGCAGACCTGGGACCCGCTTTTTCTGTTAGGCGTGGACATCCATGGCGCCACCCTGGGTATTCTCGGTTTTGGGCGCATCGGGCAGGCAGTCGCCCGGCGGGCCGCAGGTTTCAACATGCGCGTCTTGTATTATGATCCCACGCCAGTGAATCCGGCAGAAGCGGCGCAGGTCAACGCCCAGGCGGTCGATCTGGATAGGTTGCTGTCGGAGGCCGATTTCGTCTCCATCCACACCCCCCTCAATGCGCAAACGCACCACATGTTCGACCAGCATCTATTCGCCCGGATGAAACCCGGCGCGATCCTGATCAACACCGCCCGTGGGCCGGTTATCGATCCACAGGCGCTGTACCAGGCGCTGAAGGAACGGCGCATCGCCGCTGCAGCAATCGACGTGACCGAGCCAGAGCCGATCCCGATGGACAGTCCGTTGCTCGAATTAGATAACCTGCTGATCACCCCGCACATCGCCAGCGCCAGCCAGGCGACGCGTGACAAAATGGCCTGCATGGCCGCAGAGAATTTGATCGCCGGGCTTAAAGGCGAACGGCTGCCTTACTGCGTGAATCCTGAAGTTTATTAAACGATCTGCGGCAAATCGATCAAACCCGCAACTCCACGATATCCCCATCTTGCAGCACATAGTCTCGCTGCACCATCTGCCCCTCAAAGGCGGTGCTCCCCCAAACCCGGGCGGTCTTCAACTTCTCGTAAAAGTCCCGATGGATTTTACGCGCCAGGTCATCGATTGTGCTGCCCTTCTTTAGGACAAACGGTCTCTCCAGATCGGGTTCCTTGCCCGGCGGGCGGGCATAAACGCGAATCACTCCCAGTTGTTCAAAAACGCGCTCTTTCAACAGGCCAAAGTTGCGCCCTTTTAAAGCAGATACAGCCAACAACGGGCACGCTCCTTCAAAAAGATCACAAAGAACGGCAAAATCTTCATCCAGGTGCTCGTCATCGACCTTGTTGGCCAGGATCAGAAACGGCACGAAGGACATACGCTCCTCGCCAGCATAAAGCCCGCGCATAGAAAGCGGGGCAATTCGATGCTCTGCCAGCCTTGCCAGCGTATCATCCAACTGTTGCAGCGGGTCAGCCTGCAAATCGACCACCAACAGCACCAGATCGCAGCGCCGCACCAGATCAAACAAACCCGGATCGACAAACTCGCCGGCCAACGGCGGGGTATCCACCAATTGCACCTGAATATTTTCAACGGCCATCATCCCCGGCGTAGGCTTCCAGGTGGTGTAAGGCGCTTCGGAAACTTCTGGCTCGGCATGGGTCAACGCTTTTACCAGCGCCGATTTCCCCACATTCGTGGCTCCGATAACAGCCACCTGGCCGGCGCCTTCTTTGTCGATATGAAAAACCGGCGCATGGCCGCCATGCTTCTTACGCGCTTGCTGGGCCTCGTCTTTTAGCTTCGAAAGCTGGCGGCGCAGGTCAGCGCGCAGATGATCGGTGCCTTTGTGTTTCGGCACCACACTGTACATCTGCTCCAGCAGAGAAGCCTTCTCTGCCGCCGATTCGGCCTGGCGGAAGCGTTTCTCCAGTTCGAAGTAGTCAGGCGGCAGATTGGTCGGCATACGATTTACGACTTCTTCTGGCGATATAAGTTGCGATCTGGCACAGCCAGCATCGCCGCTCGGTCCAACGGTAAGTCCAGGAAGTCGATCACTGCATCGACGTGTACAGCAGGGTTTTTGAGAAGGGCAGCATAGGGTACATACAGGGTATGCATGTTGGGCTGCGCCGCCAGCCACGCCTCCACGGTGGTCAGGTGCTTGCGGAATAATTCGGCCATCGTCTGATCATCGACGGCATCGGTTGGCTCACCGCGCCGGATGAGCATCTGGCGTTGGGAGGCCAAAATCTCGCTGACATCACGTTGCATAAAGAGGATACGATATTCGTAACCCGGCGGCAAGTTTTCGAGCAAGGATGAGATCACCTTCACTGCCTTGCCCGGGGCATCTTTCACCCAGGCGGTGTCTCCACCTTTGAGATCCTTGACCTGCTCAAGCTCATAATAACCTTTGGGATTGTCGTCGTCGGCGGTGCGGGTGTGGTCGGTCAAAATGGATAACCCGCCAGCATCTAAGATCTGCATCATCATCGAAGTTCCTGAGCGCGGCAGTCCAGAAACTACAGTGATAAACGCCTCTGGCGCTTTTTTTCGAAATCGAGACAAGAAGCTGAAAGTTGACATTTATTTCTCCTGAGCGCTCAATCTTTGAGCGCCCGATCCCTTATGCTATTCATTGACGAGTTAATCCATTTGATCTGCGGCCCAAATACGGTGCATCCACCTCAGCCAGCTTTTGCTCCAGGATAGCTTGCATCTCCTGGGCTATCGAGTTCCCGATATACTGATTGGCCATCTCTTCAGGGTCATTTTTCAAGTCATAAAACTCATAACTGTCCGTATGGCCGCGATAGCCCATATATCGTACCAGTTTATATGGCCAACGGATGAGCGCAATCGATGCATGAGCGATGGGACTATAAGCTGGATTATTCTTGGCATCGACGACATAAACGCTGCGTTGTGAGTCTGCCTGCCCTCCCAGTCCCGGCAACGGGCGACCTTCGCAACGATCTGGAATGGGCAATCCAGCAATTTGCAACAAACTGGGCAACAAATCCACGGTACTGGTCAGATCATACACATCTTGTCGTTCCCGCTGCCCAGGTGCAGCGATAAGCAGCGGCACGTGGATTACAGGCTCGAATAATAACCGGGTGGAATGGCCCACCTCTCCGCGCTCGAACAACTCACCGTGGTCGGAGGTGACGATCAGGTAGCTGTTCTCAAGCAACCCAGATGAGTCCAGGTGATCGAACAACCGGCCAAACTCATCGTCCAGGTTGGCGACGAATTCATCATAACTCTGTCGCTGCCGATTGGTCTTATTGGCGTCCGTTCCGGTTGCCAGGTCGTGCTTTTTCTTGGGTTGCGGCTTCCAACCATCCATAAAATGGTTAAAGTATTCACGGTCAGGCCGGTAAGGAGCATGCGGAAACATCAAGTGAAAGTAAGCCAAAAATGGCGCCGGCAGCTCATTTAGCAAATTCTGCAGCCCATCCATGACCTCTCTTATTGAAAAATATACATCTGTACTGGCGATGCGCGGCGGTCCGAGCGGGTAAAGTCTTTTCAACTCTCGCTCGGTAGAACGACCTTTAAACCCCAGAACCAGGTCGTTGAGAATCGATAAAAACAACGCGCCATGCGGTTCTTCTCTTCTAAACAGAAACTGGTCATAACTCTTCTGGCCCGGAATACCATCTTTCGGAAACAGATGGTTGGCAATGGTATACCCGGCCAGGTTGAAACTATCCATCCGAACATGCCGCTGCAAGTGCTTTTCAAACTGGTATAACAGGACATCCACGAAATAATTTTGGGTGAAGACCGCCTGGTAATATGCCTGTCCCAGTAATTGAAACATGCCATAGGGAAGAATGGATTGGTTGATCAATCCACCCAGGCTGAAAGCGCGATGCGTAGTAGGGTAGACACCCGTAAAAAAAGAAGCTGTACTGGGGGAGGTGAAATTGCTTGCCGAATGGTGGTTGTGATAGACCGTCGCACGTTTTGCCAATCGTTCGAGATTGGGAGTTGTCCGGCGAGGATATCCATAAAGCGACAGATTGTTTGCCGACATGGCGTCAAACAAAACGATGATCACGTTGGGCGTCGCCGGGCTTCCCAATGACGGCTGGAAGTGAGGGTATGGTAACGCGTTGACCAACGGCGCCAGGCCTAGCGCTCCTGCCAATTTGAGAAAATCTCGCCTGGTAAATACCTGGTTATCGACGTTTGTCCACGCTTTCAAGCCATCATGTCCTTTACACTTACCATCCATGGGAAAGGGCCGCCGAGATTCGGTGTAGCTGTACTACGAGCCTGCCAGATACGGAGCGTCCGCTTTAGCCATGTCTTGTTCCATTTCAGCCTGTAGTTCCCTGGCTATTGGATGTGTGGCATACAGGTCATTTAGTTCTTCGGGATCGTTTTGCAGATCATAGAGTTCAAAAGTATCTTTGTTGCGGTAACCCATATAGCGCACCAGCTTATACGGCCCGCGCATGATCGCAATCGAGGCCTTGCGCAATGGGCTGTGGGCGGGGTTTTTCAAGGCTTCGACTGCATAAGTGCTGCGTTCTGGGCCAGACTCCCACCCCAGGCCTGGCAGCGGCCTACCGGCACACCACTCTGGAATGGGCAGGCCAGCAATCTGCAATAGCGTGGGCAACAAATCCACCGTGTTGGTCAAATCATACACATCACGCCGCTCCTGCTGTCCAGGCGCAACGACCATCAACGGCACATGGATCACTGACTCAAACAGCAAAGGAGTGGAATGGCTGAGTTCACCGCGCTCGAACATCTCGCCATGATCGGAGGTGATGATCAGGTAAGTGTTATCCAGCAAACCCGACGAATCCAGGGAATCGAGCAGCATCTGAAAATCGGCATCGGTGTTAAGGACGAACTCGTCATAAATCTGTCGCTGCTTATTGATTTTCTCTTCAGACGGTCCATTTGCCAGTGGATGCCTCTTCTTCGCTGGCGGCGCCCATCCATCGTCAAAGAGGCCGGCATACTCCCGGTTTGGCTTGTAGGGGCCGTGCGGCGGCAGCACATGGAGGTAAGCGTAAAACGGCGCCGGCAGCCGGGTCAGCAAACCGAACAATCCATCCATTACTTTCTCCAGGGAGAAATGCACATCTGTGCTGGCTGCGCGCGGCAATCCGCCGGGATAAAGATCTTTCAGTTGCTCTGTCTTATAACGGACTTGTAATCCCAGGGCCAGGTCATTGAGGATCGACAGAAACAGTGAGCCATGCGCCTCCTCCCGCTTAAATAGGAACTGGTCATAGCTCTTGTAGCCATAAACGCCATCTTTGGGGAACAGATGGTTATGGATCATGAAACCCGCTAAATTGTAACTATCTAAACCAACATGCCGCTGCAGGTGCTTTTCAAACTGATACAGAAGAATGTCAGCAAAAATATTCTGGGTAAAGACCGCCTGGTAATATTTCTGCTCTAACAATTGAAACATATTATTTGGAACGACGGATTGGGTGATCAACGCGCCCAGGCCAAAAGCCCGATGTGTCCAGGGGTATACACCCGAGAAAAAAGAAGCCGTGCTTGGAGTGGTATAGTTGCCCGCCGAGTGATGGTTGTGGTAAACCGTGGCCCGTTTTGCCAACCGTTCAAAATTCGGAGTCGTCCGGCGATGATACCCATAGAGCGACAGGTTACGCGCCGACATGGCATCGAACAAGAGAATAATCACGTTGGGCGGCGCCGTACTCCCCGCCGGCTGCTGAACATGACCATGCGGTAGTGCGTTGACCAAAGGGGCCAGGCCTAACATGCCTGCCAATTTGAGAAAATCTCGCCTGGAAAACAGTTTTTCATCCATGATAATTTGCCATTCTAATCAATAAGGACGTCTCAACTTTCAGTTGAAATGGGGTGCATAGACGGGCACAGCCCACCCAATGCACCCCACGCCAGGTTATTGAGCAACATCCGCCAGGTCATTCAGAGGAATAAATTGCGCACCAATACAAGCACTGCCCCAAGCAAACCTAAAGGTATATAGACGTATAGAAACACGGTCATACGTTCAGCAAGGGTAGTAATCAGGCGTGCAATGACCGGTATCCGCCGCAACAGCCAGGCAGTTACGAAGATATAGAGCACCAAAACCGCAACTACCACGACCGGCGCCAGGATAAAGATCTCTGTTTCGATCTTCAATAACAGGCCGATCTTGCGCTGCAACAAAAACGCCGCAATGCCTAACGTCCCTGCAATCACGCTTCCGGAGGCGACAAACTGATCGCGAATCACCCGGCGGGGGAATACCAGGCACAAGAGCAACATCAGCCCAAGCATTGCCAGGCTCTCAAACAAGCAATAGGACACTATGTATAAGGCCAGCCAGAAGATATCCCACAAATTCAGATAATACAACCAGCTTGGCAGCCAATAAAACATGCGGTACAGGCTCCAGGAGAACGCAAAAAAGACCAGGATCGAGAAGACCGGTGGGATCTCGCGCCGGGAAGGCAGGCGGGCCTGCAATTTCTCTCTAAAGGTAGCCAAGACTCTTCAACCTCTCTTCGATCACTTCCTTGCCCTCGCCACTTGACGGCGCAGGCGGTTGGGGAGGCGGCACATTCTTGTGTTCCAACGCCTTGCCAATAGCCAGGCGCGGCACATCGCGATAAGACGGTTTTTCCAGCCCCTGCAGGCCATGGTTGCACAGGATCACACCGGGCACAGCCTGCGAATCGATGCAATGATCGCCACCCCAATGGTCGCGGTTCGCTTCTAACACCGAGGTCTTCCACTGGCCCAGGCCAGTCTCCGATGAAGCGCGGTAACCAGGGGCATACCCTACCAACAAATCTGGCCCATAAGGGACCAGCGGGCCGCTGAACGCCTCTTCGCGACGCAAGACGCGCTGTACCACTGGCTTCCCCTGGTCGTCACGCCAATTCAAAAGCCCGGCGCAAAGCCGCTCGATCACAGCCGGATATTCTGCTTCGGAAACCGAACCCTGGCCCTCGCGTCCAGCCAGGTTGACATAGATGCTGTTCAATCCGACGGCGTAAGCCTGGCTGTGGCCCCAATCGGCATCTTCAACGCCGCCGCTCTCATTACCGTTCTTCGGGAGCAAGAAATGATTGTCCAACAGCCAACGATTCAGATGCACCTTGTGCTTGAAATCGGCAAAGCCATGATCAGAAAGCACGAGCAGGCGCGCCTTGCCCTGCCCGCGCTCCTTCAGACGTTTTTCAACGCGCCCTACCAGTCCATCTAGGCGAACATACCAGTCTTCCACTGCATCGGGCCGGTCGCGGCGGAACATGTGCTGCACGCGGTCCAGGCTGTCAAAGATCGTCGCCATCACCCCTTCCTGGAACGAGTCGAGCAAGTGCATCAACACCGCCTCGCGTCCGGCAGAGATGGACTCACACAACGCCAGGAACTGGGCGTCATTCATGCAGTCTTCTTCCAGGCCAGTCGTATCCTGCGGCCAGCCGATGGTCAGAAACGGCCCACAGGTTTTCCAGATGCGCTTGACGAAGGAAGGCGGCGTGGCATAGCGCCAGGGCGAGGCCAATGGATGAATTTGCAGGGGCAGCAGGTACAGGCGCACCTCGGGCTGCGTCTGCGTCAACAATATCCGAGTCACCGCGCGCAGGGTGAAGAACATACCCATCTTGAAAGGTACCTCGACGATTGGGCTCCATACTCCCGGGCGCAAGGTCAATGCCTGGCCGCCAATCACCAGGCGCGCCGTCTGGTCATCGTTTACCTCAAGCCGCATCTCGACAGTGGCCGCCCGCGCCTGGTCGCCCTTCTTGGCCATGGGGCCCTCCAACACGGCCGTAAAGCGGCCTTTGCCCGTCTGGATCATTGAGCGGCGCGGTGTTTTTTGCTTTGGGCTATCCGCATCGTTCCGGCTGACCTCAGTCGTGTAGACTGCTCCCACCCCCAGCCGGCCCAGCAAATCGGGCGTACCCAGGCCAGGGATGGTGTTCACTGGCAGTTCCGGACGCGCTGGAAAAGTCGCCGGCCACCACAAGGAGGTAGCCGGATAGCCCAGGCGTGCGGCTTCCTCAAAAATGGTGTTGGCCTGGACGGGGGGAGTAAATTGCACCCCCACCCGGCTGCTTCGGGTGGGCAACAGTGAGACGTAAGGTAGATAGCTAGCCGGGTCGCGGTGGACAAAATCAAAAATGCCGTGAGTACCGGGATCGGCACCCGTGGCAATGCTGGTCCACGAGACTTCCGTCTGCGGAGGGTCGCTGACTTGCAAGCGAGCATAACGGCCGGCATCGGCGTGACGCGCCAGGTGAGGCAGGCGGCCTTCGCCTACCAGCCGCTCGAAGATCACGGGGTCGAAGGAATCAAAACCTAAGATGAGCGTTTGCATGGTTAAGTTGTTGTTGAATAATCGGGGTTCAACTACCCGAAAAGCCAGGCAGCTTAGACATTGTGTTCGTCATCTTGTCCAGGGGTTTCCTGCACATCGCCAGCATCCTGCTCTTCAGGTTGATCGTGGCGCATCGTACGCCGCAAACGGGCAATCCCGGCGCGGATTTTACTCGAGAACAACAGCAGGGCGCCAGAGAACACGGCCAGGAAAGCCGCCAACAACTGAAATAACATACCACCGGTATTGGGATCGATATACATAGTTACTCCGTTCAAATCAAAATTGACCCATGCATTATACCCGAAAACGCACCGGGCAATCCGCCCTGTGACGTTTCGTGTATTCTGTAACCTGTTCTACCCGACATGAGGCATAACGCATAACTCTTGAAACTCATTCCCACAAGTCGGTACTCAGATATTTTAACCCTGAATCGTTTAATAAAACAACTATTGTCTGCCCACGGTGCGGCCCGTTGAGCAATTCTAACGCTGCAGCTACATTTGCCCCAGAAGAGAAACCGGCAAAGACGCCTTCCTCGCGCGCCAGGCGGCGCGCGGTGTGAATGGCAACTTCGTCCGAAATCTGCAAGTAACCGTCGATGTGTTCGGGCCTGAGCATGGCCAGATCGTTGATTGCATAGCCGCCGCCCTGGATGCGATGGTTCGGTTGAGTAAGCTGCTGCCCGGCCAACACCGCCGCCCCGGCCGGCTCGACCAGGTAACAACGGATTTTCGGATTATACTCCTTAAAAGCAGCAGCGCAGCCAGCGAACGAGCCGCCGGTGCCAGCAAAGTCACAGAAAGCATCGATCGCCCCGCCGGACTGGGCGATGATCTCCGGCCCGGTGTGCAGGAAGTGGGCGCGAGCATTGCCCGGGAGATGGAACTGGTCGGCCCGGAAAGCGCCACGCTGCTGCACGATGCGCTGCGCCTCGGCTTCCACCTGGGCCAGGTCGCCGCCCGAAACCTGCCCGGGCTGCGAGCCGGGCAACTGGTCGACCAGCACCACCTCGGCGCCCAGGGCGGCCATCATGCGCGCTCGCTCCATCGAGTTGCCGCGCGACATCACTGCCACGAAAGGATAACCCTTGACCGCACAGACGATCGCCAGCCCGGTGCCGGTGTTGCCGCTGGTCAATTCCACCACGGTTTGCCCCGGCCGGAGCAACCCCTGCGCCTCGGCGTCCTCGATCATCTGCCGGGCAATGCGGTCTTTCTTGGAAAAGCCGGGGTTGAGGTACTCCAGCTTGGCCAGGATGCGCCCATCGACGCCGCGGGTGATGCGGCTCAACTCGACGAGGGGGGTGTCGCCGATGGCTTCGACAGCGGAGGGGAGGAGGGATGATGAGCGGGAGGAGAGCATGGGATGGTCCTTATTTAGTCGAGTAGTCTGGTAGTTTCGTCGTCTTGTAGTGCATCCTGTCGGCAATTTTGCGTGGCCGATGCATTGCACGTGTCCTCCGTGCATTGCACCTGGGCAACTTTTTGGGGAATGATGGGCAATGTCATGAAGACAGTGAGCTTTCGGGTGAACACAATGGTGGTGATTCTATCACAAGGTGAGGTGAATTCCGGCGGTTGGAAACCGCGGCAACAGGTGCACGAAAATAGCCTTCGCTGTTTATCTTTGCATGGAAAAACCATGAGGGTGGTTTTTGTGTTCTTGTCGATATGGTTTCAACTACCAGGCAGTGGAATTTTGCCAGCGAGAAATTCAGAGATCAGCAGGCTAAAGTCAGGGGGAATGAGCGTTATCACCTTGCAATTTCGTTTCGTGAACGTTCCCGAAACACCCTTGACAGATCGCTCTTCCTGCATATAATACAGAGAATTACTTACAGACTGTAACCTGTCTAAACAATGCCTGCTTTGTCCTTGTCCCTTACGCTCGTCTCCCTTTTGGTTCTCGTTATCGTCATTATCGAGAGCCATACTCGCGTTCGGGCGGTTGCACAGCAGGCAACCACCAAACGGTAAGACAGGATTAACCCAACCCCTGACAACCGCCCGAACCACCGGGCGGTTGTTTTTTTGTGGAGGCAGCATGCGATCGGATCAAATCAAGCGTGGCGTCGAACGAGCTCCTCACCGCTCCCTGCTACGGGCGACGGGCGTGAGTGACGCCGATATGGACAAGCCATTCATCGCCATCGTCAATTCCTACGTAGATATCATCCCCGGGCACGTCCACCTGCAAGAGTTCGGGCGGCTGATCAAGAATGCGGTGCGCGCCGCTGGCGGCGTGCCCTTCGAGTTCAACACTATCGGCGTAGATGACGGTATCGCCATGGGTCACGCCGGGATGAAGTTTTCACTGCCTTCACGGGAATTGATCGCCGACTGCGTGGAGACAATGATTGCCGCCCATCAGTTCGATGGCATGGTGTGCATCCCCAACTGCGATAAGATCGTGCCGGGCATGTTGATGGCTGCCATGCGCGTGGATATCCCGGCGATCTTCGTCTCCGGGGGTCCAATGCCGGCCGGGCGTACCCCAGATGGGCAGGTCATCGACCTGATGTCCGTCTTCGAGGGTATCGGCGCCTACCAGGTTGGCAAGATCGACGCCGAACGGTTGAAAACCCTGGAAACATACGCCTGCCCGGCCTGCGGCTCGTGCTCCGGCTTGTTCACTGCTAACAGCATGAACTGCCTGATGGAAGCGCTGGGCATGGCCCTGCCCTACAACGGCACCGCCCTGGCCCTGAGCGCCGAGCGGCAGGCGCTGGCCGAAAAGGCAGCCGCCCAGGTGATGCGCCTGGTGGAGATGAACCTGACTCCACGCCAGATCGTTACCACCGAGGCCATCGACGATGCTTTCGCGCTGGATATGGCTATGGGCGGCTCGACCAATACCGTGCTGCATACCCTGGCGCTGGCCCACGAAGCCGGGGTGGATTACCCCTTGCAGCGCATCAACGCGGTAGCCGATAAGGTGCCCCACCTGTGCAAGGTCAGCCCATCCGGCAAATGGCACATGGAAGACGTACACCGCGCTGGCGGCGTGCCGGCGATCTTGAAGACGCTGGATGATGCCGGGCTGCTCAACAGTGAGCGCCCCACCGTTACGGGCCAGACGCTGCGCCAGAGCATCGCCGAAGCGCGGGTGACTGACACGGAAGTGATCCATAGCATCGACAACGCCCATTCCGCCACCGGCGGGCTGGCAATCCTGTTCGGCAGCCTGGCGCCGTGCGGCTCAGTGATCAAGGCCGGCGGCGTAGCGCCGAGCATGCGCAAATTCTCCGGCCCGGCAGCGATCTTCGAGTCGGAGGAAGAAGCGATGGCCGGGATCATGAACGGCCAGGTGAAAGCCGGCGATGTGGTAGTGGTGCGGTACGAGGGCCCGCGCGGCGGGCCGGGCATGCAGGAGATGCTCAGCCCAACCAGCGCCATCATGGGCATGGGATTGGGAGAAAAAGTAGCGCTGATCACCGACGGGCGTTTCTCAGGCGCTACGCGCGGCGGCTGCGTGGGACACGTCTCGCCTGAAGCAGCGGCGGGCGGCCCGATCGCTGCGTTACAGCCGGGCGACATCATCGAGATCGACCTGGAGGCGCGCGCCCTGAATGTTCGCCTGGAGGCCGAGGAAATCCAGCGCCGCCTGGCCACCCTGCCGCCCTTCCAGCCCCGCACGCAGTCCAAATGGCTGCGCCGCTATACACGCTTCGTGACCAGCGCTGACACTGGAGCAGTTTTGGTCGAGTAAAAGGTAAAGAGCACTCAGGCACTCAGGCGCCCAGGGATTGAACGCTACAGATGCTGCCTCGCCGATTACCGATTGACTTATCCAGAAAAACGCCAAGAGGAGATAAAAATGAAACGTACAGGTGCACAAATCGTATGGGAATGTCTGTTGCGAGAAGGGGTCGAGGTCGTATTTGGCTATCCCGGCGGGGCAAGCCTGCCGCTCTATGATGCAATGCTGGATTATCCCATCCGCCATATCCTGCCGCGTCACGAACAGGGTGCCGCTCACATGGCCGATGGCTATGCGCGCGCCAGCGGCAAAGTCGGCGTGGCAATGGCCACCTCCGGCCCCGGCGCCACCAACCTGGTCACCGGCATTGCTACAGCGATGATGGACTCATCGCCGGTCGTCTTCATCACCGCACAGGTGACCAGCAAGCTGATCGGCCTGGATGCTTTCCAGGAAACGGACGTCACCGGCATCACCCTGCCCATTACCAAACACAATTATCTGGTGACCGACCCCAACGAGCTAAACCACGTGCTGCGTGAAGCTTTCTACATCGCCCGCACCGGTCGCCCGGGCCCGGTGTTGATCGATATCGCCAAAGATGCCCAGCAGGCGAGCATCGAGTGGGAATATGACGACAGCCCGATCCGCCTGCCCGGTTACCGCCCCGACCACAGCCCGCTGCACGCTGATATTCACAAGGCAGTCGAAATGATCCAGAACGCCCGACGCCCGGTGATCCTGCTGGGGCATGGCGCGTTGCAATCCAAGGCAATGAAAGACGTCTACCAATTCGCCACCCTGACCGACACCCCGGTCGCCCACACGCTGCTGGGCATCGGCGCTTTCCCCGCCGGACACCCGCTGAGCCTGGGCATGATGGGCATGCACGGTGAGGCCTGGGTCAACAACGCCATCCAGGAAGCCGACCTGCTGCTGGCCTTTGGTATGCGCTTCGACGACCGGGTTACCGGTAATTTGAAGACTTACGCCCCACACGCCAAAAAGATCCACTGCGAAATCGACGTCTCTGAGGTCAACAAAAATGTAAAGGCCGACCTGGCCCTGATTGGCGATCTGCACGACACCCTGCAGCAGCTTATGCCGCACCTGCAGCTCTGCGACCACAGCGAGTGGCGCGAGCATATCCGCGAAAGCAAAGGCGACTCGGCAGTGCGCGATATCCAGAATATGCCGGATAACGGCCATCTGTACGCCGCACACGTGATACACGACCTGTGGCGCCTGACCCAGGGTCAAGCCCTGGTGGCCACCGACGTCGGCCAAAACCAGATGTGGGCCGCCCAGTATTATCGCTTCGAAAGCCCTGACAAGTGGGTTACCTCCGGCGGCCTGGGGACGATGGGCTTTGGCCTGCCCTCTGCCATTGGGGCCAAGGTCGCCCAGCCGGAATCCGAAGTGTGGGTTATTGCCGGGGATGGCGGCTTCCAGATGACCATGTCCGAACTGGCTACTGCCGCCCAGGAGGGCTTGAAGGTCAATATCGCCATCCTGAACAATGGCTACCTGGGCATGGTGCGCCAGTGGCAGGAGTTTTTCTACGAAAAGCGCTATGCCGCCACACCGATGAAAAGCCCCGATTTCGTCAAGATTGCCGAGGCGATGGGCCTGACTGGGCTGCGCGTGACCGAGCGCTCGCAGGTGGAAGCCGCCGTACGCCAGGCACAGCAGACCGAAGGTACCGTGGTGATCGACTTCCGCGTCGAAAAGGAAGACAGCGTGTACCCGATGGTGCCCGCCGGTGCAGATTTGCACAACATGATCCGCCGTCCCAAGCATAGTGTGCTGGTCGAGACGGCTGAAGATAATTGATAGGAGCGTGAACCATGCAACATACTCTGGTAGCCCTGGTAGAAGATAAACCCGGCGTTTTGAACCGGGTCGCATCCCTGTTTCGCCGCCGCACCTTCAACATCGACTCACTCACCGTTGGCCGCACCGAACAACCGGGTGTTTCGCGCATGACCATCGTCGTTTCAGGTGAGGACCTGCAGATTGAGCGCCTGGTTGCTTATCTGTATAAGCTGGTCAATGTGATCCAGGTGCACGACCTGACGGCGACCCCCAGCGTTAACCGCGACCTGGCGATGATCAAGGTGAAGGCAGCTCCCGAGAGCCGCACACACATCATGCAGACGGTGGACGTCTTCCGGGCGCGCATTGTGGACGTGACCAACGAGTCGTTCATCGTCGAAGTCACCGGCGACGAAGACAAGATCGAAGGGCTGATGGAAGTACTGCGACCCTTCGGCATCGTCGAGATGGTGCGCACCGGCATGGTCAGCATGGCGCGTGGCGCAATGGCCACACCGGCGCTCGCCCTGAACGGCAACGGCAACGGGCATCATTGAGATAGCAATCTGTGAGCGGTGTGCAGTGAGCGGGGCGCTCGATCCCTGGCGCCCGATGACGCACCATGCATCACCCATCACTTATTATTCAAAGATCAAACGAGGAAACAGGAAATGGCCATTATCAATTTTGCAGGCGTTGAAGAAGAAGTCGTCACGCGAGATGAATTTCCGCTGGAAAAGGCGCGTGAAGTGCTCAAGGATGAAGTGATCGCCGTATTAGGTTATGGCGTCCAGGGCCCGGCCCAGTCGTTGAACATGCGTGACAACGGTTTTAATGTGATCGTTGGACAGATCAAGGAAGACAGCGCAAGCTGGAATAAGGCCCTGGCCGATGGCTGGGAAGAGGGCAAAACACTCTTCTCGCCTGAAGAGGCCGCCCGGCGTGGTACTGTCATCCAGTACCTGATCTCGGACGCCGGCCAAAAGTTGTACTGGCCTAAACTCAAGCCTTGCCTGAAACCTGGCGATGCGTTGTATTTCTCACATGGCTTCTCGATTGTATATAAAGAGCAGACTGGCGTCATCCCGCCTGAATTTGTCGATGTGATCCTGGTTGCCCCCAAAGGTTCCGGGCGCAGCGTGCGCCTGAACTTCCTGGATGGTTCGGGGATCAACTCATCCTACGCGGTCGAGCAAGATTATACCGGTCGCGCCTTGCAGCGCACATTGGCGTTAGGCATCGCCGTCGGATCGGGCTACCTGTTCCCCACCACCTTCAAATACGAAGTCTATTCTGACCTGACCGGCGAGCGGGGTGTGTTGATGGGAGCGCTGGCCGGGATCATGGAGGCGCAGTATGCCACGCTTCGCGCCCATGGACACTCGCCCTCCGAAGCATTCAACGAAACCGTCGAAGAATTGACGCAAAGCCTGATCCGCCTGGTGGCCGAAAACGGTATGGATTGGATGTATGGCAACTGTTCCACCACTGCCCAGCGAGGCGCATTGGATTGGCGGCATGAATTCCGGCGCGCCGTTGAACCGGTTTTCAAAAGACTGTACAAGAGCGTGGAAGACGGCGAGGAGACGCGCATCGTCCTGGAGGCCAACGGCTCGCCCGATTACAAAGAGAAATTGACTGCTGAGCTAGATGAGATGGGCAACTCCGAAATCTGGGCAACCGGCAAAGTTGTTCGCTCGCTGCGCCCCGAGAACTGGAAGAAGTAGCGATAGGGCACCCGGCCCTTCCTGGAGCAATGATTTATGAAGGATTACGTTCGCATCTTCGATACCACTCTGCGTGATGGCGAGCAATCGCCTGGAGCAACCATGACCAGCACCGAAAAGCTGGAAGTGGCGCGCGCCCTGGCTCGCCTGGGCGTAGATGTCATCGAAGCCGGTTTCCCGGCCGCCTCACCTGACGATCTGGAAGCTGTGCGCCGCGTAGCCATCGAGGTTGGAACCCCGTCAGACGGACAGAACACGCCCATCATCTGTGGCCTGGCGCGCGCTACACGGAACGACATCGATAAAGCCTGGGAAGCCGTGCGCCACGCCCAGCACCCGCGCATCCATACCTTTCTGGCTACTTCCGAAATTCACATGAAGTACAAGCTCAAAATGGATCCTGAGCAGGTAGTCGAACGGGTTATCGAAATGGTTTCCTACGCTCGTAGCCTGTGCGAAGATATCGAATTTAGCCCGGAAGATGCCGGACGGAGCGATCCGGAGTTCCTCTACCTGGTGCTGGGTGAGGCAATCAAGGCCGGCGCCACCACGCTGAACATCCCCGATACGGTCGGGTATACCACCCCGGAGGAGTTCGGCGCTTTGATCGCCGGGATCATGAGACATACCCCGGGCGTCGAGAATTGTATTGTCTCCGTGCACTGCCATAATGACCTGGGGCTGGCTACGGCCAACACCATGGCCGGCATCCGCGCCGGGGCGCGCCAGGCCGAAGTAACGGTCAACGGTATCGGGGAGCGCGCCGGGAACACCGCCCTGGAAGAAGTGGTGATGGCATTGCAAACCCGCAGGCCGGTGTACAGCCTGCGGACCGGCATCGACACGACCCAGATTTCCCGCATCAGCAAGCTGGTCAGCAATTACACGGGCATCGTCGTGCAACCCAATAAAGCCATCGTCGGGGCGAATGCGTTTGCCCACGAAGCAGGCATCCACCAGGACGGTATGCTCAAACACAGCCAGACCTACGAGATCATGCGCCCCGAATCGGTCGGGGCCACGCAGAGCAAGCTGGTGCTGGGCAAGCATTCGGGCCGGCACGCCCTGAAAACTCGCCTGCAAGCGCTGGGCTACGCCCTGAGCGACAAAGATTTAGGGCTGGTTTTCGAACGTTTCAAAGCGCTGGCAGACCGCAAGAAAACCATCACCGACGCCGATCTGGAGGCGTTAATCTCGGATGAGCTGTATAAACCTCAGGAATTGTTCACCCTGGATGGCCTGCAGGTAGCCTGCGGCACAATGGGTATGCCCACGGCCTCCGTGCGCCTGCGCGACAGCCAGGGCAAATTGCACGTCCACGCATGCGTGGGCACCGGCCCGGTGGACGCATCTTACAAAGCCATCGATGCAATTGTCCAGGCCCCAAACACGTTGCTGGAGTTTGTCATCCACGCAGTCACCGAAGGCATCGACGCCCTGGGTGAGGTAACGGTGCGCATCGAAAGCCAGGATGGTTTGCAAATGCTGGATGCACAGAGCGAAGTCGAGTCGCAGCGTACCTTTGGCGGCTATGGCGCCGATACCGATATCATCGTCGCCAGCGTGAAGGCCTACCTGGCGGCTCTGAATAAGATGCTGGTCGCCACTGGCCAGTATACACAGCCCGAAGTGGCTGCTAAAGTAGCACTGTAATTTTATCGGTGGCATCTGCTGCAATGCAAATGCCTGTCGATGAACGAGATTGCAAAGGAGAACCCGATGAACGCCATGATCAATACTCACGAATTCGATCCTATGCTGGAGCGCTCTCCAGAACCCTTCCCCGAGCCGCGCACCATCCCCACCGGATGGGATCTGAGCGAATACCTGGCAGCGCCTGCCAACCCCGAACAGATGCCTCCTGCCGGTTATCCCAATGGAGATCAATACCAGGCATGAACAAGCCCCAGACTTTATTCGATAAAGTCTGGTCCGAGCACGTCGTCTTTCAAGAACCTGGCGCTCCTGTAATTCTATACGTGGACCTGCACCTGGTCCACGAAGTTACTTCCCCTCAAGCGTTCAGCGGGCTGCGTGCGCGCGGCCTGAAAGTTCGTCGTCCGGACCGCACCGTCGCCACCATGGACCATTCTGTGCCCACGCTCAACGGGCCACAAGGTCGCATGTCATTCGCCGACGAGTTAATGCTCAAACAAATCAACCAGTTGCAGGCCAATTGCACCGAGTTTGGCATCCCATTGTATGACCTGAGCAGTCCTAACCAGGGCGTCGTCCATATCATCGGCCCCGAACTGGGCCTGACGCAGCCTGGCATGACCATCGTATGCGGCGACAGCCATACCGCCACGCACGGCGCGTTCGGCGCCCTGGCCTTCGGCATCGGCACCAGCGAAGTCGAACATGTGCTGGCCACACAGTGCCTGCTGCAGCACAAACCCCGCACTTGCGAAGTGCGCTTCGACGGGCAATTGGGCAAAGGCGTGACCGCCAAAGACCTGATCCTGGCGCTGATTGCTCAGATCGGCGTCGGTGGCGGAACCGGGCACGTCTTTGAATATACGGGTGAGGCAGTCCGTTCCTTGAGCATGGAACAGCGCATGACGCTGTGCAACATGACCATCGAAGGCGGAGCACGCGCGGGCATGGTCGCCCCAGACGATACAACCTTCGAGTACCTGGCCGGGCGGCCCTTCGCGCCGCAGGGCGCGGCCTGGGAACAGGCGCTGGCCGGCTGGCGCGAGCTAACCTCCGACGAGGGGGCGGCCTACGACCAGACTGTAACGATTGACGCCTCCCGTCTGGAACCGATGATTACTTTCGGCACCAACCCCGGCCTGGGTATGCCCATCCGCAGTTCGATCCCCGATGCCGGCCAGTTCAGCGACGCCCAACAACGAGCTGCCTTCGAAAAAGCGTTAGGCTATATGGGGCTGCAACCCGGGCAGGCGCTGCTCGACCATAAAGTGGACGTGGTATTCATCGGTTCATGCACCAACGGGCGCATTTCCGATTTGCGCCAGGCCGCCAGCCTGCTCAAGGGCCGCAAGGTAGCCGAAGGCGTGCGCCTGCTGGTGGTGCCTGGCTCGCAGCAAGTCAAGGAACAGGCCGAGTCCGAGGGCCTGGCGCGCATCTTCCTGGAAGCCGGCGGCGAATGGCGCGAGCCGGGCTGCTCGATGTGCATCGCCATGAATGGCGACCAGGTACCCGCCGGGCAGTACGCGGTCAGCACCAGCAATCGCAATTTCGAAGGCCGCCAGGGCAAAGGCAGCCGCACATTCCTGGCCAGCCCGCTCACCGCGGCAGCCAGCGCGGTGGCCGGGCGCGTGGCTGACCCGCGCACCATGCTTTGATTTCTCCTTGGGCGTGAGTGGTGCGCGGCGCCACTCACGCCCAAGGGCTACACGATCATTAGAGGTACAGATGGAACCCTTTACCACATTACACTCTCAGGTAGTTGTCTTGCCAATCGATAACATCGATACCGACCAGATCATTCCAGCGCGTTTTCTCAAGACTACCGATAAAACCGGGCTGGGGAAAGATCTCTTTTCGGACTGGCGCTATCTGCCGGATGGCAGCCCGAGCCCCGATTTCGTGCTCAACCAGCCCGGGGCAGCCGGAGCGCACATCCTGCTCGCCGGGGATAACTTCGGCTGCGGCTCATCCCGCGAACATGCCCCCTGGGCGCTCACCGGCTTTGGCTTCCGGGCCGTGGTTTCAACTTCCTTCGCCGACATCTTCCGCAACAATGCACTGAAAAATGGCCTGCTGCCAGTGCAGATCGATAAATTCGCCCACCACGCCATGCTGGAATATTTGCGCTGCCACCCCGCGGCCGAGTTTACCGTCGACTTGCAATACCAGACGTTAAACTGGCCGGATGGCCACGAAGCGCACTTTCCCATCGATCCCTTCGCCCGCGCCTGCCTGCTGCAAGGCGTGGACGAGCTGGGCTACATCCTGGCCCAACAGGAGGCCATCGCTCGCTACGAGGTTCGCAACGCGGAATACGCGTGATATTGCAGGCCGCGTACCTGGTATTCCTGACGCCTGATAGCTGACACTTGAAAGCTTTACTTATGATCCAAATCTACGACACCACCCTGCGCGACGGCGCACAACGCACTGACATCTCGCTTTCCTTCCAGGATAAGCTGAATATTGCCCACCGGCTGGACGATCTGGGGATAGCCTTCATCGAGGGCGGTTGGCCCGGCTCGAACCCCAAGGATGCAGCTTTCTTCGAGCGGGCACAGGATACTGCCTGGAAGCACGCCACGATTGCTGCATTCGGCGCCACCTGCGCGGCGAACAGCGTGCCCGAAGACGATGCCAACATCCGCGCTCTGCTGGACGCCGGCACACGCTGCTGCGCTGTGGTCGGAAAAACTTCAACCTTGCACGTCACCGACGTGCTGCGCACCACTCTGGACAACAACCTGCGCATGATCCAGGATAGTCTGGCTTACCTGCACGCCGAGGGGCGCAAGGTCATCTATGATGCCGAACACTTCTTCGACGGTTACAAACTCGACCCGGTTTATGCCCTGGAGACTTTGCAAGCCGCGATGCGCGGCGACGCTGAGATGCTTGTCCTGTGTGACACAAACGGCGGCACCTTGCCCTGGGAGTTAACTGAGATCATCCGAACGGTTAAAGAAGCGACTGGGAACGTCCCCCTGGGCATCCACGCCCACAACGACGGTGAGTGCGCCGTGGCCAACTCGATCGCCGCGGTGCGCGAAGGCTGTGTTCAGGTGCAAGGCACAATCAATGGATACGGTGAACGGTGTGGCAACGCCAACCTGTGCTCGATCATTCCCAACCTGGAACTGAAAATGGGGCTGCGCTGCCTGCCCGAGGGCCAGCTCGTCCGCCTGTTCGATCTGGCTCACTACGTTGCCGAAGTCGCTAACCTGGCGCCGGACGAGCACCAAGCCTATGTGGGACGCTCCGCTTTTGCCCATAAAGGGGGGCTGCACGCCGCGGCGATGCGCCGCACATCGAAATCCTACCAGCACATCGAACCAGAACTGGTAGGCAATAAAATGGAGATTGTCGTAAGTGAGCTTTCCGGGCGCGGCACACTGATCACCAAAGCCGAAGAATACGGCCTGCAGCTCGATGCCAATACCGATGTAAGCAGTGTCCTTAACGAAGTCAAAAACCTGGAAAGCAAGGGCTTTTCTTTCGAGACCGCGGAAGCCTCCGTGATGTTGATGCTCAAGCGCCAACAGCCAGGCTACGCTCCGCCATTCGAGTTGATCGACTTCACCGTAGTCGTAGAGCACCGCCAGGGGCGAGGTATCTTTGCCGAGGCGACCGTCAAAGTGCGTGTGAACGGCGAAGTGCTGCACACTGCCGCCGAAGGCAATGGCCCGGTGAACGCCCTCGACCAGGCGCTGCGCAAAGCGTTGAAGGCCCACTACCCTGAAGTCGGCCACTTCCAACTGGCCGACTACAAGGTGCGCATCCTGGACGGCAATAACGGCACAGCAGCTACCACGCGAGTGTTGATCGACACCGCCAATACCGGCCACGCCTGGAGCACGGTCGGCGCCAGCGCTAATATCATCGAGGCCTCCTGGCGGGCACTGGCAGACTCAGTCGAGTATGGCCTGATGCTCCAGGAATCAACGAATGGTCGTCAAAATACAGAAAACAACCTGTAAGACAGCAGGTGATAATCAATAAGGGATCACATCATGCACTTCAATATCGTTCTGTTACCCGGCGATGGCATCGGCCCGGAAGTCATCCGGGCGGCTGTGACCGTCTTGCAAAACATCGGCCAACGTTTCGGCCATACTTTCGCTTTTAGCGAACATCTCATCGGCGGCTGCGCCATCGACCAACTGGGAGTGGCTCTCACGGACGAGACCCTGGCTGCCTGTAGCGCAGCGGACGCCGTGCTGCTCGGCGCAGTGGGTGGGCCCAAATGGGATAACCCCACCGCCGCGGTGCGTCCGGAGCAAGGGCTGCTGGCGCTGCGCAAAGGGATGGGCGTGTTCGCTAACCTGCGCCCGGTGCGTGTCCATCCTGCCCTGGTAGATGCCTCCCCGTTGCGCCCCGAAAAACTCGCCGGGGTCGATTTGCTCGTTTTGCGAGAGCTGACCGGCGGGTTATATTTTGGGCAACCCAAGGGCCGCCAGCAAATCGACGGGCACATTCGCGCCGTCGACACCATGGAATATACCGATTACGAAGTCGAGCGCATCGTCGAACTTGCTTTCCAGCTTGCCCGCGGCCGGCGCAAGAAGGTCACATCCGTAGATAAAGCCAACGTGCTCGAATCGTCACGCCTGTGGCGGCAGATCGCCATCGAAGTCGGAACCCGCTACCCTGACGTGGCCCTGGATCACATGCTGGTAGATACGGCATCGATGCGCCTGGTAACCGCTCCGGCCAGCTTCGACGTGCTGGTTACCGAAAACACCTTCGGCGACATCCTGACCGACGAGGCCTCGGTGCTGGCCGGCTCGATGGGCATGTTGCCTTCCGCCTCGCTCGGAGCGGGAGGCCCCGGCCTGTATGAACCAATCCACGGCTCGGCACCGGATATTGCCGGCAAGGGAATTGCCAACCCGATGGGCACGGTGTTAAGCGCGGCAATGATGCTGCGCTATTCGCTGAAGCTGGAGACCGAGGCGCAGGCGATCGAAGCAGCCGTAGACCGGGCTATCGACCAGGGGCAAACCACCGGTGATCTGGGCGGCAAACTGAATACGGCACAGGTGACAGAAGCTTTGGTAGCTTTCCTGTGAGTTAACAGTTTACCAGTGTATCCAATCAAGGAGCGCCAGGCAGCGTGACCTGGAAAATGTGGCGCGACTCGGTCGGGCGCACTTCCAGGCCCTCCTGGCGCAGGATCTGATCGACGGGCTTCATCACGTACACTTTGAGGCCCGTCGGAACACTCTGGCGCTGCACACCCAGGTAGATGGCAGGCTGGCCCTCCAGGTAGTTGCGCACCGCCTGGGGATTGGTGTAATCGAAATGCGTGGCGTACAGGTTGTGCGCCGCCCCATACCCCTCGCCGATCAGATAATACTGGTAAAAACAGGTGTAATCATATTCTGGAGCCAGGATCAACGCATCGCCTTTGACCGTGGTGAGCACTTTTTCGGTCACGCGAGCATACAGGGTACGCTGGCTCTGATCGACTTGAGAGTAGTTGATCACTCCTAAAGCAACGGGGATAGCAAGCAACAGTAAAACAGCGAACGAATTCTTCAAGGCTCGCGCGGCCATCCACTCCAGCCCGGCGGCAATGAAAAAGGCCATGGCAACAAAGAACGGCAAGAAATAGACATCGTATTCACGGGCGTATAAATTCAGCGAAACGAGAAGTTGCACAAAAACGAAGATGCCCAGGAAGCGCCGCACCACGCCATCCTTGACCTGAAAAAAGCCCCACACCGCCAGGAGCAACAAGATGACATAATACTCCCGCCAGATAAAGCCGCCCAGTAAAGGTAGGCGTTCCTCGAGGATCACACTCCAGGAAAATGCTTCCCCCCGGGCTCCCGGCGAAGCAAGAAATCGGAGAAACATCGGCCAGCTTGTCTCCAGATAGGGAGTGGTGGGATCCTGAGTGCGCCAGTAGATGTAGCCATAAGGTAACATACCGATCAGAATGAATAACCCAACCAGAAGAATCTTTTTCGGGGTTACAAAAACCTTCCGGTCAGTCGCCCACACCAGGTAAGCCAGGGCAGGCAAAAGGTTGATCATCATCAAATGATTCGAAAACGATAGGGCATAAGTAAAACAGGCAGCGAAGAAATCGACATCGCGGTGGGTATTTCGCCAGCGCAGCAGGAAAAATAGCGTGGCGCACAGGAACAGCGTGTTAAGCGTGTAAACCTCTGCTACCAGGGACCAATACCACAGCGTATGGCCCAGGCCAAGCGTCAGGCTGGCTACCAGAGCCACGAGAGGGCGCACACCTGATTGGCGCAAAGCTGCAAACAGGAAGCACAACGCGACCAGGCTGAACAATGCTGATAGCAAGTTGGCCTTGAAAGCGAGTGAGCCCTTCGGAAAATAGGTGACAAACATGTGGTTCAGGATCAGGTAAAGCGGAGTCCCGCTCAAGTGCGGCGTCCCCAACACTTTGCCCAGGAATTGCATTTTGGCAGAATCACCCCAGTTCCCCATGGTGGGGAGCAAGGTGCGCCAATAAATAACACCCAATACACCGACCAGCACCAGATAACAGGATACTTCATCAGTCCAGAAGGGCTTTACCCATCGGTTAAACCGTACCTTAAGTGTCCTCAATCCTCACCTCTGGCCCAAAGCATAGCAATCGATCCCATGACCGTCCGCCATAACCAGCAGTATGTACGCCCAAAATTCAAGGGGAAACCATCTGGGAGGAACCTCATGGGCGAAATTATACTCTCGAATTCACACCGGCAGACACCTCGGCAACAGATCAAAATCTGAGTAAAATAATAGCTGTGTCAACCATAGAAAATTTCCCCGAATAATTTTTTGCACCTGAGAGCCAGCGGGAGGGATTGGTATGATCTCAACTACATGTCAGCGCTGTGGTCGCCCAACGAGGCCGGGGCAGGAGCTTTGCAACCGGTGCATCGATAGAGAAGCGGCCGGCTGGACGGATGCGCAGCAACCCAGGCCAGCTTCGCTACCCGGCTGTGTCATCGCCTATGCAGTGCTATTGCTCCTGGCCGGGATAGGCGGGCTTTGCGGCGGTTTATTTCTGTTTTTCACACCTCCATCGGCAGATTATGCTCAAATTACTAACCAGTGGCGGGCGAACACCGGGACAGATTTCATCGACCCGCAAACGCTTATTTGGGTCAATGCCATCGTTAGCGGCTTAAGCGGCCTGTTCTACCTGCTCATGGCAGCCGGTTTATTCCTACGCCAAAATTGGGCACGCTGGGGTGTGATCGTTTTAAACGGGCTGAACGTTCTTTTCTCACTGGCGCCAATGATTGTTGTGCTGATCATGCCCAATATTTCACCATCCATGATCTTCGTGGCACTTTGCGCGCTACTCCCTGCCTTATTGATCAACGGTTACATCGCCTACTGGTTTCTGTTCCACGGTGAGTATTTCACCCGCGCTCCGCAGATCGACTAGCAGATCAGGCCCGGCCAGTTGTGCTGCCCAGGCCTGATCTCTCAAAGAGCAACCTCAATCTTACGAATCACCGTCGCTCTCCCGCCGACCCACAATTTTTCGATCCCCCCATTCTTCAATTCCAATTCAGCCACCAACTCGCTGGGCGAGGCAGGGTTCATGAGGCGACCTTGCTCGATAACCATTCGTTTCTGGCGCACACCAAGTTGATCATATAGATAGCCAGCCAGCGGGCCTGCGGCTGTGCCCGTAGCCGATTCTTCGTGGATGCCGTATAACGGCGCAAACATGCGCGCTCCGGCCTGGCGCCCGGGTGCTCGCGTCTGAGGCGAAAAAACGTAGTAACCAATGGCGTTGTACGCCGCGCTGACCTGTTCGATAGCGGCAAAGTCCGGCTGGACCGACAACACCGCCACTTCGTCGCGCAGAGGTACGATGACAAAGCCGTTACCGGTATTGACCACCATAGGTTGTGCACCATCGATCAACTGGCTGGCGTCCAATCCCAGTGAAGCCAGGACACCAGCTACATCAATAGATGTATAACGAGGCAGAGTCTGTTCCATAAAGGCCATATCTCCGGCGATGCGAATCTCGCGCCGGCCATCGATGGTTTCTTTCGAGCTTTCCGTCCGGTCGAGCAGGCCTTGCTGCGCCAGGTAGTTGAATGTCGCTACCGTGGCGTGCCCACAATGTGGGATCTGGCGGCGCGGCGTGAAAAACTCCAGCTTAAAATCCGCCATTTTCGAGGGAGAAACAAACGCTGTCTCCGAATAGCCGACTTTTGCCGCAACTTGCTGCTTCTGCTCCTGAGTCAGAAGCTCTGCATGCAAGACAACCCCCGCCGCATTTCCGCCCATGCCCTGGTCGGTAAAGGCATGAATGATTTGTACAGTTACCTGTGTCATGTTGTCTCTCTCGTTTTGATCGAAGGTCAATTGATCTCATTCCTGCTAAACATTGTACCAGGTAAACCGATCGGAGGATCAGTATTTCTGCATCCATCGCGGGAACAGGTTGCATGAGGCGTAACCCAGCCTGGCCGGACGGGTTGTATAGTGTGATAGAATCCAGTTTAACTGCGATTAATGATCCTATGCAATGGCAATTGAATATTTTCCTGTCTGGCACTGGAGAAAGGATAATATATCGCAAATATTTTGTCTCATTTATCTCGCTACAAAACCATCTCTTTCCAACCAATCATCCACATCATCATTCGAATCGATCAGAAATAGAAATAAAATGGAGGTTACCATGACAGCAAACAAGCCGAACGAATTAACCGCAGAGCAAATCTGGACTGTACAGCCGGGAGAAAAACGCGCCGTTGGCGTGATTCACATCGTAACCCTGGCGCTACTCATCGGTATCGGCTTTGTCGTCGGCGCTTTCGGCAGCATCAGCTTCCCGCTTGGCTTCGGGGTGAACTTCTTCTGGACAGGGATTGCGGTGCAGCAGGTTGGCTCGATCTGGTTTGGCGCGTGGGGCGTGTTGGCCGGTATCATCTTCCCCTTCTTTTCAAATGCGGTCGCCGGTACCCCCTTCTACGTCTCAGCGGCTTACATCCCTGCGAACCTGTTGCAGGCGTTTCTGCCTGCCTGGGCCTTCCGACAGTACAAAGCTGACCCACGGTTGAAGAGCGGTCGCGATTACCTGATCCTCTTCCTGGCCATGTTGGTTTCCAGCGCATTCGGCGCTTTATGGTCCACCCTGGTTGTGCTGCGCAGCTTCGGCCTGCTCAACACAGACTCTGTACCGTTGTTCATCTGGGGCTGGTTTGGTGGCAATATGGTCGCCGGCATCGTGTTCAACTTCATTTTGATGAAAGCGCTTTCGGGCGTCGTCATCCGCACTACGGCTTTTGTCAAGAAATGGTGGGCATAACCCGCTGAGTATCCCTGGCGTTTGGCCCCTTCCGCAGCGGGGGAAGGCCAGACATCCAGTGGCTTCATCTCGCTTTGCGTGGGTCTAACGATCCACGCAAAGCGGCAATTTCAGAAAAGACTTCCTCAAGCGTATGAATAAAACTTTGTTGGGTTATGTCCCAAAAGAATCGCCCATCTACATCATTCACCCCTTTGTGAAGTTGTATTTCTTGCTGGTGGTGAGCCTGTTTCCCATGTTCATCTCCCAGCCAGAAATCAACCTGCTGATGACGATCATCATCCTGGTACTCATGGTACTGAGCAAGGTAGATCTGCGCATCTTGCGCATCTATGTCCCAGTGGCGATTTCGATGGGCTGGGTGATTCTGCTTTCCTACACCGTCCTGGGCGGCACTCACCCGGAATACAAGTTGCTTTACCAGTTCATTGGTATAAAGATCTATTGGGAGCGGATACGAGACGCCATCGTGGTCTATTGCCGCATCCTGCCCATGATCGCTACCATGGTTTTCTTCTTAACCACATCTCGCGAGCGAGATGTCATTGTCGCCATGCGCAGCGTACGTGCCCCCTTTGTCGTAACCTATGTGTTTGCGATGGCGTTGCGCGCCTCCGGCATGGTGCTGGAGGATTTCCAAATCGTGCGCCAGGCAGAGCAGGCGCGTGGATTTGACACCACCGGCAAGTCATTGGGCTATAAACTACGCAAATACATCATGTATATGATTCCATTGTTTGCCCTCTCCTTGCGACGCACTGAGGAGTTTACCAACGCCCTGGTGGCACGCGGTTACGCTTTCACCGGCGAGGCCGCCCGGGTGAAACGAGCTGATTATATTCTGACGCATTATTCCTTCAAATATTACGACGCGATCCTGGTCGTCTTGATCAGCGCGTTGTTTATCGCCATTCTGGTAATGCGTTTCGGTTTTAATGCCTTTAACCAGGAATCTTCCTGGCTTTTAAACTGGCTACAACAAGTGCTGAGTTGAAAACGCAAGGGAGTTAACGTGACTGCTCTCATCGAAATAGAGAATTATTCCTGGCAATACCTGAACGCGCCAGGGCAGGCGCTCAAGAATATCAACCTGACGATTGATGAAGGATCATGTGTCGGTATTATTGGCCCCAACGGTTCGGGCAAAACGACCCTGGCTTATTCGATGGACGGCTTGATCCCGGGACAATATCGCGGCATCAAGCATGGCACAGTGAAAATTCGCCAGATCGAAGTTGAAGAATACCCTCACGGCAAACTGCAAAAAACCATCGGGTTGGTTTTCTCGGATCCAGAAGCACAGTTTACCGCCATGACCGTAGAGGATGAACTGGTTTTTGGCATGGAAAACCTGGGGATGACGATCCCAGAAATTCGTGAGCGCCTGGAATGGGTCACAGAGCTAACAGAATTAAAACCATTGCTGCTCAAACCCCCTTACGAAATATCCGGCGGACAGAAGCAACGAGTAGCCCTGGCTGCTGTGCTGGCAATGACTCCAGATGTATTAATCCTCGACGAGCCAACTTCAATGCTCGATCCGGTTAGCCGCAAACGCGTCTTCGATGTTCTGGCAAAACTGAAACAAAGCGGCAAAAACACGATCATCATTATTGAACACAGCCTGGAGAACTTAATTCCCCTGTCCGATCGCATGATACTGCTTTACAATGGCGAGGTCGCCCTGGACGATTCAACACGCCCCTTTTTCCAGCATCTGGACTTACTGCTGGAAAAGGGCATCTCGCCACCTGGTGCGATGCGCTTCTTTTACGAATTGAACCAGAGTAATGATTACCAGGGTGACCTTCCCATCAATGTTGATGAGGCAGCCGAGAAGCTGCAGGCCATCTCGCAGAAATAAGCAACCATGATAGAAAAACAACCATTCATCCAGGTCAAGAACCTAAATTTCAGTTACCCCGACGGTACCCAGGCACTCAAAGATATTCAACTGGAAATCGATGAAGGTGAGTTTATCGCCTTTATCGGCCAGAATGGCTCCGGTAAGACCACGCTTTCCAAATGCCTGAATGGCTTGTTCAAACCGACCAGCGGGGATGTCATCGTAGATGGGTTAAACTCAAAAACGACGCCCATTGTTCAAATGGTACGGCGAGTCGGTTATGTTTTTCAGAACCCCGACCACCAGCTTTTTAACAGCAACTGTTGGGATGAGATTGCCTATGGTCCACGCAACATCCAACTTCCTGAGGATCAGGTAAAAGAACGCGTCGAAGAAGCAGCCCAGGTGGTTGGATTATCTGCCGACTACTTCACAGAACACCCCTTCTTCTTGTCGAAAGGTATGCGCCAGCGAGTGGCCATTGCCTCGATCCTGGCGTTGCGCCCCAGGCTGATCATTGTCGATGAACCAACCACCGGGCAGGACTCGCGCCAGTCGATCGAGATTATGGATTTCTTGAAGGACCTGAATGAAAATCACGGTCATATTATCGTGATCATCACGCACGACATGCCAATCGTAGCGCAATACTCGCGGCGGGTCATCGCCATGGGCCAGGGGCGCATCCTGGCGGATGGTCCGACAGGCGAGGTATTCAAACAATCCGAAGTGCTCTCCGCTACATTCCTGGAGCCGCCACAGATCACCCAATTGGCCCAACGTGTTCAAAGCCTTGGGTTCGACCCCCGCACATTGACCGTGGAGGACATGGCAGCGCAATTCCGGCGCATCGCCGCTGCATAGTATCCAGAAGACGCCAGAGGGTAATACGATGATGCCTGAACCTGCTCCTACTCCCCCTTCCACCATCAGCCCGCCTCGCCTGGTAGGACGTATCCTGGTAGCTGTGATCATCTGGCTGGCCGCCAACCTGATTACTTTCCTGGTGGTCTCCTTTGTAATTTTCATCGTGCTGGGCAGCATGGGGATGGCACAGAACGAAGAGCTGTTCACCCTGTCCGTCGTGTGCGCCATCCCGGCAGCGCTCACTGTGAGCAGCCTGGTGGCAGGTCGCAAGCTAATTCACCTGACAGTCCAACGTTACCGAGAAAACCGATGATGAATCCAATTAATACCTCCTATCTGACTCAAACGTTATACGATCTGGTCGCAATCAATTCCATCAACCCATCTCTGGTAGAGGGTGGAGCAGGCGAGGAGCAGATCGCTGCCTACCTGGTTCAGGCGATGCAATCGCTGGGGATGGAAACCCATCTACATGAGGTAGCAGCCGGACGCTTCAACGCGGTCGGCGTACGGCGGGGAAGCGGCGGTGGGCGATCGTTAATGTGGAATGGCCATATCGACACCGTGGGAATTAATGGAATGGAACAGCCCTTCGCCCCCGCAATCCGCCAGGGCCGATTGTATGGGCGCGGCAGCCAGGATATGAAGGGTAGCCTGGCAGCCATGCTTGCTGCGGTCCAGGCGCTCAATGACTCCAACACCCGGCTGGCAGGGGACTTGATCATTACCGGCGTAGCCGATGAAGAATATGCCAGCCTGGGCACAGAAGACCTGTTGCGCCATTACACTGCTGACGCCGCCATCGTCGCCGAACCAACCGAGATGAACGTAGCCCTGGCGCATCGCGGCTTTATCGGCTTCGAAGTGGAAACCGCCGGACGAGCGGCCCACGGCAGCCGCTACCAGGAAGGCATCGATGCCATCCTGCACATGGGACGTTTCCTGGCAGAATTGGATGGGTTGGAGCAAGAGTTGCGCGCCCGGCCCGCCCACCCGCTGGTTGGCCCACCTTCATTACATGCATCCGTCATTCGTGGCGGCACAGAAATGAGCACCTATCCAGCGCAGTGCTATTTGATGATCGAGCGCCGTACGATTCCCGGCGAAACGGTGGTGCAAGCTGAACAGGAAGTGCAAGCGCTGCTCGACCGCTGCGCCGGACACGATCCCCGCTTCCGGGCCGACTTCAGGACCTTCATGTCTCGCCCCGCCTTCGAGATCGGGGCCGATGCACTCATCGTGAAAACTGTGTCGGCCGCGTTGCAAAGCCACACCGGCAGCTTATCCGAGGCGCGCGGTGTCTCTTTCTGGACCGACGCCGCTCTGCTGGCTGAGGCCGGCATACCCAGCGTACTGCTCGGCCCAACGGGCGCCGGTTTGCACTCCGCTGAGGAATGGGTCGATTTGCAATCCTGCGTTGACCTGGCCGCAGTGCTGGCAGAAACTGCCTGCCAGTTTTGTGGAGGAGGTTAGTCCAAAGCCCGCCGTGCGCCACCCATGGGATGCTGACTGCACAGCACAATCACAACTCGTGGGGTCGATGACCATCGTTACCCTGGGCTTCATCTTTCAAATCGAAGAGTGGGAACAAGGATATTTTGTTCACTACTGATCGCTGCTCCTGCCCACTGTTAAGCACATCCGGCTTTTTGCATCTTGTGGGTTAAAATAGACCCTATATGACCGGTGAAGCGCCTCAACCAGACAAGCCAAACCACCCGGGCAGCATGCAGCCCGCGGGCAATGACGGTGTTGGCCGTGATAAGATCGTTCAGGGTGACGAAATACATGGCGACAAAATCGCTGGCGATAAGGTTATCGGCGATAAGATCGTCCTGACCGGCGAACAGGCCTATCTGGTTCATGGCCTGCCCAACCCCTACCTCGGGCTGCGCAGTTTCACCTATGACGACCGTGATCTGTACGCAGGGCGGCAGGTCGCCGTCAGCCAGGCGTTGGCTCGACTGACCGACCCCGGCACTCCCCTCAGCCTATTGTTTATCACTGGGGCCAGTGGCAGTGGCAAATCATCCTTCGCCCAGGCCGGGCTGCTGCCAGCCCTGGAAAAGCACTACCAGGCGCGCCACTTACAGCCGCAGCGGGCTGTCTTCTGGCCTTCCACAGACCCTATCGCCCGCCTGGCCGATGCACTGGCCCAGCTCGGGCTGCCTGTCGTCACTCCGGCGGCGCTCAATAGCTGGAACGCTGCCGACTTCGCCGTTTTCTTGAGCGAAGAGACCCCTCTCGGTCAGGTCAATCTGCTTGTGCTTGACCAGTTTGAAGAGAGTTTCACCCAATCCCCGCCGGAGGGTCGCCAGAAGCTGTTTGAATTTCTGGCTAACCTGCCCCCATTCACCCAGGCACGCACGCACATTATCGTTACATTGCGCTCTGACTACCTGGATGAACTCTTCGCCATCCAACCGCTGTGGGAAATCGCCAAACGCGGCATCGAGTTGCGAACGATGACCCTGGCCGAACTCAAAGACGCCATCCAGCGTCCTCTACAGGCCCGTGCCGCACAGGATCCACAATATCGCCTGCACTATTTTGAACCTGCCTTGATCCAACACCTGGCACAAGATGCCGGGCAGGATGCCACATTCCTACCCCTGTTGCAAATGGCGCTCCAGGAGCTATGGCAAGGCGGCAGCCTGACCCTGGCAGCTTATCCAGGTCTGGCCGGAGCTATCCGCCAGCGCGCCGAAACTGTCTACGCTTATCTTGATTACGACGCCAGCCAGCCCGAACAAGCGCGCAGCGAAGCCGATCAGGCTGAAATCCTGGGCTTGATGCTCGATCTGATCGGCGTATCGTTGGATGATGACCCCCGCCGTGACGTGCGCCGCCGGCGTCCGCGCAGCGACCTGGAAAGCGGCAGCCCATTGCGGCACCGCTTGATTGACGATCTGGTTGCGGCGCGTTTGCTCAGCATTCCTCAACAAAGCGGAGCAGGGGCTGAAACTGAAATGGTGGACATCATCCACGAGACCCTGATCCATCATTGGGAACGCCTGCACAAAGCCGTAGCCGAACGTCGCCAGGCGCTGCAGCAGCGCGCTCGATTTGAACAAGGGCTGGCCGAATGGCTGGCTCATCAGGAAGATAACGATTACCTGCTAAACGGCGTGCGCCTGGCCGAGGCGCGTGGCCTTAATGCTCAAGATGACATTGCCCTGCACAGCGCGGAGGCGCGCCGCTTCCTAGAGGCCAGCAACGCGCAAGCAGAAGCAGTTCACCGGCATGAGCTGGAGCAAGCGCGCGCCCTTGCTGAAGAGCGCCAAAAGCGCATCGAAGTGGAGGCGCGCACGACCGGTCGCCTGCGCCGCTTTTCGCTTGCCCTGACCGGGCTGCTTTTTGTAACAGTGGCCATCCTGGCCTTCGCCTTATGGCAACTTCGCCAGACACAGGCCAGCCGTCTGGTTACCCATATCCAGACCGCATTCATCGCACGCAACCTGACCCTGGCCACCCATCTTGCCTTACAGGCGGAACGACTGTTTAACTCCCAGGAGGCAGCCCAGATTTTGGAACAGATCCCCTTCGAAGGTCCGGGGACAGGTCAGGCATTGTTTATCGCCTCACGCACCGGTTCATCTTCGGACATCACCAGCCTGGCCTGGTCATCAGACCGCCGTCTGGCCTCCGCCACATCCGACACAACGATCAGTTTGTGGGATCTGACCAGCAGCCAACCGGTACAAACCTTGAAAGGACATTCGTCCAAAGTGCGCAGTATGGCATGGTCGAGCGATGGTCGCCTGGCATCCGCCTCTGAGGACGGCATCATTGTGATCTGGGATTTATCTACCGGCGAGCCAGCCCAGATTTTAGAAAGCCGTGCGGGCCTGGTAAACCAGGTAGCCTGGTCGATGGATGGCCGCCTTGCTTCTGCATCGGCAAATGGCGCTCTGATCATCTGGGATGTAGCGGCCGGCCAGCCTACCCAAACCCTGCGCGGCTTTGGTGAAGTGGTCAGCGTGGCATGGTCGGCAGATGGACGCCTGGCATCGGGTTCAGGGGATGGCAAAATCACCCTGTGGGATTTGAAAAAGGGCCAGCCAGAGCGCGTGCTGGCAGGCCACACCGGCCTGGTCGCTGCTCTCGCCTGGTCGCCAGATGGCCGGCTGGGTTCCAGCGCCTGGGACGGCAAAGTTATTGTTTGGGAAACAGTACCCAGGGTCAGTCTCAATATAAACCTGGCTGACTCAACCACGCTGACCGTTACGACGCCGTTGACAACCCCTGTGCAAACCGGGACGAACGGCGATTTGCCACGCCAAATTCTGGAAGGCCATGTCGCCAAAGCATTGAGCATCGCCTGGTCACCCGATGGCCGGCTGGTCTCGGGGGCAGAGGACGGCACGGTCATCGTTTGGGACCTGGACAGCGCTCAACCGGCCCAGATGCTCCGTGGCCACCTGGGCGCGGTGCTTAACCTGGCCTGGTCGAGCGACGGCCGTTTAGCTTCTGGATCGGCAGATGGCACGGCCACCCTTTGGAATCTGGAGGGCGGCAAGCCCGCACCCACCTTGCGAGGGCACACAGCCATCGTTACCAGTGTGGCCTGGGCGCCAGATAGACGCCTGGCGTCTACCGCCTGGGATCGTAAAGTAATCGTTTGGGATACGGCTGGCAACCAACCAATGCAAATCCTCTCCGGTCATAGCGGGGCTGTTTACCAGGCTGCATGGTCATCTGCGAATCACCTGGCTTCAGGAAGTTGTGGAGAGCGCACCAGCCTGGGTCAATGCAAACGAGGCGAAATTATCGTCTGGGATCTGAACAACAGCCGTCCAGAACTGACTTTGCCTGGCCATACCAGTTGGGTTAACACCGTCGCCTGGTCGCCAGATGGCTGGCTGGCTTCAGGCGCGCAAGATGGCACGATCATCCTATGGGACCTGGATCATCAGGAGCCCGCGGTCACGCTATCCGGGCACTCCCAGGGAGTCTCCAGTCTGGCCTGGTCGCCGGACGGGCAGTTGGCCTCCGGTTCGGCAGATGGAAATGTGATTCTCTGGGATTTGAATAGCGGGAATCCAGCGCAAATCTTAGAAAGCCACGCCGCTCCCATCACTGCGGTTGCCTGGGCAAAGGATGGGCGGTTGGCTTCTTCTGCCCTGGATGGTACTTTGATTATATGGGACCTGGCCACCGGTAAGCCAGCGCGCACCTTGAATAACGCCAACCTGGCAATTTATAGCCTGGCATGGGCAGAAGATGGCCGCCTGGCTGCCGGTTATGACGATGCCCGTATCTTGATCTGGGATGCTTCCATGGTCGATGGCACAGTAACCAACGATTCCGGAAAAAATTCTGATGGCTTTGCCCAGGCATTCAGCGGCCACAATGACGCAGTCATCAGCCTGGCCTGGTCGCCAGATGGCCATCTGGCATCCGGCTCACTGGATCGCACGGTCCGCATTCTACCTGCTGTTTATACTCGCTCGCCTTGTAGCTGGTTGCCTCGCAATCTATCCGAAACTGAGTGGACCGGAGCAATCGGGCGGGCCTATACCTACTTACCCACCTGCCCCAACCTGCCTGCCCCAGCTATTCAAGACCCCTGGTTGAGTGGGAGCAGCAGATGGGAGATCATTGGGGCAATCGCAACCGGTCTGATCTTGCTCACTTTGGTTGGTTGGGGTGGAGACCGCCTGCTGCGCTGGGGCTTGAACAGGAAAGCTGCTCACGACTCGCAGGCCACACAAAGTCAGTGAGCAACCCTGACCACTCATTGACCGATTACACATCACTGAGATAAGGAAACACAATCGATGACAAATGACAAGAAACCAGCGATCGACTATGCGCAAAAAAATGCGGGCCGTTTTTTGGAGGACCTGGCGGCAATTTGCGCCATTCCTTCCATTTCATCCTTGCCGACTCACAAGAACGACATGCAGCGCGCAGCGCAACAAGTTGCCAATTTGTTACAAGGAGCCGGTTTAGAGAAGGTGGCTGTTCTGCCCACCAGCGGACATCCTGTAGTATATGCAGAATGGGTTCAGGCCGGTGCGGACCGGCCTACCGTGCTATTTTACGGCCATTATGATGTGCAACCCGCCCTGGATCTGAGCGCCTGGCACAGCCATCCTTTCGAGCCGCAAGTACGTGAAGATAACCTGTTTGCCCGCGGCGCATCCGATAACAAAGGCCAATTTGTAGCGGCTATTAAAGCAATCGAGGCAATACAGAATACCAGCCAACACCCGCCGGTCAACGTCAAATTTCTCATCGAAGGTGAGGAGGAGATCGGCTCAAGGAACCTGCGCGCTTTCATATCGTCCCAGAAGGCATTGTTAGCCTGTGATATCGCCTTCAACCCCGATGCTGGCATGGCTGCGCCTGGCCAGCCGTCAATTACTTACGGGCTGCGCGGTGGGGTACGCGTCGATCTCACCATCATGGGGCCCAAGCAGGACCTGCACTCCGGAACTTTTGGCGGTGTTGTGCATAACCCTGCTCAGGCGCTCATCGAGATCATTGCCGGAATGCACGACGCTCAGGGGCGGGTGACATTACCCGGTTTCTACGACCGTGTCCGGGTGCTGGATGTAGAAGAGCGCCAGGAAATGGCCCATGCTCCAATGGATGACGCCTTTTACCTGAGAGAAAGCGGTGCAATGGCATTGTGGGGAGAACCTGAATTTACCCCCTACGAACGCACTACGATCCGCCCCACGCTGGAGGTGCTCAGCATTCACGCGGGACTTCCGGGCGATGGCACACTCAACATTGTCCCCGCCAGTGCGTCAGCGGCCATCTCCATGCGCCTGGTACCCGATCAGGAACCACAAGAAATTTATCAGTCGCTGCTGCACTATCTCAAGTCTCACACCCCACCCACCATCCGCTGGGAGGCGCGTTACATCAGCGGCGGGCGGGCCAGCCTGGTCGAACGCCGATCACCAGCGGTACAGGCCCTGCAAAGAGCACTGAGAATGGCCTGGGGAGTAGAGCCCATCTTTGTCCGCATCGGCGGCGGCATTCCTGTCGTCGGACAGTTGAAGGAAGAAATGGGCATCGATTCTTTGCTCACCGGTTTTGGCCTGCCCGACGACAACATTCACGGGCCGAACGAAAAATTACACCTGCCCACCTGGCGCAAGGGAATCGAGGCGATCATCCATTTTCTTTATGAGCTATAATACATCACTGAAACAAGAGAAAATATGAAAGATAACGAAATCAAATCCGTAAGAAATTTCCTGATCGATATGGACGGGGTGCTGGTCAAGGGGAAATTGCCTATTCCCGGGGCAACCCAATTCATCGCTCGCCTGCAAAAAAGCAACCGGCCATTTCTGGTGTTGACGAACAACCCCAATTACACCACTCGCGACCTGGCCCACCGGCTCAACGCGGCCGGGTTGGAAATCCCTGAGGAGCGCATCTACACTTCTGCAATGGCCACCGCCCAGTTCCTGCACAGCCAGCGCCCGGAGGGCACCGCCTTTGTGATCGGAGAGAGCGGCCTGACCCAGGCGGTCCATAAAGTGGGCTACGTGATCACCGACATCCATCCCGACTACGTGGTGCTGGGCGAGACCCATTCCTATCATTTCGAGACGATCACCAAAGCGATCCGCCTGATCGAGGGCGGGGCGCGTTTCATCGCCACTAACCCTGACCCCAACGGTCCTGGTGAAGGCGGAATCGAACCGGCTTGCGGCGCAATGGCCGCCATGATCGAAAAAGCTACCGGCAAATCGCCATTCTTTGTTGGCAAACCCAACCCCTTGATGATGCGCCAGGCATTGAACTACCTGGATGTGCATTCTGAAGACACCGTGATGGTCGGCGACCGGATGGACACCGACGTGGTTGCCGGGGTGATGAGCGGGATGCGCACCATCCTGGTGCTCAGCGGCGTGACGCAGCCAGCCGACATCGAGCGGTTCCCATATCGCCCAACCTGGGTATACCCATCTGTGGCCGAGATCGAGTTCTAATTGAGTCGATTCGGGATCCAGCAATCAGGCGCTTCGGGTATATAGATATCGGTGACGTGTGGCCCGCCGTGCACAGTAACGGGCCACACAGTCAAGCGGAGGTGGTTATGAAATTTGTGTTAGCTATTCCGCTGATCCTGCACGGCCTGGCCAACCTGGGCGGCGTGGCGGCATTTCTTCTTGGCGCCAATAATGGCTTCAATGATCGCCCCTGGCTCTTCTCGGCAGGCATCACCCGCCGTTCGGCTGCAGCCAGGCTGTTTGGGCTGGTCTGGTTGCTCTCAACCATCGCGCTGGTTGCCAGCGGCGCCGGGTTGATTCTGGGCCAGGCCTGGTGGTGGGCAATGGCTATAGCCGGCTCGGCGCTCTCCCTGCTGGCCATCGCACCCTGGTGGAATACAGTAGTACCCGGGGCGCGCTTTGCCGCCATCTTCGACATTGCCATGCTGGTCTTCCTGCTTTCGCCCTGGGGGCGCTCTTTTCCTGGCTAAGACAGACCGGCAATGGCCGCGCTACAGGTAGACACCCAGAAGAAATTGAATATTCCTATCAGGAGGCACGCATGCCAGAAACCCTAAGATCTGGTGAAACAGTCACCTTCGTCCGCCAGGGAGGCATCCCGGTGACCATCGTGCGTTACGGCGGCCTGTACGTGCGCGTGGCGCGTTACGGTGGGAAACCGGTCACCTACGTTCGTGCCGGCGGAACACAAATCAGCGTCGACCGCGAGAATGAACTGCCCGAATGGGTGCAGGAGGAGATCGATTATTGATGTTCGACGTGATTGCTTTCGACGCCGACGATACCCTGTGGGATAACGAACGGCTGTACACCCAGACCAAGCAGAAATTTGTCGATCTTCTTTCCGAATGCGTCGACCGCCAGATATGCATCGAGCGGCTGGACAAAATCGAGACGCACAACGTGCGTTATTACGGCTACGGCATCAAGAGCTTCATCCTGTCGATGATCGAGGCTGCGCTGGAGCTTTCCGCGGGGCACGTGGCTGCCGAAAAGATCAACGCCATCCTGGGCTTCGCGCGCCAGATGCTGGCCGCCGAAGTGCTCTTGATCGACGGCGTAGGCGAGGTGCTGGCTTCCCTGGCCCGGCGCTACCCGCTGATGCTGATCACCAAAGGCGACCCTTCCGAGCAACAGCGCAAGATCGAGGACTCTGGCCTGGCGGGTTACTTCCGCTGGGTCGAGATCGTCCACGATAAAACGCCCGAGACTTACCGAACCATCCTATCCCGCTACAATCTACGCCCGGAGCGCTTCCTGATGGTCGGCAACTCCCTGCGCTCCGACATCCTGCCAGTCCTGGCCATTAGCGGTCACGCCGTGTACGTTCCCTTTGCCAACACCTGGGCGCACGAGTTCGACGGCGTGGAAGCAACAGATGGCTACGTAACCCTGGAAGGCATCAGCGATTTACCTGGCTGGATAGAGAGCCAGAATCCTTCACAGTGATTCTGGCTCTGCTACGCTCCGCGCCCGTTATCTCAGGATCACTGGCAGATACACCCAATCGGTTATCACATAAGTCGCTCCAGCAAACTCATAGGCCCCAATATCCTGGGCGATGGAACCATTCCCGTCGCCATCCTGAGGCCGGGCCTGTCCGTCGATATCGAAAGCCGGTGCCACCACAGCAGAACCGGCGTCGATCGCAGGCGAATCCAACTGAAGGTGAAAATCTCCTGTTGCCGGAGCAACAAAACGCGGCGCCCCGGTCACAGAGTCCGTCCCATATACCTCGTCTGCATAACGGCGATAACCATCGATCAGGTTGTGATCCACGGTTACATTCGCCTCAGGTACATCCGCAGAAATGGCAATCTGAAATTCCACATTCTGGCTGACCAGGTTGTTGCGGATCACAACATTGCGAGCCTGGGGATTGTCCATCCAGATGCCCCCACCCCAGTCTTTGCCATTTTTATAGAACGTATTATTGACGATCGTGATCCCATCCATGGGGTGGTTATCCGAACAGCAACGAGACACTTCCAGACCGAAGGCGTAGTTGCCATAAGCGAGATTATTGTAGACCTGGATATTGGTAAGCTGGCCACCCTCTTCAGATGCAATTCCAAAGGCAGAACACCCCGGCGAGTCAGAGACGATGTTCTGGTATACCTGAATGTCGTGGGTATATTTATCCCACGCATCCACGTAAATACCAATGGACGCCGCCCGGCGCACGACATTTCTGTAGATCTGGCCGTCATAAGAGCCATCTTTGGCATCGATGCCTTCTCGCTTGCAATCGAGAACCGTATTACCGTAGACTGCGAAGGTATGGGAGCCACCAATACTGATGCACTCCTGCACACCACCGTTAACGCCCAGTTGGACAGTATTGCCGTCCACGGTGATGTGATCGCTGTTCCATACCCCGATACCGGAAGAAACTGAATTGTACGTCGAATTTCTTTCAACTGTGATGTTACTGGAATGGTCGACCAGAATAGCGACGTTATTTGAATTGGGGCCGGCGTTTGTCACGCTCAAGCCAGACAGGCGAATATAGCTACGCGAATCGATCTCGACCAGTCCAGCCAGGTCATCCGGTAAAACCAGGCCAGATCCATCGATCACCGGCGTCTCGCCAGGATAGGCCGCGTAGGTAATTTCAGCCCCCGGGCTGCCCGAATTTTGTGGCATCAGCCGCTCGCGGTACGTACCCGAACGGATGTAGACCGTATCACCTGCCACTAAGGTCTTTGCCGCTTTCTGGATCGTTTTCCAGGGCTTGCTTTCGGTCCCTGGATGATTATCGTTTCCCCCGGGCGCCACATAGTAAACTGCGCCCTGTTGTGTATTCAGCATTTTTTCCACCACCCTGGATGCCGCTTGTGCGTCCCTTGCACCAAACAAGATGAAAGGTAGCGCCAGGAAGAACAGCAACTTGGGTTTCATTTTTCCATTGTGCCGCCCCAGAACCAACCTGTGGCCGTCGCCCACGACGTGAGCATTTTCTCACCAGCAGGTAACGTAAGGCGCACAATGGCGGAAATTATACAGAGGAGTTGTATAGACCGGTTGTTTACCTAACGCGAATGAAAGGTCGGGGGCTTACAATTTTGTCAGGCGTGCTGATATAATTTCCGGCATGACCACATCCCCCAACTTCACCCCTATTCGCCGCCAGGACCGCGCCGTACAAGACGAGGCATGGATCGCCTCGTTCCTGGCAAACGCGCCGTTCGGTGTGCTCGCCCTGGCAAGCGAAAACCGGCCCTACGCGAAACCCAACTTATTCGCTTACGATTCATCCCGCCAGGCGATTTACCTGCACGCAGCCAACGAAGGGCGCACCTTTGACGTCGTCGCCCAGAACCCGGCTGCCTGTTTCGTTGCCGCTGAGATGGGCCGTCTGTTACCTGCTCCGGCAGCGCGCGGCTTCAGCGTGGAATACGCCAGCGTAACCGCATTCGGCACGATCCAACTCGTCCAGGAGCAGCAGGAAATGCTGCACGCTCTGGAGCTGTTGATGCACAAATATGCCGCGCACCTCCAGCCGGGCGAAGATTACCGCCTGCTGGGGACTGGCGACCTGGAAGGCTTAGCCGTTTATCGTATCGATATCCAATCCTGGAGCGCCAAGCGCAAACAGGCTGACCAGGATTTTCCTGGAGCGTACCGGCTGGATTAAACCCCGAGAACCCTGGCAACCTTCAAGGTTCGTAAGCAACCTGGCAGTCCCAACCGCCGGTAGCGCGCAACTGCGCCACCACCTCGCTCGCCAGACGACCCATCTCGATCTTATCTACCTTGGCGCTGCGCGTCAGTGGGAAGGGTTTTTCGGCCGGCCAGATTTCCACGTGCTGCGGGCGCTTATAAGAGGCGATTCCTTTGCAGTGTTCCAGGATCGCTTCTGGCGCCAGCGCCACCCCTGGCCTGGGCCGTACAAAGGCAAAGATCGCCTCGCCGTGGATTTCATGCTCCACACCGACCACGTCGGCCTGGTCGACGGCGGGATGCGTGGCAATATACGCTTCTACCTCATCGGGGAAGACCTGGTAGCCCGACTGCTTGATGACAAACTTGCGCCGCCCGGAAAGATATAACGCCCGGTAATCGCCGATCTCACTGGAGCGCAGCGTCTTGAAATAACCCAGGTCGCCCGTGTACAGGATACCTTCCTTCGAGATGGCCTGCGCGGTAGGCCCTGGCTGGTTGAAATAACCCATAAAAACGATGGGGGGGTGATAACAGATTTCACCGATCTCGCCATCCGGCAACTCATCGCCCGCCGCGCCGTCGGAGTTCATTGGCTTGCGGATCGAAACCGGCCCCAGGTCGGGGAAAAAGCGCCCCACCTGGCCGGCCATCTCTTCGATAGAGATGCCTGGCGGGGTAAAGGTGACAAAGCCGCCGCTCTCGGTCATACCGATGCCGGTACCAAATTTTGGCGCCATGGAGGCCAGTTTTTGCAAGAAGGCCACGTCGACGCTCGAACCGCCGTAGACGACGAACTTCAGGCTGCTTAGATCGGTCTGCGCATAATCCGGGTGATTCCAGCACAGGCGGAACTGCGTGGGGATCATGCCCAGCGTATTGACCTGATGCCTGGGGATCGCTTCCAGAGTCAGCTTGACGTCGAAGATGCGCAGCAGCACCGCCGAACCGCCGACGTAGAAAATGGTCATCAGGTTTTCGGTGACACAACCCACGTGGCTGGGCGGCAGGTTGATCAATACACGGGTTTCCTGGCCCATCCCTGCGCCGCGCGCCAGCACTTCGTTCTGCCGGATAATGTTGTGGTGGCAAAGCATGGCCGGTTTCGGCGCGCCGGTGGTGCCTGTGGTGTAAATGATCAACGCCGGCGTATAGGTGTCGACGCGGGCATAAGCCTGCGCCAACCCACGGGTGAAGATGTCCTTCACTTTCAGCCATACCAGGCGCTTCTTGTCCATAATCCCGGTGATCGATATTGCCCCCGGCAGCAGCTCGCCTTCCCCCGGGTTGGGAGTAAACTGCACCAGGTGTTGGACGTAAGTACAGTTTTCCTGTACCGCCTTGCCCACCAGGCGGAAATCACGCACCGGGGTATTGCCCAGGAAGAAAAACGCTTTAGGCTCGATCTTATCCAGGTCGCGCACCACCTCGTGCTCCTTCAGGCGTACGTCGAGCGGGGCGCAGATAGCGCCGATCTTGAAGCAGGCATACATCAAGGCGACGTGCTCGGGGACCAGCACCAGCATGGTCGCCACCCGGTCGCCTTTTTGGATGCCCATGTCCAGCAGGCGCAGGGCGAAATAATCCACCAATGCGGCGAACTGTTTATAGGTGAGCGTCTTGCCGTCTTCATGCTGGATCAGGGCGACCTGGTCTGGCGCCTGGCGCGCCCATTTTTCAACGTAAGAATTTAGCAAAGGCAGAAATTCAGTGGACATCCTTCTTCCTCCTTGGGCGGGTGACGAGTCATCAGTCAATGTGTCATCAGGATTGCGGGTCGGGCGACGCAGCGATCCGTGCATAGCCTTCGCGGATGGCGGGTTTGCCATCCGCCTTCAACACGTCGAAAAAATAATGTGGGGACGTAAAATCTTGCGTCTCTGCCGCGCCGAACAAACGGATCAACAGCGTCTCACCGGGCAGAACCATGCCGGCAAAACGGCAGGCCAGCTCGGCCAGGCGCAGCGGGTTGCCGCCGGCCTGGCGCTGGATGATCGCCCGCGCCGCCCAGGCCAGCAGCAGCGTCCCCTGCACAATCACCCCCGGCAGACCTAGCTGGTGAGCAAAGCGCGGCGAGGTATGGATGGGAAAATGGATATCCGCGCAGCCATCGTAAACATAAGAAGCCAGCGGATCGACGGCCAGGGTTTCGGCCCACTGCAGCGGCGCGCTTTCCGGGCGCGGCGGCAGCGCCGGCAGGTTTTCCTGCCCGGCGCCAGGCGGATCACATGTCACCCCACGCAGTATCCCGCCGGCATATTCAGTGAAGACCGCCCCGCCATCCTCCTGGTCAGCGTCAAAACGCAGCACCACCAGCGTCCCCGAACGGTGCGGCAGGATCGCCGTCACCTGACCTGCCAGCACCAGGCGCATCCCCGGGCGCATTGGCTGATGAAAAACCAGGTGTTCGGAATAATGCACCTGGGTGAGCAGCAAATGCGCGGGGAAGTCGCTTTGCGGCAAAAATTCCCAGACCCTGCCTGCCACCTGCCAGGTCAAAGCGGTGGCCAGCAGCGGGTGCGCCACAATCCCGCCGGGGCGCTCGTCGTCGAAACAGGCCGGGTTGGCGTCGCCAATGCCGGCGGCGTGGTTCATGCACTGGCGGTCGGTGAGGGTGACGTGATGGTCTTTGAGGCGGAGGCTGACATAGTTCAAGTCGAGCTGCATTGGCGTGACTCTTTCGCCTGTCTCACAATCTCCTGAATAACCCTATCAAACAAGCTCATGTGTTTATAAACTTTACCAAAGGATGCAAAGTTTCCATAATATTGGTTGTCCGGTCAATTAAAGCATCGCCACCTTGTTTAGAAAGCTCTAAAGCGTCTTCCTTGGGAATATGCCTTACCACCATAAAATTAGGAAACTTTATCTCATTCAGTCGTCTTTCAATAAACTCAAACTCTGATGACTCTTTGAGACGGCCACTTTCGATTTCGACTACTCGGCGGTAACGAAAATATCTTGGCCTCTCATATTCACGTTCCTCTATACAGACGGTAAATGGCTTCGGCAAATTGTTTATGGCATTTCTAAAGCCTTCATTATCATCACGGATTTTTCTCTTAAGCCTATCTGCCGCTGGTTTTAGTTCTACATTAACAAAAATGTCAAGTCCTCGAGCACAAACTGATATTGTTTGGTGTGCCCGATTGCCAAAATTTTCACCCGAGTCGGAAAAAGCAACCCAACAGGAACTATCTTTAAGGCTAAGGTTCCCTAAATGGTAATCAACATAATCGATCTGATTTCTGAGTTTTAACCTGGCTAAAACCTTTTTAGCAAAAGATGATATGGTAGAGCGAATTATCAGTCTTACATCATCATCGTCATGAGCCTTAAAATAGTCGAACATATCCGGGATGAAACCTGCGAACTCTGCCAAGCCCCAATATTCCAGGTATTGTGTGAATTGTCCAACAATCCACTCATCCTTCTCATCAATCAATACCGCTGATAAATTCCTAAAAAATTGATGTATCTCGGCCCAAGTTTTCTTCAATTGTACAGGATTGGGCTTTAAAAGGCTAAGATGTCTTTCTACTTGAGCCTGGATCAAATCCCCCTCCACTTTGCTTTCTATGAGTATAACAAAATCATCACCATAAATCCACGCGTCAGGCACGCTGGCTTCATCCTTTGGTGCACTACCTGGCTTTTTCTGATCAACACTACTATTGTTGTCCTTTAACTGTACAATGCCGAGGAATAAATGTTGCTCCTTGTTTTTTAATTCCCCTTTACTTATTGTTTTTCTCTGTAACTCAAACTCAATACACCCTGTTCCAACAACCCCTAACCACTCAAGGAATTTAGTGGCGACTACAGGCGCACAATGTTCCAATACGTTAATCAGCGCTTTAGTGGTATTGTTCTCCAGTTGTCGGTCATGGTCTCCTTGGTTTGGCCGTTGCGTACCTCTGTAATAATAGAATATATTGTGGTGAAAATCTGTCATCTTATTCCTCCTTGTTAGCCATAGAAAGAGAGACTCTAAAGGCCAGTCGGGATTTGAATCACCTCATACCCATCTTCAATCACACGTTGGAACTCCGGGGAAATGGCGTACCAATCCAGCACATCCACGCGGAAGGGCAGGTTGGACTCTTCCAGGGCTGCAGTGAGCCTGGCCATCGTTTTCCAGTGCAATTTGCCCGGCCCCACCAGCGCCAGGTCCAGGTCAGAGGCTTTGGCAGCCATCCAATGGTAACGCGAGCCGAAGACGCGCACTTCGCATTCCGGGACGATCTCGGCCAGCAGGCGTCTCAGGGTTTCCAGAAAATCAGGGCGCAAGTCGATCATCGCTCGGCCTTATCATGAGGTAGTCGAGCAGCGAGGGCGGTATACAAGCGATGAGCATCGGCGTAAAAATCGGTCACCAGGGCCAACACCACTTCAGCTTTTTGCCGGCTGTAATCGTGAGCGATATTTTGCCGCGCCTGCAGATACAACAGCCAATTTTCGGCATCCAACAAACCCAATTCACCGCACAGGCGTAGCACAGTTTTAGGCCCCATCCCCTTATCGTAGCCTTCCTGCTCTACCAGGTAACACCTGGCGCTCTTCCAGGCGATTTCCAGCGTATACTCGAAGCGCTGCAAGAGCGATTCCTGTACGGCCTCCCGGATCAATTGTGAGAGCCCGGAAGACTGCTTATATTGATCGAGCATGGCGCCCAGGCGCTCCAGCGCATCGGAGAATGGATCCAGGTTCATTATCCGCCTCCAGAGTTAGCTGCAGGATGTAGATTCTTCCAACAGAGTCAGGAAACCTGCGTATTCGCGCCCACCAATATCCACAGCGATCACTTTCCCATTCAAAAGGGCTTGAACATAGGCGCGGGGTAATCGAAAAACGAAGCCGCCAAAATTCTCTCCAAACTCATCGCGGGCTTGCTCAAGCGTTTCATATATGGCAATGCGCTCATCGTCAATGAACGATTTCGGCTGAGTTTGTGTGGCTTTAGAATTCATAGCCAATTCCCTTCAAGTTCTCACGCATCTTTTTTCTGTAATTCATCACCGCGTGTAAACTGTTTGGCAAGCTCAGTATATCTGCAGGATTGGAAAATATTGGCAAGCATTCGCACACTCTTCGATCTGATTTATCTGGAGAAAATTCACAATCGAAAGATGTTTGTTTTCACTATTATACAGGACAATTATCCGTCTCTGCCCAATACTTATTTTTTTCCCTACACAGCTACACATCCGAGTGTAACGCAAAAGTGTCGGGGACGATGGGCGATAAATCAAGTAAACTAAAGGGGAGAAAACTGAGGAGACGGAGGAAGAAATGGCACGCACTCAATCACGGGAACGGCGGCGAGCAGCGTTCATAGAAAAAGCCGGGGCAATGTTTGGGTAGTGTCCCTCATTTTCCTTGATGGACTTCTTCCAACAAGGCAAACAAGGGCTTGATCTTTGACAACTGATCCAGGAAATGAGCTGGCACTCGATAGGAGAGCAGCTCTGTGGTTGTCCATACGTGGTCAGTAATTCCGGCTGCCATAGCAGGGGTCACGGGTTTCCACTTTCGGGGGGTGCCTGTGCCTCGCGTGGCTTCAGGGGTTTCTAACAGCTGGCGTAAACTTCGATGAGGCAAGACTAAATGGTGATAAGCCACCGACAACCAGAGTTGCTTTTCAAACCAGGTGATTTCTTTGGAAAAGCCATTCGTTTTGCGGGTCAGACGGCGATTGCTTTGGCGTTGTGTCAGGTTATCCCGCTCTACAAAGCTGGTGTTGATGACCTCACTAACGGGTGAATTGGCCAGTTGGGCCACAACTTCGTCCGGTTTTCCAAAGATGATCTTCGTCTTGACTTCGGTTACGCGCCCATTCTCTCGCACTTTCACGACTTGGGCATAGCAATGTAGCCATCCGTCACCTGCTTGACCCGATCCAATAATAAGTCGGCACTTTCCTGGGTGCGTTTTCCAACCACAAATGCCAGAACCAGACGCCAGACTGGGGCAAAGGCTAACCAGACCCAGGCATCCCCATAGGTTTCCTTGTAGATTTGGGTCTCCAGCAGGTGAGCTTCTTTGGTATGAACGAAACCCCATAGCTCGTCTAATTGACACTCCGTGACGTGCAACTGTATCACTTTCCAATCCATAGTGAGCGGTTGCATAACTCAAGGCAACACTACTCCCACAACCCTTGCACAGCGCCTGCGGTTGACCATAACTGGCGCCATTTTTCACCATTCTGCCCTGTCGGAATGGAATACCGAAATATCGACAGTATTTGTTAGGACAATAGAGTGTTTCCCAGCCCATTTTGTACCCTCGATTGTGCATTTGTGTTGCTTTCGAGGATACGCCAACATCTCATCATCCGACCACCTCATCAAGGAAAATAAGGGACACCACTACCTAAAATTCTAATCGGTGGAATTCGATTACTGCAAGAAAGCCAATATTGCCGCCTCAAACCGGTCGAAATCTCCCAGGTTATCTTGCAGCAATTCGTAGATCACCTTTGCATCGACTTCCCAATACAGATGCACCAGCCTGTTGCGAAAACGCGCCATACGCCGCAAAACCACCAAGAACTCATCATCGACGACACCGTTCTCCGCCAACACAGCAAATGCATCTGCCATACTTTCCGGCCGGCGCCAGTTGTGTTGAGCAATCAAATAGTTGGCAAGGTCCAGGCAGCTTTCGATGGCGATCTGCAGATAATATTTGGCCGCGCCAAGCTTAACCGGGTCGCCGGTCAGTTCTTCCGTGGGCAAGGCCTGCAACTGGCGTAAGTTTGCCAGATAGCCCTTCATTCCTCCCAGGATTTCATTGAGCCGCCGGTTTTCAACCATAACGCGCCTCCAATTCTTTTCGCCGCCGCTGAAGATATAATTTACAGAACCACTCATCCGTCGGCAGCCAATCCAGGTATTCCTTCAAGGTCAATGTTTCGAAGCCGATGCGAAAATCTTCATCTGCCGAATACAGCAGACAGCCGCGCTGTACCACCCGCCCGCGCAACATCAATGGGGCATGGTTGATGATGCGCACATCCGAATGATACAGCCGGCAGCAATCCTCCAGCCCGGCTTCAATATCCATTTCCAGCATCAACTGCCTGTACGCCGTCCATCCCCCCCCGGGTTGCGGATCGAATACCAGCGCAATGTCTACATCGCTCAAGGGCGTGGTGCGTCCCTCCGCCGTCGAGCCGAACAGATAGGCCATGCGCACAGGCGTCCCCGCCAGCAATCCCGGCAGCGCCTGGCGCAGCCGTTCAACCAGTTGAACCGTAGCCTCATCCATCTTCCTTACATTCGTCATAGCATGGCCTGTATTCGTAATCGGATTGTAGCACGAAAGATCGATATTTTCAGAAAAACCAGGTCGTCATTTGAGGCTTCGGAACAAATACCCTCTCCCCGGCACCGTCTGGATAAACGCCGGCTCGGCCGGGTCGGGTTCGATCTTCACCCGCAGGCGGCGCACGAGCTGCGCCAGGCTTTCGTCGCGGATGCCCTGCTCGTAGATCACGTCTTCCGGCCAGACGGCGTGCACCAGGTCGTCCTTTTCGCATACCTGGCCGGCGTGGGCCTGCAGGTATTCCAGCAACAGGTGTTCTTTGGCAGTCAACTGGGCAGTATCGAAGGCCGGGTGTTGCGCTTCAGATACGGGGCGACCTGCCAGCCAGGGGTGACCTTCCAACCGCGCCAGGCGCAGCGCCTGGGGGTCAGGTGCGTCGGCCCAAAACTCGGCCACGCGCCGGGCTACCGCAGGGTGAGCGCGCAGCTCGCCGGAATCCAGCGCCGCGCCGGAAGCATACGCCTCGCAGGCGGCGCGCAGCAGCGAGGGATAACCCCAGGAAAAGGCGACCAGTTTTTCGAGCACCGCCTCGCTCCAATCGCGGGCTTCCCAACTGGCGTAACGCTGTGCATCGCGCCGTGCGCTCCATAAGGCGTCGCTGTGAGAAAGCGGGCCAAGCCAAAGCGTATGGCCGAAGAACAGTTCGGCCAGTTCGGTATCATCGGCCAGCGGAAGGCGCGCCGCAGTAACGTAAGTCAGGCGGTATTTATGCGCGTCGCGCAGGGCGCGCAGGCCGCCCGCCATGGCATTGAACAACTCCAGCTTGAACAGGGCATCGAAACGATCCAGCAGCAGGCACAGGCCGCGCTCGCCAGCCAGCCGGCGGTTCAACGCCTCGTCCAGGGCGAGCAGTTCGTCGTCCGCCGGCGTCGGCGGGACGGCGGAGCTGCCCCCGTCTTCCACGGCGCGGCGCAAGAAGCGGAAAAAGGCGGCGGCGCCCGGCTCCACCAGCCGGTTGCAATCCACCAGCAAAAACTGCGGGCAGGGTGAGGGCAGGTGCATCCGCTGCGCCAGGAAACCCAACAGGTTGCTCTTCCCCGACCCGCTCAATCCAATGACCGCCAGGCATTCCCCGGCACAGACGGCGCGGCTAATTTGCTGCATTTCGATTGAACGGTAGTCGGCTGGATAGGCATCCCAAACAGTCGTCATCGTAAACACCTGCTTACGGGGTGGGTAATGTGCAAATTGTTCGCCAACGCCCTACGTTTAGGATTTTCACCGGATAACCCTGTTGACCCAAGATCATTTTGATTGTATCATATTCATGCAGGTACAATGTACGAAGGACAAATATCCTGCAACCGATTTGCGATTACTCATTGACGGGTCACCAGGTATTCACATAAGCGTATGAGACAATCGAAACGACTCTACCCGATTTTACTGGCAGCCAGCGCGGCATTGGTGCTGTGCGGCCTGCTGGCCCTGGCCTACATCTTCTGGCCACTGGAAACATCCCAGGTGAGCGCTACCCTGGCGCCGACCTTGTTTATCCCCCCTCCTTGAGCCAGCGATGTGCAGCCATACCCGCACCCCAGCCCCCCTTAATAAAACCGGTCCCATGGCGCGGTCTTTCAAGCGCTCCCGCGGACTGTTCCTGGCATTGCTCACCATGACACTCCTGGCGGTTCTGGCCTCGGCCTGCGCGCAACCCGCCGCGCCGACTGCAGCCCCGGCAGCGCCAGCGAAGACCGTAGCCGTGGAAAAACCGGTCGTAACCGAAGCACCCAAACCGGCCGCCACCGAGGCGCCTGCGCCGGCCAAGACGGAAGCGCCGGCCACACTGGCTCCTACTCGTCCGCTGCCCACACTGGCTCCCACACGTCTGCTGCCCACCCTTGCACCCGCACAGGCTTCTGCCACACCGCCGGCCCCCGCCCAACCTACCGCCCTGCCAGCCCAGGGCGAGGCGCACATTGTGCAGGTGGAATGGCCGGCGCAAATGCGCCTGGGCGATTCGGACATCGTGCGCCTGGCGCTGGTGCCAGCCAGCCAGGGTTACTTGCTGGTCACTGAGTACGAAGAGCACCAGACTGTCACACAAACCCTGAAGGTAGAGCGTATCGCCGGCTACGAATTATTCGCTTCGGCGCGCCTGGATGGGCCTGGCTTCACTATCTCGCCGGAGGGTGAGCAGGCGCAGTACCTGTCGCCTGACCGTGGGGCACAGTGGCATTGGTCGCTGATCCCCGAATCACCCGGCAACCACCGCCTGGCCGTATCGCTGACCCTGCGCTGGATCCCCGGCGCAGGCGCGGCCGGGCCGGTGCGCGAAGTGGTGGCTTTTTCGCGCGGCCTGGAGGTGCGGGTGATATCCTTTCTCGGCCTCACCCAGGCGCAAGCAGCGCTGGCAGGCGTCTTCAGCCTGCTCTTCGGGGGCGGGTTGGGGGCCTTTGCCGTGGCTACGCGCCCCCGCCCCGGCCAGCGGCGCTTTAAAATCCGCGATCTGGCACCCGACCCCACCCTGGACATCGAGCTGCCCGCCTCCATGCAACTCAACCCGGCGGAAAAGGCCTTGCTGCAAACCCTGTTCCGCCGCTATGGCCGCCTGATGATCGAACGCGAGTTCCTGTCCGGTTACTCCGGGGCGCGGGCGCTGCTGGCGCTGCCCATCCGCCCGGATGGCCGCGCCGATGCCTATACCATTGCCAAGATCGGAGCGCGCCCGTCCATCGAACAGGAATATGCCAACTACGAGACATTCGTCAAGGACACCCTGCCGCCGGTCACAGCGCGCATCCAGCACGCCCCGGTGAGCACCCGGGCTGCCGGCTCACAGGGGCTGGCAGCTTTGCGCTACACTTTCATCGGTGAGCCGGGCAAACCGCCGCTCAGCCTGCGGCAGACGCTGCTGGAAAGGCCCGATCCGGCGCTGCTCTCCCGCCTGCTGGAACTTTTCGGGCCGAACTGGTGGCTGCAGCGTAAACCGTACAATTTCCATCTGGCGCTTGAGTACGACCGGGTATTGCCCACTCACCTGGTGCTGGAACCGGCCGAGGGCAAGGGCGCCCTGCTGGACGGGCATACGGCCCCTTCCCGGCTGGATTTCCGCCCAGGCGACCTGCTAACCTTGCGCCACTTCCCCTACGTCGAGCTGCGCCCCGATGGCCGCAGCCTGTCCTTGCAAGGTGAGCCTCCCGCCGGGCACCCGCCGCTGCGCCTGCGCTGGCTCTCCACGCGGCGACCGGAAGGCGAGACGGGGCGCGTGGTCAGCACGCGCCGCACGCTGCTGCAAGGCTTCGTCCAGGATTTCGACCTGCTCGGCTTACCCGACCCGCTGCCCCATCTACCTGCATTATTGGAGCAGACGATCCAGGGCAGCCAGTCGACCATCCACGGGGACTTGAACCTGGAGAATATTTTGATCGGCCCGGGCAGCGTGTTGTGGTTGATCGATTTCGCCAGCACGCGCGACGGCCACACCCTGTTCGATTTCGCTCACCTGTCCGCTGAGATCATCGCCCACATCCTTGCGCCGCAGATCGCCTCGCCAGCCGACTTCGCGGCGCTGCTGCGCAACCCGCAGGCGTCGCCACATGCACCTCTATACGCCCTGCTGGAGACGATGCAGCAGATCGCCGCCCGCTGCCTGTTCAATCCCGACCGCCCCGCCGAATTCGACCTGGCTCTGACCCTGGCCTGCCTGGGAGCGCTGAAGTACACCAACCTGGATCGCCATGCGAAGCATTTGTTGTATTTGACAGCCGCAATGAAAGTCAGCCAGACTATGGTAGATTTGAAATCTCATCCCCAGCTATAAAGATACTGAAAGTCGAGTTTGGTCCTGGAGCAGTGCACGTTTGACAGGCACTGCTCCTTTTCTTTAATTTGTGGGGAGGTGTTGCTTTGCAACGCATCCCCACAAATTAAACCTTTTGTCATCTTTCTGTCAGCGGGATATCAAGCTCTACAGTCCATTCCAGGCTACGATTAGATCAAGCAACCAGACGCAACGCACCTGCCGCACGAGGCCACGAACATTCCTGATTACCCATCGACCGGTTACACGTCAACCATAGACGAAAGGAGAAGAGGAAAATGAAAACCAGGTTTTACTTACTGATATTGGCCATATTACTGGCCGCCTTGTTGGGAGCATGCTCCCCACCCCGTATGATCGCCGCATATCCAAAAGTTACACCCATCGCCCGCTACCCCGTCCCGCCGGGAAATGCGCCGCACGCCACGCTGCAAGTGCAGGTAGCCGACGTGGACCAGGCAACGCAACGCGCCGCGCAGCGGGTCTCCGATTACGGGGGATATGTGTCCAGCACTCAATCGTGGTACACGAACGACGGGAAAGTCGTGGCGCTGGAGCTGGTCGTGCCGGCAACAAATTTCGAGCGCCTGTGCCAGGTATTGCTCGGCCTGGGTACGCCGCTCCAACAGGTTTACTCGTCCCTGCCCGAGCCAGGCCATTACGGCGACCCGTACATCGCCCCGGCTACAATCACCCTGCAACTGCACCCCACGCCGGCAACCTGGCCCTCCACCGTCGAACCAGGCGGTTGGAGCCCGCTGCGCACGTTGCAGCGCGCCTTCGGCGTATTCATGACCATTTTTGGTTTCCTGGTGGACATCCTGATCTGGATACTGGTGGTCGTTGGACCATTCATCTTGTTGGGACTGGGCGCACGTGCAGTGATGCGTCGGATGCGCAAACCGGCCCCACCCGACTCCGGCCAGGCGTCATAATGTCACATTCCTGTCAAAGACCCGTCAGACGCCTATCAAGCCTTTTTACCCGCTGCATGCTATCCTTATTGTAGTAATGAAAAATTAGTCAACGAGTAATCCGGCGGCTGATCGCTCATTACCCGGCAACAGATTACTTTCTACCCAAAGGAGATATTTGAAATGAACACCAACCGATTTACCCAAACCATTGTCGCTATGATCGTCCTGTTTACCCTGCTGCTTACTGCCTGCTCGCCTGTTGCAGCACCCACAGCCGCACCCGCGCAAAAGGTGGTCGCTACCGTGGCCGTCGAAAAGCGTGTAGAAGCGCCGGCTAAAACCGAGGCCCCAAAACCGGCCGCTGCGGAGAAGCCGCTGGCTCCCCCTGCCATGGCCCCTCTGCCGACGGCTGCGCCGTTTATGGCGCCCGCGCCCACCGCCGCTCCTTCCCAGCCCGGGATCATCGCCTCCCCCCCACCGGTGGATAACTACTTCCAAAACTACGGCGTCAACCCCTTCGAAGATCCGCGCGAGGACCACCTGTCCACCTTCTCCCTGGACGTGGATACCGCCTCCTACACCGTCGCCCGCCGTTACGTGATGGATGGCAACCTGCCCCCGGCCGACTCGGTGCGGGTGGAGGAATTCGTCAACTACTTCGACCCCGGCTATCCCACGCCTTCAGACATCGCCTTCGCCATCTACGCCGACGGCTCCCCCTCGCCCTTCCACCAGGATGGCTCGTACATCCTGCGGGTGGGCGTCCAGGGCTACCAGGTCCCGGATGAGCTGCGCAAGCCGGCCTCGCTGACTTTCGTGATCGACATCTCCGGATCGATGGACATGGAAAACCGCCTGGGGCTGGTAAAGCAATCGCTGGAGCTGCTTGTCGAGCGCCTGCGCCCCACCGATACCGTGAGCATCGTGGTCTACGGGTCGAACGCTTACGTTGTACTCAACCCCACCAGCGGTGAGGATAAAAACGTCATCCTGAACGCCATCTACTCCTTAAACACCCAGGGCTCCACCAACGCCGAGGCTGGGCTGCGGCTGGGCTACCAGCTTGCTTACCAGGCGATGCGCCCTGGCGCGATCAACCGTGTGATCCTGTGCTCGGACGGCGTGGCCAATGTCGGCGCGACCGGCCCAGATGCCATCCTGGAGCAGGTCCATGGTTACACCGAAAGCGGTATTACCCTGACCACAGTCGGCTTCGGCATGGGCAACTTCAACGACGTGTTGATGGAGCAACTCGCCGACAACGGCGATGGCAGCTACGCATACGTGGACGACATTGACGAAGCCCGTCGCCTGTTCGTGGATAACCTGACCGGCACGCTGCAGGTGATCGCCAAAGACGCCAAAGTGCAGGTGGATTTCAACCCTGAGGTAGTTTCTCGCTACCGCCTGATCGGTTACGAGAACCGCGCTGTCGCCGACCAGGATTTCCGCAACGACTACGTTGATGCAGGCGAGATCGGCGCCGGGCACAGCGCCACCGCCCTGTATGCCCTGCAGGTCAACCCTGGCGCCACAGGCCGCATCGCCACCGTACAACTGCGCTGGCAAGACCCCGATACCTTCGCCGTGCGCGAGATCAACGGCAATTTCAATACCTGGGACCTCTCGCCCAGCTTCGAAAGCGCTGCAGCACCGTACCAGCTTGCCGTTGTCGTGTCGCAATACGCCGAGCTGCTGCGCTACAGCCCGTGGGCCGCTGGCACCTCCATCCGCCACATTTTGTCGCATGCCGTGCGCCTGGCCGGACTGATGCCCACCGACGCAGATGTCACCGAGTTCGCCACGCTGGTCTCACGTGCCAGCCAGATCGCCGGGCTGCCTTAATTCACGTACAGGTGGGGGGCTGTAGGAAACACCACCCCTGCCTGACTATACAATCTTGAAAGCATCACTGGCGCAGCGTTGCACGCGTGCGCCAGTGACTTTATAATGACTTTCAGTCAAAAAGTTGCCCCGGTGCAATGCACACTCCCTTCGTGCATTGCACCAGCCACGCAAAATTGCCGACCGGATGCACTACATGACTACGAAACTACCCGACTACTCGACTAAGTAAGGAGGCGCATATGAAGGTTTACCAGTGGTTGGCGTTGATCTCTTTAGCAGCGCTGTTGGCGCTATCACCAGGTCTGGCACAGGCCAGCACCTCATTGACCTGGCGCCAGGCAGGCGCCCCGCAGCAACCATCGGAGGCAAGCGCACTCTACCTGCCCCTGGTGATGAACACTTATCCGATTCCTCCTACCGGCCCTGCCTGGCTGGATTATGTCAACCAACTGCGCGCGGTGGGCAACCTGCCTCCCGTGACCGAGAATACATCCTGGGCCCAGGGATGTTACAACCATAGCCGCTACATGGTCAAGAATGGTGTTATTACGCACTCCGAAGATCCCGGCAACACCTGGTATACCTCGGAAGGCCTGGCCGCGGCGCAGAACGGCAACGTGCTGGTCTCCAGCGACGTCAACAACAGCGATGAAAGCGCCCTGGATGGCTGGATGAGCGGTCCATTCCACGGTGTGGGCATCATCGACCCCGCCCTGCTGCAGGTCGGCTACGGCAGCTACCGCGAAGACATCGGCACCTGGCGCATGGGCGCCACGCTGGATGTGCTGCGTGGGCTGGGCACCATCCCGGGCTCGGTCACATTCCCCATTCGCTGGCCTCAAGATGGTGGCGTGATGCCCTATACCAGCTACCGCGGAGGAGAATTGCCTAATCCGTTAAGCGGTTGTTCGGGTTACACGGTACCCAGCGGCCCGCCAATCTACTTGATGATCGGCAGCGGCAGTGTCACACCATCGGTGACCGCCCACTCGCTGACTTATAATGGCTCGCCACAGCAACATTGCATCTTCGACGAAACCAATTACACCAACTCTGGCGATCCTTCCGGCCAACAAACCGGGCGCGCAGTGTTGAATATGCGCAATGCGATTGTGATCATGCCGCGCTATGCGCTGGTCGCCGGCGGCAGCTATATCGTTTCGATCACCACGAACGGGCAGACCTACACCTGGACATTCACCGTAGGCAGTGCACAACGAATGCCGCAGTTTCCGGCAGAAATTCGTTTTCGTTAGAGGCGGCTATGAAGATTCCTCGCTTTTGGGCCAGAGATTCTTTACGGTAAGCGTCCACCCGCAGGTTGCCCCTATCCTGGCGCTGCATGACCGGCTGGCCTGTACCGGCGACCATCTAAAACTGGCATAAACATGATATACTGCGTGCTGCCTGGCCAGGCATAGCAATCTACACACCGAAGGACACGCATCATGTTACCCACCAGCTTCATTTCCCGTCTCTATTCTCACCCGGATGATCTCGAAGGCTGCACCAACCTGCTTCGCCGGGTTCGCTCGCCGCAACGCATCGTTGATTACCCGAGCGTTGTCGATCTATACGAACTGCTGAACCTGCCAGCCGTCCAGGCTCATACTCGCCTGTGGCTGGACGGGGAGCAAGTCGTCGCTTTTGCCTTTGTCGACGAATACAACAACCTGTATTTCGAGACCGATCCCAGCCGCGGCGAGGCATTGGGGGATACGGCGCTGAACTGGGCAATCTCAGAGGCGCGCCAACTGGCCGCTGAACAACACAACGGCGAACCGCCGGAGACCTCCTGCCGCTCTGATAACGCCACGCTCATCGCCATGCTCGAACGTCACGGCTTTACCCGCGTGCCAGAGCGCGGCCTGCACTTTGTTCGCCCGCTCGGCCAGGCTGCCCCAGAGCCACAATTGCCGCCCGGCTTCACCATCCGCCCGACCTACGGCAAGGATGAAGTCGAAGACTGGGTCAAACTGCACCGCGCCGCCTTTGGCACCGAGTATATGACTGTCGAATATCGGCTGTCGATGATCGGCGTGCCTGACCATGATCCAGAACTCGACTTGGTGTGCGTGGCCCCCGATGGCCGCCTGGCAGCCTACTGTGTTGGCTTCATCAGCGCCGACGAGAACGCGCTGACCGGTTGCCAGGCCGGCTATACCGACCCGGTCGCCACCCATCCCGATTTTCAGCGCCGAGGCCTATCCAAAGCACTGCTGTGTACTGCGCTAAACCTGCTTAAAGCGCGTGGCATGCAAATGGCTCGCCTGGGCACCAGCTCTGAAAACCTGGCGATGCAGAGGGCAGCGCAGGCGGTGGGCTTTACCATCGAGTCAGAGACCTGGCGCTATCAATTGAATTAGCTCACCAGAAGATACGGCCCTCTTCGTGGGCCGTATCTTCTGGTGAAAGGTCTATCTCGTTTCTGTCACCTTGCGGATGCTGCGCGGCGTCTCCGTATCGAAGCCACGCTCGCGTGTCAGATAATAGCTGAACACCTGCGCCGGTACAATGCCCACTAACGGGGTAAGCCATTCGGGGATGTCCGCCGGCAGCGAAATCGCTGTGTGCGCGAGGGCCAGCGCCTGAGGATCGTCCGAGATAATCATCATCTCGGCCATCTGTTCGTTGCGCAACCGCTCCAACAGGCCGATCATCGAGCCCAGCACGCTGCCTGCCGGGGCGACCGCCATCACCGGAAAGCCGCGCTCCACCATAGCGATTGGCCCATGCAAGAAGTCTGCCGAAGAATATGGCTCGGCCAGCACATAAGCCAATTCTTTGAGTTTCAAGGACCACTCAAAAGCAGTGGAGTAATTGTAGCCACGGCCCAGAACCACACACTGGTGCATAAAACGATAGCGCGGCGTAACCTGGGCGATCTTTTCTTCCTGCACCAACACCTGCCGCACCCACTCTGGTACGCTGTGTAGCCTCTCCTGGCGTTTTGTATCCTGGCTCAGGGCTACGCTCAACATAGCTACCGCCATTAACTGCGCGGTATACGTCTTGGTCGCGGCGACCGCCCGTTCTGCGCCAGCACGAATATCGATGACATAGTCCGCGGCTTGCGCCAACGGCGAGGCCGGAGCGTTGGTAATGGCCAGAGCGGGCTGTCCCTGGCGGCAAGCTTCTTCCAGGACACCGACAATATCGGGCGACTGGCCCGACTGGGAAATGCCCACTACCAGGCAATTCCTCAACAGAGGCGGCTCAGCGTACATGGTAAAGAGCGAAGGCGCAGCGAGGGCAATCGGCAAGCGATTGAACGCGCCCCACAGGTACTTGGCATACAACCCGGCATTATCCGAGGTGCCCCGCGCCGCCAGAAAAACATAGGCCGGATTTTGCTTGCGAATTTCAGCAGCGATACGCTGCACTTCGGGCATCTGCCCAGACAAGAGACCTTCCAGCACGGCTGGTTGTTCCAGGATTTCGTTGCGTAATGTCATATTTTTCTTCTACAATTGGCGATCGATGAAGTAACGCGCCAGTTCTTCCAACGCCCGGCGTTCCATTCCATCCGGAAAGCCGGCCAACAAATCGAGACCCTTATCCACATAGCGTTGGGCATCCTGCATGGCCCGGTGAATTGCGCCGCTTTCACGTACAGAAGAAACCAACCGGTTGATCAACACATCGCTGGCGTGGTCCTCGCTCAGAACTTGCTTCATATCCGGGTCATCCGGATAGTCTTCCAGATAATAGAGAGCCGGCAGAGTAACCAATCCCTGGCGCAAATCGCTGGCGACGGGTTTACCCACAGTAGCTTGCTCACCGGTGAAATCGAGGATGTCGTCCACAATTTGAAAAGCCATACCTATGTGGTAGCCATAGCCGCGCAAATTTTTGATCTCTGGCTCACCTGCCTGGCTGAGCATGGCGGCGGCCCCGGCAGCCAGCTCGAACATGGAGGCTGTCTTTGCATAAATGCGTTGGTCATAGTTCGTACGGCTGACTACACCACGCCCGGAGAACATTTGCGTGATCTCACCATTGACGATCGTTGCAAGGGTTTCAGCAAAGAGCTTCTGTAATTCCACCGACTCCGTGGCAGCAGCCAATCGCGCAGCACGAGCAAAAATAAAGTCGCCGGTCAAGACGGTTGCCGCTGGCGACCATTGCGAATTGAGCGTGGCAATCCCGCGTCGTAGAAACGCCCCATCGATCAGATCGTCATGCACCAGGGTAGCGGTGTGCAGTAATTCGATCGCTGCACCCAAAACGATCAGCCTTTCTATATCGCCGCCCAACATACTACCGGTCAACAACGCCACCGCCGGCCGGACGCGTTTACCACCAGATGACAACAAATGATGTAATGCCGTCCCCAGGTCCGGATGGTGGTCATCGGCCTGTGAACGCATCAGTTTCTCAACTCGAGTCAAATACTCCTGGATTGGAGCAAGAAAATTGATGGATGTAGAATTACTCACCAAAGAAACAACCTCTTCGCGTTTGTTGTTGTGATTTGTGCCACGTGTTCGAAATCCACGCCGCGTATCTGGGCAATTTTACTTGCGACGAATTGAACATGACCCGGTTCGTTGCGTTCTCCACGATGCGGGTGAGGTGTCAGGAAAGGGGCATCTGTTTCTATCAACATACAATCGAGGGATAGATTCGAGACAACCTCTCTCAGCAAGCCGGCATTTTTGAATGTAACCGGCCCCGTAATACCTATGCAAAAGTTCAATTCAGTCGCTCTATAAGCCGCATCCAGACCACCACTAAAAGAGTGCAAGACGCCAGGTCGCCCGGCCAACGGGAACGAGAGCGCGCCCTGCCACTCGGCCAGGATATCCAGGGCATCTCGCATTGCCTGGCTATCGTGCTGGTTCTTGTCCCGGATATGGACAATCACCGGTAACCCGGCATCAGCCGCTAACTGCAATTGCTGTTGAAACACATTGTGCTGCAGGTCGTGCGGCGTCTTCTCCCAATAATAATCCAATCCGATCTCACCGATAGCCACGACTTTGGATCGCTTGCAAAGGGCGCGCAACGTGTCCAATGTCTCGTTATTCCAGGAAGAGGCATCATTGGGATGGACACCAACGGCTGCATAAACACTTTTATATTTCTCTGCCAGATCGATGGATGCCTGGCTGGTAGGCAAATCGATACCCGGGTTAAGCACGCGCCCCACACCGACCTGCTGCGCCCGCTCTAATACCGTTGAGCGATCGCTGTCAAAACTATCGAAGTTTAAGTGGCAATGTGAGTCAACCAGGGTAGGAGCCGACAACATTAACGACCCGGCAACATCTGCTTCTGCATATGGTTTTTCCATCCAGATACCTGTACCTGATCTCTCAAAAACCGGGTTTCTTGGAGAAACCCGGTTTTTCAAAATCACCGAGCACCTGATTACTCGTAATTAAGTGAGAAAGATTACAAACTATTATATCAGGGGAAAGGTTAAGAAGGTAGGGAAGTGCAAATTTTAGATAAAATCGTGCAATTTGACCCAAATCAACCTATTGCATTTCCTGACAATTTAGCGTATAAATGGGAAATCTTTTTACCCAGAGAGTAGACCCTATGAATTTCGTTTATCTTTCGCCGCATTTTCCTCCCAATTATTATCAGTTCTGCGCCAACCTGCGCCAGGTCGGCGTAAATGTACTTGGGCTGGCAGACGAGCCTTATGACCGGTTGCATCCTGCCCTTAAAGGCGCTCTGACAGAATATTACCGGGTTCTGGATATGCACAGCGGCGATGAGCTTCTGCGTGCCCTGGGATATTTCACGCATCGCCACGGCAAGATCGACCGGCTGGATTCGCTGAACGAATACTGGCTGGAAAGTGAGGCACAACTGCGCACCGATTTCAACATCCCGGGCTTGAAAGCCAGCGACATGCCGCGCATCAAGCGTAAATCTTTGATGAAACAGGTCTTCAAACAGGCTGGCGTGCCTGTCGCCCGCGGCAGAGTGGTGCACACCCTGAAGGATGCCCAGCGCCTTGTTCGAGAGACCGGCTATCCCGTCGTCGCCAAGCCGGATGTCGGTGTTGGAGCTGCCAAGACTTATAAAGTCCACAACCAGGCAGAGCTGGAGAATTTCTTTTCCACGAAACCCCCGATCGATTACATCATGGAAGAATTTATCCAGGGAATGATCTGTTCCTTCGATGGCTTGACCGACCGCGACGGGAATCTGGTATTTTATACCGCGCATGAGTATAGCCAGGGCGTCATGGAAACGGTCAACAATGACGACATCATATACTACTATTCTTTGCGGGATATCCCCCCTGATCTGGAAGATGCCGGGCGGCGTACCCTGCGCGCTTTCGATGTGCGCGAGCGCTTCTTCCATTTCGAATTCTTCCGCACACTCAGCGACAACCAGATCACTGCCCTGGAGGTTAACATGCGCCCGCCCGGCGGTATGACCACCGACATGTTCAATTTCGCCAATGACATCGATATCTACCGGGAGTGGGCCAATATCATCGCCTTCAATCGTTTTACCGCCGACTACTCTCGAAAATACCACTGTAGTTATATCGGACGAAAGTTCAACCGGGGCTACATCCACTCACACGAGCAAATCCTGGCTGCCTTTGGGCCGCAGATCGTTCACCACGAAGGTATCAGCGGCGTGTTCAGCCCGGCACTGGGTGATTATGGCTACTTAGTACGCTCGCCGGACCTGGAAGAAATCCGTTCGATCGCTCGTTATATCCAACAGCTTGCCTAGCAGCTTGTCGGAGAACTAAGGGCGTAAGTATCCCAAAGGGTTTCTTGGA
>CAZQQJ010000006.1:0-229780 GCA_964595435.1 uncultured Anaerolinea sp. | reverse complement strand
CCTTAGTTTACCTTATTTCCTACCTCTAGTTACCGATACTTTTGCGTTACACTCCCGAAATTTTTCAACCAGATATGGGATTGTTTGCGGACCATCGGGCAGCACACAAATGGATGCTCCAGGTCCATATCGCTGCACCAGTTCGTTGACCGTTTGCGCGATATCCCGGCAGGGAAGCAAGAGCGCATCGCGGATCTGGCTCTCACTCAAATTCCCCGAATAGACATACACATCCGCTTTGAGTTGAATAAGCGCCTGGATCTGCGCCTGCCACTGATCCTGTTCCAGAAAAGCCGGCGCGCAAATCTTTTCCAGCAATTCCCCCGGGGTGGATACACTGCGCAGCAATTGGCCATACAATCCATGTTCAGGGACGCCATCCCAACACTCCGCCGCGATAATAATCGCACCTCCCGGATGTACTACCTGTGCTGCAGCGCTCATCCCCTTCACCGCCTGGTACAAATTAAGATCAAGAGGATACCCCGAATTGGATGTAATCACGATATCGAAAGGCTGTACAACGCCAACCATAGCCGTATCTTTGACAAATGCACAGCCGGCAGCGTGCGCCACGTCCAGGTCACCGGCAAAGACTCCGGTAATCTCCTTGTTACGATTGAGGGTCACATTGAGAAGGAACGTCCGTCCTACCATTCCAGCCACTTCGCGTATCTCTTCCCAAATCGGATTGCCCCATGTCACCCCCCAGGTGGCTTGCCGGTCGCCGATATTGGCCGCATCGTGGTTACCCAACACCGTACGCTGCCCGGCCATCCCCGGCATGATTGCTTTGCCCCCACCCGAATACCCTGCAAAAAAATGCGGCTCGATAAACCCGGTCAGGATCTTGATGTCGCACGCGGCCAATTCGCGGTTGAGCCAGACTTCGTGGCCACGGGATGTCAGGCCCAAATTCACCTGTGTCGCCGGATCGAAAGCATTATTCTGCACAATCGAATATCCATCCACCAACGCATCCCCCAACATACTGCGCAGTTCCGCCTGGGTATTCGGGCGATGTGTGCCCAAAGCATTGAATAACGTAATCTGCCTCCTGGGAACATGCCCCAGCTCGGCCAGCACCGCCGGCAAGATCAAGTGATTGGGGGTCGCGCGGGTGATATCGCTGAAGACAATCCCCACCCGGTCGGTTGCCTGGGCTTGCTGCGCCAACCCCTTCCCGCCAAACGGCATGCGCAGCGCGTGCCGGATGGCATCCGGTGGGTCATCCAATCCCGGTATGTAACGCGGCTCCACAATCGTGACATTCAAATCTTCCGGCAAATCTACTTCCAGGCCAGATTTTCCATACGCGATATGGATTTGCATACCACCTCCAAAAATATTCGCGTCACCTTGTCATCGGTACAAACCTAAACAAGTATAATACACGTTACAACACTATGAGCACAACATCCTCTCCTCTCTACCTGGGCATCGACACCGGAGGTACTTTCACTGACGGCATCTTGCTCGACCCACAAACACGACAAATTGTCCGCAGCGTCAAAACAATCACCACTCATGCCGACCTCACACGCTGCATCCTGAGCGCCCTGGATGCCCTACTCCCCGACGATCCATCTACGATCGCCCTGGTTTCTCTCTCCACCACCCTGGCTACCAATGCCATCGCCGAGGGAAAACGCAAACCGGTTGGCCTGCTGCTGCTGGGCTACGATGCAAAACTGATCTATAACTACCAGTTCCACCAGCAATTCGGCACACCGCATTATTATTTCATCCCAGGGCGACACGGGCTGGATGGTGCACAACAAGAGCCATTGGATGAGGCCGCCTTGACAAGCGCAATTAAGCAAAGCAAAGACAATGTCACGGCCTTTGCTGTATCTTCTTACGCCGGCCCGGCCAATGCCGCGCACGAGACCCGCGCGGCTGAAATCATCGCCGAGATGTCCAATCTCCCGGCGGTTCTGGCTCACCATTTATCCAACGAACTCGATTCTATTCGTCGCGCGACCACCGCAAGCCTGAATGCATCGCTGCTCAGCCACATCCAGAATTTCCTGAGCGCGGTGCTGGAGATGCTCGAAAAACGCGGCGTCCACTGCCCGGTGATGATCGTCAAAGGCGATAGTTCCCTGGCCCGGGCCGGGTTTGCCGGCGCTCGCCCGGTAGAATTTATCCACTCAGGTCCGGCTACCAGCGCCATCGGTGGGCAGTTCCTTTCCCGAGCAGAAAAGGGATTGGTTGTCGATATGGGCGGCACCACCACAGATATCACCCTGGTCAACGATGGTAAGGTACAGGCCTATGAAAGCCTGGCTACGGTCGAGTCTTATCGCACCTGCGTGCGCACGATCAAAGCCCGCTCATTCGGTCTCGGCGGCGATAGCATGATCTACTTCGATCACTGGCGCAACCTGGAGATCGGTCCTGCACGCCTGATCCCGCTTTCCTACCTTTGCTATACCTACCCTCAAGTTAAACAGGACCTGCTTGGCTGGCTGGAGACGCGCAATACCATCTCCTATGCAGATGGTATTGAATATTGGTTGCTTCGCCGCGAGCCAGATTTCCCCATCGAAGATGAAAAGACGCGTAAAATTGTCGATATCCTGCGCAACGGCCCACAACGTTACCGGGATATCTCGCAACAGGTACGCTCAATCGCTCCGTTCCACGTCGCCTGGCTGGTCGGTCAGGAAATTATCGACCGCGCTGGCCTGACTCCCACCGACCTGCTGCACGTTACCGGTGAATTTACGCCATGGGATACCGAAATTGCCGTGCGCGCCACCGAACTGGCAGCGCGTAACTGGAATGAGGACATCCTGGCATTTGCCCAACGTATCAAAGATACCATCACACAACGCATCGTTGCTGAAATCGTCCAATTTCTCAGCGGCAAAGCGTTTTCCGCGCCACCACTGCGTTTAAAAGACACTCCCCTCGACCGCTGGCTATTTCAGGAAAGCCTCACACCTTCTGATCCCTACCTGGGAAGCAACATTTCTTTGAAGATTCCCCTGGTGGGAATCGGCGCTCCAGCCAGAGTCTTCCTGCCTCCGGTTGCCAGCGCCTTGAACACGGAAATCATCATCCCCGAATACCACCAGGTTGCCAATGCGGTGGGCGCAGTCGTGGGCAGCGTGCTGGTGCAACAAACCGGCGAAATCTTCCCCTGCGTCGAAGGTGCGTCCATCACCGGTTACATTGCACGGGTTGGCAGCGTCCAACATAAATTTTCCCAATATACAGAAGCACTAAGCTATGCCCGCCAGGCCCTGCTTGGTCTGGTAGCCGAAGAAGCCAAAGCAGCCGGCGCGACCCATACCATCATCGATTGCCAGGAAACCCCCATCTGGGATGGCATGTCCCATATTAAAGCCTGGGCCATCGGAAAGCCCACCAGCCAGTGAATTTCCCACGCTGGAAATTCACTGGCTCAGAAGCCCGGCATTCCCATAACCGTATTAGAAAACAAGGCAGCGAGAAAATTCTCGCCGCCTTACCATCAACTTAAACAACGGCTTTTCTCAGATCACCCAGGTCGGGTGCAACATCTCGCGCCCGACCTGGATAAGAACGAGCTAATCGCCCGACTCCGCCGCTTTCAACTTTGGCGCAGCTTTCTTGCTGCGCATAATGCTCCACACCACGCCAGCCAGCAGCGCGAACACAACGATCCAGCCGACCCAGTTCAGCGGGCTATACGATACCAGGATCGGCGCTGTCAGCAGTGAAACCAGGTTGACCACCTTAATCATCGGGTTGAGCGCCGGACCGGCAGTATCCTTCAGCGGGTCGCCGACCGTATCGCCAACCACGCCCGCCTTGTGCCGCTCGGAGCCTTTACCCGTATTGTTCGCCAGGTTGCGTGGCTCGTCCTCAATCGCCTTCTTGGCATTATCCCAGGCGCCGCCGGTGTTGGCCATAAAGACCGCCAGCAACTGCCCGCTCAGGATCACGCCTGCCAGGAAGCCACCCAACGCCTCTACGCCCAACACCATGCCCACCACAAGGGGAAGGACCACCGCGATGGTAGCCAGCGGAATCAATTCTTTCTGCGCCGAAGTGGTCGAAATACTCACCACACGTGCGTAATCCGGCTGCACCTTGCCTTCCATCAGTCCGGGGATGCGGAACTGGCGGCGCACCTCTAACACAATCTCGCTCGCCGCCCGGCTCACTGCACGGATCGAAAGCGAGCTGAACAGCCAGGGCAACGCCCCGCCCAGCAGCATTCCGACGAACACGTCTGTCGCCGAGACGCGGATCGAGTCCATCACCGGTAGATTGAGCGCCGCCTGCACCCGGCCTACATCGGTAATAAAAGAAGCAAACAGGCTCACTGCCGCAATCACCGCCGAAGCGATCGCCACGCCCTTGGTGATCGCTTTCGTCGTATTACCTACCGCGTCCAGGTCGGCCATAATCTGCCGCGCCGTACGGGTGTTCTCGTCATCCATATCGTGCCAGGCCATCTCACCAATGCCGTTAGCGTTATCCGAAATCGGCCCATAAGAGTCCATCGCCACGTTGTTGCCCGTGTGGCTGAGCATACCGATGCCAACCATCGCCACTGCGTACAGCACATACGTAACCCCATCTCCGCGGTACAACATCAGAGCAAACACAAAGCTAATTGCAATCACGCACAGCGCCCACACGCTCGACTCCATGCCTACCGAAAGGCCAGATAGGATCGTCGTCGCCGGCCCAGTCTCGGTCGAGTCTACGATCTCGCGTACTGGGGCCTTGTTGGCTGCCGTGAAATACGAGGTCAGCGGGTTGAATGCCACTGCCAGACCCACCCCAATCGCCGTCAGAATCGCCAGCCGCCAGTCGTGAGCATATAGCCATGCCACCAGGAAGGCAAACAAAATCGTGTTGAAGCTGGAAACCTCGTACGAGCGGAACATCGACTCTTCGGCGTTGTGCGCCCGCAAGAATTTGACCGGGAATTTTTCCCAGATCGGCACGGTAAAGGTACCCAGGATGGAGCTGATTACGCCGATACCACGGATGATCAACGGGTAAACGATCCATCTGAGGCTGTGTGTCGGGTCGATCGCTACCAGTGCCAGGCCCAGGATCAACGCTGAGACAATGGTCACCTCGTAACTCTCGAAGATATCCGCAGCCATACCGGCGCAGTCACCCACATTGTCGCCGACCAGGTCGGCTACCACGGCTGCGTTGCGGGGATCATCTTCGGGGATATCCTTCTCTACTTTGCCCACCAGATCAGCGCCTACATCTGCCGCCTTGGTGTAGATGCCGCCACCTACGCGCATGAACAGAGCAATCAGCGTGCCGCCGAAGCCAAAGCCCAACAGAGCATCGGGCGCCGCCCGGCCAAAGATGATGAAAATGATCGTACCGCCGAGCAACCCCAATCCATCCGTGAGCATCCCGGTCACTGTGCCTGAATAATAGGCAATCGACAGTGCTTCGTTGAAGCCGCGCCGCGAAGCCGAAGCCACGCGCACGTTGGCCTGGATCGCCATGCGCATTCCGAGCTGGCCTACCAGCAACGAGAAAGTCGCCCCGACCACAAAAGCCACCGTACGGCCGATAGCAATCGCAATCGTCGCGCTGTCGCCAAATTCCTCAATCGCCTCGGGAGTGGGGGGAACAATGTACACGCTGAAGAACAGCGCCAGCGTCAGCACCGCAATCGCCGGCAATATTGTCCGCAATTGCCGGTTCAAATAGCTGTCCGCGCCGATGCGGATGGCGTTCCACACCTCCTGCATCTTGGCACTGCCTTTATCTTTTTTCAACACATGATTCTTCAACAGCCAGGCATACACCAGGCTGATGATTGCCGTGACAATTACAAATAACACAGCAATCTGCTCGAAACTGTTTAACCCATGCCGGGCCATCCCAAAAATATTCATATTCTTCGCCTCTTGAAAAAAGATTTCGATAAGCTCCGGCTTTTACTGCGTCTGCGCCTTGTGCTTATCGTTACTACCTCGACCGTTCCTCAGTTGACTGGCGTTGGCCTGCCATTAATTCCCAGGGTGTAGTCTGTGACCTCCTGAAGGCGGCCCAATAAGATATTCTTACCTAAAACGGATACCATCACCCTGGATGCACTTGCTTTCGTCGAAATTGCCAAGCCGCGATATTACCAAAGCCCTGCCCGCATCCAGGCCGGGCTACACCATATGCATTATTCAATTGGGATGGGAGTGTTGCAATCCTATAAATTCTTTGTGGATCATACAGCCACTGGCAACTCAAGAGACGCCAACATTTGCAGCAGGTTTTGCAAAATCGCCTCGCGTTCCTTAAGCTGCTCCTTGAAACAACGGCTGTCGGTGTGATGTATCTCGGTGTGCAGTTCGGAGAGCGAACACTCCAGAACATCCTGCAGAATCTGAATTTGTTCGGAGTTAAGCGTAACCGTATACATCGGTTTTACCCTTTCGTCTAAGCTCAATTGTTAAACTTCGACTACCAGACCATTAAACTTTTCTAATTTTATTTTAGCATGCTTTGCTCTGTTTTGGTAGAGGAGCGGCAGCGAGGCTTGTTGTTGCCCGGGATCGATCGATCATCCCTACCAGCAAGATGCAAAATGTAAGTACAAATTACCCAATTGCTTTTTTTGGCAAATAATATAGAATAGAGTAATAATATACGGGTTGGCTAATGTTAGCTCATGTAAGGAGGTTTTTCGTGTCTCACAAAACAATTGTTCAAATGTGCATTACTCTACTCATCGCAGCAATGATGATTACGGGCTGCACCAAATCAGCTACCCCCGCGCCTGGCGAGCCAGCTGCTCCGCCTCCCGCACAAGAAGCGCCATCTCAACCAGGAGCACCTGCACCTGTTGGGCAGGAGGCGCCAGCCGGAAATCAACTGGCCTTACCCAATGGTAAAACCGTTCCATGGCCCGAAGAGCGAATTACTCTTGACAATGTTAAGGCCCTCGATACGCTGGCTCTCTGGCAGTTGCCAGGGCAAGTCAATCAATTGCTCTTCTCACCGGATGGCAAAACAGCCTATGCAGCGATTGGTACGCCAAGGACATCCGATAAGGGGCAGATCTATCGTTGGCGGTTAGATGAGAATAAGGGACCCCAGGTAATGCAAGAAACCCAGGGAGCAGTCAATGTGCTATTCTTCTCTCCCGACAAACGCTACCTGGTCTATGGTACACAGGGAAATGAGTTGGTCCTGTATGACCTGCAAGCTGACAAGGCGGGGCAGAATCTGCTGAATACGGGCAGAGGTGTAACCGCTGCGGCCTGGTCCCCCACAGAGGATTTACTCGTCTGGGGTATTTTCGAGGATTATCCCTATTACCAGTATCTGAATGGCACCCAATCCGGCAAATTCGGTTACCGCCTGGGAACGACCACCGGCCTGGCTTTCTCTCCCGCTGGGAAAGAGGTTGCTATGGCTCGTGAAGACGGCAGCCTGTTTGTCGTCGACGCGTCTGGCTGGCAATTAATCAAGAGCATACCGATCAGCAAGGGCACTCCCCAGGAGCCACTCAACTGGCTGGGCGCATCGCGCGACGGAAGCCAGATGGCAGTCAGCGGCGCCAAACAAGGTACTCTCTGGGTGATCGACTCAGCCAGTTGGAAGCCGACTGTCTCCCTTCTTGGCGGCGTCGGCCTCAACAAGGGTGATTTCTCCCCGGATGGTCAGATGATCCTGGTGGGCAACAACAACAACAGCGTATCAGTTGTCTCGCTGCCGCTCAAAAACTTCACTGGAGCTTTAAAGCTGGCTGACAGCCCGGTATTGACGGTAGCTTTTTCGGATGATGGCGCCATGCTGCTCATCGGTGATCGAAACGGCCAGGTACGCCTGTTGGCCCCCGAGTCAATGATCAACAAACAGGCACTGCCCGGCGCGCAGCAAACGACAACTCCATAGACAGGGGAATGATTTCTTTATAGTAACAACAGACAGGTTTTCATCCAGGTAAGTGCGACGTATAGCGTACGCACACTAGGATGATATACAAAGACCTTCGTTCATGCGAGAACGAAGGTCTTTGTGTCGATGGCTTCAATCTTCCCGGCTTAGTTTGTTGATTCAACTATTTGTCAGACAATTGACAGGCGTTGAATTGTCTGATACACTTGAGGTTGTCAGACAAATTCCGGCCACTAAATAGAAATTAGCTATCGAAAATACGAGTCTTCAAACCCATGAGCACTCTCCTTGTTCGCCACGCTGATCTACTTGTCACCATGGATGACCGCCGTCAAGAAATCCCCGATGGCGGTCTATTTGTGCGTGATGGCTTCATCGAGCAAGCCGGGCCAACGAACGGATTGCCTCAGGAAGCCGATGAAATTCTTGACCTGAGCGGCCACATTCTATTACCCGGTCTGATCAACACTCACCATCACTTCTACCAAACCCTCACCCGTGCCGTTCCCGCCGCGCAGGATGCCAACCTGTTCAATTGGCTGAAAACGCTCTACCCCATCTGGGCGCGTATGTGCCCTGAAGACATCCGCACATCCACGCAAACCGCTCTGAGCGAGTTGGCCCTCTCCGGATGCACCACCGCATCGGATCACCTGTATCTATTCCCCAACGGCTCGCGCCTCGATGATGAAATCGATGGCGCGCAACAAGTGGGCCTGCGCCTGCACGCCTTACGGGGGTCGATGAGTCTGGGTGAAAGCAAAGGCGGTCTGCCGCCGGACCGCGTCGTTGAAGCAGAAGATTTCATCCTCAAAGACTCGCAACGCCTGATTGAAACCTATCACGATCCCAACCCCGGCGCGATGGTGCGCATCGTCCTGGCCCCCTGTTCGCCTTTCAGCGTCACCGGCGACCTGATGCGACAGAGTGCATCGCTGGCTCGCGAGTACGGCGTCCATCTACACACCCACCTGGCCGAGACCCAGGACGAGGAAGTCTTCTGCGAACAGAAGTTCGGCCACCGGCCCGTGGCATACATGGAAGTCCTCAACTGGATGGGAGGCGACGTATGGTTTGCCCATTCCGTATATTGCAATCATAACGAGATGCGCAAATATAGCGAGGCCGGCTGCGGCGTAGCCCATTGTCCCACTTCCAACATGCGCCTGGCATCCGGGATCGCGCCGATCCTGGATATGCTGCGCTGGGGCGTGAAAGTAGGCCTGGGCGTAGATGGATCTGCCAGCAACGACGGCTCGCACCTGCTCGAAGAGGTACGCCAGGCCATGCTCGTCGCCCGCCTGCGCGCCGGGCTGCAAGGTGCGTCGCTTTCCGACCAGGGTGCTCCATCTTTGATGACTGCCCGCCAGGCACTCGAACTGGGCACACGCGGCGGGGCTGCGGTGCTCGGCCGTCCCGAACTTGGCTCGCTGGAGCCTGGTAAATGCGCTGATTTCTTCGCCGTACGCCTGGACCGCCTGGGCTACGCTGGCGCTCTGCACGACCCTGTTGCAGCAATCGTATTTTGCGCTCCAGCTAATGTCGATTACACCGTCGTTGGCGGCAAGTTCATCGTCAAAGAAGGGCAAATCGTCACCATCGACCTTCCAAGTTTGATTGAGCAGCACAACCGCGCCGCAAAACGATTGGTAACTGAATAACAACAGGCCATAATCTATGCCACAAACGCTTCCATTTTCCACTCAACACCTTGTAAACGTTGCTATGGGCCGACAACCCGCCGACCTGGTTATCCGTAATGGGCGTTGGGTTTGCGTGCAATCGGGCGAGATCATCCCTCACACTGACATTGCTATCGCAGGCGAGCACATAGCTTACGTCGGCCCAGATGCATCTCACACCATCAGGGGGAATACAAAAGTGATCGACGCCGCTGGTCAGTACCTGGTGCCCGGCTTGTTGGACGGTCATATGCACGTCGAGTCAGGCATGCTCACCGTCACAGAGTTTGTGCGCGCGGTCCTGCCTCGCGGCACGACCGCCATGTTCATCGACCCACATGAGATTGCCAATGTGTTTGGCCTCAAGGGGGTCCGCCTGATGGTCGACGAAGCCGCCATCCAGCCCATTCACGTGTGGGTACAGATGCCATCCTGCGTACCTTCTGCGCCAGGAATGGAGACCCCCGGCGCGTCGCTCGGTCCGGATGAAGTTGCCGAAGCGATGAACTGGCCGGGCATCATCGGCCTGGGCGAAGTGATGAACTTCCCCGGCGTCTACACGGGGGATGAAAAAATGCACGCCGAGATGGCCGCCACCCGCGCCGCTGGCAAAGTGATCGGCGGGCATTATGCATCGCCCGACCTGGGTTTGCCGTTCCACGGCTATGCCGCTGGCGGCCCAGAGGATGACCATGAAGGCACGACTGCCGAAGATGCCATCGCCCGCGTACGCCAGGGTATGAAAGCGATGTTGCGGCTTGGCTCAGCCTGGCACGATGTAGCTGAAGGCGTACGTGCCATTACAGAATATAAGCTCGACCCGGGCCGCTTCATCCTGTGCACCGACGATTCGCACTCCGCTACCCTTGTCAATGAAGGCCATGTGGATCGCGCCTTGCGCCAAGCCATCGCTCGCGGTATCCCGCCAATCACTGCCATCCAGATGACCACGCTCAATACTGCTGAACACTTTGGCGTCTCTCGACAGGTAGGGATGATCGCCCCAGGTCGATTCGCTGATATCCTTCTGGTGGAGGATTTGGGCGAATTTCGCCCCAGCCTGGTGATCGCTCGAGGCCAGCTTGCAGCAAGAAACGGGGAACTTCTGCTCGACGCGCCGGCTTTTACTTATCCAGATTGGGTGACCCAATCCATCCATATCCATAAAGCTCTCACCCCAGACGATTTCCGCTTGCCCGCCCCGCATGACGACCGCTGGATCGCCAATGTCATCGGCGTCATTGAAAACCAGGCGCCCACTCACCACCTGCGACTGAAAGTCACAGCCAAGTCCGGCGAAATTCGTCCGGATCAAAGCAGCGACGTGGCAAAAATTGCCCTGATCGAACGCCATCGCGGTAGCGGGCGCGTCCAGGTGGGGCTGGTACATGGATTTCAATTCAATGCGCCCTGTGCAATTGCTTCTACAGTAGCCCACGATTGCCACCAGATGATTGTGGCCGGTACCGATGAAGGTGACATGGCCCTGGCTGCAAACCACCTGGCCGGGCTGGGTGGAGGACAGGTGGTGGTTAAAAACGGCCAGGTAATCGGCCAGGTCGCCTTGCCCATTGCAGGCATCATGTCCAGCGCCGCAGCCAGCGAAGTAGCCCGCCAGGCCGACAGCGTGCTGGAGGGTTTTCGCCAGTGTGGTTGCCCGCTGAATAACCCCAACATGCAGCTCAGCCTGATGGCCCTGGTGGTCATCCCCGAGCTACGTATTTCCGACCTGGGATTGGTGGATGTCACCCATTTCAAGTTTATCCCTGTACTGGAGAAAGGATTGGAAGGCCAATCGTAATCGCTTGGTCGCCTGCTATCCATATGAACCCCAATTCGATTGCCACCCGTTTACACGATAAGCTGGCAGGAATCATCGCGGAAACACCGCCGGGCGAACGCCTGCCATCTGAACCAGCGCTGGCCGAACGATTGAGCGTCTCTCGCGCCACGCTACGCGAAGCCATGCGTACCTTTGAGACCCAGGGCATTATTCGCCGGAAACAGGGAGCGGGAACTTTCGTCAACTATCCCCCGCATGTTATCGAAAGCGGCCTGGAGGTGCTTGAAAGCATCGAGACCATGGCGCAACGCAGCGGGCTTAAAATCGATTTTGGCGCATTGAACGTTGAATGCCGTGCTGCCACAATCGAAGAGAGCACATCTTTGGGAGTGCCCCTTGGGGAGCAGATGCTGCACATTTCGCGCGTGATCCTGGCTGAAGGACGACCCGCTGCTTTCCTGGTGGATAACCTGCCGCTCGACGTCCTTACTCCTGAAGATTTGCAGGATGGTTTTAACGGATCGGTGCTCGATTTACTCCTAAAGCGCGGCGGACAGGCACCGCTGGGTTCTCGCACCGAAATCAATGCGGTGCCCGCCTCTTCGCAAGTGGCACGTGCCCTGGGCATCCAGCGAGGTGATGTACTGCTCAGTTTCACTGCCAACCTGTACTCCCCATCCGGGCGAGCGATTGACCACTCCTACAGCTATTTTTTGCCCGGCTATTTTCGCTTCCACGTGGTACGGAAGCTCGTTTAGGAATACGTAATTAAGTAATGGGTAACATGTAATGGGTAATGAGGCACGGCTTTGCCGTCTGCACTCCCGCTTACCTATTTTACCGACTTACTGATTACTGATCACCAATCAACAATTACTAAAACTGGAGGTAACCCAAAATGCGTAGTTTTTCAGGTCGTGACATTCTTTCTCTCAAGGACTTCGAGCGCAACGAATTTTTCCACGTACTCGATGTCGCCAAACAACTCGAGCCGATCGCTCGCAGCCGCAAGAACAGCAATCTGCTGGCCGAAAAGACGCTGGTGACTGCTTTCTACCAGCCCAGCACCCGCACTCGCCTGGCGCACGAAGCCGCCATGCACCGCCTGGGCGGTCACGTCACCGGCTTCTCCGATGCCAAAATGACCCGCGCTGGCGACTGGTATCAGGAATCAATTAAAGACACCGTTAAGATGCTGGAGTTCTACGGCGACGTGATTGTCATGCGCCACTTCCAGCAGGGCGCTCCGCATGAAGCCGCCAAATGGGCTTCTGTGCCGATCATCAACGGCGGTGATGGCTGGGGCGAACATCCCACCCAGATCCTTACCGACCTCTACACCGTGCTGCGTGAGAAAGGCCGCATCGACGGCCTCAAATGGCTGGCCGTCGGCGATATGCGCATGCGCACCATGCACTCCCTGGGCTACGCCCTCACACAATTCGATTGCCCGATCACTTTCGTCGCGCCTCCGGATATGTCCTTGACCCCTGAATTCAAGGCAGAACTGAAGCAGTACAGCCTGAACTTCAAAGAGGCCGAGCATGTCGAGCAGGTTATCCACGAGGCCGATGTCATCCTGGTCGAGCCGGTGGTGCAGCCCGACTACACCAAGTCCCGCCAGGAAGCCGGCGATCATGGCCTGACCCCCGCAAATTACAAGATCACCCGCGAATTGCTGGAGACCAAGGCAAAACCGGACGCCATCCTGCTGCATTCCCTGCCGCGCATGGATGAAATTCCTCCCGATGTGGATATTACCCGCTGGTCGCGCTACTGGCAAGAAGCTTTCAATGGCGTCGTCATGCGCATGGCTCTGATCGCCCTCGTTTTGGGTGCAATGGAATAAGAATTTTACTGATTTGAGATGTGCGCAAAGCGCACATCTCAAATCATCGAAAGGAAATGAAAGATGCAAACCGACCTTCGCAATCGTGACTTGATTGGCGACCTGGACTTCAGCAAAGAAGAAGTCGAAACCGTGCTCGACGTGGCATTTGATCTGAAGCGCAAGCGCGCCCTGGGCGAATCGCACGCGTACCTGCGCGACAAAGTCCTGGCAATGTTGTTCTTCTTCTCCAGCACGCGCACCCGCGGCTCCTTCGAGGCCGGCATGGCCCAATTGGGCGGGCATGCTGCCTTCATCGAGAGCAAAACTACCCAGATCGCACATGGTGACACTCCGAAAGAAATTGGCGAAATCTTCGGGCGATACTTCGATGGCATCGCCATCCGCCACGTAGACTGGGGCGTAGGCAATGGCTATCTGAACGCCGTGGCCAAGGCCTCACGCGTGCCGATCCTGAATATGCAGTGCGATATCTATCACCCCTTCCAATGCCTGGCGGACCTGATGACCATTATCGAGAAAAAAGGCCGCGACCTGCGCCGCAAGAAAATGGTCGTATCCTGGGCTTATGCTGCTTCCTATCAGAAGCCTATGTCGGTACCCCAGTCTTTGATCCTGCAGATGCCCCGCTTTGGCCTGGATGTTGTCCTGGCGCACCCGCCCGAGTTCAAGCTGATGCCCGAAATCATGGAGCAAGCTCAGGAACAGGCGCGCAAGTTCGGCGTAGGCTTCGAGGTGATGGATGATATGGAAGCGGCTTTCAAAGACGCGGACATCGTTTACGCCAAATCCTGGGGAGCAATGGTGCACACTCCCGATCCGGAAGAAGGCGCCAAGATCATCAAGAAATATTCCCACTGGATCACCGATGAGCGCAAGATGGCCCTGGCCAAACCCGATGTGATCTATATGCACCCACTGCCCGCCGACCGAAATATCGAGGTTACCGATGGCGTGATGGACGGACCCAACTCTGTTGTCTATGACGAAGCTGAGAACCGGCTGCACGCTCAGAAGGCTGTGATGGCGCTAACGATGCGTTCATAATTTGTGATCCGAGCCACTATTCACACGAACCAAGGAGTGAAACATGAGTCAACCATCCAAGAAAGTCGCTGTCGTCGCCATTGGCGGTAATTCTCTGATCAAAGACGCCAAGCACCAGACGGTTGAAGACCAGTACCAGGCCGCCAAAGAGACCACCTATCATATCGCGGATATGATCGAGGCTGGATGGGATGTAGCCATCGGGCATGGCAACGGCCCACAGGTCGGATTTATCCTACGCCGTTCTGAAATCGCTGCCAAGACCGAGGGCATGCACGAAGTGCCGCTGGACGTTTGCGGCGCCGATAGCCAGGGCGCGATCGGCTATGCCCTGCAGCAAACCTTGCAGAATGAGTTGTTCCGGCGCAAGATCAACAAGAACGTCGCCACGGTCATTACCCAGGTCCTGGTCGATCAGGCGGACCCCGCCTTTCAGAAGCCCAGCAAACCCATCGGCGGTTTCATGGAGCAAGCCGAGGCCAAGCGCCGCGAAGCCGAAATGGGTTGGTCGGTAGTCGAAGACGCCGGTCGAGGCTGGCGGCGGGTCGTACCCTCGCCGCTGCCCAAAGAGGTCGTAGAACTGGATACCGTTAAGGCCCTGGTCAATGCCGGTGTCGTGGTCATCACGGTCGGCGGCGGCGGGATCCCGGTGATCGACGTCGGCGATGGCGAATATCGTGGCACCGCCGCGGTGATCGACAAAGACTTTGCCAGCAGCCTGCTGGCGCGCGAAATCAAAGCCGATTTGTTCCTCATCTCTACCGCGGTTGAGAAAGTTGCCATCAACTTCGGTAAACCGAACGAACAGTGGCTCGACCGCATGACCCTTTCCGAAGCCAAACAGTACCTGGCCGAGGGGACCCATTTCGCCAAGGGCTCCATGGCCCCCAAGATCCAGGCCATCATCTGGTACCTGGAGGCTGGCGGCAAGCAGGCCATCATCACCAACCCCGAAAACATTGGCCGTGCCCTGCATGGCGAGACCGGTACATTGATTGTGCATGATTAAAAATAAAGGCGGCGCGTTGCGCCGCCTTTATTTTTTGCCGGGTCATCCAATCATCATGACAAAAACAGGAAAAATGACTATGGACGAGAAATCAAACTCGTTGTATCCTTAGGGTAGCTTATCGAGTTCCAGGTAGTTTTACAGAAAGGAGGCTGTATCGATCCTTGATTCGCTTTGTCACCAGGATTCTTCCTGGAACACTCAATGCACGTTCAACGAAATACAACAGTAAACCAACATTTAGATTTTTAAGGAGGAGTACCCGTATGCACACCAAAGTATGGCGCATGTTTGCCATCCTCACGCTCCTGGCGATGCTCTTTACCGCCTGCGCGCAGCCCGCTGCGCCAACTCAAGCGCCAGCCCCTGCCCAGACCGAAGCACCTGCCGCTCCGGCCAAGACTGAAGAACCCAAACCGGCTGAACAGACCAGCGGCATGCAGATCCCTGAAATCCAGGAAGGGAAGTTCAACGTCGCCATGGTACTGATCGGCCCTCATGACGATGGTGGCTGGTCACAGGCCCACTACGAAGGCCTGGAATATGTGGCGAAGAATGTTCCCAATGTCCACACTGCATACATCGAGAACGTGCCCGAAGGCGCTGACTCCGAACAGGTCTTCCGCAGCCTGGCTCGCAAGGGCTTCAAGTTGATCTTTGGCACGTCCTTCGGCTTTATGGACCCCATGGAAACTGTCGCTGAAGAATTCCCGGATTCCTATTTCATCCATATCAGCGGCTACAAATCCAACACCAAGAACTTCGGCAACCTGTTTGGCGCCATGGAAAATATGAAGTACCTGGCGGGCATGCTTGCCGGCGCACGGGCCAAGAAAGATGGCAACCCCAAGATCGGCTATATGGCTACCTTCCCCATTCCTGAAGAAATCCGCCTGGGTAATGCCATCGCGCTGGGCATGAAGAAAACCTGCCCGGAGTGCACCCTGGACGTACGCTGGATCAACACCTGGCACGACCCGATCATCGAGAAGGAGTCTGCTGCTTCGCTGTTTGACGCTGGCGCTCAGGTCGTCTTCACCGGCGCCGACACCCCGGCTGTAGCCGACGTTGCCCAGGAGAAAGGCAAGTGGGGCATCACCTACGACTGGTCTGGCTCCTGCAAGGTCGAGCGCTGCCTGACTGCCCCCTACTGGAATTGGGGCCCTGTATACGCCAAGATCGCCCAGGGTGTGATCGACGGCACCTACAAGGTGGGTTGGGATTACTTCGATTCCGACTCCGGCGGCCTGGGACTGTTCGGCTTCATGGAAGGCCAGGAATTGACCACTGGCATGAAGGATCTGCCCCCTGAAGTGATCGATGAGGTGAAGGCCACTCTGGCTAAGATGAATAAGGGTGAATTCAACCGCTTCGACGTCTTCTCAGGCGAAATCAAAGACAACAAGGGCCAGGTGATCGTCCCGGCTGGCGAGAAATTCCAGCAGGCCGACCTGGATCAATTCCCGCCCGGGGCGCCCGGCCTGGAATGCAAGTACTGCATGTACTGGTGGGCTGACGGCATCAACGCCGAGCTGCCCAAGCTCAACCCGTAATTTAGCCGTAATAGTAGTAGTAGGGGCGACCCTGACAGGTCGCCCCTACTATACATCTGAACATGTCAATGAAGGAATAAGTATGGCCAATCCGGCAGACGATCTCCCTCAACCCACCAACGAGATCCCGCTCGTCGTGGAAATGCGCAAGATCGTCAAGCGCTTCCCCGGCGTACTGGCGAATAACCACGTCGATTTCGAATTGCGCCGAGGTGAAATCCACGCCTTGCTGGGCGAAAATGGCGCGGGCAAAAGCACCTTGATGAATATCCTGGCTGGCCTCTATCGCCAGGATTCGGGCACCGTCCTGGTCAAAGGCCGGCCCGTCAACCTGAACTCACCACGCGACGCTATCCGGGAGGGTATCGGCATGGTCCACCAGCATTTTATGCTGGTACCTACCCAGACCGTCACTGAAAATATCTTGCTGGGTCTGGATAAACCCCGCTTTCGTATGAGCCTGAGTAAATACGAACAGATCATCGGCGATTTAGGTGATCGCTTCGGCCTCAAAGTGGATCCTGGCGCAAAAATCTGGCAGCTCTCCGTCGGTGAACAACAGCGTGTCGAGTTGTTGAAGATGCTCTATCGCGGCGCTGAAGTCTTGATTATGGACGAGCCAACCGCTGTCCTGGCCCCATCTGAAATCGACGGGCTGTTCATAACTTTGAAATCAATGATCACGGAAGGCAAATCGATCATTTTTATCAGCCACAAGCTACAGGAAATCACAGCCATCGCCGACCGAGTTACCGTTCTACGCAAAGGCAAGGTGACCGCAGCGGGCCTGCCTACCGCCAAGATGACCCGCCAGGAGCTGGCGCACCAGATGGTTGGGCGAGTGGTGATATTCGACTTGAACAAACAACCTAAACAGCCCGGCGAGGTCGTGCTTGAGGTAGCCAATATTCACGCCGATAATGACAAGGGCCTGCCGGCCTTGCGGGGTATTTCCTTCCAGGTCCGTGCAGGCGAAATTCTCGGCCTGGCCGGCGTTGCGGGCAACGGTCAAAGTGAACTGGCCCAGGTGATCACCGGGATGCGCCGCTGTACGCAAGGTTGCGTGGAGTTAAACGGTGAAACGATCTGCAACCAGGGTACATTGCACAGCATCCAACGCGGCCTGGCTTATGTCCCCGAGGACCGCACCCATGTGGGCAGCTCGCCAAACTTGAGCGTAACCGACAACGTCATTATGAAAAACTATCGCAAAGCGCCGATTTCACGCGGCTGGCTGCTCGATATGCCCGTCGCCACACGTTTTGCGAAAGAGTTGAAAGAGGCCTACGATATCATAGTTCCTACCGTTGAAACCCCGGTGCGCCTGCTTTCCGGCGGCAATCTACAACGAGTGATCCTGGCGCGGGAAATTTCCGGTAAGCCGACCATGATCGTCGCTGTCCAGCCTACCCGCGGCCTGGATGTGGGCGCCATTGAGGGAGTGCACCGCCTGCTGCTGGCGCAGCGCGAAGCTGGCGCGGCCATCTTGCTGATCTCCGAAGAGCTCGAAGAATTGTTTTCACTCAGCGACCGCGTTGCCGTTATATACGAAGGTCGCTTGATGGGTGAAGTGCATGAAGAAGACATCGAAACAGTGGGCCTAATGATGACAGGCACTCCCCTGGAGGAAATCCGCAAAGGAGGAGTTCAAGCAAATGTCTGAGATAAACCCAACTGCGCCGTTACCTCGTAACCGACAATTCCCGATTCGCGTTCGCATAGAACCTCGACTGGAAGAACCACCGCGCTGGTACCCGGCGCTCGTGTCGCTGGGCGCCATTCTGGTGGCCCTGGTCATCGGTGGGGTTGTCATTGCCCTGGGTGGTGGCGATCCTTTCAAATCCTACACCCACATCGCCCGCGCCTCGTTCGGCAGCACAGGTGTGATTTCCGATACCATTGTTAAAGCCACACCGATCCTCTTTACCGGGTTGGCCTGCTCGCTGGCCTTCCGCATGCGCCTGTGGAACATTGGCGCCGAAGGTCAATTCATCATGGGCGCCTTCGGCGCCAGCTTCATCATCCTCTGGCCAGTGTTGCCCGCCGAAACATCCTCGTGGATTTTCATCCCGGCCATGATGCTGGCAGCAATGGTGGCAGGTGCTGCCTGGGGGCTGATACCGGGTTATTTGAAGGCTTACCTCAAAGTCAATGAAATCATCAGCACCCTGATGATGAACTACATCGCGATCTCCTGGCTTAACTTTTGGATCTTCGCGGTGTGGACTGAAGGCGGCTTTCAGATGACCCCCAAATTTCCCAGGCCGGCCTGGCTGCCGCGTCTGCTCGATTTTTCCGATAAATTTCCGGTGCTCAGCGGTCTGACCACGCACATGGGGTTATTGATTGGCATCGTCGCAGCCGTAATTCTCTGGTATATCATTTACCGCAGCCGTTGGGGATACGAAATTCGACTCATTGGAGACAATCCTCGCGCCGCCCAATACGCCGGCATCAGCATCACTCGTAACACGATGCTGGTAATGATGGTTTCCGGCGCTCTGGCTGGCCTGGGCGGTATGTCTGAAGTCACCGGCATGGTGCATCGCCTGCAAACCTCGCCTGTCGCCGCTGGCTACGGTTTTACCGGCATCATCGTCGCCTGGTTGGCCAAACTCAACCCCCTGGTCGTAATCCTGGTTTCGGTTCTGTTCGGCGCGTTGCTCCTGGCCGGGCGAGAAATCCAGCCATCTGGCATCCCCAAAATGATCCAGGGGATTATCCTGGTGTGCCTGATTGCCAGCGATTTCTTGCTGCGCTACCGCGTCCGTATCGAGCGCGTGGAAGAGGAGGCCTGAGTCATGGATGCCATCATCATTATCTTACAGGCGGGAGTCGCCTCTGGCACTGCCCTGCTCTTCGCCACGCTGGGCGAGCTGTTTACCGAACGCTCAGGGGTGCTAAACCTGGGCGTCGAAGGAATGATGCTGATCGGCGCGATGAGCGCCTTCAGCATTGCTGTTGCCACCGGTAGTCCCTGGCTGGGTTTGCTCGTCGCCATGCTGGCCGCCGGGCTGATCAGCCAGATCCATGCGTTCATCGTGATCAACCTGCAAGCCGACCAGGTAGTCAGCGGCTTATCGCTCACCTTGTTAGGCACTGGCTTGAGCCTGGTGCTGGGTGAAGGCCTCAGCAAAGCCGGCACAATCTCTCTTCTGCCAGCCTTTTCCATTCCCCTGCTGGCCCAAATCCCACTTTTGGGACCCGTCTTTTTCACCAGCCAGAGCATCCTGGTATATATCGGCTACCTATTGGTACCTGCAACCTGGTATTACATCAACCGCACCCGGCCGGGGTTACACCTGCGTGCCATCGGCGAATACCCCGCTGCGGCCGATACCCTGGGAATCAACGTCAACCGCCTGCGTTATTTCTATGTGTTTATTGGCGGGGTCGGCGCCGGGCTGGCCGGGGCGACCATCAGCCTGGCCATCGCGCCCGGTTGGTTCAGCGAGTTGACTACGGCCGGCCAGGGCTGGATTGCCGTGGGCCTGGTGATCTTTGCTCAATGGGATCCGCTGCGAGCCGCCTTCGGCTCCTATGCCTTCGGCGCGCTGCGCCGCCTGATCCTGGATATCCAGGGACCAACCGTCTTGTTTGGCTTTGCCAACCCCTTCTATTACAACCCTTACTGGGGTTTCTTCCTGCAAATGCTGCCCTACGCGTTCACCATCATCGTGCTGGTGATCGGCTCACGCGAGGCAATGCGCAAACGCATGGGCGCTCCAGCCGCCCTGGGCACCCCGTACATCCGCGGCGAACGCGGTCTTTGATCTGATCTTGATGTGTGTGCTGCATGGCAGCACACACATCAAATCAACCGATGGTCCCTCTGAAAATCCTCACTATTAATATCCTCTCCGATCTCTCTCGCTGGGAGCAACGCAAAGATCTGCTCGCCAAACAAATCGCCGCGCTTTCACCGGATGTCATTGCCTTGCAGGAGGTGTGCCTGTCTCCGCGTGCCGGGCAGCTAAACCCGGCTGAGTGGCTGGCAAGTTTTCTCGGCTATGCGAATTTGCTAATTACACCTAAGACAAACTTCGAAGCCCGCCGTGAGGCCATTGCCCTGCTCAGCCGATTGCCCTTCACCGAAAGTGCCTGGCTTGATCTGGGCGGACAGAACCGCGTTGCCCAATATATCCGTTTGCAGCATGCCGGTGAGGATGCGGTCATTGCCAACGGTCATTTCTACTGGCAACCCGGCGAGTCTGCCGCCCGGCTGGCCCAGATCGAGCGCCTGCTGGCCTGGCTGCACGCTATCCCTGGCCGCCCGCCCTGCATCGTTTGCGGCGATTTCAACAGTACGCCCGAAACTGCTCCCATCCAGCGCATGCGCCAGGAATATCTTTCTGCTTATGCCGCTGTTCACGGCGCCGAACCCGCTTACACCTGCCCCACTCCGCTTGCCCGGTCACCCATCACTGCCAGCCGTACCCTGCTTGGCTTCTTCTTTTTATTGCGCCCTCGCCACCTCAACCTGTCCTGGCGCGGTGTGCTCGACTACATCTTCGTCGACCCGCGCCTGCCTATACGCGACTGCCAGGTCACCCTCGACCAACCCTCCCCCACAGACCCGCGCATCTACCCGTCCGATCATTTCGGGCTGTGCGCCACACTGGCGACTCCTGCTCATTCTTTATAAGTATCCGGCAAGTCTTACAGAAATTTCCGCAGGCCAAGGCGCGGAAATTCCATCATCTCTGATGAAGTTTTACGAGGCAAAGGTGATTACAATGTGAACAGGCCTCGAGCATGGTTGAGGCTGCATCGCGCATTTTCCAGGGCGCTAACTTCTCCATCTGCGGCAACGAAAATCAATGGACTGCTGTATTGCGACCTATGATCGACATGCTATCCCATGCAGTACGGAGTGCGACGACAACCCTGGCGGTCAAACCGTCAGAGTCTTCGAAGTAAGTGCGCGAAAAATCATAATATAATCTGAGGCGGACTCAATTATAATCTCACCATCCACCATCCTTTCACGATTTGGCTACTCACCATGATGACAGTGTCCCGATCTTTCGCATCCGATAATAACTCCGGCGTTCACCCTGACATCCTCGATGCCATTATCCAGGCCAACCGCGGCCACGTGGTTGGCTATGGCGACGATCCTTATACACGCCAGGCAATTGAGTTATTCCGCCAATATTTCCGCGCCGAGACCCAGGTTTTCTTCGTCTACGGTGGCACCGGCGCCAATACGCTCGGCCTCGCCGCGCTACTCAAACCACACCAGGCGGTTATCTGCGCCGAAACATCCCACATCAACGTGGATGAATGTGGCGCGCCGGAAAAATTTAGCGGCTCTAAGCTGCTTGCCCTGCCCACACAAGATGGCAAGCTCATTCCAGAGCAAATCGAACCGCTGCTGCATGCGCTGGGCGATCCACATCACACGCAACCCAAAGTGATCTCAATTACTCAGCCCACCGAAGTAGGCACGCTCTACACCGTCGACGAAATCCGGACAATGGCCGAATTTGCCCATTCGCGCGGTATGTACCTGCACATGGATGGCGCACGCATCTGCAACGCAGCGGCCGCGCTGGGTGTTGGCTTTGCCGAATTTACCTGCAACGCTGGTGTAGATGTTCTTTCCTTTGGCGGCGCCAAGAACGGTATGATGTACGGTGAAGCCGTATTATTCTTCGACCCGGGGCTCGCTGCCGACTTTGCCTTTATCCGCAAACAGGGCATGCAATTGGCATCTAAAATGCGCTTCATTGCCGTGCAATTCACGGCCCTGCTCTCGAACGACCTCTGGCTACGCAACGCCGAAAACGCTAACCGCATGGCTGCGCGGCTGGCAGCTCAAGCAAGCAAAATTCCTCAGGTCAAGCTGACCCGCCAGCCGCAGGCCAACGCGGTCTTCGCCACCCTGCCCCACGAGGCCATCCCGCGTATCCAGGAGAAGTATTTCTTCTACGTTTGGGAAGAACAAACTGACGAAGTTCGTTGGATGGCATCTTACGACACCACTGAAGAAGACGTGGCAGATTTCATCAAAACCCTTAATATGATATTATCTCACTAAAGGATACTGAGCATGCCGTACAAAGTCGTTTTTGTCGAGGATGAAATCGTCACTCGTGAAGGCATTCGCGACAATGTGGACTGGGAAGGCAATGGCTTCGAACTATGCGGGGAAGCGCCAGACGGCGAGATCGCCTTACAGTTACTGCAAACAACCAGACCTGATGTTCTCATCACCGATATCAAAATGCCATTTATGGATGGCCTGCAGCTTTGTAGGATCGTACGAGAACGCATGCCACGTGTCGTGATTGTGATCATCAGCGGCCATGACGAATTTGAGTATGCCCAGGAAGCCATCAAATTAGGCGTTTCAGAATATCTATTAAAACCGGTCACTGTGCAAGATCTGCACAATGTATTACAAAAAATTGCAGTGCACCTCGATCAAGACAGAATTGAACAAGAGAACCTGCGCAAGTTGCAGGATCAAATCCAAGAAAACCGAGAAATTCTAAGAGAGAGGTTTCTGCTCAAGTTGATCGTTGGGGCTATTTCTCCAACCGAAGCCATCGAGAAAGGCCAGGTTCTGGATTTAGATCTGGTTGCCAGGTGCTACCTGGTTATCATCATCAAATTCGAACTTGCCGACCGCTCTGATTTGTTCGACTATGAAGAATATCAGCAGGCCCAAGAAGTCGTTTCGGTTCTGGTCGAAAACAACCCGGACGTCTTTTTGCTAAAAAAAGACTGGGAAGAGCTTGTGCTCTTGATGAAAGGAAATACACCTGAGTACCTCGAGGAGGAGAGAGATCTGCTCCTCGAACGCATTCAGCGCGAGGCGAAAAACACGAAATATCACCTGGCAGTTGGGTTTGGAACCCCTAAAACTCGTATTGCCCACATCTACCAGTCTTTTGTTGAGGCGTTGGTCAGTATACAAAGTGCATCCATTGAGAATCAACCCGGATCCAATATTACAGTTGAAAAAGAAGAGCTGCTCAAAGTTGATAAATCTGCGGTGGAAAACTATCTAAGGTGTGGGATCGAGGAAGAATTCGACCAATTTTTTGATGCCTTTATCCGCCCGCTGGGCGAATCCGCATTCAGGTCCTATTTGATCAAAAACTATATTTTCGTGGATGTTGTGGTCGTCACAGCCAAGTTTGTCAATGAGCTTGGAGGAGGTATCGAACAAGCGATACCAGAATTTGATTCGATAGAAAATTTACTGGCAAATATTCACACAATCGAACAATTCAGAGAGCAGGTGCGGAAAATCTTGGTCAGCGCCCTGGTATACAGAGACAGCCAGACAGGCAACCAACATGCATCGACGATCCAACAGGCCAAAGATTATCTTGATCGCCATTACGTAAATCCCAACCTGTTGCTCAATGAAGTAGCGGTACAGGTAAATCTCAGCCCCAGTCATTTTAGCGCTATCTTCAGCCAGGAGACCGGACAAACATTCAAAGAATACCTGACCGAAGTCAGGATAAAAAAGGCTAAAGAGTTGCTCCGCACCACGGCTCTAAATTCCACCGAAATTTCTTTCAAAATCGGTTACAGTGATCCACACTATTTTAGTTATGTCTTCAGAAAAAATACCGGTCTTTCGCCAACCGAATTTCGATCACAGGTACAGATAAGGCAGATCAACCACTGAAAGCCCTTTTCAGTTCAGCGCAAATTGCCGGTAAACTACAGGAAACAATAAAATGGACAGGAAAGCGCCAGCAGGCAGCTTTGAGAATATTCTGACCAGGGCAAGCAGCGGCACCAGGCCAGCGAGCAAAACTCCCCTGAAACAACTCCAACAGGTGATCGACTACCTGGACTTGCCTAATTTGTCTATACGGGCGAAGATACTGTTATCCCTGTGCATCGTAACCTTGCTCATGGGCGGATCGAATATCCTCCTGGCTGCGCAGTTTCTGAATTATAGCCGCCAATATGACGCCATTATTACCAACATTACCACCGCTAACAGCATCAGCGGCAACATCAAACCCGATATTGACACAGAAATGTGGAAGATCGTGGCCGGAAAGAACAGCTTTAACGAAGGCACGCAGTACAATATTCTCGCCGAAGCCAATTCTAAAATCCACTGGATGATCGACAATACCGACTCGCCCAGGGCGAAGATCAAACTTGAAGGCATTCTCCGATCCATGCAGACCCTCAAAGATAATGTCGATCAGATGGGAAAGCAAATCGAAAATCGAAGTACGACAACCGAGAATGAACTTCTGCTAGAAAACATCCGCTTCGTCTCATCTGTGGTCGAAGATGTCGTGCAGGATTACGTGCTATTCGAGGTACAACGCACCGAAAGACAATATCAGGTGATGCGCGAGGGATTTATTCGATGGGAGATCCTGTACCTCGTCCTGTTATTCGGTACGATCATATTTTCAGTGGTCGTCGCCTGGGGTCTGTCCAAAAGCATATACACCCCCATTAAGAAATTGCACGACGTGACGACCACAATTACCAAAAATGATTTGCAGGCGCTCGTAACCAGCGATAACGTTGATGAAATTACCGAACTGGGTATGAGCTTCAATATTATGATCGGCAAAATCAGAGAGCTTCTGGACTCTAAAATCAAGGAACAAGAAAACCTTAAAAAGGCTGAATTGAGAGCTTTGCAAGCGCAAATCAACCCACATTTTCTTTATAACACGCTGGATACGATCATTTGGATGGCAGAGTCCAAAAGGACCGATCAGGTTATCGAGATTGTCAGTGCGCTGTCGAATTTCTTTCGGATCAGCCTGAGCAAGGGTAAAGATTGGATCACCATTGGCGAGGAAATCGAACGAACCAGAAGTTATCTCACCATACAAAAAATGCGCTACCGGGACATCCTGGATTTTCAGATCGAAACAGACGGAGAAGTCCTGGATTACACCATCTTGAAACTGATTCTGCAGCCGCTGGTAGAGAATGCGCTTTATCATGGCATTAAGAATAAAAGACAGGGCGGTACGATCACCGTGCGCGCCAAGCAGAGCAGCAACGATGGTGAGATTTTGCTGGAAGTCGAAGATAACGGCATCGGATTTACACCCGAAAAACTGGCCCATCTTCAAGCAGAGTTGGACGACGATTCTGGTGAGATCAAGCTAGAGAGCGGGTTTGGCATTGGTAACGTCAACCAGCGCATCAAACTTTATTATGGCAAACAATATGGGCTTTCGCTCAGAAGCGAATACAACACTGGGACCTGTGCAACATTGATCGTTCCAGCTAAGAAGGACGATGCAAATGCCGGCAACGGTGTTACAGCAAAGACCGAATAGCTCTATGATCAAGTAGAGCAAATTGAGAGACAGCAAAATGAAAATCTCACGTGCCCTATTTTTTACCTTAATATCTGCAATGGTACTGATTGCCTCAAGTTGTACGCAATATCCGCCCGTCACACCCGTTCAGCAGGAAGCCGATCAACCAACCGTCAGACCCAAGAAAACGTACCAGGATATCATTGTTGGCTATGCTCAAATTGGAGCCGAGAGCGAATGGCGCACGGCGAATACAGAGTCTGTCAAAGAGACGGCCGAGGAATTGGGAGTAGAGCTTCGGTTTTCAGACGCCCAGCAAAAACAGGAAAACCAGATCCGGGCGTTGCGCTCGTTCATCGTTCAAAGAGTAGACATCATCGGTATTCCTCCGGTCGTCGAAACAGGCTGGGAAACCGTCTTCAAGGAAGCCAAAGATGCGGGCATCCCCATCATTCTGGTCGATCGCCGCGCGGCTGTCCCCGAAGACCTGTACGTGACCTACCTGGGCTCTGACTTTGTCGAAGAAGGCCGCAACGCTGCCCGTACCATGGCCAGGATTGTCCACGGTAAGGCCAACATTGTCGAACTGGTGGGCACCGTGGGCTCTGCCCCGGCCAACGACCGGTACAAAGGCTTTCGCGAAATCCTGAAAAACTACCCTGAAATGAAGATCATCGACTCGCAATCCGGTGACTTCACCCGCGCCAAGGGGAAAGAGGTGATGGAAGTATTTTTGAAAAAACACGGTGATGCCATCACCGCTGTTTACGCACACAACGACGATATGGCCCTGGGTGCCATCCAGGCCATCGAAGAAGCCGGCAAGGAACCCGGCAAGGACATCAAGATCGTATCCGTCGACGCGGCGCGCGGAGCTTTTGAAGCCATGATTGCAGGCAAATTGAACGCCACCATCGAGTGCAACCCGCTGCTCGGCCCACAGTTCTTCGAGCTGGCCCTCAAGGTGGTCAATGGCGAGTCCGTTCCGAAGTGGGTGCCATCCAAGGAAGGCATCTTCCTGCCCGATAACGCCGCAGAAATTCTACCTACCCGCAAATATTAACATTGCCACCGTCTTTCCAATGAAATTTTAACCCCCATCTAAAGAAATCGACAAAGGAGTATGGAAAACAAACCTTCTGTCCAGGCAAAAGAAATAAAATTCAACATTCTCCGAATAAAAAATAATTGACTTGGCTTTCATAATGTTATATCTTGTATACACAAGACATAGCATTTCTTTCCGGGAGAAATGCACCCTGGCAAGCACCCAGCAAGAAAATACCCCTAGAAGGAGAGGAACAAATGAAAGTCTCAAATATTTTGCGTTTGGTCTTTGCAGTAACGCTTCTCGTCATGCTGGTGAGCTGCACCACACCTGCCCCAGCTCCTCAACCTGCAGCTACTGAAGCGCCGAAAGCGCCGGCCCAGCCTGCCGCCAAGGCCCCGAAGACCTACAAAGACCTGACCGTCGGCTACGCCCAGATCGGCGCCGAGAGCGAGTGGCGCAATGCCAACACCGCATCCATTCAGGAAACCGCCAAGGAATTGGGCATCAACCTCAAATTCTCCGATGCGCAGCAGAAGCAGGAAAATCAGATCAAGGCCCTGCGCACCTTCATCGCTGAAAAAGTGGATGTAATCGGCATCCCGCCCGTCGTAACAACCGGTTGGGAAACCGTCTTCAAGGAAGCCAAGGACGCCGGCATTCCGATCATTCTGGTCGACCGCCGCGCCGATGTCCCCGAAGACCTGTATGTGACCTACCTGGGCTCTGACTTCGTGGAAGAAGGCCGCAATGCCGCCCGCACCATGGCCAAGATCGTCAACAACAAAGCCAATATCGTCGAGCTGGTCGGTACCGTAGGCTCTGCTCCGGCCACTGACCGGCAAAAGGGCTTCATGGAAATCATCAAAGACATCCCCGACATGAAGGTCATCGACTCGCAGTCCGGTGACTTCACCCGGGATGGCGGCAAGAAAGTGATGGAAGCCTTCTTGAAGAAGCACAACGACATCACCGCGGTGTATGCCCACAACGATGATATGGCCCTGGGCGCCATCCAGGCCATCGAAGAAGCCGGCAAGAAACCCGGCAAGGATATCATCATCGTTTCGGTAGATGCAGTGCGCGGCGCCTTCCAGGCCATGATCGACGGCAAGCTGAACGCCACCATCGAGTGCAACCCGCTGCTCGGCCCGCAGTTCTACGAACTGGCCCTCAAGGTCGTCAATGGCGAGTCTGTCCCGAAGTGGGTGCCCTCTAAGGAAGGCATTTACCTGCCCGATAACGCCGCAGAAATCCTGCCCACCCGCAAGTACTAAAATTACCAAGGAGCACATGTGACTTTCCGGGAGTCCCTGGGCCCAATCATTAAGTTGTAAGGAAAGTGGAAGAAGCGGCGTTCCGCGCCGCTTCTTCCGTCCAAAACCGAACGGTCCCTTCCTGGAGACGAGGTAACCTTATGGCAGAAACAAACAACCATTTTGTCGTTATGAAGGGCATCCATAAATCCTTCCCCGGCGTGCATGCACTTGAGGATGTAGACTTCACCCTCAGACGAAATGAGATCCATGCCCTGGTCGGAGAAAATGGCGCTGGCAAATCCACCTTGATTAAAGCCCTCACCGGGGTTGAGCGACCGGATGCAGGCACAATCAGCCTGGAAGACAAAGAAATCCAGGTGAAGTCGCCTCAACATGCTCAGGAATTGGGCATCAGCACCGTTTACCAGGAAATCAATCTCTGCCCCAATCTGACCATTGCCGAAAACATCCTGATCGGCCAGGAGCCCAGGAAATTGGGGCGCATCGATTGGAAGACGATGAATCAGCGCGCCAGGCAAATCCTGCATCGCCTGGACCTGGACATCGATGTCACCCGTACGCTCGAGGAATACCCGGTGGCGCTCCAACAAATGGCGGCCATCGCCCGTGCTCTCGAAATTTCAAATGCCAAAATCCTCATCCTGGACGAGCCCACTTCCAGCCTGGATGCACAAGAGACTGCCCGTCTCTTTGAAGTCATGCGCAAACTCAAAAATGAAGGCATGGGCATTATTTTCATCACCCATTTTATCGACCAGGTTTACGAAGTCGCTGACCGGATCACCGTTCTGCGCAACGGCAAACTGGTTGGCACCTACGATACCGCCTCCATCCCCCGCCTGGAATTGATCGCCAAAATGATCGGCAGAAGCCTGACCGAGTTCGACGAAATGACCAAGATCAAACTCGAAAGCAGCAAACACATTAAAGGTGATCCTCTGCTCAAAACCCAACACTTAGGGCGCACGGGTGCCATTGAGCCATTCGACATGGAATTGCGCGCCGGTGAAGTCATCGGCCTGGCCGGTCTGCTCGGGTCAGGGCGCACCGAAATTGCCCATTTGATCTTTGGTGTCGACAAGCCCGACACGGGCAAAATGACCTTCGCCGGCAAAGAGGTCAAACAGTTTTCGCCCCTGGCTTCGATCATACGGGGGGTTGGCTTATGCCCTGAAGACCGAAAAGTGGATGGCATTCTGGACGAGCTGACCGTGAGAGAGAACATCATCCTGGCTCTGCAAGCCAGCCGGGGTTGGTTTAAATTCTTGAGCAAACAACGCCAGTATGAAATTGCGGACCGCTACATTGAGCTGCTCAACATTGCCACACCCTCGCCCGACCAACCTATTAAGAACCTGAGCGGTGGGAACCAACAAAAGGTGATCCTGGCCCGCTGGCTGGCCACGAACCCGCAGGTTTTGATCATGGACGAACCGACTCGCGGCATCGATGTGGGCGCCAAAGCTGAAATTCAAAAATTGGTGCTTTCTCTGGCCGAAGAAGGTAAAGCCGGTATCTTTATCTCCTCAGAACTGGAAGAGGTGCTGCGCTGCAGCCATCGCATTATGATCTTACGCGACCGCGAGAAAGTAGACGAATTTTCCGGCGAAGTCGATGAACATACGATTATGCAGACCATTGCAGGGAGCTAAGAATGATGAAATCAAAACTCTCATGGCGGCGTTTGAGGGAAAACAAAGTATTTTGGCCCCTGGTCGCCCTGGCGTTAATCATGCTCTTCAACGCCTTTTTCACACCAGGTTTCTTCAAATTAGAGATTATTGACAACCACCTGTACGGCAATCTGATCGATATCCTCAATCGCGGCTCGGTCTTGATGCTGCTGGCCATCGGTATGACCATGGTCATCGCTACCGGCGGGGTGGACCTTTCAGTCGGCGCAGTAATTGCCATCTCTGCCGCAGTCGCCACCGTACTGATCAATCCTGCTCTCGCTAGAGGCCTGATGATGTCCGAGGAGTTGTTAGCCGACCGGACCAATACGCCCCTGTGGCTATTGATCCTGGCTGCGCTTGCCGTGGCCACGTTCTGCGGGTTATGGAATGGCTTGTTGGTATCCAGGGCTAAAATTCAACCCATGGTGGCCACGCTGGTGCTAATGGTAGCCGGGCGAGGTATTGCACAGTTGATTACCAACGGCCAGATCATCACCGTCTACTATACTCCCTATTTCTTCATCGGCAACGGCTACGTCCCCTATACAGGCCTGCCTTTCACGCTTTTTATTGTCATCGCCGTGTATCTCTTCGCCTGGCTGATGACCCGCAGGACCGCCATCGGCTTATTCGTCGAATCGGTCGGCATCAATTCCAAATCGAGCTTTATCAGTGGCATCAATGAAAAGAACATCAAACTGCTGGCCTACACCTTCTGCGGTTTCTGCGCTGGCATCGCCGGATTGATCGTCAGCTCGAACGTCAAAAGCGCGGATGCCAACAACGCCGGCTTGAATACCGAACTGGACGCCATCCTGGCCGTGGTCATCGGCGGCACATTGATGAGCGGTGGCCGGTTTTCGCTGATGGGCAGTATCATCGGCGCCCTGTTCATGCAGGCGACCACTACCACGATGTATGCCCTCGGCGTTCCGGCCATGGCAGCCACGGCCATCAAGGCTCTGGTGGTTTTGTTTGTTATCATCCTGTATTCAGAGCCAGTCAAGATGGGGTTGACCAAACTCTTCGAGAAGAAGGGAGCTGCATCATGAAGTTTAAAATCGAACGAAAATTCCTGCCGCTGCTGGCCACCATTACGCTATTTTTCCTGGCCTATATTTATGGCGTTCTTCAATACAAAGGGATGCGCCAGCCCCAGGCGTTTTTTAACCTCTTTATCGACAATTCCTTCTTGCTCATCGCTGCCATCGGTGAAACCATCGTGATTCTGGCTGGCGGCATCGATCTTTCTGTAGGCTCGATGATTGCGCTGACTTCGGTCTTCTCGGCCTACATGATGGAAAAGCAGGGCTTTTACCCGGAGTTCGTCGTACCCCTGGTGTTGTTGATGGGAACAACACAGGGATTAATCCATGGGCTCATCATCCGCTATTTTAAGGTGCAGCCCTTCATCGTCACCCTGGCGGGCATGTTCTTCGCCCGAGGCATGTGTTTCTTTATCAGCCTGGATGCAATCACGATCAGCGACGAATATTACCGGGCTATCTCCTTATACCGCATTCCGATCCCCGGTCTCGAGAAAACCTTTATCTCAATCAACGTGGTAGTTGCGTTAATTGTCCTGGCCGTGGCAATGTATGTTCTGCACCTGACACGTTTCGGGCGCGCGGTCTACGCCATGGGTGGCAATGAGCAGTCTGCCCGTCTGATGGGTTTGCCGGTTGGAAGGACTAAAGTGCTGGTCTACACCATCAGCGGTTTTTGCTCTACACTGGCGGGCGTCATTTACAGCATCTATTTGCTTTCCGGCCACGGGCTTTATGCCACCAATGTGGAGCTGGATGCGATTGCCTCGGTGGTCATCGGCGGCACACTGCTATCCGGCGGCGTGGGCTATGTATTTGGCACCATGTTCGGAGTCTTGATCAATGGGTTAATCCAGATGCTGATCATGTTCAACGGCCAGCTCAGCTCCTGGTGGACGCGCATTGCAGTCGGTGCGCTCACACTGATCTTCATCGGCGTACAAAGCCTGTTTACCACCGCTAAAAAACGGCGTGCAGTATCCAAAGTAGCCCGAGAAGGAGAGGTCGTGTTGCCCGCAAGCTCGGTTCAGGAAGTTAAAAGCTGACAAAATCCATTACCTTCAATCTCGGCCCGGCAGAATCGTGTAAAATACACAGGTACGAAATCGCCAGACTATCCAACGAAATTGAAGATGAAATTGTCAACTTCCGGGAGGCAGATAATGAAACGATACGCATTTTTCATCGCAGTGCTACTACTTTTAGCGGCCTGCAGTTCGGCTACGCCTACACCTGAGGCCACTTGTGTACCAGTGGCCGAACGACCCAACGCCGCCAAAGACGGCGTTAATGCTGGAGCGGTCGTCGTGTACGAGCGCATTGGCAAGAGCACTTGTATTGATGAGGTATGGAGCTTTTTCCCAGATGGGCGCATTGTCGGCGATAAAGAAACAAAGACCGTAACCGCAAGTGAAGTCTCCACGCTGGTCTCTGACATCGAAGCGATGGGCTTCTTCAAACTGGAGAGCACCAAGCATACCGCCTGTGCCAAATGTTACACTTATAACATCACGGTCAATTCTAACGGCCAGGTAAAGACCGTGTCCGCGGTGGACGGCGGGACAGATACCCCAACCGAGTATTGGCAGATCTTTGCCAAGATCAAAAAGCTTCTGCCCGCCTCTCAATAACGCCGGCCAAAGACTAACAGAAAGGAATATGCCTGATGTTCACGTTACGAAAATGGTTTCCTTTTATCTATCTCCTTTCCATTGTAATGGCCGTGTCCTTGGGCTGCCGGGGCATTCGCAGAGATATGAGCGCCACCCCAACCCCCGCTGAAAATGCCAGTGCAGCCGGAAAAGGCTGGGTTGTTATCCCCCTCGCTGTCACCCAATCTGCGGCTGGCGATCTTCGGGTAGACCTGGCAGTCGAAAACGATACCGGGCTTTGGAGCACGTTGGCCGCGGCGGATCTCAAAGAGAAACCGTCTACCGTGACTACTGCAGATGGCAAGAGCGTTCCTTGCGATGTTGTAGAAGTGGGCAGTGGGGGGCATTACATACCTCCCGGCTTTCGCTTCAAAGGTTACGTGAATAAAAAGGGAGAAACGGTTCCTTTGCACGTGGAATGCAAAGGCGCCGGATCGTCCAGCGGCGCAAAGCTTACCATCCCCTATACCTATATACCCGGCGAGTACGATTACTACGCCCAGGAAAAAGGCAAGACCGAAGGCAAGTTTGAAGTCGGCCTGGATAAAACTACTTCAGACCTGACCTTTCCGGTTGCTTCGGTAGCATACACCGCAGCCAGGGCAATCGACGAGCCATTCTCGACGCTGAACAAGACCACCTTGAGTAATTCAGGAGTCACGCGCACCGATGACGGCATTACCTTCAAGTGGAAAGTCGTCAACCCAGGCGAGTATGACACCAAAGTACACGTTGGCACGCCCCCAGTCCTGGGCAACGACGGCATCATTTACGGCGCCCGTGTCAGCCCCGATATCGTGGACCAGCCCTTCTCGCCTCCCAAGGGAGAAGTGGAATTCGAAACCCAGGTTGCAGTCCCCAGGAGTGTATCCACCCTATATTTGTTGCTGAGCGTTGAGGAAACCCGCGAGCGGCTGTTCTCCAACTACTTAATCGACCTGACCAACCTCAAGTAGTCAGCTTCATAATTTTCTTCTCTCTCTCCTCAGCCAGCGCCCCTCGCAAATTCCAGCTCACCGGGGGGCGCTGGCAATTTCTGCTTGACCCTTATCCTCATATAGCGTATGATTGGCGATAAAGAACTATCCTACTTTCAATTGTTCGAAAGCCACAGGTTTTCAAAGAACTTGGGAATGTTTCACCGTGTCATCCATTTCTCTGTGGCCGAATATCAGGAGCAAAATCTATGACAAATTTTCTCGGCTATCGTTGCTCTTTGTGTGGTCTTGAATATGGCCCTCAGGAAATTACTTATACATGCCCTAAAGATGGCGGCAACCTGGATGTCGTTCTTGATATCCCCTCCATCCACAAATCACTGGGGCCAGGCGGGCTGCACGCCGGCGGCGAACCATCGTTATGGCGTTACCTGCCCCTTTTGCCGGTCGATGATCCCGGCGGGCTTGGCACACCCTTACGCGCAGCAGGTTGGACGCCAGTCTTCGAACTGCCTCGCCTCGCACAGGCGTTGGGCCTGCAACGCCTGTGGTTGAAGGATGAAAGCCGCAACCCAACAGCATCCTTTAAGGACCGCGCCAGCGCCGTCGTCGTTGCCCGCGCTCGCCAAATTGGCGCCGAAGTTGTCGTTACTGCATCCACAGGTAATGCCGGCGCAGCTTTGGCGGGTATGTCCGCCGCTGTTGGCCAAAAAGCGGTCATCTTTGCCCCAAAAACTGCTCCACCTGCTAAAGTAGCTCAATTGCTCGTCTTCGGCGCCCAGGTGCTGCTCGTCGATGGCAGCTATGACGACGCTTTCGATCTGACCATTCAAGCGGCTCAGGAATTTGGCTGGTACTGTCGCAACACCGGCTATAACCCCTTTACCGCCGAAGGCAAGAAAACCGCTGCATACGAGATTTGGGAATGGTATACGTGCCATATCTCCAGTGTTACCTGCCAGGCATCCTGCGATCAAGAACGGCTGGCGCAGGGCGCCGACCTCAGCCGGCTTACCGTTTTCGTTTCGGTCGGAGACGGCAACATTATCTCGGGCATCCACAAGGGTTTCAAAGACCTGTGTGAACTGGGCTGGATTGATAGCCCGCCCCGCATCATCGGTGTGCAGGCGGAGGGTAGCGCAGCCATCGCCAACGCCTTCCTGGCAGGTACGGAGACCATCACCCCGGTGCGTGCCACCACGCTGGCCGACAGTATCTCCGTTGACCTGCCGCGTGACGGCGTCCGAGCGGTACGCGCTGCCGCCCAGAGCGGTGGACAATATATTTTAGTCAGTGATGCCGAGATTCTGAGCGCCATCGCCGCCCTGGGCAAAGTGGGCGTGTTTGCCGAACCGGCTGGAGCAACTGCCTATGCAGGGTTGGTCAAGGCCACGGCTCAAGGCCTGCTCGGGCCAGACGATTTGATCCTGGTGATCAATACCGGCAGTGGACTGAAAGATGTCAAAGCCGCCATGCAAGCCGTTATCGAGGCGCCGGTCATCGAGCCAAGTCTTGAAGCCTTAAAAAAACTGCTCACCTCCTCTTAGCCCATATCCAAGGATCGGCGAGCTACCGGATTTTTCCTGGCCTGAATTGGGCCAGGGAAAATCCAAATTCAAACCTGGGAGGACGAAATGAAAAAATTGACGATGCACACGAAACGCATCACAGCCGCCATCTTTTCCCTGGTGCTTCCATTATTTATCTCAATCCTGGCTTGCAACATGGTCGGCGCTCCATCTGCAGTCCAACAAAGCGCTGATCTAACCGCAACCAGCCTGGAAGAAACTCGCTCTGCACTGGACGCATTGCTTACCCAGGATGCCCAGGCCGCTGCCAACCAGGCGCAACAAACGCTTCAGGCAGGCATCCAGCCATCACCCAGTCCCAACCCCATCATCCAACAAATGCAATCCACCCTGGACGCCCAGGCGACGCTGATTGCACAGAAGGCCCAGTCACCCGTCCCATCACTCCCAACCGCCGCGCAACCATCGCCTACTTCAACTTTCCAGCCTACCTTCACAACGCTTACCCTGACCGAATGGAACTCCAAAACATTTCGCCCCGACAATGGGTGCAGCGAGCCTTCTCAAAATATCCGCTGCTGGTCCGGATCAGGCGTTGAGCTGATCATGGAAACTGCACAACGCATCACCATCGACGCGAACTGGAAACGCCCTTACCTGGCTTTCGAACACCGCTATGACTTCAATGTTCCGGCTACCATCTATGTCAAAGCCAACGGTCCCCTGGAAATCCTCTGGACATTTGCTGAGGGGAGTTCTTCGGCCTGGCAGCCAGCCAAAGCAGATCTGAGTAAATATAAAGGCAAAGAAATCTTTATCCAGTTCGCAATCAGCGGTTCATCTTCAAAATACTGGTGGAAAAATCCGCCCAAGAACCAGTGGATGATCCGCAATGTGCGCATCGAGCCAGAATACCGGCCTTGAGGCATAAGTATGGGTCGTCAAAAGATGCGGGAATCGATCCAAATACGACAGCCGCAACCCACCGACAATCGGTTATAATAATTGTATCTATCAACAAAATATCGCTGAGTTTTCCTGCTGCCTGGACGAGAACCATACCCGGCGCAGGATTTTGTCGAATTGCTCTTCCTCTTCCCAATCATAACTCGCTATTCGAACAGCTTCGCTTATAGAAAACGATCCCGGTCAGACCAGGGTCACCCCCTGCAAGGGAGCCGTTGGAGCTTTATTTGGAGGTAAACAAATGAGATACCATGTGGGTGATACGATTTTCCATTGGAATTCCGGGATGGGCCAGATTATCGGAATAGAAGAAAAGTCACTGGCGGGCCAAACACGCCAGTACTACGTAGTAAAGACATCACAACTGACAATGTGGGTGCCCACAGATGAAAACGGCGAAAACAGTTTGCGCATGCCAGCCAGCCGGGCCGAGTTCGAAAAGCGAATCAATATTTTGCGCAGCAAAAGCGAACAACTGCCTGATGATCGCTATCAACGCCAGAGCCAGCTTCTCGAGCGGATGAAGAGAAGGACATTGGATGATATTTGTTGCGTCATCCGGGATCTAACCGCACGTTCCCGTAATCAGAAGCTCAACTTGAACGACTCTGCTACTTTGAAGCGCGCCGAGGATTTATTCTTGGATGAATGGCAATTCTCGCTTGGAGTATCCCGTGAGCATGCCTTCGAAGAAATGAGCAATTTGCTGAAATGAAAATAGTCGAATTTTCTGGCCATAAGATACTGGCAAAGTCCAGAACCGGTCCCCCCTTCCAGGGAAAGATCATTCTTTGCCTGAGTTCATTCAACTTAGAACCCATTACCTTGTGAAACAGCCCACTTTTTCTCTTTCAGTTATCCAAATTCAATGATAAAATTGTCAGTTGCTGTGAAAACCTAGCTGCCATCTGCTCCATGCACAATAAATCATAAGATGCTCGAATCCACCAACCCATCCTTTTCTATTGTCGCCCCCGTTTACAACGAGGCAGTGACATTGCCCGAATTCTACCGCCGTGTAAGCGAAACAATGAACAATCTGGGGGAATCGTGGGAACTCGTCCTGGTTGATGATGGATCACGCGATGGTTCATCGGATATCATTCGCGACCTGGCCGCCAAGGATTCCCATGTCCGCCCTGTGATCTTTGCCCGTAATTTTGGTCACCAGCTTGCCGCCACTGCGGGGCTGGATTACAGCCGGGGGCAAGCGGTGGTAATTATCGACTCTGACCTGCAGGACCCTCCGGAGGTTATCCCCGACCTGGTTGCGAAATGGCGCGAAGGTTTCGAAGTCGTCTTCGCTGTGCGTACCGAGCGCGAGGGAGAGACCTGGTTCAAACTGGCCACTGCATCTCTCTTCTATCGTGTGATTTATCGTATCACCGATGTTGACATCCCCCTAGACACCGGCGATTTTCGATTGCTAGATCGCAAAGTGGTCAATGTTCTGAACCGCATGCGCGAGCGCCATCGCTTCTTGCGCGGCATGTCCGTTTGGGTTGGCTTCAAACAAACGGGAGTGCCCTACCGCCGCGCAGCCCGCTTTGCTGGCGAAACGAAATACCCTCTGAAGAAAATGCTCAAATTTGCCAGCGATGCCATCACAGGGTTCTCTTATTTCCCTTTGCAGCTCGCCACTTACGTTGGCTTTGTCGCTGCGGGGATAAGCATCCTGGCCATCCCGGTCGTTATCGCTATGCGCATGGCAGGTTCACAGGCCTTCTTCGGCCAGGCCACCACGCTGATCGCCGTGCTCTTCCTGGGTGGTGTGCAGCTTATCAGCCTGGGCATCCTGGGCGAATACATCGGCCGCCTTTACGATGAAGCCAAAGGTCGCCCGTTGTACATCGCGCGCGAAACACCCGATGAATTTGAGCAGAACAACCGCTGAGTGACCTGGTACGCGGTAACCGGCCGCAGACCTTGCTCGCCCTTATCACTCAGTAGCATTTTAATTCTTATCACCTGTTACCTACCAACCCACCCAATGAAAGGAGTCTAATAACTTGTCAATCATAGATTTAACCATTGAAAAGGACCGCCGTGCCCGCGCCCTGCAACGTGTGCGTGAGCGCAATATTATCATCCCTACCTTTGCCCAGATGAAAAACCCGGCCTTGATTCCGGCAAAGATAAAAGAAGAATTGGTCAGCATCGGCTTGTGGGATGTAAACCCTCGGAATCTGTTTCGCATCACCTGGCGCAATGAGCCCAAAGCCCAGGGCGGCGGTTTTGGCGGCGTTAATTATTTAGAACTGCCTGCCAGCCTGACCGGCGTTCCGGCCCGCATCATCGTCCTGGTCGGCAAATGGTTCCCCACTGGTGCTCACAAGGTTGGCGCCGCCTTTGGCTGCCTGGTTCCCCGGCTGATTACCGGCCAGTTCGACCCCACCACGCAGAAAGCCGTCTGGCCATCTACTGGTAATTTCTGTCGCGGCGGAGCCTACGACTCTGCTTTACTCGCCTGCCAGTCTATTGCCATCCTGCCTGAGGGGATGAGTCGCGAACGCTTCGACTGGCTTTCTAAAATCGCCGGCGAAGTTATTGCCACACCTGGCACCGAATCCAACGTCAAGGAAATCTTCGATAAGTGCTGGGAATTGCGCCGCTCAGGCGAAGATTTGATGATCTTCAACCAGTTCGAGGAATTTGGCAACTACTTGTGGCATTACGAAGTCACCGGCCACGCGATGGAAGAAGTGCTCCAGCAGGTGATGGGCCCCAAAGATGAGTATCGCGGCATGGCCTCCGCTACTGGTTCCGCCGGAACCATTGCCAGCGGAGATTACATGAAACAACTCTTTCCATCCAGTAAGATCGTTGCCAGCGAAGCGTTGCAGTGTCCTACATTAATGGAGAACGGCTTCGGCGCTCATCGTATCGAAGGTATTGGCGATAAGCACGTCCCATGGATCCACAATGTTCAAAACACTGACATGGTTGTTGCTATCGATGATAATGCTGTAGTAAATATCTCTCGCCTGTTCAACGAACCGGCGGGACGTGCTCACCTGGTCAAAAAGGGTGTGCCCGAAGCTATCGTCGGCCAGTTAGATCTGCTCGGTTTTTCCGGTATATCCAATGTCCTGTCAGCCATCAAATTCGCCAAGTACTATGAATTGGGCGAGCATGATATCGTTCTCACCGTGTTAACCGATTCCATGCAACTTTACGGCAGCCGGTTGGCAGAGATGCATGAAGAGTTTGGCGCCTACTCTGAAACCGATGCCTCCGCCCACTTTGCCCAATATTTGCACGGGCAATCCACCGATAACCTCCTTGAACTGCGCTACGTTGATCGTCGCCGTGTGCACAACCTCAAATACTTCACCTGGGTTGAACAGCAAGGACGCACCTACGAAGAAATCCAGTCCCAGTGGTACGACCGCGATTACTGGACAGGTTTCCAAAGCCAGGCAGCCGAAATCGATGCATTGATCGAAGAATTCAACCGCGAAGCAGGTATCCTCTAACAGTGCGATGTGCGGCGTACCACGTACAAACAGCGGAGTACGCCGCACATAGTGCATCGCACGGGCCAATGTTCAACCTGGATTTAGATACACTCAATGAAGATCGCTTGCGCAAAGCGGTTGACCCGGCCACTTATCAGATGGGTCAAGCGCTATTTGAGCGCGGCATGGTGCAAATCATCGACCTGGGGGAGTTAACCGCCAACTGTACCGTATTGGATAAACGCAACCATCACGTCGAGTTCCGCATTGCCCGCGGTTTGCTTTACATGAAGTGCAGTTGTAGCCATGCCAGTCGCGGGCTTATCTGCGAGCACGATGTAGCTGCCTGGATGGGGTTGCGCCAGCGCCTGATTCGCGAACTTCCTGCCGCCTGGCAATTGCAAATCAAACAAATTCTTGGAACTGCTCAGGATGCACCTCGCCGCAATCGCGCTCAATCTTACCTGCTCTTTTTCAGCCTCCAACCAGAAAGTCGCGGCATGGATGTCGACTGGAAGATAGTCCCCTACACATTGCAGTTCAACCAGACGCCTTCTGACCTGCGCCCTCTCCTGGAGAACGACTTTACCAGCATCGACGCCCAAACCCTGCGCGAATACGTCGAGAATAATCCAGACCTCACTACCCGGCTGCGTTCACCCTACACACCTCTGGATGCCGAAATTTGCCGCAATTGTGACCCATCGACTGTTAACCTGGCCAATGTGTTGCTGGAGCGTAACCGCTCTTTTGCCTATGCCTATAATCTGCGCTTCCCCTTAGGAGATTACCTGGCATTGCTGGCACGCAGCCAGGCGCCCCTCTTCTACGGCAGCCTGGGACATCCCCTATCACGAGGCATTCAAGTGTTGCACCAGGCCGGGCAAGTGCGCTTGAACGTGGATCGAGACCCCGCCGGGTTGCATCTGAGAGTCAGCCTTTTTGCAGGCGAACAAGCCTTACCCGTACTTCCTCAGGACATACAGATCATCCTCGATGAACCGCTTTGGGTTCTCGCCGACCGCTGGCTGCTATCATTGGATAATGCATCCAACATCAACCTGCTACAAAGCTTTACAGACACCCCCGAACTGGTCATCTCCCCCGACCAGGAAGCCGATTTTATCGACCAATATCTGCTTGACCTGGCACGACACTTTCCTTTGCAAGGCAACGCCATCACCTGGGAAACTGTCGACATCGACCCAACGCCACGCTTGTATCTTAGTGAAGTAAACGGTGAGTTGCAAGGTCAGTTGCGTTTCGCCTACGACTCCACCGAGCTGAGCTACAATTCCGATTTGCCGGCTGAAACCATTCAGCGCAAGGACGACGGACATATCCTGGTGCGCATTTTACGCCGTACAGAGGCAGAAAAAGCCGCTTACGACCTGCTTGGCTCGGCTACTTATGGAATGAAACGGTCCCCTTATCCGGCTGCATCCGGGCTGTTCTGCCTGCGCGCCCGCACCCACCCCGTAGATTTCCTGCTCAACCGGGTACCACGCCTGGCTGAAACCGGTTTCGAAATCTATGGCGAAGAGCAACTCAAAACCGCTCGCGTCAATCGCAGCACCCCCACCATTTCTTTTCGCGTCTCGTCCGGCATCGACTGGTTCGATGTCCAGACGGTCGTCAACTTTGGCGAATTGGAAGTCTCGTTGCAAGATATACGCCGGGCGCTACGCAAACGTGAGCGCTTTATCAAGTTAGCCGATGGCTCTATCGGTGAGATCCCAGAAGAGTGGGTAGAGCGTTACCGGCACCTGTTCAACCTGGGCGAAGCAACCAGCGAGGGGCTGCGTCTCTCGCGTTACCAGGTTACTCTACTCGACCATGCCCTGGCCGATGCCGATTGGGCGCAAATCGATGCAGAGTTCGAGACGCGCCGCGCCCGCCTGCGCGCCCTGGCCAACGGTGATTTCCAGGGCATCATTCCTCGCTCATTACCCGAAGGATTCATCGGCGAACTGCGCCCTTACCAGAAAGCCGGCTATGATTGGCTGCATTTCATCCATGACCACCGCTTTGGCGGATGCCTGGCGGATGATATGGGCCTGGGTAAAACCGTCCAGGCACTGGTCTTTCTCCAATCCCTATATGAGCGTCAAGATGAGACCCGCCCACAACAGGCCAGTTTGTTAGTCGTGCCGCGTTCTCTGTTGGTCAACTGGCAACGCGAGGCTGCTCGCTTCACCCCTGATCTGCGTTTGCTCGAATTCTTCGAGACCGACCGGATCAAAGATACCGCCATCTTCGATGGCGTTGACCTGGTCATTACCACCTATGGCGTGATGCTGCGCGATTTACAGCTTTTGCACAGCTACAATTTCCATTACGCGATTCTCGACGAATCCCAGGCGATTAAGAATCCGCTTTCGCAAACCGCGCGCGCTGCGCACCTGCTCAATGCCAGCCACCGCCTGGTGCTTACCGGCACGCCCATTGAAAACTCTACCGCCGAGTTATGGTCACAGTTCAACTTTCTCAATCCGGGGCTGCTGGGCAACCTGCAATATTTCAAGAGTGAGTTCGGCTTGCCGATTGAAAAAAAGAACGACGAAGCCGCGGTTCAATCTCTGCGCCGCATGGTTTACCCCTTTATCTTGCGCCGAACCAAGGACCAGGTGGCCCCCGAGTTGCCCCCACGCACCGAGCGCATTCTCTATTGCGACATGGATCCTGCTCAACGCAAGCTCTACAACCGTACCCGCGATTACTATCGCGGCGTTCTGCTCGGCATGTTGGATAAAGATGGCCTGGGGGGCAGCCAGATGAAAATCCTCGAGGGATTGCTCCGCCTGCGCCAGATTTCCAACCACCCTATCCTGGTGGATGAAAAATTCCAGGGCGGATCAGCCAAGTTCGAACTGCTTCTCGAAACAATCGAGACCCTGCGCGCCGAAAACCACAAAGCGCTGATCTTCTCCCAGTTCGTACAGATGCTCAGCCTGATACGCCGGGAAATGGATACCCAACAAATTCCTTATACCTACCTGGATGGCTCCACCATCGCCAGACAAGAACAGGTCGATGCATTCCAAAATAATTCGTCCATTCCCTTCTTCCTCATCAGCCTTAAAGCCGGTGGCCTGGGCTTGAACCTGACCGCCGCCGATTACGTCATCCACATCGATCCCTGGTGGAACCCTGCTGCCGAAATGCAGGCATCCGACCGCACTCATCGCATTGGACAGGACAAACCCGTCTTCGTCTACAAACTCATCGCCCGTGACACCGTCGAAGAGAAAATCCTCCAACTGCAAGAGCGCAAACGCAGCCTGGTTGATCAGATCATCACCACCGAAGGCGCCTTTTTCAAGAACCTCACTGCCGAAGATGTAAAAGCCTTGTTCAGTTAGCAGATGCGCAAACCGTCCAGGAAGGTCGTATTGTTGGTAGACTGGATCAAATCCGAAGGAGGAAATATGCAATCACCCGACTTACCCTCTTCTGACATCTGGGACGAGCACAATACTCAAACCTTTATCGATTACGGGCGCTACTTTATACCCAAGCGCGAACACCAGATTCACATCATCGCCAGCCTGCTGCCCCGCCGAAGCGCCACCGTAACCGTTTTAGAGCTGTGCTGCGGCGAGGGATTGTTAGCCCAAACCATCCTCGAGCGTTTTCCAACCTATACCGTTTATGGACTGGACGGCTCGCCCGGTATGCTCAAGCGCGCTGCAGAACGCCTGGCGCACTTTGGCGAACGTTTCCAGGCAAGGCAATTCGATCTTGCCGATACGGCATGGCGAAGCGAGTATGCGCACCTGAATGGTGTAGCCAGCTCCCTGGCAATCCACCACCTGGATGGCAAGCAGAAACAGGCTCTGTTCGCCGATGTCTACCGCATGCTTGCCCCAGGCGGCGCATTTATCATCGCCGACCTGATTGAACCGGCCCACCCTTTGGGTTGGGAACTGGCTGCTGAAGAATGGGACGCGGCTGTGCGCCAACGCGCCTTACAACTGGACGAAAGCCTGATCGGTTTCGAATTTTTCTCGCACCATCATTGGAATATGTACCGATTTTTCGATCCGGAAGATATCGACAAGCCGTCCCCCCTTTTCGATCAGCTCAAATGGTTGGAAAAGGCTGGCTTTTCCGGCGTGGACGTGTTTTGGATGTCTGCCGGTCACGCCATCTACGGGGGTTACAAGAGGTAAGCTTTAGCCGTCTGAACAGAGCGTTACGCGCTCTATCGTAACGGTCGTGAATGCCTGATCAGCGGCACCTTGAGCGACAATACGAGTTCGGCACTCTGACCTTGCTCCCCTCCGGCAGGCGCATCCAACCAGGCTGGTTGGTCGGTTTAGGAGTGGGGGAGGCTTCCGCCCCCGGCTTCCAGATGCCTATTTCTTCCCGCGCTGCGTCCAGTTGTGCCAGCCCCAATGTGTCCGCGCAGGCCAGGTCCGGCGAGACGCTCACCGCCTGGACATATCCCTGGCGGACAAGTTCGTAATTGACAAAAGGTCCTTCCAATCCACCGACTAGAACATAACGCAGCAACCGCCCATCCTTATCACTCTCTGTAACATCCTTGATCAGAACCACGGGTTGCCCTTCGGCCAGCTCGCGATTCTTCACTTCAGCGGCTTTCTGAAGCTGCCTGGTTGTAGAGGGTTTCACGCCAATATAGCGCACTGTGTGGGTCTTCCCATTCACAAAGACCTGGATCGTATTTGCATCGATAACACGGGTGACCAGGCCAGCTTCCAATGCCGCCCCCGCCGGGATGCAGGCTGATACGGGACCAGCAGGCGCCCCCTCACCTTCCACACCTGGCGTCAACGTGCCAGCCGGCGTAGTAGCGGCCTCACTCGCCCCTACCGGTGCAATCGTTACTGTTGGGGCAAGCGTAGGCGTAGAGGTGGATGTGGGGAGGGGGGTTGGCGTTCGGGTTGGTTCAGCCAATTTGGTTTGTGTCGCTGCCGCGATCAACTTTTCAAGCGCCGCTTTCACTGCCTCGTCGTTATTCTGCTGGGCAGGAGTAGAGCCAAGACAGGCCGATGAGGTGATAGCCAGCAGTATTACCAAAGCCAAAAAACGTTTCATCAGTAACATCTCCTTGCAACCTGGCGGCGCTTGCTCATATAGTTTATCCCAAACCGACCACCGCGTCAACGAAGTAACCGCGTCGCATTCAGCCGATTAAAAATCGTGTACAATGATTACATTCTGGATATGGAGCAACACATGGTAAAAAAAATCAGGCAGTGGCTAGACTCTCCATATATCGAAGACGAGGCCAGAGCTCATCGTGCTCGTCTGGCAAATATCGTGTTAACGACCAGCCTGTTTGCTTATTTTCTGGTACTGGTCGGCGATTTTATGGGCGGCAGGACACCGCTGGCAGTAATAGTATTCAACATTTTCAATATCGGCACTTTACTGGTGATGAAATACCTGCTCAACCTCCGCCAGGTTGAATTTGTCAGCAAGGCATTTCTCATCTGGATGCTGGTCAATACCGCCATTTATAACGCCATATTGGGAACCATTCGCTCCCCCACAACATCCGTTTATATCGTCATCGTGGTTGTGGCCGGTCTGCTGGTCGGCAGTCGTACCAGCGCAGTAATCGCCGCGCTTGGCTCGTTGACGATATTCGGTTTGTTCCTGGCAGAGACGAATAACTTGCTACCCGGCCCGGACCTGGAAGTCACACTCACCCAATGGGTAACGTATACCGCTTTACTGAGCGTCACGGCGGTATTTATCCACCTGGCCGTGCAAAATATCACCCAGGCTTTGAATCGGGCCCACCAGGAACTGGTTGAGCGCCAACGAACGGAACAGGCCTTGCGCCGCAGCGAGGCGCGCAACCGCGCCCTGCTCTATGCCATTCCCGATACGCTTTTTGAAATTTCCCGTGAAGGCAATTTTCTACACTTTATCCCGCCTCCTGGGCAGGAACCGATTATCGTAGGACAAAGTTTCTTGGGGAGAAATGCAAATGAAATCATCCCTGATCCTGGCATTGTCCAGCGCCTGATGCACGCCATCCAACAGGCTCTAGATACCGAAGAGGTGCAGGTCTTGGATTATGAAATGCCCATGCCAAATGGGGTTGAGCATGCCTTCGAGGCCAGAATAACTGCTTGTGAAGAAGACAGTGTCTTATGCGTTGTACGCGACGTAACCCAACGCCGGCGCACCGAGGAACAAATCCGCAAGCTTAACCTGGAGCTAGAGCAACGCGTACAAGAACGCACTGCAGCTCTTGAAGTTGCCAACAAGGAACTGGAAGCCTTCTCATATTCCGTGGCCCATGATCTGCGAGCCCCCCTACGCGCCATCGATGGGTATAGTCGCATCCTGGATGAGGATTATGCCAAGTTCCTGGGCGGCGATGCCCACCAGGTTTTAGATAACATCCGCCAGGCAACCCAACACATGGGCCGGTTAATCGAGGATTTGCTCAAACTTTCCCGCGTCAGCCGTGCCGAACTGCACCGCACTCAAGTCCCCATCAGCACCATCGCTTGCGAAATCGATGCTGTCTTGCGCGCTCAAAACCCACACCGCCAGGTCGAGTCTCATATTCAAACCGGCCTTATGGCCGATGGAGACCCCGATCTATTGCGTGTCGTTCTCGAAAATCTGTTTAGCAACGCCTGGAAGTTTACTCAAAAACAACCCATCGCGGTCATCAAGTTTGGCGCTCAACAACAAGACAGCCACACTGTGTATTTCATCGAAGACAATGGGGCTGGTTTCGATATGGCCTACGCCCACAAACTCTTCACTGCCTTCCAGCGCCTGCATCGCGTAGATGAGTTCGACGGTACAGGCATCGGCCTGGCCACCATCAAGCGCATCGTTGAACGGCATGGCGGCGAAGTATGGGCCAACGCGAAAGTCGGCCAGGGTGCCACTTTCTATTTCACCCTGAGTGAACCCGCCTGACACGTCCGGCCTACCAACTCACTACCCCTGCCGCCCCATCCACCGTAACCACCTGGCCGCTGCGGATGCGCCGCGTAGCAAACCCGGTAGCCATCACTGCCGGAATGCCATACTCGCGCGCCACAATCGAGCTATGGCTGAGCGGCCCGCCGATGTCGGTAACGACTGCCGAAGCCATGGTGAAAAGCGGCGTCCAGGCGGGAGTCGTCGTGACAGCCACCAGGACATCCCCTGGTTTCATCTGGTCGAAATCCTCAGGACCATACAGAACCCGCGCCGGCGCGGTAACCTTCCCAGAGCTGGTGCCCAACCCCTTGAGCACGTTCGTGGAGCTATCACCCTCACCAGCCCACGGCACCATCTTAGCCAGGTGTGATGTCTCTGGCAGCGCCCACGGCGGACGAATCTTCAACCGGGCTTGCCACTCAATCCTGCGTAGCGGGATTCTCCCGCTGAAATCTGCCAGTACATCGCCACACTCCAGAGCGGACGTCAGCTCTTCCACCTCATCTTCCACCAACCAGTAAATATCCTCTGCTTCGCGAATTGCGCCGCCTCTGACAAACCGCCGACCCAGCTCGCCTGCAAAGCGGCGGATTTGCACATGCGCCATCCCCATGTCGGCCAGGCTATCCTCGCGCGTCGGGCCAATGTCCTGTGCCCATTTGAGCGCCTTCTCGAACCAGCCTCTACGCGGCCAGCCGACTCGCTGCAGCACAGCCTTCGTCGCCTGCTCGCGCTGCCGGGTTGCAGCTTGCTGGCGCTGGTGAGGATTCGAGCCTTTGCCCTCCAGGTACATCTTGATCGCCTCCAACAGCGGCTCAGGCGCTTCGCCAGGCATCGGATAACCAAAATCGTAATCGTAGACCGCCCCACCATATCGTTCCAGGTGCACCCGAAAGCCTTCCCGCCACCTGTCCCAATCTGCATCCGTCACCCCGCTCGGCGCCCGGGTCTCCTCCAGGTCGCTCACCAGGGCCGCAGTCCCCGTGTGCAGCACATAACGAGCCAAGCCAGGGCGCTCTTTTACCTGCTCCGCCAGGTCGAAAAGCGATTTCTCTGCCAGGATCGGCGCAGTATCAAAGCCCATCAGGAAATCCGTCGCTACAGGGTCGCCCTCATTCCGGATCATCCGGTTGTACACATTGCAAAACACCGTCTCGCTGGTTGTGGTCGCCGGCAGCGTCGAGGCCTGGACGACTGTATAGAAACGTGCCGCGGCGAGAAACAACGCATTCACACCTTCCAGCAGTTCAGCGGCGGTCAGCCTTTCCACTGACTTGCTCTCATACGGGCGCACAAACTCTGCAAAAATAGCTCGCCCTTCCTGCCAGCGTTTTGTGCTACCCCTCAAAATCGAAGACGTTTGCTTTATCATGAGAATGGCGAAATTCACCCAATCCTTTCTTCCCATCCTGAGCCCCTGGTAAAGGTACCCATTCAAGGTGCGGAATTCTACACAGATCGTCTTTCCTCCCATGAACGCAGTCATCAGTTCATTTGTCACCTGGTTAGCCAGTCTCACCCCCAACGTAGCAAAGAGCGGCGTGACCGGGTTGGGCAAATGTTCGGCCAGACTGCCTCGCGAATAGAACCACTCTTTCCCTGGAAGGGCCCATTCGACCGGAGCGATCGTTTCTTCCTCAGGCAGCGCGGTGATAGGCCGGGCCTGCAAAATGGCAAAATGTCCACCCAGCAGCGCCCACTCGATATCCATTGGCCTGCCGTACAACGTTTCGATCTGCACGCCCAGGCGCGTCAATTCGGCAGCCAGGTCATCGCTCAGCACCGGCGCCTTGCGCAGCGCTTCAGGCACGGCCTGCTCCTGCGTGCCGCCATTTACCCGCACGGTCATCATCTGCTTTTCCGCCGTTTCGCGTTTCATCACCTGGCCGCTGGCCTTATCCACCACCAGTGTGTCGGGCGTCACCAGCCCGCCTACCACCGCTTCGCCCAACCCCCAGGCCGCGCTGATCATCACCTGGCTGCGGTTGCCGCTCACCGGGTCAGCCGTGAACAGAATGCCTGCCGCATCGGCCTCCACCAGCCGTTGCACCACCACGGCCAGGGCTACCTGGTCGGGATCGATCCCCTGCCTGGCGCGGTAGCCAATTGCCCGCGCCGTCCACAGGCTGGCCCAACATTTCCGAGTTGCTTCTAACACTGCCGCCGGCCCACGGACATTCAGATAGGTTTCCTGCTGCCCGGCAAAAGACGCCTCTGGCAAATCTTCCGCCGTGGCCGAAGAGCGCACTGCTACAGCCAGGTCTGAACCATCCAGGGCGATATAAGCCTGTAGAATCGCCCTGGCGATCTCCGCCGGCACCTTTACTGCCACAAACTGCTCCCGAATGCGCTGTGAAGCCTGCTCCAGGGTAGAGGGTTGCGCCAGGTCCACCATCTCCAACGCAGATTGGATGATTGCCTGTAAGTTATTTTCTTCTACAAAAGCCCGGTAAGCCGCTGTGGTGACATGGAAACCGGCTGGCACCGGCAGCCCTGCACCGGCCAGCCGCGCCAGCGAAGCCCCTTTACCACCCACGGTTTCCAGCGCTGCACCTGTATCTGATAATGAAAGAATATACTTAGTTGCCATTTTCGTCCATCCTTTGCAGAGCTACCAGTTCCAGGTTCATATCCCAAATTTTGGTCAGCAGGCTGCGCAGCGCAGCCTGGTCGGCCACTGCCCCGGTCAGTACAGTCAGGGATTTGCCATTCGGAATCATCTGATAACTGAGATCAAAGCCACCTAACCAGGTCGACCAGTTTTCATCTAGCTCGCCCTTTACCACAATCCGATATACCTCACCATACCTGGTTCTCATCCTTTCCTCCGCCGACCCAACATTTGCATAGTTTCACATCAAACAAGTTGCACCAATCGGCCGATACGTTCGGTGGCCGATTACTCATCACCTGAATTAGAGCGCATCCTCATCTCGCGATGCACTCATAATATAAACCCGGGTTGGGGGAAATGTCATCCCCAAATTTGGGGATTAACCAGGGGAATTATCGCCCTCCACCACTTCCACTACCCCCTTACCGCCATCCACTCGCACCCGATCGCCAGTCTTCAAACGCAGCGTGGCGTTGCCGCAGCCTACCACCGCCGGGATGCCCAGCTCACGCGCCACAATCGCCGCATGTGAAAGCGGTGCGCCGACATCCGTCACTACTGCCGCCGCCCGTGGGAATAACGGCGTCCAGTGGATATTGGTCAGCGAAGTCACCAGCACCTCACCCGGCCGGAACTGGTCGCCCTGTTCCGGCCTGTCCAGTCGCCGCACTACCCCCTCCACACACCCGGCCGATCCAGCCGCTCCACGAATCTCAATTTTTCCCCTTTGGATAGCCGGAGGGCCGCTCTGGGCATCGTAGTAATCGCTGCGCCGGTCAGGATCGTGCGCCCACAGATGTGGGCGAAAACGTCCACGGATAATCGCCGGATAAGGCGGCAAGGCACGATAGTATTCATAATTGGATCGCCGATCCTCGATCATCCAATCCACAGGATCACCCGGCCGTTCTAAAGCTGAGAGTATTTCAGCGATACTCAGCAAAAAGACATCCTGGTCCAGCCAGATCATTGTGCCGGCCCGCAAAGCCCAGGCGCGCAGCACAGCCGTGGCACGCGCCAGTTCTGAGCGGGCTGCCTCGCGCATGCGGCCTCGCCGGGCGCTTTCTTCGATCCTCTGTCGCAAGCGGCGGGCTGCTTTGGGGTAACGTTGCTCCAGGCGCTGTACGGCTGCATCATATCTCTGCCGTTTATGAGCCAGCCCCACTTCCATTGCCTCCCAAGCCATCTCTGCCAGTTGCCGGTCAATCCAGGTAAAGTCTTCTGCCAGGCGCGGCGCGGAAAGCTCGAACTCCTGCGCGCCGCGATGGCCGTTCTGCGCCAGAAATTCATCCCTGCTCATCCCACCCTGGGCAACTTTAGCCAGGCCCGCAACCAACCCCAGGCTGGCCAGCGGCTGCGCTGGCTGATCCAATCCCACCAGCAGCGCCGTAGCGTCCTCCATGCCCACCAGCCGGGTTAGCTCCTGATATAACGGTGTGGTGTAGTTTGAAAAATGATTGGCGCTGCCCAGCACCCCCCACCACACCTTCTTCGCATACGGCCACAAACTGCGCTCCCACAACCAGATCATGTCATTACCATTCTTCGCTTCCTGGATGCGCCCGCGCATATCTTTGCACCAGGCTGGCGTGCCGGAGAGCAATCCTCCCAGGTTGCGCACATTTCGCGCCTGGCGAACTTGCTCACTCACCAGCATCCTGAATATCGACCACCGGCTGTCCGACCGGCGCGGGATCAGCGGGATCGCCATTTCCGGCAGGAAATTCGAATGGAACGTTCCCTCCAACATCTGCAAAATCTGCGCCTGGTTCCTGCCTATGGCGTGCAAAATCGAAGCCAGCACGCTGACATTGAAATATAGCCGCCCTCCAATATTTCCCAGGCAGGGGGACCCCTCAATGTGCAGCCATTCGCTCAACGGTGCCTGGCGCAGCAACGACCAGGAAAAAGGCGTCATTACTTCCGGCATCGCCTCGCCGAAATTGGCATTCGTCCACAAGAAATCGCCGCGCAGCGTGTCATTCCACGCCAGCTCAAACAGGTCGATATCTTCACCTTTCATATTCGTCCCATCCGATTGAATGATTGCTTTCAGGCCAAATTCACGAACCTATCAATCCCATCTCTTCCCCTCGCTGGACAGCGTCCAGGCGCCGGTGTACCCCCAATTTGCTGTAGATGCTCTTAATATGACTGCGCACCGTGCTATCTGCCACATACAGCTCAGCGGCAATCTCCGGCACCGTCATACTGCTTTTCAAGAGGCGTAATACCTCCAGCTCGCGCTCACTGAGCGGCTCCACCAGGCCGGGTTGTTCTGGCAGCCCCAGCACGGCTGGCGTTTTGCTCTCAATTACCGCCAGCAAGCGGTCGGCATGACTCGCCTGCTGCCCGCTCCCCCCCAGACCGTGCAGCAAGGGCGCCAGTGCCTGTCCCCAATCGCAGAAGGGGCGCAGGATACCGGCCGGCGCGGACAGCGCAACGGCATGCCCCAGCGCCGCCCGCGCCGCGGCGCTGTCACCCAAAGCCTGCCAAGCCAATGCCCGTAGAATCTCGATCTCGATAACCAGCAAAACGCGATCGTTGGCCTCCATCGCAGGCAACAGTGCATCCAGGGTCGCCAACACTTCTTGCGGTCGCCCATCGATCAGGTACGCCCAGCCCTGGGTGACCCGCTCGTACTTGAGCATGCGCTGGTCGATCATACTTGCCTGGCCTGCCTCCTTACGCTGCGACCAATAGCGCCAGAAAGTCTCGCTCTCGCCCCGCCGTAAGTCAACCTGCGCCTGCGCCAGGGTCACCAGCCGGTCGTCGAAATCGGTCAGGTCAGAAGACTCCGCCAGCCGCCTGGCATCCATGAGCGCCTGCTGCGCGCTGTCTTCATCCCCCATTGCTTGCTGGCAAACCGCCAGACGGTTTAATCCCTCCACCGCGGTGAACAGGCGCCAGGCCCGGGTCAATTCGATCCCCTTTTGCTGGCAGGCAACCGCCTGCTCCAGTTCATTTTCTGCCTCGTATACCGACCCCAACCCGACCCACGCCTGGCCAGCGATTGGCATTGGGCTGCCATCTGTTTTTTTCGCCCGATCCAGCGCCTGCTGGTAAATCTCCCTGGCCTGCGCCAGTCGTCCCTGGTTGAAACGCACATCGGCCAGTTCGCATAGCGCAATCACTTCATAGAGCGGGCTGTTCGCTGCCCGGCTCTGCTCTACCAACGCTTCGATGCGCCGGGCGCGTTGGCGCAAGTCATCCACACCTACCTGGCAGGCATCCAACACCCAACGTGCCGTGCTGCGAAAGTAAGCAGAGCGCTCCGGCAAGCGTTCCAATGCCTGCCTGCTTAACCTCTCAGCCAGCGCCAGATCGATCTGCATAACCGCCAACACTGCCTGCAAAACGGCCACTTCTGCCGATAGTGCTCCCTGCTTTGAAAGCCGTTGGATGCTGGCCTGCACCACGTCCGCCGACTGACCGGCCAGGGTCAGCACTGCCGCGCGTATCAGATCCAGATAGGGCCGGGACTGGATAACCGTTTCAGGTAAGTGCTTCAACCAGCGTTGCAGTGTGACCACCTCGCTTCCCCACAGCAGCAGATCGGCGGTCGCTTCGATCCGTTCTGCTGCCAGGGCGTCATCGCCGGCTGCCAGGGCATGTTCCACCGCCTCCGGAGCCAGGCCATTGTGCTGGAACCAGTCGCTCGCCCGGCGGTGCAGCCGGGGGATGAGCGCCGGATCAACCTGCTGCAAACGCCTGCGCAGCAAATCAGCAAATAGACGATGATAGCGATACCATTCACGCCGGTCGTCCAGGGCGACCACAAACAGATTGCTCGTCTCGAGATGTTCTAAAATCGCCTGGGCGGAGCCGGGCCGATCCTCTCCAGAAAGTGAAGCAGCGTCCGTCGCCCCTTGCATATCATCCAGCAATGCATCACACAAAGCGGCGCACATGCGATCCAGAATCGCCGTTTGCATCAGAAAATCCTGCACGTAAGTTGGCTGGCGCTGTAACACCTCTGATGCAAGATAATCCAACACATAACGGTGGCTACCCGTAAAGGCCCGAATGAAACCAGGCAGGTCGTCCCGTCCCTGCATCGAGATTGCCGCCATCTGCAAACCGGCGATCCAGCCCTCGGTACGCCCGGCCAATGCGGCAATACTACTGGCATCCAAACCCAGCCCCATGATCTGATTCAGAAAAACAGCGGCTTCATCGTCAGAGAAACGCAATTCCTGGAGGCGCAATTCGACCAACCGGGCATTCGCTCGCAGGCGCGCCAGGGGCAATGGGGGATCAGCGCGTGCACAAATCGCCAGGTGCAACGCCGGGGGACGATGATCCAGCAGGTAAGCCAGGAATTGGTGGATCACCGGCGTAGTGATAACATGGTAATCATCCAATACAAGGATGAAGTCGTTCTCCAGGGCTTCGAGCCGGCTTAACAATATCACCTGCTGCGCTTCCAACAAGTGCGAGGAACCGCCAGGCGCTTCTCCAGATTCCGGATGGGGAGGAAACAATCCAGCCCCAATCTGTGGATAAATCGTTTGCAGGGCAGCCACCAGGTAAGCCAGGAAACGAGCCGGGTCGTTCTCCCCTTCTTCCAACGACAGCCAGGCTACCGGGTATCCACAAAAATGCGTCCAGGCGCTCAGCAATGTCGTCTTACCATAGCCCGCCGGAGCAGAGACCAAAATCAGATCACAGGCCAGCCCACGATCCAATTGCCGAAACAATTGCCGCCGCTCCACCAGAGATGGACGCAGCGGTGGGACCAGCAGCTTGCTTCGCAGGAAATGGGATGCCATAAGCTGTCTTTCACTTCACAACGATCGACTCAACCGGGCGTGCTCATCAAAATCGAACGCAGCTTTCTGTGAATAGGGATCATCTAACAGGTTGTCTACCAGCGGCGGCAACAACGTAAAAACCTGCACACCGCGCCGCGCCAGGGTTACGATATCATCCAATTTGCGGATGCTGGCCACCAGTATCTGAGTCGAACTGGCCATGCTCTCCAGGATCTCTTGCATGGCAATCACCTCACGGATGCCATCCATCCCGGCTTCGTTCATCCGTCCAAGATAGGGGACAGCGTAATTCGCTCCAAGCGCTGCTGCAGACAACACCTGATGCGCCGAATACATGGCCGTCAGCGTGACACCCGCGCCTTCAGCAATGAGCCTGTGAGCGCAAAAATACCCCTGGCGAGTAGCGGGAATTTTGACCATCACCCGGCGGTCAATGGATGCCAGCTTACGTCCCGTCGCCAGCATCTCATCCACCTCCATCCCCCATGTTTGCAAGTGAATCTCTTGCGCACCCATTTCGAATGCCCGGGCTGCGAGGCCGGCCAACACTTCCACCGTGCAAGGCAATCCCGCCTGATGAAGCAGTTTTGGATTGGTGGTAATACCATAAAACAGCCCACTGGGTAACAACCGCTGCCACTCGGCCACATCGGGACTGTCCAGGAGCAATTTTAGCTGCGAGGGATTAGCCAGACCGGAAACCGGTTTTCCGTCACTCATTACCCATGGCCTCCATTTCACGTAAAAAGGGTGGGTTAGCGCCAGCGCGAGAGCAGTTGATCGATGCGGCTTTCACAGCGTATGCCAGGCAGTCGTTCAGCATATCTTGTCCTACCTTCCGCAGCGCGTCACCCCGGGAAAGCAAACCGCGCCGGTACAAAAAAGCCAGGGATGCCGCCAGGAAGGTATCTCCAGCACCGACGGTATCGACAACAACGGTAGGAATGCCCTGCACTCTGGTTTTGCCGCTTGCGGTATAGCCAGCGGCTCCATCCGCCCCCAACGTCAGCAGCACCACGCTCGGCCCCCATGCCAGCCACTCGCCGATTACATCTTCCGGTTCCCGACCGGGGTAAAGGTAATCCAGGTCAACCAGGCTGAGCCGCACAATGTCGACCAGGCGCACCCATCTCTCGAAACGCTGCCGGTATGCATCCCGGTTCGGGATCAACGTCGGACGTACATTGGGATCCAGCGAGATTACCCGCCTGCCGCTCTCGCGCTGCATCAGGTGTTCATAACTGCTTGCCCCCGGTTCCTGCACCAACGAAATCGAGCCGAAGTGGAGCGCCTGGATCGTATCCGGAAGTTGCGCAGGCAGGTCGGCTACGGTTAGCATCCGGTCCACCGCTCCATTGGAATAGAACACATACTGTGGTTCAGCGCCTTCTTCGGGCAGGCTGACAAAAGCCAATGTGGTAGGCCCTGGCTGGCGAATAACGTAATCGGCTGGAACGCCGTTTTCCTGCAAGCTGTGCACCAACAACTCGCCGAAGAAATCGGTAGACACCTTGCAGAAAAAACCTACCGGCGCCTGCAAGCGCCCCAACCCCACAGCGATATTGAATACCGAGCCGCCCGGACAGGGCTGGTAGCCACGCACCCTCTCGAGGGGTACAAAATCTATCAATGCTTCACCACAACACAGAATCAAGGTTGCCTCCAGGTTTTCTCGAATGGTCGTAAGGTTATATGCAACGTAATTATAACGTCAGTCTGTTCTGCTTCATCCGGCATTCACGTTATTATCGTCAATCTCGAGGCTGCGATAAAAGTGATCTACCGCGCACACCCTTTCAAAGCCCAGGTGCAGGTATATTTTATAGCCCATCTCCGACGATTGCAGGATACCCACCCGGTAACCCATCTGACGCGCCTGGTGCAGCGGCGCGGCGGTCAGCGCAGCCCCAATCCCCTGCCTGCGCGCCTCGGGCAGAGTGGCCACGAACATGATGCCGGCCACGCCGGCCGCCAGGAAGAGAGACGAGGTTGCCACCGCTTTACCATCCAGATAACCGATATAATTTTGCATTGGCCAATCCAGACCAAGATCGGCCATCAACTGGTACAAATCAGTCTCCCAGGTCCGTGGCAACTCATAACCAGCGATAAAGACCTCTGTCCACGCCTGCAATGCTTCCAAACTCTTCACTGGCACAATCTCCAATTGTACCGAAGCGCTTGTTGCCCTCACTGCTTCCAGGTCCACCGCCATACCCGGTGTATTGGCGTCGTAGTGGAAACCATGCGCCTGCAGCAGCGGACGCCAGCTTTCCAGCGCCAGATGAGACTCGAACCACCAGGTGAAGATGCCTACACCATGTTTTCGGAAGAAGGCCAGGGTCTGCTCGACCGCCTGCTCATCCTGTTCCGCGGCAGGCCGCCGGCTCAATGCGCCGTTGAACCACGGGTAAGGCACTGCCGAATGCCAGCGCGCCAGGCCACCCCATTCATCGAAAACTACGTGTGGTGAACGGCGCATAAACCTGAAAAACGCCAGTAAATTTGCCTTTACCGCATGTTCCAATGCTGGTGTGCTGAAATCGTCCAACCGTCCGTCCATTGCCTGCCTCTTCAGGCCAGACCCGATACCCCGCATATCCTTACCACCAGATACGCCACCGGTCAGCCTATCAGAATATTATATCTCCGTTTTTTTCTAACCCGTTATCCTCTACCAATCGCTCCCCCATTCACCCTAAAATCAGGTATGATTAACTGTGCAGCGTCTGTCCACTTACCGGCAAGGAGAATTGGAGACCACCCATGAAAGCTTTGCGACGCATCTGGAACGACATCCGCCGTGGCGAGAACATCGACCTATACCTGACCGTGACGCTGGCCTTCGCCGTGGGTATCCTGGGCCTGCTGGGCACTGCACCGCAGGCGTGGGTGGCATCGATCACGTTGGCCGGACTGGGCGTGTTGGCAGTGGCTGCGCTGCGCAGCGAGCACCGCTTTGAGGAGCTGTCACAACGGCTGGAGCACATGGGGGAAACCGTCTTTCTAGACGAATTTCCGGCGACATTGAAGGATGACCTCCTGCGCGCAGACGAAGCCTGGCTGGTCGGCGTCAGTCTGACACGCACAATCAAGACCTATTACCCCGATATCGAGAGCAAACTACGCGCCGGCCAGCGGGTACGCGTCCTGCTCGTCCATCCGGAGGGACCTGCAGCCGAAATGGCTGACGGGCGCGTTTACGGTCGAAGCAATCTGGAACGCATGCGCGCTGAGATCCGCGCTACATTGGGTGACCTGAGCGAGTTACGCCAGTTTGCCGCTGAGAAAAAAATGGAAATCCGCGTCATCCAGACGCCGCTAACCTACGGGGCAATCGCTACCAACCCGGACAATCCAACAGGGAAGCTATACCTGGAGCATTATTCCTTCAAGATGCCTGCCGGAGCAAAGCCCAAATTCGTACTGCAGGCCGGGCGAGATGCCTGGTATACTTTCTTTCGCGATGAGCTGCACGCATTATGGGAACACGGCGAGGAGTGGTCCGGGTAATCAATAAAAGATACGATAGACATGCTATCCCGCCTGATGCGCCGCACGCTTCGCCCAGTTGAACCACCCGTCTTTACGGACGAGGATGAGCAGTATGTGTTGCAACATGCTTACGTCCCTGAGCACGTGGCCAGCTTGATGATCGCCATCTCTGCCGCCCATCCTTTGCGCCTGGAACAGTACATCGGGTACACAAAAGACAACTGGCTCATCTTCGTCGGCTACCCTCTCGAAGGCCAGTTTGATCAAGAAAATTGTGGCCGGATCATCATACAGACTCGCGAGAAGTATCGCCCACGCCGCCTGTTATTCATCGGGCCACAGGTACCCGAGGCGCTCCTGCCAGATTGCACTCTACGCCAGTCTGACGTCTATTTTCGCCTTGATCTCGACGCGTTTACCCCGCGTTCAGCTTTACGCAAGGACGTAGCCAGAGCTGCGGGCATGCTACAGGTGAAACAAGAAACGCGTTTTACTTCGGACCATCAAGCCCTGCTGGGTGAGTTCATGCGCCGCCAACCACTGCCGCCTCTGGTTGCGGCGTTGTACCAATCTGTACCCCAATACCTGGAACGGGCTCCAGGAGCCTGTATGCTCACTGCTCGCGACTCCGACGGTCATTTGGCCGCCCTGTTCGTGGTAGACCAAGCTGCGCCTGGATTCGATACTTACCTGCTCGGCTGTTATTCACAAATCCATTATTTTCCTCGCGCCAGCGACCTGCTATTTTCCGATATGATCGCGCGGGCGCGCCAGCAAGGCAAGCCCGTGCTCCAACTTGGGCTGGGTGTCAGTGAAGGCATCCGTCGTTTCAAAGAGAAATGGGGAGGAAGATCCTTCCTGCCCTACGAATTTTGCGAGTGTTCTTTTGCCGCGCCGCCCGGGCTGGCCTGGCTCGACACGTGGATGGAGGGAAAAATATGATCTGGTTTCTTCGCCCGTGGTGGAAAGAAAAGCCGCTACGCATGGTCTGGCGCGCCCAAAAAGATGGGCGAACATCCTATCTGGTGGGCACGGCCCACTTCTTTCCCTATAGCTTTGCCCCCTGCATCACTCGCCTGCTTGCCCAGGTACAATGCGCGATATTTGAGGGCCCCCTTGACGCGCGCAGCATGCAAGAAATTGCCGAACACGGGCGGAAAGGCCGGCACGCGTCCCCGCTGGATGCGCTACTCGATCCAGCCGCCATACGAGAAATCGATCGCGTGTTGCGCCTGCGCCTGGACTCCGATCCCGCAGCGGACTTTTATCGCCTGCTGTTGCCCGCCGAACCGAGTTATTATCAGCAGTTTGCGCATGGGGTTCGTCCCTGGATGGCGCTTTTCTCGATCTGGACCACCTACCTGGATTGGGACTATTCCGTCGATATGGAAGCCTATAAAATTGCCTGTCGATCAGGCAAACCGATCCACTTTCTGGAAACTATCGAGGAGCAGATCACTGTCCTGGATAATATTCCTTTAGAGCGTATCGCCCGCCATCTGAACGATGTACATAACTGGCAGACTTACAAGAACGATTTCACACGCACGTATCTGGATGGCCGGGTCGACCGCCTGCTCTCGCTGACAGACCGGTTCCCCAGCCGCTGCCCGGCAGTGGTCGGCGAACGGGACAACGTGCTTTTCCAGCGCATGTTGAAACTGTTCGAGAAAGAGAGCGCGGCTGCTTTCGTCGGCGTACCTCACATACCCGGCGTCAGTCAATTGCTGCGCGACACCGGCTACACGATCCTTCAAGGTCTGACATGATCTATTTTTCGGATAAAGTACGCCCTGACCGGGCATCTGAATCCCGTCCGGTCTTTCACACCCCATCCACCATTGATTGGTGATGAACGATGCTCACATCTCAACAACACGCCTATATCGAGGAGCATGCCTACGTGCCCGAGCACCTGCCAGGCTATGTGACCGCAGTATCACCTGGCGAACCGTTTTTGATCGACGATTTTATCCTCTATTTGCACCACAGCAGGCTGGTTTTTGTCGGTTATCCCTTTCGCCAACCATTCGACCTCGGGCACCTGGCAGATATCGTGCAGCAAGCACAGCAACGCTTTGAGCCCGATCTGTTTTCGTTGATTGCCCCTCAAATCCCACCCGGTTGGGACAGCGAGCAAATATCCCTACCTGCTTCAGAGCATCCGCAACTTACCGGCCCGACCGTACAAGATTATTATTACCACCTGGCAATCGCATCGGTCAGCCCCGATAAAAAGCTACGCAACCTGCTGCGCAGCGCTGCGCGCAACCTGAGCATCGAAACCGCAACATCCTTCGGCAGAGAACACCGCCGCCTGGTGAACGACTTCCTGCGTTCCAATCCGCTCGATCCAGCTATTCGCACCATCTTCAAACGCTTGCCTCAATATGCCCGGCAGCCATCCGCTCGCCTGATCGAAGCCCGCGACCAGCGAGGCAGGCTGATAGCCTTCGACCTGGCTGATTTCACCCCTCATCACTATGCATTTTACTTATTCAATTTTCGCTCATCACGCGAGGCGATCCCAGGCGCGTCCGATTTGCTCCTGGCTCACATCATCGACCTCGCCCGTGCTGAAGGAAAATCTTATCTCAATCTCGGCCTGGGCATCAACCCCGGGGTTATATTCTTCAAAACCAAATGGGGGGCCACTCCCCTCATCCCATACCATACTGCCGAGAAAAAACAGCCCGGCGAAGACCCGGTGGCCGCCATTCTGGATCGCCTCTTCTAAGGTTGGGCAATGGTTCTGCCCAGATGCTCGTCCTGTCTGCCAGCAGGCTACCAACCAACCGGCATGTCCCCGGCAGTGTTATAATCAATTCAATCGTTTTTCGGCATGATCAACGCATCGCAACTCTCCACTTCCGCAGATTTGCAAGCGCTTCTCGCCTCCCTGGGCTTCGAGAGCGAAATGGTTTCTATCGACCAACTGCCCGTCGATAAAGACAGCCCTCGCTGTATGCTTCCCCTGGGCTATAATCCCGACCTGGAAAACAGCGTGGCGATTGCCATACAGAATGGCGGCTTCGCTCTTTACGTGTACGATCCATATCAAGAGCTAAAATTCAGCCCCTGGGTCAACCTGGGAGGCGAGATAACAGACCAGACTCTGCGCCAGACGATCTTGCAAGCTGGCCTGACCGAGACTCTCGAACAGCTTCACCCCGCTGCCAACCAGCCAAACCAGCCAGCGATGATACTTACGGCCACGTCAGAGCCGCCACCCACTCGCCGGGAGCGACGGCTGCAACTCATCGGAGACGCGCTGCTGATCCTGGGGCTATTTGCCCTGGTGTGGTTCTGGATCGAAAAGCAGGTCGGCCTGTTCATCTTGACCTGGATCTGGCTGTTAATCGCATACTGGATGCGCAGAAAGGGGTGACCTTGCTACAGGAATACATTTACGTCATCCGCCCGACTCGCCTGGAGATGCTTACAACCGGCCCCACGCCAGATGAGGAGGCCATCATCGACCAACATTTTGCCCACTTGCAGCGCCTGACTGCAGATGGTGTAGTTATCCTGGCCGGGCGCACACAGACGACCGGCGACGACTCCTTCGGCATTGTCATTTTCCGCGCCACCGACGACACTGCTGCCCGGACCATTATGGAGGACGACCCCGCCGTGAAGCAAGGGGTTATGCGGGCCGCCCTTTATCCCTATCGTATTGCCCTGATGCGAGGCAGAGAAGAATAGCCGTGAGCGCCGCGCTGCCATCTCCCACTTCGCTCATTCTGGTTGCCATTCTCAAAGAACCGCGTGACCTGGAAATTGCCCGGCTCCTGGGCTGGTATCGCATTCCATTGCGTTCAGCACCCAAAGTAATCACTGTCGATTACCTGGCATTTTATCAGACAGCGGCTTTTGGAGATAGTAAATGGCGCATCCAGTACGTCGCTCCGGTGTGTGGCCATGAGCTGACCACACGTGGCGAGCTCTTACGTGACGAACCGGATCACCCTCATGCCCAACACGAATATTTCAAAATCCAGATCGGCCCGTTGGTTCCTTTGCCACAGCCAATCCTGGCCGAGGATTGGCGGCGTATCACCTTCTTGTATACTACCGGCGAATATCTGCTGCGCGCTTGTACGCTACACGACCTGGTTTTGGAAAACGATGAACGCCAGCTTTTGTGGCAAGCGCTGCGCGAACGCGCCAGCCAAAGCTACCAGGCCGGCCATCTGCCTGAGGCAAATCTGCCTGAGGCCGACCTCCCTGACGATGTCCTGGCAGCTTTGCTGGGTTTGACTACGTAGGACAAATGGAAGACATTCCTTCGCCCGCCGAAATGGGTTTGCCGCCAGAGACAGAAAAGTATGACCGCGAATTCGTGTGGACTTTTCGCGGCTATCGCCTGCGCGCCAGCGAGTTCACTACGGCTATGGTACACCTCTTCCGCGCCGAGGTGCAACGCGCCAACGTCTGGCGCCAGCGGCTGGATGCCACTACCAACTGGGCGGTCATTACGACCGGCGCGGTGCTTTCGATAGCCTTTGCACAGACCAGCAACCATTTAATTATCCTGATGAATATCTTGCTGGTAACCATCTTCCTGCTCATCGAAGCACGTCGCTACCGCTACTATGAGTTGTGGGCCTACCGCGTACGCCTGATGGAGACCGACTTTTTCGCCGCGATGTTAGTCCCGCCTTTCCACCCATCAGAAGATTGGGCCGAAGCGCTTTCCGAATCGCTGCTGCACCCACAGTTTCCCATTTCGCAATCCGAGGCCATCGGCCGCCGCCTGCGCCGCAATTACCTGGCAATCTATTCCATCCTCGGTACGGCCTGGATCGCTCGTATTTACTTGCTGCCCCTACCTGCCGAGTCCTGGCAGACTTTTTATAAACGGGCCGCGGTAGGCCCATTGAACGGCGAATTTGTGTTGCTTTTGGGTGCAATCTTCATTGCCTCCATTATCATCCTTAGCCTGGGCACTATTTTTCTACACGATTCGCCCGGTGAGGTGTTACCTCGCTACAGCACATCTGCGGAACAAACCGAAGGCAAGCGCCGCCCGTGGTTCCGTCTCAGCCGCCGCCGCCCACAGCTACTCACCCTGATCATCACCGACAAGCGTGAAGCCGTCGCTCAGCTCGTCTTGCAAGAAATGCGCCGCGGGGTTACGGCAATGTCCGGAACCGGTATGTTTACCGGCCAGTCTCATGCCATCCTGATGTGCGCCCTTACCGTTACCGAAGTTCCTCATCTTAAAGCACTGGTTGCCCGGGCCGATCCGGATGCCTTTGTAGTTGTCATGCCTGCCCAGGAAGTGCTCGGGCGCGGCTTTGTTCCGCTACACGAACAAGCATGATGATTGATTTATCGCCAATAATTTTGTATACTGGATATGGAGAATTTTTGCGAGGCGCTCCGCGAGAAGTTGTGCGCCACACGCCGGATAGTCGTAAGAATGACCCTGAACAAAGTTTCTCTTCCGTTGTGTGTAGTGCTGCGTACAGCACACAGCGAGGCCAAACTACATGGTCTTTGGTAATAATGAGGAGGTACGCATGTTCACCCGTGATCAACGTTGGGTAATCTATCTGATCAGTTTCACTCTACTGGCCGGGTTGGCGGTATCGTGCAGCCCGCCAGCCAGTATGCAAGCGCCAGCCCCTGCCAGAACGGAAGCCCCCGCAGCCGTTCAGGCCCCCGCGGAACCCGCCAAGGTTGCTGAAGAAGTAGAAAAGCCTGTCGAGGGTGCCCCGCCTGCCGCGCCAGATACCGCTGCCCTTGCGGCTCCCCCCCAACAGCCGGGCCAGGGGCGGATGATCATCAAAGATGCTACCATCGATTTGCTGGTGCAGGATACGGATGTAGCTATCGACCGCGTCACGACCCTGGCTGCTGACCAGGGCGGCTACTTGCTTAGCTCCAAATCCTGGCTTACGAACGGCTATCGCTATGCTGAAATGCGCATGGGGGTGCCTTCGACGGTCTTCGAAAACACGCTCACCCAACTACGCAAGATTGGCATGGAAGTGCTTAACGAAGAAGCCTCGGGCCAGGACGTTAGTTCCGAATATGCGGACCTGCAATCGCGCCTGACCAACCTGGAAGCTACTGCTGCCCGGGTGCGCGAATTTTTGGATAAGGCCAAAAACGTTGAAGAATCCCTGCGCATCAACCAGCAGCTTTCCGAACTGGAGGGGCAGATCGAGCAGGTTAAAGGCCAGATGAAATTCTACGAAGGCCGCGCCGCTTATTCCACCATTACTGTGCTGCTCAAGCCGTTCATCCCTACCCCAACTCCTGGTCCTACCGAAACGCCAACGCCGACTCCTACCCCAACGCCGGGTTGGGACCCGGGACGCACCGCCCGCTCTGCGGCGAATACGATGGTCGACCTGATCCAGATCACAGTCGATGTACTGATCTGGGCAGTCTTCTTGCTCTGGCCGTTTGCACTGGTTGGCGCTATTGTCTGGTATTTCTATCGCCGTAACCTGCGCAGGAAGCAGCCGCCGCCAAAGCCTCCAGAGCAATCACAATAAGGAGAAAGACGACATGCCCACACTGATCAAATCGGGTACGCTGATCACCGCTGCCGAAACTTTCACTGCAGATATCTTCATCGAAGGCGAAAAGATCGTCCAGATCGGCGTCGGTCTGGATATCCCCGGTGCGAAAATTATCGACGCAACGGGGAAGCTGGTTATGCCCGGCGGCATCGATCCGCACACACATTTCGATCTACCCATGTTTGGCACTGTCTCATCTGACGACCATTACACCGGTCACAAGGCTGCTGCTTTTGGCGGCACGACCACCGTAATCGATTTCGTGCCTCAGGATGCGCCCACTTTACAAGAATCGATCGAAACCTGGCATGCCAAGGCAGACCATAAGGCCGCCATCGATTTCAGTTTCCATATGAACATTACCCACCTGGACGAGGCCATCGCCGCGGAAATTCCCCACCTGCCAGAACTGGGTATTACCACGCTTAAAGTGTTCACCGCCTATAATAACCGCCTGCGGCTGCAAGACGGAGAAATTTTCCGCCTGATGCGTTTGGCTGGCCCCCTCGGTATGCTCACCCTGGCGCACGTAGAAGGCGGTGATGTGATCGATATCCTGGTAGCCGAAGCCCTGGTCGCCGGGCATACCACCCCCGAGTGGCACGCGCATACTCGTCCCGCCTGGGGGGCAGTGGAAGCAGCTCTGCGGGCTTCTGCGCTGGCTGCCCAGGCCAGCGCCCCCCTGTACATCGTCCACATGAACGCCGCCGGCGAAGTTGACCAATTGCGATACGCCCGCCAGCACGGACTGCCTGTGATGGGCGAAACCTGCCCGCAATACCTGTTCTTCACCGTCGATCACCTGCGACGACCGGACGGCGCCAAGTGGATCTGTTCACCACCGATGCGCACAGCCGTCGATAACCAAAGACTATGGCAGGGTCTGGCAGATGGCACCATCCAGGTGGTTGCCACCGACCACTGTCCCTTCTTTTTCGATGGCACACAGCCTATCGTCTATGAAGGCAAATCCGTCGCCATCCCGGGCAAAGAGCTGGGTGCAGGCGACTTTACCAAAATCCCCAATGGCCTGCCGGGTGTGGGTGACCGCCTACCCGTGCTGTGGACCTATGGCGTGTGCGCCGGGCGCATCACCGCTAACCAGTTCGTGGCACTGACCAGCACCAACCCGGCGAAAATCTTTGGCCTGTATCCACGCAAAGGCAGCCTGCTGCCCGGCGCAGACGCCGACATCGTCATCTGGGACCCCGAAAGACGCCTGACCTATGGTGTCGCTCGCGCGCACCACCGCACAGACTATAATCTCTTCGAAGGGTGGGAACTTACCGGCTTCCCCGAGAAGGTTTTCCTGCGCGGCAACAGGATCGTGGATGGAGAAAAATGGCTTGGCCATCCAGGCGCAGGCCGTTATTTATATCGAGATACTTGCGCCGAGGTTCTATAGCAGGTTATACCAGGGTTTACCAAGCCGCCCATTTAGCCAGTTAAACCCTGATATAATCAAATTGCTTATGCATCAAACTCGCCCCATTACTCGCCCACGTCGCCCTCGCCGCAGCCCGCTTGCCACGGGCTGCACTTTTGCTATCTTACTGTTTGCTTTATTGGCAGTGGGAGGCTATGGTCTGGTCCGCGCCGGCTTTGCACCATCCGATGCTTTGCGCTACTCACCGGCAGCGATACTGCGCGGTTCACCCAACGGGCCATCCCAACCGGCCGCCACACAGGCGTCTGCTTTATCAGGGATGCTTGCCGCTGGCACAGCATCTGCCAGCGCTGCGCCGGATATCCATAACATCACCACCCCCTATACACCTCCAGCATCTCCAACACCGATACCACCCATCTCTACCGCCACGCGCAGCCGGCTGCCAATTGTCGCCAGCGATCTGCTCTACTTATCACAGAATCGCCTGATGCGATGGGATCGGCTCAACGGCTCAACTTTGTCCCTGGCAGACAACGTGACTCTATTCACCACCAGCGCAAATGGACTCACGGCCGTTTTGCTACGCCCCCGTAAAGTTGCTGCGAACGGGGTAGAACGCTTCGATCTTGACCTGCTCGATCTCCAGACTCTGCAAATAACGCAATTGCTCACCGAAATGCCGAACCCGCTCGACCTGGCGCTTTCACCGGACGGCGCCGGGCTGGCTTATATCCTGCCAACGGAAGATAACGCGATCTATGTGCTGAAAACTGGCAAAACCGATATCCCGCCTGCCCTCATTGGAAACTGCGAGGCCGGCCTGAACCGCCATCCGTGCAGCGGCCTGGATTGGTCACCAGATAGCAAACACCTGTTATGGGGCGACTCCCATGGTATCTGGCTGGCTGCGCCGGAAGGGGGTCCGGCCAGGGTGATTTACCCTGACCGCATCCAGATCACCGATCCGCAAGGCAAGACCAGCCAGATCGAAGTGCAATTTACTGACCCTGCCTGGTCCCCCACGGGCCGGTTTGTCTTGCTGACCGTCAACCCGGTTGCTTCAACGGTAAGCTGGCAAAGCGTTTTAGATACCACCACTGGCCGCTTGGCCCAGGCATCGGATTCGTTCAGGTACGCGCCAACCGAGGCCAGCGCCATGTGGCTGCCCGACGGCACCTTGATGGTAGCCCACGCCAGCAACCCTCAACATCAGACACAGCCCTTCGTGCATATCTGGGGCGTCATGCCCACCAGTCCCGATCTACTCGAAAGCCGCCGGCAGTACAACCTGTACTCAGACGCCTTCCCCTTCAGCAACACCGCTCGCAAAGTGATCCCCACCCACTCCCTGGATTGGCCCGGCATGATCGAGGCCCACCGTCTCGGGTTGGCCGTCCGCCTGTTTGGTGTAGATATCCCCCCGATCTTGTTCCGTCTCGACCTCCCCACTGGAGCGCTGTATAAACTTGGCGATCTGCCCGCTGATGTCACCCAGGTACACTGGGCGCCGGATAGCGCCGGCGCATTGGTGACAGGTTCACACGGCCAAACATTCTACTTAGCCTTTTCGATTCGCTCGCCAGATGGAGGCCCGTTGAGCGGGGGGGAACCGCTCGACCTGCGACCCACGCTGGGCAGCGATGCACACAGCTTTATATGGCTTCCCCCCATCGTTCGCCTGCCTTAGCAATTTGACGCCAACGATGCTTACCCTGATCGCCATCTTGTTGCTGTTTCTCGCCGCCGGAATCATTTGGGCACTGCACATCCTGCGCCCCGCCTTTGCTCATTTCTGGCTTGTCGCCGTTTTCGGGGCATTGCTTGCCTGGCTATTCATCCTGTTTGCCCGGGCACAAACGCCAGCCGATCTACCCCTGGGTAACTGGCAGCCGCGCCTGCTGTTCCCTGCCTCGCCGTCTCTGCTGGTCGACTCACTATCCTGGTCGCTGGTCCTGGCTCTCGCCAGCCTCAATCTCGCCACAGTCCTGACCGACATCACCCGGCCCAGGCAAGGCGAACGCCCTGGCACGAACTGGGCCGCCCAGGCAGCTTACCAGGCATTGACCGGTGCAAGCTGCCTGGCTGTACTGGCCGGCAATCTGCTCACCCTGTTGTTGGCCTGGGCAGCGCTTGACGTATTGGAATTTGTCGCCTGGCATCTGCAATCGCGCCAGCCAACCGAGATGGGGCGCGTCGTGGCAGCCCTGGCTGCCCGCCTGGCTGGCACCGGCTTCGTAATCTGGGCTGTGGTGATCACTTATACGAACGGCCTGCCGCTCTCGGTGGGCAGTATTAACGCAGGCGCCAGCCCGTTCTTGCTGGCTGCTGCCGGCTTGCGCCTGGGAGTGTTACCGCTCAACACGCCTCTGCCACGCCGCCTGCCCGAACCCGCGGGCCTGCGCTCGCTGCTTTGGTTGGCCCCCACTGCGACCAATCTTGCCATTCTGGTCCGCTCATCTGAAGCGGGCGTTGCTCCACCCTGGGTCAGCCTGTTCCCGCTCCTGGCGGGCCTGGCTGCCCTCTACGGTGGGATCACCTGGAGCACCGCACCTTCAGCACAGGCCGGCCTGCCCGCCTGGATCGTAGGGATGTCTGCCCTGGCGCTCGGCGCCGCCACCCACGGCCAGCCTCAGGCCAGCCTGGCCTGGGGGATGTGCCTGCTGTTGGCCGGAGGTATGTTGGGACTGGCCAACGCCCGGCCGCGCAGAATGCGCCCATTGCTGCTGTTGGCTGCCCTGGGGGTATCTGCCTTACCTTTGACCCCCACATGGCAAGGAGTGAACCTTTACGCCACCCCGCTGCAGGCATGGATGGCGCTTTTCCTGTTAGCCCAGGCCCTGCTGCTTGTCGGCTTTTTGCGCCACGCCTGGGAAACGACACGGCTCCCGGCAAGCGCCGAACGCTGGGTCTGGCTTCTGTATCTCCTGGGCCTGTCGATTTTGCTGTTCGTACACTGGGCAATTGCCTGGTGGTTACGCTCCTCCGCATCCGGCCAAACCTCGGCTATCCGTCTGGATTTGCCCGGCCTGCTGGCTTCCTGGCCGGGTTTCGCCATCGCATTGCTGGCCGCGGGATCCATCGTCGCCCGGCGTTTCAGCCTGAGAGCGCCGTCGCGCTTGAACCGTGGTCTGCAATCCATCCTTGATCTGGGATGGCTCTACCAACTCGTATGGAAGATTTATCGCGCCAGCGGGCGACTGGCTACCTGGGTCTCGCAAAACATCGAGGGCCCCGCCGGGGTGCTTTGGGCGTTGCTCATCCTGGCACTGCTCATTTCGCTGTTTGTTCAGTTTGGCACAGGGGGATCATAGACCGTGGAACTCGAGCTACTGGCCATCGCGGCTGCCTCACTGGTCACTTTCACCAGCGTGTTGCTCCTGATCGCTCGCGATTGGCGCGTCAGCATCGCATTGCTTGCTCTTCAATATCTAGGCGTACTGCAGTTGATCGCTCAGCAATGGCCCATGAGCATGGCAATCACGCGCCTGGTGGCAGGCTGGATGGCTGGAGCCGTATTAGGGATGGCGATGCTCAGCATGCCCTCTCCGGGTAAAGCCACCGAGAATGCTGAACAAACAGCTACCCGCGGTAGAAGTACTACCGCTCGGCGGGCACGCCCCCTGGTCAACCCGCTTTTTTACCTGTTAGCTGCCTTACTGGTGGGGTTGGCCGTTTCATCTCGAATCCGCCAGGTGATGGACTGGATCCCCTCTCTGACACTTCCCCAGGCCTGGGCAGGCATGCTCCTGGTCAGCCTGGGCTTGTTACGCCTGGGGTTCACCGACCAACCATTATCTATTTCGTTGGGCCTGCTCACCATCAACGCCGGTTTCGAAATTCTGTACGCTGCGCTGAGCGCCGCTCCTCTTGCCGCAGGTCTCTCTGCTGCGGTGACTCTCGGATTGGCCCTGGCAGGGGCTTACTTACTGCTTGCGCCACACATGGAGCCAGACCAATAATGAATGCCCCTGTACTGTGGAGTGTTTTCCCCGCCCTGGCAGCCTTTGCGTTATACAGCCTGCGCCGATGGGAACGTATGGTTCACATCGCCAGCGGATTGATCGCGCTGCTGTTGGCTGCATTGGCCTGGGGCCTCCCACTCAACCAGCCTATCAACCTGGGACTGGGGCTAAGCTTACTCGCACTGCGCATCGGCGATACCTGGGTGTTGCTGGGCACTCGCTTCATTACCCAAAACAGCGACCGCCCGGTCCTGGTTTTGTTCTATATCAGCGCAGCCTTTTGGACCGGCGGCGCTTACTTTGCTCGCACACACCGCGTCTTCGTCCCCGCATCGCTGGGCATCGCTGCCTTGCTTTCCGCAGCCCTGACCTCTTCCAGTATACCCGTCACCATCCTGTTGCTCGAACTCGCCGTCCTGCTGTGCATTCCCGTACTTTCTCAGCCAGGCGATCCGACACGGCGCGGCGCGCTGCGTTTCCTCATCTTCCAAACTCTCGGGGGGGCTTTGATTCTGTTTGCGAATACAGCGCTTAATGCGCTGTTATCTTCCACCACAGAGCCGGCCAGATTGCTACCTGCAGCGTTTATCATGGCGCTGGGCTTTGCCCTGGTCATCGGTGTGGTACCCTTCCATACCTGGATGCCAATGCTGGCGGAGGAAACCCACCCCTACGCGGCATCCTATGTATTCTTTCTGCTGCCTACTGCAGTAGCAATCCTGGCAATCGACATCTTGCTGCACGCATCACCCTCCGGCGCAATTACAGCAGGTATACCAGGGCTATTTGCTATCCTGCAATACGGTGGTGTATTGATGGTATTGGCGGGCGGCGCTGGCGCCGCTTTCGACCGCCATTTAGGACGTATCCTGGGTTTCGCCGCCATTTCTCAGATAGGGAATACCCTGCTGGCTGCCAGCCTGAATGACCAACCCGGGCGTCTTACTCCACTGATCAGTATTCTCTTCATCCAACTTGTCCCACAGGCGCTCGGCCTGGCCATTTGGGCGTTAGCTCTCTCCAGCCTGCGCGCCCACCATCCCGAGTTACGTTTCCGGCACGTGCAAGGGGCCATGCGCCGTCTGACACTGATCTGCAGCGCTCTCGTCCTGGCCCAATTTTCGCTGGCCGGGATGCCTTTACTGGCCAGCTTTCCGGTGTATTTTACCTTGTGGTCGCAACTGGCTTTACGCTCACTGGCATTGGCTCTGGCCACTCTGGCAGGCACCACGGGGCTGTTCGTCGCCGGCCTGCGCACCCTGGCAGTCCTGCTGCAAGCGCCAGAGGATGAACCCTGGCGCATTGCCGCGCGCGGCTTACAGGTCATTTTGCTCGGCGGGGGCATTTTCCTGTTGCTCTTCGCCGGGCTGTTCCCCCAGATATACATTCCTACACTCACCCGAATGGCTATTTTATTCGGAGGCGAGTGAAGCCGTAATCGCCTCCAAGTTATTGCCCACCTGCAAAATCTAACGCGGCATATACTGCCCTCTCACGGTCAAAACCGCCAGGGGCACACTCGTGCTATAATTTAGCCAATACTCACCACAGGAGAACCGCATGGAACTCGAGCAAATTGCCAAGCAAGTAGACTGGCTGGACGAAGAACGGCGCAAAGAAAAAAATCGGGTGGCTTCACTGGAAGAGCGGATGACCGCTCTGGAAGGCAACATCCCCCCTCTGGCACACCAGATCAAAGACCTGGGCGGCCAGATCACGCGCCTCTCCGCCATGCTTGCCCGCATGGATACGTTCGATAACGCCTTGCTGCAAGCTCGCGTCGAAAGCCGCCAGCAGTTTGAAGAACAAGATAAATTGATCAAAAAGCGCGACGAAGAGATCGAAAAATTGCGCCGCTCCGATCAGCGGGCCGTTGAAACCGCGCTGAACGATATTCGTAAAGAACTGGAGCAATTTCCAGATATTAAACGCAATTTGAAGCAACGCGCCGACGAAGAGGTGCGCCTGGGCCGGTTGATCGATGAAGTGCGCACCCGCCTGGAGAGTATACGCCGCAGCGAAGAGGAATATACACGCACTATCCGGCTGTTCGAAGATGGGCGGCGGCAGGATTCGAAGAAGATCACGGATCTGACCGGTGAAACTGCGGCGCTGCGCAAGCGCGTTGATGACCAGGCCGGGCGCATCGAGCTGAATACCACCGCCACGAAAAAGCTCGAGACCCGGATTAATGAATTGTCTACGGTAGAAACTGAACGTCGCGAGGCCATTTCTAGTTTCCTGGACAGCCAGAACCTGCGCGAGGTAGAGCGCGACCGGGTGTGGAAAGAATGGCAGTCTCGCTTCCAGATGATCGAGAGCCAGACAGCGGATATCGAGTCCGCTTTGCAAAACCTGGATGCCACCCATCGCTCTATCAAACGTACCCAGCAATCGGTGGAAGAACTTACCCAAAAGGTAGAACGCCGTATCAACGAAATCACCGAAATCCAGCGCCTGGCTGAGGAACGTTTCCGCCAGGAATGGGTTACCTTTAAGGCAGACGACCAAAAACGATGGACGAACTACACTCTCACCCTGGAAGAACAGCGCAATGAAGCGCAGCGCCAGCATGAAAAACTGGGCGAAAAGGTTACGCTGCTGGAAGATACGGCCCAGGAAATCCAGGATATGATCCAGCAAATCAATGAAAATGCCGAGAAACAGCTCCAATCCCTGCTGGCCCTGGCCCACGAATGGGTCACTGCCTACGAACGCTCGATTGGACGTAATCGCTGACCGGCTTTCGCGGTAGCGGTGCTGCTCCGCCACACATCATTAAACCCTGCAAGCATACAAGGAAGAATTTATGCGCGTCATTGGCACTGCCGGCCACGTCGATCATGGAAAATCCACCCTGGTGCAGGCGCTCACCGGCATCCATCCGGACCGGCTGAAAGAAGAACGCGAGCGCGAGATGACCATCGACCTGGGCTTTGCCTGGTTAACATTGCCCAGCGGCCCGGCCGGTGAAATGGAAGAAGTCGGCATCGTGGATGTGCCCGGCCATCGCGACTTCATCGAGAACATGCTCGCTGGCGTTGGCGGCATCGACGCAGCTCTGTTTGTGGTCGCCGCTGACGAAGGAGTTATGCCGCAAACCCGCGAGCATCTCGCCATCCTCGATATCCTGCAAATCCAGGGAGGGGTGGTAGCACTGACCAAAATCGACCTGGTGGGTGAAGACGAGGCCAGCCGCGATGAATGGCTGGAACTGGTCGAATACGATCTGCGCCAGGTGTTGCAAGGCACCATCCTGGCCGAGGCGCCGATCGTGCGCGTCTCTGCACGAACCGGACAGGGTATCTCCGAGCTAAAAAATGCCCTGGGGAGCCGCCTGGCCGGGCGCCCAACCCGCCCGGACCTGCGCCGCCCGCGCCTGCCGATCGACCGCGTTTTCACTATTGCCGGTTTTGGCACCGTCGTCACCGGCACGCTCATCGATGGCAGCCTGCAAGTAGGTGATGAAATCGAGATCTTACCCGGCTCTTTGCGTGGGCGCGTACGCGGCTTGCAGACACACAAACAAAAAGAACAGGTTGCCGTGCCGGGCAGCCGTACGGCGGTAAACATTTCCGGCGTGGCATTGGAGCAGGTACAACGCGGCGCAACGGTTGCCCATCCGGGCGATTATCGCACTACCCAGCGCCTGGACGTACGCTTCCGCCTCCTGCCAGACGCCAGCCAGCCACTCAAACACAATACCGAAGTCAAACTGTTCATCGGCGCGACCGAGGTGGTGGCCCGCCTGCGTTTGCTGGGCGCCGAAGAGCTGGCTCCAGGCCAGGAAGGCTGGCTGCAGCTCGAATTGAGCAGCCCCGTTATCGCCACGCGCGGCGACCGGTATATCCTGCGCCGCCCGTCGCCTGGCGAAACCCTGGGCGGCGGCGCGGTGGTCGATCCACATCCCAAAGGGCGCCACCGCCGTTTCGCCGCCGAAACCTTGCAAGGTTTGGAAGCCCTGGCGCGGGGCACCCCGGACGAAGTGCTTTTACAGGCTCTGGTTTCGCTGGGCGCCGCTCCTCTGCGCGAAGCTATCGCCCGCTCGAACCTGGAGTCTGCCGCGGCGGCCCAGGCCATTCAAGAACTGCGCGCCAGCGGGCAACTGGTCGAGCTGGAAGGTGAAGAACTGGTAACCAGCCAGGGATTCTGGCAGCAACTGGCCGGGCGCGCCGTCCAGGAAATCCAGGCATACCACAAGAGCAGCCCGTTGCGCCGGGGCATGCCCCGCGAAGAGTTGAAAAGCCGGCTTAAAGATGCCACGCGCCCTTCGCCCCGCCTGTTCAATGCCGCCCTGCGCAAACTGGTGGCGGAGAGCGCGCTGGCCGAGGCCGGACCGCTTGTCTTCCACCCAAGCCATGCGATCCGCTTCACGCCCCAACAACAAACGCGTATCGATGGGCTGCTGCGCCGCTTCGCCGCTTCGCCCTATTCGCCGCCGACGGTCAAGGATTGCCAGGTTGAGGTTGGCGAAGACGTCCTCGCCGCACTGATCGATCTGGGCGACCTGGTGGCTGTCGCCCCAGACGTGGTATTTCGCAGACAGGACTACCAGCGCATGGTTGCCGACGTTCGCCGCATCATCGAACAACAGGGCAGCCTGACCGTGGCCCAGGCGCGCGATCACTTTAACACCAGCCGCCGCTACGTGCTGGCTTTCCTGGAATACCTGGATGCCAGCGGTATCACCACCCGCCAGGGGGACGAGAGAAAGCTCAAAAGTTGATGGGCAACGGAAAAGAAAACCGGTGGAGCCTGGAGACCGGCCTGGCCGGGTTATTCTTGCTCTTCGTTATCGCCTTCAACCTGTACAACCTGTATCCCGAAGCAGCCTTTTCCATCCCGCCCGTTAACGACGGCATCTTGCACCAGATGGCTTTCGAGCGCGCGGCCAGCGCCATCGCCTCGGGTGAAGATCCGACCGACCATTGGTTCGGCCCGATCACTATGGGATATCCACTCTTCCACCATTACCAGCATTTGCCGCACGTGCTGCTCGCCCTGGTCTATTACCCCGTGCAGAATTTGCTGGCTTCGACGCATTTCTTCAACATCGCCCAGGTTTTGTTATTGAGCCTGTTCCCTTTATGCACCTTCTGGATGATGCGCCGTTTCGGATTCAGTCCTTTGCCAGCGGCGCTTTCCGGGCTGGTATCATCTTTGCTGGCGACGGACGGGTTATATGGCCTGGATTTCTCCAGCTACGTTTGGCGCGGGTACGGCATGTACACGCAATTGTGGGGGATGTTGTTGGCGCCGCTGGCGCTCGGCCAGGGATACCGTACTGTGCGCTCAGGCAAAGGATATTTCTGGACAGTGCTGCTCCTGGCGGCCCTGATGCTTTCGCACCTGGTTTATGTCTACATCACCGGCCTGTCGCTGGCAGCGATTGCCTTATCGATGGACCTGCCACAGGCCGGCCGCAGCAGAGTCCTGGCGGTTCGCCTGGGACGCATCCTGTTGGTCTTTTTGTTGACTGGGGTTGTGACTGCATATTTCTTGCTGCCCTTTGGGTTGGACCGCGCCTATATGAACCGCAGCGTATGGGAATATGCCAGCAAGTACGATTCCTACGGGCACGAATGGGTGTTGAACAACCTGGCACACGGCCAACTGTTCGACGGGGGCCGTTTTCCCAGCGTCACGATCCTGGTTTTGGCCGGCCTGCTGCTCTGCCTGTGGCAGCGGCGAAACGAGGCATATCGCATCCCCGTCATACTGTTCGGCCTGTGGTTGTTACTATATTTTGGGCGCCCCACCTGGGGTGTGCTGTTGGACCTGCTCCCTTTGAGCAGCGAAATGCATTTCCACCGCCTGATTGGAGGCGTTCACCTGGCCGGCATCTGCCTGGCAGGGGTGGCTCTGGCCCTGCCCTGGCAGGCTCTGCTGAAACGTCCTGATTCATTGCCCAGGCTGGCCGTTGCCCTCGGCCTTTCTGCAGCACTGCTCTTTCCTGTACTGCGGGAACGAAACATTTACCTGGCCGGGAATACCGAGATGGTGGCGCGCAACCAGGCCGCGCTGGAGCAAGACGGCCAGGATATCTACACACTCATCGAGACACTGCGCAGCCTGCCCCCCGGGCGCGTTTACGCCGGGCTGCCAGCTACCTGGGGGAAAGATTTCAAGGTGGGCGATTATCCGGTATACCACCTGCTAAACCGCGCCGGGCTGGATATGCTGGGGTACCTGTATCACGCGCTTTCCCTGAACGCCGACATCCAGGTGCTGTTCGAGGAGACTCGCTTCGAACACTACAACCTGTTCAACGTGCGCTACGTGGTAGCCCCATCCGGGCATGCTTTTCCCGCCTTCGTCCAGCCGCTGCAGGATATCGGGCGTTTCCGCCTGTACCGTGTGGACACCAGTGGTTACTTCGATTTCGTGCGCTCAGACCTGGCGCTTCAAGGAGATCGATCTGAATTCTACTCCGCTGCATCCGCCTGGTCCGGCAGCCCCTTGCCGGCCAGCAAAGAACATCCCGCAATCTACCTCTCTGGCACGCCGCCGGCGGGGCAGCCAGTCCAGCCACTCGCTCAGGCCGCTTCGCTATTGCCTGCCTTGCCAGCTTCCGCTGCACCGCCACCAGGGCGGGTGATCAGCGAAATTGTCTCGCCAAACGCTTACCAGGCGCAGGTTGAAACATCCGAGACAGGCCTGCTGATGCTCAAAGCCACATACCACCCCAACTTGCGCGTCCAGGTCGATGGCATACCGGTACAGGCAATGATGCTCATGCCCAGTTTCGTGGGCATACCGCTGCCCGCCGGCGATACACACCAGGTCAAGATAACCTACCAGCCGCCTGCCTACAAGTGGCTGCTGGTGCTGGCGGGTATCCTGACACTGGCGGCCATCGCTGTTTTGGAACGAAAACCTTCCGTCCTGCCTCTCGGCCCGTTCAAAACGGCTTTCAACCCGCGGCCAGCCAGACTTGGGGACGCTGCACGACGCCTGTCTACCCGGCTACGCTTGTCCGCAATCCACACTTTCTTCACGCAACACCTTGCCAGCCTGGCCATCCTGCTGGGGCTGGCGCTACTGGCCGGCCTGCCCCTCTTCCAATTCAAAATCATCCAGGGGCACGACGCGCTGGAATACCTGCCACGCAGCATCCTGTTTTACGAAGCTCTGAAAGGCGGCGATTTAGCCCCGCGCTGGATACAGGATTTGAGCGCCGGTCATGGCCAGCCATTCTTCAACTTCAACCCGCCGGTCTTTTACTACCTTACCTCTTTTTTTCACGCTGCCGGCTTCAGCTTCGTCGCCAGCCAAAATATGGCCGCATTCGCCGTGATCGTCCTGGCCGGACTGGGCATGTACCTGCTGGGAAATGAGATTTTCGGGCGGCGCGGCGGGCTGATCGCTGCCGCGGCCTATATTTTCGCCCCTTATTTCCTGGTGAACGTGTACGTGCGCCAGGCGCTGGCCGATTTCACGGGCTTTGCCTGGCTGCCTTACACATTTTGGGGTGCGTACCGCTTCGCCCTGCGCGGCGGCTTTCTGCACCTGCTCGCCGGTTCTGGCGCCCTGGCGCTGCTGGTGTTGAGCAGCAACCCGATTGCCCTGATTGCCTTCCCATTTCTGCTGCTGTTGCCGGCCTGGCTGGCCTTCAGACAGCGAGACTGGCGCATTGCCGGGCGGGCACTGTTTTGCCTGGGCCTGGGGTTGGGGCTGTCGGCCTATTTCTGGATGCCGGCGTTGGCCGAACGCGACATGGTCCATCTGGAACGGCTCAAAGAAGGATACCTGAACTATCGCAACCATTTCGTATATCCCGTACAGTTCATTTATTCGCCCGCGGGTTATGGCCTTTCTTATCCCGGAACCGAGCAGGATGAGATGAGCTTTGCGATTGGGCCGCTATACCTGCTATCCTGCGCTGCAGCGCTGCTGCTATTGCGGCGCAGCCGCACGCGTTCAGCCAATACTGCCCTGTGGATGTCTTTTGCGCTCATCCTGACCTTTTCCGCGGCCTTCCTGGCCTCGCAGCCATCCGCCTGGTTCTGGGATCGTTTACCCCTGCTGCAATTCCTGGAATTTCCGTGGCGTTTCTTGTCGCTGGCGGCTTTTGCCTCGGCCATCCTGGTCGGCGCGCTGGCCTGGCTCGTTCCGATCCATGACGGGAGAGGCGCAAATATTGCGCTGGCTGCTCTGCTGATTGTGATCCTGTGTTTCGGATTGCCCCTGGCCAGGGTGCAAGGCTATTTCAACGTGACCGATGCAGACTACCAGGCGCAGAACATCGCTACCCAGGATATCGCCGTGAACACCGCCCGCGAATACGAACCGGTCTGGGTGCAAGAAAGGCCCGCTCTGCCTGCGCCCGCGCCGTTTACGTTGCTCTCGGGTGAGGCTCGCCTGTTAAGCCGCAGGCTGTCGCCAACAGCCACGGAGGCGATGGCGCAGGTGCAAGGAAACAGCCGGCTCCGAGCGAACATCTTCTATTTCCCGGGTTGGACCTTGCAGGTGGACGGTGCGCCGCGCAGCTATACTTATGACAATCCCCAGGGGCTGATCGAATTCGACCTGGAACCCGGCGAGCACCTGGTCCAGTTGACGTTTATGGATACCCCGGTACGCAGGCGGGGCGAGGTCGTCTCGATTTTAGCAGTGGGGATATTGATCTTTTCCGGCTTCCGGGCAAGCAGGCGCAAAGGATCGCTTTGAAAAAGAGATTGCCGGGGATGGCGGGCCATCCCCGGCGATCTCTTTTCATCACTTAGCCAGCGAATTCTATCGAAGGATGGCTGGCAGGAAAACCTTGAACGCGCCCAACTGGACCTGGGGAGGATCCAAAGCTACGTAGACGTTATCCAGGCCCCAGCTTTCATTATCGATTGCCTGCAAACCCAATCCGGTGAAATCCAACCGCAAGGTGTCGGCGGTGTGCGGGAGATTATAGGTAAAGCGGTACACCGTGTCCATCGGCAAACCAACAAACTGATAACCGAGGGTGTTGACTTCAAAAGCGCCGTTGGTAGCAGGGTAACTGTCGGTCGGATAGCTGCCCGGGTAGGCCTGGTCGTGTCCGGGCCAGTTGGAGAAGGTGGTATAGACGAACTCAGCGCCATCCACCGCGAACTTCCACTGGTCCGGTCCGATCACGTCTGCACCCGGTTCGAGCAGGACAGAAGCGGTCGTACCAGGTTGGGGCTGAGTCTCATTGATACGGTTGCCATTCCAGGTACGGATGATGTACAGGTCGAACACCACTTTGATACTGGTATGAAACGGCAAATTCGAAAATACCAGGCAGGCTGTCTCGTTGCCAAACTGGCCCAGGAAAGCGCGGCCTGAAGGGGTCGTATCCTGGCGCGTGGCGCACGAGGACCACTCGGACTTCGTTGCCCCGCTAAAGTCATCCTGGTAGATCACCGCCGGGCCAAACCAGTACCCGGAGCTGAGGTTGACGTTCCCACCCGAGGAAAGGCCGATGGCTGTTTGTCCCAGCGTAGCGTTCAAACCGGTATTGCCGCCGCTGGCCGGCGCACCTCCGCTGCTGAGCACCCACCAGTCGATCCGGGGATAAACGCTCGACCCGCTGGCAGTACCTGCCACGAAAAAGAAGAGGCAGGTCAACAGGCCGAGCGTGACCCATCGTTTTCTGGTCATGATCGGCCTCCTTAAGGCATATTGGCGCAAATCACAATCAACGTAAAGCTCGACGAAGACGCGTAGGATGAATTGAATACATCCATCGTCCAGCCAAGCATCTGTGTGGGCGTATTGACTGCGCCATTTGCGGTAATCACAATGGCAGAATCCGCCAGATAAGTCACACCGCTCACCTGGTCACCTGCAGTACAGGTCGCAGTAACCGTCTCGTCGGGGTTGCCAGATTGGATCGAGCCAACGGTAACCGGTCCTTGCGTCACGGTATAAAAATTCAACACGCCCGATGCGCCGGTGGGGCCGCTGGGGCCGCTCGGACCACTGGGGCCGCTGGGGCCGGCAGGACCCGTCGCACCGGTGGAGCCAGCAACGCCTTGGGCGCCCTGCGGGCCAGTCACGCCAGTCGGGCCGCTTGGGCCGGCAGGACCCGTCACACCAGTCGGACCAGCAACGCCCTGCGGACCCTGGTCACCTTGCGGGCCGGTTGCGCCCGTCGCACCCGTTGGGCCGGCGACGCCCTGTGCGCCCTGTGGGCCGGTCACGCCAGTGGGGCCGATCGGGCCGGCTGCGCCAGTCGGTCCGGCAACGCCTTGGGCGCCCTGCGGGCCGGTCACGCCGGTGGGGCCGATCGGGCCGGCTGCGCCAGTCGGTCCGGCAACGCCTTGGGCGCCCTGTGGACCGGTCACGCCGGTGGGGCCGATCGGGCCGGCTGCGCCAGTCGGACCGGCAACGCCTTGGGCGCCCTGCGGGCCGGTCACGCCGGTGGGGCCGATCGGGCCGACTGCGCCAGCCGGTCCGGCAACACCCTGCGGGCCCTGGTCACCCTGCGGGCCGGTCACGCCGCTGGGCCCGATCGGACCGGTTGGGCCAATCGGACCGATAGCACCCTGCGGACCTTGAGGGCCGACCGGGCCGGTTTCGCCGGTCGGTCCCGTCGGGCCAGAGGGGCCTGTCGGGCCACCTGCCGGGCCTGTCGGCCCCGAAGGACCGGTCACGCCAGTGGGGCCAGGATCGCCTGTGTCGCCCTTCGGCCCTGTAACGCCTATAGGCCCGACCGGGCCAGTCTCACCTGTCGCTCCAGCCGGGCCAACCGGACCAGCCGGGCCGGTGGCGCCGGTGGGGCCGGTCGCGCCGGTGGGACCGTTTCCAGCGTTATCGGCATATTTGGCGCGCAGGGCGTATGCCACGCTGGTGACGCGCTGATCGGGCGTCAATTGGGTGAAAGGCCCCCCGGATGATGGGCTAAACCACACCCGCAGGCGGGTATCCGAGTCCTGAAAAGCGGTCTCGCTCAGCGGCTGGGTCATTCCTGCCAGGCCGGTATCGCCCAACAAAACATTGAACAGGCCATAATTCACCTGCAGAGCAACTGAAACGAGCGGCTCGCCGGATGTGCCGTCGTTGCTCCAGGTGATCGCTCCGCCGCTGTCGACCATGGCAAATTTGAAATAACCGGTGCCATTGTAAAGCACGCCATCGCTTTTGACCACGCCCTGGTAGTTGACGACGGAGGGAGGCGGCCCTGAAGCAGCCAGGCGGGCGAGCGCCCCAGATGCCTGGGCAGTCGTCGCCGCCCATAGCCCTCCCAACACCGCAACCGCGATGATCAGGGTCAAAATCCCCCCTTGTTGCGCATTTCGAATCCATTTTTGCACCATTCGCCGTTTACTCCTTTCTTAATAAAGCTATGGCGCCGTGATCGATTTCTCAGACCCAGGCGCCACAATCAGATCATTTCTTATTTACCAGGAAACGGGTAGGGAAGATATTGATCCTGGATCGAATTACTCCCCCGCCCGCCTACCATCATGTTTGTAATCTCCAACGTAGAGCTCGAGTTGATCGGAGGGCAAAATTGATTGAAGCCGACGCTGATCTTGCCGCTGAAGCCGTCTCCGCTGCGAACAGCGCCCAGGCCGGCCAGGGTCTCACCGCCAAAAACGGTCTGGCCGCATTCCAGCACCCTGCCGTATAAGCGGGCATTCTGATCCACCTGGCCGAGCGGATCGGAATAGGAGAAATCGGCGTAAAAGTCGGCCAGCGCCCGGGCAGCCTGCATGACCTCGATCCTTACCACCAGGTTGGAGATGGTGATGGCCGCCGAAGCCTGGGCATGCGCCGGCAGGACGCCGGCCTCGACGACAGGGCGAGTCCATTTACCCGGCAGGAAAGCCGCCGCGGCCAGGGCGCCCCCGGCGGCAGCCAGGGCTTTCAATAGCTCCCGGCGGCCAAGCGTACCTTCGAGTTCATCGTTTGAGTGCATGTCAAAAAATTCCTTATAGCATCTTTTGTAAAAACGCGGTTAAGAAAACTTTGCAAAGATTATAGTTTGATTAAAAGCTTTTGTCAATCGTCACGATCGGCCGCCGAACTTACAGAATCGCCAGCCAAAGCGGTGATATAATTAATCAGCCGTTCAGGCTTCAGGAGAAACTGGCATGAATACTGATGTGATGCGACCCATACGACACCGGGCATGGCTGCTGCCGTTGGCCGTGCTGCTTTCGGGCGCCCTGCTGCTGGCAGCCTGGTTGCGGGTTGCCGCCGCCCCAGGCCAGGCAAACCCCGGCCCCGCGGCGCATTCTTTGACTCAGTTTGGCAAAGGTGAAGCCGCCTGGGATACACCTGCCGGGGCCGGCCTGTTGGAAAGCCTGGCCGGCTCGCTTGCCGCGGCCAGCCTGCAAACCACGACCACCCCGGTGCTGCTCGCCCCCACGGCGCCCTTCGACCTGCGCATCGTCAAATCGCAAATTCCACAGATTTTTACCGTGGGCGCCAATAACCGTTACATCATCAACGTCTCGCGGACGAACACCGAAACCGTCTCCGCGGCGGTGATTATCGAAGACATTCTGCCCGCCGGAATGAGCTGGAAGCCGCCGACCACCGCCAGCAGCACATGGGACTGTACCACGAGCAACGCCACCACGGTGAGCTGTGTTTACGTTGGCGCCATTGGAGCCACAGTCGTGTCTTTGGAGCCGATCAACGTTAACGTCACCGTCACCTCGGGTATCGAGCCAGTCGTCACGAACAGCGCCAGGATCCTGACAGTGGATGGGGATGCGACGAATAACGCCTATACAGTGACAACTACCATCGACAGCGTCGACCTGCAAATCCAAAAAACGGTCAGCTCGCTCAACGTGACGCCCGGGACTCCGGTGACTTACACCTTGGTGATCAGGAACGAGGGCCCATCGCTGGCTCAAAACGTGGTGGTCACCGACACGTTGAACGTATCGGTAACTTATACCTCACCAAATCCCGAATGGTCTCAAACGTCACCCACCCTGGGAAGATGGGATATTCCCACCCTAGCCAAAGGCGCCTCGCGCACCTTGACCCTGGTGGCCACCCCAGACACCCGGCTCAACGGCCAGGTCAGCAACACCGCCCGGGTGTTCAGCTCGAACCGCTCCGACTGGAATTTGTCCAACAACGTGGCCACGGCCTATTTCTTCGTCGGCGGCATGCAGATCTCCAAAAGCGTGTCTCCGACGACGCCGGTCAGCGCCGGCGATCTGATTAATTACACGGTGGTGATCCACAATGCCGGCACCGCCGCGGTGAACGGTGTGTTCGTCCGCGACGTGCTGTCGACCTGCCTGACTTACGTAGACGGTTCTTCGTCGCTTGGCATTACCCCCTCTTATAATACATCAGACCGCACCGTGACCCTCTACCAGAGCAGCCTGGCGGGAGGTGGCAGCACCACGCTGTGGATCAACGCCCGGCCCAACAATACGGTCACCTCGGGAAAGACAATTACCAACACCGCCAGCGTCAGTTGGGGGTCGCCGCTGATAACCATTTACTCCAATGAAGTCAGCACCGATGCGTCGCCCGGCGCCGCGCTGCAAATCGGCAAGAGCGACGGGCTGACCCAGGTGAACCCGGGGCAGTACATTTCTTACACGGTCACCATTACCAACGTGGGCAGCCTGGCCACGCAGATCAACACCCTCGTGGTCACCGACACATTCGTCTCCAACCTGACCTACGAAGCCCTGGACAAAAAGGGGCTGGACATGACCGCCCTCCGGGCAGGAACCAATTACCAGACCTGGAGTATCAACAACAAATCCCTGGCGCCCGGCGATAAGATCTCCTTCGAAATCGGCGCCCGTGTGCCAAGCAATGCCTCCACCGCTTCGGGCAGCTTCGCCATCAACCGCGTCCTTGCGTTTGCCCGAGACATCAATACCAAGCCAATCTCCAGCGTGTCTCCGGACGACCAGGATGAGATCACCTCCACGCCGATCTACAGCCTGAAAATCGGCAAAAGCGTCAAGCCTACCCAGGCAAAGGTGGGCGAAAGTTTCACCTTTAAGATCGAGGTGGTGAACAACGGCAGCACCACGATCAATTCCATCGTGGTGGAGGACGAATTTACCGCCGATCTGGATCTGACCAGCGCCACCACCACTCGCGGCACCGCCACGCTGAACACCGGGACCCGCGAGGTGGTGGTGAGCATCCCCACGCTCAACGCCGGCGAAACGACCTCGATCGTGATCGTCGCCAAAGTGAACTCCTCCGTTACCGCGGCCAAGACGCTGCGTAACCGGGCGCAGATGAGCTGGCCGACCAACAACACCCTGCGCACCAGCGCGGTCGCCTTCCGCGTCCTGCCATCCTCTACCTTGCCCGGCACCGGACGGGCGGCATCTCCGCCGGGCAAAACCCAATTCCACCCGGGCATGGCCACCCGTGCTGGAGCAGCTACAGGCATCAACCTGGCCTGGCTGATCGGCGGCGCGGCGGTTGCGCTCATCCTGCTGGCCCTGGTCTTGCTCTGCGCCGGCCTGCTGCTCTACCTGCGTCGCCCGCTGTACGCCGGCGCGGTGACCCGAGCAGGGCTGCTGCTCTTCGTCGTCGGGCTGTTTGGCGTGGCCGCAGCCTGGATGGCGCGCCCTGCCGCCAGGCCCGAAGGGCAGATTGCCGCCTTGCAAGGCGCCAAACCGGCGCGCGCCACGACCATCCCCAGGCTGCCGACCGCCACGCCGCTGCCGCCCACCCCTACGCTGCCGGCAGGGGTCATCGTCAGCCAGGCGCAGCCGGAAATCGAACACCTGCTGCCCACCCCCACCCCGGAAGTCCTGCCCGATTATCCCATTCCCACTCCTACAATTGGCACCACCGAGGGGCCAGATGGCGGCCCGCCGGACAGCAGCGCCATCACGCGACTGATCATCCCCTCCATGGGCCTGGACACGGAAGTCAAATATGTGCCCTACAACGGCGACACCTGGCTGATCGGCGGCCTGAAGCAGGAAATTGCCTGGATGGGCGACACTTCCTGGCCCGGCCTGGGCGGCAACACCGGGCTGGCCGGCCACGTCGACCTGGCGGATGGCAGCGCCGGGCCATTCTGGAACTTGAAAAATCTCAAGCCTGGCGACCAGGTGATCGTTTACACCGAAAGCAAGGTCTATACCTACCAGGTGCGCGAACAAACCGTGGTCGATGACACCGACTTAAGCGTCGTTGCGCCAACCGACAGCCCACAGGTCACGTTGATCACCTGCACCGGCTGGGACGCCGAGCTGTATGCCTACATGAAACGATTGATCGTTTACGCCGACCTGAAGAGCGTCAAGACGGCGCAAGAATGAAGCATCTTGCACGACGCTGTGAATAAAAAATGCGGGCTTTCGCCCGCATTTTTATTCACAGCGCAAACTGCCGTTCAATCGACCACCCACTCCCCTCCCACCATCACCATCTGCGGGCGAAGGGTGTACAACGCCTCAGCAGGGCAAGCGAAGGGGTCCTGGTCCAGCACCAGCAGGTCGGCGTAATAACCCGGCGCCAGGCGGCCAAGGCGGTCTTCCCAGCCAGCGGCGTAAGCCGCGCCCGTGGTAAAACCGCGCAGCGCCTGGTCAAGGGTAAGGCGTTGTTCGGGGTACCAGCCCTGCGGGCCAGGGCTGCCATCTGGCCGCTGGCGGGTGACGGCGGCGTGCAGCCCCCAGAACGGGTTGGGCGACTCCACCGGCGCGTCCGAGCCAAAAGCCAGCGCTGCTCCCGCATCGAGCTGCGCCTTCAAGGCATAGGCTAACGCCGAACGTTTGCCCCAATAACGGTCCGCCATAACCATGTCCGAGGTAGCGTGGATGGGCTGCATCGAAGCGGTTACTCCCAATTCGCTCAACCGCCCGACGTCATCCGGATGGAGCACCTGCACATGCTCGATGCGGTGGCGCAAGGGAGGCGCGGCGCCATCCCCAGGGCGAAGCTGGCGCTCATAGGCGCGTAACTGGGCGAAGGCATCCAACACTTCATGGTTGGCGCGATCGCCGATGGCGTGCACGGCCAGCGGCAATCCGTTTTCCACCGCCTGCCGGCCATGCTCGAAGATTTCTTCACGATCCATGAACAACATGCCGCGCTCGCCCGGGCTGCCTTCATAGGGCTGCAACATAGCGGCGGTCTGCGGGCCAAGCGCGCCGTCGGCGAACATCTTCACCCCGCCGATGCGCAACCAGTCGTCGCCCAGGCCGCTGCGCAAACCCAGGGCAGCCGCGTGCGGCAGGTCCTCCAGGGGGATGCTCTTCAACACGCGCAGGCGCAGCTCGCCGCGCTGGCGCAAGGTTTGCAAGGCGACGAAACAGGCCCGGCGGTCGAAATCGTGCGCCCCGGTCAGCCCCATGCGCCATAAAACCGGCTGGGCGGCCCGGATGGCGGCGACCACCTGCTCATCCGAAGGCTCCGGTACGGCGCCGGCTACCGCCTCCATCGCGCTCTCGAAAAGGATGCCATCCGGGGCGCCGGCGGCATCGCGCCCGAAACGCCCCCCTGCCGGGTCCGGCGTGGCGGCGGTGATATTCGCCAGCCGCAGGGCCGCCGAATTCGCCCAGGCGGCGTGCAGCGATTTGGCGGTCAGATAGACCGGGTGGTCCGGCGCGACGGCGTCCAGGTCGGCGGCAGCGCCAAAACCTTCCGGCCAGTTGTTCTGGTTCCAGCCGTGGCCCAGAATCCACGCCCCGGGCGGAGTCTGGCGGGCGCGCTCGGCCACGCGCCGCAAACATTCCGCCCGCGTAGCCGTCTCGCAATCTACCTTCTGCAAACCCAAAGAATAGTGTTCCAGGTGGATATGCGCATCGGTCATGCCAGGCAGAACGACCTGCCCGCCAAGATCGACGGCCGGCGACTTCAGGTGGGCCGGGACATCCTCTGGATCGCCCCAGGCAACGATGCGGCCGTCGGATCGAACCGCCAGCGCAGAAACGACCGGACGTCTGGCATCGAGGGTGTAGATGCAGGCGTTGAAAATATACATGGCTATCCTTCCACCAACCGGTTAATAATTGCGTCCAATTCTTCATCCGAATAGAAATGAATGACCAATGTGCCATTCCCTTTGCCGCGCCGGTTAAGATTGACGCGGGTGCCCAGGGATGCCTCCAGGCGGCGCTCCAGATCGACGATCTCCGGGGAGGGGGCAGGTTTTTGCCTGGGAGGCGGCTTTTCGCCGGCCAGGCGGCGCACGAGCGCTTCGGCCTGGCGCACGTTCAATTCCTGCGCCAGGATGGTATGCAAAGCCGCTGCCTGGGCCTGGGCGGTCGATAACGCCAATAAAGCACGCGCATGGCCCTCGCTGATGCGCCCATCCGCAAGCGCCTGCTGCACGGCGGGCGGGAGCTTGAGCAAACGCAGCGTGTTGGTCACGGCGACACGGCTCTTGCCCACCCGTGCAGCGATTTCCTCGTGCGAAAGGTGAAAATCTTCGGCCAACTGGCGGTAGGCTTCTGCGGTTTCCAGCGGCGCCAGGTCGGCGCGCTGCAAGTTTTCGATCAGGGCTAATTCCAGGCGCTGCTGGTCGCTGGCTTCACGCAGCAAGGCAGGCACTCTCTCCAGCCCGGCCAGGCGCGCCGCCAACAGGCGCCGCTCTCCAGCCACCAGCACATATTCTTCTGGCCTGTCTCCGCGGGTGACGATCAGCGGTTGAAGCACGCCGTGCTCGCCAATCGAGGCAGCCAGTTCGGCCAGTTCAGCGTCATCGAAACGCGACCGCGGCTGGCGCGGATTGCGAGCGATGGATTCCACCGGGATCAGGCTCACGCCGCCGGCGGCGGGAGGTTCGCTGCCGGGGATCAACGCCTCCAGACCACGGCCCAGGCCCGGGCGGCGCGTCATGGTTGCACTTCCGCCAGGGGGATATGCACGCCATCCCCCTCCAACACTTCATGGGCCAAAGCTGCATACGCCTGGGCGCCGCCGGAGGAGGGGGCATAGGTGGAAATCGGCTGGCCAAAGGAAGGCGCTTCCGCCAGGCGCACGCTACGCGGCACGACAGTAGTGAAGACTTTATCGCCGAAAAAGCGGCGCACTTCCTGCACCACGTCGTTCGACAGGTTGGTACGCCCATCATACATCGTCATCACCACGCCGCGCACCACCAATTCGGGGAACAGCGCCTGGCGCACCCGCTCAATGGTGTGCGTGAGCTGGCCGATACCTTCCAAAGCCAGGTATTCACACTGCACCGGGATAATCACTCCGTGGCGCCCTGCTACCAGCCCGTTCAGAGTCAGCAGGCCCAAAGACGGCGGGCAATCGATCAGCACATAGTCGTAGCGTTCCACCACAGGCTCCAGGGCGCGCTGCAAGCGGGTTTCGCGCGCCAGCTCGTTTACCAGTTCCACCTCCCCACCGGCCAGGGAAGGCGTAGATGGCAACAACGAAAGTTTCAAGCGCGGGTTATGCAGGATAAGGCCGGCGGCTGGCACCTGGCCAATCAACGCCTCGTAGGTGCCGCCTTTTACGGTATGTTTATCGATTTTAAGGCAAGAAGTGGCGTTTGACTGTGGGTCCAAATCCACCAGCAAAACACGCTGGCCATAATATGCCAGATAAGCTCCAAGGTTAATAGCGGTGGTGGTTTTGCCTACCCCGCCCTTCTGATTCGCAACGGTATAGATACGAGTCATAAGCAGCTATAAAACCTCCACCAAACAGGCTCTGATCTCATCTGGAGCAGGGATGCCCCCCAGCCCAGGACGGGTAACCGAGATAGTCGCCAGGCGAGTGGCAAAGCGCGCCGCCTCCCAGGGGTCACGAGTGGCATGAAGGCGGGCAAAGAAAGCCGCGGCGAAGACGTCCCCCGCGCCGGTTGCATCTACAGCGTCCACCTCCGCGGCGCGAAAGCGGCGTACGTCGCCGTTCCAGTACAATCGCGCCCCACGTTCCGCCTCCGTCACGGCCAACACGCGAGCGAGGGTAGTCATTTCTTCGATGCGCTCCTCGTCTCCCTGTACATCCTCGATGCTGAGCACCGCCGCACCGGCGCGGGGCAAGACAAACGGCGCATCTGCCCAGTTCGTGCTGTGCACACGTCCATCGCCATCCCAGGCACGCAGCCAGCCCTGCGGCGTAACGCCGACCAGGGCGTTGGGAAAGCACTGCGCCAACTGCGGCCCGACTTCCTGCGCCACGGGCGCCAGATGAACGATCGGCGCGGCGCGCCAGGGGAGGGGGATTTGCTCGTATTCCAACGCCGGGGCGACACAGCGCACAAACTGGATACGCCCTTCGGCGGTGTAAATGTTCTCAAAGGTGGTGCTTTGAACAGCCGGTATGCTGGCCACAGCGATGCCGTGTAAAACGTCCAGCGGCAGCTCGCCGCCCCAGGCTGTTGCCACGCCAACGCGCAAACCCAGGGCGTGCGCAGTCCGTGCAGCGTAGGATGCCGTCCCCCCCAAACGCGGGCCTTCGGCGGTCTGGTCAACGGTCAGGTGACCGATAATCAGGTAATCGACCGGATCCAATGAGCTGATCTGCAGCATAGGCGGAATTATACCCTAATCTGAGGCGCCAGACGATGACGGCGGGGCGCCGACCCATTCCAGGCGATCGATACGGCGACTATCGGCTTTATATACCCGCAAGTCAGCGTGGGCAGAGTGGCACAGGACGCGGTGGATATTGGGCAGATCGACCTCCTGGACGTGGCGCTCGACTTCGCCAGGTTGCTTCCCGCCGCGCAAGTGGCGCTGGCGCAGGCCGTTCAGGAGCGTTTCCGGCTCCGTGGTGAGAAAAATGCACAGATCGAAGAGCGACCAGAACTCCCGCCAGGGCGGCTCATCGAGGAGCAAATAGTTGCCTTCGACCAGCACCAACGGAACCCCGGCAGGCACAACCCCGGCATCGGCAAGTGGGGCGTGAAGCTGGCGGCTATAGAGCGGGATGCGCACCGGCGCTCCCGAACGGATGTGCTGCAAACAGGCATAAGCGCCCCGGGCGTCGAAAGTCTCCGGTGCGCCTTTCACCTGGCGCAACGTACGAGGCTCTCCATTCCATGACAACGTATGCTGCTCCAGGAAACGATTGGGATAGTGCCAGCCGTCCAATCCTACCACCACGCTGCGCGGCGCGGCGGCAGTCAAATTGAGTACGGCATCCAGGATGGCAGCAAAAGCTGTCTTGCCGCTGCCAGGCGGCCCGGCGATAGCCACCAACCTGCGCGGCGCGGCGCTTTGTAAGGCGTCGATCCATTTTGCAACCGGCAAATAGAAATGCTCGATTTCAGATGGATCGAGCACGAGACGGGTAGCAGTCTGGTCGATGTAAAGCTCTTGCCCGGCAAGCTGGCGAATGAGGTCCATCCCTGATATTATAGTACACTTGCAGACGCTCGAGGCCAGCGCAAACCGGCGCAGGGCGGGGCGCCAATTGGAGTAAAATACCCCATACAAACCGAACAAGACAGGAGGCTGTCATGAATATCCGTCCCGAACCCGCTTTGACTTTTGATGACGTTTTATTGGTACCCCGCCGGTCGAGCATCCGCAGCCGGAAAGACGTTTCCACGGCTGCCTGGCTGGTGCGCAAACCAGGTGAAGGCATTCGCCTGGAAATCCCGATCCTCAGCGCCAACATGGATACCGTTACGGAGACGCGCATGGCGATTGCTATGGCCCAACAAGGCGGCATCGGCATCCTGCATCGCTTTATGACTGTCGAGCAACAGATCGATTGCGTGCGCCGGGTGAAACGGGCGGAGAACCTGGTGGTAGACCAACCCCTCAGTATCGGGCCGCAGGCAACCGTGGAACAGGCCCGCCAGCGTATGGCCGAGGCGGAGGTGGGCGGGCTGATGGTAACCGATGAACAAGGTGTACTGCTCGGCATCGTTACCACTCGCGACGTGCTGCTTGCCCGATACAGCGAAGCCCCGGTATCTGAGGTAATGACGCCGCGCGAGCGGCTGATCACTGCCGGCCCCGAAGAGGGCATGGACCGCGCCTGGCAGGAACTGTACGACCACCGCATCGAGAAGCTGCCCCTGGTCAATGGATACGGCAAACTGACTGGCCTGATTACCGCCCAGGATATCGTGAAGATCCAACAACACCCAGACGCCACCAAAGACAAACGCGGACGGCTGATGGTAGGGGTAGCGCTGGGCGTGCGCGCCGAGGACATCGAACGCGCCGGGGCGTGCGTCGAGGCAGGGGCAGATGCGCTGGTGGTCGATATCGCGCACGGCCACTCAGACCACACAATCGAGATGGTGCGCCGCCTGAAGCAGTCCTTCCCGGCCACGCCGGTGATCGCCGGCAACGTGGCCACTGCCCAGGGAGTCATCGACCTGGCCGAAGCCGGAGCAGATGCAGTCAAGGTCGGCGTGGGAGCCGGTTCGATTTGCATCACCCGCGTGGTCACCGGTTTTGGCATGCCACAGCTTACGGCCATCGCCGACTGCGCCGAGGCAGGGGCCAGGCTGGGCATCCCCATTATTGCAGATGGCGGCATCCGCACATCCGGAGACCTGACCAAAGCCCTGGCAGCAGGAGCCAGCACCGTCATGGTCGGCAGCCTGCTGGCCGGCACCGACGAAAGCCCGGGCGCGCCGGTCATCCGCCAGGGGCGGCGTTTCAAAGTGGTGCGCGGCATGGCTTCTCTGACCGCCAACGTCGAACGCCGCGCCCTGGAACAAGGAGAGGTCAGTGACGAAGAATGGGGGGAGGTGGTGCCGGAGGGCGTGGAAGCCATCGTACCCTATCGCGGGGGCGTAGCCGATATTTTGCACCAGCTTGTTGGCGGTCTGCGCTCCGGGTTGAGCTACGCCGGCGCCTGCTCCATCGAGGAATTGTGGCAAGTGGCTGAATTCGTCCGCATCACCCACGCCGGCCAAGAAGAATCCGGGCCACACGATGTAACCGAAATGTGAGATACCGTCCTGGCTGCTACAAAGCGCGAAATCCCTCCCCCAACGCTTCATGCGCCTCGCCGATCACCATAAAGGCCTGCGGGTCCACCTCGCGCACGACCGCCTTGATCTGCGATATTTCCGCGCGACTGACCACGCAGTACAGCACAGTGCGCTCGGCGCCGGTATACGCGCCGCGAGCGGGGAGCAAAGTCACTCCACGTTCCATCTCGTGGAGAATGTGCTCGGTCACCTTTTCTGGTGCAGCGGTAATAATCATCACAGTCCGTAAAACATTGGAACCCTCGACGGTAGTTTCAGCCACCAGGCCGCTGACGTATAGCAACACCAGGGAGTACAGAGCATTCTCCCAGCTAAAAGCCAGGCCCGCCAGAAACATGATCAGGGCATCGGTAATAAAGTAGCTCTGTGAGAGGGAGATACCCCGCCAATGGTTCAATATGCGCGCCAAAATATCCGTTCCCCCGCTGGTCCCCTGGCCGCGATAAACCAGGCCATAACCCACACCGCTGATCAGGGCGCCGTACAACGTGTTGAGCACAGGGTCGTGGGTCAGGCCGCCCGCCGGTAAGAAAGGCGCCAGGAAATCGATCAGAAAAGAGAGTACGACGATTGCAAAAGCGGTGCGCAGGGCAAAGCGATGGCCGCCCAGAAAACGCCAACCCAGGGCAAACATGGGCAGGTTGCCCAGCAAAACCATCAAGCCAATCGGCCAACCGGTATAGTGGTTGATGATCTGGGCCATACCGCTGACGCCGCCGCTGGCCAGATTCGCCGGCACCAGAAACAGGCGCAGCGCCAGGGCCTGCAAAAGAGTGCCCAAGGCGATGAAGGTGTAATCGCGAGCGGCCCGCCAGGAAAGTACGGAATGTATGGTTGCAGGAAATTTCATGGGGATCTCGAACGAGCTTGAAAGGGGCGGCGATATTATTGCCTTGCCCCAAACTGCACCACCACGCTCATCCCGGCGCGCAATCCAGCCGGCAACGAATCCAGTTCGATCACCGTTTTGTACACGACATCGCCGCCCAGGCTGTCAGCCAGGGGCGAAATTTCGCTCACGTGCCCGGGGGTTTCTTGCCGCAACGCCTTGATCACCACCACGACAGGTTGGCCGACCACGACCTGGGGGACATCGCGCTCGCTCAGATCGGTGGTTTCGACACGCAGGTGCCCCAGGTCAGCCAACTGCAATACCGATTGGCCAGCGATGATCCATTCGCCGCCGTGGATATCGATCCTGGTCACAATACCGTCAAAGGGGGCGGCCAGGGTCAGGCGGTCCAGCGCAGCGCGGGCAGAGGCCAGTTGAGTCTGGGCATTCGCCCGGCGGGCTTCTGCCAGGCGGACTTTATCCGGATCAGGCCCGGCTTTCAACATTTCATAATCGTGCAGCGCTTTGGCCAGATGAGCGGCGGCAACTTCTACATCATATTCGTATTGCAGTCGCTTGACCGCGGCATTGTAATCCGCCTGGGCTTCATCCAGTTTCTCTTTCTGATCTTCGCGTAGCGAGTCGCCTGAAGGGCGATATTTATACGGCTCGAAGGCAAGCCGCTCTTTATCCAGGCGCTGTTTCATTTCATTGAGGGCCTGAACCGTATCCATGCCCGCCTGGTTCGACGGCACAGTGAAATTATCCAGAGCGTAACGGGCGTCCCTTACCGCCCGCTCGTAGGTGATGATATCTTGCATCGCCTGCACTCGCGCGGTTTCCGCCTCGGTCTTCAAATCTTGAAGGGCCTGTTCGGCCTGTACCAGCTCAAATTGGGCCGTACTGATGGCCGCCTCGAGGTTCTCCTGGCCCTCCAGATATGCCAGCGCCTGGCCGGCCTTCACCTGTTCACCTACCGCTACATTTACCGCTTCGACCTTCCCGGCCAGCGCAAAAACCAGTTGCGCCTCCTGAGCCGGAGCCACAACCCCCGAGGCCGTCACACCGGCGGCGTTTCCCGAGGATAAGGATTGGGAAGTCGCGCCACCACTATCCAACACTACGGTAGGCAACGCCTGGGGCGTGGACCGGCCAAAACCGCTGCATCCGGCCAGGATAACAGCGATCAACGGGATCAAAACGAACTTGATCGCCAGCATTGTGAATTTCATCTTACACTCCTGGGCCGGCTTTCTCCGCCACATGATTTTGGGCAATCACGCCATCCTGTAGTGTAATCACCCGCCGGGCATACCGGATAACGCGCGGGTCGTGCGTGGCAAAGATAAAGGTTACGCCGGTCTCCTGGTTGAGCCGCGTCATAATTTCCATCACCTGTTGGCCATTCGGGGTGTCCAGGTTAGCCGTTGGCTCGTCCGCCAGGATCATCGACGGATTGGAGGCCAGAGCGCGGGCGATCGCCACACGCTGCTGCTGGCCGCCGCTCAACTGGTCAGGACGGTGGTCCGCACGATCGCTCAAGTCAACTGCCTCGAGCAACTGCATAACGCGCGCCCTCCGTTCCTCAGCTTTTTTCCCGTTCAGCAGCAGCGGCATTTCGATGTTCTCATAAGCGGTCAAAGTAGGGATCAGGGCAAAGAACTGAAAGATAAAGCCGATCGTCCCCCGGCGCATATCCGCACGCTGGTTACGGTTGAGTTTGCTCACATCCTTGCCGTCGATAAACACCCGCCCGCTGGTCGGCTGGTCCAGGCAGCCGATCAATTGCAGCAGGGTGGTCTTACCCGAACCAGAAGGCCCAACCAGCGCCGTAAATTCGCCTTTTTCGATAGAAAGACTGACGCCCCGCAGCGCCTGCGCCTCGACTTTACCGACCTTAAAAACCCGCGTTACATTCTCAACCTTAGTGACTTCCATGTTTTTCTCCTTATCATCGTACCACTCTGTTGTGTGGGGGCGTAGTAGCCCCACACACAACAGAAGAAAATTCATTTCTCAGCGCGCAATGCCTCCACTGGCTCCATGCGTGACGCAATCCAGGCCGGGTAAAACCCGGCCAGCAGGGTAACGATGAACGACAGGATGATCAGGTTGATCGCATCACCCATGTTCAGGTCGGCGTAAATCGTATCGCTCATCAGCATTCCCGTGATGCCCATATTGCCGATATAAAACCCGTTCTTCGTGAAGTACCCCACCAACAGCCCGCCCAGGATCAGTCCCATGATCACGCCGCCCACGGCCAGCATGCTGGACTCCGCCAGGAACATGGTCAGGATGCGCCGGCCCTTCATTCCGATTGCCCCCAGGATGCCAATCTCGCGCGTCCGCTCGAACACCGACATGATCAGCGTATTGGTAATGACAGTCGCCGTGATCAACAATACAATTAAATACAAGATGAACATGTAAGAATTAGCAAAATCTTCCGTCTGGACGATGATCTCATTCATCTCCTCCCAGGTCAGCACCTTGTACTTTGAAGTTTGCAATGCCGATACCACCGCACCCGTCTGCGCGCTGTCCTTCAGTAAGACGAAAATCGTGCTGGCGTGCTTCTCCGTGCGGGTAATCGTCTGCGCCTTGGCCAGCGGCAAGAGCAGGGTGGTATTGTCAAAGCCGCCGGTACGCGTGGAAAAGACGCCCCGGATGGTAAAGACCTGCTCGTCCACATCCCCGTTCGAGGTGTTGACCGACAGGTTGACCGTGTCGCCGGTTTTCACATCCAGCTTTTCAGCCAGGCTCTCGCCAATCAACAGCCCATCCCGGTCATCTGGCGTGAGATATTCCCCGCTCAACATACCATCCCGGTAAGGGGCGCTGGCTTCAGAGAGCGGGTCGATGCCAAAAACTCTGACCCCGGTCGATTCATCGCCCACCGCGATGATCCCGCTGGCAAACAGGCGCGGCGTGGCCGCTTTCACCGGCGCCAGGGAAGCTATCTGAGCAGCCACGTCATCCGGGTTTTCGACCAGGTCTTCCCACTTCAGGCTGGTCTTGCTCTCATCATAGTCCTTTGCTCGCACCTGCAAGTGGCCGCTTTGCAGGCGGATGGTGTTATCGATGGCGCTCCCGTACTCGCCATTTACAATCGAAGCCATAAACAGCAGCAAAGCCATCCCCATCCCCAACGCCAGCGAGGAGAAGAAAGAGCGGCGACGGTTGCGCCCCAGGTCACGGAAAGCCATTTTGAAGAGTTGTATCATCGTAGACCTCATACAAAATGCAGCGCCTCAGCCGGTTCACGGCGGGCGGCCTCACGCGCCGGGATGAGCGCCGCCAGCGCAGAGATGATCACCACCGTCAACCCTCGCCCGACCAGTTTATCGACGCCCCAGGTGGGGTAAATGCGCCCGTTGATCAGCGCCATGTAGCTGGTTATGTTCGCAAAAGCCGTATAATCCAGGCCGACCTGCCTGAGCGTACCGTTAATCAGCAGACCAACCAGGATCCCGGCTGCCACGCCCACCAGCCCCATCATCGTCCCTTCCAGGATGAACAGCAGCGAAATCTGGCCCGGGCGCAGTCCCATCGCTCCCAACAGTCCAATCTCGCGCGTCCGTTCGTAGATCGCCATCAGCAGCAAGTTCAGGATGCCAATCCCTGCGATCATCATAATAATCACGCTGAAAACGTTCATCACGGCGCCTTTGGTGCCCAGCGCCGAACTTAGCTCTGGAAAGTTCGTCCGCCAGTCCTCGATCTCGTAGCCAGGCAAACCGGGCCGCATTGCCGCCAGCACGGCTTCCTCCTGTCCCAGTTGCTTCAGCACAATAGCTACTTCGGTAGACTGGCCGCCCAAATCGTACAGCGCCTGGGCCTCGCTCAGGGAAATGTAGATCGTACGCTTCTCAATATCGGCCATGCCCAGGTCGTAAACGCCGACCACTGTCATCGTTCGGCGGCGCATTTGCTCGTGCCTGGCGCGTCCCGTCAGCGTAATCCGGTCGCCGACTCCTACTCCCATGGCGTCTGCCAATCCCTTGCCGATGAAAACTACATCCCCATCGTCAGCCGTCAGATAACGCCCGGCGACGACATACTGCGCCGCCAGGTTCACATCTTTTTCCGCCTCCGGCTCGATCCCGGTAATGCTCACTGCGAAGGCCCCCTCCGTGCTGCTCGCCAGCCCACCGGTGTTGATCCGCCGCGTGGCAGCCAGCACTTCCGGCTGCGCCAGGGCAGCTTTCACCACTGCCTGGTCATCCGCCAGCGGCAAGAGCGGCATCTGGTCGGCTTTTGCCCGGTATCCCTCTGCGTGCGCCTGGATATTGCCTCCCAGGACTTTAATCGCATTTCCGTAAATTGCCTGGTCAAAACCGGCGATCAGCCCATCGTACCACATCATCATCCCCAGTGCCAATGCCATGGCCACGACGACGATGAGTGTACGGATGCGATGCCGCCAGATATTGCGCCAGGCCAGGCGCAGATATAATTTCATACACGACACTCCTTCTTCAGTCAATCGAGATCAGTGCATTGCAATTTGGATCTGCAATGCGCCAGATTATTGCACCTGGGACTCTCGCACGTTGGAATTCCGCGCACCCAAATCGTGCACCAGGTCGGCAAATTTATTTCAACACCTCCACCCATTCCTGCATCTTCGCCGCGTCGACCACCCTTAAAGTACCGGCCGGCGCCCCCAGGGCGCGTTCCAAAGCGTCCGAATAGGACGCAACGATATTTTCGATGCACAGGTCGCTAACTCCTGGCTCATACGCCAGCAGAAATTCGGACAGCGCGTTGCCCATGCTCTGTAGGAGGCATATTACCACCTCGCCCATCTGGTCAGGATATGGGGTCGTGAAAACACCCTCCCCGATTCCCTGGCGGATGACCTCGGTAAGCAAAGGGCCATACCGTTTAACCGCCATTCTAAATATCTTCTCGCGCACCAGGGCATTTTCATCGATATACCAGATGCGCAACAGGCCCAGAAAAAAATCCTTGCGAGTGGATTTCCAATAGGCAGCCGTAGCAAAGAACCGCTGCAATTTTTCGATGGCCGACAAACCCACATCCTGCAAGATAGGAAAGACGAGCGTTTCCGCCTCTGTTTGCGTACGTTCGATCAAGGCTTCCAGCATCGCCTGTTTCGAGCCAAAATAGTGATAGAAGGCGCCCTTGGAGATTTGCAATTCGTCCAGGATATCCTGGATCGACATCTGCTCATAGCCTCGTGTATAGACCAGGCGTTGGGCCGCATCGAGGATTTCGTTGCGTCTGGCGGTATAAATTTCTTCTTTGACAATTCGGGGCATATCCAATCTCTTTTATAAACCGACGGTCGGTTTATTATTGAATTATATCAGGCACCCCATCGGCTGTCAATTGTAGAAGACGGTGATTCCAGACTTAATCGATCCAGCGGAGGCGGCCGGTTTCTTCCACTTCATACCCACCAAAACCGGCGATGGTCTTCCTGGCCAACGAAGATGACAGCCAGGCTGACAAGCGATGGATAGATTCGAGCGGCATGTTGGCATCGGGGATCACAAGGTCATAACACTCGCGCACCAGGTAGACAAAATCCAGACCATAGGAACGCGCGGCCGACTCCAGGCCAAAACCAACGTCGGCCTTATTACTGGCTACCGCGGCAGCTACTTCGAAGTGCGTCATACACTCCCGGTCATAACCCAGGATGTGCTCAACCGGTACACCTGCCTTGCGCAGGGCAACGTCCAACCAGACGCGGGTTCCCGAACCGGTCTGCCGGTTAATGAAATTCAGGCCAGGGCGCGCCAGGTCATCCAACCCGCGCAAACCCAATGGATTGCCGTAAGGAACCATTAAACCCAGGCGACGGTGCGCCAGGGTAAGTAACGCGACGCGTCTGCCGGGCAGCACGCGGCGCACGTATGGATCGTTGTAGGTATCGCTTTCCTGGTCCCACAAATGACAGCCGGACAGATCCGCCCTGCCCTCCGCCAGGGCAAAAAGGCCAGCCAGGCTACCGCTAAAGCTCAATTGCAGGTGAAACTGGGGAATAATTTCCGAAAAATGGGTTGCCATCCAGGCCAGAGTAGGATCATGGCTGCCAGCAAAATGCAAGGCATGTGATTTAACCGGTTGTGGCGTATGGGCAATCACCTGCCAATGCTCCATGGCCTCGTGCACAGCCGCATCCACTTCAGGCAGTTCATAACCAGCAGTAAGCATTTCTAATAAAAATGCTTCCGAACGGTGGACCAGAGTCGCTCGACGCAAAGCGCTCTCGCCTTCGTGAGGCAAGGGCTTCAGCACGTGAGTGCCCTGGCCGGGACGGCTGACTACCAGGCCCTGGCGGGCAAGCTCCTGATAGGCGCGCTGCACCGTACCAATCGTGCACCCCCACCGTTTGGTCATCTGGCGTACGGTGGCAAGCCGGTCTCCCGGCCTGAGCCGCCCATCGAGGATATCCTGCCGGACCTCGGCGATTATCTTTTGGTAAAGATGGGAGTCATCCATCGTGGAAAAAAGGGCTTCTGTTGTGCATACGGTGTTGCGTGCCCGTACACGCAACAGAGCTATACAAAATAACCTTCGATCAAATAACAAATGAGCCTGGGTAGCTTATGATTTCCCAGGCCCAAGAACTATTTGGTTACGTCTCCAGGATTTTGTTGGTGAATGCCGGGTGATGCAGGGGCACTTTCAGCGGTAGGGCCGGCTTGAATATAAAGGGAACGCAACTCGCTATAGCACTCCTCCCCACCCTTCATCCGGGGGCAATCCGTATAACAGGGACAATCCTGGCAGTATCCCTTTTGATAGATCATCCGATCCGTCACAGTTTCGATTTGAGCGTGCTCCAAACTGCGCTGATGAGTTGCTCGATCTTGCGGGCGTCTTCCATCACATAGGGTTCTTGCTTGTTACCCACACCCACCACCAGAGCGACCTTGCCGTTTTCATAAATGGGCAAGTTCATATGCCGGGTGACATCGACATGCCCCAGTGGATAACCTTTCTTGGTGGGTTTAACCATATTCTTGTAATCATTGCTGATCACAACGCCTCGTTCGCGGATAGCATCTCCCCACAGACCAGTCTCATCCAGTTTATAAAGCAACGGCTTATTGGCTGTACCGCAGCTCGCCATCGCCGTACGCGACCAACCAATCATCAATAAAATGGTTTCGGCAGGGTTCACTTTGGCGAAGTAAGACAACGACGATTGGGTAATGGCGCACAATTCATCGGTCAACAAAAACCGATATTCACTGATGGGAACCTGCGCTGAACGATTCAGGCGATCTATCGCTTCTTGAACAACTGATGCCATTTTTCCTCATCCATCCATGCTTATTATGCCCGACTTTAAAAAACCATAAACAAAGGAACTGTAAGACTTACCAGTAGCAAGAAAATATTATCACACAATTCATCGAAAGCCAAGTGCTCTTTGCAAAAAAGTAAAGAACCAGAGAGAGTCAGCCAAACGCTTCTTCTTGTTATGTATAGTTTTAATGGTATAAATATACGCAATAAAGCCCAACAAAGTTATTCTGGAGAAAACTATGCTAAAACCTGCTCTGCTCAAATGGATCATCTGGGTCATATTATTGACTCTACTCGCAAGCTGTGCGCCGGCAACCCCGGCGCCAGTGGTCAACCCGACGACTGCGCCAGTCGCGACAGATACCGCGGCCCCACCCCCTCCCCCCACTCCAACCCCTGAGCCAACTGCTACGTTAACCCCCGAACCAGTCGCCGAAGAGGTTGCTTTGACGGTGACCGGGCCTGACGGCGAAAAGACCTTCACCCTGACACAATTGAAGGAATTACCCGCCAGCGAGGGGCAGGCCGGAACGAAGAGCAGCACCGGAAGGATCACTGTTCCCGCGCCCTACAAGGGTGTTTCCCTGTTGGAACTGGCTGAACAAGCTGGCAAGCTGGATGCCAGCATGGGAGTCAACGTGGTGGCAAAAGATGGTTATGCCATGACTCTATCCTACGACCAGCTTACCCAGGGCAGTTTCGTGGCCTACGACCCGGCTACAGGCGACGAGAAAAAGATGAGCGATCCGCTTCAGGTGATCCTGGCCTACGAGCGCGAAGGCCAGCCAATACCAGGGGATGAGGAAGGTCCCCTGCGCCTGGCAATTATCAGCCCAAAAAACAACCAGGTCACCGATGGACACTGGTCGGTCAAGTGGGTCACCAAGATCGAGGTCAAACCGCTCGGAAAAGAATGGAGCCTGCAGTTGAGCGGCGTGATAACCGACACAGTAGACCGCAACACCTTCCAGTCTTGCTCTGCGGCGCTCTGCCACCAGGCCGTGTGGACCGATGATAAGGCGCAAAAGTGGGTTGGCACACCGCTGTGGCTCCTGGCAGGCCGCATGGACGATGACATCAAACACGATGGGCCGGCCTTCAACCAATCCCTGGCTGAAGCGGGCTACCTGCTCCAGCTTATCGCCACAGACGGTTATTCCGTCACTGTGCCGTCCGTCCAGGCGGCTCGCAATAATAACATCCTGGTCGCTTACCAGGTAAACGATAATCCGCTGCCCGATAAATACTTCCCCCTGCGCCTGGTCGGGACAGATCTGGAGAAGAACCAGATGGTAGGTCAAATCGCTGAGATCCGCCTGGTCGTTGACCCGCTGGTCGCCACGCAGGCCGCTCAGCCGACTGCAACTCCGGTACCCACGGAACCGCCCGCCGCTGCTCAACCCCCGGCCGTCCAGGGAGACCTGATCATCATCGGGTTGGTCGATCAGCCAATGGGTCTGAACGAGGCAGATCTGCGTAAGATGGAAGTAGTCGACATAACTGCCGAACACCCCAAGAAAGGCAAAGAAAATTACCAGGGGGTGCGGCTGAGTACGCTGCTGGAACAGGCCAAAGTTCAGGACCAGGCAGCCAAAATCGTCTTCACTGCGGCAGATGGCTATTCTGCCAAAACCGACCTGTCGACCGTAATGAGCTGCACCGATTGTCTGCTGGCCTTTACCAATACGCCGGGGAAATTCAAGTTGGTCATGCCCGGCATGGAAAGCACCCTGTGGGTAAAGGACGTGACCCAGACCTAACAAAAATCATTTACCCGGGGTCTGCCGCAGCCCGGTGGCTGCGCAAGACCCCACCCAATTATTCCCTATGCGCACTAAAATCCTGTGCCTCGCCATCCTGGCAGCGCTGTTGGCTGCAAGTTGTACGAGTGGCCCACCAGCACCCGATCGGGTCACACCCAATCCTGACATAACGCCGGTCATTTTGCCAACACAACCCAAAGAGAAGACGCCGTTGCGCGTCTTTTGCGCTGGCAGCCTGATCGTGCCTTTCGATGAATTGGAGAAAGGCTTCGAGGCCACCCACCCAGGGGTAAACGTGCTGAACGAATGCCACGGCAGCATCCAGGTGATCCGCCACGTGACGGAGCTGCACGAATCGATCGACGTCGTCGCCACAGCCGATTATGCTTTGATCCCGATGCTGATGTATGCAACGACCGATAGCCAGACTGGCAAGCCTTATGCAAGCTGGTACATTCGCTTTGCGACCAACCGCCTGGCACTGGCCTATTCGCCGCGCAGCCGTAACGCCAGCGAAATCAGCGCAGAGAACTGGTATACCATCTTGAAACAACCTGAGGCGCGCTTTGGCCTGGCCGACCCGCGTTTCGACGCCGCCGGCTACCGCGCCTTAATGGCGCTGCGACTGGCCGAAGATGCTTACCAACAGCCCGGCATCTTTAACAGCCTGATCGAGGGCCGCTTCAAAATACCCATCACCCTATTCATGGAGGATAATTTCACCGAGATCGAAGTACCGGAGGTGTTGGAGCCTAAACCAGACTCGGGGATCGTGTTGCGCGGCGCTTCGATCCAGTTGATCGCCTTGCTGGAATCGGGCGACCTGGATTATGCCTTCGAATACGAGAGCGTGATCCGGCAGCATGGCCTGCAGTGGATCGAGCTGCCTGAGGCGGTCAATCTGGGCAACGAAGCTCTCAACGACAAGTACGGTCAGGTGCAGGTGAAAATGGATTTCCAACGCTTTGCAAGCGTGAAACCGGTGTTCAAAGGCGAACAGGTCGGTTATGGGATTACCATTCCCAGCAATGCCCCCCATCCTGAGCTGGCAGCCGAATTCATCGCTTTTCTACTGGGAGCGGAGGGGCGTAAAATCATGCTGGAGAATTTCAACCCCGTATTAGAAACACCGCTGTGCGACCAGGCCGAACACATACCGTCTATCTTGCGTGAGCATTGTCCATAGGGGCGCAAGTGAATCGCAAGCAGCGGCAAGTCCGGTCCATCCTGGCGATAGCGGCGAGCATATTGGTGGTATTTGTCGCCCTGCCGCTGGCGGCCACCCTGTTCAAAACGACGCCCGGGGCCATCCTGCAGACACTGGCGGATCGTGAGGTGCTGGAGGCGCTTCGGCTGACCTTCCTGGCAGCCGCGGTCGCCACCCTGATTGCACTGCTGACGGGCCTGCCGCTGGCCTACCTGCTCGCCCGATACAAGTTCACCGGTAAACGGCTGATCGAGGGGTTGATGGATTTGCCAATCGTGATCCCCCACACCGCGGCGGGCATTGCCCTGCTGATGGTGTTCGGCAGTTATGGGGTATTGGGGCAGTTCCTGGCGCCGCTGGGAATTTACTTTACCGAAAACCTGGCCGGGATCGTGGTGGCAATGTTGTTCGTCAGCCTGCCTTACCTGGTGAACATGAGCCGCGAAGCGTTTGGCATGGTGGATATCGAGCTGGAACAGGCCGCCCAGGTGGATGGCGCCTCGCCCTGGCAGGCTATCCTGTGGGTTTCGCTGCCCATCGCCTGGCGGGGCGTGGTGGGCGGCGCGTTGCTGATGTGGGCGCGCGGGATCAGCGAATTCGGCGCGGTGATCATCCTGGCCTACCACCCCAAGATCATGCCCGTGCTGGTCTACGAGCGCTTCGAGGGGTTTGGCCTGGCTGCCGCCCAACCGGTAGCCGTCGTGCTGATCCTGGTGGTATTGGTCGTATTTGGAGTGCTCCGCGGATTGATGAACGTTGGCACTGCAGAACGCTAACCGCCTCGAGCACCTGGCAGGTCCCTGCCTGACCAGTCTTCAGGAAATCTCTAACGCTTTTCGGCCAGGTAGGCGAAGAAGCCGGCCTTGCGCAGAGCGCGGATAGTCAGCCCCCCTAATACACCGCCCAATGCCCCGAAGAGAACGTAGCTGCCCAACGACCAGACCAGACCCAGGGCGACAAAGCCCAACGGCGCGCCACTGACCAGGCCCATCACCCACTTGACTAAAAACTTGGCCAGGTGGCCAAATATCCCCGCTAAACCGGCCACAACCAGGTTCTCAGGATTGCCCAGCAAGAGCAAAGCCAGGTCGGTTCCAACACCAGCCAGCGTGTAGGAAAGAAATGTATCCAGAGCGCCAAAATCGCCCAGGCCCAAAAAGGCCGCCAACAAACCCGAAGTGAGTCCCACCAGGCTGGTAGAGCCTGGCCTGGGCACAACCCGTGAGGCCACTACCAGGATTGCCATCCAGAAAATCCCCGAGTGACCGGGAAGTTGCAGCGGCAGCTTGAGGGCAATCTTGGCTACAACAACCAGCGCCGCAAACAAGGCGATGAGAATTAGCTGGAATGTAGAGAAATAACGCTCTTTCATGGCGTGGTGACCTCGATGCGATCGGCGTCCTGCACCCACTCATCACGGCTATCCAGTTTGGGCAAAGCGGTGGACACGAGCTTGAGTGTGCCGCGATTGGAAAGATCAAACATCACCATATTTTCCTGGTTTTCAATTTCTGCCCAGCTCAGGGTTGCCGCCTTATTCCGGCTGGAGCTGGAAACTACCACTTGCGTTTCCGGTTGCAACTGGTCAGCCTGGACATACAGCAAGATTACATCGCGCAGCAACCAGCCATCCTGAAGCTTATTCTCGGCTGCATCGGTGAAGCTGACTTTTTGAAGCTTTTCAAGGTCTGCCGGGGAAAAGCCGCCTGCCAAAATACCGTTGAGATAAACCGGCATACTGCCCGCTGGCAAGGGGGTAGCCGTGCCCGTCTGTTGAGAAGCCGTACGCCTGAGCTGCCAATCCACACCCAGGACGAGAAGCGCAATAATGAGTAAGACCAGCACAGCGATCAAAATCCGTAATGTCTGTTTCATCCATACCTCCGATTCCAAGTGTGTTGAGCAAGCAAGGCAAGCCCGGCACGCCCAACTTTTTCTAAGCCACAAAAAAGCCAGCCGATAGCAGCGTGATCATAACCAGGTATAGCCAATCGGTAACCGACATAGAGAGGCGGCGATACGGACGGCGGTGAGGCGAATCGAAACCCCGTGCATAGGCAGCTTCTGTGATCGACCAGGCGCGCTTGGTGGTCAGCACAATCGCCGGCACAGTAAAGGCGATCAGCGTTTTCGCCTGGCGTAATATTTCCCGCCAATCCCGCAATGACCTGCGCCCCAACAGGGTAATTCCTCGTGAGCTTTGCGCCTCATAGATTGCATGCCATTCATCCTCCAACAGACCCAGGCTTTGGAAAGCCAGGCTAAGGCTAAAAGCATAGCGATAGGGCAAATGCAGGCCTTCCAGTGCCAGGCCCAACTCACGCGGCGTGGTGGTTGCCACCAGGAGCGAAAAGACGCCTGCCAGTAAGATCAGGCGTAGTGTGACTGCCGCGGCCAGTTCCCAACTGACCAGCCAGGCGTCCAAAACGAACAAGACGAGCAGCAGCCAGCGCAACCGCCAGGCCTGGCGGGCAGAAATAGCCAGCAAACGCGCCCAGGCCAGGAAAATAGCATACAAAACGATGAAAAAGGCCAGGCGCTCGAGAGGCAGCATCACCATTAACGAGGCGCACAGCGCCATGTACAACTTGGTACGTGGATCGATCCGGCGCAGTGGTGAGTTTTCCACGAGACCAGGCTGAAGCGAACGGCGCAAGAAATCGGACTTCAGCACGGGGCATGCACCCAGTCTGGCAGGCGAAGCCCGGCCTGGCGCCAGGCATCTTCCCGTCCAAGCAACTCGGCAGGAGCGCCCGAAGCAATGATCCCTTGTGGGCCAAGCAGCACCAGCCGGTCGGCCTGTATCGCAAGCTCCACATCATGGGTTGAATATGCCACCACCTGCCCGCTGTCTGCCAGGATGCGCAACAACTTCACCAGCATGGCCTTGTGATCAGCATCCTGGCCCAAGGCTGGTTCATCCAGCAACACACCATGGCGCGGCTGATGCATCAGGATTGTTGCCAACGCTACACGACGTTTCTCCCCCTCGCTTAGCAGCAAGGGCGGCGTATGCTCATAGCGGTGTAAATCGAGAACGCCGATCAACCAGGCGTATAAGTTCGCATCCGGCGCGGACAGGCCATACAGCACCTCTTCGCGCACTGTAGCATTGAAAAGCTGCAAATCCGGATTCTGGAAGACCATACCCAACTTTGGGCGCTCGACCTGACCGGCGGATTGTACTCGCAACTCCCCCATATAGGATTGCAGTCCGGCCAACGTTTTGAAAAGCGTGGTCTTTCCCACCCCATTGCGGCCGACCACGGCAGTCAATTGCCCACCTTGCAGGGTGAAATTCCAGCCGTCCAGGATCATTCTGCCGCCGCGGGCGACGCGTAAACCGTTGGCTTCCAGGCACTGGGCCGGTCTGCCCAGGCAGGCCGGCTCTCGGCCAGCTAAAGCCGGCGCCAGCGCTGCATCTTCTTGCGCCAACAATGACTGCAATGAGGCGACACGCAAACCAGGCAGCGCGTCCAGATATTCGTGACGATGTTCGCAGATCACCGCCGCTATCCCCTGACCGGCCAATTGCGCCAGACGGTTGACCAGTTCAAAAGCAGATGAGGTATCCAGCATTGAAAGCGGCTCGTCCAATACCAGCAGCGGCGGACGGCGGGCCATTATCGCGGCGAGAGCCAGCTTTTGCTGTTCGCCCCCTGAAAGGGTCAATGGAGAGCGAGCGCGCATTTGGGCCAATCCAAATTCATCCAACACTTCTTGCGTACACCGGACGATCTCGCCTGCCGGCAAGCCCAGGTTTTCCAGGCCGAAAATGATCTCCTCTTCCACAGTCGGTGCCAACATCTGGGTTGCGGGGTTTTGGAAAACCATCCCTGCCGATTCACTAAGCTGCCAGAGAGGTGATTGGTCCGTACGCTGGTGACGCACCCATACCGCGCCCTCCAACCGCCCACGATACAGATGCGGGATTAACCCCGTCAAACAGCGCGCCAGAGTGCTCTTGCCACATCCGGATGGGCCGCGGAGGTGCATGATTTCGCCGGGACTCAGATCAAATGAGATCGAGCCTGCACCGCGTCCATCCTGGATGTAAGCAAATGCCACCTGCTCAGCACGCAGTACTTTGTCCATGAGCACTCTATGACCAGTCTGCCCTTTCTTTCAAGGGCGTTCAAGCAACCTTCAACCTTTATCAACCAACCTTTATCAACCGACTTTTAATGGCAACCAGTGATCCTCGTGCCATTCGACGTATAGCACAGGCTGGCCATTACGCCGCGCCGGACGCAGCTTATCGGCCAACACTTTACCCTGATCCACCGGTGCGCCATCCAGGGTAAAGATAGCGGTTATACCGGTTGCCAGGATATCGGGAATATCGTGTAATCCGGTCAAATCGCGCGACCGGCCCACCAGCAAATAACGCCCATCTTCGCCACTGGCTGCCAGCCCTACGGCGGCCAGCGCACCGATCACGCCATCCTGGCTACCACCCAGGCCAGCCAACAACACACCATGCGCTTCAGCCAATTCACGCGCCTCAGCCTGCGCCACCACTTCAGTCTGTGCACGCAGACCGAACCTGGTGAGCGCCTGTGCTTTTTCGAGTGGAGCAACACACAGGCCCGGGTCACTGCCAGGGATAAAATCTGCCATCATCAGGTCCTGAACGTGTCTAAAAAGCGCCCCTAAATCATTTTCATCCCCATCGTACAGACATATCGACGCGCTGCTGTTATGCGAGGTGTAAGGCACCCGTGGATCGACCAATAACTGGTGACGGGTAACGCCGGCAACGGTAAAATCGGCGCTCAATTCCTGGGCTATCGCTCGCGCCAGGCGCCCTGTGCCGCGCGATTCGAGATTATCGGTATCATCTAATCCAACGAAAATCACATTTGACTCCTGTAACATTTTCGGCTATAATCGTTATGGGTATATGCCCATAATAGTGGTTGCTCACATATTGGTAATGTTGCATAGAAGGAGGATCCTATGGCAAAAATTTTCGTCCGTGAACGACGCCACGTTGGACAAGGCGCAGGTAGACCTCGCTACGTCGTGGTCGCGGTGGAAGGTACTGATCTGAAAGTCTACACACCTCACATTCGCAAAATCGAGCTCGAAAAACTTTCCGAAGCTATCGGCGCCGAAGTGGTTTATCTGCCACGCGGCGAGCACGCGGGAGAACGCGGCGAAGGTGAAGGTGGACGTGGACGCCATCGCCGCAGAACTGGAGAAGCCTGAGGCGCATGGTACGGCCACGCAAACGGCGCAACCTCAACCTGCCGCCGCGCCCGGCGGTTTACAAACCTGCCGGAATACCGCTGGAAAGCCTGCGACAGATTCTGCTGCTGCCCGAAGAACTGGAGGCCCTGCGTCTGGCCGACGTGCAGGGCCTATCACAATCTGAAGCCGCCGGACAGATGGGTGTGTCTCGTTCGACATTCCAACGGATCCTCGAGCGCGCCCATCGCCAGGTCGCCCTGGCTCTGGTGGAAGGTCAGGCATTGTGTTTGCAGGACAACGAAATCGAGACTCGGCCATCTGGCACACGGCGGGTTCAAGAACGTAGTCAGGGTCGCCAGGCAAAGGCCAGCACCTGACCGCCTCCCTTGAGCAACCCCTAACGGCGATAAATGCGCGTGCCGGGGTTTTCACCACGCAGCGCCCGGGTCAGGTCACCAGGTTGGCGGCCATTGACCAACAGCACTTCTTTAACACTGCGCGAACGCGTCAGGCACTCCAACATAGCACGCTCTACCGGCAAATCATCCAGGTCCATGCGCTGTAACTCAGCGACCTCGATTTCGGCAATAAATTCCGCCGCGGGGTTCTTCTTTGGGTCGGCAGTCAACAGCCCGCGCTCGTCCTTGACCAGGATGCAGCGACCGGCACCCAGCACCTCCGCCGTAAGGAATGCGCCCACATCAGTGCGATGAGGTGGGATTCGCCCCTGGGCAGCAGGGATTTCCCATAACCCGTACGGCGGCATGGCGTGCATCACCGGGATGGCGCCTAGAGCCAGATATGAAGGCAGCTTGACCAGGTCATCATGCCCGACTTTGATGCCTCCAAAAGGGGCCAGCAAGATCGAAATCATCAGGGCATTTTGCTCGCTGATGCTGGCGCCAAGTTTGGCCAATACGCCAGTGGGCATGCCGAGGTCCAGGGCAATGGCATAAGCGTGGCGGCTGCGCGTGCCACCGCCGGTCATCACCAACAACTGGTGCTCCTTGCGGGCAGCTACAATTTCGTCCAGCAGCGGCAAAACGACCTGACCGCCGCGATCGATGATGCTCTGCCCACCCAGTTTGAGCACAGTAAGCCCGGGTAGCGGGCGAAAAACCTGCTCGGTTTCGGTGCGCGCCAGCAAGGCCTTATCCATCAGGGATTCAGCCATCAGCGGCGTTTCAATGTGCAATCGTCCAGTTTCATCCTTAACCAGGCTCATCTGTCTCCTTATTCGTCCTTTGTAGTGTGTGCGGCGTTGCACGCCGCACACACTACGAAATAATACATTACTCGACCTTGATCTCTACCACACCTTTGACCTGCATGTTGCCCGGCTGGCCAGGAAGCACTGTGCTAAACCCGCCTTTGCTACGCAACGAGACAATGCAATCGGTGCAGGCCATGATATCGGCCAGGGCGATTTCAGCCGTATAGCCATCATCTGCAACGAAGATCACCTTGGTCGCCTCCGGCAAAGGACCGGCCAGATTCAGCAGATCAACAATCAGCACGCCAGTATACTTCTCCTTCTGGCCTTGCTTGTTGGTCGATTCTACCTCAAGAGTCTTCATTGCTTTGACCTGATCTTCACTCCAACCCACTTCAGTTTTGACTTTTCCAGTGACCTTCAAAGCAGCATCTGCCGGGATGCCGCTGGCAGCCGGAGCTGCAGCAGGAGCAGCAGGATGTTCTTTCATCCACGGAGCCGAGCTGGGGATAAACAATGACTGGCCAAATTCGGCCTTACCGAACTCAGAAATCTTCTCCTGGACCGGAACCGAAATGATCCAGTCGATAAATTGATCCGCCAGGTCAGCCTGAATGTTGGCATTCTTGGCCGGGTTGACGGCGATCACGCCGTAGGGGTTGAACAAATCCTTATCGCCTTCGACCAGAATAACCAGTTTCAAGCCTTCTTTGGTGCGCGCCAGGTACGTGGCGCGGTCGCTGAGCGTGTAGGCCTGTTGTTCCTCAGCCATGGTCAGCACCTCACCCATGCCCTGGCCAGCAGAGATATACCAATCTCCAGAGGGCTCGACCCCAGCCTTGCCCCAGATGGATTTCTCCTTGGTGTGCGTACCCGATTCATCCCCGCGGGAGATAAAGGGCGCCTGTTTCTCGGCGATCAACTTGAAAGCATCTACAGCGCTGGCAGAACCTTTGATCCCGGCCGGGTCGCTCTCGGGGCCGACAACGACGAAATCGTTGTACATGACGTCTTCACGACGAGTGCCATGGTCGTTGGCCATGAATTCGTCTTCCTTGGCGCGCGCATGTACCAGCAGCACGTCCGCGTTGCCGTCTTCGCCCAGCTTCAGCGCCTGGCCTGTGCCCACCGCGATCACATCGATCTTTACACCGGCCAGCTTCTCAAAATCCGGCAGCAGGTAATCCAACAGACCCGAGTCCTGCGTCGAAGTAGTGGTCGCCAGGATCAGCTTCTTCTCGGTCTGTGGTTCGGCGGCAGGCGCCTCGGTTGGCTTGGGCGCCTCGGTGGCCTTAGGAGCTTCGGTCGGTTTGGGCGCCTCGGTCGGCTTTGGCGCCTCGGTCGGTGCAGGCGGTTTGGTCGGTTCGGCCATCTGGGTCGGCGCGGCCGGTGTGGCGCATGCGCTCAACAGCACTGCCACCAACACCAGCAAAGATAAAAATGTAGCAATTCTCTTGGTCATATTCATCTCCTCTATATCCGTATCTGTGATAAACCATTCACGCTCAAGCACTCCAGGGATGAGCGCCCAGGCGTTAATACACCATTTCTCCATTCACAAAGGCGCGCGTGCGTGGATCGCGGGGGGCGTCAAAAAATTGCTTTGTTTCCGCTACTTCCACCAGTTTGCCGCCCAACAAGAAAGCTACACGATGTGCCATGCGATGAGCCTGGAATACATTATGCGTCACCATCACGATCGTCATCCCCTGCTCCTGGTTGGCCTGGCGGACGATGTTCTCGATCAGGCCGACATTATAAGGATCGAGGTTGGCGGTAGGCTCATCCAACAACAGTACATCCGGATGAAGTACCAGCGCCCGGGCCAGGGCCACGCGCTGCGCCTCACCGCCGGAAAGCGAACGCGCTCGCTGGCGGGCCAATCCGTCCAGGCCCACCTGTCCCAGCGTAGCCTGAGCAAGCTGGTGAGAATTGCGTTTGCCGCGCAGGTGCAGGCCATAAACCACGTTATCCCATACACTGCGATCCAACAACATCGGGCGTTGGAAAACAGTCGTCACCTGCCGGCGCAGATCGAGCGGCATTTCTTGCCCGGCAGCAAAGCGCGTCCCCTCAAACTCGATCCATCCGCTGGTGGGCGTTTCGAGAAAATTGAGCAATCGCAACAGCGTGCTTTTGCCTGCCCCGCTCGGTCCCACCAGGGCCATGATTTCGCCGCGGTAAATCTCCAGCGTTTCAATCGAAACGACGCAACGCCCTGCATACTCCTTCTGCAAATCACTGACGCGGTAGATGATCGGCTCAGTCATCCAGCGCCCTGCCTTGCAAACGCAGCATAGCCACATTGACCAGGAAGGACAGGCCCAGCAACACTGCTCCCAACGCCAGGGCCAGATCGAAGTTACCTTTGCGCGTTTCCAATACGATGGCCGTGGTCAGGACCCGCGTCCGGTGTTCGATGTTGCCACCCACCAACATCACTGCACCCACTTCGGAGAGAATACTGCCAAAGCCGGCGATGATCGAGACGATCACGCCGACGCGGGCTTCCCACAGCACCGTCCATGCCGCCTGGCGGCGTGTAGCGCCCAGGGCAATGACTTGCTGGCGGAGCTGTGGATCGACGCTCATCACCGCGGCCATCGTGAAACCTGCCACCAGGGGAAAGGCAATGATCGTTTGAGCTACAACCATCGCACCCGGTGTAAACAATTGAGGAATATAGCTTACGTTCAATTGTCCCAGGGGTCCGCTTCGTGAGAGAAGCAAATAGACGAATAAACCAATCACTACCGGGGGAAAGCCCATGCCAGTGTAGAGCAACGCAACGATAATCCGCCGTCCCACAAAACGGCTCAAGCCCATCAAAACACCCAGGGGGATACCCACCAGGGTGCTAAAGAACAGAGCAGTGCCAGACACTTGCAAAGAAAGTACAATAATTTCCAGGAGATCAGAAAACACAATAAAACCACCGGTCGAAAGTATACTTATATACAATCAAGTATACTTTCGATCAGTTGATCTGTCCAGAATCGGCACAGTGATAAAACCTATGCCCGTTCGCACCACCCTACATCCAGCATCTTCACAAATCCTTCACGCGACCTGCACTCCTTCTTCAAACGGCCTGGCTACAATATCCCGTAATCTTTATTGGTCAGCATCGATATTGCTGACTCATTTGAAGTGAAACCCAACCGGAGGATATTGTGAGCCAGAAATCCAACGAAAATTCCGAACCCTCTTTCTTTCAACGCTTGAAGCGCCTGGGGCCTCCCGATTACCCCAACGATGACCGCAGCCGCATCCGCATGGTTGTGGACAGCCTGGTATTACACCTGCACCCATCGAAGGTACCTGAGCGCACTCTACGATGGACTTACACCTGGGGGCTGGGCGGGCTTTCTGCACTGCTGGTGATCATCCTGGGGTTAACGGGGATTTTCCTGGAAATGAACTACACCCCCAGCCCGGCGCAGGCTTATCAGGATATCCTGGCCCTGCGTGCGGATACCTGGTTCGGCGACCTGTTACGCAATATCCACCACTGGTCAGCGAATTTGCTGGTGCTCGTCGCTGTACTACACTTACTGCGCGTGTTCTTTACCGGCGCACACCGCCCACCGCGCGAGCTAAACTGGCTGTTAGGGATTGGTATGCTCCTGCTGGTATTGGGGGCGAATTTCACCGGCTATCTGCTGCCCTGGGACCAATTGGCTTTTTGGGCAATTACGGTCGGAACGAGTATTATCACATACATACCGCTGGTGGGTGGATTCATCAGCCGCCTGTTGCTAGGCGGCCCGGAGGTGGGCGCGGCCACCCTGCTCAATTTCTACTCGCTGCACATCAGTTTCATACCCATAGGGATCATCATTCTGATGTCCTATCATTTTTGGCGTGTGCGCAAAGATGGTGGCCTGACCATCCCCAAAAAGCTAGATGAAGAGGATGAGCCCAAAATGGAGCGCGTCACCACCATTCCCTACCTGGTACGGAGAGAACTGGTCTGGACGGTGGTCTGGCTGGCAATTCTCCTGGCCTGGGCAATGTGGATGCCTGCACCACTGGAGGGCATTGCCAACCCGGACGTCAGCCCCAACCCGGCCAAAGCGCCGTGGTATTTTCTGGGCATCCAGGAATTGTTGCTCCACTTCCATCCCCTCGTGGGAGCAATCTTAATCCCTGCCCTGGTCCTGGGCGCAGTGGCCCTGTTACCTTTCTACGACCTGAACATAACCAGTGTTGGAGTGTATTTCCGCTCGCATCGTGGCCGTTATCTTAGCCTGTTGGCGTTCGGACTTTCCCTGTTGATCACGCCTGCCTGGGTCGTGTTGGACGAGTTCGTGATCGATTGGGTCGGCTGGCTGCCAACCTGGCCCAGCCTGATATCCAATGGCCTGGTGCCGCTGGCGCTCGTCTTGTTGGGTTTGATCGCTTTGGATGAGTGGGTGAAAGCTACGTTCCAGGCTAATAAAGAAGAGCGGATCCTGGCGTTGTTCGTCTACCTGTTCACCGCGCTGATCATTCTAACCATTATCGGTATCTTCTTTCGGGGCCCCGGGATGGGTCTGTTCTGGCCGTGGAACATACCAACCAGTGGGCACTAAAATCACGAACGCATCACCTGTGGTAGATAACACCTGAAAACCTTGAGGAGTATCGTATGTCGGATACAAATATTCAACGGAGAGATATATTAAAAGTTACCTGGGCTGCGATGGGCAGCCTGGTGGCCCTGGAAATCGGCGGCATTTCGCTGGCCTACATGCAGCCTCGCCTGACAACGGGTGAATTCGGCAGCATCATCACAGCCGGGAAAGTAGACGATTTTCCTCCCGGTTCAGTCACCCATATATCCAACGGGCGGTTTTACTTATCCCGCCTGCAAGACGGCGGTTTCCTGGCCATTTACCAACGCTGCACTCACCTGGGCTGTAACGTACCCTGGGATCAAACAACCAATGCTTTTGTCTGTCCTTGCCATAGCTCTCAATTTACGGCGCAAGGCTCAGTGATCAACCCGCCTGCACCGCGCCCGCTGGATCTGTTCCCTATCACCATCGAAAACAGCGAGATCAAAGTAGATACCAGTTCGCCGCTAACCCGCCAGGCGTATGACGTTTCACAGGTGGTATACCCATGAAATTACAATCTCTTCCAACATATCGGATCGAACTGCTGGTCGGATTACTGGCTACAGCCTTGATTGCCGCCGGCTTGCTCATCTATGCCTTTCAGGAGCCCGTACGCATTGTAGAAGCGCAGCAAGCCCAGTTGGGCCTGGACCTTGACGAAGCGATGACATTGTACGCTGAGAATTGCGCGGTGTGCCACGGGTTATCCGGCGAAGGCATCGGCGCCACCCCGCCGTTAGACAACCCAAACCTGAAGCAAACTGAACCATCCGCGCTGGCCAAGATCATTGCCCGTGGCCTTTATGGCACATCCATGCCGGCCTGGAGCAAAGAAGATGGTGGCCCGTTAAGCGATTACCAAATTAACCAGCTTACCCTGCTGATCCAGTACGGCGACTGGCAGGAAACGCAAAATCGGGTAGTCAACATGGGGCTTGCACCGCAAGTTCCGTTCACTGCAGAGGCAGACCCGGCCATCCTGGAAACGGTAAAAACATTACCCGATGGTGAAAAACTGGCGCAAGGGATCACCCTGTATGCCACTCAGTGCGTGGCCTGCCATGGCGCAGATGGGGCAGGGACGAACCTGGCGCCTGCTCTCAATGACCCGCAGGTACGGGCAAAGACGGTTGAAGAAATCGAACGGGTGATTCTCAACGGCGCGCCTGGTACATTGATGGCTTCGTGGAAAAACACCCTGAGCGGTGAAGAGGTGGCAGCCCTTCTCGCCTTGATCACTCGCTGGGATGAAGTGCCGGCCGGTGCGATCCCTGCTCCGGATCGCCCGGTACCGGTCACGGAAGAATCGCTGGCGTTGGGAGCGGATCTGTATGCACAGAACTGTTCGCGTTGCCACGGACCTGAGGGGCAAGGCACCCAGCGGGCACCCTCGTTAAACGTCAAAAGTTACCTGGAAGAGACCAATGACTCGGCCTTACAACAAATCATCACACTGGGCGTTTCCGGAACAGCTATGCCCGCCTGGGGTGACCGGCTGGACGATGCGCAGATCCAGGCCATCGTTGGTTTTATCCGCTCCTGGGAGCCGACCGCCCCCGAAGTAGCGACCCCCGCTCGCGGCGGCGGACCCTGGTGGGCCACCGGCGGGACGCGCCCTGGCGCGCAGTCCTTACCCAGCGGTGGGCAGAAATCCAGTGGGCAAAACCAGGCATCACAGGCAGGCCATGCCGGCCAGCAAGGAGGCGGAACGCAAGGCCAGGGCCAGGGGCAATCAAACAGCCAGGGACAAGGAGGAGGGCCACCCTGGAGGCAGCAACAATCACAAACATCCTGGCTTCAAACGTTGGATTGGCGCGCCTTGATCTTCGTGACCAGCCTGATAGTATTGGCGTTGATCCTGGTAATCACTGCCACAAGTAAACTTCGCCATCTAAAAAGCACGGAAGCGAAAAAAGTTTCAGGATAGCCAATGATAGGCAGTGGTATGCGCGGCCGCGCATACCACTGCCTAAAGACGATAAGCTACGCGAATTCGCCTGTGTCCAGGAGTTTCAGAAACGCATCCACCACCCGGGGATCAAAATGGCGACCCGCCTGGGCAGCAATATAGGACCGCACCGCGCCAGATAGCCAGGCTGGCCGATAAGGCCGGTCATTGGATAGAGCATCCCATACATCAATTACGGCAAATATACGCGCCCCTAAAGGAATATTATCTTCTCTCAAACCGCGGGGATAACCACTGCCATCCCATCTCTCATGATGACAATAGGGTACGTCCAGAGCCTGGCTGGTGAATGGAACCCCAGCTAACATTTGATACGCGTACACCGGGTGTTGCCGCATGATAACCCATTCGTCTTCCGTGAGTGAACCAGGTTTGAGCAAGATATTATCAGGGATCGCCATTTTACCGATATCGTGAAGCAGCACCCCACGGCGAAAATGCACGATCTCATCTTCGCCCATTCCCATTTCACGCGCCAGGCGCAGGCTGAAACGACTCACTCGCTCGGAATGCCCTCGCGTTTCCTTATCGCGCATCTCCAAAGCCCGCGACCAACCTTCGATGGTCGCTTCGTAAGCCTTCGATAGATCGATATTGGCTGTCTGCATTTGAGAAAACAAGCGTGCATTTTCGAGAGCAATTGCCGCATAGGAAGCCAGGATTTCGAGCAAATGGGCGTCGTCCAGCGTATAAGCGTGTGGACGTAAACATTGTGCGGATAACATGCCAAAAATCCGGTTGCCAAGCCGCATCGGCGCAGCCAAAACAGAACGGACCTGCGGTGGATCGCCAAAAGGCACCAGATTGATCTCGCTACCGTCCCGTTCGAGGTCGTTGATGAGCAACACTTTACCAGACGCAATCACAGAGCCGCTCACACCACGCTGCCGGGCAATTCGCTGGAGAGGATAGCGACGGCCCCGATCCACACAATAGGCCAACTCGATTTCATCACAAGTTTCATCTAACACCGAAATCACAAATGCCTCAGCGGGCATTAACTGCAAGGCGGCCTGGTGGATGGCGCGATATATCCGCTCTGGTTCGAGCTGTGTACTGATGATCTCCTGGCTGAGCCAGTGCAATGCAGTACGGCGTTCAGCCGCATCCACCGAAGCCGCGTAGAGGTGCGCGTTCTCCTGGCTCACCGCGACCTGGTTCGCCAACAAGGCCAACAACTGCTGATCGTCCGGGGTAAAAGCATCGAGGCGGGTGCTCGTCATCGAAATAAGACCCAACAGGTGATGCTCGTATTCGACCGGCACCCAGAGTGCAGAACGCAGCTGCGGATCGGTCACAACCCAGCGCGGATCCGCAGTCACGTCCGAAAGATATAACGGAGTACGGGTTTGCGCAACCAACCCAATCAGGCCACGCTGTTCGCCTACACGTACCCGTAGGGTCTGCAATATCGCTAAATCCGCGCCGCGGCCTATACCGAACTCGTAAAAAACTTCGTCGTTGGCAGCGTCATAACCGAAAAAGCCACTGTGGTCGGCGTGAATTGTCTGCATGGCGATATTACACAACATCTCAAGCTGCTCACGCGGGTCGAGCATGCGGTTGAGAGTCAGGCCAGCATCATAGAGCAGTTGAAGCGTGCGATTTAGCTTTTTGATTTGCGCCTCTGCCTCCCTGCGCTCGGTAATATCCCGCGTGGCCAAAGTCGCGGCGACGACCTTTCCATCATCGGCAAAGACCGGGCCGATATTCGTCTCATACCAGCGTGGTTGAGATGGCAAACTCTGGATGACTACCGTATAACTGCCCCTCTTACCCGATTGAAACACCTGATCAATCTCCGCTTTCACCTGAGCACGATATTCAGGCGCTACCAGGCTGATCACATTTGCGCCAACCGTTTGCTCCAAAGTCAGCCCGGGCAGAGTCTGGTTCGCATATTGGATCTTGTAGCTGGGATCGATCGAGTAGATCATTTCAGGGACCGTTTGCAAGACAGAATACATGCGCGCTTCACTCTGCCGCGCTGCTTCATAAAGGCGTGTTCTCCCAATAGCCATGCTAACGTATTCACCGACTGCCACCACCAGGCGCAAGTCAGCCTCTGTAAGCTTAACGCCCTGGACACTTTCGACATTGAGTACGCCGACGACCTGCTCCTTGTTGAGAAGCGGGACACACACCTCAGAGACGACATTATCGATAGCGCCCAAAAAGTCAGCATCAGAGCGTACATCTTCAATCAAAACCGGCTGGCCTGTTCGGGCAACCCGACCGCTGACCCCTTGCGAAATTGGAATATGGCGAATAATTCTGTCATACCCTGTTTGATGCTGACAGACCAGGATAGAGGCTGGTGGAGAGGAATCCTCGGACTGCTCACCATTGGAAGACAAAGGCCTTTCCCCCTCGATCATGTAGAGGCTGACCTGGGTATAGCCGAACATCTGGCCGATTGATTCGACTGCGGTGCGAAAGATGGCTGCAAGATCGACCTCATGCCCGATGGCCGTACGCACCTGGTGCAGCAGTTCCAATTCCTGGGCCTGCCTCTGAGCCGAGAGATACAGAGACCGGTAGCGCTCTTCGTTTTCACGCAGGGCTTGTTCTGCCAGTTTCCGCTCCGTGATATCTTCCGCGATCACCTGAACCAGGCCGGGAGTTCCATCTACGTCCAGAACGGGTGCAATATGATAGTGAAGGTAGATCGCTTCACCCCATCGGCCGGTATAGAAACATTCAGCGACCTGGGATTGGCCCGTCTGGAGGCAACGCTGAACGTTCGCCGAAAAGCCCGCCTCAACCATCGCTGGAAATGCCAAGACATTGATCGCTTTGGCGGCATCTACCGAAGTGGAACCCAGGAAATGAAGCGCCGTTGGATTGGCTTCGATAATAACGCCTTGAGAGTTTACCAGGAGGATACCCAGGGGCGCATTTTCGAATAACAGGCGATAGCGTTTGGCGCTTTCACGTAAGGCGGCCTCGGCGCGCTTGCGCTCAATTGCCATAGCTACCTGCGCCGAAACAAAAATCAGGATATCCTGGTCAGCCTGGCTATAGCGAAGCTGAGGATCGTAGGTTTGCACGGCCATGATACCGATCGTTTTACTGGCAGTCTTGAGCGGCACCCCCAGCCAGTCGATCGAATCGGTTCCGATCATTTCCACCTGGCCATCTACCAATAACCGCCTGTAGACATCGGGGGTAGCCAGCAGGGGCTGCCCGTTACGCAAGACATATTCCGTTAAGCCGCGCCCTGGTTTCTGTGGTGGTGTAGCAACATCGAATTCATCCGCAAAATATGGGAAACTGAGCAGATCGGTGACATCATCATAGAGCGCGATGTAGAAGTTGTTAGCCGGCATCAGTCCGCCGATAATGGCATGAATCAGCCCATAGAGTTCGCCCAGGTCTCCCGCCGTCTGCGCCGCTTCAGAAATTCGATAGAGAGCGGCCTGCACTTTCTCTGCCCGTTTTCGCTCCACCAGTTCAGATTGTGCTGCCTCATACAGACGAGCATTTTGGATAGCAATGGCGGCCTGGTTAGCAAACTGGCTGACCAGTTGAATTTCCTGTTCACTGTATTGCCCTGTTCGTTGCGTGTCTGTGATATTGATCACTCCGATGACACGCTCCTCTATCTTGAGCGGCACACCCAGGACACGGCGAAATGGGTTCCCCCGGTAAATTTCCGCCTGCCCTCCCCAATCACTGTAGTTTTCAACCGTCGTCGTGCGCCCACTCTCGGCAACCTGCCCTGAAAGACCCTCACCCAGGCGCAAGATTACGCCAGTGTAATCGCGAGGCAGGTTGTAACTCACCACCAATTCCAACGTTTCGTTATCTGGCCGCATCAAATACAGGCCACCCATCGGCGCGCCGACCAAACGAGTAGCACGTTCTACAATAGCACGCAGTAGTTTTGAAACATCGTGTTGTGCGTTGATTTCGAGCGAAGTTTCAAAGAGGGCCATCAGCTCCTGCGTATGGTGCGTCAGCGCTTGAGAAGTTCGTTCTTGCTGGCTGATATCCCTCACATAAGCGACAACTCGAGGCTCATCCTCGATCATCACAACTTTGGTGCTAACCTCTACGGGAAAGACCTGACCATCCTTCCGCTTATTCGCTGACTTGATCAATACACCACCCGTGTTTTGCTCCCGGGCAATAACATCCGGCAAGGTGGCGGCGACATCCGGCGGGACCAGGTCGACTACAGTCAGTTGGAGAAATTCCTGCCTGGTATAGCCAAACATCTGGCAAGCCGCGTCATTGCAATCAAGAATACGCCCATCCAACGTCTCCCAAAAGATTGCATCGGTAGATGCGTCGAGCATGGCCCTATATTTCAGTTCGCTTTTGCGCGATTTATGTTTACCTGTTATCCTGACCTCCAAACGCAAGGATCGACAAAACAAGATTTTTATAAGCCCATTCTTATTCCGCATGAAGCGCAATTGAGTGGAGATTATACCCCGCAAAGCACAGCTACGCTTCCCAGCAGCGCAACACCCGCGTCACAACCCCTTCCACGTCTTTCCCCGCCTCCCAACAGTCAGATCCATGAAGCGCCTCCTGGCTGATAGCAATTATAATCACCAACGGCTGGCAAGTCTGCCAATGTAGTTTAAGCGAGTGGTAGCCGATGCAAGAAATTTCGCGATCATATCCTAAACCAGCTTACTGGCGAGTATAATAATTTGTTATGAACCTACCCAAGCGCAGCGAAATCCTCGTCGGAATGCAGGTGCAAATCATCGAAAAGCACAACCAGGCTACAGGCCGGCTAACGGAAGGCACTGTAGCGCGCATCCTGACCAAAAGCCCCACGCACCCGCATGGCATCAAGGTCATGCTGACAGACGGTAAGGTTGGGCGCGTGCAGGCCATCATGAAACCCACCAACGATTAATGGCTGTCAACACCTATCTGAATACACTGCAAAATACCATCATTGGTTTGCTTGCCCGCCGCGATTTGAATGAGTTGCTGGAGAGTATCGTTGAGTCCGCTTGCCAGATTGTGGACACACCGAATGGATTCATCGACCTGGTTGAAGAGGAAGCCAATGTGCTGAGGCCAATGGTGGCCACGGGTCTCTATCACCGCTACATTCGCACACCCCTGAAACTCGGTGAAGGATTATCCGGTCAGGTCTGGCAGCGAGGCGAGGCAATCGTGGTCAACGATTATGACACCTGGGGTGGCCGGCTTCCGGCATTCAGCCCAGGCATCGTTCAATCGGTTGTGGTTCTCCCACTCAAATTAGGCGCACAAGTGATCGGCATTTTAGGCCTGGCGCATGACTACCACTCAAAGCGCAGGTTTGATTTGGATGAAGTGAAAGCGCTCAACCAGTTTGCTGACCTGGCCACACTGACCATTGACAATGTCCGCCTGTACCAATCAGCCATCAAGGCTGCTGAACGCAGGACGATTATTTACCTTGCGGCACAGGATATCAGTATCAGTCTGAATGCAGACCAGGTCTACGCTGCCTTACACAACGCCGTGGCTCGAATTATGCCCTGTGATGATTTTATCGTCGATTTGTACGATGAAGAACATCACCAGATCTATTCGGCGTATCTGGTCGAACTCGGCCAGAAGATCGATGCGTCGCCCCAACCGGTCGAGTTTGGGCTGGGAGGCTACGTTATCCGCACAGGCCAGGCTGTACGTTTGAACAGTCCCGAGCAGATCCGTTCTTGCGGGATCGAGTTTGTCCCCTACGGCAGCGGGCCGACCACATCCTCGGTGCTGGCTGTGCCGGTGCGCACCAAAGGCAAGGTTATCGGCATGATCTCAACGCAAGGCTACCAACCCCAGGCATACTCGGCGGACGATCAGGAACTGTTGGAGATGCTGGCAGCTCAGGCAGCCATCGCTTTCGAAAACGCCAGGCTGTTCGCCGAGATTCAGCAGCTTGCAGCTACTGACCCGTTGACAGGGATCTATAACCGCCGTTGCTTCTTTGAGCTGGCCCAACGCGAGTTCGAGCGCGCTCGCCGCTACGAGCTACCCCTGTCAGCTTTGATGCTAGACGTCGATCATTTTAAAAATTTCAACGACACTTATGGGCACCCAATTGGCGACCGTTTGTTGTGCGCCATCGCCGGACGCTGCCAACAAGAGCTGCGCCAGGTAGACATTTTAGGCCGCTATGGGGGTGAAGAATTTGCCATCTTGCTGCCAGAAACGGGAACTTTACAGGCACAGTCCGTAGCCGAGCGTTTACGCCGTCAAATTGCCCAGACGGAGGTCACCTCGAATGGGGTATCCATCAAAACCACCATCAGCCTGGGTGTAGCGACTATTACCCCTTCCTGTTTGCAATTAGAAAACCTTTTTGAGCGCGCCGACCAGGCGCTCTATGTAGCCAAGCAGGCTGGCCGCAACCAGGTCAGCATCTGGCAGGCAAGCTGACCAATATCCCGGTGAGAATGAAAATAACCCTCATCCGTCCCAACATTGGCCGTCTGGAACATAGCCTGTTTGTAGATGAGGCGCGCATGGAACCGCTGGCCCTGGGTGTGCTGGCCGCTCTCACCCCACCAGACATCGAAGTGGTCATGTACGATGACCGCCAGGAGGCAGTGCCATTCGATGAACCGACCGACCTGGCAGCGATCAGCGTGGAAACCTTCACTGCACGCCGGGCTTACGAGATCAGTGCAGCCTTTCGCCAACGAGGCGTTCCGGTTATCCTGGGCGGGATGCACGTAACGCTTCTCCCCGAAGAGGCCGCGCACCACACGGATGCGATTTACATCGGTGATGCAGAATACCTGTGGGGGCAGGTCATCGAAGATGCCCGCCGGGGACGGCTGCGACCTGTATACCGGGCCCAGGGCGGACCGCCCCAGCCCGGGTTGCTCACCCGCCGGGAGATCTTCCGCGGCAAAAAATATTTGCCGCTCAGCCTGGTGCAGTTTAGCCGAGGCTGCCGCTTTGCCTGCGAGTTCTGTGCAGTAAGCGCCTACTTTGGGCAACAGCATTACTGCCGGGCAGTGGATGAAACCATCCGGGAAATCGAAGCCCAGGAACGCCGCCACATCTTCTTCGTCGACGATAACCTGCTGGCGAACCACACCGCGGCGAAAGCGCTCTTGCGGGCGCTGGCGCCGCTCAAGATCCACTGGGTTTCACAGGCCAGCATCGATATGACCGAGGACAGCGAACTGATGGCGCTGATGGCAGAAAGCGGCTGCCTGGGCAACGTGATCGGCTTCGAGTCGCTCGATGCGCAAAACTTACAAGCGATGGGCAAAGCGCCCAACCTGGCTGGCAGCCTGGAGCACTACCAGCGCCAGATCGAAATCCTGCGCGAATATGGCCTGCAAACCTGGGCAGCTTTCACCCTCGGCCACGACCACGACACGCCTGAATCCATCCAACACCTGCTGGATTTTGCCCTGCAAAACCGCTTCGCTTTTGCCGCCTTCAACGTGCTGATGCCCTATCCCAACACACCTCTCTACCACCGCTTACAGGCCGAGGGCCGGCTGCTCTACGATGGCAAATGGTGGCTGCACCCGGATTATCGTTTCAATTACGCAGCCTTCCAACCTAAAAGAATGTCCGCTGACGAGTTGACCCAGGCCGGCTTCCACTGCCGCAAAGAGTTCAACAGCCCAGGGGCGGTCCTATATCGCGCATTGGAACCCCGCACGAACCTGAGATCGCTCTACCGCTTCGCCATTTACGCCATCTACAGCCGCCTGTTTCGCCAGGAGACATTCAAAAAACATGGTATGCACCTGGGTTATGACTCCTCGCCTGACTCTTAACAGATCACCTATTGACGGATTGCCGGCCTATGGACTTTACTTTTGAATTGGCTGGACCTGAAGACGATCCTGCCCTGCGCCGCCTCCTGGCGAGCAGCGCCATGCCCGGGCGCATTAACGTGACATTCGAGCGTGAGCCGAATTACTTCCTGGGCTGCGGCACGATGGGACACTTCTGGCAAGTCATCATCGCTCGCCACAACGCCAGCGGCGAGATCGCCGGGATAATGTGCCGCGGCATACGCCCGCATTTCATCAACGGCCAGCCACAGGACCTGGGCTACATCGGCCAGATCCGCATTGCGGAGAAGTATCGCGGGCTGTGGCTGTTGCACCGCGGGCTGGATTACTTTCGCCAACTGAACAGCGACGGACGAGTGAAAGCCTACTGGGGAGTGATCTCAGACGAGAACGCCATCGCTCGCGGCGTCCTGGTCGAGCGCCGCCGCAAGCGGTTTCCTGCCGCCCACGAGATCGCCCGCATCTACACCCTGGGAGTGATCCTGCGTAAACCGCTTAGCCCGTTGCCATTTGCTGGAAGTATCGAGCGTGGCACAGCACAAACCCTGCCTGAGATCGTCGCCTTCCTGAGACAACACGGCGCAGAAAAGCAATTCTTCCCCGCCTACGAGGCAAGCGATTTTGGGCCAGGCGGAGCAACCACGCTGGGTTTCGACCCTGGCGATTTCCTGGTCGCCCGGCGCGACGGAGAAATTGCGGGCGTGATTGGGCTGTGGGATCAGGCCGATTACAAACAAACCGTCGTGCAAAGCTATGACCGTTCGTTGAACCTGGTACGCCCATTCTACAACCTGGGCGCCAGGCTGCTCAGCGCGCAGCCATTGCCTGGTCCCGGCGAGCACATTCACTCGGCTTACGCCAGTTTCATCTGCGTAGCCGGCAACGACACGCAGATCTTCCGCCCCTTGTTGCGTGAGGTGTACAACCTGGCAGCGGAGCGGCGTTACGCCCATTTGATGCTTGGGCTGACCGAAAACGACCCTCTGCTGCCTGTCGCCCGTGAATATCCACACATCGCCTATCACAGCCGTTTATATCTCGGCTATTGGGAAGAGACACCCGGCGCCAGCGATCTTTACACCCAACTGGACGGACGCACGCCATACATCGAAATCGCTGCATTGTGATCAGCCCTGTTGGGGATCGAAAACGCGAACCTCGCCCCCTACGTTGAGAAAAACCAGCCGCGTCTGGGCAGTCCACCCGGTCTGTACGGCCAATGCCTGGGCATAACGCTGCACCTGCCGGTCATAGCCTTCTCGCCAGATCGTCTCCCAGGCTTCGGCATCCGAACGCACCTGGTTGGTCTTGAAGTCGGCAATAAACCAGTTGTTCCCGACACGGTAGAGGATATCGATAATGCCATAACTGTTGGGCAGAGCATAGAATACTTCGTGATGGCGCTCAGCCTGTTCCATCTCAATTCGCAACGGGTGGACGTAGAAACGCTCCAACAGCCCCCTCACTTCGCGTATCGTGGCGCCGGTCTCCACGGCATCGGTCAGGCCCAACTCTACGGCAAACGGGCGGATGAAATCATCGAAACCATCGCCGGGAAAGACCCAGTAACGCAAGGCCTCATGTACCAGCTTGCCAACCACCCAGGCCGGCGCCGATTGCCGCCTGGACGTCGCAATCACCCGCCACACGCGCTGCGGTGGGTCGGCCTCCCGGTCATGAGCCTTCTCATCGATTACCCACGACTCGTAGCCCGGTACAGGGAGCACAAAGTCAGGATATTCTCCACCCTCGGGCGCTTCAATAAACAGCGCGGGCTGCGTGGGAGCAGGCTTCTCCGCGTCAGAGGCAGGATATAACCTACAGGACATCGCGCCATCCAGGCGTTCTTCGACGTCTAAGGGGCGCGGCTGGTCCAAATCCTCATTCAACACAATATCCTGGAGTCCAACGACTTCACCCAGGCGTTTCAGCCAACCTTTCAAGCTCAGTGTGCCCGCTTTCAACAATTTCACATGGCCGCTGACCAACAATTTCTCTTTAGCCCGCGTCGCCGCCACGTATAACAGCCGGCGGTCTTCGGCGTCTTCCTTCTCCTGTTCGGCCAGGCCGGCCAACTGCCAGGCAACCGGATGAAATTCGCCATCTGCATCGCGCAAATCGATCAAAAATCGACCCCGGCCGGCTGGCAATATCCTTTCTCCGCCACCGCGATGCTCATAGGCCGCATCCGCGATGACCACCAGCGGAAATTCCAACCCCTTGGCCTTGTGAACACTCATCAACTGCACCGCGCCGCCCGCATCTACCGGCGCTTCCCCCTCACGCAGGCCGACGTCGCGCAACGTCTGGACGTAAGCCAGAAAATCGCCCAACCCGACCAGGCGGCTGCGATGAGCATCGGCCAACAGTTTGTCCACGTTGCGGGACATGCGCCCGCCCCCCGGCACGACAGACAGGATAGCGCCATAACCGGTAATATCCAGCAACTGCTTGAGTACTGCGGCGACTGGGGAGCGCCCCGCCTGGGCGTGTAAATCCTGAATGATCTGATACGCCCGGCGATGCGAGGCATCCTGGTTCGAGCGGCGCAAAGCATCCCACAGGGAGCACACGCTAGCGTTCTCACCCGAGAAACGCAGGCGATACAGATCAGAGTCGGGCAAGGCAAACGCCGGAGAACGCAGCAGGCCGGCCAGCGCCAGGTCGTCGGTAGGGTCATCGATCGCCGCCAGGGCGTTGAGCAAATCTCGAATCTCCGGGCGATCATAGAAACCGCGCCCGGCGACCGTCACGAAAGGAATACCGGCATCTTCGAGCGCCGTTTCATACACCCCGAAAGCAGTCGAGGAGCGAAACAGCAGAGCCATATCGCCCCAGGCGAATGCCTCGCCCTGGTTCAAGATGTGCAAACGTCGCGCCAGCGCCACGGCGGCTGCCTGACGCCCGGCTTCGGCATCCTCCCCCAGGCCGAGATGGAATTCGATATACGGCAACCTGGCCTTTTCGGGCTCCTGGCGATAGGCGCGCAGCGGCGCAAACGGCACTTGAAAGGGGTGCGCCGGATCGTCAAACACACCCATCGCTGGCGCTAACAAGGCATTCAGGCCGTCCAACAAAGCCTTGTGCGCCCGGAAAGTCAGGTCGAGATCAATGGCCAGCCCGCTGGCGGAGCGAATATCCTGCTGCACCTGGCGAAAAACCGTCACATCCGCCCCGCGGAACTTATAAATGCTTTGCTTGGCGTCACCGACCACGAAAAGATCAGCAGTCTGATGGGCAGGGGCAGCCGGGTCGAAACCGGCCAGGGCATACACGATCTGGCGTTGCCGCTCGTTGGTATCCTGGAATTCATCGACCAGCACGGCCCGAATTTCACCCTGCCAAAGTTTGCGGACCTCGGGATGCGCCGACAACAACCCGGCAGTAAGACCTTCCAGGTCGTCGAAATCGAGCGCTTGCTGCCCATCCTTGAGCGTGCTATATTCCAACGATACGCGCTCGAACAACAAGCCAATACACGGCAGCAGGGCGGCGGCCCGCTCATCGAGTGCCCAACGGCACTTCTCGGCCAGCGGCTTGAGATAATCTTCATACGCCTGGCGCAAGGTCACCATCGCCTGGCGCACAGCCTCGAGAGCCTCCCCATCCCAGTTGTCTTTCCGCCCCTGGACCGAGATTGCTTTTCGCAGCGCGGAGAGGCCAGACAACACAGCATCCCAATCCTGGCCAGTTCTCGCGTGCTGTACATCGCCCCATCGCGCCAGCACATCCCGGCGCGCCAGTTCCAGTTTATCGTCCGGCTTGGCTGCGTGCAGCGCTTCTAACGTCGCAATTGCTTCACGCCAACGCTCATCCTCCAGACACGCTGTTAGATGAGCGTCCAAAGCTGCACTCCAACCCGCCAGCAAGCTATACTCTGGATCGGTCATGACCAGGTCCAAACGCCGGGCAAGCAAGGCAGCCAGGATCAGACGCAGGTCGTTTTCTTTGAACCAGCCGAAGAGGGGCGCCGTGCGAGGATCAGTGGCTGCCCAGGCCAGGGCAGACTCCACTGCCTCGGCCTGAAAAGCGGCCGCCATGCCTTCTTCCAATACGGTAAAACCGGGATCGAGGCCGGCCTCCGCCGGGTGAGAACGTAAAATCTCTGCGCACAGGCCGTGGATGGTGCTGATGCGCGCCGCGTCGATCTCCGCCGCCAGGCCAGCCTCCGCTCCCGGCGAGTGATTCGCCCGAGCGCGTTCAAGCTCCCGCCGGATGCGGCTGCGCATCTCGCGTGCCGCCTTATCGGTAAAGGTAATCGCCGCCAACGAACGCAGCGGATAACCCGCTTCGAGCAAATGCAGATAACGCCCCACCAGCGACAGCGTCTTGCCCGACCCGGCGCCAGCCGTAACTGAAATCGCCGGGCAAACCGCAGTGGCGGCCTGTTCCTGTTGCCCTTTGAAGTGAAACTGGTCCAGAAAGGAGGCCATCTCAGTACCCTCTCGACCGGTATCTCCAGCAAAACTGGCTCGCCGGGCAATAGGAGGGACATCCGTCTGCCGGGGATCCCGGTTGGAACTGGCCGGAGCGGATGTTCGCCACGTGATGGCCGATGTGCTCCCGCGCGGCTTCAAAGGTTGCCTGTAAGCCGCCCTCGTATTTTTCCAGCTTCAGCGCGCTGGCTTCAGCCCTCTGAATGTGCCAGTAGAAACCGCCGCCAATCTCGCCCAGGCCGAGCGCATCCTGAGCTGCCAGAGCGTAGATAGGCAGTTGAAGGCGGCGGCCTTCAGCCAGGTCTACGGGACGGATCGCTGCGCTGCCTGCTTTGTAATCCATTACCCGCAGGCGCCCATCCGCGCCCTCGTCCAGGCGGTCGATGTAGCCATGCAGGCGGACGTCGCCGGCCGGTGTGCGCAACACCAGAGAAGGGGCGCCCATGCCAAAACGCTGCTCCAGGTAGCGCGGTGTGTATCCGTTAGATGCTTCGGCAAGAGCGGTGATCGTCTGCTGCAAAACGCGCAGCAATTCCTGCTGCTGCAACGCCCATAGTGGAGTAGGGCGAAAACCGTATTCCGCGGGTGCCGCAGCGAAAACTGCGCCAGCGATGCCGGGGAGCAGCGCCAGGCACTCGTCCAGGTGATCCGGGTTGGCCGCCTGGCGATACACCTCCTCCAGGATTTTGTGCAGCATCGAGCCCAGGATGCGCACATCGTAGCCTTCTTCGGGAGGTGTGCGTTGATGTAGATCGAGAGCATAAGCGATATAGAAATAAAAGGGACAGGTGCCATAGGCTTCCAACCGGCTGGCACTCCAAGCATGTTCAGTAGAAAAATGTGCCGCCAGGCTCTCGTCCAATGCAGAAACATCGCCGTCAAAAACGCCTTGCGCGGTGCGCCCCATCCGCGCCTGTAAAGCGGCAAGACCACGCCCCATATCCAGGTCAAACCGGGCCGCGGCGCGGACGAATTCGCCCGGCGAAGCCGCTTCATCGGGCAGCAGCGGATCCTCCGGGCGAGAGCGGCGCGGCTGCAGATCGCCCACCAGCCGGCGGACTTCCTGCCAGTAAGGTGATGGCTCCCACGCCTGGCCATCGTCCGCCAGGTAAGGGCGGGTGAGCAGCAGGCGCTGCCGGGCGCGGGTCACTGCCTGGTAGAAGAAAGATATTTCGTCACCGGTCAACTTTGATTCCAGGACAACGCCCCGCTCTCTTAAACTTTCCCGGTCGCTCTCGCGCAAGAGGATATCTTCCTTCTCGAGTCTGGGAAATTCGCCCTCCGAAAGACCCATCAGTGCAACCGCGCTGAAAGACATGCCCCGTGCACCGGCCACGGAAGCAGCCAAGACCCCATTTTTCGAGGTGCTGGAATAACTGGCTGCCTTCACCGCGGCGTTCAGATCCTGGTAGAAAATAGCATAATCCGACGGTGAGGTCCCCAGGACGGCCTCTGCCAACGCCAATCCGCGCAATACGTCTTTCAGGGCGCGCAAGGCAGCCACATCTCGCTCTGCGGTGGCGTCATTCTGGCGGGCGCGGGCCACCACACGCAGCGAGGCGTCGCCGGCGGCATCGTCGCGCTGAAAACGCGTCGCCAGCGCCGGGTCATCGCCTATCAGACCCTCGATGTATGCCACATAGTCATGCACGCTGGCCTGCGGCGGCGGCGTCAACCACTCTATAAATGCATCGAACCCGGCGCGCAGGTCGTTTATCCCTGCCCGATTCTCCTGCATCATCGGGAGATCATCTTCATCGATAACCGCGTCTGGCGTTACGTTTTGCTTTTGCCGCAGGTCGAAGGCTTCGCGCCATTGCGCCAACCCCGCAATGACTCGCCCGTCGCGCGAAAGTGAATCCAACGCAGCCGCCGCGCCCGGAGCGATGCCCTGCGCCGTCCAGTCAAAATACGGGCTGCGCCAGGCCTCAACCAGCTTGCGGCGCGGCCAATCCTCCGCTGGCAAAGAGAGCAAGGCCATCAATGCGGCCACCGCCGGATTCTCGCCCAGGGGCAAGCCACCCATGACACGCAGCGGCAAGCCAAACTCTGCGGCGACTTCTTCGAGGAACGGGCGATAGGCTTCGATATCCCGCGCCAGAATGGCTACATCTTCCGGATGCAGCCCATCCTGCACCAGGCGCGCCTTGACCCAGCGTAATACGGCGCGCGCTTCGTCGGGTCGCGTCTGCGCCTCGACCATCTCCAGAGATGGCCGGGCGTCGATTTTTAGCGGCACGCCATCGAAGAGATTGGCCTCCAGCGCCGCCAGCGCTGGTGCGACCCGGGGATTCTGTACATCCGCCTGCCAGACAAACCGGCCAGGCAATGCCGCGGCAATCATCTGCTGGCCGCGGGCAAAGCGCCGGTGCGCCGGGCGCTGGCGATTGGCATCTCCGGTGAAGGTCAACAAAGTTTCCTGGGCGCGCTTGACCAGGAGCGCCAGCACGCCCAGTTGGGTCGGGTTGAATTCGTCGAAGCCATCCACAACCAGCAGGCGCAAGTGGCGGCCCAGGTTTGCATCTTGCTCCAGAGCCAGTGCTGCCAGCCAGCCCTGGCCCTCCGGGTCCGCCCATCCGCCCTGGCGCAGCCAGCTTTGATAAGCCGTATACACCGCGGCCAATTCTTCCAGACGTGGGCCAAGCCCTCGCACGGCGATGGCAAAATCCTCCGGAGAAATACGCGCTCGTTTAAGTTCCTGAAGCAGGTCACGCAAGATAAGGACAAAACCCGGCCTGGCACGCAACGCGGCGTAATAGTGCAGAGTTTGTTTCTGGTAAAGATCATCAACGATCGCTCTCAACAGGCGTACCTGCACCGGGTCGGGCAAACATGGCAACGGATGCCCGGAGCGAGCCAGCAACTGGGAATACAAGAAGTAAAAGGTGGCTAATTCGACGCCCAACGCCCCACCCGCCTGTGCCAGGCGGCGGCGAAACTCAGCCATCTGCAACTGATTCGGCAACACCACCAGTACCGGCGCCAGTGGTTCAGCCATATGCAAAGCGCGGATGCGCTCGATAACCTGGTGCGTCTTACCATGGCCGGCTGGCGCCAGCATCAGGTCGAGAGACACGCCTTACAGCCCTGCTTTCACTACTTGCTCCTGCCCCAATTCGACCAACGCCTGAAGCGAGCTGATAAACTTCTCGCCCGCCTGAAGCGAGGGCGGCGGAGCAGTCTCTTCGCCCTCCGGCGGCGCGGTCAACTCACGCACCCGCGCCAACTGCATGGCCAGGTCTTCCGGCAAGCGCCCCGATTCCACCAACTCGGCCTGTACCAGGCGCGGTGAAGGCAGATCGGCGGAAGGCTCGTAGTCGGAATACAATGCCAGCAGCGACGACAGGCCCCATCCCAACGCTTCGCGGATAGGCCGCAGCATTTCCTCGGGGAAGCCGCCCTGCAGCACTACATTTGCCAGACCCAGGCGTTTCCCAGCAAAAGCCAAACCTTCCTGGGATTTCTTACGCCGGGCGTCGAGCACATCTCGGGCGCCCGGGCCAGCCGGTGAAGGCAGCGCTGAAGCACGATAGACTTCCTCTTCGGCTCCACCCGCCGCCAGGGCAGGTATCAGCGCCGACAGCGCCCGATAGCCTTCGGGATCCATCAGATGCAACGGCGGTGCATCCGCGATATAGTGCTCTGAAAGCAGCGTTTCGACCGTTGGACGCAGCTCTGCCGGCGCGCCGGCGACCACTACCAGTATACCCTCACCCATAGGAGCCTTGCGAACCAGCAAGACCCGCCCGGGCAGGCGGTCCAGTAACAAATCGGCAAAGCCTTTGATCGTCGGTTGGGCCGGCGGCGGCACTTCTATGACCTCTGGCGCAGCCGGAGCCAGGTCTACCTCGACCGGCTTCTTGAGCAACTCGCCAAGCTGCTTGAGCAACCCCTGGCCTGTATCTTCGAACTTGATCGCAGACGGCGCTTCTTCGCTGCCAAACACGCTGGCAAATACATCGCGCTTGGCGGCCAGCGTATCCAGCATACGCTCTTCGATGGTATCCTTGGCCACCAGGTTGATCACCTGTACAGAATGAGGCTGGCCGTGGCGATGGGCGCGGGCAATGCGCTGTTCGAGCACCGCCGGGTTCCACGGCAAATCCAGGTTGATCACCAGGCTGGCAGCCTGCAAATTCAATCCCACACCGCCAGCGTCGGTGGACAAGAAAACACGGCACTTGGGATCGTTGAAGAACTGGTCAATCAACGCACCTCGCTTGCTCGATGGCACCTCCCCGGTCAGCTTGACATACCCCAGGCCAACGCGTTTGATGATCGGCTCGGTCAACGCCAGCATCCCCGACCACTGGCTGAAAACGACTGCCTTATGCCCATTGGAAGCAATCTCGTCGCTCAAGATCTGGGCCAATTCGCTCAACTTGGGGCCGGTCTTCTCATGATCTTTGGGCGGAATTTCCTTGTCGTGCAAGGCCAGGGCATTGCAAATCACGCGCATTTTCATCAGCGCCATCAACAGGATTTCGCGCTCCTTGGGGCTAAGCGGCATGCGCTGCGCTTTAGCCACCAGGCGAGCAACCGTCTCTTTGAATCCGTCATAAGCTTTCCACTGCGCCGGGGTCATTTCGACGAAGAAATTATTGTCCACGCGTGGCGGCAGATCGCGGAGGACTTCATCCCGCGTGCGGCGCAACACATACGGTGCGATCGTGGCGCGCAGTTCATCCAGGTTCTTATAACCCAGGACCTTATAGCTACCCGTGGAGCGCTGCTCTAACTCATAGAAGCGATCGTTGAAATGCCACAACGGGCCCAGGATGCGCGGGTCGAGGAATTGGAAGATGCTGTACAACTCATCGATACGGTTCTCTAACGGGGTACCGGTCAACACAAAGGCATAACGGCTGCGCAGTTGCTTGACCATCTGGGCAGTTTTCGTACGCCAGTTCTTGATGCGCTGCGCTTCGTCCAGGATGATCAGATCAGGATTGAGGTGCATCAGGTTATCCAGGTCATGCCGCACCAGCTCATAATTGATGATCTTGAAGAAAGAAGGTTCGGCGTACAGCTTGCGCCGCTCGAGCATGCCGCCCTCGACGATTGTCACCGTCAGGGAGGTGAAGCGGCGAATTTCGCGCGCCCACTGTCCCTTGAGGGAGGCCGGGCAAATGATCAAAACACGTTGGATGTCGCGCAGCTCTTTCAGCAAAGCCGAAGCGGCGATGGCCTGCACCGTCTTGCCCAACCCCATATCGTCGGCCAACATGGCGCGGCCGCCAAAGGCCAGGTGCATCGCCCCCTGCTCCTGGTAAGGATACAGGCGCGTCGAAAGCACATCGAAAGTACGGTTGCCGCGTTTGACCTGATCCAGGAACCATTCCTTCTGGCGTTGCACTTCCTCGCGATCCTGCAACAATTCCAGGTGCTCGTAGACGGCGTTATCGACCCGCAGCAGGGAGCGCTCACGGGATGGAAGCTTCTCGATTTGCGCCAACAGCGATGGCAGGACCCTGAGCGGCGAGCCGGCCAGCACACCCGCCGGATCGAAGTGACGGGTGAGCAAATCCTTCAGCGCGGTGCGTTCCGGCAACGGCAGAGCGACACGCACGGTCACGTCGAGGCCATAATGCAAATAGACCTGTGTACCGCGTGGTCGTTCTTCTGCCAGCCCGGCTAACTGGTCGCCATGTTCTTCCTTCAACAAAACCAACACGCCCTCGATATGTTTACAGGTACCGATCAGGTTGGTCTTATAATCCGGGCAGGTGCAGGAATTGTGGAACTCTTCGAGCGAGCGGATTTCCACCCGATAGGTCCGCCCGGAGAGCGAGGTAACTTCGAACTGGCTAAAAATTGGATGATTGCCTTTGTTGACAACTTTGGTGATTTCTTCACGCGCCCGCTGCCGGCGGCGCTCGATCTGTTCCTGAATATCGGTGGGCATGAGCAAACTCTCCCTTTGCTTCTCGTAAGCAGTAATCGAAGTCGATCTCCATCAGACGACAATGGATGATCCGTCAATCCGTAATCGGTCGATGGAGGAATAAGCAACCCATGAGTGACTGAGGCAATTATAATCCCAATAACAGTGAAGGGGCCGGTCAACTCACTATCGCCGGGATACGTTCCATATGCAATGCTTCGGCAGCCCGCAGACGGTATAGACCATCCAGCAGAATATAACCATCTGCCACACGACGCACTTCGATAGGCGGGGTGATGCCCATACGCCGGGCGCGCTCGACGGCCTTTGCCAACCTGGTCGGATCAAGGAGCAGAGATTGCTGGTGAGCACGCAGGCGGATGCGGTTGAGCGGAATTTCCACCACGTCGGGCGCTGCGCTCCTGGCAGCGGCAGGCTGGCTGACCGGTTGCGCCACGCTGACCGCCAGACGAAAGCCGGTCTGCGCCAGGCAGGCCTCAACCAGGCGGGCTAATTCGGCCTCATCTGGGGCCGTAGATAGAGCGACTGTCACTTCACCTCGCTCAGGATAGATACTCGGACCTTTTAGCACAGCCCAACCCGCCTGCTCCACCAGGTAACGCGCCGCTTCCAGGATGGCGCCCTGATTGGGTTGCGGGTTGATACTCAGACGCCAGCCAACCTGGCGTTCCAGGGCAGCAATTTGCGCCTGGTACCGCTCACCCACCTGGCGGGAAATGAACGACAACATGATCTGGTCGCCCTTCTGGCTGGTGCGATACAGCGTACTGTCCGCCAGCCCGGCGCGGATGGCCGCATAGGCCGCATTGATCTCCCAGGGAGCAGCGGCTGGCTCGCTGTTCTCTGCGAGTGGCGTCGCAGCCGGCAAGGTAACAGGCTGGCTGGCGCGGGTTATCTCCAGATCGAAACCACTGGCGTCGCGAAAGCGCTGGCGCGCCGCCTGCAAATCATCCTCCGCCAGATCGGGAGCGCTTACCGTCAGGGCCACCTTCTTGAGTTCGCGATGGATCGCCGGGCCTTTGACGAGCATCCAACCGGCAGGCAACACTTCACGCGCCAGGCTATTCAACGCCATCTGGTTCGCCTCAGGACTGACTTCCACAGTCCAGCCGGTGGCTGCTTCCAGGCTGGCGATCTGCCCGGCATATTGCTGGCTGGCAGCGTCTGGGAAATCGAAAGTCAATACCAGGACGCGCTGTCCCAGACGATAACCACTCTTGCGCAACCGGGCATCGGGTGAGAAGTGCTGGTTAGCCACCGCCAGCGCCTGGTTCGGCTCCATCGCGGCTACCGGAACCTGGGTGTGGCGATAGGCATTCAGGTCTTCATCGGATGGTGGTGTTTCGCCCAACACGACCAGGACATCTTCTGGAAAGGCAATCTGCTCTACACCATCTTCGTCGCAAACAGCCAGGTGATCGCGCCGGGCAGCCGCGCCGCGCGCCGCATACGCACCCCCCTGCCTGTCTCTTAACACCAGCCAGCGGCCGACGACTTCAGGCAATACGGCCATCCGTTGGCGGCGCTCTTTGACCGTCTGCACCTGGGCGTCTGTGCGGGCGCGGTAGGTTTGGCTCACGCCAAGCGGTCTCTTCTCGAAATACAAATCGTCCTGTTCCAGCATGGCCGCCAGTTCAGCCAGACGGGCAGCATCGCACGTTCCCCATCCAGCGCGGCACAACTCCTCCAGAGTAAAGTAACCCCCTCCCGGCGCGGCGGTTTCTTGCCACAGGGCACGGGCATCCAGCTTAGCCAGTGCTACTTTGGGTGCAATGACCGGCCTTTGCAGCGCCAGGCGAAACTCCAGGGTTTGGCCCGCCCTGGGATGGCGCACGTCGCGCCCCCTTTCTTCCAACGCCCGGCCCAGGCTGGTACGGGCAGCCTCGTCGCCATGCACCAGCAACACGTGCGCCGGGTCGAGCGTCTCCACCAGGCTGATCAACTGGCCTTCGTCGGCATGCGCGGAGAGCGAGTACGTACCGAGGTGGCACTGCACGTCCACTTTATCCTTGCCCAAACGGATCGAGCCAGTGCCACGTTCGGCAACTTCCTGCAAACGGCGGCCAGGCGACTCTTCATCCTGATAGCCGGTTAACAAGATGGCGTGCTGCGGTTTGCCCGCCAACGCGCGGGCATAGGAAAGCGACGGCCCGCCCGCCAACATGCCTGAACTGGCAACGATGACCGCCGGGTCAGCCCCCCATACCAAGGCGTTGCGCTGTTCGTTGCTCTGCACGGCGTGAATGTGCCCATCAAAGAAAGCCGCCCCACGCTCTTGCAAGGGAAGAGGTAATATTTCGACGAAAGATGTGTAAACCTGGCAGATCGCCCGTACCATACCATCTGCCCAAACTGGCGTAGCCGGCAGATCTCCGCGGCGTTGCGCCTCGCCCAGGATGAGCAAAATCTCCTGGGCGCGCCCTAATGCGAAAGCCGGGATGAGCACTTTGCCGCCTTCAGCCGTGACCCTGCCCACCGTCTCAACCAGCTTGCGCTCCTGCACGGCGCGGTTGGCGTGCAGCCGGCCGCCATATGTGCTCTCGATCAACAAAACGTCCGGGCGAAAGGCCGGCGGGCGAGCGCCATCCACAGTGCGCTGCGGAGAAATCGACAGATCGCCGCTGACCAACAGGCGACCCTCGTCGCTCTCCAGACCGAGCATGGCCGCCCCGGCAATGTGGCCGGCCGGGAAAAACGTAACCGCCAGCCCTTCGCCGAGCGGCAGGCGAGCGTTGAAAGGCACCTCGCTAAACGCAGCCATCAGACGCTGCACAGCTACATCATCGAACAGGGGCAGCTCGCCTTCTTCATCCAGGCGAGTCTGCATGATACGGCGAGCATCCTGGTGGAGCACCCGTGTCAGGGCAACGGTTGGCGCGGTAGCATACACCGGCGCATCTGGAAACCGGCTGACGACCAGCTCCAGAGCGCCCGTGTGGTCCGTATGTGCGTGTGTAACCAGGATAGCGTCCAGGCGATCCCAAACATCGAGCTGGCTCAAGTCAGGCAATTGGTCGCCGGCCAGGCCCCAGCGGGCTTTCGGTGAAGGGCGGATGCCGGCATCCACCAGGATGCGCTTACCGCCCATTTCAATCAAGGTACTGCTGGCGCCGACCTCATCGGCGCCGCCAAGGAAGGTTATTTTCATGAGGGCGATTATAAACGATGTCAGGATAGGCCTGGGTGGATTGGTAAGTTATGCCGCCAACATCTCTGCCAGCGCTTGCGGCGTGACCCCTGGCGAGTCGATGCGGTTCGAGGCATAACAGGTTTCGATAGCCTGCGCCAGCGCGGGAAGTTCCAGGGATACACCCTGCAACGCCCCTTCCAGTTTAGGCAAGGCATCGCCTGGATAGATGAAGAAATCCCCGGAAAAGTGTACTTCCGCCAGACGGCCATCTTGCCGGACGCCCAGGATGCGCACCAGGCCGCCGGGCAGCTTGACCACTTTTTGAAACACATCGACCCCGGCGCGCACCTTTATCTGCTCGACCTGCTGGCGCCGGCTGTCATTTTCGAACAGCCATTCTGGCGTATTGGCCTGTGCAAACCAGGCGTCCGCTTGATGGCGCAGCGCCCGGTCGATAACATTCTCCCTTTCGAATGGTCCTACCAATGGTTCCAGGTGACGCAGCAGGGCAGCGGCCAGGTCCGCAGTCGATGGGGTTTTCCCGGTCTGGCGCATGAAGGTGCTCAGATTTTCTTCCAGAGTTTTATATACTTTGTCGCGAAACTTCTCATCAGGCACGCGCAATACCCGGGCCATCATCTCGTAATCGAAATCCAGGATGAAGTTGCCCACCAACACAACCATTCCCTCGATCTCGGCGGCCCCACAACCAGATACCTTGCGGCCACCGGCGACAATATCGTTCACCGGTTTGAACTCAGCCGGGACACCAAACTCGCGATAGGTAGCGATCACTGGTTGCAAGAACTTGCGATAGAAACTGAGTTTGTCCGCAGGGATCCCAGGCCGGTCTTTGCGCAAGATAAACTGGAAAAACAACTGGTTGCCATCCAGGTAGACCGCACCACCGCCCACTTCGCGCCGGAGCACCGGCAGGCTGGCACTCTGAGTATACTCCAGGTCGATCTCCTGGCGTGCATCCTGATGACAGCCCAGACATACGTAGGGTGAAGCCGGGCGCAGTACGATCACCGCTTCGCGCTGCAAATACGCTGCGGCATGATAGAGCGCCTGGCTATCCGGCCAGGGCACCCGGTCGAGAAAGTAATAATCCATGCCATCTCCTTCGTTGTCGTGATCTCAACCGGCAGAAGGTTGGACCGGTTGATCTACACGTTTGCCGAATTCTACGCCGTGGATGGCACGGCTGAAGAAATAAAACATCCAGTGCGAAATACGGCTGAGCGGAATCCACACCAACAGAAAATCTACCCACAAGAGATGTATGCTGAACATGGCTTCATATGGGAACCACAACCGGCGCGCAAGGATGAACCCGCTCAGCATCGGCACAAAGACAAATGCCCAGTTCAGCCACTCCGCCCCACGGCTGATCAACCTTAGGACCGGATTGACGATCCGGTTCGCCAGCAATGCCAGCATCGCCAGGATGCCAATAACCGACAACCAGTCAACGACGATGTTGGGCAACACCGGCCAGCCGAATCCTACCACGCCCTTCCAGGCCGACATATGCGTCTTGCTGAACAAGACGACGCCAAACAGCCCCAGGTGGAACAAGCCACCCCCGATGTAGATCACCGGGCTGCGCCAGAATGTACCCTTGATCCATGGGATAAAGGGCAATACCAGCAAACCCCGCAGGAAAGATAACCCGATATTCCCCACGCTGGCGCGCTTGCCAGTCGCAGGCCGGTGGCGCCAACCGGCGCGCAGCGCCTGTACCAGACGGAAAAGCATGCCAATCACGAAGAATATAAACGCCCCACGAAACAACGGGCCGCGGGCGAACTTCAACACACTGAACCAGCCAGAGAGAGGGGGCGTAACCGGCTGGCCGGCGCTTACCGCTGCAGTAGATAGGGCGGTTGGCGTCAATGATGGCGTGAAGGACGGCGACGGGGTTTCAGGAAGAGCAACCGCAACTGCCGGAGTCACGGTTTGCTGGGTCGCGCCTGTCGTTTGAACCGGCGTTGGCGTGGCTACCGCGAGCGTCGGTGTAGGCGGTGCAACCGTCGCTGCCCCACCCGGCGCGCAAACGGACGTCTCGGCCGTACCGATACTCAGTTCGTATTGAGCTACCATTTCTGCTGCGTTATCAGGGTGGCAAATCGCGCAAGGCGCATCTGTCCGGAGCAAAGGATTACACACCACCCCCTGGTGCGCTACAACTGGATCGATGGATTGTCCGTTACCGCCATGGCAGGTCTGGCACAAATCCGTAAAATTATGCTGTTGGTGCCAGGCAGCCTGCATGTCCACCGGCTGGGTTCCATTTGGGCCGTGGCACTGCGCGCACGAACTGGCTGGTTGCTGCGCGCCGGCCCCGACGGCGTTCAGCAAACCGAATACCATAACGCCTATCACACACAATAACAAGCCTATCCTGCGCATAGGGCGTGGCCTATTTCCTGAGTAAGCCCCGGTTGCGCCAATCGGCCACCGATGCTTCCATCCAGGCTTGCAACTGGTCGCCATGCACCAACAAAGCCAGGTCGCTGGCCAGGTTGTCCGGCTCAACCAACACCATCCACCCTGCACCATATGGATCGCGATTCGCCAGACCGGGATCGCTCAATAGGGCGTCATTGATCTCAATCACTTTACCCCCGACCGGCAGGCGCAACGGCCCTACATACTTGCCGGCCTCCATCGTCCCAAAAGGCCGGTTCTGCGGGGTAGGCCGCCCTGCGGGTTTAAACCGCAGCGACGAAATTGCCTGGGCCGAAGATTGCGCGACATCGTCCAGACCAACCCGGGCCAGGCCTTCTTCCAGTCGAACCCACAAATGATCCTCCGGGTGATAATAGAGTTCATCGGGCAGGTTAAAACGATCAAACTTCGCCATGGTTTACTCCTTTCAAGCGTTCAATCCGGCCGCCTGGGCCAGAATTTCAACTACATCAAGCACACGCATCTGCGGATTAACCGACTTCATTCCTTCTTCCAGGACACGCATGCACTGCGGGCAAGCCGTCGCCAACAGCGCTGCCCCTGGCTCGCTCAACTTCGCCGCTGTCTCCCGCGCCACTCCCTTGACGTTCTGTGGCGCGACCATCTCTACATCTCCGCCCCCGCCGCAACACAGGCCGCTGGTGCGCCGTTCGGCCACTTCAAGCAGTTTCAAGCCCGGCACAGCCTGTAGCACAGAGCGAGGCGCATCGTATACTCCACCCGTGCGTGTCAGATCGCAGGGATCGTGGTACGTCACGGTGGTCGAAATCTCACCAGCCACGATCCGCCCCTGGCGGATCAACTCGGCCAGGTATTGAGTGGCATGCAGCATGCGCGCCTGCGGCAGGTGACGAGCATATTCTTCCAGCCACATCAGGCGGCAGGCCGGGCAGGTAAAGACCACCGTGTCCGCCCCAGTCGCCTGGAAGGCTTCAACATTTCGCTGGACCAATTCACTGGCCCGGTCCAACAAGCCGGCGGAGCGCAACGGGAAACCGCAGCATGCCTCCCCCTCACCCAGGATGGTGAAGTCAACCTGGGCCGCGGTCAGCAGCCGGACCATCGCTTCGGCAATGCGCTGAGCGCGCGGCGAAAAAGACGACACGCAACCCACAAAATAGACCACCTTCGCCTGAGGGCGTTGGTACAGGTCGTCCGGCGGGTCATCCATGTAATCCACCCAACCGGCGCGTTCATAAGCCGGATAACCGAATACATTCCCCTCTCGCTGGACGGTTTGCTGAACTTTGAGCAGGTTGTCGGGCAATGCCCCGGCGGCTGCCAGCCGGTCGCGCACCTCGTGCAGCAGCAAACCCACTGCAATACCCATCGGGCAGGTCACCGAACAGCGATTACACGTCGAACAGGCAGTGAAATTTAGCTCCTGCCAGTGCTGCAAATCCTCCTCGCCGATCGGTTTCTCCAAGCGCAAGCCCACCTTAACCCTGCCAGCGAGCGTATAACGCTGCTCCCAGGCCCGACGCAACAATTCCAACTTCCAGATCGGTGCGTATTCCGGGTTGCGGGTCGTTTGATAAAACGGGCAAACGTCCGCGCACACCCCGCAGCGCGTACATGCTTCTAATTGAGAGGCCACCCAACCGCCAACTTCACGAATAAAGGGGTCGATCATCATAGGGATTCTGGTTTCTCCTAATTTGGCTGAAAACCGTTTTGTGTGGCCCAAACCTGACAGGTCTTTGCAAACGCGCTATGATTCGGTCCTACCATTAAGACCTTTCAGGTTTGCGAGCAGCTTCTGGGAACCACCGGCCGGCAGAAAACATTGGCAAAAGCCAGCATAAACTGCTCTTTGACCGCCTCCATCGCCACATGCGGGCCGATTGCAGCCTGCATCGAAGTGACGCCACGTTCCCGGATACCGCACGGCGTGATCAACTTGAAGTAATCCAGGTCAACGTTCACGTTGAGCGCCAGACCATGCATGGTGACATCTTCTCGCACCGCCACGCCCACTGCGGCAATCTTTTGACCGCCAACCCAGACCCCGGGATACGCTTCCATGCGGACAGCGTCCAGGCCCCAGGCGGCCAACACATGCAAAATACTTTCCTCCAGCTTCCACAAATAAGCGTGCAAGTCACGATCTACCAATTTCATGATTGGGTAAATGACAATTTGCCCCGGGCCATGGAAAGTAGCCCGGCCCCCCCGGTTGGTCCGGCAAAAATCCACCCCCTGGCTGCGCAGAAACGCAACGGGCACGAGCAAATCTTCTTCGCCGCCAGACTGCCCCAGGGTAACGACAGGCAAGTGCTCCAAAACGAGCAGTGTATCTGGACAGGCAGCGTTCCGGCGCGCCTGCCACAGCGCTTCCTGCACCTGCCAGGCCTTATCGTAGGCAAGCAGACCCATATCAATCCAGTCAATCTGCCCATCTACCATTTGGGTATGTACAGAGCCTGTCCGAAAAAGGCCCGCCCGCCTTCCACCATCGCTTCGCTTACCGTAGGGTGGCCGCGCAGCGCCCAGGCAAAATCTTCGGCCAGAGTCTCCAGTTGCAACGCCAGGGCTGCCTCCGAGATCAACTCGGTCGCCCGGTAGCCGACGATATGCACACCCAGCAGCTTACCCGATTTTTTATCGAATACGATCTTGACGCCGCCCATAGCCTCATCCAGCGTGATGGCGCGCACATTGGTAGATAACGATAGATTGACAATTTCTACCTCGCGTCCCTGGTCTTCGGCTTCTACTTCCGACAACCCAACGCAGGCCACCTCCGGGTGAGTATAGATACAACGCGGCATGGCACGCAGGTTCACCCGCCGGACAAACCCAAGGGCGTTTTCTGCAGCAATCAAACCCTGGTAAGTGGCAACGTAAGAATACATCGGCGGCCCTACCAGGTCACCGACCGCGTAAACGCCGGGGACATTCGTCTGGCAGAAATCATTCACCGGCACCGCCCCATCCACCACGCGCACACCGGCCGCATCCAGCCCCAGCCCATCCACCAGCGGCTGCTGGCCAACCCACAGTATGCGATCAACGTCCAGCGGCGTCTCGCCTTTTCGTTGGCCAATCACCACGCGCACTCCACCGTCCTGGGCGACCGCCGATTTGAGCATTGCATTGCTGAACACCTGCACTCCATTTTCCCCCAGAATGCTTTGCATACGCTGGCCTACCTCGTAATCCTCATCTGCCAGGACGTTTGGCCCGTCTGTGATCAAGCTCACCCGGCTGCCAAGAGCGGCAAAATACTGCGCAAACTCCAGCTCGATCCCGCCCCCGCCCCACACCAGCAAACGCTCCGGCGGCTGGTCGAGTTCCAGGGCCTGGCGGGCAGTCAACAACCCTGCAGCCGGAAACGGCGGCGCCTTCGAGGTCGCGCCAGTCGCCAGAATAATGGCATCTCCTTTCAGGATCTGATCACCCACTGCCACTGTTTTGGGTCCGGTCAGCCTGGCCTGCCCCTGCACCGTCTGCACACCAAAACTGCCCAGCAACCCGGCGATACCCTCGCGCAACTCCGCGACGACGCCGGCCACCCGGGTGCGCGTCTGGCTCAGGTCAATCGTTGGCTCACCCACCTGGATACCCAGTGCGCTGGCGTGGCGGATGCGTTCCAATAACTCTACTCCCGCCAACATTCCGGTCAACGGGATGCAGTTATAGTTCACACAGCTACCGCCAAATTGATCTTTTTCGATCAGGGTAACTTTCGCTCCCAACTGCGCGGCGCGACTGGCAGCAGCCGTACCCCCTGGTCCTCCACCGATCACAAGAATGGTTTTTTCATTTCCTGCCATTTTCGACCTCCAATCGAGCGATCAGCTCGCCAGAAAGTACGGGTGCGACAAAATATCAGCCAGCGTTTGCAAGAAAGCTGCCGCCGGGGCGCCATCTACCAGGCGATGATCGAACGTCAGGCTCAACACCATCATCGAGCGCCGCGCCAGTTCAGAACGATAATAAACCGGTTTGTCCACGATCCGCCCTACCCCCAGGATAGCCACCTCAGGTGGATTGATGATCGGCGTGAACGCGTCGATCCCGAAAGCGCCCAGGTTGGTTATGGTAAAGGTGCCGCCCGAAATCTCATCCAACGCCAGGGCATTATCACGCGCTTTGGCGGCCAACCGGCGCACCGCTTCCCCAATCTGCTGGACGTTCAAACGGTCGGCATGCTGGATCACCGGCACAATCAAGCCATCCTCCAGGGCTACCCCCACTCCTATGTGAATATCTTGCAGAAGCAAGATCTCATCACCGGCCAGGGTAGCATTCAAGCGGGGATGCCTGGCTAACGCCACCGTCACAGCTTTTACGATCAAATCTGTATAAGTGACTTCAAAATCCTTCTTGAGCCGTTCTCTCAGCTCGACCAATTCAGTCACATCTACTTCGGTAGTGATCGTCACCTGGGCCATCGTTTGCAGGCTGGCAATCATATTCTCGGCAATCGACTGGCGTATTCCCATGAAGGGAAGCGTACGCGCCGCAGGCCCGGCCGCCATCGCAGGGGCGACAGCAGGTGCGGCGGGTTGCGCGCCAAGAATAACGCGCTGCACATCCTCCTCCATAATCCTGCCGCCGGCGCCACTGCCTTTGATCTTCAAAATATCCAGGTGATGCTCTTCAGCCAGCTTACGCGCCGCCGGAGTAATCAACACCTGCTCGCGCGCCGCCAGATAGTCACGCACATCTTCTTCGGTAACCCGGCCCTCTGGTCCACGTCCATGTACCACTGCCAGGTCTATACCCGATTCGCGGGCCAGCCGCCGCGCGGCCGGAGTGGCTACCACAAAACCTCCAGGAGCCGGCGCGGCCGCAGGCGCAGGCGCGGCGGCTGGTGCTCCCGCTGGAACGCCGATGGCAGCCATTTCTTTCACGCTAACAGGTTGAGCAATCTCTTCGCCCTCGGGAAGCGCCTCCCCCGGGGCCAGGATATAGCCCATCACCGCCCCGACGGGCAACGTCTCCTTCTCTCTCGCCAGACGACGTAAGATACCACTTGCCTCTGCTTTTAGTTCATAAGTGATTTTTTTGGTGACGACCACGGCCACAACATCATCTTTGTTCACTGGATCGCCATCTGCTTTGGCCCATTTGCCAACCAATCCTTCGGTCATCGCCATGCCTAGCTTGGGCATAAAAACTTTTTTTGCCATATCAACCTCGCTTATTCCATGCTTGCATCATTCATTCTGGCTCTGCCAGGTCGCAAGCATCTTATCCACATCGACCCACACAATCACCGCCGCGTTCGCAATATAGGCTTCATCCGTCACATCCCCCAATTCGGGTTGGAACAGGCCATGGACGATCATACCGCCCTCAACCACAGACAACTGTTTCTGCCCAAAGGGAAGAGCGTCCAGCACTTTCTGCCGTTCCACCTGATCAGGGTGTGGGCAGGCCACCTGAATCTCGACCTGCATTTCGTTGACATCATCCAAACGCACAATCTCCAGCAAACCGGCAAGACAGGCATGCGACACGGCGTCTTTGACCGCTTTACAGGCCGCGCTGGTAGGATTCTGGCCGTGCTGGTCCAGACCCATGCCAAATTCGATGATAAAACGTTTTCGATTCGGTTGAGACACACTCATAGTGAAAACTCCTCCTGGCATTGCTCGGGTGGATATGTACACAGACCGATAGAACGCAACATACAACTCGTCTGTTCCACCACAGGCGCATTGACTTTCACCAACAGGCCCCGCTGTGCAGCAATTCGCATCGTTTTGCGCATATCGATCAAGCGCGGCCCGCGATTGTGAAGCCCGATGGTCATGGTTTCACCGGCAGCAACTTTTACTTCCCGCTCACCATCCAGGGCCAGGATGGACGGCGTGGAAGCGACTGGCACCTCGTCGCCAATATCCAACAGACGATAAGCCGAAATATGAATCGTTTCAACCAGGCCAGGAGCAATCGGTGCAGTCAGTTCGAGCGGGCCATGCCCTTCGTCAACCCGTATGTATACGCCATGCCACCGGTTCAACCTGGCGCAAAACAGGCCCCCCCCGATCGAGGACAGGCCAATATTGCCGGGGTCGGCCTGGGTCAAGACGATCTCACGCACTTTGGACATATCCCATACCGCCCGCGAAGCGATAAACTCCTCGGCATAAACCACGACATCTACCAGGGCAATATCGATCACCTGACCATCCCGGCGAATCTCCAGCCGCGATTGGCGCTTCGTAACTTCATCCAGGGGGATAGAACGCTGCGCCACCAGACCCGCCGCCAGACCAGCCACTGTGCCTTCGACCATCTGAGGGAAAACGTTATTGGTACCCGTCGAGATCGGCATAATCGGCACATCACCGATTTCTTTGGCAATCGCCCGGTTCGTACCATCGCCACCCAGCGTAACCACCGCGCCGACACCCATTTCACACATGCGCTGCGCGGCGCGGGTCGAATCGTCCTGATTCGCCTCGATGCGCATCTCCAGAGTAGAAACCTTCATGTTCAGTTCCACTCCATCAATCGCCCGATTCCCAATTCCAAAATAATCAGGCATAAATACCACTTCGTCAACCCCGGCCGCCTGCAATCCCAACATCACCCGGCGCACGATATTAACTTTTTCCAGGTTGTCGAAAACCGAGCCATGTGCTATCAAGCGGCGAATATCCTTACCTGAAGCCGGGTTTGCAATAATACCTACAATGGTCACAATATTCCTCCAATAAAAATTTTCATCACTGGTGTGTGCAGCGCTGAGCGTTGCACACACCAGTAAACCACACAAAACAACCTTTGGAAAAAGTTTTTCGGGTGCAATGCACGAAGAACACGTGCAATGCACCAGTCACACAAAACGGCTTACACCCAAATAAGAAAAGCCATTGTGTAGCAACTTTTCTACGATATAGGGGCGGCTGTGCGCCGCGGGTTTCAAGGTTCCGTTCAGCGATTAAAGATTACGTCGCCGCTCTTGAATTCAAGGCCAGGGTGTGCATCGAAGCGCACCACGCCTACCGCTGCTTTTCCTTGCACAGCCTCGACAACCTGTGCCGTTCCTACGTGGCCAAAGCCGCCACACAGTTCTATCGCAACAATCCCCTGTTCAACCAATTCCTGGCACACCCGAACCGCTTCGCTGTAGTTATTCACCGCCACTGCGGTCAACTCGACCATCGGCGTAATAACCGTCTCGCGATGTTGCTTCGGATCAACATCTGGAGCCAGAAAAACAAATGCCGCTTTGAGCGCCATATCAACTCCTTTTCTCGATATCGCGTAAATGTCTGGTGCGACGCGTTTGCAAACGCGTCGCACCGGCAAATTGATCCATTGATATTACTTCGGAAGTACTGATTTTACCGCCTCGATAATCTTCGCCTCGTTGGGGATGAAAGCCGCTTCCAGCACCGGGCTGAAAGGCACCGGCGTAAAGGGCGCGGTCACGCGTTTGACGCCCGCATCGAGATAGTCGAAGGCTTTTTCAGCCACCCGCGCGGCAATTTCTGCGCTGCTGCCAGCGTGGGCGATTTCCTCGGTCACAATAACCAGGCGGTGAGTCTTCTTCACGGACTCCAGGATCGTGGTCTCGTCAAACGGGGTAAGCGTGCGAGGATCGATCACCTCCACGCTGATCCCTTCTTTCTCAAGCTCCGCAGCCGCGTTCAATGCCTTCGGTACCATGGCCAACGTAGCCACCACAGTCACGTCGCTCCCCTGACGCTTGATATCTGCCTTACCGAGTGGAATCTCGTAAAGCTCCTCGGGGACTTCGCCTTCCATCCCATAGAGCATCTTGTGCTCGATGAAGACCACCGGGTTGCCGTCGCGCATCGATGCAACCAGCAAACCTTTGGCATCATACGGCGTGCTGGGGATGACCACTTTCAGGCCAGGCACATGCATAAACCAGGCTTCCAGGCATTGCGAGTGCTGCGCAGCCGCTCCCATACCGGCGCCTTCTTCTGTGCGCATCACCAGCGGCAGTTCTGCTTTGCCACCGAACATATAGCGCATCTTGGCCGCCTGGTTATAGAGTTGGTCGAGCGAAACGCCGATGAAATCGATGAACATTAACTCCACTACCGGGCGCAGGCCAGCCGCGGCCGCGCCGACCGCCAGGCCAATAATGGCGCTTTCGGTGATGGGGGTGTCCACCACGCGCTTTTCGCCGAATTCCGCCAGCAAGCCACTCGTTACACCGAAGATGCCACCATACTGCCCGACGTCTTCACCGGCAACGTAGATCAAAGGATCGCGTCTCATTTCTTGCCTGAGAGCCTCGTTCAAAGCTCCAGCATAGGTCAGCGTTCTCATTTTTTGCTCCTTTCCTTAAACGGCTACTTTACCGGTGTAAACATCATCCATGATTTCGTCAACAGATGGCCATGGGCTTTCGTCTGCAAATTTCACCGCCACTTCCACTTCATCCGCGATTTCATTGCGGATCGCTGCCATCTGTTCATCTTTCAACGCGCCCATCTCGCGTAGCGCAGTCTCATAGCGTGGAATGGGGTCTTTTTTGAGCCATGCCTCCACCTCTTCTTTGGGCCGGTAGGTGGTGGGATCGCCCTCGAAATGCCCACGGTAACGATAGGTCTTACATTCGATCAGGCTGGGACCTTTGCCGGCCCGAGCGCGCTTGACTGCCTCGCCTGCCGCTTCATATACCGCCATCACATCGTTGCCATCCACCACCACACCGGGCATATCATAAGCATTGGCCCGGTCGGCAATATCGGCAATGCTCTGGTGGCGAGCCTGGCTGAGCGAGATGCCATAGTAGTTGTTCTCGCACACAAATACAACCGGCAGCTTCCAGATCGAGGCCATGTTCAATCCTTCGTGGAAAGTGCCCTGGTTCGAGGCGCCATCTCCGAAGTAACAAATCACTACATTATCCAGGCCTTTGTATTTAATCGCAAAGCCCGCCCCGGTCGCGATGGGCGGGCCGCCGCCCACGATACCGTTGGCGCCCAAAATGCCCAACTCCGCATCTGCAATATGCATCGAGCCGCCTTTGCCTTTGCAATAGCCAGTGCGCTTGCCAAACAGTTCAGCCATCATGTACTTCAGGTCGCCTCCTTTGGCAATCAGGTGACCGTGGCCGCGGTGTGTACTGGTAATCAGATCGCCTTTCTTGAGGTGAGCCGAGACGCCAGTCGCAGAGGCCTCTTCGCCAATATACAGGTGGATAAAGCCACCAATTTTTCCTTGGGCGAAGAGTTCACCCACCCGCGTTTCGAAAACGCGAATCTTCACCATCGTTTTGTACATTGCTATCAGTTCTTGGTTATCAATTTTTGCTGTCATCGATCGATCTCCTTTCATTACAAAAAGACTGGCTGACTATGGACGCTCATATACCATGATCCGTCGCACCTCCTTAATCAACGGATGTACCAACCAAACCAATCGGACTAAGCACAAAATTTTCCTCCCTCATTACCCCTATATTATATAATTACTATAATCCGAAAGCAATAGACAAAATAGATATCAAAGTGAATTAATTCACAATAAATTGACCGGGCTATCCATTTCCAACGCTCCCCCGAGCCAGCCGCACCGCCACCCCACCATTGACCATCGACAGGCTGGCATCTAATTTCAGCCTGGTCTGGTACAGAAGTTGCAGATCACTGCACAAAATTGCCACCTGCCAGCCAGGACACTTCGCCCGCAGTACTTTGCCCAGTTGAGCATACAGGTTGCGCAAATCATGGCTCGATCTCACGCGCAAGCCGTAAGGCGGGTTGGTCACCATCCAACCGACACCGGCTGGCGCGATCGCAGAGACTGCCTGGCAAACAAATTCAATACACTCCACCACCCCTGCCCGTTCGGCGTTGGCGCGTGCCATCTCGATTGCCCCGGCATCGCGATCCGAAGCGAATATGGACAATTCACCGTGAGTCTCTGCCGCCTGCGCCGCTGCCAACGCAGTTTCCCACCCGTCAGAGTGATAACCCGGCCACGCCATAAAGGCAAAGCGCCGCGCTTTGCCCGGCGCGATGCCTTTCGCCATCAGCGCTGCTTCGATCGGGATCGTCCCTGAACCACAGAATGGATCGATCAGCGGCGCGCCTGGGTGCCAGCCCGAGGCCAGCAACATCCCCGCGGCCAGCGTCTCACGCAAAGGCGCCTTGGCTGTGGCAAGGCGATAACCACGCCGGTGCAAGAGATCGCCAGACGAATCGATGCTGATCGTACACCGGTCATGTACCAGCCGCACGACAATTAACTGCGCCAGGCTTTCACCATCCTCCGTCTTTCCTCTAAACAATACAGGCTGCTTACCCAAACAGTCGCCAATTGCCCCAGCGACGCGCTCGGCAACCCCTCCGGAATGATACAGGCGCGATTTATGGCAGGTGGCGCGCACATCCACTGCCTGCCCTGGCTGCAGGTAACGCTCCCACTCCAGACGACTGGCCTTTTTGCGCAGTTCAGAGAACGCGGCGGCATAAAACTCGCCCAGGCGTACCAGCACCCGACTGGCGGTACGCAGGTGCAAATTGGCACGGTAGATCGCCTGTAGATCACCAACAAATGATATGCCTCCACCCTCATCATCGGCGGTTATCTTTGTTTCTTGTGCCGGATCAACCAACCCTAATCGGCACAATTCCACCGCTGTAAAAGGTGCTAACCCCGGCGCGGCAACAGCGAATAGATTTTCCATAGCAACGCGTCAACCGCTCCTCTTCGCTGAATATGGGGGGCGCTTCAACTTAGTACGCCCTTCCGTGCGCTGTCCGGCTCTCTGCACGATGATTTCCTTCTGGCGTTCTTTGCGGCGCGCGTCTTTCTCTACGAAGATCGGTTGCCGGGTAAAGGGGTCCATCTCCGTATAATACATCAGACTGGCATAAGTCGAAGGCGTAGGGGTGAATATTTGCACCTGTTCGGGGTTGACTTTAAGCTGCTGGCTGGCAAAGCGTTTCAAATTGTGCATATCGGTTTCGCTGCAGCCGGGGTGCGCGGCAATCAGGTAATAGGTCAGGAACTGTTCCTTACCGGCCTCCATAGTAAGCCGGTCGAACAGATCTTTGAAATCCAGCAACGCTTTCTTTCCAGGTTTACCCATCAACCCCAAAACTTTGTCTTCGGTATGTTCCGGCGCCACTTTCATCTGGCCCGAAACATGATGCTCGACCACCTCTCGCAGATAAGCCTCCCCGTGTTGTTCGTCCTCCAGGATCAAATCGTAGCGGATGCCGGAGGCCACAAAGACCTTCTTAATCCCGGGGATGCGCCGTATCTGGCGCAACAAATCGATCTGCGAACGATGATCCACTGGCAAAGCCGGGCACACCGCCGGAAAGGTACAGCGTTTCTTCTCACAGCTCCCACGCTCAAGTTTCTTGGCGCACTCAAAACCGTACATGTTCGCAGTCGGGCCGCCTAAATCCAGAATATAGCCTTTGAAGTCGTCATAGAGCGTGAGATGCTTTGCCTCTTCCAAAATCGACTCCGGGCTTCGCCAGCGCACCGTCCTGCCTTCGTGAACAGCAATGGCGCAAAAGCTACATTCTCCATAACAACCGCGATGCGTGGAAATGGAAAATTTGATCGTCTCCAGCGCTTTGACCTTACCCAGGTTTTCATAGTAAGGGTGCTGAGCGCGCTCAAAATCCAGCGCATAAACCGCGTCCATTTCGGCCTGGTTCAAATAGTGTGCCGGGGGGTTCTGGATCAGATAGCGTGCACCGTGTTGCTGGTATAACCCTTTAGCTGTGATGGGGTCATTATTGTGATAGAAAACATGAAACATGTCGACCAGGGCGTTTTTGTCGGATGCGACAGTTTCGTATGCCGGCAGTCCCAGGTAACCCTGGCGTGGCTCTTTGGCAATATAGCACAAGCCGCGGATATCGCGCACATCGTTGCCATCTCTGAGCGACGCAGCCAATTCCACCACTGCCTTTTCTGCCATACCGTACAGCAAAAAATCTGCTTTGGCGTCGAACAGCACCGAGCCACGTACTCGATCGGACCAAAAATCGTAATGGGCGACACGACGCAGACTGGCCTCAATGCCACCCAATACGATAGGGCGCGTACCTTTGAAATAGCGACGAATTAAGTTGGTATAAACGATTGTTGCCCGGTCAGGGCGGCGGTCATTTACTCCCCCAGGGGTATAATCGTCGCTTTTGCGCTTCTTTTTCAATGCCGTATAGTTTGCCACCATCGAATCGATGCTGCCCGCCGTCACACCCCAAAACAGCCGCGGCTCTCCCAGGCGGCAAATATCCTTCTCTGAGGCGGTATCAGGTTGCGCAACCACTCCAACCCGGTAACCGGCCTGCACCAACAATTTGCCAATCACTGCCACACCCATATAGGGGCTGTCGATATAGCTATCGCCGGTTACCAGGATCACATCCAGATCATCCCAGCCCAGCTTCTTTATTTCATCACGCGTCGCAGGTAAAAACATACCAACACAATTATACCTTCTTTGCTCCAAATTACTCCGCTTTCACGGCAGCCCCCCATTTCTATCCGGACTCTCTGGCTCGAATTGCCAAACCAGCGGCAACGCTACTAAATGCGTTTGACTCCTTCACTTTCTCTTTGCCAAAGATACGCTCCAACATCGCTACGAACATGGGGATATTGGATGATCCGCCAGTTCTAACCACCGCGTCGATCTGACCTGGCTCCAGACCCGAAGCTGCCAACGTATCGAGCAGAACTTTCTCGATCCGCTCCTGATATTCCTGGATATCTTTTTGAAACTGGCCTCGCGTGTATAGTTCCCACAAATCAATGTTACGATCCTTCAATTCGATTACCGCCGCCCCCTGGCTGGAAAGTAATATCTTGGCTGCTTCCACCTGGTTATAGAAAGAAAAAGCCAGATCATTAAAGATCAACGTTTGCAACGTCTTTAGACGCACGGGGGCCACCCCTTTCTGAATGGCCAGGTCTAAATTGTGGCGCACAAGCGGCGTGCTCAATTCAGGTAGGGCAATCCAATCTGGAACCGCTTCTACCAGCTCCAACAATGCCGGGTCATGGTCGATCTGACCCAGGCCGAAATGGGATAGAAGACGCTTCTCGATGATTGCCCGGTCGAAATCACTACCAGCAATATCGATACCACCACTGGCAAAGACCTGCCGGCGGCGCGGGTCGCCGAGGCGCATGATCGCAATATCCAGCGTGCCCCCGCCAAAGTCGAAGACCAGCGCGTTATGCTGGCGCGCCGCGGATTGTTCGTAATATAAAGCGGCCGCGACTGGCTCAAGCTCAAAGTTTACCTGGCGAAAACCGGCCTGCTGGGCTGCCTGGAGCAACATCGCTTCAGCCAGACGGTCTTGCTCAGGCGATTCGGAAAACTTCACCGGCCTCCCCAGGGTTGCCCCGCTAATCTCCTCTCCCAGCACACTTTCGGCGCGCAACTTCAATGCGCTCAGATAAGCCTGCACCAGATCCACCACGCTGTAATAACGCTCAAACACCTGTGTGCCAGTATAGCCGCCAGGTCCCCCTACTTTACGGAGGGCAGTCTTCAAATATTGCATCAAACGGCCTGGCTTGAGCTCATCCACGTAAACGAAAACATCACGCACATAATCCAGTTCGCTGCCATGATACTCAATCTCGCCTGCCCATTTTTTTACATAACGGCGTTGGCGATTGACGTTATGGCGATAGTACATTTCGACAGCTTCCTGGCCGATAGAATGGCGATAGTCGCGCGTGATATACAGGATGGTCTTCATCACTTCCGGCAAAATATTCTGCCGGTCGATGGGCAACAATTTCACTCGCTGTCCGTCGCTGATGGCCACGCCAGAATTCGATGTTCCAAAGTCAAGACCTACATTCATTCCCATCGTCTACCACTCACCCGCTCGTTGCTGGAATAGAGAAAAATTCAAAAGCCACCAGTTCGCTTTGTGTTCCAACTGTCCCGCTGTTGAACACATCCTGCATGGCATGAGCCGTAATCCGCCCATCCTGATGCAAGGCAACTCCCCAATCGTTTTGACTCACCGCTCCCGCGCCGACTACTCGTACACCCTGCTCTCGCCGCTGCCTCGAGAAGGTCGCCTGGCCTTTCGTCCTGGGCGATCCGGCTAAATCCAGGCTATCCTCCACAAGATGAAGCGCCTTCCCAATTTGCGTCATTACCAGAATTGACCGTCCTGGCTCAACCAGGAAGGCCGATGCCAGATGATCCGTGGCGCTCAGGCGAATGGCGTCGTCCAGCGTTACGGGCAAATCCTTGATTCCTAAAATCAACAAATAGCCCTCACGGCTGACCAAAGCCAGGCGGTCATCTTTGCCGCTCAGTAAGATGTCGAAGGTGCGATCGACAGATTGTTTGACGCCTGTGCCAATGTAACGATTCGCCAGAATGGACTGGGCCATCGAGGCTCTGATCTTCTTGACATTGCCCCTGCGACTGACCTGGAGGATAAATTCGGCCAGCAACATCCTGGAGATTGAAATGACACATGCCAGACTCTCACCGCCGTGCGGCTCGTCTGGAATCGCAGCTCTATCCCACGCCAACACTTCTCCTGGCGCGAATCGAGAAAGCGGTATCAAAGTCGCCGGGTGCGACGACACACGCCCTGAAGTGAATACAAATAGCAGTTCCTCCGTCGAAGGGACCACCTCCAGATGACATGGCGCGCTGTCTTGATCTACCGCTGCGCTCAACATGCCTATGGCGCTATTGCTATCCTGCGAGGCCGGGTTCAGAGCAATTCGTAACATCCGCCCCCGGGCATCATAAACCAACAGACTCAGGGCTTCTGACACCGGCGCGGCTGGCCTGCCAGCCGCCCCAAGGTTTTCACCTTCGATTCTTTCAACGCCCAACTGGCGTTTCAGCAATTCGAGCTGATATTCCAAGTACGCAATTCGCTGCTCGTATATCTCAACCCGTTGGCCGGTCTGCAAGGCAATGTTTTCGGCTGCCAACATTTCATTCCGTTCGGTTAACTCGCGCAAACGGCTGGCGATAAATTGAAGAATGACCGGCGCGTAATCGGGTCGTTCCTCTACATCTTTAATCCATTGTTCGATCTTTTCCGTAGTAATCATCGTCGCTTCTCACAATTCACACGTGAAGAGAACCCGGCAGGCAAAATCGATCAGCTTCTGATTTCGATAAAGCCAACGGCCGGGGCGGTTCTAATTGTATCTTATTCGAGTTTTACATGCCACATAATTCACACAAGCTATAAATACATGTATAATCATTATATGGCTGCAAATCGGTGTCCCCAATGTAATGCTCCTAACCGAGTCAGCGCCAGGTACTGTGCCGAGTGCGGCGCGCCCCTCTTAGGTGGGATACCCGATTCCCGATCGAAGCTTGAGCCGGTAGATTCCGAACATGCCCACAATAATGATTATGAAGGCATAACCCTGGCAAACCGCTACCGCGTTGAAAAAGAGTTGGGACGCGGTGGCTTCGGTGCAGTCTATAAAGCGTGGGATCAAAATCTAAATCGTATTTGCGCCCTTAAGGAAAACCTGGATACCTCATCCGAAGCGCAGCGCCAGTTCGCCAGAGAGGCCAGCATTCTGGCCAATCTTTCTCACCCTAATCTACCTCGCGTTACGGATCATTTTTCTATCCCCGGCCGGGGCCAATATCTGGTGATGGATTTTGTAGAAGGACAAGATCTGGAAACCATCCTGCATCAGGAAGGCACGCCAGCCATCGACCAGACGCTTCGTTGGGCATTGCAAGTTACCGAAGCACTCGAGTATCTGCATGGCCAGGTTCCTCCGGTGCTGCATCGTGATATCAAACCGGCAAACATCCGCGTTACCCCCAAAGGCCAGGCTATGCTGGTAGACTTTGGCCTGGTGAAGTTATATGATCCGAACTTAAAAACCACGATGGGGGCGCGCGCCGTCACACCGGGGTATGCCCCTCCTGAGCAGTATGGGCAGGGCAAAACAGATGCTCGCTCAGATTTGTATGCCCTGGGAGCTACTCTTTACCGTTCGGTCACAGGCAAAGAACCGATAGAGAGTGTGCAGCGCGTAACCGGGACGACTATGCCATTGGCCCACCAGCTTAACCCACATGTCCCGGTGGTCCTTAGCCAGATAATCGACCGTCTGATGGCGCTTGATCCAGTTAACCGTTATCAGAGTGCTGCCCAGCTTAAAGCCGACCTGTCGACGATCCATGCACAGGCACAAAACCCTCCGCCTTCCGTCGCATCGCCCCTGGTTGCGCCAACCCAGGTAATGGACTCATCGCATCTGGTAAGGTCTTATCCGCAGAGGCAGAGCGCCATCCAGAATGCACCCGCAGTGGGAGTGGCTCATCAAAAGACACCTTCCCGACCGATAACAACGACCGGCCAAAAGCACAGTAAAGTCTGGTTGACAATGGTTGCCATCTTCGCCATAGTGGCAATTTGTGGCGCTGCCGTATTCGGATTCGTTGGATGGGCGTTGAACACCTCAGGCGAAAATACCAGTGCTACCTTCACCGCCGCAGCGCAAAGCACCCAGATTGCACAACTTAACGCCACGGCTACTGCACTGAGTCTCGCAAAGCCGACACCATCAACCACCTCTCTAAAAAACGAGAATTTGCCTTCCCCGACTGCAAGCCGTTCGGCAATTAGAAGAGCATTGATCCTGGGCCTGCCAGACTGGCCAGTTCGTTTTGAGGATGACTTCACAGATAGCAAGAACGGCTGGTGGGTGGGCGAAAACACAGCTACAGAACACTTTGACAGCATTAAGTCAAGCATCCAGGGTGGCTATTACCGGGTAGAATTGAAAGCCAAAGAAGCCAGCAATATCTGGTGGGTAAACAATGACAAAATTCAAACTGGCGATCATTTTATTTTTGCTACTGCCAGCCAGCAAATGGTTGGGTCGGGTGACGCATGGCGCGGTTTAACTTTCCGGCACTCTGGTGATAGTTATTATCTTTTTGCCATTCAAGATGCAAGCAAGTTTGGTGTATGGCTTTATCATAATAATGTCTTTAGCGAATTGCTATCTCCCCAAACATCTTTTGCGATAAACAAGGGATTGCTGAACCATCTCTTGATTGTTGGCCAGGGTTCAAACTTCACTTTTTACATCAATGGGCAGGAAGTTGGAAAACTCTCTGACACAACATTGAATGCCGAAGGAGGCGGAATGTATTACGAAGCCGGCTCATCTAAAGTAGCCTCCTTTGAAACCGATTATATTCAAACCTTTGCGCCTTGAGCATCATCGGCTCGTGTCATAAATCCGTGAATAATTTCACAAGATATTGATAACATTTGTTACACTCCCTTCTTGTAGCTTTCGGTTAAAATCCCTGGTTGGAGTTTGCTTATTGTTTGTAGAAGATACAACTGGAATTTCACTACGTCGAAGCCACCCGACGATTTACAAGAGGAAATGAACTGGCTGCAAATTAAATATCACGAAAACCTGTATGCACGCTATAAAAGTTAAACGAGGATAAAATATTAAAAATGAACACGACTCAACTCCCATCTTTTGATCCTGTCCACGATATCTACAGCTACGAAAAGAATCCGCTGGATACGATCTTTGCACCCAAAAATGTTGCCTTGATCGGCGCGACCGAAAATCCTGGCAGCGTGGGCCGCACGCTCATGTGGAATCTGGTCAGCAACCCGTTCGGTGGAGCTGTATTTCCAGTAAACCCCAAGCGCCCCAGTGTGTTGGGTGTCAAGGCCTATCCAGATATCTCATCCATTCCTGAGCCAGTAGACCTGGCAGTTGTCGTGACGCCTGCAAACACGATACCCAAGATTATTGCGGAGTGCGTCGATATCGGCGTCAAAGGAGCGATCATTATTTCGGCTGGTTTCAAAGAGACCGGCCCCCAGGGTGTGGAATTGGAAAGGCAAATCCTGGGATACGCCCGGCGCGGCGGCATGCGCATCATTGGGCCCAACTGCCTGGGTGTGATGAACCCGATCAGCGGGCTGAACGCCACTTTCGCGGCTTCGATGGTGCGTCCCGGCAAAGTAGGTTTCATCAGCCAAAGCGGCGCCTTATGCACCGCAGTATTAGACTGGAGCTTACAGGTAAATGTGGGCTTTAGCGCCTTTGTTTCTATCGGGTCGATGCTTGACGTTGGCTGGGGCGACTTGATCTATTATCTAGGATCGGATCCCAACACCGAAAGCATTGTCATTTACATGGAAACCATCGGCGATGCACGCGCCTTCCTCTCCGCGGCACGCCAGGTGGCCAATACCAAACCGATTATTGTTATCAAGCCCGGACGCACCGAAGGAGCGGCACGCGCCGCGGCTTCTCATACCGGTTCTCTCACCGGTAGCGACGATGTATTGGAAGTAGCTTTCCGTCGCGCTGGCGTACTCCGCGTGAACTCGATTGCTGAATTGTTTTACATGGCCGACCTTCTGTCCAAACAGCCTCGCCCGGCCGGCAATCGCCTGACGATCTTGACCAACGCTGGTGGACCTGGTGTGCTTGCTACCGATGCATTGATTACGAATGGCGGCGAACTCGCTCAACTTTCCAAAGACACCATGCAGTCATTCGATCAGCTTCTGCCAGCAGCCTGGAGCCATAACAATCCAGTAGATATTCTGGGAGACGCCAGCCCAGAACGGTACGCCAAAGCGCTTGAAATTGCCGCCCGGGATCCGAACAGCGACGGCATGTTGGTCATCCTGACCCCACAAGATATGACCGACCCGACCAAAACGGCTGAGCAGTTGGTGCCTTACGCCACCAGCCTGGGCAAACCCGTCCTGGCCAGTTGGATGGGCGGAGCAGGTATTGTCGAAGGCGAAAAGGTACTCGATCGCGCCAATATCCCCACCTTCCCCTACCCGGACACCGCAGCGCGAATGTTCGACTATATGGCCAGCTATTCTGGAATTTTGCAACGGCTCTATGAAACCCCCACCCTGGCCGCTTACAGCCTCGATCACTTGCCGGATAGCCAACGCGCCGAAGAAATTATCCAGCGCGCCCGGAAAGAAGGCCGTACCCTGCTCACGGAGTTCGAGTCCAAGCAACTCCTGGCATCCTACCGCATCCCAATCGTTGAAACGCGGATTGCTCTAAGCGAGGAAGAAGCTGTCCGGGCCGCCAAAGAGATTGGCTACCCGGTTGTGCTCAAGCTGCACTCCGAGGTCATTACTCACAAGACGGATGTCGGCGGTGTTCAGCTCAACCTGCGCGACGAGCACGCGGTCCGCAAGGCTTTCCAGGAAATCGCTAACAATGTCCTTACCCGGGTTGGCGAAAAAGACCCCTCCGGGCAACCTAACTTCCTGGGTGTAACGGTACAGCCTATGATCAAGCTGGAAGGTTACGAATTGATCCTGGGCAGCAGTATCGATCCTCAGTTCGGCCCGGTCATCCTGTTTGGCCTGGGTGGACAACTGGTTGAGGTATTTAAAGACAGCGCACTGGCTCTCCCACCTCTCAATTCAATCCTTGCACGGCGAACAATGGAACGAACTCGCATCTACAAGGCATTGAAAGGTGTGCGCGGCCGCAAATCCGTCGATCTCAATGCCCTGGAGCGCATCCTCGTTCGTTTCAGCACCCTGATTTCCGAGCAGCCCTGGATCAAAGAATTGGATATTAACCCACTGCTGGCTTCTCCGGACCAGTTGGTGGCGCTCGACGCCCGTGTCGTCGTCTACGGCCCGGATGTCAGTGAAAAAGATCTGCCTCACCTGGCTATCCGGCCTTATCCGCTGAATTATGTCAGCGAATGGGCGAGCAAAGACGGCCGCAAAATCACATTCCGCCCCATCCGGGCTGAAGACGAACCCCTGTTGCTCAAATTCCACGAATCGCTCTCCGATCGCAGCGTCTACTTACGTTTCATGCACCCCATGATGCTCAGCGAACGCGCCAACCATGAGCGATTATCGCGCATCTGCCATGCCGACTACGATCGCGAAATCACGCTCATCGCCGATTATCACGATGCCGCAGAGAATGAGTTACGCATGTTGGCCGCATCACGCATGAGCCGCATCCACGGCACAAACGGTTCGCGGTTGAGCATCCTGGTGAGTGACTGCTGCCAGGGTATGGGCCTGGGAGAAGAAATGATACGCCGTATGATCGAGATTGCCCGCCAGGAAAAACTCGATTTCGTCGAAGCGATCATGACGCGAGACAATCAGGCGATGCTCCATCTCGTTCAAAAGAATGGCTTCAATCTTTCCGAAACGCAGGAAGGCCAGACCAAGGCCTATCTGAAATTGAATTAATCTAAATGCGGTGTCGCTAGATGGGGCTGTCCCAAAAGGCATTTTTGGGGCGGCCCCATCTGTATTCTTGAAAAGTATTGCTGAATAACCTGAAACACTTTATAATCCTACACAATCAATCATATTCCTCAGTATAAACATTCACATCACAGTTTCATCTAGGATATCTGGGAGGGGCATTGATGAACGCAAAATCACAATCTTGTATTCTGACCGCCATCGTCGGCGTTGTGAGCTTTATAGCCGGACTGTTCATTGGCCTGGTTGTCCTGGGCTGGTTTCTATTCCCTGTTCGATGGTCAGGCGGCGACATGACCGTTGTCGCATCTCCATTACAACAAGACTATTTACGTGCGGCCATCGACTCTTACACACAGAACATGGATAGCGCCCTGGCGGAATGGCGCTTCAAAAACCTGGGAGCAAGCGGACCTCAAACCCTTGGGTGGATTTATGCAAACCCGGATCGCCAGGATCCAGCCCAAATCCAGGCCTATGCGAGCACAATTGGACAGGAAGCAGCATTGCAGAATGCGCCGGTAGTTCCCCCGGCACCCAGCACCCCGCAACCCGCATTTGGTTACACGATATCCACCCCAATTCTAGCCGCCTTTTGCGCAATTCTCTCGTTAGGCGGACTGTGCGTGTTGCTCATTTTGCTGATCGTCCGCCGGAACCGACGCAAAGCCGCTCAACCGGCCCCAGAAACTTCAGAAGCCATCGATTTGATCCCACAGCCGGGTTTACAAGAACCACTGGCAGTTGAACAACCCGCCACCTTCGATATTACTCAACCCGCCATCGAACAGACAGAGCAAGAAGCCCAACCAGCCGAAGAACTGCCCGAATGGTTACAAGAAATCGCTCCTCCTTCTGCTGAGACTGTCCGGCTCGAAGGTGAAGCCGCTGTGGAGCCATTCGTGGAAGCCGATGCCGCTGCAATCAGGTTTGAGGAATTTGAAGACAACACTTTCGGACAACCTCCATCAACGGACACATTGGTGCTTTCCGGGCAACAGCCCGAGCCTCAGACATTTGAAAAAGAAGAGCTGGGCAAAACGCCCATTGCTTCAGAGCAAATGCCGGCTGTAGAAGAGGAAAGCATAGCCGACGAATCTCCCGAAGAAACACAGGCCAAATTTGGTCGCAATCTTGAAACATTGAAAGGCATTGGAGCAGCAGATGGTGCGAAACTCAAGGCTGCCGGTATTACTGCTCCATTGCTGCTGCTGCGCAAAGGTGCGACCCGCCAGGGACGTCATGAAATTGCAGAGAAAACCGGCATCAGCGAGGCATCGATCCTGCAGTGGGTTAACCATGTAGATCTCTTTCGGGTTCGCGGCATCGGCCCCGAGTATGCCGACTTGCTCGAACAGGCTGGTGTTGATACAGTAACTGAACTGGCCACTCGTAATGCAAACAATTTACACCAAAAGATTGTTGCTGCAAACGAAACGGAGAAGCTGGTACACAAACCACCCACCCTTGCCCAGGTAGCGAACTGGATCGACCAGGCACGCAAGTTGCCACGCACCATAACCTATTAATTTTTTTATTCTTACATTCAGCAGCAAGTATCCAAAACCTGACAGGAAATAGCCAAGAACAAGATGCCCGAAAAACCTGACGGTGACGCTCTAAAGTACCAGAGTTTGCTTGCTGTGCTAGAACAGGCCAACCGCATCGCCAGCATGACCAGCCTGGATGATCTGCTGAGTCAAATGTTGGACTTGATGATCCAGGTTTCGGGCGCCACAAATGGCACACTTTACCTGCTCGACCCTGAAGCACACGAGCTGATCTTCATGGTTGTACGAGGCAACGCCAAGGATCAGGAGCTGACTGGCAAACGGATCAAGGAGAACGTCGGGATCGTCGGCGCAGCAATACAACGCGGCCAGCCAATCGTAATCGAGGACCTGGCCCGTGATCCCCGTTGGTACCGAGAATTTAAACCCGATCTTGTTGCTCGCCTGCGGAATGCCATCACATTGCCGCTTTTACTCCAGGGAAGACCAATTGGCGCAGTACAAATCTTTAATTTTGTAGATACCGAACTCGAATTGCTCCAACTTCTCGGAAGCCGTATGGCTTCTGAGGTAGACAAAACAATGCTCCTGGAAAAAGCCCGGCGGTCTAACCAGCGTTTGCAGGCAGTTGTTGAGGTTCTGGGAGAAGTTGCCGCCACCCTGGATCGTGACCAGCTATTGAGCATTCTAACGAACCACTCGGCCAGACTGCTGGATTCCGAGAGTAGTTCTGTCTTTCTGGTCGATGTGCGGGGCGAAGACAGCACTCTATTACTCTCCAAGACCGACCATCATGGACAGCAGCATGCATCTCCCCAGCACCCATTATCTTGCCAGGAGTACAGTTTCCTGGCAAGATCAGTAATCTCTGTCCCACTGAGAGCACGCTCGATTACTGTTGGCAAGGAACGCAGGCAATTGGAAGAGAGCATCATCGGCAATCTGATGGTGCTCAACAAACAGCATGGCACGTTCGACAACGAAGATAACCAACTGCTGGAAATTCTGGCCAGCCAGGCCAGCACCGTCTTGCAAATTGCCACTCTTTACAACCAGGCCAGCGAACTATTTCTGGATTTCATCAAAGTGTTGGCTGCGGCAATTGATGCTAAAGATCCTTACACGCGTGGTCACTCGCAGCGAGTATCTGATTATTCGGTAGATATCGCCCAAAAACTGGGCTTCAAAGGAGACGCCCTTCACGATATCCGTATTGGCAGTTTGCTGCATGACATCGGCAAACTCGGCATTCCGGATCACATCCTCACCAAGCCAGATCGCCTTACCAACGAGGAATACGAACAGATCAAGAAACATCCCGGGATCGGCTTTAAGATCATGGAGCCAGTACACTTGCTAAAAAACGTCCAGCCGGCAATCATCGAACATCACGAACGGCTTGACGGAAGCGGTTACCCTCTCGGGCTGCACGGCGAGCAAGTTTCTATAATGGGGCGTATTGTTGCAGTTGCCGACGTTTACGATGCGCTTACTACCGACCGCCCTTACCGTAAAAAAATGGACCTCGAGTCCGTTCTGGACTACATGCACAACAATGTCGGTAAGCACTTCGACCATCAATGCGTAGAGGCATTAACTTATCTCACCCTCCAACAAAAAAATCCAAACGAACCGCTGAAACTTTAATGTTGCGAAACTTTTTCAAGACCTGCTACCGGTGTGAAATGGAGAAGGTAGATTATGTTTATTCCCTCGATGCTTTTGAAGCGGCTTTATACGTACTCGAGCTTGCAAAACGTACCCGAGGGGGTGCAATTCTCGGTCAAAAATCGCCTCAGTGACGTCCGCCTGACGGGGATCACTTGCATCCAAATCGATGGAACTGCTATCCCCCTGGAAAAGATCTCGCTTAAGCTACCCAGTGGAGAGCACCTGGCAGCAAGCCAGATTACCCCCAAATCCTCTCTAAACTTTCCTCTGCGCCAGACGCTGGATATTATCTGTTCTACTACCCACCTGTCCAATGGGAAGCACACCATCGACATTGGTTTCAAGGTTGAGCCTTTTGGCGATCTACACTTCGATGTCGAAGACTCGATCTCGGAGAAAGTACCCGATTTAGTACGTGTTCCGCGGGACCGGGAGGATGACTACACCCCATCCATCATTCATGAGCGCCAAAAGTTCATCGAACAATTCGCTGGTATTTCCTTAAAACATATCCAACATTATTCTTTCGACCCACACGCTACGCGGGGAAATATTGAGAATTTCACCGGTGTCGCCCAGGTGCCCCTGGGATTTGCAGGCCCGTTACATATCAATGGCGAACATGCCAATGGCAATTTCATCATCCCGTTGGCCACCACAGAAGGCACGCTCGTTGCATCGTATAACCGCGGCGCCAAGCTGATCAACCTGTGCGGCGGCGTCAGGTGTTCCGTGGTCGGCGACGCCATGCAACGCGCTCCAGTTTTCGTTTTTTCCGATGCTCGCCAGGCACGCGATTTTGTCCAGTGGGTAAATGCCAATTTCGATAAGATCCGCGAAGAAGCTGAAGCGACATCCAACGTTGCCAGGCTGCAATACATTGACCCCTATCTGGCCAGTAAATTTGTCTATTTGCGCTTTAATTACTTTACCGGTGACGCCGCTGGTCAGAACATGGTGGGGCGCGCCACCTTTGCTGCCTGCGGTTGGATCGTCGATCATTTTCCAGGGATAGAGCATTTCTACCTCGAGTCGAACTTCGCCACCGATAAAAAAGCTTCCCAAATCAATATCATGCGCACGCGCGGCAAACGCGTGACTGCTGAAGCCACGATCCAACGCGACGTTCTCATCCAACATATGCGCGTCGAACCAGAGAAACTGGCTTACCACTATGGCATCGCTAACATCGGTTCAATCCTTTCTGGCGCCAACAACAACGGCCTGCACTCTTCCAATGCTATCACCGCCATGTTCATTGCCACCGGGCAGGATGTGGCCAACGTGGCCGAGTCTTCGGCGGGTATCTTATACGCCGAACTCACCCCTGAACGCGACCTGTATATCTCGCTCACCATCCCGTCGCTGATCGTTGCCACATACGGTGGCGGCACCGGCCTGGGCACCCAGCGTGAATGTCTGGAAATCCTCGGCTGCTATGGAAGAGGCCAGGTCAATAAACTGGCTGAAATTGTAGCCGGGGCAGCCCTGGCGGGAGAGCTATCCCTGGGGGCGGCCATCTCGTCCCTGGATTGGGTTTCAAGCCACGAAAAATACGGCCGTAACCGGTAAGGTTATCGACAAAAATTTCGGTAGTAGAGGATGGGGAAAATGGATGATCAACCAGGCAGTATTGGCCCGAAAAATGAGCGTAACCGGGTGATTGACACGCTTCAATCCTGATCTTGCACAGAAGACCCGGAAACGCGACGAATTATATAGGGTGGACGCCGCTTGACTTCTTGAAAGATGTAACCTACATAAAGGCCGATAATCCCCAGCAAAGCCATCAACACTCCACCTACAATCAGCATAACAAACATGAGCGAACTCCAGCCCGGGGCCAGCGTCTCCTGTTTGCCATTGATCCAAAAGCTCAATACATAGGTCATCTCCAGAAGCGCCATCAGAAAAAAGACAAGTCCCAGTACCAGCCCTATCTGTAAAGGCACCAATGAGAATGAAAAAATCGCATCCATCGCCAGCCGAAACATCTTTCGCCAGGAATATTTGGATTTTCCTCCCAGGCGAGGATGAACCGGGAATGGAACGATTACGGTTGAATAGCCCATCCAGGAAATCATGCCGCGTAAGAAACGATGGTTCTCGCGCATTGAGCGCAAACCTTCGGCAGCCTGCCGGGACATCAGTCGAAAATCTGACGAGCGGGGGATAATATTTGTATCGCTGATACGGTTGATAAGCCAGTAAAACCATCCCGAAGTCTGCCGCTTCCAGTAAGAAATATTCTGTTCCTCCATTCTTTGCGTATTGACGATGTCATATCCTAACTCAAAAAGATCGATCAGCCGCGGGATTAAGGAAGGTGGGTGTTCACCGTCGCCATCCATGGTAATCACTACATCCGCAGTTACCAGGTCCAGCCCGGCGGTCAACGCCGCCTGGTGGCCAAAATTTCTGCTCAGATCGACAACAACCACACGTGGGTCGCTTTCGGCCAACGAAGCAAGTATCTGGCCAGTTTCATCCGCGGAGCCATCATTGATCAAATATATGGTTGTCTTCAAAGCCAACTGCGCCAGGATATGGACCAGATCGTTGTACAACAGTTGGATGGTAGCTCCCTCATTGTAAACTGGGATAACAATATCTAGCGAATGGGCTTTCCTGGAATTATCCATCTGCAGTTATTGGTTAACTTCCAACACCTGCCATCCATAAGTAAAATTTCGCCGGTCAATTCCTGGTGAGTCACCCATGCACAAGCGGGGAATCTTGGCGAAAGTACAAAACAAGAATGGCAGGTCAATGTAAAATGATCTGAAATGCACCTGATCCCAATAGACCTGTGTAACGGAGGTATTCAGGCTGTCATCAAGCGCCCGATTCAAGCGAGTGGATTCTTCTTCATAAATACCCAAACGAGTAGATAATTTGATCGTGTTATAGACTTCGGTCTTTACGATAAAAATGCGCTGATCCCCGGCCAGCGTCCGGGTCAGGCGTTCGGGCGTAAATTGCTGTACGGTCAGGTCATCTCGTCGCCCAATCTCTACCAGGTGCAAACCGATCCCCTGGATATATTCATGTTTCTCGGGGAAATTGACCAGGATGAGGCTATTTGCAGGAAGTTTGCTGGCTAGAAACTGCACCAGACGAGCGTTGGCAACGTCACTGGTAAGCTGAATACGGCCATTCGTATAATTAATCGCCAGGGTGATACCAAATAACAACAAGGCTGGAATCAGGCAAGACCAACCGGCTATTTTCACCCGTCGCGAACCCACCGCCATGCTATCCCAGAGCAGGTTCAGAATCGCCCCTGATAAAAATGCCATCCCCAATGAAAATGGCAATAAATAGTATTCTGATGTGTATAACCAGGGGAGATAGACACCCAGCCAGCCCACCATCCACAATATAGGATACACGAAATGCCGCTCTTCGTATTGCTTCTTCTCAAGCCTTACCCAAAGGGCAAGGAAAATAAACAGAGGCACTAAATACGCAAAATCACGAATGAGCCAATCCGACCAACGCAGAGCCGTAGACAAGACCGGCATCAACCCAAGCTGGAATTTCTGGGTATATCCAGTTCCAGAGTCATTCGACAGTAAGGATGCCCACCGCCAGGAGACGAACGCTGCGCTACCTGCCACGCTACTCCAGAAGAATATCTTTTCAAAAGAGCGATTCATCGAGTGACCAGGCCCGGCGGCCTGTAAACGGCTCAAGAGTAACCAGAGTAAGCTGATTGGTATCAGCACCAGGGCGGTTTCCTTCGAGGCGCAGGCAGAGAAGATTGCCACGCAGGCGATGACAAAGTGAACAAGTTTTTCCCAACTGGCGGATTGCCGGCAAGCAAACACAACCGCCAACAAAGAAAGAAGCAAAAAAATAATTTGAATTGGCTCGGCTTTCGAAAGTGTATAGTAATTTTCAATTACGGGTCCCGAGAGGCAAAAAATCAGCCCGGTAATCCAGGCCTGTCGCTGGCTGCCACCCAACCGTAACACCAGCAAGATTAATAAACCAACGGCACCAGCCAACAAAAGTAAATTGCCCAGATAGTAAAAGACCGGGTTATTTCTGGCCAGCAGGGAAAGCAAAGTGTAATAAATCCAATAGACCGGTCGGAAACGCCCGGCTTCCAGATCAAATGGCACAGACAGTGATCCACTGGTTATCATCTGGCGAGTGTTCTGCAGGGTTATGCCATCATCTAGCAAACCGAATTGGGCAAAGATCAAGCGCGGAATGACCAAGAGAATTGCGAATAGAACTGGAAAATAAACCCACAATCGTATTGGCCGGCGATGATCACACATTTATATTTACAGCCTCCGTGCTGATTCTAACATGTTTCCCCCAATAAAAAACTCTGCGGGCCGTGCCGCAGAGTAACATAATCATTTGTGATTGCGATTAATCGCCGACCTTACAGACAGCGAGAAACTCAATAGCCCTCGCAATAAGAGCACTGCGGTTTGAAAAGCTGGTCCCCTACCGCCTGCCCGGAACAAGAGGTACACCGCCAGGCACCGGCCTGTAGCCCCGTTCGCACTCGTAAACCTTGTTTAACGAGCGGGTATTGCGAATAATCTCGTTTTTCCAGGCAAGGATAAATACCTTGTTGTGTCTGGTCGCAGGTCATCGCTTATCTCCTTCCATCAAGTTGTGCATACCTCGCAAGCGGCATTGGATAGCCGGCCAGCCCCAAGGCTTGTCCCTTTACACGATTGGCAATTCAGCCACTGGACATTCGGGGTCGGTGGTACCGGGTTGGGTACAGGCGTGCTTGTGCTGCATGGCGTCCACACCGGCATAAGGTAACCATTCGAGTCGTCATAACACACAATTGCGCCGGCCTTCAGGTCGGTCCTCACTACAAAACGTTGGCTTTGAATGGGATATCTACACATGCTGAGCTCTCCATACCCAATCAATCACTATTCTGTGAAACCCATAAATCTACCCTTACCTGTGTGTACAGCCTGTTTACCAACAGCCACAAGGTAAAATAGCAATTGGATTTTAATCTGCATAGGCACTTTTGGCAATACGTCTTTTGTCGTGCCATGCCAGCATGTGAGATCGCAAAAAGCGACTTCACAAAATATAGGCGAGAATTTAACTGAGTTTCAGGAAATTCTAAACTTTCATCGCTATACTAATGCACTGGTTATCCGTCATTTTCCAAAGATCATCCACAGGTAAATCCCAAATGAGCAATTCCCGCCGATCTATTCAGAAATTTATTCTACTGGCTGCCATGATAGCTCTACTGACGATGTCATGCAGTATCCTGACGATATCCTCCTCCAACAACCGTCTCCCAACAACGACGTCCATTCCTATGGAGCCCAATCAGCCAGTCCACATCATCCAACCTACGGCTGCCGCGAAACAACCCATCCTGACATCCAACGAAGAAGCCATCCTGGTTGATCTATATAAGCGCGCCAGTCCATCGGTCGTCAATATCGTCACTTACACCAGTCAGAGTGGCTCGATTGTCCAGGACGGGCAGGGGTCGGGGTTCGTTTATGATTCCGGCGGATATATCCTGACCAACGCCCATGTTGTACATGGCTCAAACGAACTGGAAGTCGTTTTCTTTGATAACACTATTTTGACCGGTAATGTCGTCGGAGAAGACCTGAACAGCGACCTGGCAGTGATCCAGGTCGATCGTTTGCCACAGGAAATACAACCGTTACCTCTGGCCGACATCGACCAGGTTGCAGTCGGTCAAACCGCAGTTGCCATTGGTAACCCATTTGGCCTGGGCGGTACCTTAACCCGCGGCATCATCAGCGCGATGGGCCGTACCATCCCCGCGTTGACGGTGTTCTCCATTCCCCAGGCAATTCAAACAGACGCACCGATTAACCCAGGGAACTCCGGCGGACCGTTATTGAATCTCCAGGGCGAAGTGATTGGCGTCAACGCACAGATCGAGACAGGCAGCGGCAGCCGGGTTAACAGCGGGGTGGGCTTTGCAATTCCAGTCAGCATCGTAAAACGCGTCGTCCCCGATCTCATCAAACAGGGTAAACATAATTGGAGCTGGTTGGGCGTCTCTGGTGGCAATGTAAACCCCACACTGGTAAAAGCTATGAACCTACCTGTGGATCGCGGCGCTTACATTTCTCAGGTTGTCTCGGGTGGCCCTGCCGATAAAGCCGGCCTCGTTGGATCCAAGCGGAACGTGGAAGTCGGAGGACGACTGGCAGAGACCGGGGGGGACATTATTACAGCGATCGATGGGCTGCCTGTTTCGTCTTTCGATGATATCTTGATCTACATCGCCTTACAAACTTCACCTGGCCAGACTGTAAAGCTAACCGTGTTGCGAGGCGGCAAGACATTGGATATCCCCCTGATTCTGGAATTGCGTCCAGAAGAAACCCGCAATTAAGCTATCCTTTGCGGATTATGTGCAGCCTTGTAATCAGGGGCCACACATAATCCGGGTCTTAATATTCCAAATCCAGATCCAAACGATTCAATAAAGGTTCCCGCGATAGATATCGACTGAGGTTCTCAATAAACATATCTGCCGCTCGCTCATCATAGAAGGGTGTGTTACCCGAAATATGAGGAGAAATAATCACGTTGGGGAATTTCCACAGCGGGCTCTCTGCCGGCAGAGGCTCATCTGGGAAAACATCTAACGCCGCCCCGGCAATTTTATGCTCGCGCAGAGCAGCAATCAAGGCATTATGATCCACCACACCTCCTCGGGAAACATCTACCAGAAAAGACGTGGGCCTCATTGCCGCCAAAATTCCTTCATCGATCAAATTACGCGTCTTACTCGTTAGAGGCACGCACACAACCAGGAAATCACATTCCTTCGCCATTGACCGAAGTGCTTCTGCAGGATAGAGGCGATGGATATAATCGCCGCCCGGGTCTCCCAGCCCTGGCATGGAATAGCCATGGTCTTCAGGATGCATGGCATCACGCTTGGCAGCCAGCACAGTTGCCCCAAATGGCTGCAAAATACGAGCTACCTGGCGACCAATGCTGCCGTACCCGACAATACCTACTTTGCTAACCCGCAGTTCCAACGGGCTGAAACGTTCCCATCGATCCTTTGGCCAGGTGCTGCGCTTCTGATGCTCAAACATGGCTGGCAAACGGTGGCCCAACGCCAGAAGCATCATCACAATATATTCTGCCAGTTGGGAAGCTGCCGCGCCGCTCAGCGTCGTTGCTACAACCCCTGATTTGCGCAAGATAGGCGCTTCGCGCGCATGATCGACCCCGGCATAATGGAACTGGATCCAACGCAGATTAGGGGCCTGTTCAGGAGTTGGGATCACCCGCGCGGTGTACAGAATCTCCGCTGTGGCCCATATTTCAGATGGAATTTCTTCCGGCTTACTGGCTTTCATTACATGGAAATTCAGCCGCGGCGAAACGGCCTGCAATTTAGCCAGCAAATTATCAGGAAAAGGTAAAGTCATTAATACGTCGATAGGCTCATTCATAAAGCAAATTCGGCCGCGTCTGGCCTATCCCATTTCTCAATTTGAATGTCGATAATGAATTCCAGCCAGTGACCTCAGCCGCTCTGCGGCGGTTTCTGGGGTCAAATCACGCTGTGGCATAGCCAACATTTCATAACCTACCATGAACTTGCGCACTGTCGCAGAACGCAGCAAGGGCGGGTAAAAATGGACATGCAAGTGACATTCCGGGTGCGGCATGTCGTCTGTTGGGGCCTGATGAAAACCCATCGAATAGGGGAAAGATATCTCAAAGAGATTATCGTAACGAGTAGTCACCTGCCGTAAGATATCGGCCATACCGGCCATTTCAGCAGCATCCAGATCAGTCAGTGAGCCAGCGTGCCGTTTAGCAATCACCAGGATTTCGAACGGCCAGATCGCCCAATAGGGCACAACTGCTGTGAAATGTGCGTTGCTGGCAACCACTCGCTCACCCACATTGTTTTCGATATCCAGATAGTCACACAGCAAACAAGCCCCGCGCCGGTTTTGATAATCCTCCAGTGCCACCAATTCGGTAGCTGGTTCATTAGGAATGTAACTGCTGCACCAAATCTGGCTATGAGGGTGTGGATTTGAGCATCCCATCATATCCCCCTTGTTCTCGAACACCTGGACATAAGATATCCCTGGAAGCGCCCCCAACTCGTACGTCTGTTCACGCCACGTATGTACCACCGCTTCAACACCAGCCTGGCTTAGTTCTGGCAATGTCAGATCATGGCGTGGTGAAAAACACACGACGCGGCATACTCCAGATTCCGGCTCTGCCATCAAAAGCGAGGGGGCGGCCATATGTGACATTGCAGTCTGCTCCGGTTCGGGATTCGCCCCAGATTGTGACATATATAACGCTGGAAAATCGTTATCGAAAACGAAAGTACCCGAATAACGCGGATTTTTTTTCCCCCCAGCGCGGCTGTTTCCAGGACACAAATAACAGGTCGGATCATAAGCCGGCAATTCTTGTGGAGGGGTCTTTTCTACCTGCCCAAGCCACGGCCTCTTTGCCCTATGTGGAGATACGAGCACCCACTCTCGTGTCAGGGGGTTGTAGCGACGATGCGGCGAGTCGAATTGCAACATTCGGTTGCTCCTGAACAATTTATCCTATGCGCGGCCCCAGTTTTGGGGCCGCGCATAGGATCATGGCGCTCTTACTTTGCCTTTAGATTCACGATTTTGCAAACTGCGTAGTTAAACTCATAGGTCTTTTCGCCAATCTTAATCACCTGGACAGAATTCAGCGGGAGGTAAAACACATTTGGCCCAAGATCGATCCTTTGCCCCCGGCCATTGATTTCGATTGTGCCCTTACCAGGCGAACTCTTCAGGACTACGAGCACCCAGCTACCACTGGGAACAGTGCGCGGGCAGCTTCCCGGAATCGTCGGGGTGGGCGAATACTTCACCGGCAGCGTTGGGCTAGCCGAGAATGGCGTTGGACTGCCTTGTACAACCGGCGGCGGGTTAACACCTGGGGGCGACGGCGAAGCAAACGCTGGCGGCTCCTGCCCAGGCGGGGTTGGGGTAGTAGGCAACAAACTCATCAAGAGCAAATTGTCTGCCAGTATCCTCGCCCCCCCCTGGTCAACCGTCAAACCAATCCGGCCCTTGCCCAGCGGATTCTGATCCGTATAGCTACCTACACGAGAACTATTTATATATAGATCAATATTCTTCTCTTGCAGGCTTACCCCAATTACATTCGGTTGCGGGTTTGGAAAAACCGCAGGGGAAGGGGTCCAGTCGATCAGGGTGGACCAGTTATTATCCGCCAACTTAAGCAAGCTGTATTGGCCGGTACTGGGTCGAATCTTGAAATAATAATAGGCGTTTCGCAAGTCATTTATTGAAAAAATCACTCCGAAACCCGTATCGGAGGGGCGATCTTCCATAACCTCGGCCTGAAAGTAATAAGGCACTTCGAAGGGACCGCACATTCCTGCGCAATACACCGTTGCTGCCTTATCTGGCTGCTTGCTGCGTAAGACAAGCTGACCCTCCTGGATGACGAACTCCGTGAACTCATTCATAACAATCCAGTTGTTTCTGGCTTCTGTAAACGGCTCATCTAGAAGCGGAGCCCCGGAAGCCAGCGCCATAATCTCAGGCGCCGGTTGGCGCTGCGGAGTAGGAACCGGGGTATCCGTTGCCGGCAGAGGAAGCGTTGGCGTCATTGTCGGCGGCGAAGGCAAAGTCGGCGATGGTGGAAGCGTAGCCGTTTGTGTAGGCGTCTCACTTGCGAACAAGGCCACCACTGGTTTCAACAATTTATTACGTCCAAACCATAGCACGCCCATCAAACACAAACAAGCAAAAGCAATAACCACCCCCGCGACAATACCCCATATCCGATATGATCTGGTTTCGTCAACCTCTTCTTCTTCCTGATCTAATTCATCCATCATTTGATCTTCCATTTTTCCCATTTGTATCTCCTTTCGATTTAGAAGCTACAGATTCCCATTATAAACCTGAATAACCCCATTCTGAAAGTGTTTTGCAACCGGGCATTCCCCTTGACGCTGTATACATCTATCGTTAAAATGAAATTGATTTTCATTTTTATTCTAAACTCGATGTTGCCTGACATCACACCAGCCAGGACAAAAGCGAACGAAAAGGAGAATTTAATCATGTCATCAAACATCGCCATTTCTCTGCTAGCCATTGCTCTTGCAGTGCATGGCGCCGGCCATATGTTATTCCTGGTGTCTCTGATTGGCCTGTCAAACTGGGGGCAAACCGCCGAATCCTGGCTGTTCTCCAGGATAGGGGGTTGTCGCGCCGAGCAATTCTTTGGGTCGATGATCTGGCTGGGAGCGACGACCGGCTTCATAGCGGCTGCCGTCGGATTGTATTTTCAAGTCGATTGGTGGCGCAGCGGAGCAATTTGGGGCGCTATCATCTCCATCGCCGGTCTATTGCTATTCTGGAAAAATCCACCCAGCTTGCTGAATGTCGCTGCACTCTGTGTTGATATCCTGGTGCTTGTCATTTTATTCGTTTTTAACTGGCCGCCGACCATATAAAATGTTTGCCACACATCCATCGATTGAACACCCAAGAGCCGATGCCCGGCTAGAAATCAGAAACATCAGCCTTGGCTATAACGGCCAACTGGCTCTCGAAGGACTATCTTTTGAGGTGCCCCACGGCGGACAGGTTGCGGTTGTCGGCCCGAATGGCGCCGGTAAGTCAACCTTGTTCAAAGCTCTCGTAGGATTGATGCCCTTGCGCAGCGGCTCCATCTTCGTCCACGGGCAACCCCTGGGACAGCACCATGATTGTGTGGCTTACGTACCGCAGCGCGGTGATGTCGATAGGCGTTTCCCGGTCAGCGTTTTCGATGTTGTGATGATGGGCCGTTATGGTCGTACCGGGTGGCTCAAGCGCCCCACTCGCCATGATCGCCATGTCGTCCGGGAAAGCCTTACGCAGATGGGGATAAACGACCTGGCAGACCGCTCCATTGGCGATCTATCTGGCGGCCAACAGCAACGCGTGTTTCTAGCACGCGCCCTTGCCCAGGAACCGCACGTCTTGCTGATGGATGAGCCTTTCACAGGGGTAGATGTGCCCACGCAGGAAGCTACATTGGCATTGCTTGACCAACTAAAAGATCGGCAGGTCACTGTAATGGTTTCCACTCACGACCTGAATATGGCCGCACAACGCTTTCAAAGCGTGCTCCTGTTGAACCGGAGATTGATTGCATTTGGACCACCAGATGAGGTGTTTATTCCTGAACACATCCATACCGCATTCTCCAGCCAGGCCCTGTTTATGCAAGGGGTGATGGTGGTTGACGAGTGCTGCCCGCCCGATGAAGATCGCCGGAGGCAAGGCAAGTAATGGACTGGCTGCTCACCCCACTATCCTATGCTTTCATGCAGCGCGGTTTGCTGGCTGCGATCATGGTCGGTGTGCTTTGCGCGATAATCGGTTGCTATGTTGTGCTGCGTTCGATGGCCTTTCTGGGTGATGCTCTGGCACATGCCATCCTGCCTGGCGTGGCAATTGCCTATTTACTGAACGGCAATCTGACAACGGGCGCCCTGGTGGCGGCGCTGGCAGTCGCTCTTGGCATCGGCCTTATTTCCCGCCAGGGCACGATCAAAGAAGACACCGCTATTGGTATTCTGTTCGCCGCTGCCCTTTCCCTGGGTATCGCACTCATTAGCTCCATTCGCACCTATGCCGTCGACCTGAGCCATATCTTATTCGGCAATGTCCTGGGGGTCAGCACAAATGACCTGCTGCTTACCGCCATTCTGGGTGGAATAATCCTGGCCAGCGTTATTTTGCTTTATCGCCCCTTCCTGGTTATTTCCTTTGACCCGATTCTTGCCGCCACTTTGCGGCTGCCCGCCGAGCTATTGCGTTATCTTATGCTCATATTGCTGGCATTAACCATCGTCGTTTCCATGCAAACTGTAGGCGTGGGGTTAGTGGCCGCCATGCTGGTCACGCCTGCAGCCACGGCTTACCTGCTGGCCCGCAGGCTTCCAGCGATGATGTTGATTTCAGCCGCACTGGGTGCGCTTTCCAGCCTGATCGGCCTGTATTTGAGTTATTACTTGAATATTGCGTCTGGGGCCGCGATTGTGCTGGTCGCCACGTTATTTTTCCTGCTCGCCTATCTGTTCTCCCCACGCAGCGGGCAGATCACGCGATGGATCCAAACGCGCCGAGACCTTAGAAGCTCACATAGTCAATAACCGGCCGATCTCTTTTCATCGCCGGCCCTGCCCCTATCCACGCTTCCATCTCGTGGGGCGCAAGGCGGACAATAAAATGCGCCATCACATCCCGATTGGCATAAGCTGCTTCGCCTCCCAACCGGGAAGTATGCAAGCGATGAAAGAAATCCATCCCATCCTCCGCCGGTAAAACCTGATCCCTGTCAGCCAGTACTTGCCAGGTTTGTTTCAGCCGGCGCTCAAAAAAGCGGGCACTGCGCGAAGACAGATTCTCAAGGGCTAACAACTCCTTCTTCTCTCGCTGACAAAAGATGTTGACCTGAAACAACCAGCTACCTGCCTTTTGCTCTAAGTTGTGGGGGATGATATGTTCGCCGGCAAATTCGAATTTTGCACCCCGTGCGCACCCATCTTTAAGGTAAAGGGCATTCAAAGCATAACCATCGTAAAATGGACACAAGGTTTTCAAAATATCCTGGCCTGCCAATGCCGGCCCTAATCGTAACGCCAGCCAGGCAGCCACATTAGCCAGAACACCCTCTGCCAGGACAGGGGGAGATCTCAATATGATCAAATCCACCGCCTGAGCATACCCATCGCTGCGCCAGGCGAAGGATGGGCCGGGTAACAAATCCGGGTAGATAAATGCTCGCAACTGAATGGCTTGCGCGTTGTCATGCAAAGAAAATATGGCGATGCGCAAGTGGTCAAACCGCCCTTCGGTCACATCCTCTTCACCATGCCACATCAGCGCCGAGCCATCTGCCAGACGATACAGGCCGGTCTGGCAACCCACATTGTCGTTTTGCAAGAACATAGCCAGGTCCAAAGCAGAAACGCTCTGGCCATCCACCCGGGTTACAAAGCTCGGGTGGTCAAAACCTTCCAGGCCGGCTCCTTCACTCCACGCTCGCAAGCAGTCCAGGTACTCTAATAGGCCCAAGCGGACCATTTCGCTCGCGTCTGGATCGCTGCCTATTCGCTTTATGCGGGCAAAACACGCCCGTCCCTGGCGCATTTTCTTTACAAAAGTTAATTCATCAACTGCATCAAGCTTTCGTTTCAAGGCGCGATGTACGGCTGCCTGGACATGGCTACCCAATTTCTGGTGAGCTGTCACCAGGTCATATCCGGTAAGGTCAAGAAAGACCAGTGGCCCTAATCGCGCTTTGACTTCTGTCAGTGTCTCTTTCATGATATACGCAGCAATTTCCCTAATGTAGAATGGTCACCGGCATTTTACCCGTTGGCAGTGTGTCGGCCAGAAGTGCGACAACTAACGCATTCACCTGTACTTCCAACCCCCCAAATGTTGCCAGGCCTGGTTGTGCAGCAGATATCAATTGCAGGTCATAAGGCGAGGCCACGGCTACAACAATCGTTGGAATACCGCTGGACATCACTGCATTCAACAAACCCACCTGCGAATGATCTCCCAGGGTCTGCTGGCGCAACCAGGCATTATAAGTCACGACGATCGCCTGTGGATAATTGGGCAGAGCTTTTTGCACTTGCGATTGGGTTACTGCGATTTGGCCGGGGTTATCCACTGAATAAATCCACTCATCCACTTCAACCCCCTTACTTCGAAGCAATTCACCGAAAAGCGTGAAATTATCGCCGGGTACTGAACCAGATGGCAATACATCTGGCGTAACCAATAAGATCCGGTTGCTCTTTACCAAGGGAGGTTGTGCCTGTCCGGACAGCGTAATCGCTTGCTGAGACACCTGGCCCGCCAGGACCTGGTGTTCGGTTTCACGAATATCGGCCTTTTCGGGCAACGTCTCATCGAATAAGCCCGCCCTGGCCTTTAATTCAATCACCCGCCGCGCGGATTCATCGATTCGCTTCTGCAGGGCAGCGTCGCTGCGCGCAGCATTCAATAGGGCCTGGTAAGCCTCGATCACTGCCCCCGGGCTGGTATAAGATAACACGTCATCGCCCGCCCGGACCGCCATCACCGCCGCCTGCCCAACCGAGTAAGCATTGGTAATCGCACCCATCGATAGCGCATCCGTCATGATAACACCGGTAAAACCCAGGTCACGGCGCAAGATGTCCTGCAAGAAAACCGGTGAAAGCGAAGCTGGCAATCCAGAAGGATCAACCTGAGGGGCAGCAATGTGACTGACCATGACAATGCTCACGCCATGATCAATCGCCGCTTTGAAAGGCATCAGTTCATTCTGCTGCATCTGAGAATAATTTTTGCCCAGTACAGGTAACGAATTGTGGGAGTCTACCATAGTACTGCCATGACCAGGAAAATGCTTGGCTGCGGCAAGCACACCGTTCGATTGTAAACCATCGATATATGGTACTCCCATTGCCTTAACCAGTTCAGAGAACCCCCCAAAAGCACGCACGCCAATTACCGGATTGGCGGGTTCGTCGTTAATATCCAGAACCGGGCCCAAACTCAAGTTGATCCCCATTGCTTTAAGCTCGTCCGCTGAGGCTGAAGCCACCTGAAAGGCCAGATCTGACATTCCGGTCGCCCCTACTGCCATAGCATTCGGGAAATGAGTCACGCCCTGTTCGAACCGAAATACCGTCCCCCCCTCATGATCAACTGCGATGAGGAGTGGAATTGCTAAAGCCCCCTGCGCGGCAACGCCCTGTAAATCCCGGCTCAATTTCAACACCTGGCCCGGTGCATGCGTATTGGACCCAAAATAGACGATCGATCCAACATGGAAGTCCCTGATCAAAGCAGCCGCCTGATCCGGAATTTCCTGTCCGGCAAAACCTGCCATTAACATCTGGCCAATCTTTTGTTCTAAGGACATTTGCGCCCATAACTGATCTACATCCACGGCCCGATGCAGAACAGGCGTTGGCATTGCAGTCGGCGGGATTACCGCCGGCGATGAGGGAGTAACGGCGGGTGTTCGCAAGGCGGTAGACACTGGTGAAGAACGGATCGCAGGATTTGAAGATGTCTGGATAGCGAGAGGACTCGCAAGTGGAATTCTCCCTGTTGAGGTCGATACGATGGGGTTGCCCGTATTCGACCGCGAACCAAGGTAGAAAAACCCTCCCACAACAACACATAAACCGATCAGGAGCAAAATGGCGGGCAATATATATAGTATAACGACTTCGCGCCGGAACAAGTTTTTCACGGCTTGCTCCAACTGGGTTCGAACTGGTCACCGGCCAGGTCCGCCGTAAGATTATATTCAACCTTCCAAACTGGCGAGTAAAGATACACATCCCAGTCGCCATCCTTGTTCGACGCATAGGCGATCCACTTGCCATCTGGAGACCAACGTGGCGTTATGGCCGGTACAGGCACCTTTCTCCCAGAGCCTCCGCTCTGGATCGATCCGAGGTTTTCTAGAACCACGCGGAAGTTCTGGTCATTACTGTCCTGTATGCATAGATTCCACTGGTCCTTGTCTGGACAGGCAAAAGCAATCTCATCCGTGGACGGCGATACGGCCGGGTATTTGGCGCCGTTCGCTTTTTCAGGCAGAGGTAAAACCCGGTAGTTTGCCGGGTTATCTAACCATAACTGAATCAGGTTAAAAGATGTATCGCTCGGGCCTTTGTGCATAAAAACGGCCCAGCGGTCATCGGCAGACCAGCCGGCGTAGCCAGCGAAAGCAAAACCGTTGCCTACGCGCACGGCCTGGTTCGGGCTGGTCAAGTTGAATAGGAATAGCTCCCAGCTACCAGAATTAAGCTCCTGCAGTGCACTGACCAATGCCATCTTGCCCTTGTTAGAACAGCGCGGCACGCCCAACATCGAGTAGCCGCTCCACTGTATCGGAGCAGGTTGAACAAATGCACCCGAGGCGGAAGATGTTGTATAAATTGTTTGAAAGTTCGGATTGGCAGTATCTTGAACTTCAAATAGCAGCACCTGGTTGCCATCACACCACTCAGGCCACCAGGCCATGTCGTGACTTTCATCTGCCGGAACTTCGAGAGGCGCAGTAAACGGCGGCGCAGTTCCCGCTTTCATTTGCAAGAAATTTGGCTTCTCGAACCAGTAAGATGCACCGGTAATTTCTTGTACATAAATACGCTCCTTCCGATCGGCACGATGATTGGAAACAAAGGCAACTTTTGATTGGGGCAATTCGACTTCAACCGCCCCAGGTAGAGGAGCAAGAGTGGGCGCAACGGTTGGCGAAGGTGTAAACGTAGCAGTGAGTGTCACACCAGGGGTATTACTGGGCAGAAAAATTGGCCGCTCGCCGCTTGTTGGGGAGATCATCCGCGCCACAAATCGCGTTGGGGTGGCCTCAGGCGACAGGTAGCCCTGCGCCAGCCAAAGCGAGGCCAGACAGACAATGCAACCAGCCAGCGTCAGCAATGCCCCGATCCCTACCCAACGCCCTATAGGGCGTGGTTTTGTACCACCCGGTTGAGCCGGCTTCAAAGGCAAATAAGTGGGCGGTGTTACCGTACCTGGAAAACCGACCGCTTCTGTTTTCGCCACCGGCGTCGGAGCCGGCTGCTGCCGCATTGCTTCTGGAGAAGCAGAGGACAATCCAACAAATTGCGGTTTGATCGCACCCCGTTCATGAGCTTGAGTACCTTGAAGCAACGCGGCTTTGAAATCATCGACGTGTTGAAACCGTCCCGTTTTGCTGGTGCTCATTGCCCGCGCAATTTCCTGGCTTACCCGCGAATCGACTTCCGGGTTGACGACATGCGCCAACGACAAAGGCGGCGCATCGCCGGACATCAAATCGACACTCTCCGGAGGAGTCTGTCCGGTCAGCAGGGTGTAGAGCGTGGCACCCAAAGCATATATATCACTGCGTTCATCCGTACTTCCCTGGCCATATTGCTCGGGCGGTGAAAAGCCCGGCGTAACTGCCCTTGCGCCAACTGTAGTACGGGCGTGCGGGTCGTAGGCCTTGGCAATGCCAAAATCGACCAACATGGCCTTACCTTGCGGCGTGATACGGATATTTGCCGGCTTGATATCTCGATGGATAATCGGTGGAATCTGTTGGTGCATATACGCCAACGCATCACACACCTGGACAACCCAATCCAGGGCCTGCGCTTCAGGCAAAGGGTGGCCCGCGCGCTCCAGCCGTTCTTGAAGATCTTCTCCTTCAATGTAATCCATCACCAGGTATTGGCCCTGGCCCGGAATGACAAAATGATCGGATACCCGCGGCAAATTGGGGTGGTTCAGGTTTGCCAGAATGACTGCTTCACGCTGAAACTGGCTAACTGTTCTCTCCGTCGTATCCAGATTCTCTTTCAAGGCGCAACGGCGCAGCAGATTCTGATCCCATGCCTGGTAGACAGCTCCAAATCCCCCCAACCCAAGCAGCCGGTCAATTCGATAACGATTGTTGATAACCTGGCCCTGAGCAAGTGGCATACATTCTCCTTGAATTTACCAGGCAGACCGAAACCGCCTTGCCACGATTTTATAATTAGAGTAAAACACTGTCAAGCACAGTTTGCTCGTCATCTAAAGGGAGGGAGAGATAAAACGTTGCTCCCGCTCCCGGCACACCTTCTGCCCAGGAACTGCCACCCATACGTTGGGCAACCATACGCACCAGTGCCAACCCTACGCCAGTACCCGGATATTCTTCGGCATGGTGCAAACGTTGAAAAATTTCGTAAATACGGTCGCGATATTGCATATCAAAACCAACACCGTTGTCCTTGACCCAAATCACACAATTATTCATTTCTGTGTAAGAACCAATTTCGATCTTTGGATCAGGGACATCTCGCGTAAATTTAAAAGCATTATCGATCAGGTTACGCAGTGCCTGGGCCAACCCATCCACTTCAGCTTTAACCTGTCCACACTCCATGTCCACTACGACTTCTACTTTCCGGTTCTGATCAACACCTTGATGCTCGGACACAATGCCCCAAACGACCTCGGACAAATTAATCATCCCAACCGAAAGTGGCCGGCGCTGCAACCGTGAGTACATCAACAGGTCCTCAATCAATTGGTGCATCTGGCGCGTCGCCCGGCGGATATTATGCAAAAAGAGTTGACCTTCATCGTCCAACCGCTCATTGTATCCTTCCATCAGAAGGCGGCTATAGCCATCAATACCGCGCAGGGGAGCCTTCAAATCGTGAGATACAGAATACGCGAAGGTCTCCAGTTCCCGATTCTTCATTTCCAGATCAGCGGTACGTTCTGCTACTCTCCGTTCCAGGCTTTCAGCAGTATGCCTTAACACATCCATCGCTGCAGTCAGTTCTGCTGTTCGATCTGTCACCAGCTTCGATAAATATTCACGGTGTTGGCGAAGTTCTTCTTCCGCCCGTTTCAAGCCGGTCACGTCGTGTACCAACACGACTCTTCCTTTCACCCGTTTTATTCGATCATAAATTAGCGAAATATACAACTCTAAATAGCGCTGCTCGCCATCCTCAGCCACGAGAGACAAAATCTCTGAATGCTCTTCTGAGTCATTCTTGTATACCGCAACCAGTTCACTCCAATGTTGAAATATTTCTTCGATCGGCTGACCAATCACATCAGCCAGGGATTTGTCCAGGCTATGCAAAGCTGCAGGGTTCAGATAAACCAAACGATCCTTCGCATCGAGCACCACTACCATATCGTGCATTTTTTCCAGAATCACATTCTGGGCAACTGGCATAATACCAAACAATCCATATCGCGACATGCCCAAAGCCACAAACACATTTTGCATGGCGAAAGCAACCGGCATCGCATCGCGAATCAATAACAGCCGAAGGTCAACAAGCGTCAGCAATATACCCAGGATTGTACAGATCAACCCTGCTATTAAAGCATCCACCTGGTAGCGATACGGGCGCGGGGAATTGACAGATTTGAGGGCCAACAAAAAAAATACAACCAGCAGGATCGCTAACGTAAAGATACTATAACTGATCACCAAAGGCGTATAAGAGTACAGCAACTCCTGGAAAGGGCCACTCGCCCGAAGCCAGGAAATGCCCCGCACCAGGCCATGGCCTGAGTTCGTCAACACCATGCCCAGGAAGAAGACCGGAAACGCAACCACCAATCCCCAGAACAATTTCGAATTGCGCAACGGACTACTAAAAAACTCCAGTGCAAACCAAAGCAAGAGGACGGGTAAGATACTGGCATTTATCCACTGCAGATCATCCCAGAATATTTTCGCACCCAGGTCTGAGCTGAGCAACTCCAATATGAGAAACAACGTCCACGCCGCCTGATTGAACGCTACAAAAGAATATACCAGCGCCCCAGACAAATGATTGCGTTGTCCAATATAAATCGCTACACCGAGGGAAACCGTGAAAAATAACAAATACAGCGACAGATACAGAGCGACCCTGTAATCCATAGATGAGCGATTCTTTCTGATGAACAATCATTCATTGAATGAGAAAGTGGACTCCGCATAATAACGAATGGCATTGGCCGCCATTCGTTCCATCCACCATTCTTGAAGCCACTCGCGCTTGCGGTCCAGAGTCCAATCCGCCATCAAAATACCAATTGGGATATTGATATTCAGCGCCCGAGCCGGGATGATGTGGCGGGTAATCCCACTGGGCACTTTGTAATCGTTCTGTGCGGCATGCAGGATATCTGCCGGGCGTAAACGCGGAAAAACTACCAGGGCCGTAAGATGAGGGTAATAAGGTTTCTGTATCTCCCAGACATCGTTAGACGCCCGAAAGATATCTGCCCTGCCTTTGTATGCCGCAACCAGATCGTTCAACGCCCGTAAATCCCGGCTATGCCCGCCAGGCGGCAGCACCTTACGCACCCCGCTTTCGCAGATGATATAAGCCAGGGCCTCTTCCGTCTCCAACGCCCAGCGAGCCTCGGCCAGGCTACAAGCTACTAGATGCACTCCATTTATCTGGGTTAGTGCGGCCTCAAATTCATCCAATGCCATCCCAGAAACATTGTGATACCATGTATCCAGAATCACGCCAGGGTCTGCATAGCTAACAACCTGGGCGACAATATGCGCTACGCCCACCATTTGAAAAGCGACTACCCGGTTTGCGCCATCCAGAACCACATAGCGCTCGCTTCCAGGGATTTCTGCGACAACAGGCGGGTTCTTTAAGAAACCCTCTTCCAAAATTCGGCGGCTTAGCTTCTCTGTACGTCGTGGATCAACATCTTCATGTGGGATCAGACAGGCGGATGGCAATATTTGTAAATTGGGCAACGTGGTACTATTTTGCATGAAAATTTCCTCATCATTTTTTGGGGATTATTGTATCGCGATTCCATTTGCCCGTCAGTCGCCCAAACATATTCCCAGATCACGTGCGGTCAGGATCACATCTGAATCGAGGGGTACGGTCTTCATGCGACGTGTAGCTTCTTCCAATGGTACATAACGGACAGTTGGGGGATCCAGTGCTACCATCACGCCGCGCTGCCCATCTGCCAGGGCGCGTACTGCCGCTGCACCAAAACGTTGGGCTATCAACCGATCAAAACTCGTAGGTGAACCGCCCCGCAATAGATGCCCCAATACCACCAGGCGCGTTTCTTTACCGGTAAGTTCCTGCAATTCTTTCGACACTTTTTCGCCTATGCCCCCCAGCCGCTCCGCACGCCCAACTTCGCGGCTAACTACCGAGTGCGTTCCACCTACCGGGACCGCGCCTTCCGCTACAACTACAATCGAAAAATTCCGACCATGTTCCTCGCGTTCGTAGATTTTCTCGACCACTTTATTCAGATCATACGGTATCTCAGGAATCAGAATGACATCTGCAGAGCCAGAGATACCGCTTTCGAGGGCAATCCAGCCGGCGTACCGTCCCATCACTTCGACCACGATCACTCTCCGATGCGAGGCCGCGGTAGTATGCAAACGATCCAGGCATTCGGTCGTGAACGAAACTGCGGTATCGAATCCAAAGGTAATCACCGTCTTGTCCAGATCGTTATCGATCGTCTTGGGGACCCCCACCACCCACAGGCCCTTCTGCGCGAGGGCATATGCAATCTCCATCGACCCATCCCCACCAACGGATATCAGCGCATCCAGACCGCGCAGTAAAAATGCGCGGATCAACTCATCAGAACGATCAACCTCCTGGATTTGACCGTCCAGACCCTTGAGAGGATATCGCAGAGGGTTACCGCGGTTGGTTGTGCCTAGAATCGTGCCACCCAGATGGGTAATACCACGCACCTGATCTCGCGTCAGTCGAACCAGTCCCCCTTCTAAATATTGTTCAGGCATCAGCAAACCATTGAACCCATCGCGAATACCATAAACCTCCCAGTCGCGTTGGATTGCCGCCAAAACCGCGGCCCGAATCACTGCATTCAGGCCTGGGGCGTCACCGCCTCCAGTCGTAATTGCAATCCTTCTGATCTTCGACGTTGACACTGCTACCAGCCCTCCTTTGCCAGGAATTATACTGTAGTTTAAGTGCGATGTGACAAATGTCACGTACCAGACATGATAAATGACAGATGAAATACGACCGATAAAAGTGCTACTATCATTGCAGACAATTGAATACGCCGGAGCAATCCAAACAATTCGCTGGCAAACAATCTAACCTTCAGGTTAGACAAGCTAAAAAGAGCTAGAAAAAGCCAGGTAAAACCTGCACATAGAACAGGAAGAGGATTGCTCCGGCGACTTTTTTGGTTCCATGCCAGCCATAGAATCACCTTTCGATTTCTAATTGCATTTTCTGCACCACAATAAACCCATCTATTTATTCACCAACACCTCCCCCAGGTAGCCTTCTTCCGCCAGACCAGCCAGGACTTTCTCTAATGCACCTGGTTTTACCATTACTGCTGTCTGCCCCAATGGTTCACCTAAAAAGCGAGCTAAGCGTGAGGCGCGCAATACCTGAAGCATCTCGGGGTCTTTGACACGCAATATCGTGGTGCGTTCCAGGCGCACCTGACTACCATACGTATCCCAGCGTTCTAAGGCTTTAACCAGGCTGGGGGGAACCGATTGAGCATAACGGCGCAACAGCGCCAGTAAATGCTGTACGCGCAATCCTTGCTGGCGGGCAGCATCCAGGGAGGCTGGGGCAAGCCGGTAGAAATACATGTCTTGTGCAATTTTCTCCCAGGTTGAAAAACGTGCAATCTGGTAGCGGACAGCACGTGGCGCCTGCCGCTGGACACGAATGGTGCCATCGCTTGAGACAAGGAAATTCTCGCTCTCATCGCCAATTCCTTGGGGCGATTTAAAGCTGAACAAATCTGCAGCCCACTGTGAAAAACGAAACGCCGTGACAGGTAAGATTTGCCCGGCAGCCGGTGCGGCAGGCAGCGCCAGATCGACAATACCTAACCAGTGCAATGGGCCAGCAATCATAAAGCGTACCAATTCCCCATCCACCGAATCCCAGTGTTCAAAACCGCGCAGATATTCACCATCAGAGCGGCGGCGCAGATACCACGAATCATAATCGCCGGACGGGCGTTGGAAATCGGGAGACGTTTGGCGTATCGCTGAAACGAAGGCGGATAGGCTCCAAAAGGGTCTTTCCTCCTGCGCTGCAGAGGAGAGCAGGCCTCCGGGCACTGTTGAAAGGAAATCTAACACCGCCTGGCGGGCACGTAATGGATCGTTACGCCACTCACCTTCTGCCGCCAGGTCTGGCAGCAAACGTAACTCATTGAAATCCGAGCTGCGCAACCAGGATTGAAACAGCATCGCCAGTGCATCGCCCCGGCTCGCCTCTAAAAAAGAACGCGTTGGCTCCGGGAGGGGGATACCGTTGGAATCCAGCAATACTTCGGCCAGCAAAACCTTAAGAATTGCAGGGATAAGTGTATACGGTCCCAAAGTACCCGAAATAAACCACTCCCCCACTTCGTTCTGTCCCAGGGGCACAGGTATTGGAAATGTCCCTGGCGCAACAGCCATGCGCAGCGCCGCCAGTAAAGTGCAGGCATCATCCAATATTCGATCGCTGGCAGGGATCACATATACGCGTTCGGCTGGCGAGGCGGGCCTACCCAAGGGCTGTTTCCCAGGTGGTTGCATGGCTGGCATCAATGCCAATAAATCTTCCGGTATATAGGCATATTCCTCAGGCCCATTCGCCGTATCAAAAAAAACACGCCCGATCAATGCTCGATACCACAATGCTTCTGCCGCGCTCGCATTGGCATTCTCATACGGCCGCTCACGGTCACGCCGCGCGGGACCAATCTCACGCACCATACCAAACTGCCGGGTGAAATATCCCCAAGGCATGCGGCCTTCTCGCTCAACCAAAGCATCGAGCGCATCCCTGGCCCGGCCGGGGAGTGTCTGGATCGTCTCTGCCAGCAGCTCCCGGTCGAGCAATAACGCAGCCAGGCGTTGCAGGCCAACGCGCGCATCAGGCGCATCCAGGTCTACACCCCAGAGCAGCGCCACAATCCGCAAATACCCCAGGTCCCGCCCTTGCAAGCTTTGCTGTAAATCTGGCAATTCACACCACCACTTGGATTTCGCCTGGAAGCACCTCAGCTTCTAACTTGCGTACATCGGTGCCCCATCCGGCAAAAATCTCGCCATCGGTATGGATGCCAATCGTATTGGTGAAATATTCGTGTCGCGCCAGGCCATCATGATAACGCCCGATATCGACCGCTTTGGGCTTGCCAGTAAAGATCTGGCGCAATGCATATTGAGGGCGTGGATCAATGCCAATCGCGTGGGAAAAGTCATTGCCCGAGCCCAAAGGTATCACCCCCAGGAGAGGGCGACGATCGCGCGGAATTTGCATCAGCCCGTTCACCACTTCATGAACCGTGCCATCCCCACCAGCGGCGATAACCAGTTCGTGACCCTGCTCGCCAGCCTGGCGGGCCAATTCCACAGCATGTGTGGGATACACGGTTCCGGACCAGTCTGCCCCACCGAATTCCTCCACAATGGGGCGCAAGTCCGCCGCGCCGTGCCTGGCGCGGCCCAGGTCTGCATTCGGATTAACAATCAATTTAACGCGATGTACAGGCATAAAGGGTTAGATATCTCGACTTCCGTAATGATGTTTCAATTCGGCAACGGGCAAAACAACCTGGCCTTCTTTTGGATCACCCAGGCGTAGCACACGATCTGGTCGACTGGCCGCCAACCAGGCAGTATAGGCGGCCACCAGAGCATCCAGTTCTGCAGGCAGGTACAAAGCGTCCAAAGGCAAAATGCCTCTTAGCAAACGGTGACGGGTGATTTCTTCAAATAGATTCATCGCATCCGGAACATCCACTTTTTGCTCATACAGAGCTAACTGGCGTTGAATGCGGCCCTCCAAAGTATTTTTTGGAAATGGCAGCACACCCAACATTGCAGCGAAGCTGGCATGAGGGTAAACTTCCAGGCTGGAGCGCGGCTGGCTTACATCGGCAGAGTCATCCTGATAACCTAGTTCTGCCAGCCGGTGATACAACACGAATCCTTTACGCATCCAATTCGGGCAATCCGCCTCATTCTCAGGAGTCTGAGGGATGCTGATATTATGCTGTCGCAGCAAATACTCAGCCAGCCGAAAGTTTTCCCAACGCCCCGGATGTGGGGGCGGCGAGAGCACACTGCGAACATCTGGCCGAGACATAAGGCCCCCATTTGGCCGCCGAGGGGCACATACTGCTACCCAGGCATGATGCTGGCCTGCAGTGAAGGCCAAAACATCGTCCATGTTTCCCTGGCTCAAAGCCAGCAGGCGCAACTCATGATCCAGGGCCGCGTGGACAAAGGGTTTTTCCCCCGCAGTCGGGTCAATTCCGATGAAGGTAATCTTATCGAACAACATGGCCAATATCACCGCCTCCTATCGTCTCATCAATGATATATTAAGTGCGAAAGAAACGCAAGCGGCGGAATCTGGAAATTTGTCATGGAAAGAACAATACACCTGTCGCGTGACGGAAAAGAAAGCTTAGGCTATACTATATCTATAAACGAAGGAGATGAATATGACCGAAAAATTCAAGCTGACCTATGCTACCATGTTCAACCCACCTGAAGAACTGCACACCAAGTTCGAAGCGGCCCTGGCAAAGACCCGAGGCGACCTGGGCAAAGAATATGCCATGATTATTGATGGCAAAGATGTTTACGCCGACGAGAAGTTTGAGGACCGCACTCCGATCAATACGGATGTGGTGTTAGCGGTCATGCAGAAAGGCAGCGAAAAACACGCCCATGCTGCCCTGACGGCTGCTCGCAAAGCTTTTCCGCTGTGGAGCGGCACGCCCTGGCAAGAGCGTGTGCGCCTGCTAAACAAAGCTGCCGACCTGATCGATGAACGTATTTTTGAGCTGGGCGTGGCAATGGCTCTCGAAGTGGGAAAGAACCGTATGGAATCGCTCGGCGATGTCGCCGAGACGGCAGATCTGATCCGGTATTCCTGCTACCAAATGGAAAAGAACGATGGCTACATTGTCGAGATGGGTAAAGACCCACTGGTCGGTTACACATCTACCAATATATCCGTTCTACGTCCCTACGGCGTCTGGCTGGTAATCAGTCCGTTCAACTTCCCCTTTGCGTTGACCGGTGGTCCTGCAGGGGCTGCCCTGGCGACCGGTAACACGATCGTGCTGAAGCCTGCCACAGACACGCCCTGGATCGTGCGTCTGTTGGCCGATTGCTTTCGAGATGCTGGCCTGCCTGACGGTGTCGTTAATTTTGTTACCGGCCCTGGCCGCACCCTGGGCCAGGCATTGATCGACAGCCCCGAAGTGGACGGCGTAACCTTCACCGGATCATTTGACGTAGGCATGAAGATCTTCCGCGATTTCGCCAGCGGACGCTGGGTGCGCCCTGCCATCCTCGAACTGGGCGGAAAGAACCCGGCCATCGTCTCACGCAATGCCGATCTCGAACGGGCAGCCACCGGCATCGTGCGCTCTGCATTCGGCCTACAGGGGCAAAAATGCTCGGCCTGCTCTCGCGTGCTCATCGAGGCCCCTGTCTACGATGCGCTCGTCGACAAAGTGGTCGCCCTTACGAACAAGCTGACTATCGGCGATCCCACCGACCGCGCCGTTTTCCTTGGCCCGGTAATCAACAAAAGCTCTTACCAGGATTATCAAAACTTCTGCGCCGAGTTGGCCCAGGCCGGCACGATCCTGACCGGCGGCAAGATACAGTCCGAAGGCGAACTGGCCAAAGGCTATTTCTGCGCGCCGACCCTGGCGGCAGACGTTCCGTACGATCATCGACTGTGGAAATATGAGATGTTCCTGCCCATCACAACCATCGGCAAGGTCAACAACCTGGATGAGGCAATGAAGTACGCCAATGATGTAGAGTACGGTCTGACAGCAGGCTTCTATGGCAGCAAAGAAGAAACCAAGTGGTTCTTCAACAAGATTGAAGCCGGCGTAACCTATGCCAATCGCCCACAGGGAGCAACTACAGGGGCGTGGCCAGGGTTCCAGCCTTTCGGTGGTTGGAAAGGCTCTGGCTCCTCAGGGAAAAACGCTGGCGGGCACTACTACTTACCCCTGTATATGCGCGAACAGATCCAGACTCTCGTCGACTAAACCAACACTAACGAGATGCGTGGCTCAAAAACTTGGGCCACGCCTCATAACGGGCCATCCAACTATGTCTAAACTTATTTCTCTTTCTGAGGCCATCCAGAAATATGTCCACGATGGCGACCTGTTATACGCGGCTGGGTTCACTCATCTGATCCCTTTCGCCGCAGGGCATGAGATTATCCGCCAGGGCCTTAGAGACCTGACTCTGGCTCGCGCCACCCCCGACCTGATTTACGATCAGATGGTGGCAGCCGGCTGCGCCCGCAAAGTCATTTTTTCCTATATGGGTAATCCAGGAGTTGGCTCACTGCGCCTGGTTCGGGCCGAGATCGAAGCGGGACGCCTGGAATGGGAAGAATATTCTCACTTTGCCATGATTACAAGATTGCAGGCCGGGGCAGCGGGACTGCCATTCTTGCCGATGAACCTCACGGCGGCCGATGATCTGGAAAAGGCTAACTCACTTTATCGCGCGGTCACTGACCCTTATTCGGGCAAAGACGTGGTCGTTGTGCCAGCGCTTAAGCCTGATGTAGCTATCGTACACGTGCAGCGCGCCGATGCACAGGGCAACGCTCATATTTGGGGAATCATCGGAGAACAAAAAGAAGCCGCTTTTGCGGCCGAGAAAGTGATCCTGACCGCCGAAGAAATCGTAGATGAAAGCGTCATCCGTTCCGACCCTAACCGGACCATGATCCCGGGTTTCATCGTCGACGCGGTATGCCACGTGCCCTATTGCAGCCACCCATCCTATACCCAGGGGTATTATGATCGCGACAATACCCTTTACCTGGAATGGGACAAGATCAGCGCAGATCGCGAAGCCGTAAAGCGATGGCTGGATGAATGGGTATATGGCGTGAAGGATCGCGCCGAGTATTGGGAAAAGCTCGGTCCGCAGACTCACGAACGGCTTAAAATTGCCACCCGCCCCAGCCTGCCGGTGGATTACGGCCAGTATTAGTGGTTTCTCAACCCGACCCAACCATCCCGTACCAGGATTTCGGCGGCAATGGCCCGTTTGCGCACTTTGCACATGCCAACGGTTATCCACCATCAGCCTACCGCCCTTTGCTCGAGAGGCTGGCAGCCAGTTATCGTCCATTGGCTATGTGCATGAGACCGCTGTGGCAGGATAGCGACCCGATGCAGATCAGCACCTGGCGCCCGCTGGCCGATGACCTGGAACGTTTTCTTAACCAACAGGGGCTGAACGGGATCATTGGAATGGGTCATTCTTTCGGCGCAATTACCACGCTGCGGCTGGCGCTGCGCCAGCCAGAGCGGTTTCATGCCCTGGTACTGATCGATCCGGTGCTCTTTCCGCCTGGAATGATCATCTTCTGGGATTTGATCTACCGGTCAGGCCTGGGCTACCGGCTGCATCCGCTGGTCAAGAGCGCCCAACGGAGACGAAGCAGCTTTGAAAGCCGGGAGGCGATGTTTGAAAATTATCGCAAGAAGACGGTCTTTCGATATATGTCGGATACAGCTTTACGCGCTTATACTGAGTCGCTGGCCTGCCCAAAGGCCGATGGCAGCATCGAGTTATGCTACCCGGCAGAATGGGAAGCACGCATCTACGTAACTGGCGTACGCGCAGATATGGAGCTGTGGCGCGGCATTCCTTCGCTCAAACCGAGACTGCTGGTAATCCGCGGCGCTGAAACGAATACATTCCGGGAATCAACCGGCGAATTGCTACAACGGCGCCTGCCCACTGCCGTGGTCCACACCGTACCAAACGCCACCCATCTGGTGGCGTTGGAACAGCCCCAAGCTGTTGCCACGATGATCTTCGACTTTTTATCATAATCATATTTCTTGTACACAGGTGACGCCACGCATCACCACGGACAAGGGTCATAAAAATGACCACCGGTCAAAAAGAGGTTACGATATGAATTATTCTTCTGCAGAATTGATGATTGTAAACGCCGCACGGCTGCTTCGCGATAGCGACGTGGTATTCGTGGGCGTAGGGCAGCCAAACTTGGCCTGCAACCTGGCGCGCCGCACCCACGCCCCGAATTTGCTCATGATTTACGAGGCTGGAGTGATCGGAGCGCAGCCGGCGCGCCTGCCGCTTTCCATTGGCGACCCGACTTTGGTCAGCGGCGCGACGGCGGTATGCAGCATGTACGATATTTTTGCACTGTATTTGCAACGCGGTAACGTAGACGTTGGGTTCATGGGTGGGGCGCAGATCGACCGTTATGGCAATATCAATGCCACGGTCATTGGCGAATACGAACACCCCAAAGTACGCCTGCCGGGTTCCGGCGGATCCAAAGAAATCGCCGCGTGGGCAAACCGCTGCTACATTATGACCCCTCATCAGAAGCGGCGTTTCCCCGAAAAGTGCGATTTCCGTACTTCGGCGGGTTTCCTGGGAGGGCGCGCCGAGCGCGACGCCATCGGGTTGCGAGGCGGCGGGCCGCAGGCAGTCGTCACCGACATTGGCATTTTGGAACCGGATGAGACCGGCGAGTTGGTCCTTACAGCCCTACATCCCGGCAAGACTGCGGAAGAAGCCATCGCTAATACCGGATGGCCACTCAAAGTCGCCCCCGCTTTGCGCTATACTGAACCCCCCGGCGAAGAAGAATTGCGCATTTTACGCGAAGAGTTGGACCCACAGGGAATTTATCTCAAAGGGGGAGGGGCATAAACACGAAAACCGTTGGGCCGGCGGCCCATTTGTGCAGCGGTCGCCAGCCCAACATATCCCTTCGATCACTGAAATGTAATTTTCTCTATGCGTATATTGTCCGCCCCGGTCAACGGCGCCAGACGGTCAAGCAATTCCTGGCAAATCCCGCAGGTGAAATTAGGAAATTCGAGCAGGAAGTAGCGGCCACGCTCAAAGACCTGTAAAGCAAAGCGGTCCCTACCGGGATAAGACATAATAATGCCGTGGATACGCCGCAGGCGAAGCACGTCTCGGGTTTTGTCGCCGGAGGAGCGCAGAACTACGCTCAACATACGCACCTCACCCTGGTCCGATTCAGCCGGGGCGGGCGAGATCAAGTAAGGAGGCAGCCCGGAGGGCCGCTCCGTGCCATCTTCTGCGCCAACAGAACGGCGCGCCGGCGGATTGACGATGGGGGCAGCAGGAACAGACGGCGAGGGGGCAGCACCGGATAGTTGGGCGCCCGCCGGCATAGAAACGGGCAAGGGCGGCGGAGTATTGGGCTGAGGCACCCCCAACACCACCGGCATCGAGCGAATATCGACATCCTTCAACGGCTCTAGCCCGGCGGTCGATTCCGCTTCGTCATCACCGATCTCCAAATCATCCCAATCGGGCAGATCGTCACCACCTGGACGTATTTCATCGGAATTGCTATTTTGCTCAACAATAGATGGCGATGGCAAATCAGCAGATAGATCAACCGCATCTGGTTTGCTGAAACCAGCCTCGGCTACCGGTAGCGCATCGTCTTCCGGGCCGTCATCCTCGTCGTTATCCTGTATTCGTTCAACCGGCTTCCAATCCAACTCCCAGGGTGGTATATCCGGTTCCGGGGGCAAATCGTTATTACTTATATGGATGGCTAATTCTTCCATCAGGTCATCCGGCGGCTCATCACGTATGGAGCGGCCACCAGAGGCGGCAGGAACATTCCTGTAGGAATTCACCCCAGTCGGTGGGGGTGAAGCGGGCAGAGCTTTTTTCTCAACAGGATGACTGGCAACGCCTGTTCGATTCTGCGGCGTATCATTTGCTCGAGGTCCTTTGGGTGCTGCCGGCGGCCGCGTTTCTGCCCGCCCAGATAACGCAGCCTGCGGTTTTCCGCCTGCCGCGAGAGGTCGTACTACAGCAGATTTGCCATTCGCAGCCGGTAAGCCCCCAGCCGGCGAGGGCGTTGCACTGCCACCTGTAATCGGTTGACCAGCCTCTACCGCCGCCACCTTGCGTGAAAACTCCGTTGCCACACTGTCCACCAATACTTTCGGGTCGCCGCCCTGTGCATCCACCTTGCCATCTACCAGCACGATCCGGTCGATTTCCACGAGACTGGATACCTTCTCCCAGGTGCGCGGGAAAATTACCAGTTCTGCTGTACCCTGCAAATCCTCAATGGTCACAAAAGCCATCGACTGGCCAGATTTTGTCAGGTGTGGGCGCACCCTGGTAATCACCCCTACCAGGCGTACGGCCTCCTGGTGAGCCGCATCGGCAAGTTGGCCAGAATAATGCGTTACCACATCGGAAAGCTGGCTGATCACCGGACTGAGGGGGTGATCCGACACATACAGGCCAATCAACTCACGCTCCCAGTTCAAAACTTCGCGACGGCTGATATCATCCTTTACCTTTGGCAGGCTGATCTCTTCCACTACGCCGGTGTGCGCCCCGAACAGGCTCATTTGCCCGGTCTCAGCCGCCCGGAAATGGGCTGCGCTAACAGCCATGATACGATCCAATGCATCCAGGATGGCCGTACGTGGCCCAAAACGATCCAGGGCGCCAACTTTGGTCATACATTCCAGGGCGCGCTTGCCGACCTGGCGTAGATCGACGTGGCGAGCGAAATCGTTCAAATCTTGAAATACCCCTTGCTCGCGGGCCTTCAAAATGGCATCGACTGCCCCCTGGCCGACATTTTTCACTGCGCCCAGGCCAAAGCGGATCACCGACGCGCCATCTTTGCAGTCTTCGATGGCAAAATCCCACTGGCTGGCATTCACATCTGGGGCCTCTACTGCTACACCCAAACGGCGAGCGTCAGCAACATACAGAGCGACCTTATCGGTATCGTTCTTAGATACCGATAACAAAGCAGTCATGTACTCAACAGGGTAATGCAGTTTCAAATAAGCTGTTTGTACGGCAATGACAGCATAATCGACGGCATGGCTTTTGTTGAACCCATAGCGGGCGAATTCTTCCCAATCTTCGAAGATGGCCTTTGCCGTCTCATGCTCAATGCCATTCTTCACCGAGCCATCGATGAATTTCTGCTTATGTGCGTCCAATTTGTCGCGCATTTTCTTGGCGATGGCCTTCCGCAGATCATCCGCCTGGGGAGCAGTGTAACCGGCCAACTTCATTGCAGCAAACATTAACTGCTCCTGATAGACCGGGTAACCATAGGTCTCTTTGAAGATATCCTCCAACCAGGGGTGGCGATACTCGACCTGCTCCTCGCCATGCATCCGGCGGATATAGCCCGGGATAAAGTCCATAGGCCCCGGACGGAAAAGCGCCACCATAGCCACTACATGCTTGAGTTCCTTGGGCTTCATCTCTACCAGCCAGCGACGCATTCCCGAACCTTCCACCTGGAACACACCCGCCGTCTCACCCCGCCCCAAAATTTCATACGTTTGCGGATCGTCCGTAGGAATATTATCCAGATTGAAGCGGATGCCATGACGCTGATAGATCAAATCACAGGCGCGCGCCATGATGGTCAGTGTTGCCAGGCCAAGAAAATCCACTTTCAACAAGCCTAACGAATCCAAAACGGTCATTTCGAACTGCGTGACCGTTTTGACGGGGCTATCCGCGGCCGAATTCCCCGTAGGACGATGGAGAGGGATGTAATCGATAATCGGCTTATCGGTAATGATCACTCCTGCAGCGTGCGTCCCGGCGTTGCGCACGACTCCTTCCATACCCTTCGCCGTATCGATCAATTCACGCATATATGGCGCAGAGGCATAGGCCTGCTTTAGATCGGGGACTTCCTCCAGGGCCTGTTCGATAGTCACCGGCTTGCCGGGGATATTGGGGATCAGCTTGGCGACCCGATCCACTTCGTTGAGGGGAATATCCATGACCCTTCCCACGTCGCGGATCGCCGCTCGCGCGCCCAACGTTCCAAAGGTGATGATTTGAGCTACTTTATCGTCGCCGTACTTGCGAGCAGTATATTCCAGCATTTCTGAACGGCGGTCGTCGCGAAAGTCCAGGTCGATATCGGGCATGGACACACGCCCCGGGTTTAGAAAACGCTCAAAGATCAAGCCATGTTCGATCGGATCGACTAAAGTGATATCCAGCACATAGGCAACGATCGAGCCAGCCGCAGAACCGCGCGCGTTATACCAGATGCCCTGGTCACGAGCATAGCGACACAGATCCCAGACGATCAAGAAGTAGGTGTCAAAACCCATCTCATGGATCACGCTGAGCTCATAGTTCAAGCGTTCACGATATACGGCATCGTTTGCATGTGTGCCATAACGGCGTTCCATCCCCGCTTCACACAACGACCGCAGATAGCTTTCCGCGGTGTGGCCATCTGGAACCGGGAAATTCGGCAGATGATACCCCTGGAAGCTCAGATCCACATTGCAACGGTCGGCAATCAGCAGCGTGTTAGACAAGGCATCTGGAACGTCAGCAAAGATACGCGCCATTTCTTCCGGGCTGCGCAAATAATAAGTGGGATCCGTCATACGCATCCGGTTCGGATCGCTCAGAAGGCAGCCAGTCTGGATAGCAAGCAGGATATCCTGCAAACGGGAATCTTCTTTGTTGATGTAATGGACGTCATTTGTAGCTACAAAGCGAGCGTCATAGCGCCGCCCCAGGTCGATCAACTGGCGGTTGATGCGATCCAGCTCTGTGATATCGTGCTGTTGCAATTCCAGGAAAAAGTTGTCTTTGCCAAAGACCTTGTAATACCAATCTAACTGGCGCCGGGCGCCTTCGACGTTGCCATCAGAAATCAGGCGCGGCACCTCGGCAGACATACACCCAGAAGTACAAATCAAGCCTTCAGAATAAGCCGCAACAAGCTCATGATCCACACGAGGGTAATAATAAAAACCATCCAACTGTGCAGCGCTGGCCAGTTTGAGTAAATTTTGATACCCGGTCTGGTTTTCGGCAAGCAAAAGAAGGTGAGTGGATTTTTTATCGAACTGTGGGTCGCGAGAGCTCATTCCGCGCGGAGCGAGGTAAGCCTCGATGCCGATAATTGGCTTGATATCGGCCTTTTTGGCAGCGTTGAAGAAATCAATGACTCCAAACATGGTGCCATGATCTGTCAAGGCAAGGGCAGGCATACCCATCTCCTTGGCACGCCCGACCAATTTCTTAATGTTGCTAAACCCGTCTAACAGCGAATACTCAGAGTGAACGTGTAAGTGAACAAAAGACATCGCACCAGCTCCCCCTCAGGATTATAGCACGCATGTACAGCTTAAAAACTTAAAAACATCGCGTTCGCGTGTTAAAAAATTGGCTCAGCCTGCGCCGTCAAAAAGCACCGCCTTACCGTTTGCCTGGCTTTCCATATCCCCATATAAGTAATAACGCCGGACGGTTTCTCTTGAGCTTGCCTCCAGCAGCGAGGTGGCGTAGTTATTCTGCCGCGCTTCGGCAGGCACTCCCATCAAGTCCAACAGCGTGGCAAACAAGTTGGCATGGCTGGCAGGGTAAGCAGTATCGACACTCAAATGCTGGTCACTCACAATGAACAATGGCACGCCGACCTCATTTGGCGTGCCGCCAGTATGCGGCCACGGCTCACCGTTATCGCTCAACGTCTGGGCGTGGTCAGAAGTATACACAATAATTGTATTCGCCAGACCATCCGGCCCTAACAACTCCTGAAAGAAACGATCCAGGTTATACGCCAGGGCGCTGTCGTACGTATTGACGATCTCTTCGTGCCTGGCTGGATCGTACTGGCTATCCGCCATGACCGGCTGCCAGGCTGCCGCATCACCTGGCAACCGGCGCAGATAGGGAAAATGCAAGCCCATCTTGTTAATCCAAAACAGCTTACCCGTAGCATTTTCTATCTGCTGGCGCACATAACGAGCTGCGGCAAAATCCACATCGTATCCTGGCGCTGATTGAAAGGCCCGGTTGACGATCCAGTGATCTACTTCATGAAGGTCTTGTTTTGAGAGCAACCATCGTCTTCCCGTCTGGGCGTCAATGTGGTATGTCTGATAACCCATGGCGCGAGCGTATTGAAACAACGTCGGCCAGCGGCGATAGTCCTGGGTTGTGTCCGGCACCTGTCTTACCCCGGTCAATAGCATAAGATTGGCCGAGGCGCTCATCGTCGCGCCGGCAACCGCCAACCCCCAATTGTACAGCTTTCCTTGTGCAAGCAGTTTTTCCAGGTATGGCGTGGTTGAGCGCGAGTAACCGTTCAAACTCAAATGATCCCAACGAACCGACTCATCCACTACAAAAATGATATTGTTAGCAGGTTTTTGGGTAACAGGAATAGATAATGCCTGCCGGCCGCCACGGTACATCCTGATCCATCGCCAGAAAACAAAAATGAGCGTTCTGAGAGCAGCGTTGAATGCCAGAGTTCGAAATGTGCCGCGACTGAAAGGATATAACAGAGAATAAAAAACTACCAGCGCCAACAGAATGGCCGCTATCCGCCACAGTCCACCCGCCGTTTCTGTTGCAGTCCAGATCAGCAAGATGCTATAACCAGCCAAGGGGAACAAAAATACCGGGCGGTTCAGCACAAAGGTCTTAAGATCATTGACCACCAGATCTTTGTCAATCACGGCAGCGCCCATGCGATAATCTTGCACCAGCGAAAAGCGCCCCAATGCAAACACGTAACCATATTCGATCACTAGAGCCAGGAGAAATACCGACCAGTAAACCACCCGCAATTCCCACGGGCTAGTAATTGTGACCCAAAAATATGCCGCGGCGATGCTCAAGGCAGCAATCTGGATCAACCTGAGAATGGGCAAAGGGAAATCTTCAGGGAAATCGTTGGTAATTAGTGGCAAAAACCGATATTCATATCCCCACAAGACGATAGTCCAGGCGATAGCGATGTAGACAGTCGCGACCATCAATCCGTTCCTCTGCGGCGCCGATCGCGGTCTGACTTGTGTCGCTGACGCCGCTCGAGGAGGTAGTCATCATAATCATCGCTTTCGTCTTCACCACCGAAATAATCGCCTATCGGGCGATTTGCCGGGCCATTTTTTGATTTCCTGGCATTCGCGCTCTGTCCATTCCGTGGAGGCCCACTACGTTTCACACCCGTGGGTAGATCCAACTCAAATGGATTGAGCGATACAATCTCCAAATTAGCCAGGCAGGTTGGGCAGGTAACGGGTTGGTAAAGCTTACAGATAACGCCAATCGTGATGATATCTTCACAAACCGGGCACCTAGCAACGGGCATAACCAGAACTCTCTTGAACTCAACTTTGCACGGATTGTAACATTTTGATTATACCATGCACCACCTGCTGGAACCTTACAACTTAGCACGGTAGCTACCTTGCAAAAAGCATCTTGTCTGGTTTGATTCTGCAGAGCACTAAGCGCCCATTTAACCAATTGTGCTATAATCGCTGGTCTGAGGTAACATCATATGCTGAAGAAACTTATCCAATTCGTTGGGGGCGACCCCAACAAACGCGAAATCGATAAACTTTCCGAGATTGTTAACCAGGTCAACGCCCTGGAAACCGCGTTCGAAGTATTGAGCGATGAGGCATTATCCGCCAAGACGGCCGAGTTTCGCTCACGCCTGGCGCAGGGCGAAACGCTGGAGGACATCCTGCCCGAAGCATTTGCCGCTGTGCGCGAGGCCAGCAAACGGACTATCGGCTTGCGCCATTACGATGTCCAGTTGCTTGGCGGCATTGCTTTGCACCAGGGCAAAATTGCCGAAATGCGCACCGGTGAGGGTAAAACCCTGGTCGCTACCCTGCCGCTTTATCTCAATGCGCTGGCAGGAAAAGGGACACACCTGATCACTGTTAACGATTACCTGGCGCGCCGTGACGCCCGCTGGATGTCTCCCATTTACAACCTGCTTGGTATGAGCGTGGGCGTGTTACAGATGGCTGCGCGCACCGAGAACGGCAAGAAGGCTTTTCTTGTCGATCTGGAACGCGAGTCGCCACACGAGGATCAAAACCGTTTACGCATGGTGCCACGCGCCGAGGCCTACCAGGCCGACATTACGTATGGCACGAATAGCGAATTCGGTTTCGATTATTTGCGCGACAACATGGCCATGCGGCTTGAGGATCGCGTCCAACGCGGGCACTATTACGCGATCGTTGACGAAGTAGACAACGTGTTGATCGATGAGGCGCGCACCCCACTGATTATTTCTGGTCCAGCGCAAGACGAAGCCGAATGGTATATCCGCATGGCGCAAATCGTCAAAGGATTGAATCCAGAAGACTACGAGATCAACGAGAAAGACAGAGCTATTTCGCTGACCGAAGTTGGAGAGGGGCATGTCGAGGAACTGCTCCAGATGCCTTTACGCGACCCCGATCGCCCCGAAGACGTGACGCTAGAACAGGCGCGCGTCCTCGGCTACCTGGAACAGGCCATGCGCGCGCAATATTTGTTCAAGCGGAACAAAGACTACCTGGTACAGGCTGGCAAAGTGATCATCGTCGACGAATTCACCGGGCGAATGATGCCAGGGCGACGTTGGTCGGATGGACTCCACCAGGCCGTCGAGGCAAAAGAAGGCGTCAAAGTGCAGAGCGAGTCAGTCACCTACGCCACGATTACCATCCAGAATTATTTCCGTATGTATGAAAAACTGGCAGGGATGAGTGGTACAGCTCTCACTGAGGCTGAAGAATTCGACAAGATTTATAAACTAGGGGTGCTTGCTATTCCAATGAATCTGGAGTACCAGGCCACCCGGCACGAATCGGATTTAGAAGAGGTGTCCACCCGCGACGAACAAGGGTACAAATTCAGCTACTATGCACAGCGAGATGATCCACTCAAAGCACCGATCTTCTGGAAACGCAAAGATTTCCCTGACGTAGTTTACCGGACCCAGGAAATTAAGATGCGCATGATTGCACAAGAAATCTTGCGCAACCATGCCCTGGGGCGGCCCATGCTGGTAGGCACTACTTCGGTCGAGTTATCTGAACGGCTTTCACAACACCTGCGCGCTGAACCCTTGCGCCGTCTGTGCCAGGTGATGCTCATTCGAGACGCCTGGATAAAACACCACAACTACCAGGAAGATGGACGTCAGATCGCCGAATTACAGTACTTACACGGCCCACTCAACGAGATCGACGTCAACGCCATGCGCAAAATGGCACGCGACCTGGGCATCTCTTTCAACCCCCAGGATTCCGCTAACGTGAGTCACCTGTGTGATCTATTGGGGCTACCCGAGAATGTCCAGGAGCGGCTGGTGGCTGATTTGCAAGGCGGCATCCCCCACGAAGTGCTCAACGCCCGCAAACACACCGAGGAAAGCCAGATTATCGCTGGCGCAGGCGCTTACGGCGCGGTGACCATCGCCACGAATATGGCCGGACGTGGCGTGGACATTAAGCTGGGCGGCGAACTGGCAGAAGAAATTACTGCTGCGGTCAATCGCGTGCTTAACCGTGCAGGCTACGGCAATGCATACGACATGACCATGGAGGAGCGTCGTAAAGCGTTGGAGAAAATTGGTTCCGCCGGTTATGGAATTTACGAAGCCGAAATCCAATTTTTCTTCAAACATATGGATGAAATGGAGCAAGTAAAAACCCTGGGAGGGTTACACGTTATCGGCTCCGAACGGCACGAAGCCCGGCGTATCGACAACCAGTTGCGCGGCCGCTCTGCCCGGCAGGGCGACCCTGGTTCGTCCCGCTTTTATCTTTCGATGGAAGATGACCTGATGCGGCTGTTTGGCGGACAGCAAGCCGACGCCGTCATGCAGCGCCTCAAGGTTGACGACGCTCTACCGCTAGAGATTGGGCTGGTAGGCCGCCTGGTCGAACAATCCCAAACCCGCGTCGAAGGCGCAAACTTCGATGTACGCAAACACCTGCTGGAATACGATGATGTGCTCAACACGCAGCGCGCCCGGATTTATGGCGAACGCGACCGCATCTTTCTCAAGGATGATCTGACGGAGGATGTGACCGTCATGCTGCGTACCGAGTTGGTGAACCGGGTGACTGAAGCGCTGAAAGACGATGGCGGCCCGTGGAAATTGCTTGCCTGGTTGGATCAAATCCAGCCGCCCATCTCTACCAGCACTGAAATCTTTCCTTCCTTTAGCCTGCGCCTGCTTCTCGACTACGTTATCAGCAGGCTGCCTGCTGAGAATCTACGCCAGATATTGCTCGATGTTGCTGATCAATCCATCGAGATGGAAAAACAACATCACCTGCTGGCAATTCGTGAGTTTTTAGATACAAGTGAAACCCGCCTGGAAACCCAGATCAACGACCGTATCGAAGGCATAGATACTTTTTTCGAAGGTCTTTCTGTCCAAGATGACGAAGCGGAAGTGCGCCGTCCGGCTGAGCTGCTCAACGAACTTTCCGCTGTGGCGCGCATGCCCATCAAGCTCTCGCCTGATGAATTACGAAGCTTTCAGGATAACCCCGATGCCGTAGCCGAAGCTGTGCGCGACCAGGTGCGCGCCAGCCTGAGCAACCAGATGATCAGCCGGTTGATTGGCTCGATCGAACGCCGCATCGATGAGTTGCTCGAAGCCAATCCAGCCGAATTACCTACCCAGAGTTGGGGCGCCCTGAAGAACAGCCTGCTGGACGCTGCAGAACGCGTATTAGATAAGCGGAAAGAGCGGTATTTGGGCCAGGGTGGGCACATCGTCCGTGACCTGGACACAATACTTGGCGAATTTGCCGTCGTTTCCTCTGAAATCAGCGAGCAAAAGGTTCTGTCTGTGCTCATTCAGATGCCCCAGGGATCTCGGGCTCTGTTCGACCGGCGCACTCACCGGCGCATTTACCAGCGGACAACCCGTTTGAATTACGTCTATTTCGCAGCGCACCTGCTTGAAGATCGACGCGCTGCGGATATCAGCGATGATGTTCTCGAACATCTTGAATCTGCGCAGCAGGCTATTCGCCAGGCCTGGGGCCGGGCTGAATTCACTCGCCTGGGAGCGGAAAGCCTGGCGGAATTCGAAGAAAACACTCGCCAGAGAATGTTGCAGGAACTGGCTGAACCAGACACCTCCCTGCTGGTCGACCAACCACTAAATAGCCTGTCTACCAAACAAAAAGCTATTGTGATCAATGAACTCGGGCGCCACATATTGACGGGTATCTATCGCCAGCTTTTGCTAAGCGTCATCACTGAACTATGGGTTGAGTACCTGACTCAGATGGAGGCGCTACGTGTTTCTATTGGTCTGGAAGCCTATGCGCAACGCGATCCGCTGGTACAATACAAGAGCCGTGCTGCCGAGTTATACCAAAATCTGCAACGCGATATTCGCATGGGCGTCGTTACGCGGATGTTCACCTACCGCCCTCGCGATCTTAGCCAGATCCAGGCATCGCTATCTCGCACAGAGGCGCCAATCGCTGATAATATCGAAACTGAACCAGAGCCTGCCGAGGAATCCACATTGAAGCCAGATACTGAGGAGAAAAAGACGACAGCACCTGCCGAACGCAGCGATAAGAAGCGCAAAAGGCACCGCCGCTAATATGAGCGTAAGCCAGATGAAAAGTTACTTGCCTTAAGACTGGACAAGCTCTCATTGAACGCGATAAAATATACATGCTTTGGGGCCAGTTGATCCCGGATCTTACTGGTATTCATGGCGGCCTTTACCCGGAAACATTATTCATGCGCAAAAAAGCTGGGAACCATCCTGACGAATTCTACAAAGCATTGCCCAAAGTGGAACTGCATCGCCACCTGGAGGGTTCAGTGCGCCTGGACACGCTGCTAGAAGTAGGGCGCGCCCATGGAATGAGCTTGCCAGGTACCAGCCAGTTACGTGAACTGGTACAAATCGGTTCGGAAGACAAGTTAACTTTTGGGAATTTCCTTTCCAAGTTTCAAACGCTGCGCCTCTTCTATCGGTCCCCTGAAGTGATCGAGCGCATCACCCGTGAAACCATCGCCGACGCTGCCGCCGATAATGTGCGGTATATGGAGTTGCGCTTTACTCCGGTTGCCCTCAGCCGCGCCGAGAGTTTTCCATTAGCCGATGTGATCGACTGGGTAATCGACGCAACCGAGGCTGCTTCCCGGACTCACGGGATCATGGTGCGCCTGATCACCAGCATCAACCGCCACGAAAGTCTCGAGAACGCCGAAGAAGTGCTCGACCTGGCCATCCAACGCATGCACCGGGGCATTGTTGGCATCGACCTGGCTGGCAATGAAGTGGAACATTCCGGAATGGCCTTTTTAGGCATATTCAAGAAAGCTCGCCAGGCCGGTCTCAAAATCACCATCCACGCCGGCGAATGGGGTGGCGCGGAGAATGTCCTAAATGCCATCCTCTACCTTGGCGCGGATCGTATCGGACATGGCGTGCGTGTACTCGAAGACCCCCAGGTCGTTGAGCTTGCCGAACAACGTGGTATCCCGTTCGAAGTCTGTGTAACCAGCAACTACCAGTCTGGCGTTATCCCATCGCTAACTGTACACCCATTGCCACGCATGCTGAATCTGGGTCTGAATGTAACCATCAATACGGACGATCCCAGTATCTCTCGGATCGCGCTGACCGACGAATATCGCCTCATCAGAGAGGATCTAGGGTTATCCAGAGAAGAATTATACGGATGCATCACTTCCGCTGCGCAGGCTGCATTTTTGCCCGAGGACGAAAAAAGGCAGTTAGTTCAAGCAATAAGCAGTGAATTGGAGAAGTTATAAAAAGAGCCGTCTCCAAAGTGCCTTTGGAGACGGCTCTTTTATGCAGATAGAATCCATCAGACCTTATTTCTTGATCTCAGTACGCCGCTCCCACTCAGCAACACACCCACGTAAAAATGTCTGCACTGCAGGATCAGCTACATCCCCAATCCCCTCGTATTCCGTACCATCGACAAAGACAACCAGCCCTTTACCTGGCAATTCCATCAATTTAATCGTCCGGTTGGAAAGCAGAGAGCCCGGTAACCATTCCTGTACAATCTCATCCACCTGACCAGCGATGCTCTTGGGTGGCGCTGTTTCCTTCTTACTGGTATCCAAATTGACCGCGCGGGCCAGGATATCCCCTACCTGTAAGCTGGGCGATTTCGTTTCAGGAGGAACATCGACAATAAGCGGGGCAGAAGGCAACACAGGCTGGGGTACAGACGGAGCAAATTGCGTGCCAATCGCCTCGGACACGGGCGAACTGGCGGCCGGTGCCCGTACAGGCGGCACTGTTATCCGCCCGGCCAGGTCGGGCACACCCAACCAGTTTTGCAGCTCATCCATCAGCGCATTGAATTCAATGCGCTGATCCGGGCTTAGCTCATCCACCGCTTGATACATCTGCCCGTTCGATTCGACCAGTATTTTTCCCGAACGCCGATCGCGCCACAATCGGGCCGTTTCAACCAGCGATCTGCCTCTCTTCGGCTCAGCCTTTGACGCCGGCGTTTGCAAACCAGCCAGCAAAAAACCGGCAATGCCGCCAATCCCCAGGCTAATTAAGCCAATCATGACAATTGGAATTAGTGTAGATACAACATCTTCCGGCATTGTACGCACCTTTATGACCCAAGGTCTTTACAAGGCCCTAAACCTTATCGCTCTAAAACCTTTCAGGCTTATGGCCAGCTACTGCATAAATATATTATAGCATTTCTGGTCTTATTCAGAGGAGCTTATTGTGCTGGACGGTGGAAATTCCTGACACCTCGGGCAGAAATGTGTCCCCCGCTGGCCAATGGTCATGCGCTGGATCAGAGTACCACAAACCTGGCATGGTTCGCCAGTCCGCTGGTAGACACGAAAATAATTTTGAAACTCGCCGCCACGGTATACCCAATCGATGCTCGCCCCGTTGCGCCGGATACCCTCGCCAAGCACACTCCGAATGGCCGACCATAACCGCTCCGCCTGTTCAAACGTTATCTGATGAGAAAGCAACAAAGGATGCAGGCGAGCAACATGCAAGGCCTCGTCGGTATAGATATTGCCCAAACCGGCCACAAATGACTGATCCAGCAACAGTGGCTTGAGTTGGCGGTGATAGCTATGTAAACGCCGGTATAACACATGAGACGTAAACTGCACATCGAGCGGTTCTGGGCCGAGGCCGGCCAATACCGTCTGCGCATCGGCAACCAGCCAGACACGACCAAACTTGCGGGCGTCATTGAAAGCCAGGCGCGCGCCATCGTCAAAATCCAACACCAGGCGATGATGCGGTGCCAGAGGCGCTTCCTGTTTCTCTACCAGCAAGTCCCCGCTCATGCGCAAGTGCACCAGCAAGAAATCCGGACTTAAACCGAAAACCAAAAACTTGCCCCGTCGCCCCACTTCATTAACCTGCTGACCGGCAATTCGTTCTCCAAATTCGGCTGTGCCAGGGGTCGCCAGAGTGCGCGGCCATAAAACCTGGGCGCGGCGAATGCGTCTGCCCAATAACGACGGTTGCTCTGGCGTGCCCAAACGGAGCACATTACAGATGGTTTCTACTTCCGGCAATTCCGGCATTGAGACGGCTATCTCCTGTTCATCGTGCTATCCACTCCTCGCGCAGCACGCTCATCTGCAAGAAATCCATCTACAAACCTCTCAGCATCCCTCGACCAGTTCATCCGCCGCTTCCCAGGGAGAAATCTGGCGTTCAACGATGCGCTCAACTGCCTGGAGATACTGCACCTCAGGCACCCTGTCCCGCCAGCGCGCCACCAGTGTCTCGCGCAGCAGCATATCCAGCTCGGATTGCAGGCGTGCCCGCTCACGCTGGGCCAGCTCACCCGTTGCCTGCAAATGTTCATAATGCTGGTGGATAGCGCTGACCAATTCAGGAATCCCTTTTCCCTCGGTAGCCACCGTGCGCACAATCGGCGGTAACCAGACACCGGTATCCGGTGCAGGCTGCTCGCCTACCTTACCATCCAGAGTATGAGCATGGTTGTGGAAAATGTGGGGGACGGGATGAGCAAGCTGCAACATACTGCGCAGGGCGCGTTCTGTCGTCTCAACTCCAGGCCGGTCAGATTTGTTGATCACCAGGATATCGGCGATCTCCAGGATACCCGCTTTAATCGCCTGGATATCGTCCCCGAGACCGGGCGCTTCGATCACCAGAGTCGTATGTGCCAGGCGAGCAATATCCACCTCCGCCTGGCCCGCGCCGACCGTTTCGATCAAAATAATCTCAAAGCCAGCCGCGTCCAACGCCTGCACCACCCCCGCCGTAGCCGTTGCCAGGCCACCCAACGATCCACGAGAGGCCATCGAACGGATAAAAACACCGCTATCACCCGCCAGGTCGCGCATCCGTACGCGGTCCCCGAGGATAGCTCCTCCCGTGAAGGGGCTGGATGGATCGACGGCTACGATCCCTACCCGGCGCGGTGAGCCCTGCGCAGGGCGACGAAAGGCAAGAGCCAGTTGGCTCACCAGGGATGATTTGCCAGTTCCTGGCGCGCCTGTTATTCCAATCCAATGCGCTTTACCGGTATGAGGAAACAATGCATCAAGCGCTATTTTGCCCTCGGGCATCTGATTTTCAATTTGGGTCAAAAGCCGCGCCAGTGCCAGGCGATTGCCCTCCAAAACCGCTTGTATCGTCGACATCATCTACGATTATCGTCTATTCGCCCTTGACGGCCTTGCGAATATCTTCCACAATGGTGTCGGTGAGCGTTCCAGGGCCATAGACCCCTGCTACGCCTATCTCAAACAATTTCGGAACATCCTCATCCGGTATAATCCCACCGATAAATACTTTGACATGTTCCTGTCCGTTGGCTTTGAGAAGTTCCAACACACGTGGCGCCAACGCCATATGTGCACCGGACAGAATAGATAACCCCACTGCATCGACATCTTCTTGTAACGCACTCTCTGCGATCATTTCTGGCGTCTGGCGCAGACCGGTGTAAATCACCTCCATACCGGCGTCTCGCAACGCTCGGGCGACTACTTTTGCGCCACGGTCATGCCCATCCAGGCCGGGTTTTGCCACCAGAACGCGAATTTTTGGAACACTCATTTTCACCTCTTCTATTCATTCGAGAAATCAATTTTATCAATCAAATGATCTTGCTGGACCTTGTGATGTGTGCAGCAATATGTACGGTTACACGATGCAAAAAGGGTTTTTATGGCGTTGGAAATGGATAAGGGTAGGAGGGAGGCGAAAAAGTCAAGATGGCTATGGCCTGATCGATCAAGGGTTTAGCCAGGTTTATTGGGCGCAGCGCGTTGATAAAACCGCCTACAGGTACACAAACATCTCTCAGGTTTATATCACCATCCCCGTTGGTATCTGCAATCACCCGGCAGTCAACCAGGTTGGTTTCATCGTTTGTTCCATAACCCAATTGAGTCGGAATAGCAACAATTCGCCCGTACTGGTCCATTGCCAGACCGCCGCTGGTTCCCCCGGAGATGGATGCTGAACTTTTGATAAAAGCGCGCTCGCCATATTCTCGGGCCGCAGTGAAGCCACCTACGTCGCCGCGGGTCAGGGTGATTGTGTCACCGCCAATGCCCGGGTAGCCCAAAATCGTCAACGTGTCTCCCAATTGCAGCTTATCCGAGTCGCCCAGAGGCACCACCGACAGATTCAATGTCGACAGATCAACCGGCTTCAGTTTCAAATCGGTGGTGATATGCAAAACGGCTAAATCCAGATCAGGATCGATGACCGCCGGCTCGGCCAGGTATTTATCCGTTGGAGGCAGCGCCGGGTCTTCCGTAAAACCGATTACCCACACATCCGGCCGAAAATCCTGCCCGGGGGAAACCAGATGAGCATTGGTCAATATTAAACCTTCCGGGGAGACAATTACTCCAGAACCACTCCAGAGATCTTTCAAATAACTGGAATATTTGATCTTGGCAGTCACTTTGACCACTGAGCCATAGGGAATAGCCACCGGGGTGGGGGTGGTAGTCGGCAAGACCGGCGTTTGAGTCGGCGCTTCGGTTATCTGCGAAACAGCCGTAATCGTGGGCGTAGACGCCTGAGCTACAACGACAGCTTTTTCGAAAACCAGGCGAAAGCCAGAGAAGGCTTGCTGACTGTCAGCCACCACTTCAATATTTCCAATGACGTCATCGGTCCGACGCGGCACCAACACCACAATAAATTCTCGTTGGTCGCCGGGGGCCATCAAGAAACCGATCCGGTAGCCGGTGGACGTCTCATAGGCATGATTCGACAATGTCCCAGGCAAAACCGAAGCGATATCCGCTGATTCAAGTAAGCGATTTGGAAAACGAATTTCTTCTATTTGCAAATAGCTATTGGTGTCATTTTTCACAGTGACAACCAGTTGAGTCTCTTTACCCACCTCGGCATTGGCTGGCGACTGGACGAACACTCGCATTTCCCCTTGAGGGCCAGATAGCCAACCCAATCCACTGATAACCAGATATACTGCCGCACCGACAAGCAACACGGTACTTCCCCCCATGATCACCAGCAATATTAACCTCCAGCGGCTATTATCCTTCATACCTACCAGATTTTAACCCCTTCCGGCGTGCAATGCAAGCATCCAATTTAGAAAATTTGCTGCAATTTGCTGTTTTTTTATGCCATCATTACAGACACCGGTCAGGGGCGCGGGTTATAATCGTCTTAGCGCAGGTATGGACATCAGGCTGGCTTTCCTATTCTTCACCAACATACTCGTGGGCTTGTGCTCCATCATTGCGAGCCTGTTGGTCTGGCGCAAGCGAGAAACACCCGGCTTGCGTACTTTTCCATTATACACCCTGGGTATATTGGCCTGGTGCCTGGGCAGCGGCCTGGCGCTCTCGAGCGCGACTCAGACGGCCCAACAAATTGGGGTTCGCCTGGTGGCCATCGGTGTAGACATCCTGCCTCTCGCCTGGCTTCTCTTCATACTATATTTCACGAATACCAGCCCCAGGCTATCGGCAACGAAGTGGGCAGTGCTGCTCATCTTTCCCGTTGCCAGCCAGGTTGCCGTATGGGTTAACAACGATCTGCCCCTCTTTCACACAAAACATTGGTTCTTTGCCAGCGCTGATTTTCCCATTGTGATCAAACAAACCAGCCTGTGGGGTTGGATGCATGCACTGGCAGCGCTTGTCCTGATCCTGGCCGGTAACCGCCTGCTTCTCTCCTATCTCTCAAGCACAGCCCAGGCGCTTCAACGACCGGCGCAATGGATTGCTTTGACAACGCTGGTTCCGATGATCGCCTATTTATTGGAAATCAGTGGAATGAAGGTCTTTGCCGCCTTTGATGTAACACCACTGGCCTTTGTTGCATGGCAATGGTGTTTTTTGTGGAGCATGCGGCGCGGTCCGGCTGTCGAAATCCTGCCCCTGGCTCGCCAACGCCTGGTCGAGCACATGGAAGATGGGGTGATGGTATTGGATAGCCAGGGGCAGATCATCGACCTGAATCCTGCGGCAGCCCAGATATGCGGTGAGCCATTACAGAAGATATTACGTTGCCCGTTCACGATTTGCTTTCCAGAAATGGAGAAGCTTTACGTACGCGCGCGCCTAGAAGGAAAAGCACAGGCAGAAGTTGAACTGGGTGGGGGAGAGCATAAATATTGGTTGGATGTACGTATCAGCGCTTTACCAGGCAGTTCGGGAACCCTTGCCGGCCAATTGGTACAGTTACGCGACATCACCCGGCGCAAACAGGCCGAAGACGCCTATCAAGAGAGCGAAGAGCGCTACCGCCAGGTAACCAGCATGATACAGGAAGGGGTTATCATCCAGAATACTTTTGGCGGGATCACCAACACCAACCCGAGCGCTGAACGGATCCTGGGTCTTTCCGCCGAACAGATGATGGGGCGCACACCAACCGATCCACGCTGGCGTGCTATTCATGAAGACAGATCCCCCTTTCCAGGCGACCAACACCCGGCGCTGGTTGCCCTCCGCACTGGCGAACCTCAATCTCCTGAGGTGATCGGTGTTCATAAACCAGACGGCTCCCTGCGATGGCTATCGATCAATGCACAGCCATTATTTAAAGATGGCGCGTCTCAGCCGCATGCCGTCATCAGCACTTTCGTGGATATTACCGAAAACAGGCTGATCGAACAAAACCTGCGCGACAGCGAAATCAAGTTCCGTGAACTTGTTGAATCGGCTCCAGTTGCAGTCGTGGTCACAGACGATAAAGGCCGCATTCGCATGCTCAATACCCGCGCCGAACAAATGTTCATTTGCGAGCGCGATGAGCTGCTTGGCAAAATGGTTGAAGCCCTGTTGCCCGAGCGCATTCGACAAAAACACACCCTCCAGCGCAGAGAATTTACCTGGGCCGGTGAGGAACAGCCAATGCACAAAGCAGGAGAACTGTTTGCAAGACGCAGCGATGGCAGCGAATTTCCTGTCGAGATCCGGTTGAATACGGTTCACACCAGTCAGGGAAATCTAATTATCAGCTATCTGACCGACACGAGCGAGCATAAACGGGCAGAAGAAGCGCTACGCCAGGCAAACGAACAGTTGGTCCATTCGCTGGAAATCCTGGAAACTCATACCCGAGAGTTGACCTTACTGGGCGAAATGGGTGATATGTTACATAATTGCGCCAACGCCAAAGAGGCCTATGCAATTGTGGCATCTTACTCCGAAAAGCTATTCATATCTTGCTCAGGAGCGTTATATCTGGCTGACCAGGCCTATGGCACCTACGAGGCGGCCATAACCTGGGGCCCATATCCCCCAGAGGAACTGGTGTTTACGGCCGATAAGTGTTGGGCACTGCGTCGTGGGCGAGCGCACAGCGCAAAAATCACCCGCAATGGTCTCAATTGCAAGCATATAAACCCTTTGAATAACACGTACGGGTCAGAGTATATCTGTATCCCCTTACAAGCGCAAGACAGGGTGTTTGGCGTGTTCCATCTTCGCTGCATGGCTTCGGGACACAAACAATCTTACGAGCAACTTGCGATCACCCTGGGCGAACATATTACAATGTCCCTTTTCAACCTGGCGCTGCGCGAAGATTTACGTGTGCTGGCCACGCAATACAACGATATGGCAGAGGTTTGAGCTAAATCACCAGCAAACCCCGGTCCGGGCAAAATGCCATATCCACCTGTCACGAGCCAGGGATAAACTCCGCCTGAGGCAGATGTCTTATTCCCATTTCCGGTTATTAATCACCAATGCAGCAATTACACCAGGCACCCAGCCGATCATCGTCAAGATTGTCGTGACCAAGATCGAGCCGCACCCTTTATCGAGCACCGCCAGGGGCGGAAAGATGATACATAATAAAACTCGCCAGCAACTCATGTTATGATCCTTTCTCCATATCACATAAATATACGGTGTGATCGACAAAAAGTTGCAAGTTACCAAACTGTAAGTTTGGTCGAAAATTACACGCGCAGGCTGTATAATTAAGGCCGTGAGGCATCACTGCGCAAGCTCTTCCTCCCCTCCCTGGCCGCGTTTTTGGGCTATTGCCTGGCTGATTTTTCTGATTTTGGGATGCAATATGCCGAATCGCCTGGGAGCATTACTGCGCACAGCCACTCCTACGCGCACCAGCACGCCGACACAAACCCTGACGCCCAGCCCCACACTGACTCCAACGCCTACACTGACCCCAACGATCACCCCTTCTCCCACGCCGTCCCTTACCCCAACCCCACGCACACCTACCCCTACCGTTACCCTGACCTCGCTTCCCCCCAGCCTGACGCCAGCCGCAAACCAGATTACTTCCGGACAGGACATCTGGCAGTTAGCCTCTGTTGACTATCCCGAGTACATTTCAGCTTTGGGACATGTATACTATCCGGCCAGCCGCCAGGAAACTTTCCCATCTTACGTATTCATGCGCCTGAATTTCGACTGCATGAGCGACTCGTCACTAATTGAGCTATACACCGGCCAGGACATGGGGCTGACCTTTATCCAAAAGGCCAACGGCTATCTGGATGTCTATCTGGAAGACCAACAAGGCAGGCGATACCCGGTCAGTCTGATTGGAACGTGCTGGCTGGCTGCGTCGATGCCCGCAACCCGCGCCGCAGATGATTTCTTTTCGCTGCACTTCAAATCATTACCTCCCCTGGCTGTCGATCTATCACCCGTGGCAATCGGCGACCTGGGGCGGATTGCCTTCGTCTCAGAAATCGAGCTTAATCCCGAAATTTATAGCATGCTGCCGGATGGCAGCCAGGTGCAGCGCCTCACTAGCCACCCTGGGCTGGATAGCCAGCCCGCCTGGGCACCTAACCGCAACGCCCTGGCTTTTGCTACCAATCGCGATGGAAACACCGAAATCTATCGCATGGACGCCGATGGAGGCAACCCGCGTAACTTGAGCCGCGACCTCGCCGAAGACAGCAGCCCGACCTGGAACCCTGCTGGCGACGACATTGCCTTTGCCACAAACCGTGATGAAAACTGGGAAATCTACCGCATGACAGCCAACGGTAGCTCGCCCATCAATCTCACGAACAACCCTGAGGCGGATACCACCCCCTCCTGGTCCACGGACGGGGATCAAATCGTCTTCCAATCGCACCGCGACGGAAACTGGGAAATTTATGTAATGAAGGCAGATGGAAGCGACGCCCGCCGGGTTACCAATAACCCGGCAGAGGACCAGGCGCCAAGCTGGTCACCCGATGGAAGCCAGATTGCCTTCTGGTCCACACGTGGCGGAGGTTGGGGATTGTACATCATGGCGGCGGATGGCAGCCAGGTTCAAAGCGTGCTGCAATTTGCCAACCCGGGCGTCTCGCCCGGCCGGCCAGCCTGGTCACCCGATGGACAATACCTGCTGGTATCCATCGACCGGCGCGGCAACCTGGAGCTCTATACTGTCCGCCCTGACGGTGCACAGACGCAGCGACTGACCCAAAATGCCGTAGACGATTACGACCCTGATTGGTAGAATATACTGTGCTCATAGCGTGCATGCCAAAGCACGCAAAGGCGTGTAGCATGCGCCGGGAACCGGATCAGCAAATACGCCGCATCATTAGCGGCCATTTAAATGTGGAGGGAACATGCCAACAGCATCCGATAACCAAAGCCTGGAAGCACAGCTCTACCTGGCGCGCTTGCGAGCAGAGGCGTTGCGCCGGGAGGTCTTCCAACAAAGTGATCCGGCCAGCGCCCAGGCTCTATTCGAAGAACTGGCACAGGCCGAGAACAATCTGTCTGCACTCGAGGCGCAGTTTGCGGCTGCACGCCAGGCCGATCCAGCCAGCGGGCGGCTGGTCAGCCTGGATACCACCGGTGGGCCGTCGCTCTTGCTAAGCGCCCAGACCACCGGGCTGGTGGTGGATGTACATTTACGCATGGCACAAGTGCCCACTGCAATCTACCATCTATTGGACAAAGAGCAAAATCCGTTGGTCAGTTGCTCGGTGAAAAACCTGAGCGGCGATGGACAGATCCGTCGCATCAAGATCACCTCCTTTATCGAAGATTACTCCGCTCGAGCCGTGGATACCTTCGACCTGGCCAGCGGTGAGACGCGCACTTTTGACCAGTTACCCACCTTATTTCCTCATAAAGTACGCGACCTGACCGAGCTGACTCGCGCCACACTCAACGTAGAGGTGGTTGAACTGGAAGGCGGCACACAAAAAGTCGAATCACACACCACACATCCCATCTGGCTGCTGGCGCGCACCACTGCCCCGCTTGCGGTGCGCGATCCAATGACCGGGTTGTGGAATGATCTCAGCCAGTACCTGGGCGCTTTTGTTACCCCCAACGCGTCGCCTTTGATGACTTTCCTGCGTGAGGCAGCCAATTTCACACCGCAGAAGCGCCTGGTCGGCTACCAGGGGGATAAGACTCAGGTAGAGCCGCAAGTGCGCGCTGTTTTCGAAGCGCTCAAACGTACTGCTGATATCACTTACGTCAATTCGGTCATTGCGTTCAGCCCCGACCAGGGCGCATCCAACCAACGTGTGCGCCTGCCACGCGAGAGTCTGGCTGACCATCAGGCCAATTGCATCGATGGCACCGTGCTGTTTGCCAGTTTGCTGGAAGGCATATCACTCAACCCGGGGCTGGTGTTGATTCCCGGGCATGCCTTTCTCGCCTGGCAGACCTGGAGCGAGGGCGACGCACCCTGGCACTATCTGGAAACCACCATGATTGGCTCAAACACATACGATGAAGCGTGCAAAATCGCCGAGTCCTACGCTGCCAGTTATCGCAAGCTGGCAGAGCAGAACAACGATCCCAACCAGTTCCGGTTGTGGTCGCTGCGCGAGCTGCGTACCCGTTACGGTATTACGCCGATGGAGTAGGTCCTTGTTTTGCGATGCGGTCCGTGCTGCACACCGTCCCCATCGCAAAGTTATACGCGTTTTGTATTTTGATGTGAGTGATCGCAATACCACTCACACCAAAGGAACACAAGGAGTGAGCGATGGCGACGAATGATTCAGAGAATCCCCCCAACCACTTCGTGGTATTGGTGCCAGGCTTCATGGGCAGCCGGCTACGCAATCGCAGGACGGGGGAGGTGGCCTGGCTGGACGTTCCCGGCCTGTTGAGCGACCCCTTCCACCTGGCAACGAGATTAGCAGATTTCTTCCGGCAATTGCAATATCCCAACGACGAACTGGAGCCTGATGGCATCATCGACCAGATCGTCTACCTGCCGCCGTTTTTCAAGCTGGAGCAATACAGCAGGCTGTCCGAAGCGCTGCACGAGATGGGATATACACTGGGCCGCGGTTCAGCGGGCAAGCCCGCGGCTTATACCTTTGCCTATGACTGGCGGCAAGATAACCGCATCTCGGCGCGGCAGCTAGGGGCATTCGTGCAAAGCCGACGGGCCAGGCATCCCGGCGCGAAAGCGATCCTGATCGGCCACAGCAATGGCGGGATCGTTTCGCGCTGGTATATCGAGAAAGAGGGCGGCAAGGAACACGTGTCCCGGCTGTTTCTGATGGGTTCGCCGTGGGACGGCTCGCCCAAGTCGGTGAAAACCTTGCTGGAGGGGCCGGATATTTTTCTGCTGCGCGCTTTCACCACGCCCCAGACGCAGGCAGCCTTTCGAGAGTCAGTGCTCAGCTTTCCGTGCTTCTACCAGATCATCCCGCAGCACTTCCCCTTCCTGCGCGAGGAAAACGGCCAGACGGTGGATATCTTTGCCGATCCTCATTGGCTGGAGAACGAACGCCAGCGCCAGATGTTGCTGGATGGGCAGCGCTTCAACCAAGAACTAGGAACAACGTTGAGTGTAGATACACTGTGTTTTTTTGGCGTCAAGAACCGCACCACGAGCGGCGGCGTCTTAAAGCGTAAGCCCGACGGCAGTTGGGCACGTATCGACTGGGAAGAGGACGAAGAAGGCGATGGCACGGTGCCTGTGCGGAGTGCGCTGCATCCTGAAGCCAGCCAGAAACTGCCATACAGCGCATCGCACGGCGATATCTATGTGGTGCCGCCCGTGCTGGACAAACTGGAGTTCGAACTGGTGTCCAAGTATCGCTACGGGGTGCTGCGTGAGGTGATCGCCGGGCTGTACAAAGTGGAACTGGATACCGATCAAGACGTATATAACCCCGGCGAGACGCTGAAAGTGTGGGCAAAGCTGGCGCACGTCGAAAGTGGCGCCCCTGGTTATGGCGCCGAGGTGCGTGTCACGCTGCAACTACGCCAGGCGCTGCGTGCCCTGCGCCAGCCGATCGCAGAAAGGCTGCCAGAAATCGAACTGACGCCCTCGGATGAGGAGGCCGGGCGATACGAGGGACAGTTGGAGCTGCCCCAGGTGGAGGGTTATTACAGCCTGGCGGCGCGCGTAACCCCGGCCGAGGGAGAAAAAATCGAGCTGGAAGAAATGATCCTGATCGAGGGGAGCGGGCGGCCAGGCGAACGGGATATTCCGCCTGCGATTGCCAAAGGTTTGCCCACCGGGGAAGCCTGGCGTGGCACACCGGAGGCGCCGCTGCCTTTTTCTGGCCCACCGCCAGTCTTCCGCTCTATCGACGCGCCGCCTGCGACGCAGCCTGCGCAGGCAGAAGCTACACCAGGCGAGCGGTTTTTGAAAGCCGAGATCAGCGACCACGATCCGGGCCAACCATTGCGCCTGGGACAAGAGGCCAACCTGGCGATCTTTGTGGACGTAGAACGCAGTGAATTCGCCGTTGTGTTCGACCAGGCACGCGCCTTCGCGCCTGGCGAGGAGATCGCCCGGCTGAATGTGGTGCTCTCCACGCGCGACTTCCTCGTCTACACGCGCGGCCCCCAGGAACTGCGCGTGCCGCGCAACGGTCGCTCGCGCAACAAGGTACGCTTCGATATCGAGCCCAAACGCCCTGGCGTGGGAGAGATCACCGCGCTGCTCTACAAAGATAACAACTTCATCCAGGGTATCCAACTGCACCTCAACGTCGAGGTGGGCAACGGCCCCTTCGCTTCTCCGCCTGAAAGCCTGGGCCGCCCGCTCGAAAACGTTTCAGCGGTCCAGCCGCGTGACGCGCTGCTATTTATCAACGAGGGCAGCTCCGGCTACGACCTGACCCTGGTGGGCGCAGTGGCGGCCGAGGCCCATCTACCCGTCAGCCCGCAATACCTCAACAAGCTGATCGACCAGACGCGCAAAGCACTGCTCGAGGTGGTCTTCCTGGCACGCGACCCGAGCGGGGTAAACGTCTTCCCCCGTAACCAGCGCCCACCGGCCAATGTCCTGCTGCCTTACCAGACTGGCTTCGACATCCCCGAAGATGTCGCCCAGGCCGCTCTGGAACGGCTGGCCCGCGCTGGCTGGCGACTGTACCAGGCGCTTTTCTACGGCCCGGATGCCCGCCAGGATGCCAACGCGCTTGGCGACCGGCTGCGCGAGCTGGCCGAAAAGAACATGCTCAAACTGCAAATCGTCTCGAAGCAGTTTCTCTTGCCCTGGGGGCTGCTCTACCTGGCCGAGGATTACGACCCAGAGCACATCGACCCGGAGCGCTTCCTGGGGCTGCGGCACATTGTCGAACACATCCCCTTGCAGCAACGCATGCAAGTTTTCGATGCCCGCATCCAGGGCCAGCCGAAGTTGGCCGTCAGCCTGAACGTAGATACCGGCATCGATAAGACCACCGGGCGCCCGCTGGTCGCCAACCAGTTAGCATACTGGAATGAGTTAACCAAGGCCAGCAAGAAAATCGATCTGGTCCAACGCCAATCTGACCAGGAGTGGCTGAAGGCGCTGCGTGACCCGGCGGCAGACCAGATCCTGTATTTCTACGGGCACGCCATCTCGCAGGGGTTAGAGGAGGCAGGCGGGCCGGGCGGATCGTCTCTGAGTTTCAGCGGCCAAAAACGCGTCACCCTGGACGACATGCGCGACCTGGCTCCAGAGAGACGCCCCTTCCCCAACAGCCCGTTGGTGTTCATCAACGCCTGCGAATCTTCGGAACTTTCGCCGTTGTTCTACGGCGGTTTTATGCCCTACTTTACCGCGAAAGGGGCGCGAGGGATGATCGGCACGGAATGCGAGGTGCCGGCGATCTTCGCCGCAGAGTGGGCGCGGCGTTTTTTCGAAATCTTCCTTTACGAAGAGCGGCCTATCGGCGAAGTATTCCTGGCGCTGCGGCGGGAATTCTTCTTCCAGCACCGCAACTTGCTCGGCCTGCTCTACGCTCTGTATTGCGATGGAGATACGACCCTGGCTCCACGCCTCAGTTGAACGTTGAACGATGAAGGGGTTGTCCCAAAAGATATTTTTTAGACGACCCCTTCATAATCATTCTTCGCGGTATTTGCGCAGCATGGCCAGCCAGCGGTGCTGCTGGGCAAAAGTCAATTCCTGGTAATAGCGCGAGATATCCGTGAGAGCAGGCAAGTAAACGCTCACGCCGCCGCAGCGCCCCACCTTATCACCGTTGTGCTGCTCGGCCAGGACAAAGTTTCCCTTGCCCGGCTGCAGGGCGGCACGCACACGGGATGCCGCCTGGGCCAGCGCCGCGTCGCCCGATTCAAGTTCCAATATCTCGCATAGATGCGCCACATCCCACAGGGTATTATGCCAGAAGCGAGCCGATTTCCGTTGAGCATTCCACAGGGCCATCGCCGCAGCGGGTAAACGCTCGCTCAAGGCATCAGCCAGTCCATCGAGGGGGGCGACCAGCGCGTCGATTTTTCCCAGGTCGAGGGCGGCCTGGGTTACATCACCGGGGTAAGCCTGCTGGCGGTAAGATTGCAGATAAGCGCTCACAATATGCGCCGCCAGATCAGCCGCGTCTTGTTCCGGATGAGCAACCAGTTCGCCCAGCACCGCATCGTAGGGCCAGCCATTGTTCGGCTCGGATTCCTCGGAGGCGACGATATATTTCACGTAAGGCTGCGCCTGATAAGCCACTTCCAGGTTGCTCATCAAGCAAGCGTCCATTCCTAACAGGTCCAGCTTGCCATCGATCTTGTCATAGATGGTAGCCAAGACCTTGCCCAGTTCGACAGTATCCAGCGAATGGCCACTGCCATCGTCTGAGCAGATGGCGCGCTCGCTGTTGGAGGGCAAACTCAGGATAGTCTCCAAGGTGGGGCGAAAGAAAGCCCGCCCAAGCGACGAAGCCGAGCGCTCAGAGGCCTCACGCACGGTGTAGCCGGGGGCGCCCACCGCCTGGGCGATGCGATCCACCTCGCTGGGCTCCCAACCGCCGCCGTGATTCCACAACACCAGGGCATAGTGACTGGCAGGATAGTGCTTAACTGCCCATTCCACAAAACCGATCAGGGTACGCGGGTCACCTGAGTCGGTTTCACCCAGCGACTTGACCTCTTCCTGGTGACCTCCCTTGAGGACGTGAAAGCGCCGCGTGCCAAAGCTGCCGGCGTTATCAAATTCCGCGAGGATATTGACCGCCGGGGTAGACCCTACCTGGCGCATCTCAGCTAGGTCGCGGTCACCGGCGTCCGATAAATTATTGTCCCCTGCCATATACACCATGAAGGTCCATTTCGCTTTCGCTTTTTTGGCCATTCTTACCACCTATCTTACTTCTGCTGCAGTATCCGGGATAAAAGCCAGGTTCCATTGCCAGGGCGACTGCGCATCCGGGCGATTTACCTGCCAGGCCGCCGCTGGAGGCAGAGGGTTTCCGTGGTCGAAGTGAGTGTATGTCGCCAGGGTAGCGGCATCCATGCCCAGGCTGCCCAACAAGGCAGCGATGGGGCCGCCGTGAGTGACCAGCCCAACCGGACCGGTCGCCAGCGCGCCATTGTTACAAACCATTTCGAAAGCCGGCCAGAGGCGCTGGCGCAGCGCCTCGACCGATTCGCCGGGCTGGACCTCCATCAGGCGTTCGTCCACCTGCACCTGGGCGCCGGCCAGCGAGGCAGCGATCTGGGCAGTATGCAGGCTGCGTTCCATCGGACTGGAATACAGCTTGCGCACACCAACAGAACGCAAGAACGCGCCTAAAGCCTGGGCCTCCGCACAGCCTTGCTCGGTCAGAGGCGGGCCAGGAGGGAGATGATAGGGGATATCTTTACGGGTCCAATCGGGTGTAGCGTGGCGGATAAGATAAATGAGCATGGAAGAATCTTATCACTTATGAGCGAATACAAAACACCCTGTTTCAACGATCGGTGCGCTGCCACACCGCCTGTGCCAGGGTAGTCTTCTCCTCCATCGATAGAAACGCGGCATCCAGCGCATTGGCCTGCAGACGGTGGATCTGCTCGAAAGAAAATCCGGCCGCCGGCGCAGCCACATCGTACTCGTAGGCCAGGTCGATGCCGCTGATACCGGGATCGTCAGTGTTGAGAGTGACCAGGACATCGTGCTCCAGGAAAGCGCGCAGCGGGTGCCCGGCATAATCCGCGGTGGTCATCGTCTGCACGTTGCTGGTCAGGTTGCCCTCTACGGCAATGCAGCGCTCAACCATAGCATCCATCAACGCCGGATCGTGAATGGCGGCCACGGCGTGGCCGATGCGCGCCGCGCCTAATCCGTCGATGGCCTGCCAGATGCTGTGTGGCCCGGCGATCTCGCCGGCATGGACGGTAATTTGCCAGCCAGCCTCCCGCCCTTTACGAAAGTGTTCGACAAACAACTCGCCAGGAAAATGGGCCTCGTCTCCCGCCAGATCCAGCGCCACAATCCGCTCACGCTGCGTGAGCAAGGCGGCCAGCTCCTTCCAGGCGACATCCGGGCCGTAGGTGCGGCTGAGGATGCCAATCAGGTTGGCATGCATGGCGAAATCGCGCTGCCCGGCAGCAACGCCATCGCACACTGCCTCCACAACACCAGCGGGATCCAGGCTATGCGCCTCAGCCATGAACCACGGGCTAAAACGCAGCTCGATATAATCGATCCCTTCACGAACTGCATCTTGCACGTTTTCATAAGCCACGCGCCGACAGGCATCGTAATCGACCAGCACATGGGTCATCCAGTGAAACTTACTGATGAAAGCCATCACACCGGGCTGCGGCTCAGTTACTTGAACATAAGGCCGCAACCCTTCCACATCCTGGGCTGGCAGCGAAAGGTTGTGCTGCCGGCCTAAATCCAGGATCGTTTCCAGGCGTACGTTGCCATCCAGATGGCGATGCAGGTCGATCAGGGGAAGAGACGGGTCAATCAGGCTCATGGGCAACCCACATCCTTGCTTGGTCAAATCAACGGGTAATTTTACGGTCTTAGTTCAGGTGCGACGTATTTTGAAAATACGTCGCACCTGAGCATCCCCTATCACTATGTCCGGGTTCTTACTTAACCGTTCGTTCGATGATCTCCTGGAATTTCTCGAAGGGCTGGGCACCCACCAGCGGCTGGCCGTTGACCAGGAAGCTGGGTGTGCTCTGCACACCAATACGCTGAGCAATAGCGGTATCGCTTTGCACCTGCTGCGTATATTTGCCCGAATCGAGACACTCGTTGAAGACCGCCGTATCCAGGCCCATACCGGCGGCGATCTGCTTCAAGTTATCTTTGGAGAAAGCGCCCTGGTTTTCGCCCTTCTGGCTGGCGAACAACTTATCGTGCATCTCCCAGTATTTGTCCTGGTCGGCAGCGCACTCCGATGCTTCTGCGGCCCACTGCGATTCTTCGCCCAGGAATGCAAAGTTCCAATAACCAAAGCGAACCTTGCCGTTATTGACATATTTTTCATCGATCAGACGCCCCGCGTCTGCGGCGAATACGCCACAGTACGGTCACTGGTAATCGCTGAATTCGATGATCGTCACCGGCGCATTGGCATCCCCTTTAAAGTGGCGAGTCTGCTCCGAGAGGTATTTCACCAACTCCTGGTTGCCAGCGGCCTGGGTTTGCTCGAGCATGGCCACGGCAGAAGCAGTCGCTTTAGCCGCTCGTGCTTCGGGGCCAAACTCGCCGCGGCCTACATAGCCGAGAAACAGACCCAATACCAGCGCCAGCACACCGATCAGCGCAGTGGAAAGCCAGGGGCTGCGGCTGCTCGAGTCTGATGCAGTGATTTCTTCTTCTTCTTCTTCGAAGATTTCATCTGCATCAGGGACTTCTTTTTCCTCTTCATCTTCCATAAATCACTCGTTGTTCCCTTCTCTACTTTGTATTCAACATCTTACCTTCATTCTCCCAGGCATTCCTGGTTTGTATGCATGACACACAAAACAAGTTCCACCCGGATGAACTACCTGCGTATGCTCGAACGATATGCAACCGGGCACGTCGAAGCAGCAAACAGAGGCTAATTATAACAGACGTTTCTGGTATACTTCTCTAAACGAAGCAATTCGCAAACGACCTATGCCTCTCTCGAATGGACAATTTCTGCAGAACAATCGTTACCGCATCGACGGCGTGCTTGGCGAAGGCGGGATGGCGCTGATTTATCGCGGCTGGGATACCAACCTGAACATCCCCGTAGCGATCAAAGAAAATCTGGACACCGCTCCAGAGATACAGCGCCAGTTTATGCGCGAGGCCACCATCCTGGCTCGCTTATCTCACCCGAACTTGCCGCGCGTGCTGGACTATTTTTCCATACCGGAGGAGGGCCAGTACCTGGTCATGGATTTTGTGGAGGGAGAGGACCTGGATGCAATGCTCTACCGGCAAGGCCCTTTGCCCGAAACGCAGGTACTGACCTGGATTGGCGAGGTGTGCAACGCGCTGACCTATCTACACAGCCAGCCCGTCCCGGTCATCCACCGGGATATCAAACCCGCTAATATCAAGATTCGCCCGGATAGACGCGCCATGCTGGTCGATTTTGGCATCGCCAAGCTGTACGACCCCGAGATGGCCACCACGCTTGGCGCCCGCGCGATTACACCCGGTTACAGCCCGCCCGAACAATACGGCGGCGGCAGGACCGATGCGCGCTCGGACATCTACGCCCTGGGAGCCACTCTATACAATTTGTTGACCGGCAAAGCGCCGCCGGAAAGTATCAAACGCATGATCCGCCAGGCAGAGTTGCGCACACCCCGGCAGATTAATCCTGGTATCAGCCCTGCGTCCGAGCAAGCGATCCTCAAGGCCATGGAGCTGGATGCTCAGCAGCGTTTTCAAACAATCGAAGAGATGCGCCAGGCCCTGCACCATACGGTTACAGCGCCACAAACAGGCAATGCCCCGCCAGCCGGACCACCTAAAACTGTGGCTGTTTCTCCCGCGATGCCCGCTGCTCAATCGGCAGCGAGCATCCCCCGATCCCAGCCCAGGCCGTCCCGCCCGCGCCGCAAACAACGTAAGCAGATACGGACGCTAATCATCTATTTCCTGGTCGGGGTGGCGATCGTGGGTGTTTTGTTGTTCGCATTGATCATCCTTCTATCGGGAGCGACATAATGAAAACTGGTCACATCATTTCACAGGGCACCAAATTATATTACGAGGTACACGGCGAAGGGTATCCGATCATCTACAAAACCGATCTCGAGGGTATTGATTGGGTCGCCCTCAAGGAAACTTTATACCAGGACCAGTTCGATAACGGGCGCACCCCTGAGCAATTGCAAGAATCTTTCGCCAACAGTTACGCGGTGGTTTTCGCCATGCTTGGCGGACGGGTCATCGGGAAAGCGCGGGCGCTGTCGGATGGGGTATGCAACGCCTATATCGTGGATGTGTGGACGCATTCGACCTACCGCAAGCGCGGTATCGCCCGGACGATGATGCAACACCTGCTCGCCCGGCTGCGCGGCCAGCACGTGTATCTATTCACCGTAGACGCACAAGAATTCTATCGCAAATTGGGCTTCGAAAAGCAAGCCACCGGCATGGGCCTGGTCGTGGGAGAGTGGCTGCAAAATCATCCATAGCGAAATAATGACCCACACCGATACGCCTGCCCGCAAACCACCGGTGATTTTCTGGTTGCCAGCGGCTGTTTTTCTGACGCTGATCTTGCTTGAAGTCTGCTCCATTCTCTGGCTAAACCGGGGCTTTTTCGTTTACACACTGGACGATGCTTATATCCACCTGGGTGTGGCAGAAAATATCGCCCGAGGCGAGTACGGCGTCAACCCGGGCGAATTTGCCGCTCCATCTTCCAGCATTCTGTGGCCCTTTCTGCTGGCGCCCTTTTCGGCCCTGAAGCTGGATCTACTGGCGCCGCTGTTCATCAACGTTGCTGCAGGGATTGGCGTGCTGCTCATCGCTGCGCATCTCCTCTGGCAGGCGGGCGCGCGCCTGGCCCCAACCCGGCGAGCGGCGGCCGTCTGCATGACCCTGCTCACCCTGATCCCTCTGCTCAACCTGGTCGGATTGGTCCTGACCGGGATGGAACACGTGCTGCAAACGTTCCTGGCGCTGCTCATCCTGGCCGGCCTGCTGCACGAGCAACGCACCGGCAATGTAGCCGTGTGGTTGGGCGCAGCACTCGTCCTGGCGCCGTTGGTACGGTACGAATGCCTCTCGCTGAGCGTCCCGGCGCTGGTTTACCTGGCCTGGAAACGCCATTATCGAGCGGCGTTTCTCTGCGCGGCGCTCTGCGGTAGTGCGCTGCTGGCATTTTCATTGTTCCTGGCATCCAAAGGTCTGGGATATTTGCCCGGCTCAGTGATCGCCAAATCCGGCCTTGCCGAGCATAGCAACCTTTTGGTAAAAATCGCTCAAAATATACTCAGCAACCTTTACACCCGGCAAGCCGTTCTGCTGGCCGGCGGCGTGTTATGCCTGCTATTTTTTGCGCTTTATGCAACCGAAAAGGGATCGCAGGCGCTGGCTTTGTGGGCCGGAGCAGCGGCGCTGTTGCACCTGGCCTTTGGACGAGTGGGAGGGTTTTCCCGCTATGAGATCTACATCTGGGCAACGGTTGTGTTGACCCTGTTCTCACTCTCTGAAGGCGCGCTCTCCCAACTGGCAAAGCCCGGCAGCATGCTCCGTTTTGGGGTGTTGCTGGCAGGCGCCATTCCACTGCTAGGATCAACCTATTTATCGCCTTTGCTGCGCAGTCCCATCGGATCGAATAACATTTACGAACAACAGTATCAGATGCACCGCTTTGCGGTCGAATATCTGCAAGGGCCGGTGGCAGTTACCGACCTGGGATGGGTGGCGTATCGCAACGATCATTACGTGCTGGACCTGGGCGGGCTGGCATCGCAGGAGGCCCTGGCGTATCGCCAGGCCGGGGCTCCGGAGGCCTGGATGGACGACCTGGCTCGTCGGCACGGGGTGAAACTGGCAATGTTGTTCAAGTTCACCGGGCAAAAAGCGCCCGTAAACTGGACCCCGGTGGCAGAAATGGCACTCAGCAGGGCTAAAGTGACCCCGGTGGACAGCGTGGTTGTATTCTACGTGACGGACCCGAAAGATATCCCCCGCACGAAACAACTGCTGGCGGCATTCTTCGCCACCCTGCCGCCTGGCACGCCATCCACCCTCTATGCGCAGTAAACCTGCTGACCGGCTCGTCGATTGACAGGCTTTTCTGGCAAGAGTATAATCCAAAACACATTTAATTCGGATAAATAAAATCGAAATAGGCTCGACTCCTTGAATAAGAATATCTCAACGATGCGCAAATTACACAGCACTGCATTACTCGTATGTCTTACACTCATCTCGATGCTGCTGGCGGGTTGCGGCGCGACCCGCGCCTTCTCGGCGCCCGGTGCCAGGACCGCTGCCACGCTGCCGAAACCCCAGGTCACCCTGATCCGCGCCGCTTCTGTAGTAACCGTGACGCCTTTATCCTCTCCACAGCAAATCGTCGCCGCGCCTCCAACCGCCACCCTGACGCCAGGCGCGCCCTTACCGCCCGAAACGACCAGCCTGCCCGGCCTGGCGCCGGAGCTGCTCGCCTCTCCAACCAATCCACAGCCGCTCGCCACGTTGCCCGGCTGGCCGGCAGCGCCGTTTGAACTGCGCGCGCTTAACGTCCCCAATGTGGAAACGATCCGCCTGGAGGACTTGAAAGGCAAGCCCACCCTGCTGGGGTTCTTTGCCACCTGGTGTATCACCTGTCGCACCGAATTGCCCGTGGTGGTGAAAGTACACGAACAAATGAAAGACCGGGTGCAATTTGTCTACATCGACTATGGCGAAACCGATCCCGCGCTCAATAAATTCATCCAGGATATGGGGATTAACTTTCCTGTGCTCATCGACTATGATGGGAAGGTCGGCAATGCATACCGCGTACTGGCCATGCCCACTTCATTCTTCATCGATTCGAATGGGCGCATCGTCAATCATTATATCGGCGTAATGACCGAGGAAATCCTGACGGATCGCCTGAACCGCATTATCGATCAATAGCCATTGTGAAACTGAGCTACCGGCTGCTTTACCTGGGTTTTCGAGAGCTGCTCAGCATTTTCCGTGCCATCACAATCGGCGTACGCCTGATGCTGATCCAGGATAAAAGCATTGTCCTGGTGCGGCACTCCTATCAGGACATGTGGCACTTTCCAGGCGGCGGGGTCAAAAGCGGGGAAACGATCGAGCAAACCGCCCGCCGCGAAGCTCAAGAAGAATTAGGTATCCAGCTCGGTGCGTTATCCTTGTTCGGCATCTTTACCAATTTCAGCGAAGGCCGTTCGGATCACGTCGTGGTTTTGTTGTGCAACGACTTCTCGGCCCCACGAGACATCCAGGCGTCTGGATCGGATTTAGAAATAGCCCCATCTGCTGCAGAAGCCCTGGCGCGTGGCGAGATCGAACGGATCGCCTTTTTTCCCCTGGATGCTCTCCCTGAAGACTTATCTCCCGGCGGCAAACGCCGCGTGGCCGAATACCTGGCCGGTGAAAAACCCCGGGCTGCCACCTGGTAGCAGTATAATGGCCCGTAGGATCATCGGAATACTCGATGCCTGACAGCTACACGAAGTCCTCAAGGAGAGAAACCATGAAAATTGCCAACCACTTTCTCTGCCAGGATGATGGAACACCTGTCCCCTATGCGCCAAGCCCCAATATCGGCGGGAAGCTTCAACCTGAATACCTGGTCATTCACTATACAGCGAATCGCACGCCATCCGGGGCGATCGGCACGCTGACCAACCCGTTGTCGAACGTCTCGGCGCACCTGGTGATTGCCCCGGACGGAACGATCACGCAGCTTGTCCCCTTCGATACCGTTGCCTGGCACGCCGGGATCAGCCAGTGGGAAGGGCGCACCGGCCTGAACCAGTATTCCATCGGCATCGAGATCGTCAACGCCGGCAAGCTGGTGCACAAGAAAGGCGTCTGGATCTCTCAACTGGGCGGCGAATTTGCCGATGAAGAAGTGATCGAAGCCATCCACAAAGACGAGACCAGGCCGTCGGGCTGGCAGGTCTATACCGAGGCGCAGATCGAGGCCGTCTTGCAGGCCGGGCAGGCGCTGTTCCAGGAATACAAGCTGTTCGACGTGGTCGGGCACGACGACATCGCCCCTTACCGCAAGAAAGACCCCGGTCCGGCGTTTCCCATGCACAGCCTGCGCGCCCGCCTGCTGGGCCGCGCCGCGGATACGCCGCCGCTCTACGAAACCACCGCGGCGGCGCCCATCCGCAGCGGCCCGGGCAGCGCCTTCAAGCCGCTGATCAAGAACCCGCTGCCCGAAGGCACGCCGTTGGATAAACTAACCGTTGAGGGCACCTGGGCGTTGGTGGATGTGTTGAAGGAGATCAATGGAGTGCCGGATCTGCAGGGCTGGGTGCACACGCGGTTTGTGAGGCGTGTGAGCGTATGATGGTTAACAACCGACGGCTATCAAACCAAAAAGCCTCTGCGGGAGAGGCTTTTTGGTTCGCAAATGCTTTGATTGCACTACTTCAGTACGATTTCGAGCAGCGCCAGAACGAATGTGCCCAGCAGCACTGCACCGACAACAACGCCGAAGTAGAACCCGCTACCGAAGCGTCTCTTCTTCTGCAGTTCATCAAGAAGCATCAGAATGTACTTGAGCATATTGACCTCCTTTCTACTGGAATTTTAGCTATCAGCAACGGGCTTGCCACAGTCTGCTGCGTCTGCTTTTCTAGCCCATAAAGGCCCGGCACCTAGCTTTCTGCGCGCCAGCCAGGATTGACAAACCCTCAAGCAATTAGTCTGGAGGAGCAGGGTGATACCTTTGACCAACACCCGACCCAAGGCTTTCCGAGTCAACAGGCTGAGCCATTCCAACTTCACCCAGGTAATTAAATGCACTTGGCCTGAACAGTTGCGTAATTCCTTTAATATAACCCATAGCAAGATGGTATATTCTGTTTGCTCTAAGATTGAGGCAACCCAGTTAACCATTCCTGTCACTTTTACAAAAAACGGTATGTTTTTCATACCGTCATTGTAGATGCAGTAATATTACGATGTAAATATACAGGAATATCCTAAAATATTACTTCTTTCGATATGGCACAATCTCAGGCCCGTAGAGTTTGCGCAGTTCTGTTATCTTCTTGGTAATAGTTTTTGGTCCTCGTCCAACTCTTTGAGCTATCTCCCTCGCCTGGTAATCTTTACGCCAGAGTTCAATTATCGCCTGATCGTTGCCTATGTTCTTGACAACAGCTTTCCATCTATTGTCATCATTGATTGTCTGTCCGCTTTCTCCCGCCGACCTAATCGATCGCCCATCTTCTGGTGTATCAATTCCATCCTTCCGTAACTGCTCCAAAAGCGAATGAATTAAAAACTGTTTATAATCAAGCCTTCGCTGATATAAAACCTTCGCGGAATATGCCAAGAAATCTTTTGTTAAGGTTTCAAGTGTAGGTTCGCTTCCAGACTTTTCTGTAGCCCACTTTTGAAATTCTAATGCCCAGAAAGGCTCCACATCCTTCCAACCTTCCCCCTGCCGGAAAAATTCCGAATACCATTGTTCCTTATGCTGTTTGAAGTTCTCTATTTCTGTCATCGATTTGTGCTGTATTATCCACTGCATGAATCTGGATGAGTCTAGGATTGTCGTTTCAATAACATTAGGATAAGGGGGGGAGGTGAAGACCAAATCCGCTTGGTTGTTGGTTATTTTACGCAATCGGATTTCGCCCAAACTTCCCATCTCAGTATGGTTTAGATTTAAAATTACTAAAGCTGAATTTGCGTTTTGACGGTTAATGGTACAACCTTGGGCAACTCTGGGTAAATATTCCATTAACGCAGCGTCTAAAATGTCAAGTTCAGTATTCAAACGCATCATTTAGCACACTCCTATTTTCGCCTGGAAGCGCATATTATAATCGGCGCAGCCAAGCCACCGGTACCGATTTGACCATCCACCTCAGAGTTTGCACTGCTGGAGGCAATTCACATTATCCAATAACTAATCCAATAATTACAGAGAGTAGGCATCATTACCAGCGTTATGATATATAGCCAAATTATACGAACGTGCCCTATCGCCGAATAGAACGGCGAGGACTCTTCCATCATCCGAAAAAGCCAAATCTTTAGGTTCCTCGGCAACCTCAATCCCCATTATCCAACCGCCATCAGGCACTTGCCAAAATCCTATTTCCGAACGACGAGAAAAGCCAGCAATAACTTTACCATCGGGCGAAAAAGATACCGGTAAGTCGCAATCAAGCTCTTTCAAGTCGCACAATTTCTTAATACCATCGTGATGCCATAAATATAATGATGCATCTATAACAAGATTGTTTTTGCATGGCGAAAAGCGCAATTTGGTACCGTCGGTCTGTGGCCCTATTTCATCGATCAGACTCCCATCGACATTCCATAGACGAAATGGACCAATCCAAGAACCAGACGCGACAACAGTTCCATCGTGAGAAAATGCCAGCCGCTCGACTGCCGTCTTGTGGGCTTGAAAGATTTTAAACATTTTCCCATTCTTATCACCGATTCTCCAAAATTGAATGGTTCCATCCTTCGATCCTGATGCAAGAGTATTCCCATCTGGCGAGTATGCCAAACTCCAAACCTGGCTTGAATATCTGACATTTTGCAGAAGGGCACCATCAGCAACTCGCCATAAACTGATCGATGAATCCCTGGAACCAGATGCTAGAATCTGTCCGTCTGGCGAGAATGCTACACAAAGTACTATCTCCCATCGATTTCTACTTAACTTGCATGACAACTTTCCTGTCTCCAGGCTGAGTAAGTTTATTCTGTTAAAACCCAGATGCCCATCTTGACACACAACTTGTTGCAAACCAGGCGAGATGAATGGCGAAAAATACCCGAATTTACTAAGAGGCGCTTCTAGCTTTACCTCCGTTGCCCCGATTGTTTTTATTGCTGATACAGAGTAAGCTAACGAGGCAGACTCGACTATTTCTTGAACTATCTTGATAGCGTCTTTGAGGGGTAATGAAAAGAATTCTCGCTTATCACGTACACGATATGCAGACAATCGCTCGTGTATTTTCTGCTCCGCAAGCCGGCAATCAAGGACGGGTACTTCGTAGGCAACCATAAATTCACTTGGAATCCCTGTGCTTGCTGAAAGTTCTTGAGCTCTATCTTCTGGGCTTCGCCGGGTCATCCCTATTTGTTAGCGTCCACACTAAATGGTGGGGGATGGCCGAAATAATTGTAGCATGAGGC